>NZ_JATV01000004.1 GCF_000611675.1 Flavobacterium succinicans LMG 10402 | reverse complement strand
CGCTGTAAAAATCCAAAAAAAGAAATCCATGTGCCTGAATAAAAGGTATTAAACTCACTTTACTTGATTTCAAAATCATCTTTATCCTTCAAGAAACCTAGTTTTTGTCTGGTTTCTACTAGTGCATTTTTATCCAAAGTAGCTACAAAAACACCTTCGGATTCTTGTGGTTCTATAATAGCGCGTCCCAAATAATCTTGCACTTGCGAATGTCCGTTGTATTGATGATGATTGGCGTCTACTCCTATTCTGTTCGCTCCAATAGTATAACACATGTTTTCGATCGCTCGAGCTTTGAGTAAGGCGTCCCAAGCGTTTATTCTAGTATCGGGCCAGTTGGCTACGTAAAGCAAAACATCGTACGTTTCAACATTTCTGGAAAACACTGGAAAACGTAAATCGTAACAAATCAGTGGGCAAATTTTCCAACCCAAATACTCTATGATGACTTTTTCTTTGCCTGCAGTATACTTTTTATCTTCTCCCGCCAAAGTAAACAAGTGTCTTTTGTCATAAAATTGCACTTCTCCAAAAGGAAAAACAAAGACCAATCGGTTATAAAAATTTCCGTGCTCGGCAATCACTAAACTTCCAGTGATAGCAGCATTTTTGGCTTTTGCCAATTGTCGCAACCATTCTATCGTTTCGCCTTGCATCGTTTCGGCAACCAATTCTGGACGCATGGTAAACCCTGAGGTAAACATTTCAGGCAATACAATTAGATCAACTTTTTCATCAATCGCATGGATTTTTTCTTCGAACTGAATGCGATTTTCAGCTGGATTTTCCCAAACTAAGGACGATTGCAGGATGGCTATTTTCATTTTACTTTTTTAATAGAATACTCCCAATTTTTTGACGGATGACCATATATAAACAAAGGAACAAGTATAATCGGTACACTTCCCATCATGGCCATTGTTCCTGCTACCGCGGCGTAAGGATTGGCTACAAATAGACCGGAAACCCCCAGCGCAAAAACTCCTATTCCGATGGTTATCACTATTGGATTTGCAATCGTTCCAAACTTAGATTTCTTTTTTATTTTGACAATATCCGTCAATAAAACTACTTCATCTTGTATAACAATTGCTGTCGAATCTTGAATTTTGAACTTCCCAAGATACGTTTTACCTTCTTTGGTCTCAATTTGTATTCGCTTCTCTTCTTTGATCTCTTTATAAAAACGGGAATGTTTACTTTGTAAAATCAAAATATTACTTTGAGCAAAAATCGTTTGAAAAAGCAAAAAGAAAAAGAATACCAAATAATGTTTCATCTGCAAAAGGTTTAAAAAAATAAATATACATAATTATTTTTATCCAAATAGTCCATATAAAACCACAAAAAAACCAGAAACACTTTATGAAAAATAGGTTTCTGGCCCAAGAACTATTATTCTACCAAAGAAAAGGACTAACTCTTTGTGATTGTTTTCTCTAGATTGACAGTCGCACCATCTTCAAAAACTGTAGCGGCAAAAAACCATTCGGCTTTAACATCAGCGGCTGAAAAAGTAGCTTTCAAAAACCCTCTTTTCGACAAATTAGAATATTCTAAATCATCAATTAACAAATTTAATGCTTGCTCGAATTGAGCTAATTGAGAGCCTCCCAATCCCAAATAGGTTTCTAGTCCCGGAGAAGTAACCGAAGAAGTCGCTAATTCTACACCAACCACTTTATTACTTGCTGCCTTTAATTCGCCCTGCCAAGCATTGTGCGTATCACCTGCTAAGGTTACAACTTTTTTCCCATTCAAAAGCGCATATAACTTTTCTCTCTCTACTGGATAGCCGTCCCAAGCATCCAAATTATAGGGCAAAACAGTACTCAATCGCAATTTATCAGCTGCAGTTACGGTAGGATCATTGGCAAGTATCCTTGATTTAATGGTAACCAGTCCTCCTAAAGAAGTTTGAAACGCTTGTAAAGTAGCAGGTTTTGCACTACCCAAAGCATCAATTTCTCCATTGATTTGCGCCATCAGCATCAAAAGTTCTGAGGGAAGCATCATTTTGGTCATCAAAACTTGTTGACCAAGAACTTGCCATTTCGAAGAACTTGAGGCAATTTTAGATCCCAACCAACCTAATTGTTCAGTACCTAAAAGCTGCCTGTTTGGATTTAATAAATCGGTTTGAAATGCCGTTGCATTAAAAGAACCATTTGAAGAAAAATAAGTACCATACTCCAATTGCTTGTCACGAGCAATGACGCGGGTATCTAACATGTACAAGGAAAGTAAATTTCCAAAATGAAAATCTCTATAAATTCGTTTATCGTTCCCTGTTTTAAGCGGAATGTACTCGCTGTAAGCTTTCAAAGCTGCCAATTTTCTTACGGTAAAATCGCCTTCTTTGGGCTGATGATTTTCGGCGCCATCTTTGTAAGTGTCGTTGGTGATTTCATGATCATCCCAAACGGCAATAAATGGTTTCTTTTGGTGTACCAATTTCAATTTTGGATCTCTTCTGTATTGCTTATAACGAGTTCTATACTCCTCCAAAGTCACGATTTCATTAGCTGGAACATGAGTTCTACCCAAACTTGCAGTATATTGGTTCGTTCCGTATTCACCTGCACCATATTCATAAATATAATCTCCTAAATGCACCACAACATCTACGTCCGATTTTGCCATTGCTTCATAAACAGTAAACAGACCTGCAGCAAAGTTAGCACAAGAGCAAACCGCCATTTTGACTTGCGAAATAGTATCTGACACTGAAGGCAAAGTGATTGTTTCTCCTATTACAGAAACTTCTTTAGTCAATACGTTGTAAAACCTGTAATAAAAGGACTTATTTGAAGACAATCCTTGGACATCAACTGCAACAGTAAAATCTCTCGATTCGTCTGTAGTAACTTTTCCTTGTCGAAGAACATTATTGAACATTGCATCCGTGCTTAACTCCCAAGATAAGTTCACACTTTCATTTTTTGAAGTTGTATAGCGAGTCCAAAGAATAATACTTGATGGCGTAGGATCGAAACTTGCCACTCCCTCATTAAAATTAGATAACTTTAAGTCAATCGGTGCCCGATCATTTGGCTCGTCATCTTTAGAACAACTTATAAAATTAGGCGCTAATAATACACCTCCCGAGAACAATAAGGAATTTTTAAGAAAAGAACGACGGCTAAAGTTGGATTTCATATTTTGAATTTTGTATGATTATGAACAAAATTACAAATACTGTGCATGCATAGTATTTTGAAATATTTAACCTTTCATTACTGTTGCGTATCTTTAACATTATGAATATTAACAAACAATTAAGCGAATGTTCATGTAAAAAAAAACGCATTCAAATGAATGAATGCGTTTTTTAAATTTTGGAAAGTCTATTTACACCAAACTTGCTGACAAATATTCTCTATTCATACGAGCGATGTTCTCTAATGAAATTCCTTTTGGACATTCGATTTCGCAAGCTCCAGTATTGGTACAGTTACCAAAACCTTCTTCATCCATTTGACGTACCATGTTCAATACACGATTCGTGGCTTCTACTTTACCTTGTGGTAAAAGTGCATATTGTGATACTTTAGCCCCAACGAACAACATCGCTGAACCATTTTTACAAGTAGCAACACATGCTCCACATCCAATGCAAGCAGCAGCTTCAAAAGCTTTATCCGCATCAGCCTTAGGTACAGGAAGCGTATTAGCATCGATAGTATTACCTGAAGTATTTACAGAAACAAATCCTCCTGCTTGTTGAATTCTTTCGAAAGAAGAACGATCAACAACTAAATCTTTAACTACTGGAAATGCCACACTTCTCCATGGCTCAATTACGATAGTATCCCCGTCGTTGAACATTCTCATGTGTAATTGACAAGTCGTGATTCCTGTATCAGGTCCGTGTGCACGTCCATTGATATACAAAGAACACATTCCGCAAATTCCTTCGCGACAATCGTGATCAAAGGCTACAGGCTCTTTTCTTTCGTTCACTAATTGCTCATTCAATTGATCTAACATTTCTAGAAATGAACTCGCTGTAGAAACATCATTCAACTTATATGTTTCCATCTTTCCCTTAACTTTAGCGTTTTTTTGACGCCAAATTTGTAAGGTTATATTAATATTTTTTGCTGCACTCATGTTTTTTATTTTTAATGTGATTAGCTTTTAGTTTACTTACTACTAACCGCTAATTATAACGCTATTACTATTTATAATTTCTAGCGGCTATTTTAATAAACTCGTATTTCAATTCTTCTTTATGAAGTTCTTCTTTGCTGATATCGTCTCCTTTGTACTCCCAAGCTCCAACAAACTTGAAGTTTTCGTCATCACGAAGTGTTTCACCTTCAGCATCTTGGTATTCTTCACGGAAGTGACCACCACAAGATTCTAAACGTTGTAATCCGTCGATTGCCATTAATTGACCCAATTCAATAAAATCAGCCACACGTAAGGCTTTCTCTAATTCAGGGTTCAACTCATCTGCACTTCCTGGCACATAAACATCTTTGTAGAATTCTTCTTTCAAAGCGGCAATTTCAGCAATAGCTTCGGTCAAACCTTTCTCATTACGTCCCATACCTACTTTATTCCACATGATCAAACCTAAACGTTTGTGGAAATGATCTACTGATTTCGTTCCATTGTTGTTTAAGAATTTATCAATTGAATCTTTCACGCTTTTTTCAGCTGCTGCAAATTCAGGCAAATCAGTAGAGATTTTTCCTGTACGAATGTCATCTGCTAAATAATCAGAAACCGTATATGGCAATACGAAATATCCATCAGCTAATCCTTGCATCAAAGCAGAAGCCCCTAATCGGTTCGCACCGTGATCAGAGAAATTCGCTTCTCCAGCTACGAAACATCCTGGAATAGTTGACTCTAAATTGTAATCAACCCAAACACCACCCATAGTATAGTGTACCGCTGGATAAATTTTCATTGGCGTTTCGTATGGATTTTCGTCTGTGATTTTTTGGTACATGGTAAACAAGTTACCATATTTTTCTTCTAACCATTTTTTACCTAAAGAAAGAACCTCTTCTTGCGAAGGATTGTGATTTCCTTTAGCAAAAGCTACTTGTTTCCCTTTTGATTGAATCTCAGAAGAGAAATCCAAATACACTCCTTCATTTGTATCATTAGCTTCGATACCGTGACCAGCATCACAAACCTCTTTAGCAGCTCTAGAAGCTACGTCACGAGGCACTAAGTTACCAAACGCAGGATATTTTCTTTCTAAGTAGTAATCTCTATCTTCTTCAGCAATTTGTGTTGGCTTCATTTTACCTGCACGAATCGCTTCTGCATCTTCTTTTTTCTTTGGTACCCAAATACGTCCAGAGTTTCTTAATGACTCAGACATCAAAGTCAATTTCGATTGATTGGTTCCGTGTACAGGAATACAAGTTGGGTGAATTTGCACAAAACATGGGTTAGCAAACAAAGCACCTTGTTTGTGGATTTTCCATCCTGCTGTTACGTTAGAACCCATTGCATTCGTAGATAAGAAATATACATTTCCGTATCCACCTGTTGCAATAATTACTGCGTGAGCCGAATGTCTTTCTAACTCTCCAGTAACTAAATTACGAGCAATGATTCCACGAGCTTTTCCGTTCACTTTTACTAATTCTAGCATTTCGTGACGGTTGTACATATCGATTTTTCCTAAACCAATTTGTCTAGATAAAGCCGAATAAGCACCTAACAACAATTGTTGACCTGTTTGTCCTGCGGCATAAAATGTACGTTGTACTTGTGTTCCACCAAAAGAACGGTTATCCAACATTCCTCCGTAGTCACGAGCAAAAGGAACTCCTTGTGCTACACATTGATCAATAATATTTCCAGACACTTCAGCCAAACGGTGTACGTTAGCCTCACGTGCTCTATAATCTCCTCCTTTGATGGTATCATAAAACAAACGGAAGGTACTATCTCCGTCATTTTGGTAATTTTTCGCAGCGTTGATACCTCCTTGAGCTGCAATTGAGTGTGCACGTCGAGGAGAATCTTGGTAACAAAACGCTTTAACATTATAACCCATTTCAGCAAAAGATGCTGCTGCAGAGGCTCCGGCTAAACCAGTACCCACAACGATAATATCAATTTTTGGGCGATTGTTTGGAGCAACTAATCGTAAGTGGTCTTTATAATCTGTCCATTTTTTAGAAATGTGACCTTCAGGTATTTTAGAATCTAATTTCATTTTGATTGATATTAATGATTAAAATGATGAAATAAAGCAATAAATATGAATCCAACAGGAACCACAATTGCAAATGCATATCCTAATTTTTGAATAGTAGCCGAGAATTTGTTATTGAATCCAACTGATTGGAAAGAAGAACTAAATCCATGCCATAAGTGAATCGCTAATAAAACGAAGGCTACCACATAGATACCTGTACGAACTGGGCTTTCAAACTTAGCCACCAATTCTTCAAAATATCTTGTTTCATTGATTGCGCCTGACTCAACATATTTATAAGTCATTTCGTGAATCCAAAAATCAAAGAAGTGCAATCCTAAAAATGCTAGAACCACTAATCCTGATATGATCATGTTTCTTGAAGCCCAAGAAGCATTAGCCGATCCATCGTACTTTACGTAGCTAATAGGTCTAGCTTTTTTGTTTTGAAGTTCTAAAACCATTCCCATTACAAAGTGAAAAACTACACCTGCGATAAGCACAGGTTGCATAACAAATTGTATTAATGGATTATACCCCATAAAGTGAGACATTGCATTAAAAGCCTCTGCACTAAAAACAGAAACCATATTGATGAAAAAATGCAATGACAAGAAAGTAATTAAAAAAAGCCCTGATAGTGCCATAGCTACTTTTCTAGCTATAGAAGACTTTAACAATGCAGTTTGTGCCATATTTTTTTATATTAATTAATAAAAATTCCACACAAAAATAAGGCAATTAAAAAGGAATTACAACCCATTTATATTTATTTATAATGAATTTAAAGTGTTTAACATAAATGTTTATTTAACCATTTTTACTTAATTTAAGTTAAACATTCTTTAAATAAAACCAAACAAGATCGATTTTTCTCAAAAACAAAAGCAAGAAAACGATATATATTTACAGAATTAATAACAAAATACCACAAATTAGTGTTTTTCAAAAAAAGCACCTTTAACAAAAGAATAATGCCGCTATTTTCTTGTATTTAGCATACGGCATTTTACCTTTGCAACTCAAAACGATAACACATGAAAATTGGAATTGACGCGCTCTCTTTTGACGTAGCCAAAATACACTTACCCATACAAACCTTAGCCGAAGCTCGAAATATTGAACCCGCAAAATTGCAAAAAGGACTCGGATTAACGAATATGACACTCGCCGATGCCCATCAAGATACCGTGATTTTTGGAGCCAATGCCTTAACCAAACTCATCCAAGACCAAAAAATAGCTTTAGACGACATCGCTCGAATTTACGTAGGAACCGAAAGCGCAATCGACAGTTCTAAACCCATCGCTTCCTTTTTGGTAGCCTTGATGGAACAAAAATTTGGAGAAAACTGTTTAACGCATTGCGATGCAGTTGATTTTACTTTTGCCTGTATCGGAGGCGTGGATGCACTACAAAACTGCTTAGATTTTGTAAAATTGAACCCCTCTAAAAAAGCAATTGTTGTTACTACCGATTTTGCTAAATACGACCTCAACTCTACTGGAGAATACACCCAAGGCGCAGGAGCTGTAGCTATGCTAATCTCCGCCAACCCAAGAATTATAGCTTTTGAGAATCATTGGGGTGTAAGCACGAAAGGCGTATTTGACTTTTTTAAACCGTACAGAACTATTTCAAAACAAGAAATCACAGGCAACAACAACAACGAGGCTTGGTTTGATAATTTGGAAGACGAAATCGAAATTCACAAAGACCAACCGGTGTTTGATGGACAGTATTCGAACCAATGTTATATGGACCGTACCAAAGATGCCTACTTTGCTTTCAAAAAAGAAAAAAATACTTCTGAAACGATTTATAACAGCTGGAAAAGCATTGTAATGCACTTACCGTATGCCTTTCAAGGCCGACGTATGTTAACAGAAATTTATGCTTTAGATGCAACCGAAGCAGTTATTACTGGAAACGAAACTCCAGAAGAATACCAAAACAAGCTTAAAGAGATTAGCAAAACTCAGGCTTATCAAGATTTTGTGAGTCAAAAATTACAACCTGCAGAAATCGCTTCCTCTTTAATTGGAAACTTATATACGGGCTCTATTTTTATGGGATTGCTATCGACTTTGGCACATTTTTCAGAAAACAATACTGAAATTGCCAACGAGAAAATGGGCTTTTTAGCCTACGGAAGCGGTTCAAAATCGAAAGTTTTCGAGGGAACGATTCAAGCGGATTGGAAAAAAGCCTTGCAACCCGTAGCGCTTTTTGAAACTTTAGAAAAAAGTGTCGCTATTGATTTTGAAACCTACGAAAAACTCCACAAAAAAGAACAAAAACAACCCATTCGCACCCCACAAAACGAATGGATTTTGGACCGTATCGAAAACGAAAATCCCAACTTACTAGGCGCTCGTTATTACAAATGGGTGGAGTAATAAAACCTTCAACTTAGTGAATTTGAAATACACGTTTTTTGTAAAACATAAGGCTGTCTCCAATTTTGAAGACAGCCTTTCTTATTTTCTAAATCACGTTTCTTTATACTTTTAATTACAATTCCCGCCGCAATCTTGTGCGTTTTGATAATCCTCTGGAGTAATAGTGTACACTTCTGTTTGCTCGTCGCTAAAAACTGGATTAAAAATGTTTCTAGCTTGATTAAAACACTGATTTGTTGTTGTGCATTCTTGATAAATTACCTTCTTTATATCATCAAAAATAATTTCTACATGAGTCAAACTACCTATGGCAGTTTTACTAAAAAGATTACTCATGTTATACCCTTTAGCACCTGGAGGATAATAAATATACTTTTTGTTAAATTTTTCGTTTTGCTGTAAAGTTATTGCGTTCTGAACCTCTTTAACTCCTCCAATGTAAGGTATTAAAACTATTTTCTTTCCTGAAGTATTAAGAATAGAATAATCATATGTTATTTTATCTCCTTGATCAGTGCAACCCATTAGCATGAATAATGCAACAATTATACAATATATCTTTTTCATAATCTTAATCTTGCCAGTTATTAAATAATTCATCTAAGTAAATTTCAGTTGGGTTATCGTACCTGTTCTTGATATTGTTGCGCCATTCATCCCAGTAACTGGCACCAACCAAAGCATCTTGCAATTGCTTTATTGTATAGCCATTTACTCTGTCAACAGGATAATTAAATCCATTAAAATCCCTCTGATTAAAACTATCAATCATATCAAACCCAGCGGACGTATATATATTTTCATCCCTTATCGTTAAAAATTGAAAATCTCTATAATCTAAATTTTGATAAACCCTATATGCATTATTACCAAACTTAATTTTATACCTATCTAAAGTCATGACAATCTCAACTGTTGATCCCCATGTCTCTAATAATCTTTTATTTCTATTTGAAATAATTGAACTACTATTAAAATAGCCATCTCGGACTATGTTGTCATAATTATTCCTATCCAAAACAGAATGAGCTGCATGGGTCAATTCATGAATTGTTGTGCCATATATCTCATCTGCAGACCTTCCCCATTTTTTTATCACTATTCTTGGATATAGGCCGTAGGTTAACTCATTAGCAGCATGAGTATGATATGAAGAACCCCTAACTTCTCTTGCCGCAATCTTCATTTGGACACTAAAAAATCCATTACGCGGCGGCGAAATTAATCCAAAACGATGACCATAATAATAATCATGTGCCGCTTGGTGTATTAGCGCATGGTATTTATCATCACTATCGCCTGATCCAGCGTTAATGGTATAATTCCAGTCTTGTTGTTTTCGTTCAGGACCTCTTAATTCCGCCTGAAACAAAGAGCCATTTCGTATACTGTAGTCATATCTCTCCCATTGAATAATATAACGAGCGCTACCTCTCACAGAGCTTGTTTTAAAATAACCGTTTTCATTGGTAATAGCTTGTCGTACAGTAAACCATTGCCTAATCAAAATCTTTGCGCCAACTACTGGCACGTTTCTACCCGCTACTTCATCAAAAATTGAAATAGCCCCACTAGGCCACCATCTCGTACCAAAAATCAATCGATTGGTAGATGTATCATTAGATTTACCCTCATACTCATTACCCGTTAATCTATATGCTTCTTCGAGCAATTGATCCAAAAACAATTGTCGCTTTTCAATAGTTTTTTTATCCACTTTCTTTAGCATTGTTAAACCATCATCAAAATAAGGGTCTTCTTCAGGAATATAAAGTTCCTCCAAGGTTTGATAATACACTTCACTTGCCATATCAGAGTCAATCTTAATAGCACTGTAATACACAGGAAACTCATTAGGAGCTAATTGAGGTCTAGCATCAAGAACTTCGTCCGTAAACTCATAATCGAGAGGATAATCAAAAACAATTAAAGAGCTATCTTGCTTTATTTCCGCTTCCTGAGCGGCTGTAGTAGGAGCTATCTCTACATAAAGATAATTTGGTTCAATACTTAATTCATCTACCGGCACAAGCATTTCTTTACTTGTACTTGATTTCCCTTTTGTCTTTTCTTTTAAATTAAATAAAGCTTTCCTCATATTCTTGATTGAATAGGGATTCTCTAATTTCTTACCATATTTGATATACTCATTACGATTAATTGATGCAGCGGTACCGACTGACATATCAGTAGTATCAGAACAAGAAATTATCAAAAGTGAGCAAAAAACTAGTGAAATAAAATTGAATGGAGTTGTTTTTTTCATTAAATTATTAGTTAAAAGGTTGATTATTACAAATATACCAAAATCACAATACAGAATAACCTTGTAAAACTTATTAACAATAAAATAATATTAAAGTAAACAAAAAAATCAACTAAACTTTGCCATATACTTCTGAACGATGGCTTCGGTGTTTTCGTTGCGTATTTTTTGATTGAGATGAATGGGTTCGGAGGCGCGCTCTTGGCAATCTTTCACCGCACAAGTTTCGCAGGTCACGCCCACCAATTGTTTGGGCACCACATCGCCTTCTAAGAATTTGAACTTTTTCTTTACCGATGGCGTGATTAAAATCCCCACCGAAATACTTCGCAAACAATCTTTCTTAAACGGATCGGGAGTAGCCGAGGAAAACACCAAATATTCGTTGCTGCTATTTTCATAACGCGACACTTGCGCATCAAAAAAATGCGTCTTGCCTTGTTGTAACAATTGCTCAATAGTTTTTATCGAAACCCATCTGCGGCAGTAATGCTCGTTCATTTCGTTGGCGTGCGGTTCTTGTTGATTGGTAATATGTAGTTCCTTTTTGATTTGGTAGGTATCGGCGCCTATTTTGTGAGACAAACGCAAGAAAAACAAGTTTTTCAAATTGAAATCTTTCGGCAAAATATTCGTCAATCGCTGATAAAAGGATTCAGGCGAGACGTTGAATTGCGTCATCAATTGCACCATTTCTTGTGGTTTAGGATTCTCTTTGGCCAAAAACAAATTCAATTCATCAATCAGATTTTGTCTTGGCAACAACAAAGCTCCCGCAAAATAAGAGGCATAAAAATTATTCAAGACTTGGTCAAAATTGTCGAATTTAATCCAACTGAACGTATACAAACGCTCTTTGATTTCCATAAAATTATAAGCGATTTCTTTGGCTAAAACAAAAGCCTTTTGCCCTTCATCAATCTCGTCCGAAAGCAATAAGGTTTTGCTAGTAGGTACATAAATTGAGCGTAAATCCCCCATTTCAGCTTGTTCAGAAAACACCAATTCTTTGATGGTATATCCGTATTCTTCGATCAAAATTTCTTTTAGCTCGGCTATCGAAATATTACTGGCGAGATCTACATGAAAAGCTTTACAAAACAACAACACCTTTTCTTCTAAATCTTCAAAATAGTTATTGTGTGCTTCTTGATACGAACGCAAAGAAGCCAAAAAGAAACTTTCGCGTGACAAATTATAATGTTGTGCAATTTCAATGATGGTACTAATAAAGGCATTGACCTTAGCAGGCGCATTGGCAATAATATCAATCAAATCAGCCTCTTGAATTCCAAAAAGCTCCAACGGAATTTCCTTCAAAATACCTGAAGTCAGAATTTCACCAATGGGCGCCAAATTATTATCGAGTTTTAACGATACCAAATGATCATAAGTCACCTCTAATTTATCGGCCAGCAGAATAATTTTATCCGTTTTGGGATATTTTTTTCCTTTTTCGATCTCGTTTAAATACGATTTGGACAAGTCGGTAATCTTGGCCAGACCAAATAATGACAAATCCTTACTCATGCGAGCCTGCTTGAGTTTTAGCCCGAAAATTAACTTGATATACTCTTTTTCTATGTTCATAAAACCAAAGATAAACTAAAAATATAAAAGTCGCAAAAAACATTTTTTTTATTTTTTGCGAACGTTCGCTTGTTTTGTAAAAAACTTTTTGTAGTATTGCAGTATCAAAATCAAATAGTTATGCAAACACTAACCGAAACCACCGAAAAAAAATGGCAATTTTTGAATGAAGAAATTGCGCAACACGAGAACATTTTAACCGAGGAAGCGATCGATTTCTTGACCGCTTTACACGAAAACTTCAATACTAAACGATTGGAACTTTTAGAAGCCCGCAAAGCACAACAAGTCCAATTTGATAATGGGGTGTTACCCACCTTTCCTTTGGAAACCAAAAGCATTAGAGAAAGCAACTGGCAAGCAGCTCCAATCCCAAAAGATTTAATCGATAGACGAGTGGAAATCACCGGACCAGTAGATAGAAAAATGGTGATTAACGCTTTGAACTCGGGTGCGAAAACTTTTATGGCCGATTTTGAAGACAGCACTTCGCCTACTTGGGACAACATAATGGAAGGGCAACAAAACCTTAAAGATGCCGTAAACAAAACGATTACTCTAGAAGATCCAATTAAAAACAAAAAATACGCACTAAAAGAAAAAACAGCCGTTTTGATTGTGCGCCCAAGAGGATTGCACTTGAACGAAAAGCACATCTTGATAGCAAACGAAGAAGCTTCTGGCTCTTTGATTGACTTTGGTCTGTATGCTTTTCATAATCATGACCAATTGGCCAGAAACGGTTCGGCGCCTTATTTTTACTTACCCAAGCTAGAACATTATTTGGAAGCCAGATGGTGGAACGAAGTGTTTGAATTTGCACAAGAATACCTTGGAGAGCAACACGGTACCTTTAAAGCAACCGTTTTGATTGAAACCATAACCGCCAGTTTTCAGTTGGACGAAATCATCTACGAATTAAGAGACCATATCGTAGGCTTGAACTGCGGGCGTTGGGATTACATTTTTTCATACATCAAAAAATTCAGAAATAATCCTGCCTTTATCGTTCCGAACCGCGACCAAGTAACGATGACTTCGCCTTTTATGGACGCGTATTCTAAATTGGTGATTCAGCGTTGTCACAAACGCAACATTCACGCAATGGGCGGAATGGCTGCACAAATTCCGATTAAGAATGACCCCGAAGCCAACGAAATTGCCTTCAAAAAAGTGATTGCCGACAAAGAAAGAGAAGCGAGAAACGGACACGACGGAACTTGGGTAGCGCATCCTGATTTGGTTCCGATAGCGATGAAAGTGTTTAATGAAAATATGATGACCAAAAATCATATTCACATCAAGAGAGCGGATTTGCATATTACAGAAGCGGATTTGTTGCAAATTCCAGTAGGAACGATTACCGAAGAAGGGATTCGCAAAAACGTAAATGTGGCCGTGCTGTACATCACTTCTTGGCTAAACGGTCAAGGCGCTGCAGCGATTCATCACTTGATGGAGGATGCCGCCACGGCAGAAATCTCAAGGTCGCAATTGTGGCAATGGCTTCAAAATGAAGTAACGTTGGATTCGGGTGAAAAATTAACGACCAAATTGTACCACCGCATAGCTTTGGAAGAATATGAAAAAATCAGAAAGCAAGTGGGTGACCGAGCGCACGAAGAGGAAAACTACATCTTGGCAGAAAAATTACTAGACGAACTGGTTGTGAACAAAAAATTTGTAGAGTTCTTGACGATACCTGGGTACAAGTATTTGTAGTGGTTAACAATCACTATTAAAAAAGTAAGCCACGAATTCCACAGATGAACACCAATTTTCCTGCTTCAATTAAACGAATCATAGCAACAATTAAAGTTAGCAATTAAAACCTTGTGTCTTTTGTTTTTCTAGAAAATCACATTGCTGGCTTTTAGCCCCGATCGCAGTGGCATCCTCTGGACTCGCGAACGAGCGAGGACAGAGATATAACGGAGAGCGGGACCCATATTCACTGAAAAAGCCCTTTGCTTGCCGCTCCTGATAATTAAATGAAACAAAAAATCTATTATAAACCAACCGAGAATTAAAAAAAAAGAAATTATGAAAACCACCGAGACACGCATTCAAGAATTAGTAACTGATTGGTTAACAAACCCAAGATGGGAAGGCATTGAACGCCCTTACACCGCTGAAGAAGTGGTGCAATTGCAAGGTTCATACCAAATTGAACACAGTATCGCTAGAATGGGCGCTACGAAACTTTGGAACAGATTGAAATCACAGGATTTTGTTGCCGGATTAGGCGCATTGACCGGTAATCAAGCCATTCAAGAAGTGGAAGCTGGACTAGAAGCTATTTACTTAAGTGGCTGGCAAGTGGCGGCTGATGCGAATGTGGCCGGCGAAATGTATCCTGACCAATCGTTGTATCCTGCCAACAGTGTCCCTTTGGTAGTAAAAAGAATCAACAACGCTTTGTTGCGCGCTGACCAAATTCAAGTGGTGAACAAAACCGTAGATAAAAAAGACTATTTGGTTCCGATTGTTGCGGATGCTGAAGCAGGTTTTGGAGGAAATTTGAACGCTTTTGAATTGATGAAATCAATGATTGAAGCAGGCGCAGCGGGCGTACACTTTGAAGACCAATTGAGTTCTGCTAAAAAATGTGGCCACTTGGGCGGAAAAGTTTTGGTTCCTACGCAAGAAGCCATCAATAAATTAATCGCTGCGCGTTTGGCTGCCGACGTAATGGGAACGCCAACCCTAATTGTAGCAAGAACGGATGCGGATGCTGCAAACTTATTGACAAGCGATATAGACCCAAGAGATGCCAAATTCATCACGGGAGAAAAAACAGACGAAGGTTTCTTCTACGTAAACTGTGGTGTGGAGCAAGGTATTGACCGTGGGTTAAGTTATGCACCTTATGCCGATTTGATTTGGATGGAAACGAGCAACCCTGATTTGGCTTACGCAAAACAATTTGCCGATGCCATTCACGCGAAATACCCGGGAAAAATGTTGGCTTACAACTGTTCGCCTTCGTTCAACTGGGCGGCGAAACTATCGGTTGCAGAAATGGAAACCTTTAGAGAAGACTTGGCGGCTATGGGGTATAAATTCCAATTCATTACTTTGGCTGGATTCCACGCTTTGAACACGAGTATGTTTGAATTGTCAAAAGCCTACAAAGAAAGAGGTATGGCCGGCTACTCTGAATTACAAGAAAGAGAATTTGCTTTGCAACAACACGGTTTTAGAGCCGTAAAACACCAAGGTTTTGTGGGAACGAGCTATTTTGATGCTGTTCAAAATACGGTTACTACTGGTAAAGCGTCTACAACCGCAATGAAAGACTCAACAGAAGTGGCACAATTTTAAAAGTATTTTAGAAGTTTAATTATTAAAGATGTTTGCCAAAAAAAGGCACGAGACCAACTTGGAATCGTGCCTTTTGTTTTTGTTCTTAATCGTGTCAATGCGAAAAATCTTTGTCGAAATTTAACCGCAAGGTTCGCAAAGGTTTACGCTAGGTTCGCAAAATTTTTAACCATATAAGAGTTGTAAATATGACTCAAAAGCCCTCTTTTGGTTTTAGTAAAAGGATAAAAAGTATACACAAATTAGAGTTACTACTTTTTACCTAACTTCAATGACCTTAAATGCCTTATATGGTTCAAAAACAAGTTAGTTATCATAACCTTTCAACGTAAAACCATCAGAAATTATGGTTGATTTTTCAAACAGACCTCTTTATTTAGGCGCTACAATTTCGAAAGGTGTTGTCGCTTTCTCTTTGTCTTTAGCTACGCTCCAAGTATATTTGGCCACAGGTAGATAATACTTTCCGTTTTTAGCAGGCGTTATTTTTAGCTTTTTATCTTTTGCCATCCATTTGTCGGCCGCAACTTTGTCGATTGCTAAATCATAAACCACTTTGTTCAATCCTTTTTGAGCGGCAACAGTAGTTGTATACACGATTTCTTTGGAAGCATTTTCTAATTGAACGATTACATTTCCAGCCGAATTGGTATAAAACCAAAGTTCATTTTTTGGAATAAACTCGTCACCCCAAGCGCCACGTTTCGAACCCCATCTTTCGGATTTTGTTGTGCTTTTGACTTCATACACATAAAGCGTTTTGTCTAAAACCTCTTTTTTCAATTCTTGTACTTGTTTCAAACTCACTTTATATACCGAGCGACCGTGTGTCCCCACAATTAAATCTTTGGCTTTCTTTTGAATCACCAAATCGTGCACCGCCACTGGAGGCATTCCGTTTGAGAAATCTTGCCAAGAAGTACCACCGTCAACAGAAATGTAAAGGCCATTGTCAGTTCCTACATACAACACGCTATCCAAAACGCTGTCTTCTAAAATCACATTGACTGGACTTGCAGGAAGATTGTTTGCAATACTTTTCCAAGTTTGCCCTGCATCTTCTGACACATACACATAACTTGTAAAATCGTCATTTCGGTACCCATTGAGCGTTACATAAACGCGTTCTTTTTTGTGGATAGAAGCCACTACTCTACTTACCCAAAGGTTTTGTGGCAAAGTAGTAGAAATCACTTTCCAACTCGCTCCACCGTTATTAGTAAATTGAACTAAACCATCATCGCTACCGGTGTACAACACTCCAAACTCGAAATGACTTTCGCTGATAGTTGTCAACGTTCCAAAAGCCACATTTCCTTGTTTACCTCCTTGAGTTAAATCGGGTGAAATAGCCGTCCAAGTATCACCTTGATTCATAGAACGGTGTAAAAAATTAGAGCCTAAATACAAAATGTCTTGATTGTGAGATGACAATAAAATAGGTGATTGCCAATTGTATCGATACGATTTATCTCCTTTTTTGGCTTTCGGTGCAATGAACTTACTTTTAGATTCATCCGCGCGATTGATGCGGTAGTAACTGCCGTATTGGTATCCTGTAAAAACGATATTTGGATTGCGCTTATCAATTTGGATTTGCATCCCATCTCCTCCCATTAATCTGGAATACGGATACTTCCCTTCTTGTTGCCAACGAATTGAGGCATTATAGTTATTAGCCCCAACCCAAACACCATTATCCTGCAAACCACCATAAATATTGTAAGGTTCTTGTTCGTCGACATTCACCGCATAAAACTGTCCCACTGGAATACTGTTGCATAACTGCCACGATTTTCCATTATCATAGGTAATATTCAAACCACCATCGTTTCCGTTAACCAAATGATTCGGATTATTAGGATTGATCCAAACTACGTGATGATCGGAGTGTACATTATCGCCATCAATAGCTTGAAATGTTTTTCCTCCATTATCAGAAAACAACAACGGAACACCTGTGATATAAATGCGTTCTTGATTTTTAGGATCTACCGTGATGTCGCCAAAATAATAGCCATAGCTAGAATAAAAATCATCAATAAAACTCGTATTGGTTTTTACCCACGTTTTCCCTCCGTTGATGGATTTGAAAACTTCGGCTCCAATTACCTCTGGATCTTCATCGTTGGGATCTTTTTCTTTTTTAGCCGAAGGTCGCATTTTTTGATTATCCATCACAGCATAAATGATGTCTGAAGTAAAAGCCGATAATCCAATACGTCCGACGAATTCATCCGAAGGAAAGCCACTTTCTGGAGTAGAAATCAACTGCCAAGTCGATCCTGCATCGGTACTTTTATAAATACCAGAGGCTTTTCCGTTTCCATTGAAATTGTGTGCTTTTCTGTCTTTCTGCCAAGCACTGGCGTATAGTACGTCAAAATTATTTTCGGCCACAGCCATATCAATCACTCCAGTTTCGTCATTTACGAACAACACTTGTTGCCACGATTTTCCACCATCGGTCGTTTTAAAAATGCCTCTTTCCTTGTTTTTAGTGTATAAATGTCCCGCCACTCCAACAATAATCTCATTGCTATTTTTGGGGTTAACTAAAATTTTACTGATATGATGACTGTCGGTCAATCCTATATTTTTCCAGGTCTTTCCTTTGTCAAAGGATTGTAACAAACCTATTCCTGCATAAGAAGATCGCGAAGAATTGATTTCTCCTGTACCCACCAAAATCATTCCTGATTTCCAATCCACAAAGACAGAACCACAATTTAGTGTTGGTGCCGTATCCATCACTGGTTCCATTCTCAAACCATTCGTATTCGAATACCACAAACCACCTGAGGCATACGCTACATAAAATTCGATAGGATTCTCAGGATTTACCGCCACGTCAACTACGCGTCCACTCATCACGGTGGGTCCAACATTTTGTAAAGTCAACTCTTGAAACAAAGTTGGCGTCGTGGTAGTAGTACCTTTTTGGCCCCAGGAAACACTAAAGGTCAAGGCAGTAATTAGGAAGGCTATTTTTTTCATAGTTGTGAATTTTGAACGAAAAGTAAGAAATATTAAATAAATACTAAAATTCAACAACAAAATTGTTTTTTAACTATCAATAAAGTCGTTATTTATGTATTAACCTCTTTATTATTTGTTTCGTTTTCGAACAACTCGAAAGGTATCTTTAAAATCTAAAAACGAAAAAAATCTAAAACATTTGAAAGAATGTTCACAATAAATAGCAACAAATATATATTGTCATTATTATTAAAAAGATTTTTTGCTACTGATTGAAAGGATTTTTTAATCCTTTCAATTTTTTTCAACAAATACCTAAAAAATTAGCTTTAAAATCAACTTACACACTTTTTGGGGTAGTGTTGAATGCAAATTATTTAGTTTTATTTTTATTTAAAATTACTCCTACAATTATTAGTGCAAATCCAATAAACACTATTGATAATCCCGTCCATAATAAAAAACGACTATTATTAAGCCCGTATAACATAAAAGTAATTCCTAAGCATTGTAAAACAAATCCAAGTAATATTAAAGTAAATTTTTTCATGAGTTAATTTTTTTTTAAGTTACCCTCTAGCGTACTTCTACTACAGCGGGTTTCGGGATAAAGTATGATTTATTTTTCGATTATTACTAAACTGCCAAATACAAACCAATTTTCCCATTAAGCTAATTGCCCAAATCCGTTGTAGCGTGTGTTGGCAGTAGTATTTTTATTTTTTTAAATGCAATTCTCTTTTAAAAATTGTCTTATGATTTTTACTGTCATTTATTGTGTCAGTTAATATTTTAATTGCTTCTTTCGAGAAAACGACTTTTCTCTTATCTTTTATTGTGTCAATATTTTCAATCCAAATAAATTCGGAATATTTTTCATTAAGAATATCTTCTTTTGGATTTTCAACACTAAAATTATCAGTATTTGTCCATTCCAAATATCTTAACGCTAACTTTAAAAGTGGATTTGAAAAGTTGTATTTGGCTTCTTTCCTAATTTCTGTATCTAACGTTGATAGACTAATGTAATCTTTATGACTTAAGGTTTTAATTTCTCCAATTATTCTATAAAGAGGTTTGCCTTCAGTATCAGATATTTTTCCTATTTCACCTGCTGATATTGCATTTAATATAACATTGAATGCGCCCGTTTCAGATTTATCAATATCAATTTCGCTACTTGATAAGTTTTTTTCCTTTTGATTATATCCATAAAGTTTATTGGTCTTTGGATTTATCATCAAAATTTCTTTAGGATTTATATCAAAAATTTCAGGTAGTAATTTTGACCATATTTCCATAAACTCCTTGTTCTTTTCATTTGCTTTGATTTGCAAAAAACGATTTAATTTTTGAGAATTTTCGTTTGCTATTTCGTTTTTACCTGGAATTCTATGTATTATATCTCCTTTCTTTATTTTATAATTTGGAAAGTCATTTAGAGGAATTGTTACATCATTATTTTTCTCGATAAGTAAATAATAAAATTTTCTTGAAGCAATGCGAAATTCTTGTGTATCGATACTAATATTACATTTGGTAATCGAATCGATTTTTTGATTTACTTTATTCAAGTCAATTTTTTTCAATAAGTCAATATCTTTTTCTGCTAAACCTGTGTCATCAATTTTACCAGTCAATTTATCCTCGGTAAAGCCAATTAGTATTATACCTCCTTTATTATTTGTAAACGACAGAATATCTTTTGCAAAGTTTCTTAAGAAAATTTCAATTGAGTCAGTTTGACCAAAATGATTTAGTTCTTTTTTGTAGTCAATAAAATCGTTTTCTTTTTTATAAATACCCAAATTTTTGATGTCATCAATAATGAGATTTACTTGAGAATTTAATAGGTTTAAAGTCATTTATGTGGTTTTTCGGTCAATATTACTGCCAACTAGTAGATAGGCCTGACAAGAGTCAGACTTTACTTTCCCAAATATATACAATTTTCATTACAAACCTTTTCCTAGTTTATGGTTTTGTTGTCATTATCTTGTCGTTTTGGATGGCTGAGGAATTATTGGGAAGTCATTCGACAAAAACACACCCCCAGCCCCTCTCAAGAGGGGAGCAGCGCCCATAAAATTTGGAATTTTCCCTTCGACTGTGCTCAGGGTGACACTTTTGGAATTTGGTATTTAAAAATTGAAATTCTCTAATGCTAACGTTCTAATCCTTGATGAGAGCGGAAATCCTTTGGCTCGGGAGGACTTATCCAAAACACAAAAGGCTGCCGAAGCAACCTTTTGACTAACAACTACACAATAAAAAAAACGTAACTACAATTTTAGACACTTATAGCTTGTGTTTACTCTAATTTTTTAAATTCAAAAGTGGGATTACCACGAACACCCGCCTCATTGCTTATGGATAGAAAACGTATTTTGTAATAAGTACCAGCGGCATCTTTCACTACATAAAAACGATCGGTTCTTACACTTGGCAATGATGTTGGCCCACCACCACTTCTCCAGTTGGCTCCAATACTTCTTTGATCGGTTTTGGAAGGTTTAAAATTAGCATCCACTACTTTTGCACGCGTAAAATCCGCATAAGTACCACCATCGGCCACTAGCACTTGGTAAGCTTGCGTACCTGCCATTCTATTGGTTACAATAAAATCAGAATAGCCATAGGTTACCTCTCCCGCTCCTGTGGGCAAATAGTTGGTGAAAGGGGTGAAATTCAAATCCCATTTGGTTTTTTGAGGCTCTACAGTCACCGTTTTTCCTTCTTTTAAACTAAAGAAAGCGAAATTAACCGTGTCGTCTTTGGCAATGGTTTTTTCTGTAAATGTTGAAGCGTTTAAATCTGCATATTGAATTTTGTAGCCGTTTCCATTTCTCAGAATTCTGATTTTTTTCCAGCCTCTCGCTTCGCCATCCAAACTTACAGATCCAACAGCAGGCGCAGTTGTAGCGATCGCAAATCCTAGATTGACCAAATAGACTTTATTATCCGCATCTGTGGCTGAAATTTCGGCAATAGCCGTACCCAATCCCGCTCCCGCTCCTTCCAAAACACCGGTTGGGTTGTCTACAAAACCATTACTCGCCAAAACAGTACCGCCACCAACAGCTACCGCCGCATCCATCGTTTGAGGCAAAGTAATATCGTTAGTTTCTAATTTTTTGACCGCCATTTTGACCGCGCCATTCAATACTACACGGAAAGAAGTTCCAGAGTAAAATCCAAAATCCCAAGAGCTTCTATTGATAGCTTCGGCTTTATTGGCGCTCAAATCCACATATACTTGATTGGGTTGATGATGTCCGCCCACGGCAGGCTGCATGACTGCACCTAAAGAAGGGATTTCTGGTGTTGGAACAGGAGCCACGTCATCGCTTGAGCAAGACGATAAGGCTAAAAGAGCAAATGATACGATAAGCAATTGTTTTTTCATGGTACTTTGAATTATATTAAAGATTAAGGTTATAGGTTACTTTTAGAAAAAAAGAGCGGCCATAAGCCAGCATGATCTGATTGGAAGCGGCATGGCCTGTACCATCAGCAGTTCGCGTTTGATTGATATTGGTAATATTCAAAATGTTTCTGGCTCCGAAGGTCGTCTCAAGGGTAGCATTGAAAAATTTCCTTTGAACGGTGGCGTCCAACCAATGACTTTCGCCAATGTCTGAAATAACATATTCTGAGGAAGTTGCTATAAACTGTTGGGTTTTGCCATTGTATTTGTAATACGCCGAAAAAACCGTTTGCCATTGCGGAAGGGTATAAGAAAGACTGGTGTTCCAACTAAAAGAATACAAAAAGCGATCATCCGCACGAAACGCATTATTATCCAATTGTTGATCAATCCCTACTAAAGCCGCTCCAAAAGTCCCTACAAAATTGTTGCTTTTGAATTGATTGGTTGTGGCTACATTCCACATTTTATAGGTGTTAATGTTGATGTATTCGTATTCTGGATTTCCAGTTGTGGGGTTGTATTGTGCCAAAGCCATATCGATTCTATCTTTCACCTGAAGAAAACTCCCTGTCAAAGTACTCGCCAACTGAGCCGTGTTGTGAATGGTGAAGTTTTTCTTCCAACTCATTTCAAACGAAGTACTCGTTTCGGGAATTAAGTTTTCATTCCCCGTAAAATGATGTCCGTCAAATATTTGTTTCACATAAAGTTCTTCAAACGATGGTGTTCGGAAAGATTGACCTACCGATGCACGCCATTCTACCTCATTTTTCAACAAATATCGCACACCCAAGGAAGCGGCATATTGGTTCTCAAAAAGAGATTGTATAGAATATCGAAATCCGGGACGAAGGGAAAAACTAGGCGTACATTTGAGTTCCGAACCCACAAAAAAGTCATAGTTATTCAATCGTTTTGAAATCGGAACCAGTAGATTATTACTTTCTTGAATCAATGCAAAACCTAAATTTTGCGAAATTTCATACCCTAATTGAAGGTCTAGTTTTTGACTTTTAAAAAAATTACTCCACGTTCCGGTTGAATAAAGTACTTCTGTAGCTTGGTCTTTTTGAGAGGTTACGCCTTGTTCGGTTAGATTGTACAACAAATAGCGGAAGCTTTCTACATCACGCTGTTGTTTTTGATAAGAAAGCGAAACGGTATAATTCATTCTATCCGCTCCATTTCCTGAAACTGATAAATGATGAAAGTTGCGATGGGTCAAAAAACGTTGGTCCAAAGCATAGCGATAGGCGCCCAATTCTGGGTTATAGGCCGATTGAACCGAGGAGTTATAAAAATCGATTTGTTCGTTTAGGAATTGGAATTTATAAAAAAACCGAAATTGATTTTTTTGATAGCCCAAGGTAGTCGAAGTGGTCAGTTGTTCTTTTGGCAGCCAACGATAACCGCGAGTGCCATCGTTTTCAAAATAAAACTTTCCTTTTTTATCATTCAAAAAACCCTGAAAATCATTGCGATTGATGGCCGCATTAAAAAACCATCCTCCTTTTGGCGCGAATGAAAAAGATAATCCCTGAATGTGTCGGCCTTTATCCATCCACGCATATTCGTTTTGTACCGTTTCTTCTTGCAGTGTGGCTCTCAAATTCCATTTGGTTTTAGCCGCTTTTTTAGTGATAATATTCAATACGCCACTCACCGCATTGGCGCCATGTGTTACGCCCATGGATCCTTCAATAATCTCAATTTGTTGCACATCATCGAGGTTAATTTGAGATAAATCCGCATTGTTACCCAACCCGGATTCACCGACCAAAGGAATATTGTCTACCAAAATTTTAAAATATTGTCCATCTAAACCAAATAGCGAAACCGTAGAACGTCCATCAGTCCCACTAGGTCTTAATGTAATGTTTAAATATTGGTTCAAGACATCTGCCAAAGTATTTGCAGCTAAGTTTTGAATGTCTTTAGCACTAATAACCCGTACATTGAAAACCGATTTTTTTAAAGATTGCGGTTCCATTTGCCCCGTAACCACTATTTCTTGCAAAGCATTTACTTGCAATGAATCGCTTGGTTTTTGCTGCGCAGATGCAACATAAAGCGCTGTTAAAAGGACAAGTAGCGTCAGATGGTTTTTCATTATTTAGAATAGTTCTTAATTATTTTGAGGCAAATATATAATTATTTTTATTTATTCTAAATAAATATTATAGATTTGCGGTAATTAATTTTTAACCTTTTTTAATACAAAAATGAAAACAAAATCAATTCTAGCTTGGAGTGTATTGGCACTTACCGTAAACCTCAGCTTTGGACAAACCGCCAAACAAAAAGAAGACATCAAAGCCATACAATCGATGTGTGGATGTTATGAAGTACAATTTAATTTTACCGAAACTTTCGAGTATCCCAAAGACACGACCACTTACAAACCCTCTAAAACCAAACATGAAACAGCTTTGGAATGGGTAGAATTAGTAGAAAACACGCCCAACAAATTGGTGTTGCAACACCTGTTAATTACAGGCGATAAAGAAGAAGATATCGTAAAACACTGGAGACAAGATTGGCTGTATGAAAACACCGATTTATTGACTTTTGATAAAGAATTAACTTGGAAATACAAAAAACTGACTCCCGCTGCTGTCAAAGGACAGTGGACTCAAAAAGTATATCAAGTAGATGATAGTCCGCGTTATGAAGGTACCGCAAGTTGGGCCACAGTAGACGGAATTACTTCTTGGAAAAACGTGACCGATGCCCCGTTGCCAAGACGCGAACATACGATTCGTAACGATTACAATGTTTTAAAAAGAAGAAACATTCACGAAATAACAGCTAAAGGATGGATTCACGAACAAGACAACGACAAAGTGATCCGTACCGATGGTGCTGCTGATGTACTTTTGGCACAAGAAAAAGGAATGGATATTTATACCAAAGTGCCTAACGAAAGATGCCAGTTGGCTCAAAAGTATTGGACCAAAAACAAAGGATTATGGGAAAAAGTTCGCAATGAATGGGCTAAAGTATATGGCAAAAACAAAGACCTTACTTTAGAAAAAAAGGTGAATAAAAAATCATTATTTAGTGTGTTATTCGACTTAAAACCCGATGCTACACAAGAAGAAATCTCAAAAATCATTACCGCCTTTGTAAAATCTTAATTCTGGAAGCGTATGTGCACTCTACAAATTTTGAATAGAACCAACAACGGATTGCTGTTTTTTTGTCAACACAGCGCGTTGTATAATTTGTCATTTAATAATTTAACCTTCAATTTTGATACGACCGAATTTGATCGTTTTAGGGTGTACCTCAACTCCATCGACAGTGATTATTGGGAAAAAGAATATGAAAACTCGATTTATGAAAAGAAAATTCCGATTCCAACCTTGCAAAACAACTTCATTATTTTGCTCAATCGCTATGAATTAGAAGAACTCAAAATTTTAGTCGATTTTAGCCATCGGGCTCGTTTGTTAGCTCCTGAGGAAATCAACTATAAAATGATTTATAATTAAAACCAAAAAGTCCAGCAACAACAGATGATTGCTGGACTTTCTATATCTAGTTTTACGCTATTTCAATAACTTCTCAAAGGCCTTTCTAGGAGCGCCACGAACCACAATTTCGCCACAATAGGTGTAACCTAATTTTTTGAGAATTTTCAACATCGGAAAGTTATCGAAATTAGTATCTACTTTAATGCTAAACACATTTTTCGAGATACTCAACGCTTCAATTTTCTCAAATAAAAGCGTGGCAATTCCTTTTCCTTTGTACTCAGGTGCTGTGGCTACACGATGCACAACCACATAATCCGAATGACTCAACCACTCGCCTTGCAGGTCGTTGTAGGTCGGTTCCTCGCCAAAAATGATGGCCGCATAAGCCACAACCACCTCATTTTCGACTAATACATAGGAGTATCCTTTCGCAAAATCATCGACCACCGTTTTCGAATTCGGATAACCATCTTGCCATTGTGTGCTACCGTCTTCTTTGCGTTGTGCAATCGCCGCTTGTAAAATATCCCAAACCGCCTCTAAATCTGCGAAACTAGCTGTTTTTAAAATCATACCTTACTCATTTGAGCCGTAAAAATAACTTTTATCCCGAAAAAACGAATGCTTTTTTGCATTAGTTTCAGGAGCACCACCAACGTGCTCACCACACGAGTTGTCCTGCTGTACGCTGTATCTTACTTGGCGAACCCCGCCAAGCAAGGATGCCGCTCCCATCAGGGCTAAACAAGAACATTTAGTTTTCAGATCATAAAAAAAAATTGTGGTTAAGTGATTGCTCGAAAATCAATTGCCTCTCGCTTTAGCGAGGGAATACAATTATGAAGATGCAGAGGCTTTAGCCAAAACTACTATAGATTTTGGCTAAAGCCTAATGTGAAACTCATTGTAAAGAATGTGCTAAAGCCCATTCCAATTGAATTTTTACAAAGAAATAGTTTGCTTCACCTACTATCTCAGCAATAAAGTAATGATTTTTTAATTGATTGCACGAAAATCAATTGCCTCTCGCTTTAGCGAGAGGATACAATTATGAAGATGTAGAGGCTTTAGCCGAAACTAACATTAATTTTTGCTAAATCCCCAAACTGAACTAACATTTGCGAATGGGCTAAAGCCCATTCGTATTGAATTATTTGAAAAACAGGAATCGAACAAGATTTATAAATCCTTAACTCCAACTTGCTTCATTATTTTGCGCGATTCTTTAAATTCTTGTGTTGTTTTCACCTCAACCAAATCGCGTTTTTTTCCATTATTTAGTACAATGGCCAAGCGTTTTTTTCCAAAAAAGGAATATTCCTTTAGCCCTTTGATTGCACTCACTGGAATTTTTTCTGAAGTCGTATTCTTCACTGTCAAATTATACAGTACCACAATCGACACCAACCCCAGAAAAGGCCAAACCAATTGCATAAAACCGATACTGTTTATACTAAAAGTCGAAACATTTAGAACCGCGTTGAGTAAATTCAAAATCATCAAAAGTTTCAGTAAAAAATGGTGATTTTTCAATCCATCTTGAATAACTAGGGTTTGCTCTTGAGTGTTGTAGTGTAATCTCATTGTTGTTGTGGTTAGTATTTATTTTGTTGTCCATTTTACAAACTCGTTCATTACTTCTTTCCAATGCTCTTTGTCGTAATTGGTCGTTCCGTCTTCATTAACTTCAAAAAAGTTATGTTCTAAATTTGGGTATCTTTTGTAAGTCAGGTTTGTTTTTGAATGTTGGATGTAAAACAAAGGTACTAAATCACATAATTCAGCTCCACCATCATTAGTGCCATAAGCCAAATACGTCGGTATTTTAATTTGTAACCAATCATTAATGAATGGTTTTGAAAAGGATTTCCAAGCTAACAAATAGGGGTCTTTATTTACTTTATTGGAATCGTAAGAATCTCTAAGCATTTGATAGGTACTTTCTGTTCTTTCATCAGCTTCGACCCAAGTCATTTCTTTTTTATCCACCTTTTTTCGATACTCTCTAATTCTTTGGTCAATTCTTCCAAATGGGTTTGCTCCAAACAAGCCTAGATGGGTAACCGTTTTAGTATTCAATGTCAATGCTGTAGCCACTTTTGAACCTTGAGAATGTCCCGCAACTATTAATTTTGAATTATCTACCCATTTCTTTTTCTTTAAAAACTTCAATACTAGCTTTGCTCTTTTCTCGTAATTCTCTAAATAATCAGATTTCAAGTACTCTTGGTCAAATTCATCAGGTTTGTTTGAATTGGGAATGTAACAATAGGATTCGTTTAATTTTTTTTCATTAACGACCACAGGTGTTTTTGGCATAGAAATCACAACTAAATGATAGTGCTTTTTGATTTCATCTATGTCAAAATTTGTAATTCCTCCACCAAACATCCACATATCTTCTTTTTCGGGTTGTATAAATAAAGGTATCGGCAAAGAACCTTGACAAAATAAGAATATTGGTTTTTTCTCGTTAGTTTTAGTATCAACTAAAATAAAATCAATAGTATCCTTTTTTTGTTTGAGAGTAAAATGAATCGCTTCGCTATTAATTATACTTGAATTTTGTCCAAAACTTAATTGAACTAAAAATAGTAAGAATAGTGTCTTTAGTAATTTTTTCATATTGTAAATGCTAACGCCAGTCTACCAAAAAGCTACTGTTTGTTATCTCTCAAAAGTAGTCAAAACCGTGAAATATATGAAAGAAAAATTGTATATTCTAAAATGAGGATACTCTTGTAAATCTTCTCTCGATGACGTGAACAAAAAGTAGCTCAATAGGCTTCACAATACTTGCACTAGTCCAATGATTTTATATGTTATCTCATCAGGAACTTTATGCTGTTTATTTCTGGCTGGGTTTAAGTCTTATTTCAGTATCCTTGACATAGGCTATTAAATTCTTATAAGCATCAAATATTTTCAACTCTTTCATATTACCATCATCATCGTCTTTTTGAATACTCATACCTCCAGCAACTATTCTGATTTTTATCCCATAATTATGTCCAATATGATTTGAATAAAAGTAAGTATATGTTTTATTACCCTTTTTTATTATTTTTATTTCCCTTAGAAATACATTAGAATGAGTATGTGTAGATATTGTAGTTATAAATTCATTTCTTTTATAAACATTATCGTATTTGTCAAATCTTATTAATCTACCAGTTTTGTCATATTCTTTGTTTTCAGTTATGTTACCTTTACTATCATATTCTGACTCCGTACATAAATAATATTTGTTAGTATTTTTCTCTTTGTTGTAGAGTTTCGTACATTTTCCAAACTCATTATATACCCGTTTTTGTTGGTTTAACGTATCCCCTTTTAGTACTTGATAATTTTCTATTCTATTTTTTTTCTCATCATATACATAAACTAATTTTCCTATTGTATCTCCTTTTTTATCAATGTCTACTGAAATAAATAATCTATCTGTATCAACCTCAATAACGGAATGAGTTAAGCCTCTTTTTGATTTACTGTCTGATATGGCATTTAAGATATTATCTTCTGTAGTAATAATCTTTTTTAAACTATCAAGATATGTAGTGTGAATTTTTTTATTAATAGTGTCTTTCTTGCTTATTTCATAGGCAGTAGTAGTCCTTTTGTAAAATGGCTTAGATTGACTAATTGCCAAAAATGGAATTAAAATAAATAAAAATTTAATCTTCATTTAGATGATTATGTGGTTAATAACATACAACTAGTTCATATTTCAAACAAACTTTTACCAATAGGCATTTTTTTGTCTAGATAAGTAAAAGTTCGTTTCGTTTTATGGGTTCTCAAATATATACAATTTTAACTACAAATCTTTTTATTACTGTTTGAGTTTGTTGTTTATAGTTTGATGAATTGGCTTCAAAGTCACGTGATTGGAATTTAAAAAACACACCCCCAGCCCCTATAACTCCATATTTTATTTATTCATTGGAGTCGTTGAATCTTCGATTTCAATAGGGGAGCAGCGCCCATAAAATTTGGAATTTGGCATTTAAAAATTGAAATTTCCTCGTGCTAACGTTCCTAGCCCTGATGGGAGCGGCATCCTGTGGCTCCGGGGTTCAGAGCCACAGATATAGTGGACAGCAGGATTAGCTCCTAAACATTAATCCAAATGCCATCGCAAGCCTACAAAAGCGCGGATGCCTTGATTGGGTCCGTAGGCGTAGGTCGGGTCGAAGGTCAGCGCATAGGGATTGTCGGGTGTAGGTTGTGCAACACCGTTGCTATCGAAGGTGACTTGCTTGTCGAAAGGGTCATTCGCACGTGCAATTAAGAAAGGATTTCCGCGATTGGGTGTCCAATTCAGGAGGTTTTTGACTCCGCCAAACAACTCCAAGTTGTGGAATTTCTTGTAGGTGATTTGGATGTTTTGAATGCTGTACGGCAAGGAAAACTCGCGGCGCGGATCGAGGGGCGACAACAAGGGCAAACGCATACTACCAGTATAACTTCCGGTATAATCCAAACTCAGGAACCAGTTGGGGATTTCGTAGCTCAAAGCCCAAGACAAACTGACTTTTTCGGTAAACAAAGGCACAAAACGACGGCCTTCTTGCTCGGTCAACGGATTGAAATAACTACCGCCCAAAGTCCCTTTCACCCCAAACGGACTGACCCAATCCAAGGAAATACTGCTGCCGAAAATTCTAGAAAAACCATCGAGATTGGCATAAATGATTTGGTTGGGATTCGTATCATAGTCGGCAATGATCCGGTTTTTGAAATGGGTGTACCAAGTCGAAGCTTCGAGGGTGATAACTCCAGCTGTGTTGGTATCGAATTTCTTGAGGTAATTAAGGTTGGCGGTATACGAAGTTTCGGGGTCTAGATTGCCTTTGAGGACGACTTCCCGAGCTCCCGAAAGCGCTTGATGGTCTTCGGTAAACAAATTCACTACTCGGAATCCCGTTCCTAAATTGAGTCGTAAAATATCGGTAGCGGTGGGTTTCCATTTCAGGGCGAGACGAGGCGTGACAATCGAACCGTGCGCTGGGTGGTAATCGTAACGCGCGCCTAACAGCAAACCCGTTTGCTTAGAAAGTCGGATGTCGTCTTGGAGAAATCCGCTGTAAATAGCGGTTTGGGAGGAAGTGGCCGTAGCGGGCGTGTTGTCGTTATACCAAGTAAAGCGCGCACCCGCACCGAACAAAAGCGAATGATTTTTGAGCTCTTTATCCCAAAGGTATTGCCCAAACGCAATTTTTTGGTTCGCCAAAAAAACGGAAGTACCATAGACCGAGTTTTGGTCGTGGCCCACCATCGAAAATTGCAGGCTCATTTTTTCATCTAATGGCAATTGGTACTTGCCTAAGATTTCGTAGCGTGACGTATAAATACTTTCGCCATAGACTTGATCGCCTCCGCGGAAGTTGGAATTCCACTGCATTTCGCCACCCCAACGGTCTTCATACAGATAACGGGCGACGAGGCTCATTTCTTTTTTGGAACGGCGTTCAAAATTCCAGCGGCTAAAAAAGGAAACTCTTTTCTGCAAAGCAATATCCGTAAAATTATCGCCGTTGTTATCGACTAGATGGTCATTATAAAACGCGCTGAGTCCAAAAAGGGCATTGGCATTTTTACCAATATTGGTACGATAACCCAAATCGAGACTGTTTTCTAACCAAGAAGTGGTCATCAAATCGGCAGTAAATTGAGGAGCGTTTTGTGGTTTTTTGGTAATAATATTGATGAGTCCGCCTACCGCCTCGCTCCCATACAAACTCGAAGCGGCGCCTTTGATGATTTCGATTTTGTCAATCATCGCATTCGGAATTCCAGACAAACCATACACCGTTCCCAAAGCACTCACTATGGGCATTCCATCGATAGTCACCATTGTGTAAGGGCCGTCCAACCCATTGATGCGAATATCGCCCGTGTTGCAAACATTGCAATTGTTTTGTGGACGCAAACCGTTGACGTTTTGCAAGCCTTCAAAAACTGAAGCGGTAGGATTCTGTTTCAAAAAAGTAGTCGAAATGATTTCTACTGGCACGGGATTTTCCAAACGGCGAACGGCTTTCATAGTACCCGAAACCACTACTTCGTCGAGCAGTTGTTCGTTGGTCACCACATTAATTTTTAGTAAATGCTTAAAATCCGCACCGCTGATGGACTGCGTATGTGTTTTGATTCCGATAGCAGCAACGCGAAGCGTGTAGCGTTGTAGCGGCAATTGAGGAATTTCAAAAAAGCCCAAACTATCCGTTTGAGTTCCAAAAGCAGTGCCTACGATTTCAACTTGTGCTTGTGGTACGGGTTGATTTTCGGAGGTGACTTGTCCGCGAAGGGTAGCTTTTTCTTGTGCCAAAGCAACAGTTAACGAAAAGAAAAACAAGTAGCTATATAATAATTTCATTAGAGTAAATAATATTTTAGACAAATCTAAAAAATAATTTTATAATATCTTAAAAAAAACGGCTCAATAAAATTGAGCCGTCTGCTTACCCAAAAATTAACCAAACATTCAGGATTTACAACAAAGAATAAATTATACTTTTAGTGATCTCCACTATTCTCAAAACCTACAATGGATAGACGATAAGGCGTATTGGAGACTTTTACTTTTTTGGTAGTTGCACTGTTTTTTGTACTAAAGATTTGCAGTTCCCCTGTGGTAGGAGCTGTGATGTAAACGAAGCGTTGTGTAAACTCCATTTGAGGTTTTTGACTGGAAGCTTTATTTGTAGCTGGAATTAGATTTCTCTCGGAAATAGCAACCGCCAAAGTAGCAAGATCATAAGCAATAAAATTACCCGAGTGCAACAAGATGCCAAGCTTCTTAGTATCGTAGCTCACTTTACACTGCATAATATCTGTACTCTCAAAAATAGGTTTTACTGTTTTATTCAATACATTGATGAGATAAGCTCCTTTTGCAGCTGTGTAGCCTACAAAATTTCCTTTGGTTGCCGTTTCTAAAATTGTTCCAAACCAAGCTGTTCCAAAACCATCAGGATGAGGAACAAGAAATTGTTGCCCTTTACTATCTACTACAAGAATCCCACTTGCAGAACCAAAAACAGCATAATCACCATCTGACGCATTTCCATGAATTCCTTTAGTAGCAATGCTTGATGCAAAAAGCTCTTTTCCTGTTTTATCTATAACTTTAACACGTTCTGGCAACACTCCTGGAATAGAATTGTCTTTCTCAGTGATAGCGTAGCTTCCATTGGAGAAAACGGCCATTGCCCCATGATGTGCTTTTAGACCTGCATTAATAATTTTCATTTTGGCACCGTTAGTATGAATTTCTGATTCACTCCCTACGGCCAATGTGCCATCTCCATCATTAAAAGTTAAGATTTCGCCATAGTTGCTTTTGAAATGGGTCGGTTTTGAAGCAACTCCTGTTAATGCTCCAAACTTTGGAGTTCCTTTGACATCAACATGATTGCCATGAAACTCAAGACCAGTATCAAAAGTTTCTGTGAAGTCATTTTCTCTGTGAATGATACCCGCAAAACGACCCGACTCGGTTGTGTACAATGCCGACTTAGGAAATTTAGCTTCAAAAGAAGTAGTGGTATTTAAAAAAGGATTGACCAAAGTCAAAGCTTTGCTAGTTTCATCAGAAACTAGAATACGTAAATGTTTGTATTCTGTTAAGGTTTCATCTATGTTATCAGAGCTATCGTCGTCTGAACAAGATTGAGCAAAAAAGGACAAGGCTACAACAAATAAAAAGCGAAATACATTAATTTTCATTACAATTGATTATTTAAAATAGGTTAAGGTTGATTATTCGACAGTTATATTAAAATCGACTTGAGCGTCTGTGGCTCCTCCAGCATTGGTTATATCGCCATTGGCTACATTGGGAGCACCTTTATTGGGACCATGTTTCAGTGTAACCCGAAGTACACCAGTTGCTGACCCTGTTGTTTTAAAAACAGAATGCAGACCCAGCGGCTTTCCTTTTGTATCAAGATTTGATTGAGTAGTTGCATAAGTCAACGGATTCAAATTGCCAGTGGTTTGGTAAAACATTTGGTGCTCCAGCGCTTCTTGCACAATCTCGCGCGTGATGTCTATGGCGGGATTGACCAACTCATTTTTAAATGTTATTACTCCATTATAGGTTTTTGCCTTTTCAAAAGCACTGCTCACGGTTACAATTGGTGCGTTAGCCCCTTCTCCATCTAAATCTTTGAATTCTAAAACCACATTCTTTCCGCCATTTTCAGGAGTAAAAACTAAGCGTACTGTTGTTATAAATTCAACTTCATTTACGGGCACAATTGGATCATCAGTAGTACAGCCTACCAAAAGAACACTACTTAAAAAAGCAAATGCTTGTCTCAAAAAACGTTTTGTATTCTTATTCATTTAATTCAGATTTTCGTTAAAAATAGCTGTAGGCGAACTACTTGTTGCAGTTCTTGGAATTGGAAAAGGGTCGTTACTAGAGAAAAAACCATCTTGCAAGTCCATAAGTTCATTTGAAGTACACAAACAACTGTCTAATTCTATACGAATTTCAGTTTCGTTCAGACCTATTCCAATAAAAACCAATTCATTCAGACGGTCTCCGTAAGCTCGAGTCCATCGTTCTTCAATAACCTCTTGAAATTCGACAAAATTTGAAAACGTCATGCGCTCGCTCAAAGGCATACTCGCCCACCAAACTCCGGCACCTTCGGCTTTAAGAGAACCACCCGCTTGACTCCAATTGATGGCTTGATCCGGTCGCGAAGCCATCCAAAACAAACCTTTACTCCGAATAATGCTTTGCGGAAAACGATTGCTCATCCATTCCCAAAAACGATACGGATGAAAGGGACGTGGGTCTCTAAAAACGAAAGATGAAATCCCGTATTCCTCGGTCTCTGGCGTGTGAATGCCTTCTAATTCTTGCATCCAACCGGCTGATGTTTCGGCTTCTTCAAAATTGAACAAACCGGTATGCAGAATTTCATTGGGCGCTATTTTCCCCATAGTCGATGTTATGATTCTTGCCACGGGATTCAACTTTTGAATGGAGGCTTTCAAAATTTCGAGTTGTTTTGGAGTAACCAAATCAGTTTTATTCAACACTATCACGTTAGCAAATTCGACTTGATCTACCAGTAAATTCACGATTGTTCGTGTATCATTTTCGATATTGGTAGCTTTGATATCTTCCAGGGTTTGGGCAGAGCCAAAGTCTTTAAAAAAGTTAAACGCATCAACCACAGTTACCATAGTATCAATATAACTGAAGCGAGACAAATCAATATTTTCATCCTCATTCACAAACGTAAACGTCTGCGCTACTGGAATGGGTTCACTAATTCCTGTACTTTCGATTAATAAATAATCAAAACGATTTTCTTTGGCTAATTTTTCTACTTCGAGCATCAAATCCTCACGAAGCGTACAACAAATGCAACCGTTGCTCATTTCAACGAGTTTCTCTTCTGTTCGAGAAAGTGTCATTTCGTCTTTTATCAAACGAGCATCTACATTCACCTCACTCATGTCATTTACAATCACAGCAACTTTTAGTCCGTCTTTGTTATGCAAAATATGGTTAAGCAAAGTGGTTTTACCTGCGCCAAGAAAACCTGATAATACCGTAACCGGGAGTTTTTTCATTTTTTTTGTTATTGCAATTATGTTGCAAATATAAAATATTAATCATATATCGCAACATTATTGCGTTAATTATTTGACGCTTTAAAAAAAAGATCCCTCAACAACTTCTACATAATTTATATAGGCTTCAAAAGGAGTAATAGACAATTGAAGTTCTTTGGTAATTAAAGGTTATAAAATTCTATAAATTACCCATGCACTATTTTCTGTAGAAACTATAGTTTTTTTTTAAATTCTGAACTATCAATGTTAGGTTCTTATGGTCAAAATGAGCTTCATTTTCTTCTCTAATTATATTACCTAAAACTTTCAAATCCATAACAAAGCCTGTTTCAGGATTAATTTCTCCTGTTATTTTTACAATAAGCCTAAAGTTATGTCCGTGATATGACATTATTACAAATCCCAAATCCCTCATTGTTTTTTTGATCCGTCCAGTTTAGCTTGTGTCCCTGTTGTAGGCATTAAAATGAGTTTCACTGCAAAGTGGAGTTGTTACTATTCTAAAATAGTTTTTTGTGGAAAAACTGAGATAACTCCAAATCAATCACATCTAAGCGCTCTAAAGAATAATTATCTATTTTTTTTATGATTACATCCGCAAAAAAGATTAATTATCTTCATAATTAAACAAAAAAAGAACAATTACCTTATTTAAAATATTAATTAAAATTATTAATCTTTTATTTTAAACTTTGTAAGGTAAAAAAACCAAACACTCTCATTAAATGAATACATACAAAAGAGAAGAAACACTATTAAACGAAAAGCAAGATATTGAAAACACGCAGAATACAATCAAGAATGATTTTGCATTTACATTGCAGCGCACTTGTTTAGATGAAAACTATAACCCATCAAGTAAAACGCGTCTGACAACCAATTTTGCAAACTTGGCTAGAGGAGCTAATCGCCAACAAAACTTACGTAACGCCATAAACATGATTAACAATCGATTCAATGCCTTGGCTTATTTGGATAACCCAAAAGCAGATCGTTACCTTGTAGAACTTGAAATCATCACAGTAACGATGCATATTGATGATAAGAATATAATTGACAAGATGCCGATGATTGAAGTTTTAAAAACAAATATTTTTGACCACAAAACTAACCAGCGTATCGAAGGTATTGCCGGAAATAATTTCTCTTCTTATGTTCGTGATTATGATTTTAGTGTTTTATTAATTGAGTACAATAAAAACAAATCTAATTTTTGTATTCCTGAAAATTTTGGTGATTTGCACGGTAAACTTTATAAGTGTTTTGTAAATTCAGCCACTTATAAAGAGCACTTTAAGATGTCACCGATCATTTGTTTAAGTGTATCGAGCAACAAAAGATATACTCGCACTGCGTATCAGCATCCGGTTCTGGGTTTTGAGTATCTACAGGATCAGTATTCACTCACTGATGAATATTTCTCAAAAATGGGCTTAAACGTTCGTTTTTTTATGCCTCCGAATAGTGTGGCACCCATGGCTTTTTATCATTCCGGAGATCTACTTGCTGATTATACGGATCTTGGACTCATCAGCTCCATCAGCACGATGGAGACTTTCCAGAAAATTTATCGCCCTGAAATTTACAATGCAAATTCAGTGGCTGGAAAAATCTATCAACCTAGTCTTAAACACGAAGATTATTCACTGACTCGCGTGGTTTATGACCGCGAAGAGCGCAGCCAATTGGCAGCTGAACAGGGTAAATATGCTGAAGAGCATTTCATTACCCCTTACAAAAGTCTTCTGGAACAATGGTCTGCCAATTTCGCTCTTTAATTAATATAACAACACATTAAAATTATTTTACTATGAATAAATTAGTATTACCCACCTCAATTGTTGGAAGTTTACCCAAACCTGCCTGGCTTGCACCACCTGAAAAACTTTGGTCACCTTGGAAATTAGATGGCGATCAGCTGCTTGAAGGAAAACAAGATGCTTTGCGCATTTCTTTGCAAGAACAACAATTGGCCGGGGTTGATATAATTAGTGATGGTGAACAAACACGTCAGCATTTTGTGACGACTTTTATCGAGCATTTAAGCGGTGTAGATTTCGAAAATCGTAAGATTGTAAAAATTCGGGATCGTTATGATGCAAGTGTTCCTGTTGTTGTAGGTGAAGTGGCTCGTCAGCAATCAGTTTTTGTTGAGGATGCAAAATTTTTACGTAAACAGACTAATAAGCCTATAAAATGGGCATTGCCAGGTCCGATGACCATGGTAGATACCTTATACGATGACCATTACAAAAGCCGAGAAAAATTAGCCTGGGAATTTGCAAAAGCGCTCAATGAAGAAGCAAGAGAACTTCAAGATGCAGGGGTAGATATTATTCAGTTTGATGAACCTGCATTTAATGTATTCTTTGATGAAGTAAACGATTGGGGAATGGCAGTATTGGAAAGAGCCATTGAAGGTTTAAAGTGCGAAACTGCTATACATATTTGTTACGGTTACGGAATACAAGCCAATACTGATTGGAAAAAGACATTGGGTTCAGAGTGGCGTCAATACGAAGGAATTTTTCCGAAAATTCAAAAATCTAAAATTGATATTGTGTCATTAGAATGTCATAACTCAAATGTACCTTATAATTTAATGGAACTTGTTCGTGGCAAAAAAGTAATGGTAGGTGCAATTGATGTGGCAAGCAACACTATCGAAACGCCCGAAGAAGTAGCGGCTACTTTGCGAAAAGCGATGGAGTTTGTAAATATCGAAAATCTTTACCCTTCTACAAACTGTGGTATGGCTCCGTTAGCTCGAAACGTAGCTAGAGGTAAGTTAAATGCTTTAAGCGCAGGAGCAGCAATTATACGCAAAGAATTGGCTATTTAGTCCCAATGTATTAATTAGAAAATGGAGCTTAGTCCATAGCGTTTACGAAGTGACTATACGGACTATAACCCTAGAAAACACTTACTTCAATGACATAAACAAAAATTATACTTCTTTTCGTCGAGCCATACCTTGAGCAATGATACTAGCGGCAATCAATTGCATAGCGTGATAAATCATAAGCGGCAACAATACGATGCCGGTAATGGTACTGTGCTGAAAGAGTACTTTTGACATAACGGTGCCGTGTACCAATGACTTTTTAGATCCGCAAAATAAGACCGTAATACGATCTTCATCTGAAAAACCAAGCAAACGACTGACTAGTCCCACACAAAGGAATACGGCAAAAAACAAAACCATCATTCCTGTGGCGAGTACAACAAGTTCAAGGGCAGTGAAACCTTCGAAAAGATGTTCGGAAAATGACTTACAAAACGACGTATAAATGATGGTAAGGATGACTGCCTGATCGAAATATTTGAGCTGTTTCTTATATTTTTCGGCAATGGTACCAAAACGCGAGTTGAGGCAGATGCCAACAATGACAGGCAACAAGACTTGAAAAATCAATTTAAAAAAAACATCAGTAACATCAAAATCGCCTGTTGCAGAAGCTATGAACAGCCCAACCCAAAGCGGAGTAACGACTACTCCAATCAAACTGGAAATGCTCGCATTAAAAATGGCTGCGGGAATGTTTCCTTTGGCGATAGAAACCATAACCACGGAAGAGGAAACTGTGGACGGTAAAGCTGCCAGAAAAAATACACCTAACCAAAGCAACTCGAAGTCAGTGTCGATAAACAACGGACGAAATGCCAAAACAATGAGCGGAAAAAACAAAAAGGTTGTCAACTGAACGACAATGTGCATTTTCCAGTTAGCCAGTCCGGCTTTTAGTTTCTCAACACTCAGTCGCAAACCATAAAACAAGAAAATAAACGATACGCCTACATTGGCAATATCCTCCAGCGAAACAGGTTCTTTAATCATGCCTAGCTTTGGCAAAAAATAAGCCAGCAGGATCATGGTTCCTATCATTAACAGGAAACCGTCGAAACCTGCTTTACGTAATACTTCTAATAATTTCTTCAATGTGTTCTTATTTTTTATTTTTAGATTTTTATACTACAAAAATAAGTTTTGTAGATCATTAAATCTTCAACTTAATCAAAAAACGGTTTCTGTATTGTTTTTTATTACATTTGAAGATTATTATTCTTTTTTATAAATTAATTCAACCTTTTTAGGTAAAATATTCTATGGAGCAAATAGACGATATTGATCTTAAGTTACTAAATATACTTCACGATAATTCTAAATACACGGTAAAAGAACTGGCAAAAATGGTAAATCTTTCGGCATCGCCAGTTTTTGAGCGTATTAAAAGGTTAGAAAACAACGGTTATATTAAGAAATATATAGCCCTGCTGGATGCAGAAAAACTAAACAGGGGATTCATCGTTTTTTGTAACATCAAACTTAAACAACACGATCGTACTATTGGGAATCAGTTTGTTAGTGATATTATGAAAATAGAAGAAGTTGTAGAATGCTACAATATATCAGGTGATTACGATTTTTTAATGAAAGTTTATGCCAAAGACATGAAGCATTATCAGGATTTTGTGTTTAATAAATTGGGATCAGTTGAAAGCATTGGAAGTACCCAAAGTACCTTTGTTATGTCGGAGATAAAAAATATCTACGGATAAGCTAAAGGAAAGCTTATTGGTAAAACTAATCAGGTAGCTATCGAAAAATGTTTTTTTACTAATTATAGCGAAGAGCCTTTATTTTTTTAGTCCCTAACTTCCACAAAATTCCTATCGGTTTCAAAAAGGGTAATTGCTAATTGATTATCTTGTTGGAAGTAACGGTTTTAAAATTATAGTATAACACCCAAGCAAAATCTTCGGTAAAAGCTATTTGGAAAAGGGACTAAATATCTGTGCTAGAAAAAGGACTAAATATCCTCGAAAACCGCCACCGTTAATCCGGATTCTTGATCATAATCAATCTCCAAAGCTCCCGCTTCGAAAGTAATACTGACATAATCTCCAGTCATGGGTGTATCTTCTCGCTCAGCTTTTATAGCCAGCAAAGGGGTTTTGATATTTTCGACCCATAAAGGCGCGCCAGAAACATCCACTCTTTTTAAAGATAAGGTACCGTTAAATTGTTCCGCTAATTGTTGTTGTTCCTTTTCAAAATCATAATCAGTCACAATGGAAAATCCAGTATCTTCCTCATTGATTTTGAAAAACAATTTTTGATGGTTCTCAAAATGCAATTCAACGGTATCAATAAATATAAATTGATTGTCGGGCTGTACCAAATTAACCCACAAATGATAAAAGACAGCCGTTACTGTTTTTTGTTTATTAGTTTCTTGAAGTAAAGAAAGTTCTTCTGGAGAAAAAAAATAGGTAGTACTCATAACAATAATAGCATTTTAAACAGCTTAAATAATCCATTGAAAATGCAAAAGTAGGCTTTCAATTGCTTTAAATAACGTAAAAGTTATTTTTTTTGATGATATAAAAAATGTAAAACATGACCAACAATAATCCCAAGTCCTCCGATGGGAACCAAATAGGTTTCTTGATGTAAGGCAAAATCTAAAAGCATCCCATTAAATACCAAGAACAAGGAAAACAGCAATGTCATTTTGATATAAAATGGCCCTGTACCTTTCAAAATAGAAAAGATCAAAACAGCCGCTATCCCAAAAAAGAAAACATCAATCCATGGGTTATGCGTAATTCCTAAAGGCAATACCGATAGCAATGGAAATACAATGCAATGTACCAAACAGATACTAGCACTCGAAATTCCCAAAACGTCTTGAACAATCAAAGTTTGCTTCTTCATTTTTTTTGTATTTTTGTGAATGGCAAAGATAGCCTCTTTTTTATTTATTGCAACAATGTTGCGTTATTTAATTTTTTTATGAAAACTACCCGTAACACAGCGGCCAAAACAGCCATTGCTTCCCTTTTATCCGAATCAAAAGTAGCGCTATCACATATTGAAATACAACATCTGTTGAACGGTCTTTGTGATCGCGTCACTATTTATCGCGTTTTAGATCGCTTAGTTAACGAGGACAGTATTCACAAAATCGCAACTCCTGAAGGCACTGTGAAATATGCTAGTTGCCATCATACCCACACTCACGACAACCATCCGCATCAGCATAACCACGTGCACTTTCATTGTGAAAAATGCCAATCGGTAACTTGCTTAGATGCTGTCATTCCCCAATTTGAAATTCCTACAACCTATGTGGTGAAAGAAACTAATTTCACCGTAACCGGAATTTGTCCAAAATGCCAATAAGCTTCTTATTATTTAGACAAGTCTAAAAAAATATTTAAAGTGAACTTTTTTTGTATATATTTGGGTTTTAAAACACTATACAATTGAGTCATTCCTTAGAAGAAGTCAACCAATCGGTGACTACGCAAAATAAAAAATCAAAATTTAGAAAAATCCTTGCTTTTCTAGGCCCAGCTTATCTCGTAAGTGTAGGCTATATGGATCCAGGCAACTGGGCAACTGATATTGCTGGCGGAAGTCAATTTGGCTATTCACTATTGTGGGTATTACTGATGAGTAATCTTATGGCCTTGCTATTGCAAAGTTTAAGTGCTCGTTTAGGGATTGTCACCCAACGTGATTTGGCACAAGCCTCACGCGAAACCTATTCGCCTTTTGTGAATTACATTTTATATTTTTTGGCCGAAATTGCCATTGCTGCTTGTGATTTGGCCGAAGTACTCGGAATGGCGATTGGAATTAATTTACTCTTTGACATTCCGTTGATTGAAGGCGTTTTGATTACAGTTTTGGATACCTTTTTACTCCTGTTCTTAATCAACAAAGGCATCCGAAAAATGGAAGCTTTTATCATAGTTTTGGTAGCCATCATAGGATTTTCATTCGTCTTTGAAATGTTTTTTGCGCAACCCGAACTCGATAAAGTAGTTTTGGGATTGATTCCCTCTCTTCCTACTGAAGCGGCACTTTACATTGCCATTGGAATTATTGGAGCCACGGTAATGCCTCACAATTTGTACTTGCATTCGTCTTTGGTGCAAACCCGAAAATTTGATCGCAGTCCGAAAGGCATTCGACAAGCCTTAAAATACAACCTCATTGATTCAACGATTGCACTGAATTTGGCTTTTTTTGTAAATGCCGCTATTTTGATTTTGGCCGCCGCCACCTTCTACAAAAACGGGCTATTTGAAGTAGCCGAAATTCAAGATGCTCATAAATTTTTGGCACCAATTTTAGGCACTAAATGGGCTTCTATCCTATTTGCCGTGGCTTTGATTGCTGCGGGACAGAGTTCAACAATCACGGGAACTTTAGCGGGTCAAATCGTGATGGAAGGCTATTTGAATTTACGCATTCAGCCTTGGGTTCGCCGCATTATTACCAGAATAATAGCCATAGTTCCAGCAGTTATTGTAATCTTGATTTATGGCGAAAGTGTCACAGGAAAACTACTTATTTTCAGTCAAGTGATTTTGAGTTTACAATTGGGATTTGCCATTATTCCATTGATTCATTTTGTAAGCGATAAAAACAAAATGAATGGTTTTCATATCAACACGCTGACTAAAATAGCCGCTTGGACGATAGCTTTGATTATTGTTTCGCTCAACGCTAAATTGGTTTTTGACGAGATTCAAGGTTGGTTGTCAGAATCTCAAAACCCAATGGTGTTGTGGTTCACAGTAGTTCCTCTTGCTATCGGATTTTTGGTTTTACTGCTCTACATCGTGGTGCGACCCTTTTTATCGCAACGCAAAGTTCATATTCAAAATCATTCTCCTCATAATTTACAATTACAATTCAACGCCACTCAAGCGCAGCATCCAGAAAAAATTGCGATTGCCGTCGACTTTTCTTTTGCTGACGAAACGGCCCTGAATTATGCTTTTAATTTAGGAGGAAAAGAAGCCGAATATACTTTGATTCATGTGGTAGAAACCGTTGGGGCCATGATGTACGGCAAACAAACCGACGATCACGAAACCACGATCGATGAAAAGTTATTACTAGAATATAAAACCATGTTTCAAGAAAAAGGCTTTCAGATGAAAACCTTACTCGGTTTTGGAAAACCCAACAAAGTCATTCCGAAATTGGTCAACAAAGGTCACTTCGACCTGCTGATTATGGGTACGCACGGCCATACTGGATTTAAAGATTTACTATTGGGAACCACAATTGATCATTTACGCCACAAGATTTCGATTCCGCTAGTCTTGATTAACAATCCTAAAAAATAATACTAACACTTAAAAACCCTATCAGAGTTTTGAACTCTGATAGGGTTGATTAAATATTATATGATGACCCACTCCGAAGAAAATTACCTAAAAGCCATTTATCATTTGACGGTGCAGCTTGAAGCCGAAGTACCTACGAACGCCATTGCCGAAATGATGGAAACCAAAGCTTCTTCGGTAACTGATATGTTGAAGAAATTAGCGGATAAAGCACTAATCAATTACATCAAATACCAAGGGGTTTCTTTAACTGAAAAAGGAAGGCATTCTGCTAAAATGATTGTACGCAAACACCGTCTCTGGGAAGTATTTTTAGTTGAAAAATTGGCTTTTACTTGGGACGAAGTACACGACATCGCCGAGCAATTAGAACACATCAAATCCGAACAACTTATCAATAAACTCGATGATTTTTTGGGTAACCCAACCGAAGACCCTCACGGCGATCCCATTCCAGACGCACAAGGAAAAATCACTAAAACAGAAAAACTATTACTCTCAGAATTGGCCGAAAGCGAAACTGCTATTTGTGTGGGAGTAAAAGATTCCTCCGCCGATTTTCTGCAATACTTGAACAAACAAAAAATTGCTCTAGGAGCGGTTATCAAAGTATTGGGAAGAGAAAATTTTGATGCTTCCTTACATTTAATTATCAACGACACGCCACTTACCGTATCGTCAAAAATCGCTGGAAACTTGTACGTAAAGCGGATTTAACCACACCCACAATTCCCATCTCCACAGTTTTTTTTGGACTTCTTTTTCCAGAAAAACTTTCGAACAAGGAAACCAATGGCAATAGCCAATAAGGAAAAAGCTATGATTTCTTGTACCATATCTCTTTTATTTAAGTAATTGATACGCTACTAAAGCCACCGTATAAGCAAAAGCACTCATAAAAATGAGTTGCCCCAAAGGCCATCTCCAACTGTTGGTTTCTTTGCGAGTAACGGCGAGCGTGCTGACGCATTGCATAGCAAAAGCATAAAAAAGAAGTAAGGAAATCCCAGAGGCGAAATTGAAGACTTTTTCACCCGTCAAAGGATTGATTTCGGATTGCATTTTCTTCTTGATGGTATCTTCATTTTCTGAATCACCTACACTATAAATGGTCGCTAAGGTACCAACGAAAACCTCACGTGCGGCAAACGAACTGATAATCGCAATTCCCACTTTCCAGTCATAACCCAAAGGTTTCAAAACAGGCTCAATAGATTTACCCATCAATCCAATATAAGAATTCTCCAATTTTTGCGAAGCCACTTCGTTCTCCAAATCTGTTTCAGAAAGGGGTTGATTGATGTGTTTCTTTACTACAATTTGCTCTGCATTACTGAAGTTTTCACCTGGGCCATAGGAAGCCAAAAACCATAAAATAATAGAAATCGCTAAAATGATTTTTCCAGCGCCAAAGACAAAAGCTTTGGTTTTTTCGACTACATTAATGGCTACGTTTTTAAACAAAGGCAATTTGTAGTTGGGCATTTCCACAATGAAATAGGACTTCCCTTTAATCTTCAATATTTTATTTAAAACATAAGCCGAAAAAATTGCCATTCCAAAGCCCAACAAATACAATAACATTAGGGTTAATCCTTGCAAATTTAATATACCTAACACCCTTTGATCTGGAATCACCAATCCAATAATGATAGCGTATACTGGCAAACGCGCCGAACAAGTCGTAAACGGAGTCACTAAAATGGTTATTAAACGTTCTTTCCAATTTTCGATATTACGAGTCGCCATAATCGCAGGAATAGCACAAGCCGTTCCCGAAATCAAAGGCACGACACTCTTGCCCGACAACCCAAATTTACTCATAATTTTATCCATCAAAAACACCACACGACTCATGTATCCGCTTTCCTCAAGTATAGAAATGAACAAAAACAAAAAGGCAATCTGAGGAATAAAAATTAAAATACCGCCAATTCCTGGAATAATTCCTTGCGAAATCAAATTGGTCAACATTCCTGCAGGTAAGACTTCGGCAGACCAAGCGCTCAAACTAGCAAAGGAGCTGTCGATAAAATCCATTGGCACTTCTGACCACACAAAAATGGATTGAAAAATGCCAAAAAGAATACAGAAGAAAATCACATAGCCCCAGAATTTATGCGTCAACACACGATCCAATTGAGCTCTAAAATCCTTAGCAATAGATTGATCGATGGTCATTCCCACTTTCAACACATCATTGATGAATTGGTAGCGCTTAATGGTTTCTTTTTGCTGCAATCGTTTCAAATCCGAATGCGATTTGGTGAACGTGCTCTGAATTTCTTTTCGTTCTAAATTCAAAAAGTTCACATCTTGAGTAATCACCAACCATAACTTATACAGCAATTGATTTGGAAACGCCTTGCGAAGATTTTCAAAATATTCCGAATCAATAACAGAAGCATTCAAGCAAGGTTCATTAGAAATGGATTTATACGAAACGATTAAATTTTTCAATTCCTCAATTCCAAATCCTTTTCGGGAACTCACCAAAGCAATTTTGGTTTTTAGCTTTTCTTCTAAAAAAGGAATATCCAAACTGATGCCTTTGTATTCCATTCGATCGGCCATATTTATGACCAAAATAGTCGGTATTTCAAGGTCTTTGATTTGGGTAAAAAGCAACAAATTACGCTTTAAATTCTCTACTTCTGTCACCACTATGGCTACATCGGGATAGAGTTTATCGTTTTTGTTGAGCAGTAATTCAATCACCACATTTTCATCAATCGAGCTGGCATTCAAACTATAAGTGCCTGGTAAATCCAGAATATTGGCTTTGAAATTATAAGGCAACTTACAAAAACCTACCTTTTTTTCTACCGTAATTCCAGGATAATTCCCTACTTGTTGATTCAAACCCGTCAATTGATTAAAAACAGAGGTTTTCCCCACATTCGGGTTCCCTATCAAAGCGACATTGATGTTGTGATTGCTGGTCATTAGCTTTATTGGATTCGTTCCACTTCTATTTCCTGAGCCGTTGCTATTCGAATGGCAACGTGCGATCCGTTAATGTTTAGGTACAGCGGATCACCGAAGGGAGCGATTTGCAGCAACTCTACTTCATTACCAGGCAAACAGCCCATTTCGAGCAATTTTAATGGAATCGCATCAATATCAAAGTCTTTGATAATGGCTCTTTCCCCTTTTTTGAGTGAATGTATTGTTGTTGGCAAACCTTATTTAGATTGAATTAAGATTGCAAAAATACATATTATAATAGAAATTCAAATGATAATTATCACAATTGTAAAAGAAGTAGCCACGAATTCACGAAGTCTATCAATAAAACAATCAAAATAGAAATGAAATTTCACAAATAATACAGTTTTAAGTATTTGTGACTTGAAAAGGCATAGAAAAAAAACACAACTGAATTGGTGAAAATTCGTGTTCCCTTTTCTTTTACCAAATTAAATAAAAATTCGTGTTCATCTGTTTAAATCAGCGTCATCCGTGTTCTATTTCAGAACTGAAAATCACACTCATAACCACTGCTGAATTGGTGAAAATTAGTGGAAATTAGTGTTCCTTTTCACCAAACTTAAAAAAATCCGTTCCATTTCAGAACTGAAAATCACGCTCATAAACACAGCTGAATTCGTGAAAATTAGTGGAATTCGCGTTCCATTTTCGCCAAACTAATTAGCGCATAAAAAATTAATATCTTCTATCAATCGCGTCATATCTTCTTTTTTGGTTCCATCATAAAAACCACGAACGCGTCTTTTTTGGTCCACCAAAACAAAATTTTCGGTATGCACCATATCGTACAATTCTTCAGGTTTTCCCAACTTAACGGCCAAATACGATTTTCGAGCCATCGTATAAATTTCCTTTTTATCGCCTGTAACCAAGTTCCATTTGCTATCTATCACGCCGTGTTTTAGTGCGTATTCTTTTAAAACTGGCACACTGTCGGTCTCAGGAAAAACGGTGTGTGACAACAGCATTACTTTGGGATTATTTTTGATAGCCGCTTGCACTTCGGCCAAATTCTTGGTCATTTTGGGGCAAATAGAACCACAAGTCGTAAAGAAAAAATCGGCCACATACACTTTACCTTCGTAATCTTTTTGAGTAATCGTTTTCCCGTTTTGATTCACAAACGAAAAATCTGCAATCGTATGCGCCTTACTCACATATTGCACCGTACTGTCCACCAATTCAGGATTCACGTCGGCAGGATTGTAAATTGACAAAGTCTTTTGAGGCTTAAGCGCATTGTAAAACAAACCAATAGTAATCGCCGAAAACACCAATAAAACACCAAAAAATTTACGATACTTATAGAAGAAAGCTTTCATTTGTAGGTTTTTAAAATAAAATAGTAAGTCAACATTTGAATTTTTCGCAAAATTACAAAACAACGGTCTGCCTTGCACTACTCTTTTTAAAATAATTTGGGCGTGCCCCTTCGCCTCGTAGAAAAAACGAGGCTTCGGGTCGGGTCTCCGTTCCCGCTTTTTTTTATCCCGCAAAAAAACGGGATAAAAAAAGAGCTCCACTCCACCCCTCACGCAAAAAAAAATCACAAGACGTTAAACCTTTACTACACTATGAAGTCCAATAGGGTATTCTTGCCTTTAGCATAAAAATTTCAAGAGTCAAAATTCAAAAGAAGTCATTATTGTCATGCTAATTTTATATAAGCAAGAAAAAGGAATTTCATTGTGATGAATTCTCTTAATAATGTATTTTTTGTCGCAAAAAAAGCAATTTCGATGTAACTATTTTTTGCTTTTTGACACGAATGTATCGTAACTAATTCAAATTGTAATATGAATCCAAAACAATCCACAAGCTTATTTTTGGCTTTGCCTGCCGTACTAAGTTTTGGCTGGTGCCAAGCACAAAATACTCCTGCCGCCAAAGAGCCAGGAATCAACATCCAATATATGGATAAAACCATCAAACCTAGCGATGATTTTTTCCGATATGTAAACGGAACCTGGTTGAACACTACCGAAATCCCAAGCGACAAAACCCGTTGGGGAAGCTTTGATGAATTGCGACAACGCACCGATGCAGATGCTTTGGCGATTTTAAAAGAAGCTGCCAACAACCCAGCGTACAAATCGAATACCGACCAAGGTAAAGCCATCAATTTGTACAAAACAATGTTGGATACCGTAAGCCGAAACAAATTAGGTATTGCTCCCCTAAAGCCTTATTTGAAAAAAATCAACGCGGTTAACAATGCAAAAGACCTACAAGCTTTATTAATCGAAATGGAACCTACAGGAGGCATCGGTTTTTTTGGCGCTGGCGTTAGTGCTGACGCTAAAAACAGTAACGTAAACGTGATTTATTTAGGCCCAGGATCTGTAGGATTACCCGATCGTGATTACTACGTAGGCGAAGACAAAGATTCAAAAGAAAAAAGAGAGAAATATGTACTTCACGTGGCTAAAATGCTGCAATACTTAGGCGACAAACCTGAAGTAGCGAAAGCTAATGCGGAGAAAATTTTGGCTTTAGAAATCGAAATGTCTAAACCTCGTTTTGACCGTGTAGAAAGAAGAGACCGTCGTAAATCATACAACCCAATGACTGTTGCGGAAATACAAAAACTAACGCCATCTATCGATTGGACTACGTATTTCACTAAAATTGGTTTGCCTACGAATCAAACGATTATCGTGTCGCAACCAAAATATATGACGGCATTAGAAACGCTTTTTAAAGAAAATAAAGTAGACGACTGGAAAGCGTATATGCGTTGGTCTTTATTGAACAGAGCTTCAAGCCAATTATCGACAGAAATTGAAAAAGCTAACTTTGAATTTTATGGTAAAACCTTAACGGGTGCTGTAAAACAAAGACCTTTTGAAGAAAGAGCTTTACAAACCGTAACAGGATCTGTGGGTGAAGCTTTAGGAAAATTATACGTAGAGAAAAAATTCCCTGCCGAAGCTAAAGAAAAGGCAGCCAAAATGATTAAAAACATTTTCCGTGCTTACGAAAACCGCATCAACAACTTACCTTGGATGTCGGCTGAAACTAAAGTAAGTGCGATTGCCAAATTAAATAAACTAAGAGTTAAAATTGGTTATCCAGACAAATGGAAAGACTATTCCGCTTTGACCATCAAAAGTCCATCTGAAGGAGGAACATTTTTTGAGAACGTAAGAAACATTGCTATTTGGCGTAATAAAGAAAACTTTGCTGAATTGACAAAACCTGTAGACAAAGACCGTTGGGGTATGGCACCACAAACGGTGAATGCCTACTACAATCCATCGAACAACGAAATTGTATTCCCTGCGGCTATTTTACAACCACCTTTTTACAATTACCAAGCTGACGAAGCCGTAAATTATGGTGGAATTGGAGGCGTTATTGGTCACGAAATCTCTCACGGATTTGATGATTCAGGAGCGCGTTACAATGCCGACGGTAATTTAGTGGACTGGTGGACACCAGAAGATTTGAAAAAATTTGGTGCTTTAACCGGTGCTTTAGCAGCTCAATACAGCGCTTTGCAACCGCTTCCAGGAACTTTTGTAGATGGTAAATTTACTTTAGGTGAAAACATTGGAGATTTAGGAGGAGTAAATGCTGCTTACGATGGTTTGCAATTGTACTTAAAAGAAAACGGAAACCCAGGATTGATTGATGGGTACACACCAGAACAACGTTTCTTCATTTCTTGGTCTACCATTTGGCGTTCTAAAATGAGAGACGAAGCCTTGAAATCACAAGTAAAAACCGACCCACATTCTCCAGGTATGTACAGAGCCTATGTGCCTTTACAAAACGTAGATGCTTTCTATGATGCTTTCAACATTCAACCGAATGACGGTATGTATATCGCTCCAGATAAAAGAGTAAAAATCTGGTAAGACTTATTTTACCATAAATACTAAAAACCCATTCGCTGTTGTGAATGGGTTTTTTGTTTTTTGCCCGTGCTTTGCAAAACCTTACTCTTTTGCGTTTAATAAAAAAGTGTAAAATCAGGAGATCTAAGGGAAGGAACTTGCAGAGCTCGCAATTGCCTTAAGTATCAATAAAGGAAAAATCAAAGTGGAAAATTAAGTTATAGAAATAATTTACTTGTAAACAATCACACTTCAAATACCACAACAACAACACATTATGTACTAAATTTGTTTTAACTTTGTGGCACTAACCATTTATACAATAAAAAATGAACGTAGAAAAAGCAATCAATAAAGATTTGATTTTAAGAGAAAAATTGGCTTTACAAAGAACAATATTGGCAAATCAATCTACTTTTTTATCTTTCCTAAGAACATCAATGTATTTTCTTATTGCAGGTTTGAGTTTACGAAATTTACTCAAGATCGAACACAGTTTATATATTGAATTACTTCTCTTTACTGTTTCAATTATCATTTTAATTTTTGGTATTTATAATTTTTTAAAACACCAAAAATCCATAATTGATAGTGAAAAACATGTTGGCGACTACCAATTGAATTACTATTCAAAAAAGTAATTAAAACTGTTTAACGCTTTTCTTCATCTCCTGGGACTGATGATAACTAATAAAAATCTAGTGTAGCATATGCAACGAGATTAGCGAAGTTACAGCATTCTGAAAAAGATGTTGCTGTTTTATCAGTCATGACAACAACACGTTCTCGTTTAGCCCTGATGGGAGCGGCATCCTTGCTTGGCGGGGTTCGCCAAGCAAGATATAGCGTACAGCAGAACGACTATTGTGGTGTGCACAAAAATCATGCTTCTTAAAATTCCTTACATCATCTCCGCAAGTTGGGTGGCATATTCTCCGAAAAAATCTAAAATGAAAAATAAATTCCTACTGTTAAACTTAATATTTCTTATGCTTTTACATTCTTGCAAAGAACCAATTGTAAGTTTTGCAGAGCCACAACCAAAAGACATAAATGAACTAAATGCCTTTCCAAAAAAAATTATTGGAACATATTACAATACGGAAAACAGAACTGAATTAGTAATTTCTAAATATTCGATATTTAAGAAAATGATTGTAGAAGACACTTTGAAAATTAGTAAAATCAACAAAAATGAAATAATCAAAAATGACAGTTTATTCAATTTAGTAACTAAAGAAAAATATCGAATAAAAAGAATTAACGATACTTTATTCTCAAACTATATTCATCAAGACACAATTTTCGACTTAAACAAGAAAAATATTTTGAAAAAATTTAAAGGTTATTTTTTCTTAAACATTCATAATGAAAAAAGTGGATTTTGGTCTGTCGAAAAATTAAATTTAAGTAAAGGAGTATTGACAATTAACGGAATAGAAACTGAAAATGAATTAGATTTATTGCAGTCGATAACTGAAACAAAAAAAGATACTATAAAACCATTCACAGTAAAACCAACAAAAAAGCAGTTCAAAGAATTTATAAATAAAAATGGATTTACAAATGGCGATATATATCTTAAAAAATAAGAATACAATCGCCCAACAGTTACACGAGATTTGGGTTTTAGGTAAACTTTAAAGTTTGTTTTGTACCTCTGTGGTTATTGTTTTACCGAAAGTTTAAGGCACACTTTTTTCCAAACCTCGTGTTGCTGCGGGACGTTAAATCTCTTTATTGCTCATTTTCTGCCATTAATTCTCACAGAAAGCCGTTATTTTTTGCAAATGTTGTTCGGCTTGGTATTGATTAAAATTGTCCCATTTTGGAGGGAAATTTGTTTTCTGTCCACACATAGCATCCAAACAAACATTGTTGTCTTTGTAGGTATCGTGTAAAACGGCCAAGATTTTAAAGAAAAAATCCTCTAGCTTGATGATCGCATCAAACTCGGATTTTAGTGTGGTATAATTACTAGCTGTTGGATTTAAAATTTGTAACAAATCTAGCACTTCGTTCTTTTCGGCTTCGTTGATTTGAGTTAAATAACCATTTTTTAGGGTTTTAAACACCAAATTATTCCAAACCACGCTATCGTGTCCCCACTGAACATCTGGTAGATGTAAAGAGTGCTCACAAATTAGTATAATAGCAAAAAGCACATCGTTTAAATAGGCTTCGGGAAACTCATCAAAGCTTCTGAATTCAAAACCACTTTGGTACATTTTCTCCTGATTAAAATCGAGCCCTACTTCCGAAAGTAATTCATACTCCATAGTGGCTTCAATCTGGTCGCGCCACCAAATGTTGTCCTCTTTTTCAAAGCGTAGTAATTTTCTAAAATCGTCTACTTTGTAGGTTAGAATTTTACCTTTCGGCATGGCTTTATTGTACGTTCCAACGCCTATATAGCGAGACATGGCGTTGCGCATAGAGCCCAAGGTAAATTTTTGGTCCAAATTGTAGGTGTCACTTATGACTCCCATAATGTCGGGGCTTCCAAGAGTGGCTATAAAAAAGGGCTCAAACCATTGCAGCAAATAAATGGCATTGGCGTGTGTTGCCTCAAATTTTTCATAGTTGACAATTCGGCTATGTTCTGTTAATGACGGCAAGGTAATGTGGAAATGGTAGGTTCCGTTATTAAACAAAACTAGATTTTCTTGATTGGTCATGAACATATTGAGTCCGTTGTTGTACTCCGGAAAATTTAATTTGCCTTTGAGTACGCTGGATTCATTGATTTTATCGAGGAACAATTTTTTGGTCGCTTTCAGTTCTTTACACGAATCCGTAATGGTTCTATTTTCAAAATATTTGGTTACAAATTCGATAGAATCTCCATCAAAATGTACGGATCCCATTGTTTTGTTTCGTTGGGTGATCATACTTTGAATGTTGTAAGGTTGATCTTCAAGAAAAAGTTCCATGATGGATTGACCAAGATATTCTGGATTTTCGATCGGCTGAGGCTGCAATGCACCAACTTCTGTGGCAACAAGATTTGGTTTGTCTGCGGCTAGCGTTTTGTGTTGGTAATTTATATCGAGTTTTTCTAGCGAATGACTATTGATCATTCGGCTGACCACATAGTTTTTATTCGAACCAAACGCTTTTTTTAAAATTGGGGCTAAACTTTCAGGTTTATAGCATTTTCTGTAATCAATACTGTATTTTTCAAAACCAATTTTTTCCTGAATAAATGCACCAGATACGATTAAGGATTCTTCAAATTGCAGGTATGTTTCGTTTTCTAATCCTATTCCCCAATAAAATTTTCCGGCCTGGTTGTTGTTCATTAATGCTACTTCTATTTTTATGATTACTTTAACTTTTTGAGGTTTAGTTTTTTGTCTCTAAAAAAGTGTTTTGGAGTTGCATTTTAAATGAAAAAAAGAAGTTACCGAAGAGGACATTGTAAAAAATAAATTACAATAACTTCCTTTATAACAACAATTTAAAAGAACAAATTACCCAATGACGCGTTTTGAAAACGTTACTTTTCCCAAGCTGCAAAACTAGCCTATTGTTTTGTCATTTCATAGGGGTCACCCCCTTGGTAATCATAAATTTTTTAAGTTTTTATACAAAAACAAGCAATTTTCATGTTTACTCGTGATAGTAAAGCACATACGAGGAATATAACGCATTATTCCACCAGTCTTTTCTGATTAAAGAAAAATAGTTGTAATTTAACTTTCCTGCTTGCGATTGCAAAGGATATAGCACTTTGCCATTTTCACGGTATGCTTTGTGGGAAGTTGTTTCGGGCACCACCGGAACGATATGTCCTGATAGTCCTTTTTGTTTTCTTTTGGCACAAATGATCCCAACACCACCGTTAGCATTGACTTTATTTTGAAGTGCATCTACGGAATCCATTTTTTCCCATCCAAAATGTGATCCCCATTGCGAAAACCAATCGTGAATGGCGCTGGAGTAAATACGTTCTACCGTTTTTTCAAAAACAGCTTCTACTTTCTGTCCTTGTTTTATTTTTTCTAAAGCTTCATCTGTCCACCAAACCGTTGGGAGGTATACTTTACTGAAATTGCAAAAGTCATAGGCGTACACATTACAATAGGTATCTTCTACTGTTCTTTGATATCGTGCATTGTTGACTACATCTAGTTTATCTATAATTAGGGAAATACTTTCCTTTTTGCTGGCAACATTTGAGACATCTCTAAACGGAATACTATCATCCATGATTGGATGTTGCTTCATTTCGATGGTGTCTAAGCGAGATTGAGGATGAGGAAATAAATCAGCCTTATCCATTTGAATTATTGGTGTTGAATTTTCACAAAGCGACGCTAATGCTGCTGTTACAGATTTGTTTTCCATCTTGTCTTCTTAAAATTGATTGGCTTACTACCTCAAGAATTGATTTGATTGTACAACGTAGTATTTTAAACCAAAAAGTAAACATAAGAATTTTAAATTTCACTACCTGTAATGAAATAGACAAATAATAGAAAAATGGTAATGATTACCCACTAGGCAAAACTTAAGCTAACACCAAAGGGAATAAAATCATTTACCGCTTAACAATACTAACCGCAGTTCCAGTTACGGTAACAGCAATTAAGTACTCACTGCTTTTTACTTCAATATCCACAAGTATTCCTACTACAGCATTCGCGTTCATTTTTTCAGCATTTTGCCTAAGTTGTTCCAACGCCTGCTCTTTTACCTCTGCAATACTCTGACTTACTCCATCGTAATATTTTTGCATATTAAAAGTCATAGTCATTTTTTGGACATTTACGGCAGTTCCTGAGACAATACCCTTGTACTCCATAATTTTATAATCTTCTACAGAATTTGTGGTTGTTAAAAGCATCTTTTTATATTTAAAATTTAGTTACTCTGTTTGAGTACAGAATTACTATTTCGTTACAAGATGAGATGTAATAAATTGGTTTTAATTGTTGGAATTGAAATAAGCATTGATTACAAACAATTAATCTGGCATTAGGCATTCCCAAGAAGACCTACAAGGTTTTGAAAACCTTGCAGGAAAACAATTCAAAAAAATACACTCAATTAAAAAGTGATTTTTACCCCAATTTGGTTAGCGCTTGCTACTAATGTTGTGGTCGGTTGCGTTTCATAAGTACTCGCCGTACCATTGTTGTGTAAGCCCAATGCTTTTTTGATTCTTTTTGGATAACCAATTTTAATAGGGATTGAAGCTACAATCATCGCACCGCCAATGATAGCCGCAGTTAAATTAGAACGTTCAGATTTAATGTTTGGCGAATAATCCCCAGGATTATAAGTCGAAGTAGTGTTATCAGTAGTCATTGCAGTTGCAAGATTAACTGTTACCAATCCTAAACCACCATAAAACAAAACATTTCCCCATGTTTTTTTATTGCGCCCAGCGTTGTATTCTGATAAAGCTTCATTGTTTTTGGCTAGTAATTGTCTAACCTCATCAGAAGTTAATTTTTTGTTTTCAGAAGTAAATACGGTACCACCACTACCATAGTTAAGTTGTTGTGACATTCCAGCAATCGAAATCATCAAGAAGGCTAAAAGCATTGTTCTTTTCATAAATTATTGAATTACAATACAGTAATTAATTGTTTTTTTTAAGTTATATCCTCTTAAATTAACATTTGGTATTGGATTAAAAACACTTTCTAAAAGTAGGAATTATAAGTGAATATGTAAATAAATAAAAGAAGAAAAACTGTACAATTTTGTACCAATTCACCTAAATTAAATTCTTGAAAACTATCCTGCTAGGTATTTTTTTGACCTTATAGGAAAACAACTGGGAAATCATTTAAAAAAGAAGTTTACCATTAGTACTCCTCAGCTGATGAAAACCAAACGCTCTAGCCTAGCCCAGATGGGAGCGGCATCCTTGCTTGGCGGGGTTCGCCGAGCAAGATATAGCGTACAGCGGGACGACTCGTGTGGTGGGCAGGTATCGGGTGCTCCTCATGAAGAGACTATCTTTTAACGTTACCTTCTCCTAACAAAAAACCCACTCGCAGGGAATGGGTTTTGTGGGATTATTTTAAAAGATACTCTTGCATAAATCGGATGACGGCTAGTCTTTGGTAATCGACGTTGGCTTTTTTCTTGAAGCCGTGACCTTCGTCTTTGGCCTCGAGGTACCAAACCGTGTTGTCTTGTGCTTTGAGTTTGTCGCGCATTTGAAGGGCTTCGGTCACGGGAACGCGAGGGTCGTTGGTGCCCTGAATGATGAATAACGGTTTTTTGATTTTATCGGTATTGTTTAAAGGCGCCATTTTATCAAAAAAAGCGGCCATTTCTGGGATGCGTTCATCGCCATATTCTACTCTTCGGAGGTCGCGACGGTATTCCTCGGTGTTTTTGAGGAAGGTATTGAAGTTGGAAATCCCCACAATATCTACCGAGCATCGGATTTTGTCGGCATAGTGAAAGGCCGTGGCCAAGGTCATATAACCGCCATAACTTCCGCCCATAATCATAATGCGGTCTTTGTCGAGTTCGGGTTGTTGGGCAATCCAATCCAAAAGCGCCCCGATGTCTTTTACAGAATCCTCGCGTAACATTCCGTTGTCTTTGGCCAAATAGGTTTTACCAAAACCCGCAGAACCTCGCACGTTCGGGAAAATCATCGCCACGCCCATTTCGTTGGTGTAAAAATTGCTTGCGCCCAAGAAAGATGCTTGCGATTGTGCTTCTGGCCCACCGTGAATCTGAATCAGCACAGGTCTTTTTCCGGTGAATTTTGAAGCCGCTGGATAATAAAATCCTGAAATACCCAAGCCATCAAAACTTTTCCATTCGATAAACTTTGGCAACGCCATATCAGACGCTTGCATTTCGCCCAATTCGCTTGCGGTCCATTGCTCGATTTTGCCATTTTTTAGTGAAAGACGGTATACATCCGAAGCCGTTTGAGCTGTCGATTGCGTAAAGAACAAGCTTTGATTGTCCTTAGTAAACTCCGCTCCGCCAATCAATCCGGTTGGAATATTTTTGACTTCGCTATAGGATTGGTCTTTGGTAGTCATCAAATACATTTTGTTGCGACCCGCTTCATTGGTGATAAACACCAGTTGTTTTTTGTCTTCCGAAAAAGAAAAACTTTCTACATTCCAATTGATTTTGGAGGTCAAATAGTTCACTTTTTTGGTCTTCACATCCAAAACAGCCAAACGCTCAAATTCGTTGTCTTTATCGGTTAAAAACCAAATTTCGTTGGTCGAATTTCCAAATTTGGCACCACCTTGAATCACGCCTTTGCTGGCTCTGTCGGTTACTTCGGATAATTTGCCAGAAGCGACATCCAAAGACCAAATATGAGATTCATTGGCCGAAATGTATTCGCCAATCAACAGTTGTGAATTGTCTTTAGAAATATCCAAAATACCCCAACCGCCACCTTTTACTTGCAGCACCATTTTGGCTGCTGAAGGATTTTTGGGGTCCATATAATAAATATCACGGTCTCCGCCGTTGCGCTTGGTTGAGGAGAAATAAAACCCTTTTCCATCGGCTCTCCAAGTAATGCCTCCGTTTTGTGAACGGCCGCCATCGGTCAATAAAGTCGATTGCAGGGTTTTGAGGTCTAATTGGTACAATTGCCCAAACTCATTACCGCCCACATCTTTGGAATAAATCAGATACTCGCCTTTGGTAGGTTCGTAGCTCACGCCACTAACAGGTTCGTCGAAAAAAGTGATTTGGGTTCTCGCCCCCAAAGGTTGCACCACGCGATGCAATTGTGCTGTAGAACCAAAACGAGTCGTAATGATAATATCGTTTTTTACGGGATGAATTTCTGCCAAAGAGGCGCCACGAGCCTCGGAGTATTTTTTTACCTGAACGGCCAACTCTTTGGGAATGGCAGCAATGTTCTCGGTAATCAAATTTTCGTTAGGCAAAATACCTGTGTTTTTTTGCTGTGCTTGCACTAAAGTCAAGCCTAGAAACGTCGGAATTAAAATAAATGCATTGAACTTCATATTATTTTAGTTTTGGATTAGTATTCGTTTTCGATGGCGTTGCATAGCAAAATTAATAATATACAAACCAGTTAAAGTAACCGTACCGCCAATAATGATGGCCGCGGTGAGAATTTCGTCAAACAAAAAAGCCCCTAAAAGCACCGCCACAATAGGATTGATATAAGCATAGACGCTGCTCAATTCGGTGGGTAAATGTTGTAAGGCATAAATGAAAGCAATAAAAGTCAACACCGAACCAATACCTACCAAATACGCAATGGCCCACCAAGAAGCAGCAGGAATTTGCGTCAGCGGAATATTCGTGCCAGTAGCTCCAGTGAAAGCAAAAAGACATACGCTAGAAATCAACATTTGTAATCCTAAACTAAAATAGGGATTAAAACTAGCGGCTTTTTTCTTGGTGTACAAGGTACCAAAAGCCCAAGTAATGGTGGCTGCCACAGAAAGTACAATCCCAAATTGAAAATCGGGTCGGATGAAATCGGCCAAATGTTCATAGAAAATAACGCATACGCCCGCAAAGGCAATGACAATTCCAAAAACAGCCAATCGGGTGATGCGTTCTCCATTGAAAAAGCTAATCATCGCAATCCAAATGGGCACCATTGCGCCAATAATCGCACCCAAACCACTCGGAATGAATTTCACACCCCACGTACTTAGTCCGTTGCTCAGCGCAAAATTAAGCATACTCAAAATCAAAATGGATTTCCATTGTTTGCCTTTGGGCCAAGGTGTTTTTTTAACTAAAAAGAAGCCCACATACAAAGCACCACCCAAAAACTGACGAATGGCGGCCAACTGAAGTGCTGGCATATGTTTTACGCCTTCTTTGGAGGCCAACCAAGTCGTGCCCCAAGCGATACTCACCCAAGCTAAGGCCAACATAGGCAATCCCAAGGTAGTAAGTGGAGCTGTTACTGCATTTTTAATTTTTGTTCTCAAAAGATTACGGAGTTTCTACAAAAGTATAGTTTAAAATCGATTGTAGTTTATCACTACTAATCCTTTTTCCGGTTCCCAAAGAAGTTGGGTCAAAGGTAGGTGCTGCCAACTGCCATTCGCGAGCTTTTTGTTGATAATAGTTTTCGCGAGTGGGATGATACGGCGACACGGCATTGAAGGTTTCGTTCCAACAATCAAATGCTATAATTTTTTGAATGATTCCGATACAATCCGTTTGGTGAATGAAATTAATAGGCGCTTTGGCATTGGGTAAATTTTCTTTGCCTGCCAAAAACCGAACCGGATTGCGGTCGGGTCCTACGAGTCCCCCAAAACGAAGGATTGTGGTTTGAAAATGTGTATTCTTTTGCAACAAGTCTTCTACGATGACCAATTGACGTCCACCTTCACTATCGGGGTTCAAAGGTGTCGTTTCGGTAACCAAATCATTATCTTCACCGTAGACCGAAGTTGAGCTTACAAACAGTACTTTTTGAACATCGGACTGTTCGATAAACGGAATCAAGGTTTGCATTTTACCCACAAAATCCTCGCTATTGTTGCTTCTCAATTTGGGTGGAATATCTATAATCAAAATTTCGCTGCCTTCTAGAAACGAGGTGCTATCGCCTTCAATGGCGTTAGGTTGCAATGCCATCAAAAACGGAAATACGCCTAGCGTTTCTAAATCGCCTAGTTTTGAAGCAGAGGTTGTCGAACCTTTCACCGAAAAACCATTATTTAATAAGGCTTTCGCCAAAGGCAAACCGAGCCAACCGCAACCAAGAATACTAATTTGTGTCATTATAGCCATTTTAATTTCAGGAGCAACAAAAATAAGTAATAAACCTTCTATTGATGCAAAGGACACCTCAGATAAAAACATAAAAAAACGCTACTCCTAGCCGTATATAGTTTTGCAAGAGTAGCGTTTGTAATTGTAAAAATATATTTTGCCCATTTATCCTTTTTAAAAACTGTTTTTCCCTCTTTAATGGATTCCAATATTTGAATTTTATTTATATCCAATGATTTTATTTTTAATGGATTTTTATCCAATATCACAAAATCCGCCAATTTCCCTGCCGTTAAGGTTCCTTTTGTTTTTTCTTCAAAATATTGAATAGCAGCCCATTCGGTCAAGGTTTTTAGCCCTTCATACGGTGTAACTCTTTGATCTGGTCCTAAAATTTTCCCAGTTCTAGTTACACGGTTTACCGTTGCATCTAACACTCGCATTGAATTCGGGAAGGTTACCGGTGCGTCGTGATGCGAAGTAGTGATAAGTCCTGCATCAATAGCATCTCTCATTGGCGAAATATAATCGGCTCTTGGGTGTCCTAACACCGATTCGGCGTGCCAATCTCCCCAATAAAAGGTGTGCATTGGGAATAAGGATGGGATTACTTTTTGGCGAACCAATGCTGGAATTTGATCTTTACGCAAAGTTTGACCGTGGATTAGTACCGTTCTGTGATCGTCATAATTGTATTTTTTTTCAGCCAAATCAATCGCTTTTAAATATTGATCAATCGCTGCATCACCATTGGTATGACACAACAGTTGCCATTTGTTTTTAAAAGCAAGTGCTACATAATCATTGGCCTGTTGATTGGTCATTACGCCTTGTCCTCTATAGCTTGCTTTTTCACCTGCAGGCGGAACATGGTAAGGATGCGAAAGCCAAGCCGTTTTACCTTGTGGCGAACCGTCTAGCGTTAATTTTACACCACCAATTCGGTACTTGTTTTGATATTGATGAGCGGTGCTGTAATACGGGCTTTTCATAATTTCTTCAACACCCAAAGCCACATCAGGATAAGAAACTATATCCAAATAAAATTGCTTGCTTTTTGCACCAGCCTCCAACTGCGCCACTTGCTCAAGCGTAGCTCTACCTTCTTGCGCAGTCAAATAACCATTTTTAGCATACTCCAACAAGGCTTTATCAATAAACATAGTATTGGCTTCTGCATCTCCTTTCCCTAAAATTGGAAATAATACAGAGAAAAAAGCCCCTTCTTCTAGTACGCCATTGGGTGTACCATCAGCAGCTCTACGATATTTTCCACCAGCAGGATCTTTGGTGCTCTTGTTGATGCCCAGCATTTTCATCGCAAAGGAGTTCAGCACCCCTAAATGTCCTGACTGATGAATAATCAAAACCGGTTGGGTCGTACTGACTTTATCCAAATCAGTAGCTTTTGGATGATCTCCTTCTTTCAACTGAGAATCATCGTAACCGTTACCTAAAATCCAACCAAATTTTTTAATCATTGTTGTACCATCTGCGGTGTTTTTATAGTCGTTCAAAGTATTAACAATAGAATTAAAATCTGCACCTGGACCATCAGGTGGTGGCAAAATATTGGCAACTGCCGCAGTAAAACCCACATTGATAAAATGACTGTGCGCATCTAAGAAAGCCGGTAACATCGTTTTTCCTTTCAAGTCCCCCATCGTATGACCTTCGCCGGCTTGTTTCATGGCTTCGGCTTCCGTCCCTACAAATAGTATTTTGCCATCCTTTACTACTACTGCTTCTGCGTAAGTAGGTTGCTTTCCTTCCATAGTGATGATATCACCATTGTAATACACTACTGCAGCACTTGAATCCGCTGGCACAGCATCACTTTTTCCTTCATTTTTGCAACCTAGCAAAAGCATCGCTATAGCAAAAAAACTTACAATTTACTTTTTCATAAACTAAATATTTATTGTTCTTATTAAAACTAGGATTTACCTTCTACTAATTCTGGACACTTCCAAGTGCCATTAAATGGTTCCTTATCTTCTATTTAAAATTAAATGTTTATTATGCCGCCTAGATCTTCTTTAAAAGAATTCATTCAACCCCAAATAAATGCCAGACGAAGTATATTTTCCAACGGCATAATCCAAGCAAAGCGTAGTTCTTGATTTTGGATTTACCATGAAGCGAAGGCCTGCGCCACCCGCTGGGTCAATGTTATCAAACAATTTTATACCGGCATCTTTGTTGGTTGCTGTAGTGATGTTTCCGAAAATGGCGATCCCCCATTGGTCAGGATTTTTTTCGGTACCAAATAGTTTTTTTCTAAACTCAATTTCTGAATAAAACAATCCTTGTCCTCTTATTCGACCTTGAGTATAGCCTCGGCCAGAGCTGCTGTATTGATCGTAACCAATACCTGGTAAATTCATAAAAGGTAGACTACCAGAAGTTTGAAAACTTCCATAGGTCCAAATAGCAAGCATATTTCTATGGTCTTTCGTTAGGTCAAAATAATCTCTGTATTCCAACCATAACGAAGTGGAATTTTTATCACTGCCTAAAAAAGTAGGATTCACTCTAAAGGTTAATTGTGCATATCTTCCTTTGTACGTCGAATTGATATTGTCACGTGTATCATAAATACCATTCAATGAAATTCCAGAAAGTGTATTTTTATCATTCGAGAAACCATATTTTTCATTGTAGGCATAAAAGCTTGTGATTACTGGAGGTGTAGCAGATAAATCTAAAAGATTGTCTTTAAACTTACTTAAAATATCCAGATGATACCCTATACCAACATAGGTTCCATTTGCTATTTTTTTAGTTAAAGTTTGATAGGCTCTAAACCATTTGAACTCCAACATTTGCACATCATCTATTGGCGCTGAAAAAGCACCTTGGTTGTCGTACTCAAACCCATTGGATGCTACTTTATTGGAAGAAGGACCAGAACCTAAACCAAAAGAACCCTGTGAACTATTCAAATACCGCCAATCCAAATCCAATTTAAAATTATTGTCTTCAGAGAATGCAGTAGCTTTTGCCGTTATCAAGGTTTGACCTTTGGAAGTTAACGTTAGCCCCGCAAATAAAGAGGAAATATTGGTTGTTGGTGGGTCTCCCATATACCAACTAGTGGAAGTAGCCACACCATACATAAATCCAAACGAAGGATTGGAACTAAGTACTGGCAGCGGAGTGAAATAAACGGACCCTTTTTTGGGTGGTGCTTCTTTTTTGGCTTTTCTTTTTTCTTTTTTGGTTAATTCTTGGGCCTGCCCCGCAGAAAAAAACAATAAAAGAACCATTATAAAACTAAAGTTGGTTTTCATTATTTTAAATTTAAGTTAATTACTTTTTTGGTTGGTATTCAGTCTTCTATTTGAAGTCCTATGTTAGATTTCTATTTTTACTTTACTTTTTTTAACTGTACCTGACCCTCCCATTTTTTATCGACTAACACGAGTAAAAAAGGACGGCTCGTATAGGATTGCTTATCGCCTACCACTACTTTATATTCAAAAACTAGCGAATGATTTGCGTCTTTTTTAAGAGCGACGGGCTGAATGGTTGTGGCATTATCCGTTTTCGGAAGTACTATCGCAATGGCGAATTCTTTGGTAAAATCGACCGCTGTGGGTTTGCCGTTGTTGCCCATTGTAGTAGCTGCGCCAAAATAGGAATTGAAGGCTGCTTCGGTTTCAATTTTGGGATTTTCGATAGCTTCAACGGTGTTTTTTACAAAATAATTTTGAGCTATAGTGTAGGGAATCGTATCCTGTATCATGGTCGTTTTTATTTCTACTAGTGGCGTCTTAGTATCATCGATTTTTTTACTCTGACACCCAATGAAAAAAATAGAAACCCCTATTGCAATTGCAATCCGCTTTACATTCATGGCATTACCAATTTAGTTTGGCTTATCTATTTGAAATTGAAAAAAAATAAACTGAGCAAATTAGTATTTACCCAGTTTATTGTTGGCTCTTAATTAGCGTTATCAAATTGTTTACCTCGATAAACAGTCCCTAAAACTTTAATGTCTTTTATTTTGTTGGCATCAATTTTTAAAGGATTTTCGGCAAGAATGGTGAAATCAGCCATTTTTCCTACTTTAATAGAACCGATTTCATTCTCTAAATTCAAGGTTCTTGCTGACGTAATCGTAATTCCTTTTAAAGCCGTATAAGCATCAATGCGTTGGTCTTGTGAAAACTTACTTTTTTGGGAAGTGACTCTGTTTACCGCGGTCCAAGCCAAGGTTAAAGGTTCGATAGGTGCCATAGCAAAATCGGAGTGGAAAGAAACAGGTACGCCTCGGCTAGTTAATGATTTGATACGAACTAAATTTTCGCCTCTTTCTTTGCCCAATCCTTTTTCAGCATACTTATCCGCCAAAGCCCATAAATAGTATGGGTTAACAGAAGCCTCGATGCCCAATTCGCTTACTTGCGCTGCTTGCTTGTCTGAAAAATACCCCATGTGGTGTAAGGTCAAACGGTGGTCTTTTCTAGGGTTGGTTTTTACATTTTCAGCTACATAATCCAAGACCTGTTGAATGCCCTGGTCTCCATTGGCATGGACATGAATTTTATAACCGGCATCCCAGTAAAACTTGATTTGTGCTTTCAATAAATCCAAAGGTGTCATCCATTCTCCTTGATGTCCATCGGTATAACCGCCTTCCATTCGCATCAATTGAGAATAGATAGCCCCATCTGAGAACAATTTTGTTTGTTTGGGCAAAAACATAATATTGGACGTATTGTATTTTTCAGGCAATGCTTCCATATAGGCTTTCGCTTTTTCATTGCTATTGCCATTCATACCATAAAGTTGTGTTCCATTTCCAATCAAATACACAGAATACGGAGGATTCTTGTCCATTTCTTTTTTAAGCAAATTGTATTCTAAATTAAAATCAGAACTTGGAAAACCAGGTTCAGCTACTGTGGTAATTCCGTTTTTTTGAATCAATTGCGTCATTAATTCCAAACCTTTAGAATAGCGCTCAGGAACGATGAACCATTTTGCAATTTTTGGAACCAATCCTAACCAACCTCCTTCAAAAAAGTGTCCTTTTTTCCAATCCACTTGAGGATTTCCTTTGAAATCAGCTTCTTTGATTTTCATCACTTCTATGGCTTTGTCATTCAGAAATACTTCGTGAAAGGAACGATGCAATACGGCAATCGGTTTATCTTTTGAAATTTTGTTGAGCATGTCTCTACTTAAATCGCCGTGCCATAATTGGTGATAGCCCCAAACCCAATATACCTCATCGGCTTTGGCATTTTTTTGAACCGATTCCGTCAAGGCTTTGATATAGGCGTCGTGACCAATAACTCCCTTTTTGGTTTCTGTAGGCAATACCCAATCATAAGGAGCAATAATTTCGTTAGGTAAAATAGAAGCCGCAATAGACGGGTGCACGTGTGGTTCTACAAATCCAGGCATCAGGGTTTTGCCTTCTAAGTCAACCATATTGTGACCTTCACCTGCTTGTTTCATCGCTTCATCTTCCTTACCTACAAATAGTATTTTACCATCCTTTACTACCACCGCTTCGGCGTAAGTTGCCTTATCTCCTTCCATCGTAAGGATATCACCATTGTAATATACAGTAGCACCATTTTCAGTTGTTGCTGTAGTGCTTGTCTCATTTTTTTTGCAAGAAACCATCATTAGGATGCTCACAAAGAATGCTAAAATTGAGTTTTTCATTTGTGTAATTTTTGAGATTATTTTATATGTGAAGAAATTTATTTAGGGAACAACAATACCATAGAGGCTCTCAATCCAAATCGACTTTCAGCATAATCAGGAGCCGAGATATTGATTCTTGGCCCAACGGCAAAACTGATTTTTTGTTTGCCAAAGGCGGTGATTGCAGAGAAAACAGGTTCAAAATACAGCGTGGTCGTTTTATTTGACCAACTCTCAGTCCATTCCAATTGCGCCGTAACACCAGCGCCAGATTTCCAGTTAAATGAAACAAAGGGATTCACATACATTTGGTTCACATCAGTACGCTTTTCATCCCCCGACACACTCCAAATCTGATTAATTAACGCACCATACGTCCAACCGCCCATTTGCTTGAGTGCCACAACCGTTGGGCCTACGCCAAATTTTTTGGCCGTCAAAAAATCGTTGCTACCTGTGGGCAACAAGACAACAGGACCAGCGCCCCAAGTAAATCCATTTTTAGAGTTTTTTGGTGAAAAAAAAGCACTAGCCACCACATCGGACAATCCTGATTCGTGATTGCCCATTCCTGAAATATTGTATTGAGAAACAATGGGCACAATGACCCTTGTAATGAGGTTCAAGTCATTGGAAAGACTCATGGGAATTACAGGCTGAATGTTCAACGTATAGCGTGAACCTTTCAAATTTCCAATGCCATAATCAATATTGTTTTGCAGCGGCAGTGAAATTAAAGAAGCTATCGGATTGGCTAATTTTTTGGCTAATTCTTCTGTTTCATTTTGCGCAGAAAGAGTATTCATTAGCAAAAAACTAAATAGTAATAGAGTCGCTTTTTTCATATTTGTCTTATTAAAAAAATTATTACTAAAGTATTAAAAAATAATAGTATTAATTAGCTTTTTATAGCTTAATTCTTAATTTTTTTATTCGAAAAATTACAAAAATTCAATATTCAATTGCTTGAACTTAAAAGACAAGCATCAGGTAAAGACGTTTTACTTTTTGAAATAACTCTTTTGCTTTTACCTAATCGATTTTAAAGGTACTAAAAAACTAAAAATCAATTAATTAAAAAGAAAATAAATTACTAGAATTAGCAAACAAAAACACCCTATTCCAAAAATGAAATAGGGTGTTATTCAAAATTTTAGGTTAGAATTTTATCTTTTTGGCACTAGCAAACTATCTTTTGCCGTAGCCAAAGAATCAACAGCAGTAGGAACTACAAGCTCTTTAGGAATACTTTGTTGGCCTTTTTTAATTTTTTTACGAATGACTACCGCATCATTCAAGACAAAAGGTGTAGGCATCATCCAATTGTCTCTTGGTTTGATGTTGAACAATGGATTTTGTAGTAAATCCAAAGAAGATTCTAATAATTCCATATCAATTACCGCCGAAGCATTAATACTAAAATCCAACACCAAAGGCGCATTGTTGACCACGTAATAACTCAATAATTTCTTGCCTTTTCGTTCTAACATTGAACTGGTATCGCCTAGATTTCTCGCACCATTGGCTCTAAAATTGTAAAAAGTCATCGCCTCATTGGCAAAAATATCATAGCGGTTGACTTTTCGATTGGGTATAATTTTAATTTGAATGTGTCGCAAATTACCTGCAAGACTATCTTTTGTAAATACAACTAAAGGTTTCTTTACACCCACTACATCCGTTGTTGCGGCATAAGTAAATCCAGAATTGTATTTGCTAAACAAAGGCATATCGTTAAGTGGCTTAGCGCTCTTAGGGTTGGCTCCTAAGTAGGTTTTCGTCCAGTCATCTAGATTCACATCATACGTCACCCAAAACGCTTGGTCAGTATCTGCATTATACAAGTACACCAAACTATTGGATTTTGCTTTTCCTGCTTCATAATCCGAATTATAATGGCCTTTGGCAAAAAACAACAACGACAACACAAACAATCCCAAAGCCCAACTTCCTTTTCGATTGAATGCGCCAAAAACAGGCAACAACAATCCAAAAGTGAGAACGGTCAAAATTGCGCTTCCAAAAAGAATCTTTAAGCCCAACCCAACTGGGAACATTTGAATGAACGGCGCCAAAAGTAACACCGCAGGAATCCCACAAATTAAATTCAGTACCCAATTCGAACGTTGCGTTAGGACAAACGCCCCAAAAGCAATCAAACCAAAATAAACTGGGATAATCAAAAATCCAGCACCCGTTAGCGAGTTCGCAATAAATCCATTAATGACCATCCAAACTAACAATACCATCACATAATGGTTCATTGTCACTTTTTTGGCCGATAACCAATGGTACATCAAGAAACAAATCGACAAACTCAACACTACAAAAGCCGCTATATAATCGTGACCATTGTAGGTAAATCCGTTGAGCAAATCGTTGTATTGAGGATACGCCCAAAGCAATCCTTTCCAACCAAAATACGTCAATCCACCCGCAATTCCCAAAGCACCCAAAAACGGAATCAATCCTTTGAACAATTCTCTGAAAGTAAAAATGCGTTTGGCTTTGCCAATGAACAAGAAAAACACAAAAAACACTCCCGCAATAATTGTCATAGGTAGTACCCAAGAAAAAGGATAACTGATAAATGTAAACGGAATCGTAAAATACACCTCATCTTCGGCAGCTTGCACGGCGTCCAAATTAGCATTCGAAAAATACGTCAACAAAGGCACTAAATAACGGCCTTGATGCGCCAAAGTGTTTTTGGCCAAATGCTGCGCGTCATCCTGCTGAGTGTGGTAATTGTAATGGTCGTCGATAAACGCAAAATTCAATCCCTGAATGTTGCCTTTTTCTCTAAAAACGGTTAAGTCCGTGTCGTTAGGCAACATTTTGTAAATACTATACATCAACGAATTCGAAACAGGATAGGTCACGCCTGCTTTTGAAAATTCGTTCACCAAACCAGCATTCCCCTTGTTGGTTTCCATCAACATATAACTCGGTCCCGAAGAGCCACGCGCTTCAAAATTGAGTGCCAAACCTACTTCTTTTGCCCAAGGATGTTGGGTAACAAACAAAGCAGCTCCGTTTAGTCCCAATTCTTCTGCATCCGAAAAAACAATAATGATATCGTTTTTATGCGTTTTCTTAGTATGCAAAAAAGCACGAACGCCTTCAATAATCGTAGCTACACCCGAAGCATCATCACTTGCTCCGTGTGAAAAAGAATGCGGCGCACTATCGTAATGCGACAGCAGCAACAACGCTTTTTTAGAATTCGTTCCTTTGATGCGCCCAATAATATTTTTAGACTGTACCAGATTTCCCCAGTCGCTCATTGTGTAGCCTTCTTGTACCTGAGTTTTAATCCCCATCAAATTTAGCTCACGAACTAGCTGCATCGCCACTACATCGTGGTTGGCAGAACCTACATAATGCGGTTCTTTCGTAAGATTCTCAACGGTTTTAAAAGCACGTTTGGTCGAAAAATTGGCTAGATTTTGGTCCTCATAGTCGATGGTTTGCGGCATTTGTAAAAAATAGCCTGCTGCCAACACGAGCAAAAGGACAAAAACTGAAAGTAAAGAAACATATTTTTTCATAGCAATGGGGATGTGGTATTTTAAATATCTTTTTTGACTAGCATATAATAGTCATTTTCCAAAATCATATAACCTTGGTCATACAAGAAATAGTAGGTATTTCCTGTTTTAGTGTGCAAGATAGAAGTAAAAAATTCAAAATCAAAACCCTTGCTCATCAACTTGGCACGGGTAGTTTTGGATTTACCTTCTACATTTAATTCTGACAAAATTCGGTAATTTTTGCGCAACTTATTGTTAATGTTACGCATATAATTGGTGCTATCTTTATTGATTTTGTTGTTATACGCATTTCGGCAGCTATCACTACAAAATTTCTTGTCCTCGCGACCTACAATTTTTTCTCCACATTCTAGGCAGGTTTTCATTCGTATACGATTTAAGTTATAATTCTATCTATTTGGAGCCCAGCAAAAGGCTTTATTTATTAGCATTGGTTCCTGCTGTCCTTCCTATCTTTTTTGCCCCGAGAAAAATCGGGTCAAAAAAGGATATTCCCTCCCATCAGGGCTAAAGAGGAAACAGGGTTTTGTGTTTGTTTTGGTTTCTTAATTTATACCTACTATTTTATTGCGAAATTTGAATAGGAATAGGCTTTAGCCCATTCTTTACATTTCGTTTTGTATTGGGCTTTAGCCAAAATCATAGTACATTTTGGCTAAAGCCTATCTATAATTTACAATCATATCATCTCGCTAAAGCGAGACGCAATTGATTATTCATAATCATTCATCAATCGTTTCTTGCTACTAACCCTACCTACTAGGTTTGAAAAAAACCTTGCAGGAAATCCAGTGACAAAAACTTGTTCTAGCACTACTCGACCTGAGAGGTTTTCAAAACCTTGTAGGTCTACTTCACAGAAAATCAAACTTCTCATTCCAAAAATCCCCCTTGTTACTCTTTAACCCCGATAGGAGCGGCATCCTTTTTTTCTAGACCTGACAGGTTTTTGAAACCTGTCAGGTTTAGGAAAAAAGATATAGCGGATAGCGGGACGATGTTTCCTGAAAAGCCTTTTGTGCCTGTTCCTATATAATCCCCTTCACTATTTTTCTCCGTTTTTTATCTTTTTTATTTCGTACAAATCGGTTCTTCGGTCTTTGAGGATACGGACACTGCCGTGTTCGTGCAGCTCTTTGAGCAAATCCAAATCGACGTCGACAATCAGTGTCATCTCGGTGTTGGGCGTGGCTTCGGCTTTGATGCCGTTGCTCGGAAACGCAAAATCCGAGGGCGTAAACACCGCCGATTGCGCATACTGAATATCCATATTGTTGACCTTGGGCAAATTCCCCACACATCCCGCTATGGCGACAAAACACTCGTTTTCGATGGCTCGGGCTTGGGAACAATGTTTGACTCGGGTGTAGGCGTTTTGCGTATCGGTCAGGAAGGGCACAAACAAGATGTTCATCCCTTCGTCGGCCATTAATCGGGAGAGTTCTGGGAATTCGACATCGTAGCAAATCATCACGCCTATTTTCCCGCAATCGGTATCAAAGGTTTTGATTTCGGAGCCCCCTTTCATTCCCCAATGCTGCACCTCGTTGGGCGTAACGTGAATTTTGGCATACATTTCAGAAGTCCCGTCGCGCTTGCACAAGAAACCAACATTATACAAATTCCCGCCTTCTAAATACGGCATACTTCCGGTGATGATATTGATGTTGTACGAAATGGCAAACTCCTGAAACCGCTTGCGAATTGGGTCTGAATATTTGGCTAATTCGCGTATGGCTTCGGCCTCGGTGAGGTGATTGTAGTCGGCCATCAAAGGCGCGGTGAACAGTTCTGGGAACAACGCAAAATCGCAACCATAACCCGAAACCACATCGATAAAAAATTCGGATTGTTCAAACAAGGCGTCGAGATTGGAGAGCGAGCGCATTTGCCACTGAATAAGCCCTAGCCGAATCACCGATTTTTCGGTGTTGATGAGCTTGGGACTTTCGTCATAATAAATGTTGTTCCATTCGAGCAAAACGGCAAATTCTTTCGAATCTTCGTCGCCTACTAAATAATTTTTGATGACGCGCAACACGTGAAAATCGTTGCTCAACTGAAACGACAATACGGGGTCGTGCAGTTGTTTGCTTTTGATTTTGTCGATGTATTTTTTTGGCGACATTTTATCGGCATACTGCCCGTAATTGGGAATTCGTCCCGCAAAAACAATGGATTTGAGGTTGAGTTGTTCGCACAATTCTTTGCGAGCGTCATACAAACGGCGTCCCAATCGCAAGCCGCGATAATTGGGATGAATAAACACATCGATGCCATACAAAATCTCCCCAAACGGATTGTGGGTCGAAAACGAATAATTGCCCACGACCTCCAAATAATTATGGCGTTTGTCGACCAATTTTTCGTCTACAATCAACGACAAGGCCGAACCCACCACTTTTCCATCGGCCAAAATCACCAACTGTCCTTCGGGAAAAATAGCCAATAATCGCTCGATATCCTCGGAACGCCAATAGGAATCGGCCATTTCGGGATAGGATTCCACCATCGAGTTCTTGAGTTGTTTATAATCCTCAAACGCCAAATTGCGCAATTCTACTTTTTTGATTTTGGTTTGCATTTGTAGTGGGGTTTTAGGGGGTTAGTGAATTGGTTTTTATGACACGGAGTTTAATTTTGAAAAGGTTACTTTATTCATTCTATTTTGAGATGAATCTATTTATTCTTTTACTTTAACTTTAGAATTTAGAATTGAAAAAATTGCTTTTGTTTCCTTAGATATTTTTGACCAGTTAGCTACGGAAGAATGATGAAACTCTAAAGCTTTATTATTGCAAACTAAACGCAAAGTGAAATTCTGTCCTGCAAAGCAAGTTTTCGTAGAAATAGTGTATTCTTGTAAAGTGATTAGTTGATACGCATTTGAAAACATTTTTTTCTTTTCGGCGGGAGTCAATTTAAAAGATTTACGTTCAACTTTTGGCTTATAATTAATGATGCTCTCGGTTACTACCTCTAAATAATCACCCTCATAATCAATTATGTATTTATTCTCATCAATACTAATCTCTAATTGTTCTCGGCAAAAGTCTTCATCAATAACAATCTTACTTGTATCATTTTTACAAGAAATTAAGATTAAGATTAAAAAGAGTTGTAAAAATATTAGTTTCAATTTTATATAGTTTTTTGATAATTACTTCTGATTTGTAAAATCATATCAAATTAAAATTCAATAAATTAAATTTACTTTCATAAAGCAATACTATCTAATTGCTTTGGCAATCTATGTCTAATCAGTTTCGTCAGCTTGTTTAAAAATAAATTTTGTTACAGATTTACTATTTGTAAAAAGCAGATAACCTATCAGTGATTTCAAAAAATAAGCAACAATCCATTTTGAATTTTCGAACTCTATAAACAAAACATCTTGTCTGAAAAATTCGAAAAGAGTTGAACAAAACATTGGTATGCTTCCAGCCAACATTAATCCTCCAATTACAGCAATTGAAATATTTAGTATTGTTGATGCTTTTATATTCAAATCAATCTTTTCCTCAAGGTTCTTTTCAAGTTTCAGTTTCTCTATTAACCATTCTGGTTTAAAAACAAAAAGTCGTGTAATCAACAAATAGATTAATAAGATAAAAAATAAAAATAAAAACATCTCAAGAAGGTTTTCATCCCTCTCATCAAGTGTAACTTGAAGAGTTGAAAAAAATTGAGGAACCACCGTTAATAGTGAAAAAAATAGTGACAATCCTAAAATCTTTATCAGTATTATCCAGAATGTTTTTACTTTCATATTGTTTTATTTATAATGTAATTCTCCCAAATATACTCAAAAATTTCCATTTACAAACGGTTACAAACAATTACAACCGAAAGTAAATGGGATGCAACCGACTAATTATCAATCGGCACCGCATCTTTGCCCTGTCGAAATGAAACAACGACCTTGTTGCTCATCCGACACGAACATTTTAATTATATGCCTAACTTTTAAATTTACACGCCATGAATGCAATGAAAAACAGAGTACAATTAATCGGTCACGTAGGAAACGAACCTGAAATCAAAACCTTCGACGGAGGTAAAAAAGTAGCCAATCTTACTATCGCTACCAACGACACTTACCGCAACGACAAAGGAGACAAAGTAGAACAAACCGAATGGCACAAAGTAAGTGCCTGGGGAAAAACAGCCGACATCATTGAGAAATACGTGACCAAAGGCAAGGAAGTAGCCATCGAAGGCAAACTCACTCACCGCAGTTACGAAGACAAGAACGGGGAGAAACGCTACATCACTGAAGTGATAGTGAATGAAATCCTTTTGATGGGCAAATAAAATCCGGAGCTATGAATGTACAGGTATTTTCCGTTCGGGTAGATGCTCCTCATTTGGCGCACGACCAGCAACAACTTAATGATTTTATCGCCTCGGTAGAATTGGTACAATCCGATACTCATTTCATCGAATCCGATGCGAGTTATTGGTCGGTTTTGTTGCACTATAAAGAAAAAATCAATCTTGCGTCTCAGGAGAAAGCGTCACTCACCGACCTAACCCAAGACCAAATCGATAGGTTTGAACACTTGAAAAAATGGCGCAACGAAAAAGCCAAAACGAATGGCGTGAAACCTTTTGTAGTCTGTCACAACAGCCATCTGATTCAAATAGCGGTGCAACATCCACAAGCCCTATCCGATTTTCAATGGATTAAGGGATTTGGAGAAAAACGAACGCAACAGTATGCGGATGAAATCATTCAGCTATTAGAAAACATACATCTAAACCAGGAAGAATTAATTTAAAATATATAAGCCATTTGAGTTTTCTATAAGCACGGAATTTTTCAAAACCATAGAAGGCATTTAAGGACATAAAAGGCTGAACAAAAGCTTGAGTGTTCTTGATGCCTTTTATGGTTTAATATTATGTGTTTTTTGAACTTTGTGGTTAATTATTGGCCACGGATGTCGCGGATAAAACGGATGCAACGGATTTTTAATGGAACTTAAATGTCCTTATTTGATTTATTACTATGCGAATCTTGCGCTTGCTTTGTGAACTTTGTGGTTAATTATTGGCCACGGATGCCGCGGATAAAACGGATGTAACGGATTTTTAATGGAACTTAAATGTTCTTAAACACTTTATATGATTTATTCCTTTGCGAACCTTGCGCTTTCCTTGTGACCTTTGCGGTTAAACTTTAGACAAAGATTTCACACAATTTAAAGAATTAATTATTTAAAACTTTGCGCCTTTGCGTCCTTGCGGTTAATTTTTTTACCACAAAGCAACACGAAGAAGCCACTAAGACTCACAAAGCAAAAGTAGTGCAATTGTTGTATGCTATACCAAAACTTATATGCTCTTATTTGCCTTATATGATTCAAAAAAGCTTTAATCAAAACTTCAATGCCTTATATGTTTTAAAATTCTCAGCAAATTAATACAACCCTCTCGCTACTCGATACGTATTAGCATGAGCCTCAATTATGGTTTTAATCGCAGGAGAATAACCGCCACCCATACTCACTTGTACAGGAATACCCAAAGATTTACAAAGGCCTAAAACATAGCTATCTCGAGCTTTACATCCTTCTAAAGTACACCCTAATTTCCCTAATTTGTCCGTACCCAAAATATCCACACCCGCTAAGTAAAAAACAAAATCGGGACGATGGAGGCTGAGTAATTCTGGAAGTGTTTCTTGTAGAATGGCCAAATAAGTTGAATCATCTGTCTTGTCTGGCAAAGGGATATCGTAATCTGAAATTTCTTTTCGAAAAGGATAATTGCTTTGACCATGCATTGAAAAAGTAATGACTTCCGTATTATCTCGAAAGATTTCTGCTGTGCCATTGCCTTGATGTACATCGAGATCTACAATGAGGATTTTATGGCACTTCTTCTGATTGATGAGATACTGAGCTGCAATCGCTTGATCGTTGAGTAAGCAAAAAGCCTCTCCACGATTCGAGAATGCGTGATGAGTTCCACCAGCAATGTTAAAAGCAATACCGTGTTCCAGGGCGTGATTACAACCTACAACTGTGCCTTGTGCAATACGCAACTCTCGCTCGACCAACGCTGCAGAAAGTGGAAATCCGATACTACGAATGGCTTTGGCATCAAAAGTCAATTCGGTTAGAGCCTTAACATAAGTTGGTGTATGCACAGCATGAACTAAAGATAAATCAATAGGTTCAGGGGAATAAAAATCAGTAGGTTCTGCTGTACCTTCGTGGAGTAACTGCTTAGGAAGCAGTTCGTATTTGAGCATCGGAAAACGATGTCCTTCTGGTAGTGGATGTTTATAAATGGGATGGTTGGCAATAAAAAACATAAAACACTCAGTTGAGTGTGCAATGTAGTAGCAATTTTAGAATTACGCTACTTTTTTAATCAAATCAAACATAGGACAACGGCCGCAACGTTTGTTTTCGCCTTTCTCGTATTTTCCGCAACATTTTGACTTGCAGTTTTCGGCAACTTTGATTTTAGCCAAAAGCGCTTTCTTCTTTTGGTCTTTCTTTTCTTTTTTGCCTTTTTTCTTGTCCTTTTCTTTGTCTTTCTTACTCATGTTGGTGTGGTAGACTAAAATTCACCGACAAAGATACTTTGTTTTTATTAATTCTAAATAAATTTTAACGAAAAAATTAAAAGGCTTTTTCTAAAGCAATAAAATGAGTCAATTTTCCTTTGGCATCAAAAATTGGATAACTTTTGATTAAGCAGTCATAGGTTTTACCATTTTTTTTATAATTGATTACTTTTGACTCAAAGGGGAGACGATTATTGATTTTTTCACGTATTTCTCTAGAGGTTTTCATGTTTGTTTTCGCTCCATGAAACATTTTGGGACTATTTCCAAGTACTTCCTTTTCGGTATAACCATTCATTTTCAAAAGATTGTTGGAAGCAAAAACTATCTCTAATTTGTCATTAGTCAGAATAACAACATCTTCTAAAAGTGAGTCTCTCAACATTTCCGTAGCAACTACCTCTGTATTTTTGGGTAAAATACGTTGTAATCGATTAAAATCAGTAAAAGAATTTTTAACGGTTTCTATAAACTCTCCATGAAAACTCATTGAAACCATCGAAGTTACTTTTAAATCTAAAGTACTAAAGTACCTAGCTTTTGCGTTTTCGTAGTGTTTAATATGTACCATAATAACTGTATTAGACTCCAAAAATAGTTGATTTTTAAAACGTATGGCTACAAATTAGTGCATTTAACTCTTGTTGAGGCTTGTACAATATTAAAAATCAAACTGTAATTGTATAGATACGGCCTTTTTCTGTTCCGTATTAAGGTTACTTAACGCAATACCAAGCAGTCGAACAGAATCTTTTAAACGCTCTTGATACAAAAGTTCCTTACTAATATCTAAAATCAAATTTTGATCTGAAACAAAATAAGGTAACGTTTTACTTCTGGTCTGTTGCGAAAAATCACTGTATTTTATTTTTAAGGTCACAGTCTTACCAGATATATTGGACTTCCGCAGTCGTTTCTCTAATTGTAAGGCAATACTTTTCAATTTCTCTACCATAAAAATTTCAGAGGATAGATTCACATCAAACGTATGCTCTGCTGCAACAGATTTGGTTACACGAGAGGATTGCACTGGACTATCATGAATACCCCGAACGACATTAAAATAATAACTACCTGATTTACCAAAATGATCTTCTAAAAAAGGGAGCGTTTTATTTTTTAAATCTAAACCTGTAAATATTCCTAATTGATACATTTTGTCGGTAGTTACTTTACCTACTCCATAAAATTTATGAATCGGTAAGTTTTCTAAAAAAGGAATGATATCAGCACCACTAACTGTTTTTTGACCATTAGGTTTATTGTAGTCACTAGCTACCTTTGCGATGAACTTGTTAATTGAAATTCCGGCTGAAGCTGTCAAACCAACTTCGGATAAAATTCTAGCACGAATTTCTGAAGCAATTAAAGTCGCACTTGGATTTCCTTTTTTATTTACCGTTACATCCAAGTAGGCTTCATCTAAAGAAAGAGGTTCTACCAGATCTGTATAATCATAAAAAATGGCCTGTATTTGTTTGGAAATTTCTTTATATCGATCAAAACGTGGAGGTACGAAAATTAAATCGGGACAATATTTTTTGGCCAATACGCCGCTTAAAGCACTACGAACACCAAATTTACGAGCCTCATAACTCGCTGCTGAAACGACACCTCTATTTTCGTTACCACCGACTGCAATTGGCTTTCCTTGCAACGCTGGATTATCCATTTGCTCCACGGAAGCATAAAAAGCATCCATGTCAATATGAATAATTTTACGTGTTGAAAAACTTGTGTCCATGCTTGAAATATTTTATTCTAATGAAAAGAGAGCGTCACTAGCAACCACAAAAAAACCTAGAATTTTAAATCCTAGGTTACCTTAATTTTAATGCCATATAATATAACTATTTTTTGATAATAGTTTCAATAGTTACTTTCATAGATCCAGCAGCTTTAGAGGAGGCAATAGCCATAAATGCTTTTTTAGATAAATCAATTTCTCTTGATTTTACAAATGGCCCTCTATCATTCACTTCAACAATAACCGATTTTCCATTGGATTCATTGGTTACTCTAATTTTGGTTCCAAAAGCAATTTTTTTATGAGCAGCTGTCAATTTATGCATATCAAAACGCTGACCACTTGCCGTTTTACGACCATGAAACTTATCAGCATAATACGAAGCATGACCATTCTTTTTGTACAACACATACTTAACTGTAGGATCAAACAAAGAATCTTTTAACAAACCGGTCAATAAAGGATTTATTTTTTCTTTTTTAATGCTGTCTTTAGTACTGGATACTTTCTCTTTCGTATTGTTTTGGCTATATCCAAAAAGAATTAAAGCAAATACGAAGAGAACGGCTAATAATTTTTTCATGTAAACTCATTTAAATTAATACTAATTTAAAACGTACTGAATCGCTTCAGTTGTTTTAAAAATTAAAGCCACAAAGCCCAAGGTATCCTACTTAAAATTAGGAGTAAACCCAAGCCGTAAAACACAGCAAATGTTTTAAACTGTGCAGATGCATCGGTAAGTTTTTTATGTTTAGACCAACCAATGGTAATCAAAACAATGGCAATGATATTGATTAAAGGATGCTCTAAAGAGGTCAATCGTAATGCTTTGTCTGCCATTTGCCCGAAAACTTTTAAACCAAAAGGGGAAATGAAATAGAGTATAAGCCCGATTAGAAATTGAACATGAGTAAAAATAAGTGCAAATAAAGCAATTTTACGATCTTTAGCGGTAAATGCTTTTTTTGAAGTGAATCCCACTATAGCATTCACCACAGCAAACACTAAAATTAACAACACCAAATAGGCCCAACCAGAATGAAACTTTTGTATAAATTCGTACATAGAATATTGTTTTTGAATGTCAAATATAAGAAAAAATGGGGTAAAAAAAAACCCTCATTTCATTTTGAATGAGGGTTTTTAAAAAATTAAATCTCAGAGATTAGTTAAAAGTATAACGAACTCCTGTTTGAATTTGCCATCTTGATGAGTTAAGACCAACATCATCAACTTGATTAATATTGTTTGCGACAGTAGGGTTATAATTGAATGTTGGTGTGTTTGTTCCTGTTAAGAAACTAACTTGTTGTAATAACAACACTTGATCATTACTTACAAAATAACGTTTTCCCCAGTTTTTATTTAACAAGTTAGTAAAGTTAAAGATATCAGCAGTGAAAGCCAAAGAGTGTTTCTTGTTACCAACATTAATTGTGAAATCTTGGGTGATTTTTAAATCTACAATATGACTTGTTTTCAAACGATCAGCATTTCTTTCTGCGTAATTACCTTTTCTACTTCTTAGGTATTCATTACCTTCAATAAAAGCGCTTAATGCCTCCCACTGTTGATCTGGAGTTAAGGTATTATTTGGAACAGTAACTAAATTAATGTCACTTTTTTTAGCAGGAACAAAGATTAATGCAGAATTACGAAATGTATCTTGTAATAATCGACCACTGTCATTGTAAACATAACTAAATGGAGTTCCTTGCGCTCCTTCATAGAAAGCACCAATTGTTGTTTTTGTAAATTTAGACCACTTAAAAGTAGCGGTACCATTAACAACAACTCTTCTACCTTGATCAAAATCTGATCTTGAAATGGTTGGAAAATTAGCTCCATTTACTGTTTCTGTAAACTCCCATTGAGAAACGTTCTGAGAAGATGTCGCATCCATTATAACTGTAGATTTACCATATGAGTAAGTTCCTGAAATGCTACCATCTATAAAATCTGATCTAAAGGTCTTAGCTAAGGTAAAAGAATAATTATAAGCCATACCTTCTTTTGTATTAGAGGCTAAATAAATCCCAGTATAAATTGGATCTACTCTACTTGTACCGTTATAACGTGGTCTTGTATCTGCTCCTGTTAAATTACTTGACGCAGCCTTTATATTTAAATTTTGGTATTGTACTGCTGATATATTATCATTGTAAGTAATTTCAGAACTTAAAACGAAACCTAAAGGAAGTTTTTGATCCACTGCAAAACTTGCTTTAAAAACTTGTGGCAATTTAAAATCCTTAGCAAATAAATCAATATTTCCCCCTCTACCTCCAGAACCTGGTCTTGGAATAGACGTTGGCAAACCAGTAAGTTGACTATTCACACTTGGATTAGGATTAAATACAGGTAATTGAGCAGGAGTCAATTGTGGAACTGAACCTTGAGAAATTCCGTTGTTGTTGTAGGTTCCACCAGGCCAAACCAAAGGCAATCTTGATGTAAACACACCTAAACCTCCTCTAATTTGAGTTGATTTATTCCCCTTAACATCATAATTAAATCCTAAACGTGGAGCAAAGTGAGCGGTATTATTGATAGCTTGACCTACTCTAGCACCTTTTAAATCTTTACCAGCTGCTTGCAACAATCCAACTGTACGTGTGTTAAAGTCATTATTAACCAAACCATCTTCCCAGACCGGCATATCAACTCTAATACCGAAATTTACTCTAAAATTATCAGATAGCTTCATATCATTTTGAACATAAAATCCAAATTGTTTAGCGCCAAATTCTGCAGCTCCAAGAGACGCATCACCTTCACCTCCAATTAAAGAATAATTCATATTGTATCTATTTGATCTACCATTGGTCATGAATGCATTAAAGTTTGCAAATCTATATGAACCAAAATTATTTCCAAAAAATACATTTTTTGATTTTGAAAACTCATTATGTGTACCAATTGTTATTGTATTAATACCAGATTGTATTTCAAAATTATCCGTAATGGTTAAAACATCTTGATTCAACAAATTAGCCGTTGAAAAACCTTCAGCCCCAAAGAAAATACTTCCTGGACCATCTTCAATTTGAACAGTTGGAAAAGGAGAGCCTGATGCATCACGATCATCACGAACGCCAGTATAAGCCACAACTAAGTTGTTTGAGAATTTATTTCCGAATCTTGAACTAAGTTCTAATGAAGTTGAATTTGTAGTTGATTTAAAAAGTTGACTACCATTAATGAAATTAATAGCTGTAGCCGAGGATCTATTAGGTGAAAAGTTTTCAGCCTTAACCAAACTATGCTTTAAAGACAATTTATGATTATCATTAATGTTCCAATCTAATTTAGCAATAATTTTATCACTGATTAATGTTCTAACATTATTAGTATAAGACCCTGGGTCATAACCATAGTCTTTAGCTAATTTGGCTTTCAATAATTCAATATTAGCTAAAGCAGTTTGAGGATTAAATGGAGAACCACCTATTGATCCTGTATAAGTTGAAATGTCAAAAGGTTGTGGTGTCTCATTATCTTGTCTTTCGTAGTTTACAAAATAAAATAATTTATCTTTTAAGATTGCACCACCTGCTCTAATACCATAAGTTTGAGCAGAAAAATCAGCTAATTTTTTTCTTCCCGCTGCTCCTGCTAAAGAGGGTGGAGTTTTTGCTGCTAAATTCTCATCTCTATTTAAGAAATAAGCTGATCCTTCAAAATTATTAGTTCCTGATCTTGTGATTGCACTAATAGCTCCACCGGCAAATCCAGAAAGCTTAACATCGAATGGAGAAACACTTACTTGAAACTGATCAATAGCATCAATAGAAATAGGACTTACTCCTGTTTGACCACCATTTGTTCCATTTGCTGCAAGTCCAAAAACATCATTACTTACTGCCCCATCAATATAAATAGCATTAAAACGATTGTTTTGACCACCAATAGAAAGAACATCATCTCCTCTAACCTGAGCTTGTGGGGTCAATCTCGCAAAATCAGAAATATTTCTAGAAAGCGATGGCAAAGCACTAATTTTTCTAGAATCTACAACTGTTTGAGAGCCTGTTTTCTTAGAATTGAACGTATTATCTCTTGAAGCTTTAACAACCACTTCTTTAAGCTCATTAGTCTCACTAATTAAACGAACTTTAATGCTTTTGGATTCACCCAATTGCAAAACAACATCTTTATCAACATAAGGTCTAAATCCAATAAATGAAATAGTAATTTCATAAGGACCTCCAACTCTCATATTTGATATTCTGAAATTCCCAGTGTAATCTGTTGTCGCACTGTAGCGAGTACCCGAAGGGGTATGCACTGCTAAGATTGTAGCTCCTGGTAACGCTTGAGGTTGTTTCTCGTCATCAAAAACTACACCATTAATTGAAGATGTTGTATTTCCTTGTCCATAAATAGAAGGAACTGAAAATACAAAAAATGCAAGTAATAAAAATAACTTAATTGAATTTTTCATGCTTTTTTATTTGGTTTTGATTTTTAGCAAAATTCCAACTTTTAACATTATCTTATGTTAACTTAACGTTAACATAAGTCCCATGGCTTCCTAATTTACAGACAATTGGCTTTATTATGCTGATTGCGTTAAAAAATAAAAAATAACACATGTTTTTTATTCAAAAAATACATTTTTGTTAAAATCATAACATTTAAAAAGGCTTTATTAGCCTAAAAAATAGCCAAAAGCCTCTCCTAACCTTAAATAAAACATAAATAAAGAGTAAATTTTTTACAAAATAAATTTTAACTCAAGGCAAAATCATGTTTTTACCTACTTACTATCTGTTAATTTTTACAAAAAATACAACAACCAAACCTTACTATTATTTAGTAAAACACAATAAAAAACGCTCTATCCATTTTACTATTACCCTTGTCTACCAATTATATAAACAGCACCCTATGATAAACAAAAAAATAAAGCATAAAAAAACCACCTCGTGTGAGGTGGTTTGAAAATATAAAACGGTGTATTAGAAATTGTAGCGTAAACTAAAATTCCAAGTTCTACCAAAACCAAAGAACACTTGGTTTCCATCGGCTACACCTTGATAGGTTCTACCTAATTCTTCATAGGTTTTTCCGCCTGAAGCAATGTCATTAGCAAAAATATTGGTTCTGGATTCAGCAATGTACGTTTTATCTAAAACATTGTTTACATTCAATCTAAAATTGAATGATTTGTCATTATGTTTTCCAACTAATAATTTATAAGACACTCCCATATCCAACAAACCGTAAGAAGGCAATTGCAATGATCCTTTGTTATCTGCTAGTGTAAACTTGTCTGGAGAAATAGAAGCATATAAACGGTCTGAATGTCTGTAGTTGGCGTCCACAAATAGTCTATCAAGCACTTCATAGGTCGCTCCGATAGAAGCAGTCAATTGTGCGGCATCACCAACTTTTACACCATCCAAATACAAAGTACTTGTTGATCCACCACCAATAGGGTTATTGGAGATATCAAATCGTCTGCTTTCACTATTCCCGTCATATTTCCAATCTCCAATAGAGAACATACCATTTACTTTTAGTTTTGGTGTCACTCTTGCATTGGCTTCTAACTCAAAACCTGTGTGTACTTGTGTAATTCCTGAGAAATCATAATAACCTCCTTGATTATCAATAGCTTGATCTGAAGCTCTTTGATATCTATCTTTCCAAGTAGTATGATACACATTTACATTGGCATTAAAAAATCGAGAACGAAAACCATAACCAGCTTCCAATCCAACAACTTTTTCATTGGTTAGATTGTCATTAACTAAAGAAGCATTGTTTGGGTAAACGGCATTAAAGAAAGGTTGTTTCGAATAATATCCTGCATTTACAAATACATTATGTTGCTCATTGATATTATAATTGGCTCCCCCTTTAACATTTCCACCTAAAATATTTTCATAAGCTGTAGAAGATAAATCAGAAGATGAACTATATTTAAAGTAGTCGTCTCTTCTAAATCCTTGTTGCGAAACAGCTCCTTGAACAAAAGCCGTCAAATTATCATTACTGTATTCTAATTGCGTAAAAGCGCCATACCATTTCACCAATCCATCATTATTGAAACCAAGTTTTGGTTGGTTACTTTCACTATAAAATGGATTCCAACTTGGTTTAGTTGAAACTGTATTATAAATTAAATTAGGAATTTGAACTCCAGAAGCGTTCACATTATTTACATTGCTATTATCAGCATATCTATCAGACCCCAACAAGTTAGAAAGTGTTTGGTAATGCATTCCTCGGTAAGCTCTTGCATCTACCCCAAAATCTAGCGTGAAATTTTTCGACAATTTCTTATTCAAATTCACTACTCCACCGTACCAGTTGTGTGAATTAATATTAGAAATTTGGCTAATTCCGTTGGTAGCATTATTAGCCGTTGAACTATTACTTTCATAAGCACCATTTACTTGCGCTCTTGTATACGTTTTTCCTCCAATAGTTACAGTTTGACCTGAATTGTACGCTTGGATTAAATCTACATTAATTAGTCCATCTGGCGTTCTCAACGCATCATGAAATTGTCTGTTTCCTGCAATGGCACCTGTACCATTGGTTCCACCACCACGTCCAAAAGACCCATAAACTACCGCGGACATTTTAGTGGTCTCGTTAATGTCATAATCCCAGTTAACAGACATTACAGGTTTATGATAATAGTTGGTACTAAAACTAAATTCCTCACCATTTAAGTATCCCCAATCAGAATTGTATTTAATATCCGGTTGCCCGTTTGCACCATATTTTAAGTAGCTTCCAATAGTAGGTGCTGTATTTCTCTTGTTGTGCCATTGAGGCGCTCCTGTAAAAGTAAATTGAAAATCATGTTTTTTATTAGCGGTTTTATAACCTAAACCCACAAAATAATTATACCCTTCAAATTTTGTTCCATCCACATAACCATCTCCAGAAGTACGACTAAACAATACAGAAGCCGATAAACCATTTTCCAATACCCCAGTAGAATAACTAGCCGTTGATTTCAAGTATAGATCATTACCAAATCCTGTAAACAAAGACCCTCCTTCTTTCATGTCTGAAGTTCTAGTTACTACATTTATAGTTCCTCCAACCGAAGAGATGGCCAATTTAGAAGACCCTAAACCTCTTTGCACTTGCATGGCCGAAGTTACATCAGACAAACCTGCCCAGTTACTCCAGTAAACTGCGCCATTTTCCATATCATTAATAGGCATACCATTTACCATTACGGCGATATTTCTTTGATCAAATCCACGAATATTGATTCGAGAATCTCCAAACCCACCACCAGCTTTAGTAGTGTATACTGAAGGTGTGTTGGCTAAAATTTCAGGAAATTCTTGAGATCCTAATTTCTCTTGTATTTCAGCGGCTTTAATTGTTGATACCGCAACTGGTGTTTTTCTGTCTTTGGCTACATCAATCACGGAACTTTTTACGATAATTTCTTTTAGCTCATTAGAATTTGAAGTTAACACAATCGTTCCGATATCTTTAGTAGCTCCATTGGAAACTGAAAAACGAACAGTCTTGGTTTCAAAACCAAGGAATGAAATAACTAATTCCCCAGTACTTGCCGTTGTAGTCAAAACAAAACTTCCATCAAAATCAGTTGTTGTTCCTATTGGCGATCCTTTAATTACAATGTTAGCTCCTGGTAAAGAACCATCATTATCTTTAATTTTTCCTGTAATTTTCCCTTGTGAAAATGCCGTTGAAAATGCAAAAAACATCATGCAAAATAGCACATAATTCTTAATTCCCTTCATTGTTTTTTTGTGTTGTTTTCTTTAAAAATTAATTTTTTGCAAAATTCAGCCATTAAAAGGGTTGCAATGTTAAGCTAAGATTAACTAGAGTTAACACTATCTTAAAACACGTATTATTAATACATTGCCAGTGTTTTATGTTAAATTAACAGCGTATTGAAGCAAAAATTAAGTCTAAATTCCACCAAGTACTTTTTCATGCAAATTATTTTATGGTTCACATATAAAATTGGGAATCAGAACTCTTAAAAAAAACTAAAAAATGATTTTCGATTTATTTTTTATAATGGCATTAAAAAAAAAGTCTCGAACAGAAAACCTGTCGAGACTTTTGAAAATAATTTATTTCGTATTATTTCTTCTTATTCTTAAGAAAATGATTCAATAAAAATGAAGTTGAACTGTCGTGGTTTTTCACTTGTTCCGTTTCAATTTCTTCTAAAATTGAATTGGCCAATTGTTTTCCTAATTCCACTCCCCATTGGTCAAAACTGAAAATATTCCAGATCACACCTTGTACAAAAATCTTGTGCTCATACATTGCGATTAAAGCACCAAGGGATTTTGGCGTTAATTTTTGAATCAAAATAGTATTGGTAGGTTTGTTTCCTGTAAATACTTTGAATGGTAATAATGCCGCTGCTTTTTCGGCTGAAAGTCCTTGTTTATCGAATTCAGCTTGTACTTGAGCTTCGGTTTTTCCGTTCATCAACGCTTCTGTTTGCGCGAAGAAATTGGACATTAATTTATCGTGATGGTTCCAATCGCCATACAAAGGTTCTACAAAACCAATAAAGTCAGAAGGAATCAATTTAGTTCCTTGATGAATTAATTGAAAAAAGGCGTGTTGCGCATTCGTTCCTGGCTCACCCCAAATAATAGTTCCCGTTTGATAGTTCACAGGTTTACCATCGCGACCTACGCTTTTCCCATTACTTTCCATCGTTCCTTGTTGCAAGTAAGGGGCTAATTTTTGTAAATATTGTGTGTACGGAATCAAAGCTTCACTTTCGGCACCATAAAAATTGTTATACCAAACACTTAGCATTCCTAAAATCACAGGAATGTTGTTTTCGAAAGTTGTGTTTTTAAAATGCTCGTCCATATCTTGGGCACCATCAAGCAATGCTTCGTAGTTGTCATATCCTACCGCTAAACTGATAGACAAACCTACCGCGCTCCACAAAGAAAAACGACCTCCTACCCAATCCCACATTGGAAAAACATTGTCAGGATTGATTCCGAATTCCGTAACTTTTTGTAAGTTGGTTGACACGGCAACAAAATGCTTGGCCACATCTTCTTGTGTCGCTGATTGCAAGAACCATTTTCTGATAGTTTCAGAATTGGTCAACGTTTCTTGTGTAGTAAAGGTTTTTGAAACAATTACGAATAAAGTAGTTTCTGGATCTAACTTTTTGATCACCTCATTCGCATGATCTCCATCTACATTAGATACAAAATGAACCTTGAGATGATTTTTATAAAATTGTAACGCTTCAACCGCCATAACTGGCCCAAGGTCAGAACCTCCAATACCAATGTTTACGATATCTGTGAAGGTTTTTCCAGTGTACCCTTTTCGGATTCCTGAAACAACTTCGTTCGTAAAGGATTTTATTTTGGCTTTCACTTCATACACTTCTGGAATAACATTTACTCCTTCCACGTTTATTACAGCATCTGATTTTGCACGTAATGCTGTATGAAGTACGGCACGGTTTTCGGTTTGGTTGATCAATGCTCCACCAAAATACTCAGAAATAGCAGTCTCTAAACCACATTCCTTAGCCAATTCAAGTAAAAGAGCTACCGTTTCTTGGTTGATATTGTTTTTGGAAAAATCTAGTAAAAAATCATTCCAATTGATGTTAAATTTATCGGTACGATTGCTGTCCGCTTGAAACAATTCTTGAAGTGTAACTGTTTGTTGTTCCGAAAAATGTTTTTGTAATTTCTCCCAAGACGCTGTGGTCGTTGGATTGATTGTATGTAAGGCCATATGCTTTTATTTAATACATTTTAATGCATGTAAAATTAAGCAATTAACTTTAAATAGCTTGTTAAGCTTTCTTTAATGCCAAGATAAATTACGAAAACGTTATCTTGAAATACCTGCTACTTAAAGATTCGCAACGCTATCCAATTCAAACTTTAAAGGCTTGATTTGCTTAAAGAAACGGTCTTTAGTTGCACCTGTAAGTGGTTCTCCGTTAGGCAATTTTAAGCGTAATGGATCAACTTGCACACCATTCTTCCAAAAACGATAGCACACGTGGGGGCCTGTTGCCAAACCTGTACTTCCCACCAATCCTATCGGTTGTCCTTGCGTTACACGCTGACCTCTTCGAACTAAAATTCGAGACATGTGCAAATACTGTGTAGCGTAAGTACCGTTGTGCTTTACTTTTACAAAATTACCATTTCCAGCCGTGTAACCGGTTTGTTCTACTACACCTGCTGCCGTTGTGGTAATTGGAGTTCCATGTGGCGCTGCATAATCGGTTCCTTTGTGCGCTTTCCATCGTAATTGAACCGGGTGAAAGCGATTCGAGGTAAAACGAGAGGTCAATCGACTGAATTTAATTGGCGTTTTCAAAAAGAAATTTTTCAAGCCCTTCCCTTCTTCACTATAGTATTCAATTCGATTAGAATTAGCATTGGCCACAAATGGAAAAGCGTAAATAATCTTCCCTTTGTATTCAAAGAAAGAAGCTTCTAGGCTATCGACACCATCATAAATAGAATCGTTAATAAATCGCTCCGTAAAAGTGATGGCAAAACGATCGCCTCGTTTTAACTTAAAAAAGTCAATGGACCAAGCGTAAATTTTAGCAATTCTCGAGGCCAATCCACCTTCTACTTTGTAGGTGTCGAGGGTTTCTGAAAGCGATCCTTTCAGCACACCACCAATGGTTCTGCGTTTGATGGTAATGGGTTTTGTTTTTTTATAGGCCTTTGCGATAGAGTCTCTTAAGTCGATTACATAATATTGACGCGCATCGGGTTGATAGATAAATGCGATCAACTCTTTGGTCTTTTTCTTAGAACGAATAAGTGTATATGGTTTGTTATTTCGAATAGAACGTACGCTAAAGGTGTCTTTTATTTGCGCCACAATTTCGAAAACCTTTTTGTTTCCGATATTTTGTTTTTTAAGAATGGTTCCAAACGTATCACCACTTTTTAAAGTGTCATTCAACACATTGAAATCAGCATAGTTGAACCCAAATTCTGTTTTTTTAGGAATAGGTTTTGTTTTGATTTCAGACCAAACCTCATCTTTTTTTTCACAGGAAAAAAAAGCAAGTGCACATAATAAAAGTATTGCGAAACGTTTCAATGTTATGATTATTTTTTCAATTATTTGTAAATCGGACTGTTAACAATCCTTGTAACTGCCAAGCAATTCATTATTTACTAATATACGATTAATTTTCTACTCCCCAATTGGCCAATTCTTCAGCACTCCATAATTCTGGAAAAAATATTCTTCTTTGGTATTTTGGATGCATATATTTTTTCCAATCACTCCCGCCTGTAGCTTCTCCATCACCAAGACCACTGGATTCGATATACTTTTTGGCCGTGTTTAAGTGCTGCATCACCCAAGTAACATTCACGGTAAAATCATATTCGCGCATGGCTTTGACCAAATCAGGATTTTGCTGATCTTCAAGAGGTAATTGCTTGAATTTTTGCCACAAGTTGATGGTGTTGTACTCCTTCATTTGTGCCAAAAACGAAGTTTTATATTTTCTTTCAAACTCGGATAACAAGTATGATTTTTCGCCTGTTTTGTGATCCTTACCCGCTGCTTGCCAATACAAATGATCAAAAGCATGCTCAAAAGGCGTGTTTCGGTCAATCGTTGCTCTAAACCTTGCATCAATTAAATTGATTAAATCAGTCGAAGCGAATTCAATCATTCGATATTGAGCACTTTGAAAACCACTTGCTGGCGTCAAGGTATTTCTAAATTTCATGTATTGCTCTACCTCCATTCCATCACCCATAATATCAAATGAAGTGGTGAGCATGGTAAAATAACGACTAATTCTCATTAACCTTTCGGTAAAAAAAGCGGTTTGAATATTTTCATTATATGAAATTTGCTGCATTTCCCAAAGAATCATTTTGAACAATAATTCATTGACTTGATGGTACATAATAAACACCATTTCATCAGGCAAAGTAGTACGTTGCGTTTGTAAGTTCAACAAGGCATCCGTTTGTATATAATCCCAATAAGTAATGGGCTTAGACCACAACAAACCCTCTAAATGTGTATCGGTTTTTTGTTGAATGGCTTTAAATTTTTGATCAATTTCTTCTAAAAGGGTGGTGGTATTTTCTGAAATAATCATTCGTTTATTTTGATTTAACTTTAAATGGGTGTTTTAATCCTTTATAGGCATCCAAATCCGCTTTAATAGCTCCAACGGCTAGTTCAGCCTTAATGCGCAAAGGAATTTTATTTTTATCATTTGAAATCCAAACGGTTAAGCTTTCTTGCTCTTTGAACACGCGACCCGATTGTACTAAAGGACGAAAAATCATGGCCGAAATAACGCCAAATTTAGTGGTAATATCTTCACGGCCTAAGAATTTTAACTTAAACTTTGTGGTTTCGTCATCAAAAAACATGTCAATTGCAACAGATTCCCCAACTTTTAACTGATCTATCGTAGGGTAATTTCTAAGATAATAAAAGGTAGAAACAATGTCTTGTGTGCCTTTTGGAAAAGAAAATGTTTTTTCGCTTTTATGCTTATAATCCTTTACCAGTATCTTTTGAGTTGAATGATTAAAAAAGCCTTCTTGATTTTTGGTATAGCCTCCTTCATCAATTTTTCGAACAAATTGGTACGGATACCCCGTTGATTTATCAAAATAACTTTCGTACAAATCATCCACTTTAAAGAAAAAACGAGACATTCCCGTAGTATATCCTTTGCCTATTACATGAAAAACAGGTTTTTGACCAATCGTAGCTTCTTTAACTTCGAGCGTTGCATAACCTGCATTGACAAAACCATAATGTATCCTAAATTTAAACCACTCGCCAGCCTCGAAAGATGAAGAATTTTGAGAATTGAAACTCACAATAAAGAACAATAAAAAAAGGAGGAGGAGTTTTCTCATTTTGTATAATTTGAGCTTTAAAGAGATTCTCTAGCAAAAATGAGCCCAAATGTATTAAAACAAAAAAACCCAGTCAAATTAATGACTGAGTTTTTATGCTATTAACTAACCAAAAAACTATAAATTATGAAATTTATAATACCCATGAAAGGAAACCACCCCTCTCATTTGCTTTGCAAAGATACAATGGCTTTTTATATTTTTTAGCCTATAAAATTAAGTTTAACACAACGTTTGTATATTATTAGCATTCTATTTGGTTATTTTTTTTGATAATGCAAAAAAAACTTAATTTTATAGCGTTCCTCGCAATTGTTGCTCTCTTTCGATGGACTCAAATAAAGCTTTGAAGTTCCCTGCACCGAATCCTTTGGCTCCCATTCGTTGAATTATTTCGAAAAATAAGGTCGGACGATCTTCAACAGGTTTGGTAAAGATTTGCAATAAATACCCATCTTCATCGGCATCCACCATAATGGCTAGCTTTTCGATAACGGCTAAATCTTCTTTCATCATACTCATGTGTTCGCCCAAACGTTCTGGAATGGCTTGGTAATACGCATGAGGTGGCGCTGATAAAAATTCTACACCACGAGCTCTAAGCTCAGTAACAGTAGTAATAATATCATCGGTAGCAATGGCAATGTGCTGCACGCCTGCGCCTTCATAAAAATCTAAATACTCTTCTATTTGAGAACGCTTGTTTCCTTTGGCGGGTTCGTTGATTGGGAATTTAATTCTTCCGTTGCCGTTACTCATTACTTTACTCATCAAAGCAGAATACTCGGTGTGGATTTGTTTGTCATCAAAAGAAAGGAAGTTTACAAAGCCCATCACGTCTTCGTACCATTTTACCCAAACATTCATTTGATTCCAACCCACATTTCCTACCATATGGTCGATGTATTTTAAACCAACAGAAGTTGGGTTATAATCCGATTTCCATTCTACAAAACCTGGAAGAAAAGCACCTGTATAGTTTTTGCGCTCTACAAACATATGAACGGTCTCACCATAAGTATAGATTCCAGCGCGAACTACTTCACCAAATTCGTCTTTTTCTACGGTAGGTTCCATATAGACTTTTGCGCCACGTTTAGTGGTTTCTTCAAAAGATTTACGAGCATCTTCTACCCAAAGCGCCACGATTTTAACTCCGTCACCGTGTTTTTTTACGTGTTCTCCAATTGGAGATTCGCTGTTGAGCGCCGTAGTTAGTACCAAACGAATTTTGTCTTGTTTTAACACATAAGAAACTTTGTCTCTTGAACCTGTTTCTAACCCGCAATACGCGTGCGATTGAAATCCGAAAGCCGTTTTGTAAAAATGAGCGGCTTGTTTGGCGTTGCCCACATAAAATTCTACGTAGTCGGTTCCCATTAACGGAAGGAAATCTTGTGCTCCTTCAAATATTTTTTCTAGTCCGTATTCTACTGATTGTACTTCTTTTGCCATTGTATATATTGTTTGTTTCGGGGTTTCCGAAAATGTTGTTGATTAGTTCAAAGCCCTGATGGAAGCGGCATCCTGTGGCTCCGGGGTTCGGAGCCACAGATATAGCGTACAGCAGGAAATAGCTCCTTATTATTTTAATTATTTTTTACTCTACCCAAGATTTGTAGTACTGTCCGTCATCAAGACCCATCGCTTCTTCGGTAACCATTAAAGGGCGAAACGTATCGACCATAACGGCTAATTCTTGAGTAATTGTTTGACCGATGCTTCGCTCCATAGCTCCTGGTGCTGGTCCGTGAGGAATACCTTTTGGATGCAAAGTGATATGTCCTTGTTCGATATTATTACGACTCATAAAATCGCCATCTACGTAATACAGAACCTCATCGCTATCGATGTTGCTGTGATTGTAAGGCGCAGGAATAGCTTTTGGGTGGTAATCGTACAAACGAGGCACGAAAGAACACACTACAAAAGTAGATGTTTCAAACGTTTGGTGTACTGGTGGCGGTTGGTGCACACGACCGGTTATAGGCTCGAAGTTGTGGATACTAAATCCATAAGGAAAGTTATAGCCATCCCAACCAATAACGTCGAAAGGATGCGTGGCATAGACCACCTCGTGCATCATCCCTTCTTTTTTGATTTTGATTAAGAAATCGCCTTTTTCGTCGTGCGTTTCTAACTCTGTTGGCAATTTGAAATCGCGTTCACAAAAAGGAGCGTGTTCTAAATGCTGACCTGATTCGTTTTTGTATCGTTTTGGTGTATAGAAAGGCGCAAAAGATTCTACATAAAACAAGCGATTTTCGGTAGTATCAAAATCAATTTGATAAATCATTCCGCGAGGGATAATAAGATAATCACCATATTCGAAAGGAATGTTACCCATCATTGTTCTTAGGGTTCCGCTTCCTTTGTGAATGAAAATCATTTCATCAGCATCGGCGTTTTTATAAAAATACGAACGCAAGGATTCTTTTGGTGCTGCTAAACCAATAGTGCAATCTTTATTGACCAACATGGGTTTGCGACTTTCCAAGAAATCATTTTCGGGTAACAATTCAAACCCTTTTAGCAATAATGATTTGATGTTTTTACCGATAGCAATTTTGGGTTCTACTGAATACGAATTTAGTATTTCTTTGACCTGAGTTGGTCGGTGTACATGATATAATATTGACGAATGGCCGTGAAAACCTTCGGTACCGAATAATTGCTCGTAATACAATCCCCCATTAGGTTTCTCGAATTGTACGTGGCGTTTTTGAGGAAAATCTCCTAGTTTATGATATATTGGCATTTTTTAAAAAATTTAGATTCAACCTAATTGTATTCCTTAAAAAATAGTGCAATCATTCTGGATTTCTCTTAATAAGAAATTGCAGATAATCTAATAAACCTTGCCATTTTGTTTTCATGAAAGCAAATGTCGTAATTTTTTTAATATAATTTTAAGATTAAAAAATATATCCTACACTAAACCAAAAAAATCCTTTTGGCTGTTCGGGCGACCAAGAGTACTTTACCTCAACTGGCCCAAGAATAGAATCCAATCCGTATCCCACAGCATATCCGGAGTACCTGGGCAAAGCCACCCAATCGAGCGAACTAAAAATACGATTACCAATATTAGCGTAATTCGCAGTCAAATTGAAGTGATTTCGTTTGTAAAATTCAAAATCTAAGGTTCCCAATGATTTGATATAACTATTACCGCCTAGGCTTAAAAAATCATATCCAAAAAAAGACTTGAAGTTATTTATCGCATTATAACCATATCCTCCAAGCATAAAATTTAAAAAAGGAACACTTTGCTTACCCACCGTTGTACCAGCATCCGTTTCAAATTTAAAGACTAAACGAGGCAACACTTTTGCCGCTACCGCAAAATCAGCTTTGAGTATGGTAAAAGGCTCAAACACTTTTGAATAATTAGAAGACATTAAATACGAGTGCACATCACCCGTAAACGACCAGCCTTTGGTTGGAAAATACTTACTGTCCAAGGCATCAAACTTCAAATATCCGAACACGCCCAAATAATTACTATCCTCTACGGCTGGGCTATTTTTGGTAACTACTGAGGGAACGATATTTAGGTACTTGTATTCGATACCGCCTCCAATTAAATATTTTTGAACAAAAACCGATTGAAAATAAGCCTGATTGTTCCAATCCTGAAAATCAACATTGATCAATGAAAGTTCTTCGTCCATTTCTTTGCCCACCTGAATGGTCTGAGATATACTTCTATCAAATTGATTCAAAGAGGACTTAAAACCAAAACTTATGTTATAGCCATTGTCGACATAATAATTAAAATTGTAACGGAAATTATCTCCAATGATAAGATCCAATGAAGAATTGTCATTTTTAATCAATAGATTTTTTTGTGTAATATTGGCCAAAACAGCGCTTTTGTACAAACCATCGTAATGTAAACCCAACTTTAATTGTGTTTTAGTGTCGTTTTCTTTCAAGTTTAACACCAATTGTTCAGCATTCCCAAGAGGTTGCAAAGCGTAAGTAATGGCGTTAAAATTTTGAGTTCCGTTGATGTTGTTAATGCCATTTTGCAACTTCGTATAGGTAATTAAACTTCCGGGTTTGAAGCGTAATTTACCTTTAACATAAGTGCTCGTGAAATTTTTCATTTCATTCACTTGAATGTCTGACACCAAAATACTATCAGATATGAGCTTTAATTTTGGCTTTCGATAAGGAAAATCATGATTTACTAATTGTTTTAATTTTTCGTACACGGCAAAAGAAGCTTCTTCGCCTTTAACTATTATTTCTTTGCCTTTATCAAAAGATATCACAGAATAATCTTTGATGTCTGGCTGTATGTACACGGTTGTTTTTTGTACATTTCCTTTCATCTTGTCGATCATGCTGAAATTGGTGATCTGTACTAATATTTTGGTAGCATCTCTAAGTGCGGTACGATCTTTTAACCCTTCTTGAACATCGACTCCAATGATAACATCAGCTCCCAAATCTATCACTTCTTGAATGGGGTAATTATTCACAACACCACCGTCAATAAGCACTTTACCCTCAATTTCAACGGGAGAAAACAAGGAAGGAAACGCCGCACTTGCTAAAATACATTGCGCTAAATTGCCTTTGTTCAACAACACTTGTTCGCCTTTTTCAATATCAGTAGCGATACACAAAAAAGGAATGGGTAATTGATTGAAATCGTGAATGTTTTTTACATTTCGAGTCAAACGGGTCAACAAATTAAAGTTGTACATACCTTTAGAAAGTGCCTCAGGAATACCGATTTTGAATTTATTAAAGGGCAGTGTTACGGCATACAATTCGTCATTGCGTTTTTCGTAAAAATTCTTGGACCCCCTTGGAACATAATCGTTGATTAACTTATCGAAATCAACGGTGTGAAAAATAGAATCAATTTGTGATGCATTAAAACCCGTGGCGTACAAACCTCCAATCACGGCACCCATGCTGGTTCCGCCGATATAATCGATTTTGATTCCGGCTTCTTCAATCACTTTCAACACGCCAATATGAGCGAAACCTTTGGCTCCACCTCCACTTAATACTAGACCTATTTTGGGTTTCTTTGCTTGTTCTTGTGACCAAAGTAACCCACAACAACAGAACAACAAAAGTAAAGCAGTAAATCTACTCATAGACAAGAATTTAGCAACGTGCTATTTCTTGTAAAAGTCGGAAATTTTTTTGGCTTTTGACACGCCAATAACCTCAGAAATTTCTTTTTCTGTAGCCAATTGTATTCTTTTAACACTTTTAAAATGCTCAATAAGCGTAATCATCGTTTTTTCGCCTATGCCCGGGATACTTTCAATCGATGAATTCAAGGCGGCTTTGCTTCGTTTGTCACGATGATGTGTGATTCCGAATCGGTGGGCTTCGTTTCTCAACTGCTGAATTACCTTTAGGGTTTCAGATTTTTTATCCAAATACAAAGGGATAGAATCTCCGGGAAAAAAGAGTTCTTCCAATCGTTTGGCAATGCCAATGATGGTGATTTTCCCTCTCAATCCAAGTTCATCAATACTTTTTAAGGCCGCAGATAATTGTCCTTTTCCTCCATCAATAATAATCAATTGTGGCAAAGGCTCTTTTTCGTCCAATAATCGTTTGTATCGGCGGTACACTACCTCTGTCATCGAAGCAAAATCATCGGGTCCTTCGACGGTTTTGATATTAAAATGACGATAATCTTTCTTGCTAGGTTTTCCATCTTTAAAAACTACACAAGCCGAAACAGGATTCGTTCCTTGAATGTTTGAATTATCAAAACACTCAATATGTCTTGGCTCTACAGGCAATCGCAAGTCTTTTTGCATTTGTGCCATAATCCGATTGGTGTGACGGTCTGGGTCGACAATCTGCAATTGTTTGAGTTGTTCGATGCGGTAAAACTTGGCATTACGAATAGACAAATCCAATATTTGTTTTTTGTCGCCCAATTGAGGCACTGTAATTTTAATATTTTCACCCAAATCTATGGCGAAAGGAACAATCACTTCTCTAGACAACAAATGAAAGCGCTCTCTAAGTTCAACAATGGCTAATTCTAACAACTCTTCATCCGTTTCTGCTAACTTCTTCTTGATTTCCATCGTGTGTGAACGAATAATCGAACCGTGAGAAATTTGCAAGAAATTCACAAAAGCCGCACTTTCATCCGAAACAATCGAAAACACATCAATATTCGTGATTTTCGGATTGACAATGGTTGAACGGGATTGGTAATTTTCTAAAACCTCAATTTTTTCTTTTATTTTCTGAGCTTCTTCAAACTTCATTTCGCTGGCCAAATCGACCATCATTCGTTTAAAATCTTTTAAACTTTCTTTGAAATTACCTTTGAGGATTTCGCGTATGGCGTCTACTTGTTTTTGGTAATGCTCCAAGCTTTCGTGACCTTCGCACGGGCCTTTGCAATTGCCAATATGGTATTCTAAACACACTTTGAATTTTCCACTATTGATGTTGTTTTCGCTCAAATCGAAAGTACAAGTACGGAGTGGATACAACTCTTTGATTAATTCCAAAATCGTATTAACGGTTTTGAAACTCGTGTAAGGACCGAAATATTCAGAACCGTCTTTAATCATTCTACGAGTAGAAAAAATACGTGAAAAAGGTTCTTTTTTGATGCACAACCAAGGATAACTTTTGTCATCACGAAGCAAGACATTATAACGAGGCTGAAGCGTTTTGATTAAATTATTTTCTAACAACAACGCATCAGATTCTGTGGGAACTACAATGTGCTTTATGGTCACAATTTTTTTGACCAACACATTGGTTTTGGCCGTATCGTGAATTTTGTTAAAATAAGAGGACACCCTTTTTTTTAGGTTTTTGGCTTTGCCTACATATAAAATTTCACCTTCCTTATCATAATATTGGTACACGCCTGGATTATCAGGAAGGGTTTGTATTTGAAGGGCTATCGAGGGTTGCGTCATTGTAGATTTAGAAAATTCGCTATCGCTTTTAATTCAGAACAAATTTAGTGATTCTATTTTTCTAAAACTTCTGCGTTGGATTTTTCTTCAGGACATTCGTATTCAAAAATTTTCGCCACGAATTCACGAATAGATCAGGAATAACAACAGGTTTTAAAAACACAAATTATTAAAGTTGTTGGAATTTGTGACATTCAATTTTAATGACAATTAGTGAATTTGTTGCTAACTGCTATTAATCTGAGGCATCGAAGTATGATTAAGTTTTATTTTATTTGAAATTCAACCAACAGGTAATGCTTAATAATTTTTATATTTAGCCCATTAAAGTTGGCTATGAGAAGTTTAAAACCAATAACGATTTTTGGCGAAAGCATTTTACCGGGAGAAAACAAAACCATCAACGTTGAGATGGCGCGACTCCACACGACTACCAAGCTCAATATCCCTATCATTGTTCGGCGTTCCAAACAAGAAGGTCCTGTCATTCTTTTCACAGCGGGAATCCACGGCGATGAAATTAATGGTATCGAAATTGTACGACAACTCATTAGCCAGAAAATAAACCGACCCAAACGCGGCACGATCATCTGTATTCCCATCATTAATATGTATGGTTTTGTGAATCGTTCCCGAGAATTTCCCGATGGTCGTGACCTGAATCGCTCTTTTCCGGGCAGTAAAAAAGGGTCCTTGGCGAGTCGATTTGCTTTTCACATCCTCAACGAAGTGATGCCCGAAGTGCATTATGCGATTGATTTTCATGCGGGTGGTGCGAGTCGTTTTAATGCTCCTCAAATTCGCCTAGCAGAAAATGATGCTGAATTAAAGCAATTAGCCGATGTATTCAATGCACCTTTCACTTTGTACTCCAAAAACATTGCGGGTTCGTTTCGAAATTCTTCTACCAAAATGAACGTGAAAATGCTTCTTTTTGAAGGTGGAAAATCATTAGACATAGATAAAAAAGTCGCCAGAGAAGGACTTGAAGGCACCAAACGCGTGTTAGCACAATTGGACATGTTAGATCCAAAACACAACATCGAAGTGCCCGAAAACAAAACCATTTACATCGAAAAATCGAATTGGGTGAGAGCCAAATGCTCCGGAATGCTTCACGATTTAAATACCATTGGCACGTTTGTTACCAAAGGGACTGTTTTGGCACTCATTACCGATCCTTTTGGGAAATTTGAACGCAAAGTGAAAGCCCCCAATGATGGTTACGTCATCAACAGCAACCAATCACCTATTGTGTATGAAGGAGACGCCATTTTTCATTTGTCTACTTCTTTAGTCGGAACAAAATCAAACAGAATTGAAAAACCAGAGGCCTATATTCAGCAATTTAATGATATTGAAATCTTTAAAACCTAACAAAAATCATATTCTAATAGGAATCAGCCAGTTACCTTTGCTGAAAAATTACAACAATGTTATATTGGAAAAAAATAGATCAGAAAGAACGTAAAGAACGTATTCAAAATGCATTAGCCGAAAATGTCAATTTTTCAAAAGACATTTCATTGGGGTATCCAGCCTCAAAATTAGACGGGAAAGTTTTTTATGATGATGCGCCTTTTTTACAAGAAGCGCCTACTTTGCAAGCCTATGTGGCCAACCCCAATCATATCGGTTGTCACACTTTGGGAACTTCCGAAAAAGCCTTCAAAGGCACCCAACAAATAGAGCGAGAAGTTTTGGATGTCATAGCAGTCGATATTTTCAAAGCGAAACCCAATTCTTACGATGGCTATATTTCACCAGGCGGAACCGAAGCGAATATTCAGGCCATTTGGATGTATCGCAACTTTTTCATGTATCAAAAAGGAGCCCAACTACACGAAATTGCCATCGTAGCTTCCGAAGATACGCATTACTCCATTGCCAAAGGCTCCAATGTTTTAATGCTCGATTGGATTAAAGTTCCTGTTGCCTTTCATAATAGATCCATAGACAGCCTTGCATTAGAACAATTGATTCTGGAAGCGAAAGCAAAAGGTAAAAAATATTTTATCACCGTTTCGAATATGGGTACCACTATGTTTGGCTCTGTAGATAATCCCGAAGTGTATTGTACTCTTTTTGAAAAATACGGTTTAGAGTATAAACTTCATATTGATGGGGCTTATGGTGGTTTTGTTTATCCATTCAGCAATCCTCAATCGACCCTTAATTTTAATAATCCAAAAATTAGCTCTATCACCATCGATGCACACAAAATGCTACAATCGCCTTATGGAACAGGTATTTTCATTTGCCGAAAAAATCTAATTGAAAACGTTTTGACCAAAGAAGCCGAGTATGTAGAAGGTATGGATTTAACCCTTTGTGGAAGCCGTTCCGGATCGAATGCTGTGGCCGTTTGGATGATTTTGTTTGCCTATGGCGCACACGGCTGGTTCGAAAAAGTAAGCGTTTTGCAAATGAGAACCCAATTTTTATGCAATGCATTAGACCAACTGGGCATTGCTTATTTTAGAGATCCGTTCATGAACATTGTCACCATTCATGCCGAGTACATCGACCCAAAACTAGCCGATACTTTTGACTTGGTGCCACAACAACATCATGGGGACAATAAATGGTACAAAATAGTGCTTATGGATCATGTAGAAGTCGAACATTTGACTACTTTTATAGCCCAATTAAAAGCAACTATGCATGTTGAAGAAGGAATTACGGCTTAAGTACAAAACACTCCGAAAAGCACTACATGAAAATGATATCGAATCGATGAGCTTGGCAATAGCCAACCAAGCTTTATCGCTTCCTATTTGGGACAAAACCTATTTTCATATTTTTTTACCCATTGCATCCCAAAAAGAAATCAATACTGAATTTCTTTTGCACATTTTAGCGGGAAAAGACAAAGAAATTATCCTGTCTAAAAGTGATTTCGAAACCCTAAAAATGATGCATTTTCTACTTACAGACAATACACGCATTGTAAAAAACGAGTATCAAATTCCTGAACCCGTATCAGGAATCGAAGTGCCTTCGAAACAAATAGAAGTCGTGTTTATACCTTTACTCGCCTACGATAAACTGGGCAATCGCGTGGGATACGGCAAAGGGTTTTATGATCAATTCCTTTCAGAATGCAGGCCTGAAACCCTAAAAATCGGCCTGTCTTTCTTTGACCCCGAAGACCAAATAACCGATGTTTTTGAGAACGATATCCCATTGGATTATTGTATCAACCCGTACGCTATTTTTAATTTTAGCATAACATAAAATAAGATACTTTTGCAGCCTTAGTGAAATTTAAATGATGAGAACGAACAAACAAAAACTCCTTCTAGCCCTAAAAGTATTGGCTATAGTACTACTTGTGACTATAGGAGGTTTTATATTTTTTAGAGACACCCTTTTAGATCAAGCCTTAGACAAGGTTTCGACTAAAATGACCCAACAATACAACAGTGATTTTAGTGTTAAAAAAGCAAGTTTTGATGGCCTGAGCGGTATCGATCTCTACGATGTTATTTTGGCTCCAAAAAATGCCGATACCCTTTTGCATATCAAAAAACTCAATACCAGCATCAGTTTTTGGAACTTATTTATTGGAAATATTCAATTAGAAAAATTAGAACTTGAAGACGGATATATTCAATTGGTCAAAAAAGGAAAACAACGCAATTTTGACGCCTTTTTAAAAAAAGAGGAAGAAATCAACCTCGAAAATTCAGATCGCAAAACCGATTATGCCGCCACAGCCTATCGTTTGATTTCAAGAATCCTCAATTTGGTGCCTACCGATATGCACATCCAAAACTTAGCCTTCAAAATTGATGATAACGGCAACAAAACCCTACTCGATTTTAAAAATCTTACTTTACAAAACGAACAACTCAATTGCTCCCTTGCAGTTGCAACCAATACGTTCAAACAAAGACTAAGCCTCAAAGGAATTGCCAATCCAAGAAACAAAACTGCAGATTTCAGGATCTTTAACCAAGACACAGGAGCCATTCGTTTGCCCTATGTTGACGAACGGTATCACCTACAATCCAGCTTTGACTCCATCCGTTTGAATATTCAAAATATTGAAAAATCATCGGGGGAATTCCATTTTGACGGACTGGCCACCATTACCAACTTACGCATCAATCACCCCAAAATTGCCAACAAAGATGTGGTCATTAACAACGCTCGATTTGATTATCGATTTCTACTGGGTGCTGATTTTATTTCAATCGATAAAAGCTCAACACTGCAACTCAACAAAATAAAAGTGCATCCGTATATGGCTTACGAAACCGAATCGGATACGATTTATAAATTGCAAGTGAGTATTCCCAAAATGAAGGCGCAAGACTTTATCGTTTCGCTTCCCGATGGTTTGTTTACCAACTTTCAAGGCATGCAAGCCCAAGGAAATTTTGAGTACAACTTGGATTTCAAATTCAACAAAAACAAACCCAACCAATTGGTGTTTGATAGCAAACTCAACAAAGAAAACCTTCGCATCACAAAATACGGAAAAGCCAATTTGACCAAACTCAACGGCGAATTTGTGTACCGAGCCATCATCAAAAATGTACTCCAACGCCCAATTTTGGTAGGAGCCGAAAATGCAGATTATACGCCTTTGGATCAAATTTCGCCTTACTTACAAAAATGCGTCTTAACCACCGAGGATCCTTCGTTTTTTAATCATCGTGGTTTTATCAACGAGGCCTTTAAACAATCGATTCTCAAAAACATCCGTACCAAAAAATTCGCTCGTGGCGCCAGTACCATCAGCATGCAATTGGTCAAAAATGCCTTTTTGACTCGCGAAAAAACCTTATCGCGTAAACTCGAAGAAATTCTTTTGGTCTATATCTTAGAAAACAACCGTGTGGTCAGCAAACAGCGCATGCTCGAAGTCTATTTCAATATTATCGAATGGGGTCCTGATGTATACGGAATTGGTGAAGCCAGTCGTTTTTATTTCCAAAAAACACCCGCCGAACTAGACCTGAACGAATGTTTGTACTTGGCCAGAATTATTCCAAGCCCGCGCAAATTCATGTACCAATTCAATGACGAAGGAAAACTCAAAGACTTTGCCGTAAAGCAACAATTGTTTTTGACCAATTTAATGAACCGAAGAGGATTGCTAGCGCCCGAGGATTCCATTTACAAATCCAAACCCTTTATGGTTACCGGCCAAGCCAAATCGTTCATCAAATTGAGAGTGCCCGACTCCATACAAATCCAAGCCGATTCCATAGCTGCCGATCTGATTTTTGGTTTTTAAAAATTTGGAGCAGCAAGAATAGGCTTTTTAAGAAACAATGGTCCCGCTTTCCGTTGCAATCTTATGCCCCGAACCCCGGGCCATAAGGATTTCCACTACAATCGGGGCTATAGAGCAAAAATCTTGTTTTTCTAGGAAAGATTTAAAACCACAAAAAAGCTGTAATCACAACACGATTACAGCTTTTTTTTATTGAAATTCTAGTTCTTTCTTAAGGCGCTGGATCTGGAATTTTTGCCTGAACGCCATCTATCGCTTGCAGTAGTTCTTCGCTTAAAGTCACGTTAATCGTATCGATGTTTTCTTTCAGCTGTTTCATTGTTGTGACGCCAATAACCAGAAATTCCCTGGATGTGTTACGCGTTTAAACGTACAGCTTTTCTTCCTTATGTTAAATGTTATTGCCTACACTTGGAATTGCCAAAATTCGAGGTTTTTTTACAGACTCCCGTTATGCATAATTGTAAAAAAAAACAGCATAAAAATAAATAAAAGTGTATCATTGCAAAACATAATTTAAAACCAAAAAATGAAACACAAAAAACCAAAATGGAGTGTTTTGTTGCTAGGCCTAGGGCTAACAGCACAAGCACAACAAACAACTGCCGCCTCAGGTGGTAATGCTGCAGGCAGTGGAGGATCAGTTGCTTATTCGGTAGGGCAAGTGGTTTATACCACCAACACAGGCAGTACTGGCAGTGTAGCACAAGGCGTGCAACATACCTATGAAATTTATAACCTAGGCATTAATGATCCAACACTAAACATGTCGGTTGTCGTTTTTCCTAACCCTACAACAGATGCAGTTACCTTACAAATTAGCAATTACAACAATGAAAAATTCTCGTATCAGCTTTTTGATTTGCAGGGTAGACTGTTAAGCAACTACCCAATAGCAGCACAGCAAACGCAAATAAAAATGAATAGTTTGCCCGACGCTACTTATTTTTTAAATGTTCTAAACCAAGTAAACCAAAAAGTACAATCATTTAAAATTATTAAAAAACAAAATTAATGAAAAGAATATTTACTCTATTTGTCGTTTTATTTATGGCTGCAGGTGCATTTGCTCAAGCACCAGAAAAAATGAGCTATCAAGCCGTTGTGCGTAACGGAAGTAATAATTTGGTAACCTCTAGCGCTGTTGGTATGCAAATAAGCATAGTACAAGGTTCTGCAAATGGAACTGCTGTTTATGTTGAAACTCAAACACCAACAACCAATGCTAATGGTTTGGTGAGTTTTGAAATTGGAACAGGAACAACTTCTGATAATTTTTCATTAATCGACTGGGCTAATGGCCCCTATTTTATAAAAACAGAAACTGATCCAGCAGGTGGAACTAATTACTCAATAATGGGTACAAGCCAATTGTTGAGCGTACCATTTGCTATGTACGCCAAAACATCAGGCAGTGCAACGCCTGGTCCTCAGGGTCCAGCAGGTGCAAATGGTGTTGACGGTGCCATTGGAGCCACAGGTCCACAAGGCCCTCAGGGAATCCAAGGTTTAAAAGGCGATACTGGATTAACAGGTGCACAAGGAATTCAAGGTTTAAAAGGTGACAAAGGCGATACTGGATTAACAGGAGCACAAGGGATTCAAGGAATCCAAGGAGATAAAGGTGGCACTGGATTAACAGGAGCCACAGGTCCACAAGGCCCTCAGGGAATCCAAGGTTTAAAAGGCGACACTGGATTAACAGGTGCACAAGGAATTCAAGGTTTAAAAGGTGACAAAGGCGATACTGGATTAACAGGAGCACAAGGAATTCAAGGTTCAAAAGGAGACAAAGGCGACACCGGATTAACAGGTGCACAAGGAATTCAAGGTTTAAAAGGCGATACAGGTCTAACTGGTGCCCAAGGTCCAGAGGGAATCCAAGGAGACAAAGGCGATACTGGATTAACAGGAGCACAAGGAATTCAGGGAATCCAAGGTGATAAAGGAGACCAAGGCGATACTGGAACTAACGGTACAAATGGCCAAAATTCGTTGGTTAAAACAACAGCCGAATCGGCAGGTATAAACTGTACATCAGGCGGTGTGAAACTCGAATACGGTTTAGACTTAAACGAAAATAACACTTTAGATGCTAGTGAAATTAATGGAGCTCTTACAAAGTATATTTGTAATGGTATAGAAGGTCAAGGTGGTGTAACAACAGCGGGTACCAACGTAACCATTACAGGTGCTGGGACCACCCCAAACCCCTATATTGTGAATACGAATATTCCCGATTTGGCTAATATACTTACTGTGAACAACAGTGCGAGCAACACCAAAATTACCAACTTGCTAGACCCAACCAACCCACAAGATGCCGCGACCAAAGCCTATATTGATGCACTGGTATCGCAACTGCAAACGCAAATAGCGGCTTTGGAAACCCTATCAAAAAATTTACTTCCTAACATCACGACCACAAGTGCCACCGGAATATCCACCAAAATCGCCGCTACAGGCGGAAATGTAACCAACGATGGCGGTGAAACCGTAACAACCCGTGGTGTAGTATATAGCATCACCCCCAACCCAACCATTGCCTTGAGCACCAAAACTACCGATGGTGCAGGAACTGGTGCATTTATAAGTAATATTACAGGTTTGACAGCCAATACTACCTACTATGTACGAGCTTATGCGACTAATAGCTTTGGTACAGCATATGGTTCTGAGATAAGTTTTACCACCAGCGCAATAAGCCTACCAACCCTTACCACCACAACAGCCACAACAATAGCCACCAAAACCGCCACTACAGGCGGAAATGTAACCAACGATGGGGGTGCTACTTTAACAGCAAGAGGCGTAGTTTACAGCACCACCACCAACCCAACTATTGCCTTAAGTGCCAAAACTATTGATGGTGCAAGCACAGGAACTTTTGTAAGTAGCCTCACAGGGTTGATTGCCAATAATACTTATTATGTGCGAGCTTATGCAACTAATAGTGCTGGTACAAGTTATGGAAATGAGGTTAGTTTTAAGACTACAACTACAATAACCGCTGCTTTGGGTATTACCACCTCCGCCATACCCGCAGGCACTTTTTCAATGGGCAGCCCTGCTGCTGAGCCAAATAGGGTTAGTGACGAAGTGCAACACAACGTTACTTTAGCTGCTTTTAGTATGAGTACTAAAGAAATAACTTACGCCCAATTTGTGAAGTTCCTAAACGACACCAACGTGGAGCTAAGTACTTCGGCTACAGGACCCTACGGATATAAGCAATTGTGCGGTATCACTGGGCTTACCTATAGCGGCGGCAACTGGGCACCAACGGGCAACCCTAATGCACCGATAATTAACGTAACTTGGTATGGAGCAGCATACTTTGCGATATATGCCGGTGGAAGATTGCCCACCGAAGCCGAGTGGGAATATGCGGCACGCGCCACCACCATCACTGCTTTTAACACTGGGGCTTGCTTGAGCAATAGCCAAGCCAATTATAATTGGAGTTCTCCACAAACGGGTTGTACCAACACGAGCACAAACGATCCCGGTACTAGACAAAGTGTAGGGACTTATGCACCCAATGCTTGGGGGCTTTATGACATGCATGGTAATGTTTCGGAATGGTGTTCAGACTGGTATGCCGCTACTTCGACTGCACCTGCAACCAACCCGACAGGCCCTGGTACCGGTACGAGCCGTGTCATTCGTGGTGGCAACTGGAGCGGCGGCGCCGATAGCTGCCGTTCGGCTCGACGTGGCAGGGTCAATCCCGATGAAATCGATAGCTTCAACGAAGCCATCGGTTTTCGTGTAGTTTTCTAGATCATAAAAAATTGAGCTAAAAAGAAAAAAAGAAAACCGCGCAGCGGGTAATTTTCTAATTTCACAAACAACCCCATTTGCTTTCAGTAGCAAATGGGGTTTTGTGTTTTTTTGTACAGAAATACAAACCACCACGCTTGTTGCGCTGTAATACCAATTAAGGATTTAAAATAGTCCAAAATTTTGTGGTATAATGCCGTCTAGTCTTTTCGGACGAGATAAATATAGTCCAATAAAAATTGGACTATTTTAATACATAAACGGTTGTTGTTTTTGGTGCTAGTTGGTGTCAAAAATGTACAGAAGAACTACCCGAAATAGCAAAGAACTATTCCAAATGGAAGGCTCAAGGTGTAGAAGTAGTTTTTGTATCACTCGATGAAAACAAAGAAATGTTTAAAAACTTCACCGCTACTTTACCCTTTATTTCTTTTTGTGATTATCAAAAATGGAACAGCACGGCAGTGAAAAATTATTATATTTTCGGCACACCCACAATGTTTCTATTGAATGAGAAACGTGAAATTTTATTGCGCCCCAACTCAGTAAAACAAATGGACAGTTGGGTTGATTGGTATTTGGTGCAAGGAAATGAACAAACAAAACACTAACAGCACCTGCCAATAGTGGCGGTTTAGTGGTTAACAGTAGCTTTGTGCTGCTACCAAGGATTATGGGTAATAGGCATTAAAATGCTTTGTAATCGCATTCTGCGGATCACTGTAAAATTCTTTCTCTTTAGAATGGAAAAACTTTTTGCTTAATCCCCATAAAATTTATGTGACCCTTTTTTCTATGAATAGGTTTTTAACTGTCCACAAAAAAAGCTGTAATCACAACACGATTACAGCTTTTTTTATTCTAATTCCACTCCTTTATTAAGGCGCTGGATCTGGAATTTTTGCTTGAACGCCATCAATCGCTTGCAGTAGTTCTTCGCTCAAAGTCACGTTGATTGTATCGATGTTTTCTTTCAGTTGTTCCATAGTCGTTGCGCCAATAATCGTGCTGGTTACAAAAGGTTGTTGCTCAATAAAAGCCAAAGCCAATTGCGTTAGCGTCAATCCGTTTTGCTGTGCAATTTCGTTGTACAAACGTGTAGCCGCAGCCGATTGTTCGCTATTGTATCTTGAAAATTGAGGAAACAAATTGATTCTTGCGTTAGGATGTGATTCGCCCGTTAAAAATTTACCCGACAACACCCCAAAAGCCATTGGTGAATAGGCCAAAAGCCCCACGTTTTCTCTAATTCCAATCTCTGCTGAACCATTTTCGTATAAACGATTCAACAACGAATAAGGATTTTGAACCGTTTTGATTCTTGGCAAATTATGGTATTTACTCTCTTCCAAAAAGCGCATGATTCCCCACGGCGTTTCATTCGACAATCCGATATGTTTTATTTTTCCTTGTTGGATAAAACCATTCAATGTTTCTAAAACTGCGTGAATGTTGTCTTCCCAAGCATCATCTTGTACTTTAAAACCGCGTTGTCCAAAAAAATTGGTTTTACGTTCTGGCCAATGCAACTGGTACAAATCTATATAATCCGTTTGTAAACGCTCTAAACTTTTGTCTAATGCATATTGAATACTCGCTGGAGAAAAATCATTCTTTTCGCGCATATAGGTAAAGTTAGGATTTGGCCCAGCAATTTTTGAAGCCAAAACCACTTTGTCTCTATTGCCCGTTTTTTGGAACCAAGTGCCTATAATGCGTTCAGTGCTACCATAGGTTTCTTGACGAGCCGGTACGGAGTACATCTCGGCAGTATCAAAAAAGTTAACGCCTTGTTCTAAAGCATAGTCCATTTGAGCATGTCCTTCGGCTTCTGTATTTTGTTGACCAAAAGTCATCGTGCCTAAACAAATTTTACTGACTTGAATGTCGGTATTAGGAAGTGTGGTATATTTCATTGATTTGATAATTACATTTTAAGCATTCAAAGATAAAAATTAGCTTCCGTTTTAAAATTCGACATTCGTTAATTTTAACACAAAAGGCTCACCATAAAACGATGAGCCTTTTGTACTTTTCTTTAAGACCAGCTTTTTTCTAAAACTCGTTTAACATTTTTGAGATTTCGTCTAAACGTGGCGTCAGTATGATTTCGATTCGGCGGTTTTTGGCTTTTCCTTCGGCGGTGGCGTTACTCATTAAGGGAGCATATTCGCTACGACCTGCAGCCGTTAAATTTTGTTTGTTGACTTTTTTGTTTTCGCTCAAAATAGCTACAATAGCCGTGGCTCTTTTGGTAGACAAATCCCAGTTATCAGCAATGGGTCCAGCGCTTTTAAAACCATCGTCATCGGTATGTCCTTCGATTAGCACAGCAATATCTGGATTATCGCCTAAAACTTTGGCCACTTCTACTACGGCTTTTTTCCCTTCGGAACCTACGGCCCAACTACCTGAATTGAACAATAATTTGTTCTCCATAGAAACGTAAACTTTTCCGTTTTTTTGCTCAACGGTCAGGCCTTTGCCTTCAAAACTATTCAAGGCTTTGGACAAGGTTTCTTTTAAATTTTTCATGGCAGCTTCTTTGGCAGCAATCAAATCCTCGAGTTCTTGCAAACGCTGTGCATTTTTGCTTAAACGCTCTCTTTCGATGCCCAAGGCTTTGCTTTTGGCATCGAGTTCGGCTAGGAGATTTTGATTTTTTTTCATGTTGGCTTGCAAAGCTTCATTGCTATTTTTCTCGAGCGCGGCATAGGAATCTTGTAAGACTTTATATTTGTTTTGCGCAGCGGCATAATCTGCTTTTAATTTTTCTAGATCGGATTTGGTTTTGTTTAACTCAGAGGTTAATCCTTCTTTTTCGGATTCTAATTGTGTTTTTGCTTTTTGCAGTTCGCCGTTTTCATCGGTCAAATCGGCGTGTTCTTTTTGAAGATTGGCTAATTTATTTTCGAGTTCGTTGTAGATTTTTTTGGACACGCAAGAACTGGCTAAGAGTAGTAGTGTTAGTCCAAGGAAGATTTTTTTGATCATGGTATTTGTTTTAAACTATATGTTCGAATTGAAACTATTGTTTGTAAGAAGCCTAATGCCCTAATGCCCTGATGGGAGCGGCATCCTTACTGGGCGGGGTTCGCCCAGTAAGATATAGCGGACAGCAGGATTAGCTCCTGAAAATTATTCGATTTCGACCAAAATTGGGCAATGATCGGAGTGCATAGCATCTGGTAGAATAACGGCTCTTTTGAGTTTATGTTGTAAAGTGTCGCTGACTAAGTTGTAATCGATGCGCCAGCCTTTGTTATTGCCACGAGCGCCGGCTCTGTAACTCCACCACGAATACTGATGGGGCTCTTGATTGAAATGACGGAAACTATCCACAAAGCCCGAGTTGATAAATTGATCTAACCAGGCGCGCTCCTCTGGAAGGAAGCCCGAAACGTTTTTATTTCGAATGGGATCGTGAATGTCAATAGGTTTGTGGCAAATGTTGTAATCACCACATATAATAAGGTTGGGAATGTCTTTTTTTAAGGCATTAATGTACTCCTGAAAATCATCCATGTACTTGAATTTGTGATCCAAACGTTCGATATTCGTGCCAGAAGGCAAGTACAAACTCATCACGGAGCAATCATCAAAATCGACTCTGAGGTTGCGCCCTTCGAAATCCATATGCTCGATTCCGGTTCCGTAAGTCACCGCATTAGGTTTGATTTTGGACAAAATGGCTACACCTGAATAGCCTTTTTTGGTGGCCGAGAAATAGTATTGATAGGGATAGCCAGCTTTTTCGATGTCGGCTACGGGTATTTGATCCTCGGTGGCTTTTATTTCTTGAAGGCAAATAACATCGGGGTTGGCTTGCTGCAACCAATCTAAGAAGCCTTTGGTGATGGCAGCGCGAATTCCGTTAACGTTGTAAGAAATGATTTTCATGGTGTGTACTGCGTTAAAAGTTGATGACTATTGAAGCAAAACATAGGTTTTGACAATAATTTAATATAAAATTAAAACCAATATCTTGATTTTTTGAAGAATCCAAAAGTACTAAAAAAGTCGAAGTTTGTTTGACAAAAGCCAAATAAATTGGGCTTTTTTTCTATCTTTGCGGCTTGCTCAAAAACATAAAAATAAATGGGTTTAGTCACCGCAAAAGAAGTTGCAAAGGCAATAAAAACGGATAAATACGGAGTTTTTGGCACTTTCTCGGGATGGTTACTGATGAAAGTTTTGAAAATTTCGACCTTAAACAAAATATACAACAGGAACAAGCATCTTAGTGAGGTTGAATTCCTGAATGCCATATTGGATGAATTTGAAATCAAATTCGAAATTCCAAAAGAGGATTTTAAAAGATTGCCAAAAGATGGCGCTTATGTTACCATATCTAACCATCCTTTGGGCGGTATTGATGGGATATTGTTATTGAAATTAATGCTAGAAAAAGAGCCTAATTTTAAAATTATCGCTAATTTCTTGTTGCATCGTATTGATCCGATGAAACCATATATCATGCCGGTGAATCCTTTTGAAAATCACAAAGACGCCAAATCGAGTGTGGTGGGCATCAAGGAAACCTTGCGCCATTTGAAAGACGGAAAGCCTTTGGGAATTTTTCCAGCTGGTGAAGTTTCGACCTACAAAGATGGTAAATTAATGGTAGATAAACCCTGGGAAGAAGGCGCTATCAAAGTGATTCGAAAAGCACAAGTTCCCGTTGTACCGATTTATTTTCATGCTAAAAACAGTAATTTATTTTACTTTTTATCTAAAATTAGCGACACGTTGCGAACGGCAAAACTGCCTTCTGAATTGCTAACGCAAAAGAAAAGGGTTATCAAAGTACGTATTGGAAAACCTATTTCTGTAGCAGAGCAAAACGAGTACGAATCCATTGAAGAGTACTCGGAGTTTTTAAGAAAAAAAACCTACATGCTGGCCAATCCGTTTGAGAAAGACAACAACTTTCTCAACACGAACCCACTAAAGGCGAATAAAAGTCCAAAAAAAATCGTCACACCTGCCAGTAGTGAAAACATGATTGGTGAGGTTGAAAAACTACGCCAATTGGATTGCCGTTTGTTGCAAAGTAAAAACTATGAAGTGTTTTTTGCACAAGCCAAGGACATTCCGAATATTTTGCATGAAATAGGTCGTTTGCGTGAAATTACTTTTAGAGAAGTCGGAGAAGGTACTAATGAATCTATTGATTTAGACAAATACGACAAATATTATCGCCATCTTTTTCTATGGGATGACGAGACCCAAAAAATTGCTGGTGCCTACCGCATGGGATTAGGTTGCGAGATTTATCCTAAATATGGTATGGATGGTTTTTATTTGAATGGATTGTTCCGATTTGAACCTGAGTTGCATGAAATGCTACATAAGTCTATCGAAATGGGTAGGGCCTTTATTATTAAGGAGTACCAACAAAAACCCATGCCTTTGTTCTTGTTATGGCGAGGAATCATTCACACCACCTTACATTATCCGGAACACAAATATTTACTTGGTGGAGTAAGTATTAGCAACCAATTCTCAGATTTTTCAAAATCGTTGATGATTGAGTTTATGAAATCCCATTATTACGATCCTTACATCGCGCAATATGTACATCCGAAAAAGGAATTCAAAGTAAAATTGAAGGATGCGGATAAAGATTTTGTCTTTAATGAGACAGATGCCGATTTGAATAAATTTGATAAAATTATTGATGAACTAGAACCAGGCGTATTACGTTTGCCGGTATTAATTAAAAAATACATCAAGCAAAACGCTAGATTGGTTGCTTTTAACGTAGACCCGCTTTTCAACAACGCGATTGATGGGTTGATTTACATTCGAATAGAAGACATTCCAGAGAGCACGATGAAACCAGTGATGGAAGAATATCAAGCTGAATTGGAGCGTAAAATGCACGACAAAGAAGATTAAAAAAAACAGGCTGCCAGAATACTTGGCAGCCTGTTTTTTTTACAACAACAATCCTTTTAGTTTGGCTACTTTTACTAATTCTTCATCGGTACCCTCTTTAAGTTCCAATAATACTTTCATTTCCTCCATTCGGCGTTGAATAGCACTTGACGAAATGGGTAAATATTGCGAGATATCAGCACGTTTCGTTCCTTTTGACAACTGAAACAAAATGGTTTTATCAAATTGATCGATTTCAATACTCTCGTCTTGCATTTGAGCCAGCATCTCTAAAACGGATTGACTATAGTAAATTTCATTATTAATTATTTTGTCGAACGCAAAGAGTAATTCATCAAAAGTCAAATCATTTTTAATCACCAAACCATTCGGGTTAATGGTTTTAATAATGGTTTTTATTTTTAAAATCTCGGTGAACATGGTCAGTAGGATGATCTTACAATCAGGCATGTGTTCTCGGAGTAGTTTAGCCAAATCTTCGCCCGAAAAAATTCCTTTTTCTTCGTAAGCTGGCATGCTAATATCCAAAAAAGCAATGTCAAAAGTAGGAGATTCAGGATTTGTGATCACTTCATAACCTGATTGACAATCCTTAGCCTGATGAATTGAAAAACCATATTCCTCAGGTTTGTATCTAGTTATTGCATTTTTGTACCCCTGAATAATAAAGGGATGATCATCAACAATTAAAATATTTTTGGTAATTAAAGCGTAGGTTTCTTTCGATGGGGTTTTCATTAGTTTGTTAGGTTATGGGGTTATCTTCAATAGGGACTTCAACAGTTAATAGGGTGCCTTGACCGGGTTTAGTTTTGATCTCAAGTTTTCCATGGCATGCTTTGGTTCTAAATTCAATATTCTGTAAACCTATTCCTTTTTTAGCTTTTTTCAAATTGAATCCTTTACCATCATCAGCCACTACAAGCTTTATTCGTAAAGGGTTCTCTTCCTTTGAAAATTCTATGGTAATGACAGACGGAATGGCATACTTATTTGAATTCTGAAGCGCCTCTTGTACAATTCGATACAAGTTAATTTTAATCTCATTTGAAATATTAGCCCAATCAATATTTTTATCCAAACTAAACACCACTTTTGTTTTGAAAGCCTTTCGCTGCTGGTCAATAAGATTGGTCAGAATAACCACGAAGTTATTAATTAATTCGGAGTTTTCGCGGTTCATATCGTGTGAAATTTCACGGATATCTTGCTCAATTTGTTTTAATTCAGCCAAATACTTCAATCTGGTTTTTATTGCCAAAGCATCTTGTACAGTGTTTAAACTATCCAAATTCATTCGGACTCCAAACATTTTTCCCAAAACACCATCGTGCAACTCTCGAGCTACTCGTTGTTTTTCTTTGATCCGATTCTCCTCAATCGTCTTTTGCTGGGTAATCATCAAGTTGTAAATTTCGGCGTTGGCTAATTGTTGTTGTGCTTTAAAAACTAACAAGTTGTGCTTGTTCCTTTGATTCACAAATACAAATATAAAACCCCCCACGAGTATCAAAATACTAAAAACATAGAATAGATTTCGGTTTTGCACCACTAAATCCGTGTTCTCACTTTTAATTACATCCGTTTCATACTCAATTCTAGAGAATTTTTCGCCCATTTTTCGTTCGGCCTTTTGAAGACTATCATTAATATGGATGTACTCTTTGGAATAACGAGAAGCGTTTTGGGGCTCTACTACACCCATTTGTTTTAAAGCCACTAGCACATTTCTGAAATTCTTGTCTTTACGTGCCGACAACAAAGCTTCTCGAGCAAATTGTAAGGCTTTTGTACTGTCTTTGTGAAAACTGTAATATTCTGAGAGATGGATTTTGTTAGCTACAATACCTGAAGTTAATTTTAAACTATCTCTTAATTGTAGCGATTTTAAGAACAATTCAGGCAATTCTTTCTCTTGATTGAGTTTAAATCTTGAATACGCTAAATTATCCAACAACATGGCGTACAACGAAGGTTTGTCGTACTTTAAGTTTTCTTGTTTTAAGCCCTCTTGATAATATTGCGCGGCTTTTCTATATTTTTTTTGATTCTGATATACATAACCAATATTATTTAAAGAAGTAGCTTTAGATTGATAAATCGCGGGGATTTCATCTAAATCTGAATAAGACAATGCTTTATTATGAAATCCTATAGACTTATCATACTCCTCTAATTCATTATAAATTATGCCTAATAAATTATAAGATTCATATTCAATATCTTTTGAGTCAGTTCCACGAATTGCTCTTAAAGCTTTTATTACAGCCCTCTCACTACCTAGGAAATCATCTTCATTGAATTGCAGCAAAGCCTTATTTAGCAATACTTTTGATAAATTGCTGACTTCGTTTGTTTTTGAATATAGTTTTTCCGCTTTGTAATAAAAAACATATGAACTGTCAGAAACACCAATCGAACTATAATAATCCCCTATATATGAGTAAGACTTGGCTATATTCAAAGTATCTTTCTGATTTAAAGTCTGAACTAAAATCTTCTCAGTTACAATTTTGAAATTTTTCCAATCACCAATGTTATAAAAACGATTCGCAACTTTGAACATATTTACTATGGACAAGGAATCTACTTCTTGTTCCATTAATAACTCAAATGCTTGCTTACTGAAAAGTTGTTTTTGTTCTCTTGTGTACTTATCATCATTGGCTTTGTCTAAATACAGCATCAAGCTATCTATGGACAGTGCAACTCTTTTTGCCTTCACCGTTTCACTTCTTGAACAGTTCATCAATAAAAGAACACAGATGACAATTAATAAATATCTAGCAATCAATAGTTTTTGTTTTTACCAAAAATAGGAAAAGTTATTACAAAAAAAAAGGGACAATCAAATTTGATGTCCCTTAGGTATATTTAAAGAAAAAAATTAATCTACTTTTTTATTTCTACCTGCAGATTGAGAGCCACTGATATCTACTTTTTTATTCATTCCTGCAGATTGAGAACCACTAATATCAACCTTTTTATTTCTTCCCGCTGATTGAGAACCACTTATTTCTAATAAATTGATCTCTTTTCCAACAGAACTTTTTGCTTCAGTAGAAGTAAATGATGTTAATCCCATTACTAATGTAAATAAACCGATAGTTAAGATTGCTTTTTTCATAATTTGGTGCTTTATGTTTTTGATTAGATTTTACTTTTCCCCCGATCTGTTCGGAATTGTTTTGTAAATCTAAGTAGGTAACAGGATTTTTTCCTACACATAAACACGCTTTTTGGTAGAACATAGGCATTCATGAGTGAAGAGTAGTCAAATTAGAGCAAATAGACTGATTATCAAAACTCTATATAATTTTGATCAGAAAAACCAGAAATAATTAAGTCAACATTCGTTTTGTATGTTTTGGAAAAAGGAATTTTTATGGAGGAATTCCTGATAAAACATTGAGAATTTCCCATTTGAATTCGGGAGATCCAATGGCTATTAACGATAAAACTATTGTGGATTCGAACGAATGGAAAAACCAACATGGATTCAAAATGTTTAAGGGTCTTAAAGGCTGTAATTTTTTCTCCTGATTTCAAATAAATATCGGTCGAGTTATTGTCGGCTTCAAAATGCGTAATCTCGTCTGCAACAAGGTACCGATAATCGCCATAGGATTTAATACAAATTGTTAACGGTTTGGGTATTGCTTGAGTTTCTAATTGAACCCTTGCCCTAGCATCCGCATTACTTTCATGACGTGTTTCGGTTTGAGGCAAAAGAAATGGTTCTTTTTTTCGCAACTTATGCAATGTCTTTAATAGCTGTACGGAGGATACTGGTTTTAAAAAATAATCAAAAACACCATAATCAATGGCCTCGAATGCGTACTCTTTTTGGGTAGTTGTAATAATTATTGCTGGCAGAATGGCTAAAAAACGGTGCAATTCACTAATCAAAAATAAGGATAACTTGCTTTTTTCATCACCAGGAGCAATCTCTAAAAAAACAAGATCAGGCCCTTTTTCAAGTATCAACTGTACTCCTTGTTCAAGCGTAAAAGTCATACCTAAGAATTCTAGTTCCGAAAAACTTTGTGCGGTAGCCTTGGTATCCAAAGCACTTTCTTGAGAATCGTCAATAATAATATAGGTAAAACTCATTCAACAACGCTTATATTCAGTTTAGAAATCGGTTGTCTAAATTCTAAATCTTTTTTTGGTGGATATTTTAATAGTGCGTAAAAATACCATTTTAAACAAAAAACACAATTTAGACCTTTAAAATTACTGTATCATTATGTCTTTATTTGAGTTTGTTAAAACAAAGCCTTGAAATGTTAATAGAAATAGACGAAATGCATAAAAATCCGATGAAGTACACAAAAATCAGTCTTAAAAACTGAATCAAGCCGAAAGAACATTGAGAAAAAAAATAAGCCTAAGATTTTGTTTACATTTTTTTCTTACATTTGAAACAACTAAAATCTATTTTAACTATGAAAAAAATTCTACTAGCATTGGCTTTCGGATACTTTCTATCTGGAACTGCTCAAGAAAACGAATCAATTTCTTCGAAAAAAAATGAAATGAAAATAAATGCTGCTTTATTAGTGGCGGGAGCCTTAGAGGTAAGCTATGAACGGATAATTAATGAAGAATCAGCCTTTGGTGCTTCTTTGTTGTTAGCTATAGATGACGATATTGATACAAAAGTGATCTTTACACCCTACTATCGTTACTATTTTGGAAAAAAGCCTGCTGCAGGTTTTTTTGCTGAAGGTTTTGGTATGCTAAACAATTATGAAAGCTACAAATACAACACCATAGGAAACGAATCTAGAACAACCACTCGTACCGATTTCGCTTTAGGATTTGGACTCGGTGCCAAATGGATTACCAAAAAAGGATTTATCTTCGAGATAAACGGTGGCGTTGGACGTAATCTTTTCAATAGCTCGGACACTGATTATGAGATAGTTGGTCGAGGCGGCATCACTTTTGGCTACCGATTCAACTAAATACAAAAAAAGCTTCTCGATTTGAGAAGCTTTCTTTATATAATAGCTATGTGATTACATTTTCATCAACCAATTTTTCATCGATACTTCATTTTCGATGATGGCTTTTAAGTCGGCAATAGCTACACGGTCTTGTTTCATCGTATCTCTATGACGAATGGTCACCGTTTGGTCTTCTGCGGTTTGATGGTCTACTGTTATACAGAAAGGTGTTCCCAAGGCATCTTGTCTTCTATAACGTCTTCCTACTGCATCTTTCTCATCATAAGAAACATTGAAATCCCAACGTAAATCTTCAATGATTTGTTTAGCAATTTCTGGTAAACCGTCTTTTTTTACTAAAGGTAAAATAGCTGCTTTTGTAGGAGCTAAAACTGATGGTAATTTTAATACTGTTCTTGTTGAACCGTCTTCTAAGGTTTCTTCTTTTAAAGAAGTAGCAAAAACCGCCAAGAACATTCTGTCCAAACCAACTGAAGTTTCTACCACATACGGCACGTAATTTTGATTCAATTCGGCATCAAAATATTGTAATTTTCTACCTGAATATTCTTCGTGCGCTTTCAAATCGAAATCGGTTCTTGAGTGAATTCCTTCTAATTCTTTGAAACCAAAAGGGAATTCAAACTCGATATCGGCAGCAGCATTGGCGTAATGCGCTAATTTTTCATGGTCATGAAAACGGTATCTTTCTGCCCCTAAACCAAGTGATAAATGCCATTTCAAACGCGTAGCTTTCCAGTGTTCGTACCATTGCATTTCTTCTCCTGGACGCACAAAAAATTGCATTTCCATTTGTTCGAATTCACGCATACGGAAGATGAATTGTCTCGCAACGATTTCGTTTCTGAAAGCTTTTCCTGTTTGTGCAATTCCAAAAGGAACTTTCATTCGCCCAGATTTTTGAACATTCAAGAAATTCACAAAAATTCCTTGAGCCGTTTCTGGACGCAAATATAAATCCATTGCCGTATCAGCAGAAGCACCTAATTTGGTACCAAACATCAAGTTGAATTGACGCACTTCGGTCCAATTACGTGAACCTGATTCTGGACACGCAATTTCTAATTCTTCGATTAAGGCTTTTACATCTTCTAAATCACCATTACCCAAAGAACGTCCCATTCTTTCTAGAATTTCTCTTTCTTTGGCTAAATATTCTACTACTCTTGGATTGGTCGTAATAAATTCTTGCTCGTTGAAAGCCTCTCCAAAACGAACTTTTGCCTTTTCGATTTCTTTCTTTGCCTTAACATTTAGTTTTTCGGCATAATCTTCAATCAAAACATCGGCACGGTATCTTCTTTTAGAGTCTTTGTTGTCAATCAATGGGTCATTAAAAGCATCAACGTGGCCTGAAGCCTTCCAAGTGGTTGGATGCATCAAAATGGCAGCGTCGAGACCTACAATGTTCTCGTTCATTTGTACCATCGATTTCCACCAATATTCGCGTATGTTCTTTTTTAATTCTACACCGTTTTGTGCATAATCATATACTGCACTCAAACCATCGTATATTTCGCTTGACGGAAAAATAAAGCCGTACTCTTTTGCGTGCGAAACTACATTCTTAAATAAATCTTCTTGTTTTGCCATAGTACTGCAAAAATATAAAAAGTGATTTAAAAAAAAGAAAAAAGAGCAAGATTGCATTGCGGATTTACTTATTTTTAACAATAAAACCCTGATTAGATGATTAAAAACCTTATCGACTTGTTTTTTCCTCCAGTTTGCAGCGGATGTCATGCGTTATTATTGAGTAACGAAAAAACAATTTGTACCCAATGCAGACATGAACTTCCACAAACCAATCATCATTTACTCCCCGAAAACGAAGCCTACAAAAAATTTTATGGCAGAATTCCCCTAGAACATGCCTCTGCTTTTTTGTACTTTCATAAAAAAGGAATGGTTCAGGAATTGATTCATAATTTGAAATACCGTGGGCAACAAGAAATAGGAACTCAACTGGGGCATTGGTATGCGGAAGACTTAAAAAATTGTGAGCCTTTAAAAAATGTAGCTGCAATAATTCCTGTTCCGTTACATACCAAAAGATGGCGCAAAAGGGGCTACAATCAAGTCGATACTTTTGCAGAAGCTTTATCAATGGTGTTAAACATTCCGATAAGAAGAGATATTTTGTTTAAAAAACTTCATGTAAAAACCCAATCCAAGAAAAATTTAATGGGGAGAATCTATGGTGATCAAAAAGTTTTCGAAGTAAATTTTAGCCCTGAGGATCACCAAAAGCATTATTTAATACTAGATGATGTTTTAACCACTGGCGCCACACTAGAAGCTTGTTCTAGAGCACTTTTGGAAATTCCAAACACCAAAATTAGTATTGTTTGTATAGCTATGGCACATTCCTAAAATTATCTTTTTAAAGAAATTAAAATCTAAAAGTGAGTATATTACATTTATACCTTCAAAAAATAAGGATTCCAAAAACATAATAGGAATTATAACAAAATTGTTTTTTAAAGTATAAAGTTAATTGCATAAATTTGGATAAATTTTTATAATCAATTAAATCACATATCATGGCATTTGAATTACCACAATTACCTTATGCATACGATGCATTAGAACCACATATTGATGCAAGAACAATGGAAATTCACCATTCTAAACATCATAATGCTTATACTACCAACCTAAATGCAGCTATTGCAGGTACAGATATGGAAGGCAAAACCATCGAAAATATTTTAATCAATTTAGACCTAAGCAACGCTGCCGTTCGTAATAATGGTGGAGGTTTTTATAACCACAATTTGTTTTGGACTGTAATGTCTCCAAATGGAGGCGGACAACCAACAGGCGAATTGCTTGATGCTATCGAGGCTTCTTTCGGAACATTTGAAGAATTCAAAGCTAAGTTTGCTAAAGCTGGAGCTACACAATTTGGGTCAGGATGGGCTTGGTTGTGTGTTCAAAAAGGCGGAAAATTAGACGTTTGTGGTACACCAAACCAAGACAATCCATTAATGCCAGGTGTAGGTTGCGGCGGAACTCCAATTTTAGGAATGGACGTTTGGGAACACGCTTACTACTTGCACTATCAAAACAGAAGACCAGATTATATCGAAGCTTTTTTCAATGTAATCAACTGGACTGAAGTAACTAGACGTTACGTTTTAGAAAAATAAAATGTTTTTACTATAAATTAAAGGCTGCCTAAAATTAGTTTAGACAGCCTTTTTTATTTTTGAATCGATAGTTTAAAACCATCCTTTCTTGCCCACTTGGTAGGTTTGATAAAATTCTTCATCAGATTTGGTCAAATAGATAATACCTTCTATAAAGCCAATTATACCTCCAATTCCACAGGTAACTACACCAATTACTAATTGAACAATTCCTTCTTGCGTGTAGCCTAAAACAAACTTGTGAATCCCAAGATACCCGAAAAGAATTGCCAATACACCGGCAATAATTTTTTTGTTTTCTGGTTGTGCTTTAGGATAAGGGGTGTTCCATGCTTCGTGTTTCGTTTCTTCCATGATGGTTTATTTTGGTTATGACTTAGTTAGTGGTAAATCTATAAAAAAAGTTACATATTTTTATTAACCAATAGATTATCATTTACCATAAAGTGCCTTTATTTTATCCACAATCACTTGAGCCAATCTCTCATGACTCTCGAAAGTCCAGCCAGCAATATGTGGAGAAAGCAAAACTTTTGGACTTTTTAGTAAATAATCAAAAGCTTCTGGCGTGTTTTTATCTTGGAATAAAGTTTCAAAAGACAATTTCTCATACTCCAAAACATCCAATCCTGCACCCAAAATTTTTCCAGATTCTAAGGCTTGAACCAAATCGGCAGTAACTACATTTTTGCCTCTTGAGGTGTTAATTAACCAAAAAGAGTTGGAAAATGAAGCGATAAAATCAGCATTCACCATTTTGTCCGTTTCGGGTGTCCAAGGAATATGTAGGCTCAGCACATCGGCTTTTTGTTGTAATTCTTCTAGTGTAACTTGTTTGGCGTTGGCATCACCTACATTAGGCAAAATATCGTAACAAAGCACTTCAACATCAAACCCTCGCAGTTTTTTGGCAAAAGCTTTTCCCATATTTCCGTAGCCAATAATCCCAACGATCTTTCCGTCTAGTTCATGACCGCGGTTACTTTCTCTATTCCATTGTCCTTTTCTAATTTCAGCATCGGCTTGATTGAGTTTGTTAAAAAGCGACAAAATCATTCCTAAAGAATGCTCTGCTACCGCATTTCGATTACCTTCAGGAGCGGCTATGAGTGCAATATTTTTAGACAAAGCATATTCGCAATCTATGCTTTCGAGACCAGCACCCACTCGGGCAATAAACCGTAAATTAGTAGCTTTGTCGATGAAATTTTTATCGATTTTGAATCGGCTACGAATCACGATGCCATGATAGTCTTTAATTTTATCTTCAACGGCTTCTTTAGAAGAAGTAAAGTCGGCTTCGTTGTGAAAACCCGCTTGCTGCAATTGTTCCCACAACAAAGGATTGTTGCTATCTATATGAAGGATTTTGATGTCCATAAATTTTAATTTTTTAGCTTTCAAAGTAACGAAAAAAAAATACGGTTTATGTTTTCTTTAAAACAGTTCCCTCAAAAAAAGCTTAAATTTGCAAAAAACACATTTTTCGGATTTCAACTTTAAAAAAACACCTTTTTTACTCTGTATAAAAAAGTTACTTTTACACCTATATCTTGTTAAAAGAAGGCTATACTAGAAATTCGTTTCAATAATTACTATTTATGAAATTAACAAAAACATTTAAAGCATTTTTCAAAACTGAGAAAGCTGGAGGTTTATTACTTCTTTTTGTGACAATCCTCTCGCTTCTTCTAGCTAACTCGAGTATACAAACCGATTATATCGCTTTTTGGAAAACGCCTTTGGGACATCATAGCATTACCGATTGGATCAACGACGGTTTGATGGCTATTTTCTTTTTAATGATTGGATTAGAATTGGAGCGCGAAATCTATGATGGCGAATTATCCGATATTAAAAATGCTGCTTTACCTATTTTTGGAGCTTTGGGAGGGATGCTAGTGCCTGCTGGAATTTTCTTAGCGTTAAATTTTGGAACGATTACCCAAAACGGAGCGGGTATTCCTATGGCTACTGATATTGCTTTTGCTATTGGAATTTTATCCCTACTGGGGAATCGGGTGCCTGCTTCTTTAAAAATATTTTTAACGGCATTGGCTGTTATTGACGATTTAGGAGCCATTATCGTCATCGCTGTGTTTTATACTGATTCGATTGCCTTTCTAAATTTATTTTATGCCTTTGCCGTTTGGGGCTTCTTGTTTATTTTAAATAGAAAAAAGGTCCATAATTTAATTCCGTATTTGCTTGGTGGCGTGGCCATGTGGTATTTTATGTTGAATTCAGGAATTCATGCTACGATTACAGGTGTTATTTTGGCCTTTGTGATTCCGTTTGGGGATGGTGGACCGCAGACTTCTTCCTACCGTTTACAACATTTTTTACACAATCCCGTGGCGTTTGTTATCCTACCTTTATTTGCCATTGCCAATACTGGAATCCCAATTGAAGGCGATTGGCACGAGGGCTTGTCGCATGCTAACTCTTTGGGCATTATAGCTGGTTTAGTCATCGGAAAACCATTAGGGATTTGGTTGTTTTCGTTTTTGGCGGTGTCGTTGGGTTTTTGTGCTTTGCCCAAAGAATTGCGTTGGAAAGATATTGTTGGAGCTGGAATGCTTGGCGGGATTGGATTTACAATGTCCATTTTTATCACCTTGTTGGCCTTTAAAAATGACGGGGAGGAAATCATCAATTATTCTAAAATTGCGATTCTAATTGCTTCATTTTTGGCAGGAACCCTTGGTTTTATATGGCTCAAAATCAATTTGAAAGAGAAGAAGACTAAAAAGAAAAAAGCGGTGTAATCTGTTTTTAGCCACGAATTACACCAATCAACACAAATTGCAATCCGTTTTAATGACACTAATTCAAAAAAATGGATTAGCCTTGTTGAAATCTGAAATCTCTTTTCGTAATGATATCGCGTGAGGGCAATGTCATTAAGCTAAGGATTAAATGATAAAATGATTGCTGATTTTTGATTAACGATTTTTGATTGCTGATGTATAAGATGCTTAAAATCATATAATTTTACTCACTTGCTCTAAAATCTAAAATCAAGAATCGTTAATCTTCAATCTAAAATCTCTTAACTTAATGACATTGTACGTGAGGGATAGAAGCTAGCTACCGAAGTAGCGCGGATAGCCCGACAGCCTAAAGGAAAGGGGCCGACTCACGAGTAGCATGAGTTGGCCCCTTTGCTTTAGGGTGGCACGCCCAAATAATTTATCCTTTGATTTGTTTTAAGGACGTTTTGATGCCTCGAATGAGTGAAGAACTGAAACCGTGCATTTCCATTTCGTTGAGTCCTGCGATAGTGCAGCCTTGTGGTGTAGTTACGCGGTCGATTAATTGTTCGGGATGGCCTTTTTCTTCTAGGAGCATTTCGGCGGCACCTTTTACGGTTTGAGCAGAAATGGCCAAGGCGGTTTGCCAATCGAATCCAATCTCAATACCCGCTTGCATAGACGCGCGGATGTAACGTAGGGCAAAAGCTGTTCCGCTGGCGGCCAAAACGGTGGCGGCATCCATTAGTTTTTCATCGATAATTGGCGCGGTTCCTAAGTCCTGAAACAATTGCACTACCGGTTGAGCGGTTTCTTTGTTTTTTTCGTTGAAGGCGATACAAGTCGCTGAAGCTCCGAATTGGGCAGCGATATTGGGCATAATTCGGATGGCGCTGTGAGAAGCCCCTATTTTGTTTTGTAAATTTTCGATAGATAAACCACTAACGGCTGAAGCAATGGTTTTGTTCGTAATTACTGGAAGGATTTCAGTCAAAACTGTATCTACTTGATAAGGTTTGATGGTCAAGATAATTAAATCGGCTTCTTGAATAGCTAAGGTATTGTCTGTTGCAACGGTGATTCCGAGTTCTTGCAAATATAAAATACTAGCCGTGTTGCGTCGTGTGATGGTGATTTGATGTCCTTGTGAAAACTTGGCTAAACCTAAGGCAATAGAAACGCCAAGGTTTCCTCCTCCGATGATGTGTACTTTCATGGTTTGGTTTTTTCCTCCCCCCAGCCCCCTCCAAAAGAGGGGGAGCCGATATGGGAATGTGTTATTTTTATTACTTATTAAAATCCTAAAACCAATTTGGCTATAGAAAAATAAATCAAAATTCCGCAAATGTCGTTACTAGTGGTAATAAATGGCCCAGTTGCTAATGCCGGGTCGATACCAAATTTGTCTAATAGCAACGGGATAAAAGTACCAATTAATGAGGCAATAATTATCACGGAAACCAATGCAATTGTTACAATTACGCCAATAATTACCTCTACATTCAGCAGAAAATGGCTTCCTAAAAACAAGATGCTGGCTAAGATTAATCCGTTCAAAAGGCTTAGTGAAATTTCTTTGACCAAACGATTGAACAGCGAACCACTTAAGGTATTATTTGCCAAACCTTGAACGATTATTGCTGAGGATTGTACCCCAACATTTCCAGCCATCGCAGCGATTAAGGGAGTGAAAAAGAATAATTTTCCGTGTTCGAGCATGGCGCCTTCAAACAAACCAAGCACGCGAACGGTGATAAATCCACCTAATAGCGCTAAAACCAACCAAGGCAAACGTGCTTTGGTCAATTCCATAATACTATCATCGGCCTCTACGTCTTGAGAGATACCCGCTGCTAACTGGTAATCTTTGTCGGCTTCGTCCTTGATTACGTCTACGATATCATCGATGGTAATTCTACCCACTAAACGACCTAATTCATCCACGACAGGAATGGCTTCTAAGTCATATTTTTGCATGATACGTGCTACCTCAACATCTTCGGTATCTACGTTGACAAAATTTAATTTTCTTATGTACACATCGCTGATTGCGGTTCGTGTAGAAGTGGTTAATAAGTCTTTGAGCGATAAACGTCCTTTTAGTCTTCCGTCATCATCTACTACATAAATGGAGTGCACGCGTGATATATTTTCGGCTTGAATTCGCATTTCTTTGACACAAGTGAGTACGTTCCAGTTTTCGTTGACTTTCACTAACTCTTTGTGCATGATTCCCCCAGCAGTATCTTCGTCATAGCGCAGCAATTCGACAATGTCTTTGGCGTGCTCAACGTCTTGCAATTCTGAGATTACTTCGGCTTTGATGTCTTGCGATAATTCGGCAATAATGTCGGCCGCATCATTGGTTTCTAATTCATCAAGCTCTTCAGCGATTTCTTTTGGGGAAAGACGGCTCAAGATGTTTTCTCTCAAATCGTCTTCTAGTTCTAGAAGGATTTCGGCTGTTTTTTCGCTATCTAAAACCTTGAAAATATAGGTTGCCTCGTCAAAGTCGAGTTCGTCTAAAACCTCTGCAATATCAGCATGGTGCATGTCATTCAATAACAATTCCAACTGAACGTCGTTCTTGTTTTGAATGAGTTGCTCTAACTCTAGTATGAGTTCTTTGCTGATTTTAAACTCCATCGGCTTCTATTTTTCGTGTTAATGCTATAAATTCTTCTACGCTCAATTGCTCCGGACGAATATCAAAAATTGGGTCTTCTCTTAAAGCATCGGACAAATTTAAGGTTTTTAAACTGTTGCGCAAGGTTTTTCGGCGCTGCTGAAAGGCAGTTTTCACTACGGTAAACAAAAGTTTTTCGCTACAAGGCAAGGTGTAATTTTCTTTACGACGCATACGCATCACACCCGATTTTACTTTTGGCGGCGGATTGAATACGTGTTCGTCAACCGTAAACAAATATTCGGTATCGTAAAATGCTTGTGCCAAAACCGAAAGTATGCCGTAAGTTTTACTTCCTTTTTTCTCGCAAATGCGTTCGGCAACTTCTTTTTGAAACATACCTGAAAACTCTGGAATTTGGTCTCTAAACTCCAAAGTTCTGAATACAATTTGCGTTGAAATATTATAGGGAAAATTACCAATGATAGCAAATTGTTTCCCTTCGAAAACGGAATTGATATTATATTTTAAGAAATCTTCTGAAATAATTTTATCCTTTAATTTTGGATAATTGGCATCCAAATAAGTCACCGATTCCGTATCGATTTCTATAACATAGGTATCGATGGGTATTTCTAGCAAATATTTGGTCAACACTCCCATTCCTGGACCAATTTCTAAGACTTCGTTGTAGCCTTCTAAACTCAAGGTGTCGGCAATGGCTTTGGCAATGCTTTCGTCTTTTAGAAAGTGTTGTCCGAGATGTTTTTTGGCTTTTACTTTTTCCATGAAATTTTATAGTGTTTAGAATTTGATATTGAAGTGTTTCAAATCGGTTATTTTTTTTTGTTTATTTCTAGCAGTTGCTGAATATCTAATAAATCCTTTGGTCTATTTGCTTTTATTTTGCTTGTTATCAAATCTTCGAGAGAGAGTACATTCCACTTTAAAAACGAATTAGAATTAACCGTTACCTCTTCACTACTTTCAAAAGCTTCGTCAAAAGTTTTATTTACGGAAAACTTGGTAATTAGTTCTAAATCTAAATCCAGAGGAGAAAATTTAATCGATATATTTTGTTTTTCTTTTTTAACATTTTCGGGAAAATCCTCAATTTCATATCCCATTTCATTAAAAACAGCGACTAACTTTTTGAAATTAAGTTCTGTGGTTTCAATCCAAAAATCTACATCAGATGAATGGCGTTGATACCCATGAAAGTTTACAGCTCCACCCCCAACCATCAGCATACGAACTTTATATTTATTCGCCGTTGCAATAAACTGATTAATATTTTCTTCCCATTTATGAGACATGCTCCTTTTTATTTAAAATAAAATTTGTGCTTTTCTTTACCTTTTTTTTAATTGGAAATTCCTGCATTTTCTCCATTAAACGCAAAAAACTATAAAAGCGTTCGCATTTAGATAATTTCAAAAAATCATCTATTTGTTTTTTATTGCTTTCTTCTTTGGTTTGAAAAAAAAGTTCCATAACTACTGATTATTTTAGAGTAATTAGCCTAATTAAATCTTTATGCTAACATTTTTTATTATCGGATTCAAATCGCAAACTAGTTGATTTAATGCTCCGAAATCACTTGTAATTCTGTTCTGAAAGCTAGCATTTTGTCTCCAAATAATTTTAAGCCTTCTTCTCTTAAAGCTGGAGCGTCTTCATCATAATACTTTTGAAGGGTCGCCTTACTGTCTGTCGTGTATTGCACCGAATAGGTAAGTCCACCCATTTCTTCTTCGACCAAAACGCGAACTAATCTAGCATTAATGAATTTACCCGTTGCTAGTACTTCTGGAATGTGCTTATGCTGCATCCAAATCATCCATTTGTCGTGTACACTTTCGTGAATATTGATGGTAACGTTGTATATAATCATCTTTTGTTGTTTAAACGGTTAATTGCTTAATCGTTGATTTGTTTAATCGGTTAACCGAATCAACGATTACACTCTTTTACAAATTCGTATCGCCTCTTAATTGTCTGAATTTTTTCCTTGCCTCAACAAAGTAAATACTGTCTTGATGGTTAAAAATCATTTTTTCATAAAGTGGTTTTGCTTTTTCGGGGTCATTTAAGTATTTCACATACAGTTCCGCTGCAAAAAACAAGGCTTCATCGATGTAAATGCCATCACTATGTTGGGCAATTATCACCTGATATTGTTGCAATGCCTGAGAATAATTGCCTATCGTCTCATACAATTTACCTAATCGTAAAAGAGTCACCGCTTCAATCTCTTGTCCTTTGAATTGCTGTAGCATCTTTTGGAAATGAGCAATAGCCTCCTCGTTGCGTTTTTGATACATCAAATAGTCGCCTTTGGCAAATTGCTTTAAAGCCGTTTGGGTAGAATCGACAACGGTATTGTCATTGATTAATAAAAAATATTCCAAAGCATCATTGGCAATCAATTGTGTATTGGCAGATTTTAATTCTTTAAATTGCTTCAAAGCCCAATCAAAATCGGTTTTAAAATAACTCGTTTTGGCTGCTTTTAAACTGGCTTCATGTGCCATTACATCGTTCTTCAAATCCAATTCAATTTGGGAATAATACAACAAGGCTTGGTTGTATTTTTCTTCATATAACAAGATATCGGCCAACTCCATTTTGGCATCGGCAATTTGATAATCGTTTAACGGTAGTGCCAATGCTTTAGTAATAATTGCTTTTGCTTCTTCTGGTTTTTTTAAACTAAAAGCCGTAAAATGTGCTTGAATTAATTGCAATTTCAGCGTAAACAGATTGATTTCAAATTGCTGCAATAAGGATTTAAGTTGCGTATCAATGGCGATAAAATCAGCAGGTTTTGCTTTGGCCAATTTCATTTCTATTAAGTACGTATTGGCTTGTATGAGTGTTTCCAAATCCTTGGTGTTTTCTAAAACAAAGCCTAAGATTTCTGCTGCCGCTTCGGTTTGGTCTTCTTCAATTGCCATTTGTCCCAAGCTTACAATTTCAGCCAAGGATTCTGGATTACGTTTGTAAATGGCTTTTTCTTGAATGAATGCTTTGCCAAACTCTTTTTGTTGAACATAAAACCAACTCAAATACTGATTCCAGAAGATATCTTGGTCTTTTTGAGTGCGTAAAATCAACGCCTTTTTTAAAGAATCAGAAAATGAGGTATCGTTCTCGTCTGACATATAACGAGACAATTGATGCTGAATTAAACTCGAATTCTGAGGATTGATGAAGGCTTCGTCTAAAAAAGTGGTAATCATTAAATCGGTTTTACCCAATTGCCCATAAAGCAAGGCCATTTGATAATTGAAATTAAAAGTGGGCTCCAATTCGACCGCAATTTGATAGGCTTTTACGGCGTATTCTAAAATCACTTTTTTCTCAAAAGCATTGGATACACCATACACTTCGTTGGGATTTTTACGAATACTTTCAAGCGCTTGTTCGTAATAACTTTTGGCTTTGGCTTCGTTTTTTTGCAACTGCCAATTGTAGCCCATTTCGACTAATAAAAAAGCTTGTTTGTATTTAGAATAACGCGTTTGTATGGTTTTTTCGGCCAAATCATATTGTTGCAATTGTTGATAGCAATCAATTGTTCTGAGAAAATATTGAGAGTTTTGAGGGATACTTTTGAGCAATTCTTCGTACCCTAATTTGGCTTTTTCAAAATCTCCTTTTTCATAAAAATATTGAGCCAATTGTTCGTTTTGCGAAAAACAAATCCATGAAAAAAACAGCGTGATATGTAGAAAGAGTTTTTTCATGGGTTGCGAATTTATTTAACCATATAAGGTATTTAAGGGCATATAAGAATTACATTGCTATTCAAAATTTAAGCTTTTGCCTTAAAAAGTTGAATCATATTTTTTTTTAATGCCTGAAAAATTATTTTAATCATTAAAACTTAAATGACCTTAAATGCCTTATATGGTAATTTATTTTAGTCAATGATATCAAAACCACAATACGGACGTAATACTTCTGGGATTACGATTCCTTCTGGAGTTTGGTAGTTTTCTAAAATTCCAGCCAAAACTCTAGGCAAAGCCAAAGAACTTCCGTTCAAGGTATGCGCCAATTGATTTTTGCCGTCTTTGTCTTTGAAACGTAATTTCAAACGGTTGGCTTGGAAGGTTTCAAAATTAGATACAGATGAAATTTCTAACCAACGGTCTTGCGCAGTTGAAAACACTTCAAAATCATACGTCAACGCCGAAGTGAATCCCATATCGCCTCCACACAAACGCAAAATTCGGTACGGTAATTTTAGTTCCTGCAAAATATCTTTGACATGTTCTACCATACCATCCAAAGCTTCGTATGACTTTTCTGGATGTTCGATACGAACAATTTCTACTTTATCAAATTGGTGCAAACGGTTTAATCCGCGTACATGTGCTCCATAAGAACCTGCTTCACGACGGAAACAAGGAGTGTAAGCGGTACATAAAATTGGCAATTCATTTTCACTTACAATAACATCTCTAAATAAATTGGTCACGGGAACCTCAGCCGTTGGAATCAAATACAAATCATCAACAGTAGCGTGGTACATTTGCCCTTCTTTGTCTGGCAATTGACCCGTTCCGTAGCCTGAAGCTTCGTTTACTAAATGTGGCACCTGCATTTCCTTGTAACCTGCAGCTGTGTTTTTATCTAAAAAATAATTGATTAAAGCACGTTGTAAGCGAGCTCCTTTTCCTTTGTAAACAGGGAATCCCGCACCCGTGATTTTTACACCCAATTCAAAATCAATGATATCGTATTTTTTTACCAATTCCCAATGTGGCAAAGCGCCTTCGTGCAACGCAGGAATGTCACCTTCTTGAAAAACGTTTAGGTTGTCGTCTGCCGATTTTCCGTTCGGTACAATATCCGCTGGAAGGTTAGGTAAGGTATATAATTTTTGAGTCAATTCTTCGGCCAAAGCATCTGCTTTTTCTGCCAATTCCTTGCTTTTTTCTTTTAAAGAAACTGTTTTTTCTTTAAGAATAGCGGCTTTTGCTTTCTCACCACTTTTCATCAAATCCCCAATATCTTTGGACAATTTATTAGATTCAGATAAAGTGTTGTCTAAAGCCACTTGAGTAGCGCGACGTTGTTCGTCTAGTTGTACCACTTCGTTTACAATACTGTTAGCGTCAAGGTTTCTTTTGGCTAAAGCGTTGATTACTTTTTCTTGATTCTCTCTAATAAATGCGATTTGTAACATAGTTTTGTTTTTAACTCTTATATTTAAGGCTATTTGCGCCCACAAATTTAAGGAAATGTTTGATAAGATTGGTACAAAGTTTCTTTTGGAAAAGATATTTCACTAATATTCACGAAAGAGTAACAGAGAGCCACGAAGTTTTCTCTAATTTATAGAAAGTTCTCCGTGTTCCTTCGTGTTTTTCTTGGCCTTTTTTTGAGAAATATTAGTTATTCTCTTTTAATCTCATGCCCTACAAATTCTTCCAAAGTGGCAAACATTTCGTCTACCGTAAGCACTTCAAAATCGGGATGTAATTTTAAAAAATTGGCATTCAAAGTCACTAAATTTTCCTCTATTTCAAAAAAAGTATCGCTATTGAGTGCGTCACGTACAGGATTTACACCCTCTAGTTTCCCTTTCAAAAACTTATTGAGTTTCACGCTACTCATCAGTTTTACTTTTTTGGATTGTTGCTGAAAGAATTCCAAATGCTTTTCGGCACCAATCAAAGCCAAACCTTCTTCTATCAGCTCGTTCAACTCTGCATTCCAACCCGAATGATGCACAAATTGCGCAAAATTACCCGTTACATATTGTGTGTAATAATAATCCAAGTAATAGCTCGTCAAAGCATCTTCATGAATCAACTCATCCTCAACGCCTTCTTCTCGCATTAAATTAATGACCGAAATGTTCGAATGAATAACATCTTGAAGTTGCTCACTATTGAACGCTGTTTCCGAAACTATAATTCTACCAAATTCCATAAGCTTTTGTTTTTTGAAGATTTCAGGCAAATTTCGGGTAAATTAATGGACCATGGAAATGTTTTTTTTGACCATCAGAGCAAACGCATGAGTTTTAAAAAAAGTAATCAGACACAGATTCCACAGATTTGGAGGTCGAAATAATTGCAAGTAATGTTCGGTTATAGTTATAACGAATCCAAAAAAAAATCAATGAACGAAAATTAGTGCTCATTTGTGGAATTCGTTTTGAAAATTAACTCATGTGTTTGCCCTATTCCATCCATAAATTATAGCAACTACAAACTTCCTAGACCCTGCTTGAAATAGACCACTTTTAAAAATCTCAATACTTGGGCGTTACCACAAGGGTCGGGCTTTACGCTACAATCTTTTTGAGGCAGAAAAAGCCTCAAAAAGGATTTTCACTGCAAACCCTAACGCAACATCCGGTAATGAATAGCTTCAGCCTTAAAACAAAAGAACGAATCTATAAATCATTAGATTCGTCCGTATGCTTTTGCGCATTCATTTTGGCCACCAAAGCTTTCAGTCTCTTGGCTCGTAACTCTTTCTCTTCTCGCTCTTTTGCCTTCTTCCGATTGAGTAATTTGGTATGCAACGCCTTGTTTTTGGTGTTTTTTTCAGGTCCCTTAGCCATAACCCTAAGTGTTTGTGAATCTAATTTTTCTTCATTGGAGGTAAATCAAATGCTTTCGATTCGCCTTCAAAAGTATTGCGGTGGGAACCGTCACAAAAAGGTTTATTCGAAGACAAGCCACATCGGCATAAACCTAAAGCAGTTCTTCCTTCTAGTCCGTAGACATTTCCGTCTTGATCTACTATTTCAAAATCGCCTTCAATTTTTATAGATCCGTTTTTGTTGATGGTTAGTTTCGTCTTGCTCATAATTTGTTTTGTTTTGGCTTCAAAGGTCATAAAATTTAAATTGATATTTCGGTTTTCAAATCTTCTTTTTTATAGAAGTACGGACAAGTCGTGACTTGTCCCTGTGTCCCTATCATAAAAAATCTTATTTTTGCAGGCAATAAAACAGAATAAAGATGCAGAATCCAAAAAGATATACCATTACAGCAGCATTACCTTATACCAACGGACCCATTCATATTGGGCATTTGGCGGGGGTTTACGTGCCTTCGGACATTTATTCACGTTATTTGCGTTTGCAAGGAAGGGATGTGGTGTTTGTTTGCGGAAGTGATGAACATGGAGTGGCTATTTCGATGAAAGCCAAAAAAGAAGGCATTACACCTCAAGAAGTGATTGATAAATACGATGGAATCATTAGGAAATCATTTGCTGATTTCGGAATTTCATTTGACAATTATTCTAGAACTTCGGCTGAAATTCATCACAAAACGGCTTCTGAATTTTTCAAAAAATTATACGACAAAGGTGATTTTATCGAAGAAATTACCGAACAATTATACGATGCCAAAGCTAATCAGTTTTTGGCCGATCGTTTTGTAGTAGGTACTTGTCCAAAATGTGGTAACGAAGAAGCCTACGGAGATCAATGCGAAAAATGTGGTTCTACATTAAACGCTACCGACTTAATCAATCCTAAATCAACCATCACGGGAGAAACGCCTGTTTTGAAATCGACCAAACACTGGTTCTTGCCTCTGGATCGTTACGATGCCTTCTTGAGAGAATGGATTTTGGAAGGTCATAAAAATGATTGGAAACCTAATGTGTACGGTCAAGTAAAATCTTGGATTGACGGCGGATTAGAGCCTCGTGCAGTAACTCGTGACTTAGACTGGGGAATTGATGTTCCTGTAGCAGGTGCCGAAGGAAAAAAATTATACGTTTGGTTTGATGCTCCAATTGGTTACATCTCATCTACCAAAGAATGGGCAGCCAGAGAAGGTAAAGATTGGGAACCTTACTGGAAAGATCAAGACACCAAATTGGTACATTTTATCGGAAAAGATAATATCGTTTTTCACTGTGTGATTTTCCCAGCGATGTTGAAAGCGGAAGGAAGCTATATCTTACCAGATAATGTTCCAGCAAACGAATTCTTGAACTTAGAAGGAAATAAATTATCGACTTCAAAAAACTGGGCCGTTTGGTTGCACGAATATTTAGAAGAATTCCCTAATCAGCAGGATGTGTTGCGCTATGCCTTGACATCGAATGCGCCAGAAACCAAAGACAACGATTTTACTTGGAAAGATTTTCAGGCTAGAAACAACAACGAATTGGTGGCTATTTTTGGAAATTTCATCAATCGTGTGGTGGTTTTGACGAATAAATATTACAACGGAATTGTTCCAAGACCAAATGAATTATCTGAAGTAGATGAACAAACTTTAGAAGAATTGAAAGCTTATCCAGCGGTGATTTCGAGTTCTATCGAAAGATACCGTTTTAGAGAAGCCTTGGGCGAAATGATGAATGTTGCGCGTTTAGGAAATAAATATTTGGCGGATGAAGAGCCTTGGAAAATGGTCAAAACCGATCCGGAACGTACCAAAACCCAAATGTTTGTAGCCTTGCAAATTGCGGCTGCTTTGAGTTCGCTTTGTGAGCCTTTCTTACCGTTTACGTCACAAAAATTGTTACGAATGCTAAACATCGATGTCAATAATTGGAATTTAGATTTTGACAATTGGAATTTATTACCAGCAGGTCACCAAATTGGCGAAGCCGAATTGCTTTTCTCTAAAATTGAAGACGAGGCCATTCAAAAACAAATCGACAAATTAGAAGCTACGAAAACGGCAAATAGCGCTGAAAATAAAAAAGCTGAACCACAGAAAGAGTTGATTCAGTTTGAAGATTTTGCCAAAATGGATATTCGTGTAGGAACTATTTTGGAAGCCGAAAAAATGCCTAAAGCGAATAAATTATTGATTCTAAAAGTAGATACTGGAATTGATGTTCGCACCATTGTTTCAGGAATTGCAGAGAGTTTTAAACCTGAAGATATTATTGGAAAACGCGTAACTGTTTTAGTAAACTTAGCACCAAGAAATTTACGTGGCGTAGAAAGCCAAGGTATGATTTTGATGACTACCAATGCAGAAGGCCAACTCGTTTTTGTTAATCCAGATGCGGAAGGAGTTACTAACGGAGAAACGATAAATTAATTACCAGTAACTATAACAAAACTTTATACTTTGTTCCCAAAACTTTTTGGCAAACTTTGTAACTTTGCAGTCAAAATTTAACTAAAAATTAAAAGATATGTATCCACAAGATATGGTATTACCCATGCAAGCTGAATTAACTTCGGCAGGTTTTCAAGATTTACACAATGCTGATGACGTAAATGAAGCCATTAAAAAAGAGGGAACTACGCTAGTTGTAGTCAATTCTGTTTGTGGTTGCGCAGCTAGAAATGCACGTCCAGGAGCCATTTTGAGTATCGATGGAGCAAAAAAACCAGATCAATTAATCACTGTTTTTGCAGGTGTTGATAAAGAAGCGGTTGATGCGGCCAGACAACATATGTTTCCTTTTCCTCCTTCTTCACCTTCTATTGCTTTGTTCAAAAATGGTGAGTTGGTACACATGCTAGAACGCCATCATATTGAAGGTCGTCCAGCCGAAATGATCGCCGACAACTTGAAAGATGCTTATAACGAAGTGTGCTAAGTACGTTCAACATAAAACAAAAAAACATCCTTTTAACGGGATGTTTTTTTGTTTTATAGCGTTTGAATTATTTAATTCCAACCTCCACCAAGCGCTTTGTAAAGTTGCACCATAGCGGTCAATTGACGTTGCGACAATTGTGACAAACTAATTTCGGCATCAAATAAAGAACGTTGAACATCTAATACTTCTAGATAGGATACATAGCCATTATAATATCTTGCATAAGACAATTCATAGTTCTTCTTGGCAGCTGCCACTTGTCGACTTCTGGCTTCGTACTCTTCTTTAAAAGTGGTGGCGTTTTGAATAGCGTTTTCCACTTCAGCAATCGCTACCAAATAGGTCTTTTCATAATTCAATTTGGATTGTTCCGCCAATTGTCTATTAATTTCTACACGTCTTCTATTTTTACCAAATTGAAATAATGGTCCAGTTATTCCGACTGAAGCATTATCTCTATACGCACCACTATCAAACAAATCACCAATTTTTGGAGTTGCAAATCCAGCAATAGCAGCAATGTTAAAAGAAGGAAAGCGCATGGCTTGCGCCACTCCAATGCGTTCGTGAGCTGCCACATATTGCAATTCTGCTCTTTTTACATCGGGACGATTTTGCAACAACGAAGACGGAATTGCTGTTGGTAAGTCGCTAACCATTAATTGGTCCTTGTTTTGCTTACCTCTTTCAATAGGTCCAGGCATTTGACCCAGCAGAATTGAGATCGTGTTTTCTAGTACCGTGATTTGTCGTTTTATGTTAGGAATTGCAGCTTCAGCAATAGCCACCTGTTGTTCGATTTGCACTTTGTCCAATTCAGAAGTATACCCGCTATTGAAACGATCTGAAATAATTACGTAAGAATCCTGGCGCGTTTTTAGCGTTTGTTTTGTGATTTCTAACTGATTGTCTAGATCTCTTAATTGAAAATAAGCGGTGGCAATATCGCTAACAATTCCAGCCATGACCGTTTTGCGTGCTTCTTCAGTAGCTAACAATTCATTTTGAACCGCTCTATTTTCGTGGCGTAATTTGCCCCAGAAATCAATTTCCCAGGACATACTTCCAATTAATGATGAATTTTGAATGAAATTTTGAGCCGTATTAACTCCAGCACTATACTGAAAAGATGGAAAAACATTGGCTTTAGTAAATCCTAAATTAGCTTTGGCTTGCTCTAAACGAGAAACTGCGGTTCTTAAATCAAAATTATTTTCAATGCCTTTGTTGATCAATCCTTTTAGTACATCATCATTAAAAATATCAAACCATTTTACATTAAGTACTGTTCTTGTAGTATCCGCATTTTGTGAAAATCGATATTTGCTTGCTTCCTGTAACTCTGGCGCTTTGTACTTTGGCCCTACCAAACAACTTACTGGTAAAAACGCAAGCAGTACTAATAGTAGCCCTAATTTAAATTTATTCTTCATGACTGATAGATTTTGTAGATTCAACCGCATTTTCTTGATGTTTCTTTTTTCCAATTCTTTCCACAAAAACGAAAAGCACTGGAATAAAACATACACCCATTATAGTAGCGACTAGCATTCCGCTAAACACGGTCATTCCCATTACTTTTCGCGCTTGAGCTCCCGCTCCAGAAGCAGTTAACAAAGGAACAACTCCCAAAATAAAAGCAAAAGCGGTCATCAAAATTGGACGAAATCGGAGCTTAGCTGCGGTTAAAGCTGCTTCAACCAATGGCACTCCTTTTTCATACTCAGCTTTGGCAAACTCAACAATAAGAATAGCATTTTTGGCAGCTAATCCAATAAGCATCACCAATCCAATCTGTGCAAAAACATTGTTCACATAATCAGGACTAAACAACTTACAGAGGTATAATCCCAAAAAGGCGCCAAAAACAGCGAAAGGCGTTCCTAACAATACACTAAAAGGTAATTTCCAGCTTTCATATTGGGCAGCAAGAATTAAGAAAACGAATAAAATGGCCATAATGAAAACGGTAGCTCCTTTTCCTTCAGCTTGTTTTTCTTGATAACTCATCGCCGACCATTCGTAGCCCATATCAGAAGGAAGTATCTTGGCAGCTGTTTCTTCTAGCGCTACCCTTGCTTCAGAAGAGGTGTATCCAGGAGCAGGTGTCCCGCCTATTTCAGCAGATCGATACAAGTTGAATCGGGTAGTAAACTCAGGACCACTTTCTTTTTTGATAGTAGCAATACTAGAAATAGGGATCATCACATTGTCTTTGTTACGAACAAAGATTTTGTTGATATCGTCAGGATTTAAGGTAAAACTTGGAGCGGCTTGAATCAATACTATATATTGACGACCGAACCTGTTGAACTCATTAACATATTGTCCTCCCAAACTCGCACCAATAGCCAAATTCACATCCGAAAGCGACAAATTCAACTCGGTTACTTTTTCACGATCAATATCCAAACTAATTTGCGGCACATAAGGATTGAAAGTCGTTCTTACACTACCGATTTCAGGTCGTTTTCGAGCTTCAGCCATAAAACGTTGCGCATTATCAAAGAGATATTGCGGTGTTTTTCCAGCCCTATCTTGTAGCATCATAGAAAAACCTGCCGCATTTCCAATTCCACTAATAGGTGGTGGTCCAAAAGCAAAAACCGTTGCTTCAGGAACAGCGTACACTAATTTCCCATTTAACTCTTGAATGATTTGGAATACGTCTTTTTCTCTTTTTTTCCACTCCTTTAGAGAGATAAAAAAGAATCCATTATTAGTAGCCATAGAGTTTTTTAACAAACTGTATCCTGATACGGTGGTATAATATTCGATACCTTCTGTAGTTCCTAAAATAGCTTCTATTTTTTTACAAACGGCTTCAGTCCTGTGCAAAGAAGAAGCCCCTGGCAATTCAACATTTACAAATAAATACCCTTGATCTTCCTCTGGAACGAAACCTCCTGGTATTTTAGTCCCCAAGATAGCGATAGCTCCTATAATTATTCCAATAAAAATAAAGCTACGAGCCATCTTCTTGATCAAAAACCCAGTAAATCCAGTATACTTATTGGTAAATGATTCGAATTTTTGATTAAATACTTTGAAAAACTTTCCTAACCAACCTTTGGATTCTTGGTTAGGTTTTAATAATATTGAACATAAGGCTGGACTTAAAGTCAATGCACTTATCGCAGAAAAGATTACTGAAATAGCAATTGTAATGGCAAATTGTTGGTACAAACGCCCCGTAATTCCAGGAGTCATAGCCACAGGAATAAATACGGCGGTCAACACCACAGCAATAGCTATTACGGGACCAGAAACCTCTTTCATTGCTTTGTTGGTCGCTTCACGCGGCGAGAGTCCATGTTCGATATGATGCATTACAGCTTCTACTACAACAATAGCATCATCAACCACAATTCCAATAGCCAAAACCAAACCTAAAAGTGACAATACGTTTACTGAGAAACCTAACAAAGGAAACAACATAAATACTCCAATTAACGACACAGGTACCGTAAGTAAAGGAATAATAGTCGCTCTCCAATTTTGCAAAAAGATAAACACCACGATAATTACCAGCAATATCGCTTCCAAAAGGGTATGCATAATTTCGCTAATTCCCTCTGTAATGGCCAAAGTAGTATCCAATGAGGTATCGTATTTAAGATCCTCTGGGAATTTTTTACTCAATTCGTCCATCGTTTTTTTACAGGCCGCTGCTACTTCTAGCGCATTAGAACCAGGCATTTGCTTGATTCCAATAGTCCCTGCAGGTTTTCCATTTAAGGCACCTTTTGACGCATAACTTTCAGTACCTAACGCTACTGTAGCGACGTCTTTCAATCGAACTTGTTGATTACCAATATTGGATTTTAAGATAATATTTTCAAAATCCTTAATATCAACCAAACGGTCTTTCAAGGTCACATTATAAGTGAACTCATTCCCATCCTCTGCAGGTGGCGCGCCAAATTTTCCTCCTGGAGCAATCGAGTTTTGATCCTTAATCGCACTCATAATATCTGGGATGGTCAACTTGTATTTAGCCAAAATATCAGGCTTTACCCAAATACGCATCGCATAGTTACTTCCTCCAAAAATAACTACTTCACCTACACCTTTTATTCTAGATAAAGCATCTACAATATTGATGTTGGCATAATTCGTTAAAAAGTCGGAACTATACGTATTATTGGGTGAAGAAAGTGAGAATAAAAGCAACGGCATCGACAGGGATTTTTTGGTAGTTACCCCTGTGTTTTTCACATCTACTGGCAAGGTTGAAGTGGCCGATGCTACACGGTTTTGCGTTAACATCGTGGCATTATCCAAATCGGTTCCCATATCAAAAGTTACCGAAAGCGACATACTTCCATCGCCAGTGTTGGTCGATTGCATGTACAACATGTTCTCTACACCATTCACTTTCTGTTCAATGGGAGTAGCAACAGCCTGCTCCACATTCAATGCATTAGCACCACGGTAACTGGTTTGAATTTGAACTACCGGCGGAGCAATTTCGGGATATTGAGCAATGGGAGTGTTTAGTATAGATAAACCTCCTATGATTACCATAAATATGGATAAAACTATGGCTACAATAGGTCTTCTTACAAAAAAATTATCCATAACTATTTCGCTTTTTTATCTTCGGTTACATAAGGAACAGGAGTTACTACGGAGCCAGGTTGAATAAACATACTTCCTGTAATAGCCACTTTATCTCCTGCATTGATACCTTTGGTGATTACCCAATCTTCTCCCACTTTGGTCCCTACTTCAACAATACGAACCTGAATTTTATTTTCCTTATCAATGACTAATACTTGGTAAATTCCTTGTAATTCGGTCACCGCTTTTTGAGGAATTGCGATAGCATTGCGTTGGTTTTCTATCAAAGCTCTTACTTTTGAAAACTGTCCAGAACGCAAATTATTCTCCGGATTAGGGAATGTGGTTTCAATAGTCATGGTTCCTGTAGTAGGATCAATTTTGGCATCCGAAAAATTCAGGACCCCTTTGTAAGGATGAACACTTCCGTCTGAAAGCAAAAGCTCAATATCATTTGCCTTGTTATCGCTACTTAAACTATTCTTTTTACGATACTCTAAAAATTCAGCCTCACTAATGGTAAATCGTACTCTAACTTTATCCAATCTAGAAACAGTGTTCAATTTAGAAGAACTTCCCATTCTAGAGATGTAATCTCCTACTCGAGCATTACTAATACCAATAATTCCATCAATAGGAGATAGAATATTGCAATAACTTCTCTCTAATTCTTGGTTTCGCAATGCTGCTTGGGTACTTTCTAAATTTGATCGAGCAGCTTTTGCTTTGGCCACAGCCGCATCATATTCTCGCTTGCTCACCGCATTCATATCAACTAACGGTTTTATTCGTTTTAATTCCTCTTCTGCATTCACAAAATTACTTTGAGAAGTAGCTACTTGTCCTTTCATTTGTTCCACTTTAGTTTCATACTCCAAAGGGTCTATGGTGTAAAGCAATTGTCCTTTTTTTACTCTTTGTCCTTCGGTAAAATGAATACCCGTTAAAATCCCATCGATTCTCGCTGTCAAAACAATATCCAAATCTCCAAACGTTTGAGCGGCAAATTCTTTATAAATCGGAACATCTTTGGCGACAACAGTAATAAAAGGAGCTGGAATTGGTGGTGGTGCTTGATTTTCTTTTTTATTACAAGAAACAAGAAAAACAAATGAAAAAAACAGTACGATACTCTTTTTATAATCCTTTACGAAGTCCATAGTATTATTTTTTAAGTTGCTAGTGAATTACAATTCTCTCAAAATTAACCAAAAAAACTATACTTAAAGAACACAAAAGGTTAATTTTAAAAAAATTAGGCAATTGTTACGCTTTATTTAAGAAGAATACAAAAAAAGAAATGACACCAAGTCATAGAATAAACTTAATTTTTTATGAAATCTTATCCTACAACATTCAATTTCATCCATTTCCAGTCCAAGTAGTTTTTTATTACCCTTAAAGAGAACCATTTTATAGCTTACCTTCTTTTTTAGCTATTTTTTGTGAGAATTTGATTTGTTTTTTATTGTATAATTTTTGAGACAACAAAGGCTTCAAGAAATTAAAATCTAAAAAAAAACGCGGAAGCAGCATAATACTGACCTCTTTTTTATAGCAATTTCTCGCTATCAAATCAAGTTCATCACACACAACATATGGTTTACTGAAAAAAAAACACTACTTTTGCGCCCGAATTCTTCCAATTAGAGTTCACTAAAATATTCTCACTTAAACGTTTATAGCATGCAACTGTATAACACCTTAAGCGCAGAAGAAAGAGCCGAGCTTATTGACCAAGCCGGAAAACAACGCCTCACGTTGTCTTTCTATGCGTATGCCAAAATTGAAGATCCCAAAAAATTTCGCGACGATTTATTTATCGAATGGAATAAACTCGATGCACTAGGTAGAACCTATGTAGCCAAAGAAGGAATCAACGCCCAAATGTCTGTACCTGCCGAAAATTTAGAAGCTTTTCGTGAAACGCTAGAAGCTTATGAATTTATGCGCAACATTCGTTTGAATGTAGCTGTAGAGCACGATGATCATTCGTTTTTGAAACTCACTGTAAAAGTGCGCGACAAAATTGTGGCCGACGGATTAAATGACGAAACATTTGATGTAACCAATATTGGAGTACACCTCAAAGCCAAGGAATTCAACGAAATATTAGAAGATCCCAACACGATTGTAGTTGATTTTAGAAACCATTACGAAAGTGAAATTGGACATTTTAAAGGCGCTATTACTCCTGATGTGGAAACGTTTCGGGAATCATTGCCTATCATCAACGAACAATTACAAGATTTTAAAGAAGATAAAAATCTAGTGATGTATTGCACTGGAGGAATTCGCTGCGAAAAAGCTTCGGCTTACTTCAAACACCAAGGTTTTAAAAATGTCTTCCAGTTAGAAGGAGGCATCATCAATTACGCCAAGCAAATCAAAGAAGAAAATCTGAAGAGTAAGTTTATCGGAAAGAATTTTGTTTTTGACCATCGTTTGGGTGAGCGCATCACAGACGACATCGTTTCGCAATGCCACCAATGTGGAAAACCTTGCGACAATCATACCAATTGCGAAAATGTAGGCTGTCATTTGTTGTTCATTCAATGTGACGAATGCAAAGAAGCCATGCAAAATTGTTGTTCCAACGAATGTTTAGACATCATCAACTTGCCATTAGTTGAGCAAGGAAAACTGAGGAAAGGAAAACAAGTAGGCAACAAAGTCTTCCGAAAAGGAAAATCGGATAAATTACCCTTCAAGCATTCTGGCGAGCTTTCGGATACACCATTGGCAGTCGCCACGACTCCAGTCAAGATTCGTCAAAGAATAAAAATCAAAAAAGCACTTTTAGGTAAAGCCGAACATTATTTTGTAAAAGCCCAAGTTGCTCTTTTCGTGATTGAAAATAATGAACTACAATTAGGCGATACCATTATAATTTCGGGTCCAACTACAGGAAACGAACAACTTGTGCTCGAAAAAATGTTGGTCAACGGCACCGAAAAAACGGTCGCACAACCTGGCGACAAAGTAACTTTTGAAGTGCCCTTTAGAGTGCGTTTATCTGATAAATTGTATAAGATTTTAAAATAGTTTTTCGAAACTTTTACCCATCACATTTGTCAAAGTTCTAAACTTTGACAAAGGTTCATAAAATAAATTAGACACAGATTTCACAAATTCACACAGATTAATATGTGAAAATCTGTGTCAAAACAATTCACACAATGACAACAAACAACAAAATAGAATTAATGGCGCCTGCTGGGAATTTCGAATCCTTGCAAGCCGCTTTAGATAACGGATGTGATTCCGTTTATTTTGGAGTAGAACAACTCAATATGCGAGCCCGCGCCTCGGTAAACTTCACTATGGATGATTTAGCCGAAATCGCCAAACGCTGTGAAGCCAAAAACGTTCGCAGTTATTTGACCTTAAACACCATCATTTATGACCACGACTTATCTGTGGTCAAAACCTTAATCAATAAAGCCAAAGAAGCCAACATCACTGCGGTGATTGCTTCCGATCAAGCTGTAATTGCAATGGCTCGAAGCGTGGGGATGGAAGTTCATATTTCTACGCAATTGAATGTGACCAATATCGAAACTATTAAATTCTACAGCCTTTTTGCCGATACTATGGTGTTGAGTCGCGAATTGAGTTTGCGTCAAGTAAAAAAAATCACCGAACAAATCGAAAAAGAACAAATCAAAGGCCCTAACGGGAATCTGGTTGAGATTGAAATCTTTGGTCACGGCGCATTGTGTATGGCCGTTTCGGGTAAATGCTATTTGAGTTTACATTCCAACAACTCTTCTGCCAACCGCGGCGCTTGCAAACAAAACTGCCGTAAAAAATATACCGTAATCGACCAAGAAACCGGTTTCGAAATCGAATTGGACAACGAATATATGATGTCGCCCAAAGATTTATGCACCCTAGATTTCCTAGACCAAGTCATCGATTCGGGCATTCAAGTCCTCAAAATCGAAGGTCGTGGTCGTGCTCCAGAATACGTAGCCACCGTAATCAAAACCTACCGCGAAGCTATTGATGCCTACTATGACGGCACTTTCTCCAAAGAAAAAGTTGCAACGTGGATGGAAGCTTTGAACACCGTGTACAACCGCGGATTCTGGTCGGGATATTATTTAGGACAAGAGCTAGGCGAATGGAGCGATGTTTCCGGTTCTGTGGCTACGCAGAAGAAAGTGTATGTTGGCAAAGGCACCCATTTCTTCCCCAAAGCTGAAATTGGCCAATTCAAAATCGAAGCCTACGACATCAAAGTGGGCGATAAAATTTTGGTAACAGGTCCAAGCACGGGTGCACAAGAAATGATTATCGAAGAAATGTTTGTCAACGATACTTCGGCTGAGCGCGCTACCAAAGGAGACGATTGCACCCTCAAACTGCCGTTTAGAATCCGTATGTCCGACAAATTATATAAAATAGTAGAAGCCTAATGGTCATCATCACCCTGCAAAGAGACAAATGCATCGGATGCAATTACTGCGTAGAAATGGCACCCGTACAGTTTCAAATGTCCAAAAAAGACGGTAAATCGGTACTCATTAAAAGTGTCAATGCCAAAGGTTTTTACACCCTAAAATCACCCGACCACACCATCGTAGAAAGTTGCGAACTCGCCGCAAAGGCTTGTCCCGTAAAAATCATTTCTGTCAAAGAAACCTAGCTTCTAGCTGATTTTTAGGAGCAGAAAAAATAGGTTTTTTTAAGGAACAATGGTCCCGCTATCCGTTGCAATCTTTTTTTTACACCCGAGCGATAGTGAACTAGCAAAGCAATCGGGCTAAAGAACCACAATTCGATTCTTTGTAGTCAATCATAAATCAAATAACACAAACCATCACAATCCTTTTTGTGATGGTTTTTATTTTACCCCAAACTTATATGTCCTTAAATACCTTAAATGGTACAAAAACATAATTATTTTGGAATTGAATCCAAAAAAAACATAATAATTTTGGAATTGAATCCAAAAAAAAGATAATAATTTTGGAATAGAAACTAAAACAACTACCTTTGACTTCTTAAAATCAATACTTTATGGTAACAAGAGAACAAGCCATATATGCCAAAGCCCGTTTATTCAAAGGCAAAGCCTTACTTATATTTGGTCCAAGACAAGTAGGCAAGACCACTTTTGTTCAACATCTAATTGCAGATCTAAACAAAAAAACACTTTTCTTAAACGGAGACGAATCGGATGTACTTACTTTATTCGAAAATCCTAATGTAACCAAACTCAAAAATATAATTGGCGACAACGAAATTTTAGTGATTGACGAAGCGCAACGAGTAACAAACATTGGCATTGTGCTCAAAATCATCGTCGATCAAATCAAAACCGTACAAGTCATTGCAACCGGATCCTCCAGTTTTGAATTAGCTAACAAACTCAACGAACCCCTAACAGGCAGAAAATATGAAATGTATTTATTCCCTATTGCCTTCTCGGAAATGGTTACCCACAATGGGCTCTTAGAAGAAAAGAGAAATATAGAACAACGTCTTATTTACGGTAATTACCCCGAGATTATCAACAATCCCGTTGATGCTAAAGAACACATCAAACTCATCGCTAATAGTTATTTATACAAAGATTTGTTTCTATTGGAGCAAATAGCAAAACCTGTCGTACTGCAGAAAATAGTAAAAGCATTAGCACTACAAGTAGGCAGCGAAGTAAATTACAATGAATTGAGCAAGCTCATACAAATAGATAATAAAACCGTTGAAAAATATATTGATTTATTAGAAAAAGCTTTTGTGATATTCAAACTACCCGCATTTTCAAACAATGTTCGAAATGAAATTAAAAAAGGGAAGAAAATATATTTCTATGACAATGGAATTATCAATGCAGTTACGGGGAATTTCAATGCCATAAACCAAAGAAACGACATAGGAAACTTGTGGGAGAACTATATCATAAGTGAGCGAATAAAACATTTAAACATCCAACAAGAAGAGGCAGATTGTCATTTTTGGAGAACCACGCAACAACAAGAAATTGATTATGTCGAAAAAAGAAATGACCAAATTTTAGCTTGTGAAATCAAATGGAATAGGGCTGCGAAATATAAAATTCCTACTACGTTTTTAGACAATTACAACAATGTAACGACAACAATAATAAACCCCGACAACTACGAAGATTTTTTATTAGCCAAGTGATACAATTTAAATTAGTTGATCCCATTCAAAAAAAAGAGTACTAATTAACCCCAATTATTTTAGTACAATTTTAAGAAGTATCCTTCATTTTTACGGTTGTAACATACAATTAAAATATACTATCTTTACGGATTAAATTTCAGTATGAACTCAAGTTGCTTTTTTGGCAACATCACAATATAATTATGGCTTGTACAAGTTGTTCAACTTCCGATGGTGGCGCACCAAAGGGGTGTAAAAATAATGGGACTTGCGGCACCGATAGCTGCAACAAATTAACCGTTTTTGATTGGCTTTCGAACATGAGTTTACCCAATGGCGAAGCGCCTTTTGACTGTGTCGAAGTACGTTTCAAAAACGGAAGAAAAGAATTTTACCGCAATACCGAAAAACTAACCTTAAGTATGGGAGACATCGTGGCAACGGTAGCTTCACCTGGTCACGATATCGGAATTGTGACGCTAACTGGTGAGTTGGTAAAAATTCAAATGAAGAAAAAAGGAGTCAACCATAACAGTGGAGAAATTCCAAAAATCTATAGAAAAGCCTCTCAAAAAGACATCGATATTTGGTCTGCTGCTAGAGATAAAGAAGAACCTATGAAAGTTCGTGCACGTGAATTAGCTATTCAGCACAAATTAGAAATGAAAATTTCGGATATCGAATTTCAAGGTGATGGTTCCAAAGCTACTTTTTACTACACCGCCAACGATCGTGTCGATTTCCGTTTATTAATAAAGGATTTTGCCAAAGAATTTAGCACCAGAGTCGAGATGAAACAAGTAGGTTTCCGTCAAGAAGCTGCTCGTTTAGGAGGAATAGGTTCTTGCGGAAGAGAGCTATGTTGCTCGACTTGGTTGACCGATTTTAGAAGTGTAAACACTTCAGCTGCTCGTTACCAACAATTGTCTTTGAATCCACAAAAACTAGCAGGACAATGTGGAAAATTGAAATGTTGTTTGAATTATGAACTAGACACCTACATGGATGCTTTGAAACATTTTCCAAATTTCGACACCAAATTAGTGACCGAAAAAGGAGATGCTATCTGTCAAAAACAAGATATTTTCAAAGGCTTAATGTGGTTTGCTTACACGAATAATTTCGCCAATTGGCATGTGCTAAAAATTGAACAGGTTCAAGAAATCATTGCCGAAAACAAACTAAAAAACAAAGTTTCATCGTTAGAAGACTATGCCTTAGAAGTGGTAGCCGAACCAGAGAAAAACTTTAACAACGCTATGGGCCAAGAAAGTTTGACTCGTTTTGACCAACCCAAAGCCAAAAAACGTCCCGCTAAAAAACGTAAAGCAGGAGCTGCCATAACCCCTAACACTTCGGTGAATGCGCCAAAAGCTCCAGCAAAAAATCCAGTTCCAGCAGGCAATACCAATAAACCAACTGGGTCAACGGGCAACAAAAAACGCCCCCAAAACAACAGAAACAGAGGAAATAATTCTGAGAAAAAGCCAAATACAAATCAACCTAATGAACCAAGAAAACCTATAATCATTACAAAAAATGGGGATAAGAAATAGTTGCCTTTTATTTTCAATTGTTATGCTTTTTTTGGCCTGTGACAAGAAAAGAGTTTTTGATGAATACCAATCAGTCGGCGAAGGCTGGAACAAAGACAGTATTGTTTCCTTCGATTTGCCTGTATTGGACTCCACGCAACAATACAATTTGTTTGTGAATTTGAGAGCCAATGACGATTACAAATTCAATAACATCTTCTTGATTGTGGCCATCGAAAAGAAAAATGGCTTTACCAAAGTAGATACTTTAGAATACCAAATGGCCAATCCAGATGGTACCTTGCTAGGCGATGGTTTCTCAGATTTAAAGGAAAGCAAGCTCTTTTATAAAGAAAAAATTAAGTTTAACGGACAATTCAAAGTTTACATTAAACAAGCAGTAAGAGAAAACGGTAAAGTCCCTGGGGTTCCTGTTTTGGATGGAATTACCAATGTGGGCTTTAGAATTGAAAAAACAGAATAACATTATGGCTGTCAAAAAAAACAACACATCGACTAAAGGAATTGATAAAGACATCAATTACTATAAAAAGAAATTTTGGAAAATCTACTTTTATGGTTTGGGGATAATTGCCCTGTTTTTCCTTTTTGCTTCATGGGGACTTTTTGGATCTATGCCTTCTTTCGAAGATTTAGAAAATCCAGACTCTAATTTAGCTACGGAAATCATCTCATCTGACGGAGTAGTTTTGGGTAAATATTTCCAAAAGAATCGTTCGCAATTAAAGTATTCTGATTTGCCTCAAAATCTAGTACAAGCCTTGGTAGCTACTGAAGATGCACGTTTTTACGAACATTCCGGAATTGATGGCAGAGGTACTTTAAGAGCTATTTTGAGTCTAGGAACCAGTGGTGGTGCCAGTACTTTATCCCAACAATTAGCCAAACAATTATTCCACGGAGAAGGATCGAAATTCTTGCCTTTCCGAATCGTACAAAAAATGAAAGAATGGATTATTGCCATTCGTTTGGAGCGCCAATATACCAAAAACGAAATCATTGCCATGTATTGTAATGTCTATGATTTTGGAAACAACTCGGTTGGAGTAAGCTCGGCAGCGAAAACTTATTTTTCAAAAGCGCCTAAAGATTTAAGCATTGAAGAATCGGCTATTTTGGTAGGTATGTTCAAAAATTCAGGATTGTATAATCCTATTCGTAATGCACAAGGCGTAAAAAATCGTCGTAATGTGGTTTTGCACCAAATGGAAAAAGCCAAAATTATTACTGAACAACAAAAATTGCAATTACAAAGTTTACCGATAAAACTCAATTTCAAACTAGAAACTCATAAAGACGGTATTGCTACTTATTTTAGAGAATACCTTAGAGATTATATGAAAAAATGGGTAGAAGAAAACAAAAAACCAGATGGTACAGATTATGATATCTACAAAGATGGTTTGAAAATTTATACTACCATCGACTCAAGAATGCAAACTTATGCAGAAGAAGCCGTAAATGCACACATGGCCAATATGCAAGAGGAATTCTTTTTACAACAAAAAGGAAACAAAAACGCTCCATTTATTAATATTACTGAAGCCGAAACACAACGCATTTTAAAACAAGCCATGAAATCCTCTAGCCGATGGAGCATCATGAAAGGCATGGAAAAATCTGAGGATGAAATAATCGCTTCTTTTAATGTAAAAACCAAAATGAAAGTGTTCTCTTGGAAAGGAGAAATTGATACCGTAATGACACCTATGGATTCTATTCGTTATTACAAACACTTTTTACAATCTGGTTTAATGGCTATGGAGCCACAAACTGGAAGTATCAAAGCTTGGGTGGGCGGCATCAATTATAAATACTTTCAATACGATCACGTAGGACAAGGAGCGAGACAAGTAGGCTCTACTTTTAAACCGTTTGTTTATGCTACGGCCATCGAACAATTGAACATGTCGCCTTGCGACTCTATCATCGACTCTCCTTTTATGATTCACAAAGGACGTCACCACGTTACTGAAGATTGGGAGCCAAGAAACTCTGACAACAAATACCGTGGAATGGTCACTTTAAAACAAGGTTTGGCCTACTCTATCAATACCATTTCGGCAAAATTAATTGATAAAACAGGTCCAGAAGCAGTAGTTGAATTGACCCATAAATTAGGCGTAAAATCTGAAATCATTAACCAACCTTCCATTGCCTTAGGCGCCGTAGAAATTACTGTAGAAGATATGGTGGCTGCCTACAGCACTTTTGCTAATCAAGGGGTTTATGTGAAACCGCAATTTTTAACAAAAATAGAAGACAAAAGTGGCGTAGTGATTTACGAACCTATTCCAGAATCGCATGATGTGTTGAATAAAGATATTGCCTTTGCCGTAATTAAATTACTAGAAGGTGTAACCGAAAGCGGATCAGGTGCTCGATTAAGAACCGAAGGTGGTGGTTCAGGCGATCATCGTTGGACAGGTTATCCATACATGTTCAAAAACCCAATTGCAGGTAAAACAGGAACTTCTCAAAACCAATCTGACGGGTGGTTTATGGGAATGGTACCCAACTTAGTTACAGGTGTATGGGTAGGTTGCGAAGATCGTTCGGCACGTTTCAAAACCTTAACCTACGGACAAGGTGCTGCAACCGCATTGCCAGTATGGGGTTATTTTATGAAAAAATGTTACGAAGATGCAACCCTTCAAGTATCTAAAGATCCTTTCGAAAGACCGGCTAACTTATCTATCAAAGTAGATTGTTATACCCCAAGAAAAAAAGTGGTAGTGGACACGACCGCTGTAGAACAAAGTACAGAAGAATTTGAACTGTAATCCATAATAAACAACGACAGTTCATCAAGTGGACTATCGTTGTTTTCATTTAAAATTAACATTACTTTCCTTTTACTCATTTTAAGCTAATTCGAAATCAAAACACGAAATCGATTTCGCGTGTAGCTACCTTTTAAACTATTACTTATGATAAATAAAACCGTTTCAAATGTTCAAGAAGCCCTTTCGGGGATTGAGAGCGGAATGACCTTAATGTTAGGCGGCTTTGGCCTTTGTGGTATACCCGAAAATGCCATTGCTGCTTTAGTCCAAAAAAAGACCAAGCAACTAACTTGTATCTCCAATAATGCTGGCGTAGACGATTTTGGCCTTGGCTTACTCTTGCAAAACAAACAAATCAAAAAAATGATTTCTTCGTATGTAGGCGAAAATGCTGAATTTGAACGCCAAATGCTTTCTGGAGAATTAGAAGTTGATTTAATTCCGCAAGGTACTCTAGCCGAACGATGCCGAGCAGCTCAAGCCGGAATTCCTGCTTTTTTCACCCCAGCTGGTTATGGAACTGAAGTAGCGGAAGGAAAAGAAGTACGCGAATTCAATGGTAAAATGCACATCATGGAAGAAGCTTTTAAAGCAGACTTTGCGATTGTCAAGGCTTGGAAAGGCGATACAGCAGGTAATTTAATCTTCAAAGGAACAGCTCGAAACTTTAATCCTTGCATGTGTGGTGCCGCAAAAATTACCATTGCCGAAGTAGAAGAATTAGTCGAAGCAGGCACTTTGGATCCGAATCAAATTCACATTCCTGGAATTTTAGTTCAACGTATTTTTCAAGGAGAAAAATATGAAAAACGAATAGAGCAAAGAACGGTTAGGAAAAGATAGTGGTCAGTGGTCAGTCCCGAAGTATCGGGATTAGTGTTCAGTCTGAAGCTAAAACTTAAATGTTCCAAATTCCTTATCTGATTCAAAACTATTTAGTAGGCAATACTAAACTTATATGACTTTTATGTTTCAAAAAACAAAATTATGCTAACAAAAGAAGATATAGCAAAACGCATTGCAAAAGAAGTACAAAACGGTTACTTTGTAAACCTTGGCATCGGGATTCCAACCTTGGTAGCCAATTATGTAAGAGAAGATATTTCGGTAGAATTTCAAAGCGAAAACGGGGTGTTAGGCATGGGACCTTTCCCGTTTGAAGGCGAAGAAGATGCCGATTTAATTAATGCCGGAAAACAAACCATTACCACCTTACCAGGCGCTAGTTTCTTTGATTCGGCCACAAGTTTCGGAATGATTAGAGGGCAACATGTTGATTTAACCATTTTGGGAGCTATGGAAGTTGCCGAAAACGGCGATATTGCCAACTGGAAAATTCCAGGAAAAATGGTCAAAGGAATGGGCGGCGCCATGGATTTAGTCGCCTCTGCGGAAAACATTATTGTGGCCATGATGCACGTAAACAAAGCAGGCGAAAGCAAAATTCTCAAAAAATGTACCTTACCACTAACCGGCGTAGGTTGTGTAAAAAAAGTAGTGACCGAGTTGGCCGTTATGGAAATCACACCTAAAGGTTTTAAATTATTAGAACGAGCGCCAGGAGTGAGCATCGAAGAAATAATCAAAGCAACGGAAGCCTCCTTAATTATAGAAGGCGATATCCCAGAAATGAATATCGCGTAATCACAGCACTTTTTTCAATAATAAATCATCAAATCCAAAGCAAAGAATCGTCTCATGCTTTGGATTTTTTTATGGCACTTGAATCATCTTTCAAACTCAAAAAAAACGAAATAATGCGATACTATTTTTTTTAAGTCAAAAATTTGATTTTATTAAAAAATTACATCGTTTTCGTTATTAATTAAGTATATTTTAATAGATTAAGCTAGAAAGCCGAAAGACAAAATAGTTTATCTTTGTGAGATAAGATTATAATTTACAATTAAATACTTTATATAATGAGAACATTAAACGATTTCAATTTCAAAGATAAAAAAGCGATTATCCGTGTAGATTTTAATGTGCCATTGGATGAAAATTTCAATGTAACAGACGCTAACCGTATCGAAGCTGCCAAACCTACAATTGACAAAATTTTAGCCGATGGTGGAAGCGTAATATTAATGTCACACTTAGGAAGACCAAAAGGAGCGGAAGACAAATATTCGTTACGTCATATTGTAGCAAAAGTTTCTGAAGTTTTTGGAGTACCTGTTCAATTTGCTTCAGATTGTATTGGTGAACCAGCAACAACAGCGGCAGCCAACCTACAACCAGGACAAGTACTATTGTTAGAAAACTTACGTTTTTACAAAGAAGAAGAAGCTGGTGATGTTGACTTTGCTAGACAATTAGCCGCATTAGGAGATATCTATGTAAACGATGCTTTTGGAACAGCTCATAGAGCACATGCCTCTACGACCATCATTGCACAATTTTTTGCAACTAGTAAATGTTTTGGAACGTTATTGGCTAAAGAAATTGAAAGCTTAAACAAAGTATTGAAAAATAGCGAAAAACCAGTTACTGCTGTTTTAGGTGGTTCTAAAGTATCTTCTAAAATTACAGTTATTGAAAATATTTTGGATAAAGTGGACCACATGATCATTGGTGGAGGTATGACCTTTACTTTTGTAAAAGCCTTAGGTGGTTCTGTTGGAAATTCAATTTGTGAAGATGACAAACAAGAACTAGCACTTGAAATTTTGCGTTTAGCGAAAGAAAAAGGAGTGCAAATCCACATTCCTGTTGACGTGGTTGCTGCAGATGATTTTTCAAATACAGCCAACACTCAAATCGTGGATGTAAAAGCAATTCCTGAAGGATGGCAAGGTTTGGATGCAGGTCCAAAATCATTAGCCAACTTCAAAGAAGTTATTTTAGCCTCAAAAACGATTCTTTGGAATGGACCACTAGGAGTTTTCGAAATGCCAACTTTTGCAGCAGGAACTATTGCATTAGGAGATTATATCGCAGAAGCTACTGCTAATGGCGCTTTTTCTTTAGTAGGTGGTGGAGATTCAGTTGCAGCAGTGAAACAATTTGGTTTCGAAGAAAAAATGAGCTACGTTTCTACAGGAGGTGGCGCCATGCTTGAAATGCTAGAAGGAAGAACTTTACCGGGTATCGCCGCTATTTTAGAATAAGATTATACTGCACAGCAGCAAATCAGAAGCTAAATGTGCTATTGAAAAATCTTACTTTAACTCTGTTTTTTAAAATAAAAGCACCTTAAAAACCATAAATGTTGTATATTTAACAATATTTATGGTTTTTTTTAGTTCTTACCAAGTATTTTTGCAATTGTCGTATGTTAAGCATTTGGAAAAAAGCACTTTGAATATAAAATCTATGAGTTTTAAAAATACCACATTAGGCTTCTTTTTTCTTTTTTCACTAACTGTATTTTCGCAGCAAGTTGAAGAAGTAAAAACAGCACCAATGATTGAAAAACCAGTGAGTTATCTCGATTCTATCAAACAAACTTTTGTGAGCCATTCCAAAACAGAAGTAATGGATAGCCTTTGGATGAAAGAGTTAGCAACCAGCGACATTTACAATGACTTAGCGACCGATATTCAGACTCTAAATACCGATGTAACCATCGATCAAGAATTACCAACGGCTTTACTTAAAGAACGGTTAGCCGCCTTGGATGCCAAATCACCCTTTCATATCGAATACAATCAAGGTCTTGAAAACTTAATAAAATCATTCTTAAAAAACAGACGGCATGCTTTTGGCAAATTAATGGCCACCTCCGAATACTATTTTCCCATTTTTGAAGAAGCATTAGCCAATAAAAACATTCCATTAGAAATAAAGTATCTTGCCGTTGTAGAATCGGCCTTAAATCCAAAAGCCGTGTCGAGAGTTGGCGCGACTGGACTGTGGCAGTTCATGTATCATACGGGCAAACAATACAATTTAAAAATTGACTCCTATATCGATGAACGATCGGATCCGTTAAAATCATCTGAAGCAGCAGCCCAATACATGGCCAACATGTATCCTCTATTTCAGGATTGGGATTTGGTACTAGCCTCCTATAATTCAGGACCTGGAAATGTAACCAAAGCCATAAGACGCTCTGGCGGTTATCACAATTTTTGGAAAATTAAAACCCATCTTCCAAAAGAAACACAAGGCTATGTTCCTGCCTTTTTGGCGACCATGTACTTATACGAATACCATAAAGAGCATGGGATAGTTCCACAACGTGCCAAATTAAAGCACTTTGAAACGGATACGATTCGTATTCAAAAAGAAATCACTTTTAAACAAATTGCAGATTTAATAGACGTTTCCATAAGCGAATTACAAGTACTTAATCCGTCTTATAAAATGAATGTCATTCCAGTTTACGACAATCAAGCGCATTATTTAAGACTACCTCATAGCAAAATTGGCCTTTTTACTTCGAATGAAGAAAAGATATACGCCTACACAGCATATGACAATGAAAAAAGGAAAAATCCAGTACAATGGAACACTCCTAGCGCTATTGCCGCAAATACCACTACTAAAGAAGCCACTACCACTATCAACGAATGGTATAAAATTAAAAAAGGGGATAATTTAAATACAGTCGCCGCCGATTACAAAGTATCGGTTGCCAATTTGAAAAAGTGGAATAATATCAAAGGGAATACCGTGGCAATGGGTAAAATTTTAAAAATAAAATCGACACGTCCAGCCCTCAACACTCCCGTTTTTACAACCCAGCAATCCCTAGCGGAAAACAAAACTACTAAAGATGATAAGTCAATAGACTCGCTGTTGGTCGCAGAAAACCCAACGCAACATATTGTTCAAAAAGGTGATAATCTCAATACTATTGCTACTAAATACAATATTTCTGCTGAGGATTTAAAAAAATGGAATCCAATTACAGCTACTAGCTTTACCCCTGGCGCAAGGATTAACATAACCAACTCCAATGCTGTAGTGGCACAAGTAGGCGTAAAACCTGAATTAAAAGACATTACGTATGTGGTGCAAGAAGGTGATAACTTGGGCACCATTGCAAAGAAATTCGGGACACCTACTACTGATTTAATTTCATGGAATTCAATTGTTAAAAATAAAATCACAGCAGGTAAGACACTAATTGTAGCTAAAAATGAAATTGCTATTGTAACCAATAACGCCACGGCTGATTCCTTTAAAAAGAGAGAAATTTATCCTTCAAAACCTAAAGGAATTACTAACGACTATTATGTTAAAAAAGGTGACTCATTGTATAGCATCTCAAAAAAATATCCAGGAGTTACTATTTCCGACTTAGAAAAATGGAATGGAATTAATGCAAGCGATTTAAAGCCCGGAATGAAGTTGAAAATAAACGGATAATACAATAAATTAGGTTACTTTTGGGTTTTATTTTTAATTTTAAAATTATGAATAAAGCCCATTTTTTATACCTCCTCTTTTTCACATTTATAATTTCTTGTTCCAAAAAACAAGACAACGTATTGCGCGAATCCTCTGGAGACATCAATACAATCTCGGTGATCATGAATGATGCGCTATGGAATGGTGAAGTGGGTGACACCTTGCGCAATAAATTTGCAGCTCCAGTTATAGGGCTTCCGCAAGAAGAACCACTTTTTACCCTGAATCAATACGCAGATAAATTAGTAGAAGGATTTATTACCGATAGCCGTTCTATTATCGTCATCAAAAAAGGAAAAAACACCTTTTTCGAAATCAAAAAAAACAAATACGCTACTCCCCAAACCGTCTTTCATTTGTCGGGCTCTACCACGGATACACTTTTATATCTTCTAGAAAAACACGCTCCCGAAATGATTCAAACGCTAAAGAAAGGCGAAATTGAAGTCGTTCAAAAAAACAATCGAGAGGCGCTATTAAACCCCAAAATATTCAAAAATAAATTTCAAATCGAAATAGAGGTTCCCGAAACCTTTACCTACGCATTGCAAAAACCTCGATTAATTTGGTTGAAAAAAGAAATCACTAGTGGAAGCATGAGTTTATTACTCTATCATGTACCGTTGGAAACCATTTCTAGCAAAGACCCCATTGGATCTATTATAAAAATGCGGGATTCAATTGGCAACTTATATATTAAAGGTAAGGACATTCAAATGCCCATGATTACCGAAAAAGGGTATGCACCTTATTTATCTACCATACAATTAGACAACTGCACCACCTATGAATCAAAAGGAACCTGGGAGTTAAAAAATGATTTCATGTCGGGACCATTTATCAATTATGTTATTTTTGACAAAGAATATAGGAGATTGATGGTGATTGAAGGCTTTTGTTATTCGCCAGCAGATGATAAACGCGATGTTATGTTTGAGCTGGAATCTATTATCAAATCGGTAAAAATTATTAAAAGAAAAAAATAAAAAATGGGGTTACACTGGCAAATTAAAGCATTTCATGATTTGACCGTAGACGAATTGTATGATATCTTGAGACTACGAAGTGAAATTTTTGTATTGGAGCAAAACTGCGTCTATTTGGATTTAGACGGAAAAGACAAAAAGGCACTCCATCTTTTTGGAACCTACGAGGACAAAATTGTAGCCCACGCCCGTTTATTATCACCAGGCATAAGTTTTCCAGAAGCTTCCATCGGACGTGTAGTGGTGGATTCCAATTATAGAGATAAAAAATGGGGACAAGAGCTCATGCAAAACGCTATTGCAGGCATTGCATCTCATTTTAAAGAAACTGTCATTACGATTGGCGCACAATTGTACTTGAAAAAATTCTATGAAAGCCATGGCTTTGTGGCCATTAGCGATATGTATTTAGAAGATGATATTCCACATATTGAGATGAAAAGAGGGTAATCCTATATATATTGACCACATTACCGGCTTTAAACGATTGCTATTTTTTGTCACCTCAAGCGCAGTCGAGATGCGGCAATGGTTCTCGACTGCGCTCGAACTGACACTAGTACTGTTTTTAAACTAGAGTTATGTTTTGTAAAACATTAAGAGAAGAATTTAATATCCATTAAAACTAACTTATATGACCTTAAATTTCTTATATGGTTCAAAAATTTCAGACATTGACTTGAATGCTTATATGCCTAATATGTTTAAGAATAGATGCTGATTTCTATTGGGTATTTCTTTTACATCTTCAAGATACTATTGTACTCCGCCGAAGTACTCAACACACTTACTGCCTTTTTGATTTCAGAATTATTTTTAATGTAGTATTGATACAATCCTTCTTGGTATTGGTAGCGCTTGATAATCTCATCCAGCAATAAATTTTTGATTTCTTTTTGATTTTTGTCCAAAGCGGTCCATTCACTTTTTTGGATGGCGTTTAACAATTGTTGGTATTCTGCAGTAATCGCTTCGTCAATTTTTTCTTTTTTGGCCGCTGCCAAAGTCTTTTTCAAATTCAACTCGGTTTCGGTATCCAAATTGAATTTTTTGGTTTTCAAAAATTGCTTAAAATCTGCATAATCTGCGTCGGTTATCGTAGGAATGGTAGTCCCGAGATTGGGATTTTTGTAATAATAAGTGGTAGCATAATCAAAGATAGCATCGTTTTTAATTACGGCATTGGCTATGGCACTCACTTGCGTTTCTGAAAGCTCAACATCAGGTTGAATGCCTCCTCCATCGTACACGGTTCTTCCTTTACGCGTTTTAAAAGCAGTGTAATTTTTTTCTTCGGTGCGTATGGCCGCTCCATTTTTATCTTTTCGAGCATAATCCAAGGCTTGGATGCAACGTCCTGAAGGTGTGTAGTAACGAGAAATAGTCACTTTTATTTGCGTACCGTAGGTCAGATCAATCGGGCGCTGAACCAGCCCTTTACCGAAACTACGGCTCCCCACTACTACCGCACGATCCAAATCCTGCAACGCACCTGCTACAATCTCTGAGGCAGAAGCGCTTCGTCCATTGACAATAACTACTACAGGTATGTTCAAATCTACAGGTTCGCGAGTGGTTTTATAGGTATTATTATATTTTTCTACTTTCGATTTGGTGGTAACTATAATCTCATTTTTGGGAACAAACAAATTGCAAATATTCACCGCTTCATTCAACAGTCCGCCGGGATTATCGCGTAAGTCCAAAACAATACGATCTGCCCCTTCTCTTTTGAGTTGTTCCAAAGCTTCTTTTACTTCCGAAGAAGCTTTTTTGGTAAAGCTAGTCAACACAATATAACCCGTTTTAGCGTCAATTTTTCCGAAAAAAGGTACCGCTTTAAGATCTACTTCATCCAAAACCAATTGCGTACTCAACGTTTTGCCTTGACGAATGTATTTGATGTCGATTTTGGTGTTTTTGGCACCTTTAAGCAATTGAGAGGCATCATCTTTAAAATCTTTCAGCATTACGTCACCAATTTGAATAATGGCATCACCTGCTTTGAGTCCCGCTTTATCAGCAGGGAAATTTTTATAAGGTTCTTTGATAATCAACTGTTCTTCTCTCCTACTGATTAACGCACCGATTCCAGTATATTCGCCCGTATTATTAATTTTGAATTTTACTACATCCGCCTCATTAAAATAATTGGTATACGGATCCAAACTGGCCAGCATTCCTTTAATGGCTTTATCCATCAAATCGCCGGGGTTTGTCTCGTCAACATAATTAGCGTTGACTTCTTTAAAAAGAGTAGTGAAAATTTCGATTTGCTTGGCGATTTCAAAAAAATCATTTTTGAAACTCACTCCAACAAACAAAAAAGCAGAAGCCAAAACAGGAATGATATATTTTTTTTGAAAAAAAGCGTTCATAAGTAAAGCGTTGATTGATTAATAGACTTCTAATTTAATAATAAAAGGGGAATAAATACTCGACCTGTTATTTTTGAGAGATATCAGTACAAGGTGAATCAGTACTTTGGGTAACTTTCTTCTGTGCAAGCTGTGCTACAAATTTTTCAAACAATTGAATGGTTTTGGTATTAATTTCTTCATACGTCAATCGCTCTTTGGTTTGATAAAAAAACATAAAACCATAAGGTTCTTCCAAAGCATCTAAAAGCAAATGTTTATTCAATCGATACGTTTCACGTAATACTCTTTTAAAATAATTGCGATCAACAGCTTTTTTAAAATACTTTTTGGATACTGACACTCCCATTTTTATAGGCTCTTGCTCGGTGTTATTCAAAGGACAATACACCAAACGCAACGGATATTTGGATACGGATTTCCCTTCGGAAAACAATAAACCGATAGTGATTTTACTTTTGAGCTTTTCTTCTTTTGGGTAGTTGAAATCCATTAAATTCAAATAAAAAGGGGATAATTTGTCTGCAAAGTTACAATTAAAGCCCAAACAGATTATTGTTTACGAATTAAATAGCATTAAATAATTTAATTTGTACTTTTGACGCTTATTTTAATCGCATGCAAAAAATAATTTCGTACCCCATATCCATAGTTTACTATTTGTGTTTTGGTTTGTGTTTAGTAATTTTCCACCCTATTCAGTGGCTTTGTTTCAATATATTCGGCTATCAAGCCCATAAGAAAAGTGTAGATTACTTGAATTTTTTTCTAGTGAAATGCACCAATTTATTAGGAACAACCTATCAGTTTAATAATTTAGATCACCTACCTAAAAACGTTCCTCTTATTATTGTAGCCAATCATCAAAGCATGTATGACATCATTGCCATGATCTGGTTTATGCGTCGTTTCCATTGTAAATTTGTAAGCAAAAAGGAATTGGGTAGTGGAATACCAAGTGTATCCTATAATTTACGCCACGGAGGTTCGGTGTTGATTGATAGAAAAGATCCTAAACAAGCCATTCCAACTATTAAAGGTTTGTCAGAATACATAGAAAAGAATACTCGTTCAGCCGTTATTTTCCCTGAAGGCACCCGAAGTAAAACAGGAAAACCAAAGGAGTTTGCACAAAGCGGATTAAAAATATTATGTAAATATGCCCCTTCGGCTTATGTGGTGCCTGTAACTATAAATAATTCTTGGAAAATGGTGCGTTTTGGCACTTTCCCAATGGGATTAGGCAACCGACTAACTTTTACTATACATGAACCCATGGCCGTAAAAGACTTTGCTTTTGCAGATTTAATTCAAAAAACCGAAGCAGCTGTCGTTAGCGAAATACGCTACTAAAATATAAAACCAATACCTAAATAATAAATACCATGTCAATAAAAAACATCCGATTAGAAGTGATGCAGTTTTTAGAAAAAAACGTCGACAGTTTTGTGGACCAATTTCTAATTCCGGTAGAAAAAATATGGCAGCCTTCTGATTTTTTACCAAACTCTGAGAGCGATACCTTCTTAGATGAAGTGAAAGAATTGAGAGAAATTGCCAAAGATTTACCTTATGATTTTTGGGTAGCGCTTGTAGGTGACACCATTACTGAAGAAGCTTTACCAACTTATGAATCCTGGTTGATGGAAGTAGAAGGAGTAGACAATCAAGAACGCAACGGTTGGTCCAAATGGATCCGTCAATGGACAGGCGAAGAAAACCGTCACGGTGATCTATTAAACAAATATTTGTATTTGTCTGGCCGAGTAAATATGCGCGAAGTAGAGGTTACTACGCAACATTTAATCAATGACGGCTTTGATATTGGTACTGGAACCGACCCTTACAAAAACTTCGTGTACACTAGTTTTCAAGAACTAGCTACTTATGTGTCGCATAACCGTGTATCGCAAATTGCTAAAAATTTTGGTGACAAAAAACTATCCAAAATGTGTAAAATGATTGCTGGCGATGAAATGCGTCATCATCATGCGTATAGTGAATTTGTAAACCAAATTTTCAAAGTAGACCCAAGCGAAATGATGTTGGCTTTTCAATACATGATGAAGCAAAAAATTGTGATGCCAGCTCATTTCTTGAGAGAATCTGGACAAAAAATAAGCTCAGCCTTCGAACAATTTTCAGATTCGGCACAACGAATTGGAGTCTACACCGCTTCTGATTATGTAGAAATAATGCAGAAATTGATTGATAAATGGGAAATTGATAAAATTGGTGGATTAACAGACGAAGCCGAAAAAGCTAGAGATTACCTAATGAAACTTCCTTCTCGAATGGCCAAAATATCCGAACGATTGGTGATTCCATCCGAGTCTTATATTTTCAAATGGGTTGAACCAGCTAGATTATAATCCTTCATTTTTAACTAATACAGATTAAAATTAAGCTCATAAAAACTGATTTTGAAGAACATCACTTTGAAATCAGTTTTTTTTTCAAATCAAAACAACTCCTATGAATCACGCCAAACTAATTCACGATACGATTCTTTTTGTAAAACAAACACTTGCCGATGCAGAGGGAGGACATGATTGGTTTCATATAGAAAGGGTCTATAAAAACACTTTACTTATTGCTTCATCGGAAATCTGTGACACACTTGTCGTCCAACTTGGGGCTTTACTACATGACATTGCCGATAGTAAATTTCATGGAGGCGATGAAACTATTGGACCCAAAACGGCTCGGAAGTTTTTAGAAGAACACCAAGTTTCTCAAGAAATCATTGAGCATGTGGTACAAATTATTGCTAATATTTCATTTAAAGGCGGCAAAACGGAGCGTACTTTTTCATCCATTGAATTGGATATTGTGCAAGATGCCGATCGTTTGGATGCCATTGGTGCGATTGGAATTGCGAGAGCATTTAATTATGGTGGGTTCAAAAATAGAGCTTTATATGATCCTGAGATTGCGCCTAATTTACGTATGTCCAAGGAAGAATATAAAACAAGCCAGGCACCAACCATCAATCATTTTTACGAGAAATTATTGTTGCTAAAAGATAAAATGAACACCAAAACCGGTGCAGCATTAGCATCGAAAAGGCATAAATACATGGAAAATTTCTTATCTCAGTTTTATGCTGAGTGGGAAGGCGAAATCTAGTGTTCAGTTGGCAGTTTTTAGTATTCAGTGATTATAGTACTGTAATAAGGTAAAACCAAAGAACACCAAAAATTACTTATTTTCACTAGCTTTTAATTCTAGCATAACATCCGAAGCATTTTTAAAAGTAGGCTCGCTTTCTGTCAAACTGCCTACTCTTTTTTTGTTCAATTTGAATGTCAAATCCATTTCTGAAGTAAAAAGCAAGGCGGTCAAAAAGGGATTATTCATGTACGGACTCAACACGAAAAACGTTTCGTCTATCGAATGAAAACTTTCAATTTCTTCAGTTTTATAGCGGGCAATTATTGAGAATTGCAAGCTGTTATCTTCTGCAATTATCGGTCGCGCGTAGATGTTTTTTAATTCCGTATCCCCAATGGTTTTAGCCAAAGTTAATTTAGCAAAAGAACGATCTTCAATACTGGCAATTACTTTTTGCCAAAATTCAGCAAATACAGGTTGAAAGGACATGACAAATAAGTTTATTTAATTTATAAAATGGGCTAATAAGAATTTGACATTCAAATATCAATAAAAAAAAATCTGATAGTTGAATGTCAAAAATGCAATAAGGTATATGAAAAACAAAAGGGGCTATTTAGCGTTACTAATCACCAAAAAAAGGCCCTTTACTCCCTGATTATTTACCGGTAAAATTGGCTTTTCTTTTTTCTAAGAATGCGGTAGTTCCTTCTTTAAAATCAGCTGTTCCAAAACATTTTCCAAAGTTTTTGATTTCGATTTCAAAACCATTTTTACCATCTTTATAATTAGCGTTGATGGCTTTTATTGCTCGACCAATAGCAAAAGGAGAATTTTTCATGATTTTTTGAGCAATTCCTTTGGCGAACTCCAATAATTCTGCTTGTGGTACAACATGATTTACCAAACCATAGTTTTTGGCGGTTTCGGCATCGATCATACTAGCAGTCATGATTAATTCCATAGCGCGACCTTTTCCGATGAGTTGTGGCAAACGTTGTGTTCCTCCATAACCCGGAATGACTCCTAAAGAAACTTCTGGAAGTCCCATTTTGGCATTGTCTGAAGCAATTCTGAAGTGACAAGCCATCGCCAATTCTAATCCACCTCCTAAAGCAAAACCATTGATAGCTGCAATAACTGGTGTTTTTAAATTTTCAATCAAGTCAAACAACTGGATTTGACCATCACTAGCCAAACCGGTTCCTTCTTCAATAGTAAATTCGGAAAATTCGGCAATATCTGCACCCGCAACAAATGCTTTTTCCCCACTTCCGGTGAGTAAGATCACTTTAACTTCCTTATTTTTTCCAAGAGTTTTTATGGCTTTATTTAAGTCATAAATGGTATTAATATTTAAGGCATTAAGCTTTGACGGCCTATTGATGGTAATGGTAGCGATATTATTTTCAACGTCAATTAAAATATTTTCGTAGTTCATAGTTTAGTTTTTTAGGGTTGAATGATGGGCAAAGTCACCCTAAAAGTGGTGCCTTTTCCTAATTGTGTTTCAAAGGTAATGGTTCCGTTGTAATTTTCTATAATGTTTTTAATAATTCCTAATCCAAGTCCCATACCACTAGATTTTGTGGTAAACTTTGGCTCAAATATTTTTGATATTGCATCTTGGGACACTCCTACTCCATTATCTTGAACTGAAATAACCACTTGATCTTGCGTTCTTTTTACGACTACTTTGATGGATTTTTCTTCCTGCATTTCTGGAATAGCTTGGATGGCATTTTTGACCAAATTGGTTATGACACGTATGAGTTGCGAGCGATCCATACTCGAAATAATTGCAGGATACTGACTCTCAAAAACAATATATTCTTCATTGAAAATATCCAAAGCCAATTCAACAACCTCAACCACATTCAATGTTTCGTTTTGCTGGGCAGGCATCGAGGCAAAGTTCGAAAAAGCCGAAGCTACAGCACTCATAATATCAATTTGCTGGATTAAAGTCTCAGAATATTCGTTGAGTTTTTGTTTGACATTATCGGCATTAGGGTCAAATTTTCTTTGGAAACTTTGTACCGTTAATCGCATAGGTGTTAATGGATTTTTAATTTCATGCGCCACTTGTTTGGCCATTTCGCGCCAAGCACCTTCTCTTTCGCTTTGCGCCAATTTCAGTGCGCTTTTCTCTAATTTATCGACCATTTCGTTGTAGGAACGAATCAATAAATTAATTTCACGGCTATTGGCATCCAAGACAATTTTTTCGTTTTTCTGCTCAATATTAGTTTGGCTCATTTTATCGGCAATAGTTTTCAGCGATTTGGTAATGTAGGTCGCCAAGAAATACGCCAAAGCAAAAGCGACTATGAGCATGAAGGAATACACTTGTCCCAAACGAATTAGAAAGCTTTGCAATTCCTTTTGATAAAAACTATCGTCTTCTGTATAGGGCAAATTCAACACCCCCAGCGGTTTGAATTTATCATCTTTAATTTGACTATAAGACGATCGCTTCTTGACTCCATCGACTGATTTGATATCCACAAAACGTTTATCAATAGAGGAACGCACTAACTTAAGTATGTATTTCGGAACTGGTGGCGCTTTTTTATCAATAGAAAATGATTCCTTGGAGGATTTCAAAAGATGTCCTTCTAGACTGTAAATATTGATCTCTACATTATGAATTTGAGACAATTCATGGATCTTATCTTTAAAAATTAAGGGTAAGTTATTCTGAATTAGCGGATAGGTTGTGGTCGATAACACATAATTGATATGCTCTTTTACTGCGGTTTCTTTCCGCTCCAAACGCTCTTGATGGTAATCTCGCGCTTCGTTTTTAAATTGTAAAATCGAAATTGACGCTAATAAAACACTTGAAACTACAATAACAACAATCATCGATAGGAAAATCCTAGTCCGTAAGGAAAGCATCGAAATGTTGAAGTTGTTTAGCATAATTTTATAGTATTCAGTGCTCAGACTGTTAGTGTTCAGTTATTTTGCAAACGAATAATTAGGTTTTTAAATTTACAAACAGGCAAAATTTTAACAGGCGCAGATTGGAAACTGATCACTAAAAACTGAATTCTGACCACTATTTCCTTTCTCTTATTCTTTTGTAAAAACGAAAGCCCAACATGATAATGATTGAAAATAAAAAAATACCAATCACGCCATACACCCAGTTGAAGGCATTTTTGAGCACTACCAAAAACACCACTGCAAATAAAATAAGTGTTGCTCCTTCATTCCAAATACGCATATAATTGGTGGTGTATTTTACTTCATTGCGTTGTAATTGTTTAAAAATTTGATGGCATTTAAAATGATACAAATACAATAAAAAAACAAAACCTAGTTTGACATGCATCCAAGGCATTTGCAACCAGCTTCGACCTAAATCGGTAAAAAGTAACAACCAAAAGGCCACAAAAAAAGTAATCACTGCCGAAGGCCAAGTAATAATGTACCACAACCGATAGGCCATAAGGTTGTATTGTTTTTGCAAAATCTCTTTCTCGGGAGAGGGTTTATCAGCGGCTTCTATTTGGTACACAAACAAGCGTACAATATAAAAGAGTCCCGCAAACCAAGTGACTACAAAAATAATGTGCAAGGATTTTAGGTAGTTGTAGAGTTCCATTTATTTTGATTTCAAGTTCAAGGTTTAAAGGTATTATAGCAACTTCAAACCTTAAACAAATTTAAACTTTCTTGAATTCGTTAATCCAATTTGCTACCACACCACACCATTCGTCTTCATCATTCATACAAGGAACGGCCATAAATTCTTCACCACCATGATGTAGGAACTGCTCATTGGCTTCCATAGCAATCTCTTCTAGCGTTTCTAGACAGTCGGCCACAAAAGCTGGGGTTACAACGGCTAATTTTTTAATCCCTTGTTCTGGCATTTTATTGATTTCAACATCAGTGTAAGGAGTAAGCCATTTGTCTCCTGCCAAACGAGATTGAAAGGTTTGACTGTATTTGCCTTCTGGAATACCTAATAATTTCACTACTTGTTTGGTCGTTTCATAGCATTGATGACGGTAGCAAAACTCATGTGCTGGCGAAGGCGTGTTACAGCAAGAACCATCAATTTTACAATGCGAATTGGTTACATCTGTTTTGCGAATGTGACGTTTTGGAATACCGTGATACGAGAATAATAAATGGTCATAGTCAAATCCTTCCAAGTGTTTTTTGATGGAATTTGAAAGTGCTTGAACATAATCGGGTTTGTTGTAGAATGCTGGAACATTAGTAAACGTCATTTCTGGGAAATACTTTTGACGTAATTCTTCAGCCAAAACGACAATAGTTGTTGTTGAAGCCATAGCGTGTTGCGGATACAAAGGAAAAAGCATCACTTCTGTTACGCCTTGGTCTTTGAGTTCTTGCAAGCCTTTTTGAATGGTCATGGTTCCATAACGCATTGCTAAAGCCACGGGTATGTCTACCAACTGTTTTACTTTTTGATGCATCTTTTTCGAAAGTACAATCAAAGGAGAACCTTCACTAGTCCAAATTCTGGCATAAGCTTCTGCCGATTTTTTAGGTCGGGTTTGTAAAATAATGCCTCGAACGAGTAAGGCACGCAATAAATAAGGAACATCTATTACGTATTTGTCCATTAAAAATTCGTCTAAATATGGTTTTACGTCCTTTGCTGTTGGACTTTCTGGAGAACCTAAGTTGACTAATAATACACCTTTCATGTTTTTTATTTTATTTTTTTGGGATGAAAACTAGCATTTATTGCTTTCAGTTTCAAAAATAAAGAAACCTTGTTTTTATCGGTTATGGTACTTATTCTTTTTTTTTCTGAGAGATAGTTAAAACTGATGGTTTATGGTATGGAAGAGTTAATCGACATCAAATATTTCTTCGGCGTGGTACCAAATTTCTTCTTGAAAGCAGCTATGAAATGACTTCCGGTACTGTAGCCAATTTTTAAACCCACCTCGTTCACATTATAAGAACCACTATCTAACAATTGACGGGCATAATCCATTTTGTAATCAAACAAAAAGCCGTAAACAGTATCGCCGTAAATTTGTTTGAAACCCATTTTTAGTTTTTTCAAATTCAAGCCAATTGTATCGGCAAGTTCTTGTAAACCCGGTGGTTCAGCCATATTGGCAATAATAATTGCTTTGGCTTTTTTAATTTTCAAGACATTATCTTCGTCTATTAAAAAAGGACATTGTTCCGCATCAGGATCTTCGGAACGATTAAAATACAAGCTCAGCAATTCATATCCTTTGCCTTTATAATACAAGTTTTTGATCGAAGGATTTAAATTGTAATGGAACAATTGCGTTAATACGATCGCCATCGAAGGACTAATATCACCTTCTTTATAATATTTTTTATCCTTGTTTTCGTCACTCAAAAAAGGAATGTGACTGGCTTCATTAGAAAATAGTCCATGAAATTTTTGTATCGAAATCAGAATCGAAATCATCCAAGTATTGGGAGCCAATTCTAGATTAAGCGGTAATTCTTTCTGTGGATTGTAGAACAGATAGGACTTTTCTTCATTCATTTCTAAAGCATAACTGCCTTGATTGAATAAAAATTTTGCTTTTCCTTTTAATCCAAAATGAAATTGAATTAAACCATTACTCACTTCATGTTGCATATGAAAGGGTATTGCACCGTCGTTTTGAAAGCGCAATAAAATAAAATCTTCTTCTATTTTTATGATTTCTTGTGAACCCATAGCGACATTTTTTTATTTGAAAAAAGTTTTTAACGAATCTTATTTATTTAGAATCACTCTAAATAAATAACTAGTTAAGCCTTGTAATTGCTACAAAAATAAACGTTTTTGCATTTAAATAACGAAATAAATCCAAAAAAGCATTGAGCGACACAAAAAGAACTTTTAGCGTTGTTTTTATACAAGCGATAGTTCTAGATTTGTTCCACTTTTACAGGAACTGTATTTATGGAAAAAAATCAAAGCGCTAAGCACCACTACTTTTACTCGGTTGGATTAAGCTATAAAAAGGCCGATGCTGCAATTAGAGGTAAATTTAGTTTGGATGCCTTAGCCAAAAACAATTTGCTACAACAGGCAAAAAACGAGGGAATTCCGGCATTAATCGTTACTTCCACTTGTAACCGTACCGAAATTTATGGGTATGCAGAGCATCCTTTTCAATTGATCAAATTGTTGTGTGAGAACAGCCAAGGTACCGTTGAAGAATTTCAAAAAGTAGCGTACGTTTTCAAAAATCAAGACGCTATTAATCATATTTTTAGAGTAGGAACGGGATTAGACAGCCAAATCTTAGGCGATTTCGAAATCATCAGTCAACTAAAAAACGGCTTTACCGAGTCGAAAGCCATGGACTTAACCAATGCTTATTTAGAAAGATTGGTCAATTCTGTCATTCAAGCTAGCAAAAAAATTAAGACCGATACTGATATAAGTTCTGGCGCTACTTCGGTTTCTTTTGCCTCAGTACAATACATTATGAAAAACGTTCCAGATATCGGGAACAAGAATATTTTACTTTTTGGTACCGGAAAAATTGGTCGTAATACCTGCGAAAATTTGGTAAAACACACCAAAAACGAGCACATTACACTCATTAACAGAACCAAAGACAAAGCCGAAAAATTAGCCGGAAAACTGAATTTGATTGTAAAAGATCATTCCGAATTGCATCTCGAATTGCAAAAAGCCGATGTGGTCGTAGTGGCTACAGGCGCTCAAAATCCTACGGTGGACAAAGCCATTTTGAATCTGAAAAAACCCATGCTGATTCTAGATTTATCCATTCCTAAAAATGTACATGAAAATGTTACCGAAATAGAAGGAGTGACCTTGATTCATTTGGATCACTTGTCGCAAATGACCGATGAAACTTTAGAAAACAGAAAATTACACATTCCAGCCGCCGAAGCTATCATTGAAGTCATCAAAAATGAATTCATGGTGTGGACCAAATCCAGAAAATTTGCGCCAACGATTCATGCTTTGAAAGAAAAATTGAATGGAATCAAAGAAGCCGAGTTGAATTTTCAAAGCAAGAAATTAGCCGATTTCAACGAAGAACAAGCCGAAATCATCAGCAATCGCATCATTCAAAAAATCACAACCCATTTTGCCAATCACCTAAAAGATGAAGACACCATGGTAGATGAAAGCATCGAATGGATAGAAAAAGTATTTCAAATAGAAACTAATGCGAAATAAAATTTTACCATTAAGGCATTAAGAGAATTAAGCAAAGCATTTTAAAAATATAATATAGAAAAAAATCAATCAACTTAATATCGTGAAGGTAAGAACAAAACAAAGCCTTGACTTAGAATATTTTTTACCATTAAGGTATTAAGAGAATTAAGTTTATGTGTTTTAAAACTTAATTAACTTACATTCATCGCAAAGCTTAATGCCCCTTAATACCTTAATGGTTAATAAACAAAGCCTTGGTTTAGAAATATTTTTATCATTAAAATATTAAGAGAACTAAGCAAAGCATTTTAAAAATATAATATACAAAAACTTAATTACCTTAATATCTTAATGGTAAAAACAAAAAAATATACGACAAAAAAAGAGGTTACTCAATTAGCATATGAAATTACAGGTCTTGCCATAAAAGTGCATAAAGCTTTAGGACCTGGACTTTTAGAAAGTATCTATGAGCAATGCCTTAAATATGAATTAGAACAAAACGGATATGATGTTAAACAACAATTAGTCGTCAAAATAGATTATTACGATCTTGAATTAGAATCTGATTTGAGAATAGATTTACTTGTAAATGATTGCGTAGTAGTTGAATTAAAAGCAATAGAAAATCTTTTACCAATTCACGAAGCACAATTACTTACGTATATGAAATTATTACAAAGACCTCAAGGGTTGATAATTAATTTTAATACTTTGAATATAACAAAATCGATGAAACCTCTTGTTAATGATTATTTTGCAAGATTAATAGATTAAATATAAATAGTATCGTGAAGAAATTGAACCATTAAGTGATTAAAAAATTAAGTCTAAAAGTTTTAAAACTTAATTTTCTTATATACAACACAAAGCTTAATGTCCCTTAATACCTTAATGGTAAAAAAACGTAAAATGGCAGAAAAAACAATACGTATCGGAACCCGCGATAGCGAACTCGCGCTTTGGCAAGCCCACACGGTCGAGAAAAAACTAAACGACTTAGGTTACAAAACAGAGATTATTGCTGTGAAATCAGAAGGCGATATCATTTTGGACAAACCATTATACGAATTAGGAATTACCGGAATTTTCACCAAAACTCTTGATGTCGCAATGATTAGCGGTCAAGTTGATATCGCGGTACATTCTATGAAAGACGTGCCTACCGCCTTGCCACAAGGCATTGTGCAAGCCGCCGTTTTAGAGCGAGCGAACACCCTAGACATTTTGGTACACAAAGGCAATCTAGATTTTCTAGAAGGTAGCGGCACCATCGCCACCGGAAGTTTGCGTCGTCAAGCCCAATGGCTCAACAAATATCCCAATCATCAAGTGGTAGACCTGCGAGGCAATGTCAATACTCGTATGCAAAAATTGCAAGACAATGACTGGAGTGGAGCCGTTTTTGCCGCTGCAGGATTAGAGCGCATCAATTTAAAACCAACGGATTTTATCAATTTGGATTGGATGATTCCTGCACCAGCACAAGGTGCAATGGTAGTGGTAGCCATGGCCGAAGACGAGTTTTGTCGCGAAGCTGTATCCGAATTGAATGATATCGAAACCGAGGTGTGCACCCACATCGAGCGTCAATTTTTACGCCGTCTCGAAGGAGGTTGTACCGCACCCATCGGAGCTTTGGCAACATATAACGAGGAAGAAGATACCATTCATTTCGAAGGCGTTCTTTTTTCCATCGACGGACAACAAAAAATAGCCATCAACAAAGTCGTACCCATCGAAGAGTGGAAAAACCTAGGCTACCATTCAGCCGAAGAAATCCTCAATAATGGCGGCACCGAATTGATGAAAACGATAAAAGAAAAACTAAAGAAATAATGAATTCAAAAGCAGTTATTTTATCAACTAAAACACTTTCGGATACGCAGCGTCAGCAACTGTTAGTAGCTGGTTTTGAAGTATTCGAAGAGGATTTTATTGCTATAAACAAGCAAGAATTTGATCTCAAGAACCTCAACGACAATTTGATTTTTACCAGTCAAAATGCAGCGCAGCGCATACTTGAGCTGGAAAACGTTGATCATTTAAAATCAAAAAAAGTATTTTGCGTTGGACTTAAAACAAAGATTCTTTTGTCGGAAGCTGGATTCAATGTGGTGGCCTATACCGGATATGCAGCTGATTTAGCCGAAATTATTGCTTTGATTTACGGTCATGAAAGCTACACCTTCTTTAGTGGTAATTTACGGAAAGAGACTTTACCAAAGGCCTTAAAAGAGGCTGGAGTAACATTCAATGAGATTCAAGTTTATGAAACCGTTTTAACACCTTGCAAGATTCTTGAAAAATTAGATGGCATACTTTTTTTCAGCCCATCGGGAGTAGAAAGCTACCTAAAAAACAATGTCATTAAAAAAGAAAACTGCTTTTGTATAGGAGAAACCACTGCTGAAGCTTTAGAAAAACACAAGATTAAAAACATCATCGTGGCTGATGAGCCCACTATTGAATCAGTGATCGACGATGTCATTTCAGAATATGAATAAACAAAAACCCCTTCCCGTTGAAAGGGTTCAGATATAAAAATAAAATCAATAATAGCAAGTGTCTTTTTAAGGAACAGCCCGAAAACAGCACACTGAAAACCGAAAACTATGTTAAAGAACGACCTATTTTTAAAAGCATTACGAGGAGAAACTGTAGAACGTCCACCAGTTTGGATGATGCGTCAAGCGGGAAGATATTTGCCAGAATTTCGTGCTTTGCGTGATAAATACGATTTTTTCACGCGTTGCGAAACGCCAGAATTAGCTGCTGAAATTACCGTACAACCTATTCGTATCGTCGGACCAGATGCTGCAATTTTGTTTTCGGATATTTTGGTAGTGCCACGTGCTATGGGAATTCACGTAGAATTGAAAGATAATTTAGGGCCGATTATTCCAAATCCTATTCGTACCATGGAACAAGTCAATCAAGTGATTGTTCCGGATGTTAATGAAACCTTAGGTTATGTTTTTGATGCCATCAAATTGACCAAAGAAATGCTAAATGATGAGGTGCCTTTAATTGGTTTTGCAGGTTCACCTTGGACGATTTTCTGTTATGCGGTAGAAGGAAAAGGTTCTAAAAGTTTTGATACAGCAAAAGGTTTTTGCTTCTCTAACCCAGTTGCCGCGCATACCTTATTGCAAAAAATCACTGACACCACTATTTTATACTTGAAAGAAAAAGTAAAAGCTGGCGTAAACGCCGTTCAAATTTTTGATTCTTGGGGTGGAATGTTGTCACCTGTGGATTACCAAGAATTCTCTTGGAAATACATCAACCAAATCGTTGAGGCTTTGGCTGAAGTGACTCCAGTAATTGTTTTCGGAAAAGGATGCTGGTTTGCTTTGAACGAAATGGGAAAAAGTAAAGCTTCTGCTCTTGGAGTAGATTGGACGTGTACCCCACAGCATGCTCGTTATTTATCAGGTGGAAATATTACTTTGCAAGGAAATTTTGACCCTTCAAGATTATTGTCACCTATTCCGACCATCAAGAAAATGGTACATGAAATGATTGACGAATTTGGAACCGATAAATACATCGCCAATTTAGGACACGGAATTTTACCAAACATCCCTGTAGACCACGCCAAAGCGTTTGTCGATGCGGTAAAAGAATATAGAAAGAAATAGAAAGTGGTCAGTTGGCAGGATTTAGTGTTCAGCAAAAAAGACACATAACTTATACTTTTTTCTTTTTGAAAAAGTTCCGTAGGAACGACTAATCTTGTAGTAACGGATTTTAATCCGTTGATTAGGAGCAAGAATTCAATTACAACGGTTTTTAAACCGTTGAATATTAAAAATCAGAAGAAAATGCTAAGCAAAGGATTGCGAGATAAAGAAAGTACCCGAATAGACAATTGTCTAAAGCAGTTACATTCTCTAGTATTGCCGCCTTTGGATTGGAGTCTAGACCGAAAAGAGGCACTCGAATTGGAGCTGAAAGATTTCGCAATGGATTTGGAAAGTCTGAATGATTTTTCACCAGAGGATTTGGTTCTTCATTTGCAACGCCTTCATTTCGATTGGAACCAAATGGAATCCTTTGCCGATTTTTTAATGGCGTTTTCTCCAGCAAGTCCCTTTTCTTTTTCTGAAAAAGCACTTGCTATTTATCGTTTTATTCAAAAAGAAAGTAAAGTGTTTTCGTTTGGGATAGCTAATAAAGTAAACGTTTTGAAAGCCAACTTATCATGAAGATACTAATCCAAGAAAACATTAGTGTCGATAAATTAAAACCGATTGATGCAGAACAATTACATCGTTTTATGATTGAGAATACCGAACGATTGACAAAATTTTTTCCCGTTACACTTTCCAGTAATGAAACACTTGATAAATCCATAGAATATATCAAAAATAAAGAGAAAGAGATACAACAGAAAGTCAATTTTACTTTTGCAATTAGAGAAATTGACTCTCAAAAAATCATCGGATTAATTATCATTAAAAAAATTGATTGGACTAATAAAATAGGTGAATTCGCCTATTGTATCGGAAACAGCTTTGAAGGAAAAGGCTTGGTTTCTAAAGTAGTAAAAGCAGTGTCAAAATTTGCTTACGATGTCTTAGAATTAAAAACGCTTCAAATTATTGCGCACAAAACGAATTTAGGAAGCATTAAAGTGGCCCAAAATAATGGTTTTATTTGGCAAAGAACTTTGATTGCAGAGTTTACACCTACTAACGGACTTCCTTTAGATATGGAATTATTTGAATTAAAAAATGAAAAATAAATTTTACACTTACATACAAAACCTTCAAGACCAAATCGTAGCCGGATTAGAAGCGGTTGATGGTCAGGCCAAATTCAAAGAAGACCTTTGGGAACGCCCAGAAGGTGGAGGCGGAAGAACACGCGTAATCGAGAACGGCGCTGTTTTCGAAAAAGGCGGCGTCAATATTTCGGCAGTACACGGTAAACTACCAGACAGTATGCAGCAATTATTCAAAGTTGGTGAAGCCGATTTTTTTGCTTGCGGATTGAGTTTGGTGTTGCATCCCAAAAATCCAATGGTTCCCACAGTACACGCCAATTGGCGTTATTTTGAAATGTATGATGACAACGGAAACGTAATTCAGCAATGGTTTGGAGGCGGACAAGATTTAACCCCATATTATCTGTTTGAAGAGGATGCTGTTCATTTTCATCAAACCTGCAAAACCGCTTGCGACAAGCACAATCCTGAGTTTTATCCAAAATATAAAAAGCAATGCGACGCCTATTTCTGGAATGCACATCGCAACGAAGCGAGAGGCATTGGCGGTTTATTCTTTGATTATTGCAAAGCTTCTGAAACGATGAATATGGAAGATTGGTACAATTTCGTAACCGAAGTAGGCAATAGTTTTCTTCAAGCTTACGTTCCCATTGTAGAAAAAAGAAAAGAGTTACCTTTTTCAGCCGAACAACGCACTTGGCAGGAAATTCGTCGTGGGCGCTATGTTGAATTCAATTTGGTACACGACAAAGGCACTTTATTTGGCTTGAAAACCAACGGAAGAATTGAGAGTATTTTGATGTCTTTACCACCGCACGTGCAATGGGTGTACGACCATCATCCAGTTGCGGGAAGCGAGGAAGAAAAATTAATTACCACTTTAATGCAGCCAAAAGAATGGGTTTAAAAAAAATAGTACTTTTTTGGTTTGTTGGACTTTTGTGTTGCAAGGCACAAGAACCATCGGCGCAAAAAAACTATTTTAAATCCTATGATGAAAAAGTAATTGCGAGCCTCTATTTTTATACTACTTCAAATGATTTTCAATTTGTTTCTAAGGTGAATGGAATAGACAATTATGTCAACTTAGTTCCCAACAGAAAAGAACAAATTGGATTTAGTCTGAGTTACAAGTTTATTGATGTAAGCTACGGCATTTCTCCTGTTTTTTTTGCTGTAAATAAAGACAACTCCAATTCGCGATTGGTCAACTTCAATACCCGTTTTATCATCAAGCAATGGATGCAGACGCTATTGTATTCCAATCAAAAAGGATTTTATGCCGCTTTGGATAATTTTGATATTGCATTACCAAATATGCGCTCTGTTAAAATAGGAGGAACAACTTCTTATATTTTTAATCCCAAATTTTCATTCAAAACTATAGCCAATCAAAACCAATGGCAAACCAAAAGTTCAGGTAGTTTTATCCCTACCCTTTCAATATATCACACCAGTATAAATTTGAACGACGGCAATGACGAAAATAGAGTTAAAATCCTTGTGGGCACTCTTGCTCCCTCCTATTATTACAATTGGGTAATAAGCAATCATGTTCTAGTATCCTCTGGAATTGCAGTTGGAGCGGGATTCAATCATGTTGATGGCGATTTTTCCAGCGTAATTCAGTCTACTATTAACCTAAAATTAGGCTATAACTCAGATTCCTTTTTTACTTTTGTAAATGTAAACTATACTAATTTTTCACAAGACGTGAATAGCTCGATTCGTTTCAATGAAGACATTAGCACTTTTAGAGTAACAGCAGGCTATCGATTTGATCCGCCCAAAAAAGTAAAACAACTGTACGACAAAGGAGCCAAGGCTATTGGTCTTTAGTTAATTTTTGAAAATATAAACCATAACAAAATATGTTCCCACTACACAGAAACCGTCGCTTAAGAGTGAACGAATCCATCCGAAGCTTAGTTAGAGAAACCACTTTAAGTCCTACCGATTTTATGTTTCCAATGTTTATAGCAGAGGGTGAGAATGTACAAGTCGAAATTCCCTCTATGCCGGGAATCTACCGCCGTTCGATTGATTTAACAGTTGCAGAGGTCAAAGAAATTTATGCATTAGGCATTCGTGCGGTCAATATTTATGTAAAAGTTAGCGAAGCGCTAAAAGACAATACAGGTAAAGAAGCTTGGAATCCCAACGGATTAATGCAACAAGCCATTCGCGCCATCAAAGCGGCTTGTCCAGAAATGATAGTGATGCCCGATGTGGCTTTAGACCCTTATTCTATTTATGGTCACGACGGAATCATTGCCAATGGCGATGTAGAAAATGACGCTACCAACGACGCTTTGGTAAAAATGGCTGTTTCGCATGCAACCGCAGGAGCCGATTTTGTAGCACCAAGCGATATGATGGACGGACGCGTATTGCGTTTGCGTCAAGGATTGGATGCCGCAGGCTATCATCACGTGGGGATTATGAGCTATTCGGCCAAGTATGCTTCTGCATTTTATGGCCCGTTTCGCGATGCGCTAGACAGTGCTCCAAGAGAAGCCGAAATTGAAGTACCAAAAGACAAAAAGACCTACCAAATGGATTATGCCAATCGCATCGAAGCTATCAAAGAGGCCTTGTCTGATGTTGAAGAAGGTGCCGATATGGTGATGGTCAAACCTGGAATAGCCTATTTGGATATCGTGCGCGAGGTTAAAAATGCCGTGAATGTACCCGTTACAGTTTTCCATGTTTCGGGCGAATATGCCATGATTAAAGCCGCAGCAGAGCGAGGTTGGCTCGATCATGACAAAATTATGATGGAACAATTAATGTGTTTCAAGCGAGCTGGCGCGAGTTTAATCTCAACTTATTTTGCCAAAGAAGCCGCGATACTTTTGAAACAACAAAACCAATAATTTAAGCAACCAAGCCAAAAAATAATGACCAATTAAGAACCCCCTGTAACACTACTTACTATGAAAAAAATTGTCATTTTAGCCACTGCTGTAGTTTTCCTTTCTTGTAAAAAAGAAAGTCAAGAACCCTTTGGCACCACAGCAACTCCAGCTGAAACACCAACCGAAACCACAGCAACAACAGCTTCAACTCCAGCGGCATTAGGAAAAGAAATTTTTGAAGGCAAAGGCGCTTGTATTGCTTGCCACCGTGTGGATGCCAAACTTATTGGTCCAAGCGTTCAAGACATGGCCAAAACTTACAAAGAACAAAACGGCAATCTTATCGCTTTCCTTAAAGAGGAGGCAAAACCAATTATGGATCCTGCGCAATATGAAGTAATGAAAGCCAACTTTGCCATCACCAAAGCCATGTCCGACGAAGAATTAAAAGGATTAGAAGCCTACATCTATTCCAATTTGAAATAAGAACAATCCTAAGCTAAGTCGAAGGATTAGGAGCTACTTCCTGCTCTACACTATATCTTTCCCGCCGAACCCCGGCGGAAAAGGATGCCGTTACGATCAGGGCTCACCACACAAGAACCATTTGTACAAACGAATGGTTCTTTTTTTTAAACATATTAGACATATAAGTATTCCAGTCAATGTCTAAAATTTTTGAACCATATAATAAAGTTAAGGCCATTTAAGTTTTTTTTAAATCCGTTTCATCCGTTCAATCCGTGGGGCAATCACTGCAATTTTGACCAAAAACAATTTGCGAAAATTTGCGGTTACTTTTTTTCTTTAACCATAGAAGTTCATTTAAGTTTTTCTTTGTGAACCTTGCGGTTATCTTTTTCAACCATTTAAAGCATATAAGGTCATTTAAGTTATTTCTTTGCGAACTTTGCGTAAATCTTTGCGCCTCTTGCGGTTAACTTTTTCAACCATTTAAGGTCATTTAAGTTATTTTTAAAATCCGTTTCATCTGTTCAATCCGTGGAGCAATCACCGCCATTCATCCAAAAACTTTTAGTACTTTGCGTTTCAATTCACACCAACTTATGGAAACCGTTGCTATCAATACACCACTAGGAATCGCCCAAATTACAGGCACCGAAAAAGGCATTTCTCAAATTTCCGTTGCCGATGAGGGACAGGTTTCCGTTGAAATTCCATCTGTTTTGCAAGAAGCCGTTACCCAGCTTAGTGAGTATTTTCAAGGCAATCGCACCCATTTTGATTTCAAACTTAATCCCAAAGGAACCGAATTCCAACAAAAAGTGTGGCAAGCCCTACTCGAAATTCCGTACGGAAAAACAACAACTTATCTAGCACAATCTAAAAAACTAGGCGATGTCAAAGCCATTCGAGCAGTCGCTTCGGCTAACGGAAAAAACCCGCTATGGATAGTCGTGCCCTGTCACAGAGTCATTGGAACTGATGGCTCCCTTACCGGTTATGCTGGCGGATTGTGGCGCAAAAAATGGCTACTCGAACACGAAAGTCCATCCGGTCAACAAATACTTTTCTGAAAATATAGCCACAAATTCACGAATTTTATTTTCAATTATTTAAATTCGTGAATTCGCGACTAAATCACTTACAAAATGATCGAAAAAATAAACCTCAATAACATTCTTTTTCTAGACATAGAAACCGTTCCTGAAGTTGCTGATTTCAATACTTTGGATGACGAAATGAAAGCCCTTTGGGACCACAAAACACTATACCAACGCAAAGACGATTTTACGCCAGAAGAATTTTATGACCGCGCAGGAATTTGGGCCGAGTTTGGAAAAATTGTTTGCATTTCGGTAGGTTTTTTTATCATCAAAGGTGACATTCGTAATTTTAGAGTGACCTCTTTTTTTGGAGAAGAAAAACAGTTATTGAAAGACTTTTGTAATCTCATCAACAATCATTTTAATCAGCCACAACACCTGTTGTGTGGTCATAATGCAAAAGAATTTGATATTCCGTTTTTAGCCCGCCGAATGATCATCAACCAAATGCCTATTCCTGATAAACTCAATTTATTTGGCAAAAAACCTTGGGAGATTCCGCATTTGGACACCTTAGAATTATGGAAATTTGGCGATTATAAGCATTTTACTTCCCTAAAACTAATGTGTAAAGTGCTCGGTATTCCTTCGCCAAAAGGCGATATCGATGGCAGCCAAGTCGGACATGTTTTTTATGTTGAGAAAGACATCGATCGCATCGTAACCTATTGTGAGAAAGATACTATTGCCGTGGCGCAGATTTTCCTTCGTCTTCGTAGAGAAGATTTGCTGATTGACGAGGAGATTATTCATGTGTAAACAATGTCAAATTCAAAAGTCAAAAGTCAATTTCAAAAGTCAAAATCAAAGGTCAATTTATAATGCTGGAATCAAATCCTTTTAAAGAGAAAATTTTTAATTTAGACGACAGATTAATTCGTTTTGCGGGAGAATGTATTTTCTTTACACGAAAATTGGAAAAAAGCTATGAAAACGAATAGTACAAGAATCAACTTATCCGTTCATCCGGGAGTTCAGCTTTAAACTTTGGCGAATCGCAAGGAGCTGCATCCGATAAAGATTTAATCTTTAAGCTAGCATTAGTTGTAAAAGAGCTAAAAGAATCTCGGAATTCTTTAAAAATATTAAATTATATAAATGAAGGTAGTCAAGATTTTAGAACTCTTCTTTTAATTGAAGTTGAAGAATTAATAGCAATTGCATCTAAAATAATAATTAATAAAAAATAGTAAGTAAATCAAAGGTCAAATTTTTGAATTTGATTTTTGAATTTGATTTTTGAAATTTAAACATAAAAAAAATGGTATTGAGTAGATTTTGGTTGGTTATATTTATTTCTTCCATCCTTTTTGTAGTAGTGAGTTTGTTTTCTGGCAATAGTTATACTATAGATCATGTTTTGAATGGCAAAAAAGACGATCCTATTTTACTATCGGAACACTATCTAGAGCAAATGCCTGTTTTTATCAAAGACAGTCTTAAAAAGGCACCTGATCAAACCATGGTCATCAACCGAGATACCCTAAATGCCGACACTACTTATGTGTATAAAAACAAAGTGGTAAAAGTATTTAGCGGCGTTCAAAAATCTGATGGGCTCTTGCCAACATGTAAAAGTACCTTGCTCGATTTGATTTTACCATTGATGGCTTACCTGGCTTTTTTCTGTGGATTAATGGAATTATTAATCATTTCGGGTGCTTCCGAAAAACTAGCGAAAGTATTAAGTCCAGTATTCGTAAAAGTATTTCCTAGTATTCCTAAAAATCACCCTTCGATTTCCTATATGACCTTGAATTTTGCTGCTAATTTCTTAGGGTTAGATTCGGCAGCCACGCCATTTGGATTAAAAGCGATGGAAAGCTTGCAAACCATCAATCCCGAAAAAGATAAAGCCAGTGATGCGCAGATCATGTTCATGTGTTTGCACGCATCGGGACTTACATTGATTGCTACTTCTATCATTGGTTATCGTGCAGCAGCAGGAGCTAGCAATCCAGCCGATGTAATGTTGCCTTGTATTATTACTTCTTTCATCGGAACCATTGCGGCTTTCTTAATTGTAGGTATAAAACAAAAAATCAATTTTAAAAGTGCTTCGTTAGTGTTAGGATTAATGGTTTTAATCGCCGCTATTGTAGGTTTATTGATGTATGTGAATCACTTGGATTTAATTGGTAAAAATTATTTTACTTCTAATCTTTCAGCTTTAATATTAGTAGCTATTATTGCTTTTACGCTGATTTTATCTTTTGTAAAAGAAAAGAAATTTACAGAGGCTGGCACCACCGTTTACGAAGCGTTTGTAACGGGAGCCAATAATGGAGTGAAAACAGGAGTAACCATTTTTCCTTATGTTTTGGGTATGTTGGTTGCTATTTCTTTGTTCCGAAATAGTGGTTTATTCGAAATTGTGAGCAATTGGGTTGCTTTTGCATTTTCTAATATGGGAGTTAACAAACAAATCACCGATGCGTTGCCAGTAGCTTTGCTTAGACCGTTTAGTTCGGCAGGATCACGCGGCTTTTTGATTGATTCCATGAATACGTTTGGAGCCGATTCGATGACCGGAAGACTCAGCAGTATTTTTCAATGTAGCGCCGAAAGTACTTTTTATGTGATTGCCGTTTATTTTGGTTCGGTAAATATCAAAAATACCCGTTATGCTTTAGGAACGATGTTGTTGGTAGATGTGATTTGTGTGATTACGGCTATTTTCGTAGCGAGCTGGTTTTTTTAGATTATTGTAATAAAATAAAAACAAACGTTCAACGGATTAAAATATTGCTACAAAATGAAACATACAATCAACGGATTGAAAATCGTTGCTACAAAATGAAACACGCAATCAACGGATTAAAATCCGTTGCTACAAAATGGACCGAGCCGATGGCTCTTTTTAACTCACAATAGTTCCGGAGGAACGACCTATATTGTAGCAACGGATTTTAATCCGTTGATGATTATATGTAATGAAAAAATATAAATATATGGCCAACACCTATCATCAAATATATATTCAAGTAGTTTTTGCGGTGAAGTATCGTGAAGCGGTTATTGCTGATGATTGGAAAGCTACATTATTTGGTGTAATTGGAAATTTGATTAATGAAACTGGCTGCAAAACGATCATTGTAAACGGTGTTGAAGATCATGTTCATTGTTTCTTAGGATTAAAACCCACGGTTTCCATTTCGGAATTAATGAAAACGGTAAAAGCAAAATCATCAAAATACATCAATGATCAAAAATTAACCATCTCAAGATTTGAATGGCAAGAAGGCTATGGCGCTTTTTCGTACAGCCAATCACAAGTGGCTTCCGTTTATAAATATGTCGCCAATCAAGAACAACATCATAAGAAACAAACCTTCAAACAAGAATATTTAGATTTTTTAGATAAATTCAACGTCCCTTTTGAGGAACGCTATGTTTTTGAAGAATTGATTTGATATCTGTGTGATTAAAAAAATATAACTAACCGATCAACGGATTAAAATCCATTGCTACAAAATGGACCGTATGCCATCAACGGATTAAAATCCGTTGGACGAATGTAAATATTGCAGCTATCGGGAAATAAAAACAAATCTATCCATAATGATGTTTTAATTTATACCCATTCTAAAAGAGAAGCTGACAAAAATCAATAGGCTGTATTTCAACAATTCTTATCTTTACCTTTCATAAAAAATTACACTATGGACTTTATATATCAGGATCCTTATCCAATTTTGAAAGACGAAACGCAATACCGAAAAATTACTTCCGATTTTGTAAAAGTGGAACAATTAGGCGAACGCGAGATTTTAACCGTTGATCCAAAAGGTTTGGAGTTATTGGCGCAAGAAGCCATGAGAGACGTTTCTTTTATGCTACGTACCTCACATTTAGAAAAATTGAAAGCCATTTTGGACGATCCAGAAGCAACCGATAATGATCGTTTTGTAGCCTACAACTTACTACAAAATGCTGCTGTAGCGATCGAAGGTGAATTGCCTTCTTGTCAAGATACGGGAACAGCTATTGTGATGGCCAAAAAAGGTGAAAATGTATACACCGGCGTTGATGATGCAGAATATTTGTCTAGAGGAATTTTTAATACTTACCAAGAAAGAAACCTCCGTTATTCTCAAATTGTCCCTATTAGCATGTTTGAAGAAAAAAATTCAGGATCGAATCTTCCGGCTCAAATTGATATTTATGCTAAAAAAGGGGCTTCTTATGAATTTCTGTTTTTAGCTAAAGGTGGAGGCTCGGCGAATAAAACCTATTTATACCAACAAACGAAATCCTTATTAAATGAGAAATCGTTAGATGCTTTTATTCGTGCTAAAATTATGGATTTAGGTACGTCAGCTTGCCCACCTTACCATTTGGCTTTGGTGATTGGAGGAACTTCTGCTGAAGCTAATTTGGCCGCTGTAAAAAAAGCTTCTGCAGGTTATTTTGATCATTTGCCTACTTCTGGAAACATGGCAGGTCAAGCTTTCCGAGATTTGGAATGGGAGAAAAGAGTGCAACTAATTTGTCAACAAAGTCAGATTGGAGCACAATTTGGAGGTAAATATTTTACACATGATGTTCGTGTCATTCGTTTGCCGCGCCATGCTGCTTCTTGTCCAGTGGGATTAGGCGTTTCTTGTTCTGCGGATAGAAACATCAAAGGAAAAATTACGAAAGACGGTATTTTTGTTGAACAATTGGAAGTGAATCCAAAACGATTATTACCAGAAACACCACCACATTTAGAAGCCGCTGTTGAGATTGATTTGAACAAGCCTATGCCAGAAATTTTGGCTGAGTTATCTAAATATCCTATCAAAACTAGATTAAAACTAAACGGTACCTTGATTGTAGCTCGTGATATTGCACATGCTAAAATCAAAGAGTTGTTAGATGCCGGAAAACCAATGCCAGAATACTTTAAAAACCACCCAATATATTACGCAGGGCCTGCTAAAACACCAGAAGGAATGCCTTCAGGAAGTTTTGGCCCCACAACTGCAGGTCGTATGGACGTGTACGTTGAGGAGTTCCAAAAAAATGGGGGAAGTATGGTAATGTTGGCCAAAGGTAACCGAACAAAAGACGTAATGAACGCTTGCAAAACCTATGGTGGATTCTATTTGGGATCAATCGGTGGACCAGCAGCTATTTTGGCAAAAGAAAACATTCTCTCGGTTGAAGTAGTCGATTTTGAAGAATTAGGTATGGAAGCCGTTCGTAAAATCACCATCAAAGATTTCCCTGCATTTATTATTACAGATGATAAAGGAAATGATTTCTTTGCGAATTTGTAAAGAAAAGTCTTTACTACAAAAAACCGCTCAGTTCTAAAGAATGAGCGGTTTTTTTATGCCTATTCTATTTTGGAACACAGATTTAAAAAACTACATCAACCGCAAAAACCAATCAACACAAGATAAAAAATCATCAAAATTCAACGGATTAAAATCCGTTACTACAATATAAAATCGTTCCGAAGAAACTATAACAATCACATAAAAGAGTCGTAGAATCGGTACATTTTGTAGGGCTGGAATGAATTCCAGCAAGCCAAATCATAGCGCTAAAATCCATTGCTGTAAAACACAGTCATTTTGTAATTTCAAATCATCTTACATGACCTTAAATGCCTAACATGGTTTTTAAAAATAATCCATGGAATGCTAACCAACTAACTAATCGTTCACAGGATTTTGGGTACAAGGACAGTTACTAGAGCCTTGGAAGAAATCAAAACCTAGGGTGAGCATATGTGTTCCTGAATTGGCGGCAGCAAAATCATTCATGGTGATTTGGTACGAATAGCCAAAATAGAATTTAGATTTTTGAAAACCAACCATAGGTCCAACATTCAAGGGTTTCCCGATTTGATCATTTAGAAAACGGTACGAAGCACCTACCCAATAGTAATCATCATAACTGTTGTATTTACGGTATTTGATATTGATATCCGTACTCGAACGACGATCCGATTCAAAATATTGGAAGTACATTGAAGGTTCAATCTCGGCACGGTTGTAGCCTCCGTCAGAAAAAACATAGCCAGTATATACTTGATAGTTACGCACCAAATCGGGTTCTAAAGCGATAAATTTATCCAGATCTTTGGGCAGCAAGTTACTCGCATTAAAACTCACATAAAATTTATTCAAACGATACAAAAGACCCACATCAAAGTTATTGTTGGATGTAAAACGATTGTTATTAATAGCGGCATCAGGATTGGTTGGATCCAAATTGTCAATATCAACACGGAAATTATTGATATTAAAAGACAAACCGAAAGACAAATACTGTTTGGAATAATAATCCAAAATGATGTGGTGCGCAAAAGAAGCCTTGGCACCGGTTTGCCTTGTGTTTCCATTTCTATCATTATACACTGACAACCCAACTCCGGATTGATCGGCTATTCGAAAATCGGCAAAAACAGATTGGTTGTTGGGGGCGTCTTTGATCCCTACCCATTGCGTTAAACCGTTGAGTCGGATTCTGAAATTATCTCCAATACCAGCATAAGTAGGCGAAAGCATAAAAGGATTATCCGCTAAATATTGTGTCCAAACCGGCAAATTCAACTCTTGCCCTTGCCCTGCTAAACCAATTAAAAGTAAACATGAAACTAATATCTTCTTCATTATAGTAGATTTTTTTGGTGTATTCCTTCTTCTTTTTGGGGAAAAGAAGGAATAATTAACCCATTGGGGGATTCTTTTTCTTATGTGCTACACGCAATCGTGCGGGTTTTAAAAATTTAACATTTAAATTATAAAATTTACCATTAAGGCATTAAGGTTCATTAAGTTTTGCTCTATTTTCTTACGCTCATATTGGTAAAAAAATGTATCTTCTTTTAGTTAACCCTCAAGACAGTAAGGTCAATTAAGCTCTAAAAACCTTCATTTTCTTAATCTCTTAATGATAAAAATTTTAATTGCTTTTAATTCACCAGTAAGAAATTAAGAGGCATTAAGCTCTAAAAACCTTCATTTTCTTAATCTCTTAATGATAAAAATTTTAATTGCTTTTAATTCACCAGTAAGAAATTAAGAGGCATTAAGCTCTAAAAACCTTCATTTTCTTAATCTCTTAATGATAAAAATTTTAATTGCTTATAATTCACCATTAAGAGATTAAGTTGCATTGAGCCCTAAAAACCTTCATTTTCTTAATCTCTTAATGGTAAAAATTTTACTTTCTCATCACTCATTATTCCTTTCCCTTAACGCATCAAAGTAAAGTGACCTACAAATTCTCGATCATCTTGCTCATTTTTCAATTTCAAAATGTACCAATAATCACCCGTTGGCAATTCGAGACTATTGTATCTTCCGTCCCAACCTTGACCTACTCTAAGGTTAGCTATTTTTCGGCCGTAACGGTCAAAAATACTAATCGTCAAATCTTTGTAATTGATCGTATTGGTTGGCAACCAAGTATCATTATTACCATCACCATTTGGCGTAAACACATTTGGTATTTTGATATCAATAAATTCAAAATAACGCGTTGCCGTAGCTTCACATCCATTGGCATCACGTACCATTACCGTATAATCACCAGATTTATAGAAAATAAATTTATTGTTGGTGCTAAAGCTATTTCCTCCATCGAATGAATACTTATAATTACCTGCTCCAGCTGCACCCGTAGCAACAATTTCATTCAAGCCTCCGTCAGCTATAGTAAGCGTCAATTGTGTATATCCAATTACTTCAAACGAAGTCGTGATTTTTTCACACGTATTCAAGTGTCTTGCCGTGATGGTATGGAAACCTGGCGCAACATTTTTGAAAATATTGCTCGCTTGGAAAACCGTTGAACCATCTAAAGCAAAATCTACCAAAGTAGGGTCTACACTAGCATCTAGTGCAACCGTTACCGTATTGCTTGGCGAATTGAACTCACAACCATAGACCACGCTAGCTTTTGGATCTAGATTTACAGATTTATCTAAAGCCACCAACCATTCAGCTGTACAACCGTTGAAATCTTTGATGTACACTGTATGATCGCCACCAGTTAATCCGTTAAAGGCAAAAACGTTTTGAGTCGCTGTTCCAGTGAAATACGTTCCATTGATATTGTCAATACTTACGCTATAAGGCGCCACACCACCAGTGATGTTGATATCAAAAGCTGCATTTCTATCTCCAAAACATACCTCTTGTATTTCAGAACCTGCCACGGTATTCACAAAAATAGGTTGTGGCTCGGTGATTTCTTCGGATAAAAGAGTGAAACAACCATTGGCATCTTGTACTATGATTTGGTAAGTACCTGGGGCCAATTGATCAAAAACACCGGTATCAAAGAACTGATCCATTCGTGGTGAAATCGCATACTTAATGGCTCCCGTTCCGCCAGATGCGGTTACAGTGATGACACCATTGGCCGCTCCGTTACAAGTAATTGGCGTAGGTACTGCACTTGCCGTCAATGATGTTAATGGCTCTTCTATCACTTCAGAAACGGATACTACTTGACAATCTACTCCACTATTCACACGAACACTATAGGTTCCAGCAGGCAATTGCGTAAAATTACCTGGAGTGGTTTGTACCGGAGTAAATGCTATTGGATTACCTGTACCATCTAATAAAGTATAAATATAATTGCCCAAACCACCCGTTGCGGTTGCTACAATTACGCCATTCGTATCTCCTTTACAATTGATTTTCGCATTTTGTACATCAAGATCTACTTTCAAAACAGGTAGCGGTTCAATCTTAACATCATTAGAAACCACACTAACACATCCGTTCACATCACGTACGTAGTAACGGTAAGTGCCTACAGGTACATTGAGTATCGTAGTTGTTGTCGCAAAAGTGCCATACAAAAGTGGGTTAGCAGAAACCGTAAAAGCACTGTCTGCACTATACGTGTACGTTCCTGTACCACCAGTTGCACTTAAGGTTATACTAGATAAAATATTACAAGTTGGTGTAGTAGCCAATACTAAACTTGCCACAACTTCTGTAGGCTCATTGATTACAATCGGTGCCGAAGGCGTACCACAACCCCAACCATCGGTTACCGTTACGGTATAGGTTCCTGCGCCTAAATTACTAAACACTGGATCTGCTTGTGGCCCTGAGCTGATCATTGGCACAGCCGAAGTCGTATTTAAGGTGTATAAGTAGTTCCCGTTTTGACCGCCTGTTGGAGCACTTACAGTTATGGTTGCAGAGGTATCTCCTTTACAAGTCAACAAAGTAGTGCTTGGTATAGCGTTAAAAGCAATTGGCGTTGGATTAGTCAAAACTACTGTTCTGAACACTTCACATCCTCTTGGATCTCTCGCTTTCACTACATAATTTCCAGCGGTCAAGCCGTTAAAAGTACTAGTTGTGCTCCAAGCTGAAATAGTCGTTCCAGACAAGGTTTCTTCCAATTGGAATTCATAGCCTCCTGGCCATCCACCAGAAGCTGTTGCAGCAATTGAACCGTCATTGTTACCTGTTACGCAAGTAATTTCAGTATGAGATCCGCCAATAACTAAAGCTTCATTTGGACCTCCAATCGTAAAGTTTTTACTTACAGTACAGAATGGTGTGTTGGTCAAAGTTGCAGTAATCGTATAGGTTCCTTTGGCTAAGTTGGTCAAGTTCACCGTGCCTGTTGCTGTTGAAGAACCACCTGGTAATGAATTCCCAAGAGCATCTACTAAAGTATAATCAAATGGTCCAGCATTATCAAATGGCGAAGGTACTCTATCTATTAAAGTCACTCTCGCACTTCCGTTAGTGTCATTTAAACAAGTTACATCTACTACATTGTCGATAGTCAAGTCGAAAGTGTTCGGTTCGTTTACGTAGTGTACCCCGATGATTTCGCAATTCGTATCTAAGTTCTTAACTGTGATTAAGTAATTAGCCACAGGTAAATTGGCAAAGTTTCCTGTTGTATTGGTTTGTTGTGGATAAAGTCCACCTTTTAATCCAGTAGCAGCATCAATGTCTACCAATGTATATTCTAAATTAGTTGCTGGTCCGCCAATAGTAGTAGCCGAAACAGTAATATCTTCTGTGGTAGGATTACAAGTTATCGGACGCGTAACATTCACATTCACTTTATCCAATTGCACAAAAGGATCAATGTCAATTGCAGCCGAAGTACCTGGACAACCATTCTCATCATACACATTTACGATATAAGAACCTCCTGAAAAATCCGCTTCAATATAAATAGGATTGTCACTTTTTTGAACAGGAATAGGATTACCTACTTTAATAAATTCATATTGTAAATAGGTATTTGAACCACCTGTTACTCCAGTAACGGTAATGGTAGCATTTTTACTTGAATTTCCTGTGGCACAACCAAATGGAACTACTGTTGGAGTTGGTACCAGAATTGGATCAGGTTCATCAACATCTATAGGTTGTGAAACTGAACAACCTCTTCCTGAAGTAACGGTGACAGTATACGTACCCGCTGCTAAACCGCTGAACAATGGAGAGGTTTGAAGGGGAGCACCCGTTGCAGGTATTGTAACTGGAACACCACCTATAGTTGTTCCTTTTAAAGCATAAGTATAAATTGGATTATCATTTACTCCTAGTGTTGAAGGAGCCATGTTAACCCTAATCGTACCATCCGAATCTCCGTTACAAGTAACTGGAGTTGCAACTGGAACAAAATCAATATTTTGATTGGGCAAGAACATAATCACGTCCACCCATTTTTCACAAGATGGCACTGTGGATATATCTCTTACATAAAAAGTATAAGGAGTAGCACTTGCTGCTAAACCACCAAATACATTGGAAGAACCATAAGTACCACCAAATCCAATTTTATATTCATAATTTGCCGGAAGAGCAGATCCACCACTAGCCGTTAGGGTTACCACACCATCTGCATCTGTACAAGTCGATAAGGCAACATCAGCATATAATTGTAATGGTTCGAAAATCTTTACTTTACCAGTTGTTTTTGCAATACAATCATTGGCATCTTTTACCCAAACATCATAATCACCTGGAGAAGTTACACTTAATGAAGATGATGTTCCAAAACTAATACCATCCAAACTGTATTCTAACGTACCTACACCACCTGTACCTACTGCATTAATCGTGTAACCCGCTGGAGACGGACATTGACTAGCTACACTTGCTGTTACAGTTGGCATTGGATCTAATGAAATCGGTACTCTTACAAAACTGTAACATCCGTTAGCATCTTTTACCCAAACCACAACCGTATCCGTTGATGCTACAGTTGTGGCAAATGTTGCCGTTTTTGTAGATTTGAAATCACCAGCTGGTGGCAATGCTCCCGAACCATTGAGTACAAAAACATACGTATAATCACGTTTGCCACCCAAAATTTTAGTATCATCAACAGTAACTACTGCTCCTGTGGTGTTACAATTTTGATTTTTAACAGTAACAAAAGGACGAGACAAATCTAAAGCCGCCGGCTGAGTAATGATAACAGTATTAGAAGGTTTTATACAACTTGGATATGCTGTTTGGGCAATGCTTACAGTGTAATCTGTTCCTGCAACTAAACCATGATTGAGTACCATTGGATTAGTTGTTGTATTTCCTGCACCTGTAAAAGTTGTAGAAACCCCACCTTTTAAAATGGTATAAGTATAAGCACCGGTATAGTTACCAATATTAATTTCAATTTGACCCGTTGCCGAATTATAACAATCTACATTTTTAAATGCACTAGCTGTTACGGTCATGGTATTGAATACTGGAACGGTGTACGCATTTGAAATAATACTACAACCTGTTGTATTATCCGTTATTTTAAATTCATAAAAACTCCCTATTGATGTAGCAGGATAAGTGAATGAAGTAGCACCAGCGGTAATTGGTACTAACGCACCATAATTTCCTCCATCAATTGCAACTTGATAACTGAAATTTGTAGGTGTTGAACCACCCGTAATAGCTACATTAATAATTTCTGTAGGCGTGTTACAATCGGCTTGAGTACCTAAAGTAGCATTGGCTGAAATTAATTTAGGGAATGGGGTAATTGGAACTATAATATCATCAGTACAACCATTCGCATCCTTAGTATAAAACGTTACACTTGAAACACTTGTGTCTATGACATCAAAGGCATACTTATTATCAGCCGGAATGCTATTGCTTGGGAAATAACTGATTCCGTCAGAACTAAAGGTATAGGTTCCACTTCCGCCTGCTGCACTAACAGTTACTATTGTAACGTTTGGTGTATTGGTTGGAGAACAAGTAAAGGCAGAAGCCGAAGCCGAAGCTACAACTGGAGATGGATCATCAATAACAACCGTATCTGGAATTGAACAACCCCTAGCTGATGATACAAGAATATCATAAGTACCCGCAGTCAATCCTGTAAATAACCCTGTATCTTGGGTAACAGTAGCCAAAGGCGTTGGTAATGTTCGAGTAATTGAATAAGTATACGGTGGATTAACATTGGTTGCATCCAAAACGATATCGATAGTACCATTTGCACTATTTCCTTGCGTACCTGTACAACTTGGAGCTGTTGGAGTAGCTGTATAAACAACTGCAGTTGGTGCACTTAAAGTAACCTCTGTAGTAGTGGTACAATTGGTTGGCGTAGCCGTATCCCTCATTGTTATGGTATAAGTACCATGTGGCAAAGCACTAATCACAGCTCCAGTTGGAGTATTTGTAATTAATCCCGCTACAGGTAGAATACTATAAGTATAAGTTCCTGCACCAGTTCCGCCAGAAGCAGTTAAGGTCACCTGACCATCATTATTGGCACAAGTAGGTAAGGCATCGATAAACGGTGTCACTTTTAACGGAGCTGCAATAGTTATATTTTTGGTGTCAGTACAACCATTCGCATCTTTAATTATAACCTTATGCGGACCTGAATTTAATCCTGTAAAGGTATGAGGAAGTGTTATACTTGCAAAATCACTATCATCTAAGCTTATAGTATAAGCGCCTGTACCAGCCGTGTTTTCTGTAACTAAAATTTCAAAAGCACCCTCTGCAACACATTTATTTACAACTGTCAAAGCAATAACTGGTGAAGGATCTAGTATAACATTTACTGGTTCACCAACAATACAACCTCTACTATCTTTAACCCAAACGTAATAACTTCCTGACTCCACATTAAATGTACTAGGTGAATTCCATAAAGGATTCCCAAGAGCTGGCGCTGTACTAGAAGAATTAAGGATAAAACTATATGGCGCAGTACCTCCATTTGCAACCCCAACAATTTGACCTGCATTAGTATTACAATTGTCCTTTTTAGTTGCAGAAGCATTTAAATCTAAAAGTACTGGAGATTCAGTAATTGAAAAAGTTGCTGACGCACTTGTACAACCATTATATGATCCGCCAACTTCTGTAAACTTAACGTAATAAGTTCCCGGTTTTAAACCAGTTGTCACGTTAACTGTAGTAGGTGCAATTGTTGTTACTGTACCCTTTACATTCGTAGAAACATTGGTTTGATTGGTGAATATCTCCCAGTTTACAGTAGTTGCATCATAATTACTAAGAGTGAATGTAACACCTCCTGTATCAGTTCCTGTACAAGTGACATCATTTTCAACTGGAGTACTAACTATCATTTCTGTTAGTGGATCTACAGCTCCCGGAGCAGTTTGGAAATAATAGCAGTCTGTATTTTCGTCATAAACAACAAATGTATACGTAACCCCTGGAGTTAAACTAGTAAATGTTCTCTTAAACGGATCAGTAAGATCTGGTGGTAACAAATTGGTTGTAAACGGTGCAGTTGTTGCGTCATAGATTCCAAATTTATACTTAGGAGTAGCTGGTACAACAGTTGGTTTCACCTCAACGATTATTGTCGCACCATTTGTACAGTCAGCAGTGGCTGATACATCAATTAACAATTGATCAGGTGGCGGAAGTACTTGTATGTTACTAATAGTTTTAGAACAACCTTTAGAATCTGTTACTATCACTTCAAAATTACCAAAACTCAAGTTAGAGAATGTAAAGCTAGCTCCTGTTGGATCTGTATGAGTGATTACTGCACCTGTAATAAGATTTCTTAACGTATAGTTAAAAGGGCCAAAACCATTCGTAATTGCACTAACAGTAATTGAACCTAATTTAATATCTAAATCACATTTCATATTAACTGCTGAAACAGTGTATTCAATTTCAAACGGTTGATTCACAACTGCAAATCCATTAAATAAACAACCTTTACTATCTCTTACAACATAAGGATAACCAAGACCTGTAGAAGCAGCGAGATTAGAATAAGTTGATACATTTGAGAACCCTAAACCATTAAAATTATATTCAAATGGTGCTACACCTGCTGAAGGATTTATGGTTACCACACCATTTCCTGATTGATAACATGTCAAATTTGTTATCGATGTTGTAGCAGCAACTGGAGTTGGTGTATTAGTGTTTACAGTATTTGTAACTCTTGTACAACCATTAGCGTCTGTGATTTCAAATTGATATGAAGTACCTAATAAAGATAAAGCAGTATAATTTAATGTTGATGAGCCTGTAGTTGGGAAAGGAATTACTGGACCAAAAAAACCTGTTCCACCAATATTCACTCTATATCCAAAATCTGCTTTACCACCTGTAACATCTACTCTAATAGTAGCTTCTTCAGGTGTTGAGCAAGTAATGTCTTTCGTTTTAATAGCGGTTGCTGTTAATACTTCGCTTACAGTAACCGTTTCTGTATCAATACAACCAAAAGCATCTCTTACCGTAATAATATAATCGCCGGGGGCAACGTTAAACGTATTTAATAAAGCACCAGTTGGAGCGACCCCTGTATTGATAGAATAAGTATAAGTACCTGAACCTCCCGTTGCCGAAGCTACAATTACATTCGTATTTCCTGCAACAGAACAAGCCGCAGTAACTGTTGGAGTAAGTTCTAGTGCGGTGTAAGGTGCTATAGTAAATGGGATAGAAACGATACAACCATTAGCATCTTTAACGCTTGCGGTATAATCACCAACCGCCAGATTGTTAAAGGTTCTAGTCGTTTGTGTTACTGGAGCTACTACTGGTGCAGTTCCTGTAACGGTATAACTATTAGATCCCCATCCACCAGTGGTATTGATGGTGATACTTGCTGTAGCTTTAGAACAAGTAATAGGTGAAATAGTTGGAGGGGTAATAGCCAAAGGAGCACTTGGCGCTGCTACTGTTGCAGAAGCCTTTACGCTACATTTGGTCGTAGTGTTGGTAATTTCTAATTCATGAAGTCCAGCCGCTAAATTAGGAACTAAAATATCAAATGTAGATCCTGTTAATGGTGAACTTGCTGAACCTGCCGCTACACCATCTATAGTATAAGAATAAGGGGTATTATTGCCAAATCCGCCAACCGTATATCGAATAGATCCGTTGCTCTCACCAACGCATACTACATTGCTCACCACTACTCCACTAGCAGAAAGTGTTGGTAATACAGGTACTGAATAGGTCGTAGAGAAAAGACAATTTTTAGCATCTCTAACTTCAAAACGATAGGTTACGCCGGGATCTAGATTGGTAAAAGTAGCGCCAGACTGAAACGGTCTTACTGCAGCAGCCGGAGCACTAATTCTATATTCTACAGCTCCAAAACCACCTGTATAGGTATCAATTGTGATGTCTGTTTTATTATCTGGACAAGTAACTGGAGTATTCTTAAACGTCATTGCCGTTGGAGGCGTCAAAGCAACAATTGGCATTGCAGCCGAAGTAATTGGACATCCTTTGGCATCGGTAGCCGTTACCGTATAGCTTCCTGCTACAGTTAAATTAGGGAAAAGTCCAGTCGTGTTGGTAGCTACTGTTGTTTCTACCGTCGCAACGGTTCTTTTCAATACATAGGTAAAGCCTCCATTTCCTTTGGTAGCTATAGCTTCAATTATAGCTTCACTGTCACACGTATAAGGCGTTTTGATACTAGCGTTGATCTCTATAGCGTCTGGTTGTTTTACTTCAAATGAAAATTCTTCTTGACAATTTTTTTTATCGGTAACCGTGTATTTATAAGTTCCTGGCGCTAAACCGGAATAATTTGCCGTTGTATTAGTAGACAAACCGGTTGTAGCAGTACCAGCAGTGATCGCAAAAGTATAAGGCGCCACTCCAGTCAACGCTTCAAGAATGACACTTCCGTTATTTTCACCATTACACTTAACATCGGTTACTGTTGCTTTTGCAGTCACCGCAATTTTTGCATTAATAGTGGCAGAAGTAGTGGTTTTACAACCAATAGCATCCGTAATTTCAAATTGGTAGGTACCTGACACACCTGTTGTATAGGTAAAAGTAGTAGCAGTCCCTACAGGTCCAGCAAGTGTTCCTGTCGTTTGTCCAGAGGTTAGTACCACCGTAAAGGGTGCAGTTCCGCCTGAAATAGTTCCTGTAATCACAGCATCTGGAGATCCTGGCGCTGGATCACAATCCAAATCTGTAGTTACTTGCGCATTCGCGGTTACTTTAGCGTTAATTACTTGTTGTGCTGTTTCAGCAGGACAACCGTTACTATCGGTTACTCTAAAGACATAATTGCCTGTTACAGCAGCCGTATGGGTAAATGATAGTGTAGTAAACGTCGCGCTAGAGGCACTAAAAGTACCACCGTTTAAACTGGTTTGGTAGCTGTAAGGTCCTACGCCTCCATTAATTTCCACCTTAATCTCCGCCCCAGTAGTTGGATCAAAACACATCGCTGTGCTCGGAACAACTGCTGCAGATATAGTTGGAACTGCATCAATAGTAATGCTGTACTCTGTTGGATTCGAACAACTATTGGCATCAGTAGCTTTGATGAGATAGGTACCAGGAGCAACATCGGGCAAAACTCCATTAGCTGGAAACGCGATCACCGTATTAGGTGCCACAGTATTTATTAATTCAAATTTATAAGCTGGAGTTCCTCCTGTTGTACTTCTCGCATCAATGGTCGCTCCAGTAAGACAAGTCGCTTTAGTTTTTGTAGCATTCACAACAATTGGAGCTGGTTGACTAATGTTTACTGGAGGAAACGTTTTGGTACAAGCCGTAACGGTAGACCCAATTGGGCGAACAGCTACCGTATATGCCTTAGGTCCTAAATTGGTGATTGTATAAGGCGACGTGGTTAATACGGTTGTATCCCAATTCGTTCCGTTATCTAGGGAATATTGGTAGCCTGTAGTGGTATCAAAATTAGTGGCACTAATAGTGATTTCGCCATTGATTTCGCCATTACAAGTTACGTTTTTAGTACCTGTAATTTCAGCGGTAAAGGCTTTTCCGGTATCAATAGTTAAAGGGAAACTTTTTGAAGCAATACAGCTTTTTGGGAGTTGGAATACTTTAATGTCATCAATAGCTACATCGTTCCCATTGGTATTACTTTTATTAGAACGAATAATAAACGTTAGCGTGGTATTATTTCCTGGATCTAAAGTAATAGGCGTTTTTGGATATTTTTCCCATAATTCAGATTTGGGGACATCACCGGTTGTAAAGGTTTGGATTTCCTTTCCTGTGGCATCCACTAAGGCTACTGCCAGATTACAATCTATTTGATTGTTAGTTTTGTTAAGCAAATTCTTTACAAATAACTCAAAATTTATGGGTTGGTTGGGGATGATGTCCTTAATTACTTTTTTATAAATAACATCCGTTGTACCAATTTTGTCTCCTAAGTTCACCACTAAACATCTTCCATTAGGCGTTGGAGGGACAGTTTGGGGAGTGTGATCGCCAGGTTGTATCCAAGGTCCAAAAGGTTTAACGATTCTTGCAGTTACCGAATAATCACCATCATTTATTTCAATACTATTTCTACATTGTGTAGCGACTACTTGTCTTTCAAAACAATAAAAAGTAGTATTGATTCCAGGAGATTCAACATCTGCTCCGTATCCAAAATTTTCAAAAAGCAAATTACTTGGTGTAGGTACGCTATTCAATTTGTAGTCTACTCGTATGGAATGAGGATTAGGTACTGATGAAACATTAACGAATACATTACTTGGCACGTTGGTATTTTTCACACCATCCAAATAGTATTCATAGGTATAGGAAGCATTGGCTGGATTTTCCACCGTTACGGTACTTGTTGCCGTTCCATCACAATTGTAATCAATTTGTGGTGTAGCTTTAATTACGGGTTCTGCGGGTTCTGGATCTAAGATAACAGGCGCACTAAAAATACAACCGTTAGCATCTTTTACATACAAGGTATAAGTCCCTGGAGCTTTATAAGCATCCATTATGGTTGAACTCCAAGTGCCCTGATTGTCAAAACTGTATTCATATGGCGCAACACCTCCTTGCGGGTTGGTGATACGTACTCTACCGTAGTTTTTTGGAATAGTTACACCATCTCCACAGCCAGCCAATTCTGATACTCCAGCAGAAGCCGATAAGGCTGTAGTGGGTTCAGTAAGATTAATATCAGGTCGGGTTTCAAAACAGTTTACACCGCTTAAAGTGTATCTTAGGATTGGTTTGTAGGTACCTGCTGGTAAGTCAGAGAAAGTGCCATTGGCTACATAGGTCACACCATTGTCAATACTGTACGCCAAGGTATAACCATTGGCATTGGTTACATTAAACTTAATAGTTCCTGTTTTGGCGCCATAACAGTTGATGTTAGTCCCCGCCACAGTGAATTCTGGTTTAGGGTTGGCGTCTATTTTAATACCTGGGATGGTGTAGGAGCAGTTGTTTTTATCCAACACCCTAATGGAGTAAGTCCCTGCGGTAGTAATCACAATTTTAGGATCGGTTTGTGAAGTTGTGGATCCGTTTACATAATAGTAATAGGGAGCCGTACCATTTTTTGGTGTAACGGTAATTTCCCCATTCTCACATGTTAAGGGTTTGGTGATTGCTGGGGATGCGGTTAAGGCAGCTGGTGCAATAATTTCGGCCGTTCCATTATAGCTACAGCCGTCTTGAGTGGTCACCGTATACGTATACACTCCCGCGTCCTTACCAGTAAATTCATATTCTGAAGCTGTACTATTAATTACCTTTTCAACAGAAACTCCTCCTTTAAATAGCTCATAAGTGTATTGGGCGCCGTTATAAGCTGTTCCATATACTTTAATACTTCCTTTTGAATCATGACATAACGGTTGTGTGATGACAGGCGCAATAGGATTGAAAACAATTTTATAAATAGGAATATTTTTTACCTCAAAAATACAAGGATTGGTAGCAACACCTACTTGTCTAATGAAAACGGTATAAGTGCCCTCAGTAGTAATATTAAACGTATTACTAGATTGATAGCCAGAATCTTTGCTTAAACTATATTCGTAATTCGTTCCAAGACCATTGATGGTAATACTTCCGTCTTTCCCACAAATCATGTCTTTCTTGTCAACAGTATAGTTTAATTCATTTTTATACACATTAAAATAAAAACGACTAAAACAACCTCCGAAATAGATAGAAACGCGGTATTGCCCTGCGGTATCTGCTCTAAATGTGTTACCATCAGGGATGGCAGTGGTCCAAGTACAAGTCGGACTTACATTGGCACATAAATCAGACAAATTAGGATCAGGCACACAGGTAGTTTTTTCCCATGTGATTCTTGTTGCTCCTAAAGAAGATAAATTGATGTCTTTATATGCCTCATTCCCACATAAGAAAAATTTAGGCAATACACTACCGTCATTCACACACTTATCAATTAGACCCGTTGCTGGGTTTATGTTATCGGCAATATCAATTAAAGGATTTTTTGGTTTTGCAGCATAGTCGGCCACGGTGATTATTTCCTCTAAATCCACACAAGGCGGTGTTGCAGTATTTTTTACATAGTACGTTCCAGGTTTGGTCACTGTCAGCGTTTGAGAAGTTCCTATTACCGGAATACCCGTAGGACTAGTAGACCATGAATAAGAAGCATATCCACCAGTAGCTGATATCGTTACATTATCACCACACAATACATCATTTCTCTTTTTACAATCGTCTACCCCTACCAAAAAGTTGGTCGATTCGGGCACACTAATAGTACAAGCAGAATAGGACGAATAACTATCTTCTCCAAAACCTTTTCCATCATTGGTATTGATTTCTCCTGTATATTTAGATTTGGCGGTATTTTTTATAATATTATTACAAGGCTCCGTTAAGTTTTCACAAGTAGGCACCACTTGAACTTTAAAACGAATAGGGGTACTAAGATTTCCATTCTTATTGACTAAGTTATCTGGTATCCTAAAAGTAATTGTTCTTGTAGTTGCATTGTAGGTATGCGTCACTCCTGCTGGTAATGGCGCCTCAATGTCTGCTGGATAATTAAAATTAGTATTTGCAGGTAATTTATCTTCTATAGTAAAAGTTTTAGCGTTGTCATTACCTACATTTTGAAATTGAAGTTCATAGGTCAAAACTTCACTTAATTTTACCGGCTGATTAGCTGCATCCACACCACCTTTCAATACCTTTTTGGTCAAAATAATTTTGGGTTCAATAATTTCAACAGCGATTGCGTTAAAATAATAAAAGTAAACATCCCCAGTACTTCCTAAAGTGATCTTTGCGGAAGTGGCATCGTTCTTTATAGCAGAATTGTTATCGTTTTTTAATTCAATAATACCTGCATCATACCCCAAAGTATTGCTACTAGCTGGAGTACGGTTGGGTGCTGTAAAATTGGCTGTTTTTTTAGTATTTGGATCGATGTAAGTAATCGAACTATTGAAAAAATTGTCCGTAGGTCTCAGAGTAGTTCCTGTTGCTGTCGCAGCACTTTGCTTCACCCCATTAATTTCCAAATAATCGCCATCTATCTTCTTATCACCTTCTAAGGCCGCAAAAGCAAAACTTGCATTTACAGGTCCTTTAGGTATGGTTCTAAATCCAGAAACAGTTATGTCCAAAGTAGTTGTTCCACTAATCCCACTAAAACCATCATACGATGTTATTGAACGTGCGGGTAATTTAGGGTCTTCATAAACAATATACAACGACCAGCCCGCAGATAATCCCGTACTAGAATTATACCCAGTACTAGAAAGTACATTCGCTACAGTATACGTTCCATTAGCATCGGTTAGAGGCTGTACTAAAGAAGTAACATCGGCATAACAAGCATAAGGTCTGTTTTTATCTCTTCCAATTCCATTAGACTGATTAATAGCATCATAAATTAATTCTCCAGTTATATCTTTATAACCTCCAACTGGCGTTTTGAATTTAATAGAAGTAAATTTAGTTCTATCCACCGTATTATCTCCCTCTCTGATAATTCCCGACCAATACAAAGCGGCATACACGATTTTATAACACGCAGCGGCCGGAGCATTAGAATTTGGCACTGTTAATTCGGCGCTACTAGAACTAAAAGTAGTAGGATCACTGTCAATATTCACATATTGCATGTCAATATCTGAATTGTAAGAATCTTTATCATTGAAATTAGTATTATCCTGACTCAGAATATTATTTCCAATCATTAGTTGATCACCCTTTACATTTTTGTCAAAACGAATATTGAAAGGTTTCAAATTTTGCCCATACGAGCCTTGTGACATAAAAAACAACATCCCAACCATAGCCAAAGCATACGAAAGGCATCTGTTTTTAGACTGCTGAACAATTGGAAATGTTGGCAAATGGAACTTGCGCAACAAAGATATATTCTTGGAAATAAAGGTAAAAAACTCCAAAAATAGCAGGTGTAAAATAGTAGGTTTCTTCATGGTTTTGGTATGGTATTTACTTTTATCGTTGCTAATTCTTGGGGAGGAAAAAGCAACGATAAAAAAAACTTTTATAATGGTTATCTATATGGTATATCGTAATATTTTAACTGTTCTTCTTAATTTTCCACTTTTATAATCACCATTTTACTGGTAGAGGCATTCGTGGTTTTGTTTTTAATTTCTTCTTGTGCTTCTTGTAAATTATCAAACATGCCGTTATAGATGTAATAACTACTAGTGCTGGCATCGTAGTAGAATGATACATTTTTCATTCCCGAGGCTACGGCTTTGGTCAAAAAGGCATCACGTTTAGCGACATCTTTGTGAACCGCCATAATCATATAATAGCCACTAGGTGTATTTTCTACACGTTTCATAATTTGCATGTTCGATTGTTCTTCTCCAAAATCAAAATCGCTTACCGTCAAAGGAGTGGCACTCAGCTTCGTGGTCTCCTTGATGCGTTTCAAGGCGGCTTGATCCTGCGCCAAACGATCAGAAGAATTCAACGAATTGGCACGTTTGATGCGTCGTTTTTTCTCAACTTCTACTGCGACCTTAATGTTCTCTAACGACTGTACTAATTTTGTATTAGTTTGAACACTTGCCGCTTGTTCTGCTTTTAATTGATCAATCGATTTTAAATAGTTTATACTCAACGCATCGGTAGCGCTAGCTCCTTTTTTGATACGTTCATCAAACAAGTTTTTGATTTTAACAATGTTATCCTCTTGCATCTTGTTCATGGCTGAAATTTGTGATTTCAACGATTCAATCACTGCATTATCATTAACAGTGCTCTTAATTTCTTGTGGCTCTTTAAAAATACCTTGCTCGCTCAAATCATTTTCTTCCTTCATGTCTCTCAATTCTTTGGCTTTAGCCGCAACCTTCTGATCTAATTGAGCGATTAACGATTTTTGCATTTGACTAGAGGTTTCTGCTTGTTTGGCCAAATCATCAATAGCTATAGCACTCGCGTCTTTAACAACTGGAACAACTGCAGCGGCAGCAGCTATTTTAGCCAAGCGAATTCTCTCTGCTTCAGCATCCGATTTTTGTTTCGCGTCGGCAGCAGTTTTTGCTTTGGCATCAGCTTCTACTTTAGCTTTCGCTTCTGCATCGGCTTTTGCTTTGGCTTCTGCAGCTAATTTCTCTTGACGTAAACGCTCGGCTTCCGCAGCAGCTTTGGCTTTTGCGTCCGCTTCTACTTTAGCTTTCGCTTCTGCATCGGCTTTCGCTTTGGCTTCTGCAGCTAATTTCTCTTGACGTAAACGCTCGGCATCCGCAGCAGCTTTAGCTTTTGCGTCCGCTTCTACTTTAGCTTTCGCTTCCGCATCAGCTATTTCTTTGGCTTTAGCGTCGGCTTTCGCTTTAGCTTCAGCGGCTAGTTTCTCTTGACGTAAACGCTCAGCATCGGCAGCAGCTTTGGCTTTAGTGTCTGCTTCCAATTTAGCTTTGGCTTCTGCATCAGCTATTTCTTTTGCTTTAGCAGCTAATTTCTCTTGACGTAAACGTTCAGCATCCGCAGCAGCTTTGGCTTTAGTGTCTGCTTCCAATTTAGCTTTGGCTTCTGCATCAGCTATTTCTTTTGCTTTGGCATCCGCTTTCGCTTTGGCTTCAGTAGCTAATTTCTCTTGACGTAGACGCTCAGCATCGGCAGCAGCTTTGGCTTTAGTGTCTGCTTCCAATTTAGCTTTGGCTTCTGCATCAGCTTTCGCTTTGGCTTCAGCAGCTAGTTTCTCTTGACGTAAACGCTCGGCATCCGCAGTAGCTTTGGCTTTGGCGTCAGCTACTACTTTAGCTTTTGCTTCTGCATCGGCTATTTCTTTTGCTTTAGCGTCAGCTTTCGCTTTGGCTTCAGCAGCTAGTTTCTCTTGACGTAAACGTTCAGCATCCGCAGCAGCTTTAGCTTTGGCATCCGCTTCTAATTTAGCTTTCGCTTCTGCATCGGCTTTCGCTTTAGATTCTGCAGCTAATTTCTCTTGACGTAAACGCTCGGCATCCGCAGCAGCTTTGGCTTTGGCATCCACTTCTACTTTAGCTTTTTCTTCTGCGTCGGCTTTCGCTTTGGCTTCAGCAGCTAATTTCTCTTGACGTAAACGCTCGGCATCCGCAGCAGCTTTGGCTTTGGCATCCACTTCTACTTTAGCTTTTTCTTCTGCGTCGGCTTTCGCTTTGGCTTCAGCAGCTAATTTCTCTTGACGTAAACGTTCAGCATCCGCAGCAGCTTTGGCTTTTGCATCGGCTTCTAATTTAGCCTTCGCTTCTGCATCGGCTATTTCTTTTGCTTTAGCGTCAGCTTTCGCTTTGGCTTCAGCAGCTAGTTTCTCTTGACGTAAACGCTCGGCATCCGCAGCAGCTTTGGCTTTTGCATCGGCTTCAACTTTAGCTTTCGCTTCTGCAGCTAATTTTTCTTTACGTAAACGCTCGGCTTCTGCATCTGCTTTTGCCTTGGCATCGGTTGCAAGTTTAGCCAAACGTGCTTTTTCAGCTGCATCATTTACTGTAGTAGACGGCACTGCTGTTTTAGCCTTAGTAGCCGCTTCTGCTTTTAGTTTTGCATCAGCAGCCAATTTGGCTTGCTTCAATCGTTCCGCTTCTATAGCCGCTTTTTGTGCTGCTTCATTGGCCAATAGCTTCGCTTTCGCATCTGCATCTGCTTTGGCTTTCGCATCAGCAATTTCTTTTAATTTGGCCAAACGCAATTGTTCTCTTTCTGCTTGGGCCTCTTTACGTGCAGCCTCCAAATTCGCCTTGTCTATTGGAGACAATAGCGTACTTTGTTTGGGTTGTACTGGGGCTGTTTTTACAGATTTTTTTGGAGCAGGTGCTACATTAGGCACAATCAACGCAGCAGTCTCCTCATCATCTCCGTGGTAATAGTTTTTACTTTTAAACTTATAGGCTAGAACAATTTCATGAGAAAATCCAAAATTAGAAAACCCTGACAATCCTTTTTCTGTTATATATTCAAGGGAAATCGTCGGTGTAATATTCATTCCAATACCCCCTGACAAACCATACAAACTGTTATATCCCGCTTGCGCCCAAATCCCTAATGGGGTAGCAAAAGTAGCGGTCCCAGATAGGATGGTTTTTTCTTTTTTGAACTCGGAACGAATTAAAGCTGAAAATTTACTTTTATCAAAAAGACCATAGGTGTCCAAATAGCCTGTGTACATGACATGCGCTTGAATGCCCTTTTCTAGATCGTCTTGCAGCATTTTAGCACTTGAGAAGTTGTAAGTGATCATATTATTAAAGGCCACTCCAAAATCTAAAAATGCAGTACCATAGTTAATCCCTGGACTCACGGTGAGTAAAAAATTAGAGGGGATATTGTTTAAAGAGGGATCGGCAACGCCATTAGTAATTACTTTACCAGCATTTAAACCGCTTTTGTAAGCACCAAGATTCAATCCAAAAGTAAGATTGCTGTCTTGTTCCAATTCAACATTATGTGTGAAATTTACTATTCCTCCAAAAGTGGTCAATACGCCAATATTGTGTTGAAAAACACCAATTCCAATTCCTTCATTGTCTAAAAATCGACCCGAATAACTCGCAACATAAGTTGTGGGTGCATCATTAAACTGCAACCATTGTCGTTTGCTATATATCGTTGCAAAGGTGTTTTGCTCTCGAACAAAACTAAATGTTGGATTAATTACAAAGCGATTAAACTTTAAAGAATTTCTAAAGGGTAAGGAAAATGAAACAACTCCATCCTCCACCTGATTGGTTTGAGCATAGAGTTCTTGGTGTAAACCAACTGAAATGATAATAAATAGTAAAATTTTCCTCATATTATTTAATCACAGTTATGGATCCTTTTTTTACCTTGTTGTCGGGGGTCGTGATAATATAATAGTAGATCGGATTCACATTTTTAAAATCAATAGGATTGGTGATCGTAGGCCAATCGTTTTGGTAATTACGGGTTTGAACTACCACTTCGCCAAAAGCACTAACAATTACCACTTCAACATCTTTTCCATTGACATATTCTAAAGGGAGCACCCAGGTGTCATTGATAAAATCACCATTAGGACTGATGATATTTGGAATATTGGAAACTTCAGGAAACGGGTTGGGATCCGTCGTATAGGTTACTTCAAAAATAAGATCTTTGAAAATCGCACAATTACCTGGCTGTGTTATGGTCACTTTATAAGTTCCTTTAACGGTCGCGCTATAAGTACTGGCTGTTACATTTGGAATTTGATTCCCGTTTAAAAACCACTTATATGAGGGATTCGTAGCATCAGTAGAAACTGCCACATTTAAATTTTCTCCAGGAACAATGGAGCTAGTCGCCAGCACGTTTAAACTAGCATTAAATGTCCCTTCTTGCAAATCGATACTGGCATTGGCATCACAAGAGCCAAAACCAATTTTAACACTGTATTTACCTGGGATAGCCGTTGAATACGTTTGATTTGTTGCATTAGCGATGGCCTGATTGTCTTTAAACCATTGATAAGTATTTCCTTGGGTAGCCGACAAAACAGTAGCGCCTTGACTACTACAAAAAGGATTACCTAAACTTGACGTAATCACCGCAGTTGCGCCAGAAGTAGACGAAGTGACCGTTACCCTATTAGAATAGGAATCAGAGGTACAACTGCCATAATTCGTTTCAGCATAGTATACCCCTGGAGTAGATACCGTATAATTGCCTCCTACAGCTGAGGCTACTTTTGTAGGCAACACCGTGGGACCATTATCACGAAACCAATTGAATGTAAGTCCTGGATATTTGAGAGGAGAATCATTAGCTCCTGTTCCAGGATTATCGATAGATAAAACATAGGAACCGCCTGTGCAAATCACTACATTAGAATCGTTGTTGTTTATCGTAAATTGGGCATCTTGCGGTTTGTAATAGGCTGGAAAAGAATTAGACGATTGGCTGGTGGCTATTGGTGCAGTACTACGAACGCGAATTCTATAATTCTCACCACTAGTAGTAACCGGAACTGCAAAAGTAATCTTAGCAGGAGAGGTAGTAATAGCGCCTGCTGCACTAGTATGTAGCACTGTTGGAGTCGCAAAACTTCCTGCCCCATCTGAAAGTTCTACAATGAACTGATTGGAAGCACTAAGTCCTGTGGTAGGCGTAAAACTAAAATTGACTTCAAAGGTATTGAATACCGGATTGGCACAAATTTGTGTAAAAGGGAAAGTAGGTTTTCCTATTGAGACTTGAGCTTTTAACGATATAAACGGAGCTAATCCAATGTATAAAAATAAAAAACGAAGCAAAAAAAAGACTTTATTGTGCTGCCTGTACATATCGAAAATCAGATTTTTACATAAATTTATGATTATAAAAATAAAAACTTCGATCGTTGGGGGACAATCAAAGTTTTTATCTTTAAAAATAAACTAGTTGTTATTTGAAGCCGTAATTTTTGAAATTTTTAATCTGAAATCAGGTCTTTTTTCATTAAAAGCATCTAAAAAAGCTTCAGAATTATTTTGTTTGTCATACACATTAAAAAAAGCACTATTTCCGTACCAATTTTCTAACTCTTCATTATTAGGGTTAAACTCTGTAAAAATATTTCCTTTACAAGAATTAATGTACAATTGCTCTAACTTAATTTTTTTCAAATTGGTAGCAGTTACTTCAATATTTGCATCCAAAATTACAGCTGGATTAAAACCTGAAATCACACTTCTTTTTAATTCAAGAAAAGAATTTTCGGCCACTCTAACCGCATCCTTAATAAGATTTTTTTGCATGTCTGCTAACAAATCGGCACTATCATTAACCAATGTCATGTTCGTAGCTACTACATTGGTTTGTTTTTTAGTAAAATCAACTTCAGCTTTTTGCAAATAAGAAGCTACATCTAAACATCGGTAAGCAGTAGTACTACTAGAAATGTAAGAAGAACGAATAGCCAAAGAATTATCTAATTTACATTGTGCTCCATAATTAAATTTATAATCTATAGCACTAGATTTCAAAGAAACCATTTTTTTCATGGCTACGTCTCCACCGTACACAGTGAAAGAATCGCCTGCCGAAAAACTTACCATCACATTTTCAAGTACAGTTGCATTTCCTATTCCTGCTAATAGTAAACCATTGAAGTTTTCATCTCCTCTAACTTTGCTACCTGCATACTCTATGCGAACATAACGTAAAACACCAGCATTAGCAGCAGGATTTGAACCACCATAAACCGTCATAGCATTATCCAAACCATAGTTCACAGAAGAGACACCGCCAAACTTGTTAATTGGTGCATCACCAAGTATAATTATTCCTCCCCAGTCTCCTGGTTTTTTCAAACTACGACTAGAAGTAAAAACAATAGGATCTGTTTCTAAACCATCAGCCATAATTTTTGCTCCTTTGGTAATGACTAAAGCAGCTCCTGAACCAAAATCACCAATAATTACTGTACCTGGTTCAATAGTAAGAACGGCATTATTATTTACATAAACAGGACCTTGCAAAAGATAAATATTTCTTTTCAGCAATTTGGTGTCCGTTGATATGTTACCTGCTAAAATTTGATTCGCCTCACCATAATCCAATCGGGTAGGCTTAAATTCCGTCCAATTGTTTAACCAATTCAAAGAACCAAAAATACCTTTTTCTTGTTGTGCCTGAACAGAACAAGTAAACAATAGCATTAAAGCTAAAATCTGAGTTATTTTTTTCATAAGATTTAAAGATTTAGGGCGTTTCTTTTAAAAATCGATGACTTGCGATAAATTGGTTATTTTAGTAGGTAGGTTATTTGTAAACTTATTTATAAAAAACAAGTCTTAGGAGTTAATTATCTCCTAGACTGTTTAAAGATTTTAAAGTTTCTTCGTAGAATAAAATAGCTGAAATTAAATTTCCTTTATCTGCATAAGGCACCATTTTTCTTTGAAAATCAACGGTTACATCCAAAAATGAATTCATACTTTCCGCTTGAGTATTCAATGCTTTAGTATTGTTTGCATCTTCTGGAATACCTAAATCCGTCAAAGTAACTCCTGGTTTGCTAACCAAGGCAATATAAGGTAACGTTTTAACCAACACTTTGATTCTCTCAATATACAATTCCAACAAAGGTCCTTTTTGCAAAGTTTCCAATTCTGGCTTTGAATAGTATTTTTTTACCAAAGCTGTTCTACTAATAATACTCTGAGGCGCTTTAGTTTGTGCTGAAGCAACTCCAACTGTTAATAATAATACTAACCCAAAAAAAATAATTTTCCCTTTCATGCTTTTCTTTTTTGTTAATTAAAATGTTAATAACAAAAATAAACAAATTAAATTAACTCACAACTTTTAGCCATAATTTTATGCGTAAAAAATAGTACATATATTTAAAAAAAATGTATTTCATCGATAAAAAAAGTCTTTAACCCCTTGTTTTTATGCTACTTATACATCAAAACACATCAAGTATTAACAAGAAATAAAGTCAAGAAAATTAAAAATTTAACAAATAAAAATTGTTAATAAACAGTAATTATTTACAAACCAAAAAAATAAAAACTCACCAAATTTACATCACGATAAAGATTACACTCTAATATTTTAGACTTTATCAATTTCTTTTATCTTTGCTCAATGCAATTTTCAGCTATACTAGGTCAAAAACACATCAAAAATCACCTCACTCAAAGTGCCTCTTCTGGCAGAATACCTCACGCACAATTATTTACAGGACCAGAAGGCTCGGGAACATTGGCTACCGCCATTGCTTATGCACAATATATTTTATGTCAAAACACCCTTTCTGATAATAGTAATGGGAATGAAAGTTGTAATCTAAAATTTGAAAGCCTAGGACATCCCGATTTGCATTTTGTGTATCCCACTGTAAGTACCGAGGAGGTAAAAAGCAAACCCAAAAGCATCGATTTTATTTCAGAATGGAGAGCTTTTGTATTACAAAACCCCTATGGCAGTTTATCGGATTGGTACGCCTTTTTAGGGGTACAGAATAAGCAAGGTGAAATAAGAGTAGATGATGCGCAAGAAATTCTTAAATCTTTAGCTCTAAAATCGTACGAGGGAGGACACAAAATAATGATTGTTTGGATGGCGGATAAACTCAATACCGCAGCCGCAAACAAATTGTTAAAACTTTTGGAGGAACCACCTGAAAAAACCATTTTCATTTTAATTACTGAAAATGAAGAATCGCTCATTTCTACCATCCGATCGCGTTGTCAAGCCATTCATTTTAATGGTATTCCAGAAACAGAAATTACAAAAGCATTAATTGATTTACATAACATTGATTCAAAAATTGCTCAAAATATAGCTCATCAAGCGCAAGGAAATTATAACAAAGCACTCCATTTATTGCATCAAGATGCAGATGATTTAGTTTTTGAAGAGTGGTTTGTAGTTTGGGTACGTGCTGCTTTTAAAGCCAAAGGAAACGCCAGTGCCATTCAAGACTTGATTGAGTGGAGTGAACAAATAGCACAATTAGGAAGGGAAAGACAAAAAAAATTCTTGTCCTTTTGTATCGAAATGTTCCGACAAGCGCTTTTACTGAACTATCAAGCCAATTCTTTGGTGTATATGGAACCCAAAGTAGAAAAATTTAAGTTGGAAAATTTTGCCCCTTTCATTCATGGTGGCAACATTCAGCCTATTTATGAAAAAATAGCAGAAGCCATGTACCATATTGAAAGAAATGGTAATGCTAAAATCATTTTGACCGATTTATCCATTCAATTAACTCGATTAATCCATAAAAAATAACAATCATGAATAATACCGCCTCTTTATTATTACTTGTATTTTTGGCCATTACTTTTTTACAATCTGGATATGATAAAATATTTTATTGGAAAGATAATGTTTCCTGGCTAAAAGGGCATTTTGCACAAACACCCTTAAAAAAACAAGTACCCTTGGCCTTAGCACACGTATTACTATTAGAAATTATTTCAGGAGTATTATGCATCATTGGCAGTATCGAACTGTACATCACCAATGGGAAACTGTACGGATACTATGGCGCTTTGTTTTCTTGTATAACCTTACTCATGCTATTGTTTGGTCAAAGAATAGCCAAAGATTATGATGGTGCAAGAACAATTGTCATCTATTTCATTCCTGCCGTACTTGCGGTGTACTTGCTCAATTAAATTTAATTGTTTACATAACTATATGATTTCAAAACATCCTTCTGAATCCTTAACCATATTGACCGACTTGGTACTACCTAGCGAAACCAATCCGTTAAACAATCTTTTTGGCGGTGAATTACTAGCACGTATGGATCGCGCCGCAAGTATCGCTGCACGACGACACTCAAGACGAATTGTGGTGACCGCTTCTGTTAACCATGTGGCTTTCAATAGAGCCGTTCCAATAGGAAGTGTAGTGACCTTAGAGGCTAAAATTTCCAGATCTTTTAAAAGTTCCATGGAAATTTACATTGATGTTTGGATTGAAGATCGCGAATCTGGTTTGCGAACCAAAGCCAACGAAGGCATCTACACATTTGTAGCCGTTGATGACACCGGAAGGCCTGTAGAAGTAGCACCTATTATTCCAGAAACCGAACTAGAAAGACAACGTTTTGATGCCGCTTTACGTCGTAAACAACTCAGTTTGGTGCTCGCAGGAAAATTGAGCCCTCACGACGCAACCGAATTAAAGGCCTTATTTAACGACTAACGCTTTTTTTATTAACACAAATAGAAAGCAAGCATGGATAAGACATTAAAAAAATGTATTTTTACGTAAACAAGTAAGAAACAACAACTTTACACGCCAATCATAGAGTTTCCAACCCAAAAAAAGACGAAAGAAAAGATGAGTTCAGACAAAGAAGCCAAATTAAAAGCGTTACAATTAACGCTAGATAAATTAGACAAAACCTACGGAAAAGGTACCGTAATGAAAATGGGCGATAAAGCCATTGAAGAAGTAGAAACCATCTCTTCAGGATCCTTAGGTATTGATTTAGCATTAGGCGTAAATGGATACCCAAAAGGAAGAATTATAGAAATCTATGGACCAGAATCATCTGGTAAAACAACCCTAACATTACATGCGATTGCAGAAGCTCAGAAAGCAGGTGGAATTGCTGCTTTTATTGATGCGGAGCACGCATTCGATAGAAATTATGCAGAAAAATTGGGTGTAGATATCGAAAATTTAATCATATCGCAACCTGATAACGGAGAACAAGCCTTAGAAATTGCCGAAAATCTAATCCGTTCTGGAGCAATCGATATTGTGGTGATTGACTCTGTGGCAGCCTTAACGCCAAAAAGCGAAATTGAAGGTGAAATGGGAGATTCAAAAATGGGATTACACGCCCGATTAATGTCTCAAGCCTTACGAAAACTTACAGGAACCATCAGTAAAACTCATTGTACGGTTTTCTTTATCAACCAATTGAGAGAAAAAATCGGCGTAATGTTTGGCAATCCAGAGACCACTACTGGAGGTAACGCGTTAAAATTTTATGCATCTGTACGTTTAGACATCCGTCGTTCAACCCAAATTAAAGATGGGGAAAACGTATTAGGAAACAGAACTAAAGTTAAAATTGTAAAAAATAAAGTAGCACCACCCTTCAAAGTAGCCGAATTTGATATTATGTATGGTGAAGGTATTTCTAAAACCGGTGAAATTTTGGATTTAGCCGTTGAATTTGAAATTGTTAAAAAAGCAGGTTCTTGGTTTAGCTATGGTGATACCAAATTAGGTCAAGGTAGAGATGCCGTAAAAACATTAATCAAAGACAATCCAGAATTGGCTGATGAATTAGAAATAAAAATTAAAAATAGAATCAAAGAACTCGCTAACGAATAAAAATTGATTCTTAAATAAGAAAAAATACCGTTTCATTCACTTGAAACGGTATTTTTTTTGAAATACATCAATAATTTCTTATTTTTTTATATCGCTGAGAATCGCATATTTAAAAAATAAAAGTGTATTGTACGAAATATTAAAAGATAAAAAGGTAAAATAGAAAGATTACTCTTATAATTTACTATTCACTCATCAAAAGTTGTTTTTTAATGACCTGATAACAATCCTCTTTAATTCTTTTCTTTGTCTCAAGTGTACAACCTTTAGTACTTATCGGTTGATGGATGTACGCACGCATAGTACCAGGACTACCACTAAAAAAAGTAAACGAGAACCTTTTTTTATTGTCAGGAAACGTAATGGGTACAATGGGAATTTGATGTTCTATTGCTAATCGGAAAGCACCATCTTTAAAATGATCCAATAGAATAGATTCATCATCAGGCACTCCACCTTCCGGAAAAATACAAACACTTAATCCTCTATTTATTCTTTGTTGTGCTGCTTCAAAAACAGCAAGCCTGCTTTGGGCTGAACCACGATCGACTAAAATACAAGTGCGTTTATAGAAAAAACCAAACAACGGGATTGCAACTAATTCTTTTTTTCCTACAAAGACAAAAGGATTTTTAACTATAGCTAACATCAACATAATATCAATCATTGAAGTATGATTGGCTATTATCATATAACTGGTATTGGGCTCTAAAGTTGCTTCTTGCTGTACCTGATATCTAAAACCCATTCCAAACAAAATGAATTTAGCCCAAATTCGTGCAATACGAAAAAAATAAGGGTACCAACTTTCGGCTAAGATAGAGATCAAAAGAAAAGGCAAGAATACAACAATTGGAATAGCCATTAGAATGTAAAACCAAATCCTCCAAAAAAACCAAAAAATAATTTTTAAAATACTCATAGTTTAAAAGTAGCCAATGCTATTGTTTTAGATAATGAAAAAGCTAGTAAAAGTAAAATCTATTTAGCCGATAACCATGGTTTGGGATTCACATAATTAACATTCTCACACAAGGTAAACTTCAATAAAGTTTTGCCATCTGCGTTCGTGTTAATGGTTCCAAGAGGTTGCTTGGCGGTCACTTTATCGCCTTTAGCTACATTAATTGTCCCCAAATTTTGATACACTGTAAAGTAATCTCCATGTTGAATCATTACGGCCTTACTGTTGGCTATTGCAATTACTGAAAACACTTCTCCAGCAAAAACGGCTCTCGCTTTGGCTCCTTTGTAGGTTGTTATAGACAATCCGCTGTTTTGTATGGTTAAAGTTTTGTAGACTGGGTGAGGCTGTGTACCAAACCCTAAAAAAACTTCTCCTCTATCTACAGGCCAAGGTAATCGTCCGCGGTTGGCCTTGAAATTATCAGAAACTAATTTTCCTTCCGAAGTAAGCTCCATTTTGGTGGTAGATACAGGCGCCGCTTTTTTGGGAACTTCTTTCGCCGCAACAACTACTTTTGGTTTGGTCACCACAGTCGGATTTGCTTTGATATTCGATTTGCTAGCTACAGCCTTTTCTTTGGCAGCTAATTCTCTAGCAAGTTTCTCTTTAGCAAGTTTATCGGCTAAAGCTTTCTCTTTAGCCAACTTTTCTTTGAGTGCTTTTTCTTTGGCAGCTCTAGCTAAAGCCGCTTTACGATTGGCTTCGGCAATGGCTTTTCTGATTAAACGATCTATTTCCTTATCGATCGCTTTAGCTTGTTGGTGCTTTTTCTTAATTTCAGCTATAATTTTCTTCTGATCTTTTTGAAGCGATAAAACAATCTGTTGTTGTTCTTTTTTTTCAACTTCTAAAGATGTTTTTTCTTTTTCATTCTCAGCAATTAGCTGCTCTTTTTGGCTTTTTTGAACTTTTAATTTATCATAAAAATTGAGTAATTCTTTTGATTTTGATTCGATTTCCTTGCCTTGCATTACTCTATAACTAGAATATTGCTTCATATATTGTAAGCGCTTATAGGCCTGCAAAAAACTAGATGAAGACAAAATAAACATGGCTCTACTTTCTTCAGAACGGCTTTTATACGATTTGAGAATCATCTCTGCATAATCGGCTTTTAGCAAATGTAACTCGTGGTCTAATCTTTTTATCTTCAATTCATTAGACTGCATACCATTACTAAGCAATTGTGTTTGTTTCTCGGTAGTAGCAATTAAAGATTCCTTGAGTTTAATCTTTTGGTTTTGTAGATCAATCACATGAACTACTGATTTCTCCTTTTTCTTTACCGTTTGAAGTTTTTGCTCATTGGCTAGAATTTCTTTTTGAATTTTAGCTTTACTTTCTTCTAACTTTTTTTGTTGAGACGGCTGTGCCACAACAAAAGAAGTATAAGCAATCAACAATAAAACATAGAGAGACTTAGGCATGTAAAAGGTTTTTTTTGTGCAAAAATAGAAATTTATGAACTATAAAATTAGAAAGTACTCTTTAATCTTAAGCCAAAAAAAGCCATTACAATCAAATCGTGTGTTAAAATAATTTGTAGCAAAAGTAAAACAAAAAAAAGACGTTAACCATTATGATTGAAGTTAATGTCTTTTTTTGAGGTAATGGCATTTAAAAACCGAACATTCCTTTTACATATTATACAACCAATTCGCTGGATTGTTGTAATTAGCATTTTCAGATATGGTAAATTTTAAAACCGTTTTACCTTCATTATTGGTTCGTATCCTTCCTAAATTTTGTTTGATTCCTACTTTATCCCCTTTGGATACAGCTACAGAACTTAAATTTTGATAGACAGTAAAACAATCACCATGTTGAATCATCACTGCTTTATTAATCGGAGAAAGGACCATAATATTAGTCACTTCCCCTGCAAATACTGATCGAGCGGAAGCTCCTGACTCAGTAGTAATCTCGACACCACTATTATTGATTACTAGTGTTGGGAAAACGGGATGTGGTTGTTTACCATACCCCAAAGAGACAAAACCTTTTTCTACTGGCCACGGCAATTTTCCTTTATTGGCTCTAAAATTATCGGCCAAAATTTTAGCCTCAGCTGTTAATGCTATTCTTGAGGACGAGCCACCTGTTGCCGTTCCGTCTTTGGCTGCTTTTCTATTGGCCTCGGCAATGGCTTCCCGAATTAATCGGTCAATTTGACGATCAATCGCTTTGGTTTCGGATTGTTTTTTACGAATCGCAGCCATGATTTTATTTTTGTCTTTTTTAATGGCATTTACCAAGCGCTGCTGTTCCTTTCGTTGCTTTTCAAGTTCTTGTTTTTCCTTTTCTCGGTCAGCAATTACTTTTTGCTTTTCCTTTTTTTGAATGGACAATCGTCCGTTATAATCTTGTAATTGAAGGGATTTGGATTGAATTTCTTCACCCTGCATTTTTCGATAACTCGAATATTGTTTCATGTATTGTGCCCTTTTATAAGCTTGTAAAAAGTTTTCAGAGGATAATAAAAACATAGCTTTACTTTGCTCTGATCTACTCTTGTAGGATTTAACAATCATTCGAGCATAATCTTCTTTGAGTATTTCTAATTCTTTTTTAAGCTTATTAATTTTAACTTGGTTGATATACATGTCATTACCCAAGACCTTCGCTTGTTTTTCAGTGGTCTTAATTAACTTTTCCTGCAATTTAATTTTATTGGCTTGTAACATGACCACCGTTACTGCCGATTTTTCTTTTTTCTTAACCGACTGCAGCTGACTTTCATTTTCTCTAATTTCTTGAAGGATCTGAGCTTTGCGTTGTTCTAACTTTTCTTGCTGCGATTCTTGCCCCCAAACTAATGAAGTCAAACATAAAAAAAGTATACTTAGAAGGAATTTTGGCATGTTAAAAAAGTTTTGATTCAAATTTACTTAATTAAAATTCTTTTATATCCACTAGGAACACTATACGGAAAAGAAAGTGCTTCATTCACTGATATCGAATTGTAATTGAGATTGATTTCAGTATTTCCTTTGGGTTGCGAGGCTACAATCTGCACATTCGAAGGCAATATCATATTGGTGTGCTGTGCAAAATTTCCATAAGCTACTGCAATACTTCTTCCCTCTTTGGCTTGAGCAATTTCTTGCTTTTGAAGAACGAATTTTAAGGCATCAATAAAGAAGTATTTTTGAGTATTATCCTTAGACAAATCTTCTAGTTTATACTTTTCACCTGGCTCTAGCGTTTCATTGTATTTCCCTTTCGACAAATCATCTATGGCCTGTCCTACTAACAAGTTTTGAATTTTTGAATAATCCAAATCGGTGCCAAGCCATTGACTCAACCCTTTAAAATCGCCTTCAAAATAACTCCCATTAATTTTTTCGTAATAGCTTACTCCTTCAGGGGTAATTAACGCTTTGGCCATAGTAATTCCCAAAAAACGAACACTCACTAATATTTGTTCATCTTTTTTTATCTTAATTTCTGCCGTAACATTTTGAGTCATCTTTTCATCCGCATAATTCGCACTAGATTTGATGTACAAAGTCGAGAAATTGTTCTTGTTTTGATATAATTTTTCGATAACAGAACTAGTCATGTTCTTGTTTTCTTTAGGAATATCCATCACTGCTACCGACTTAGATTTACAAGAAATCAGTGTTATGAGCACAAAAAGTAATCCGTATTTCTTCATTATTTCTTTTCTTTTACTAATTGATTGGCTTTGGAAAAGTAGAAATTTTTCTTCGTCATATCTCCTAAACCATTAAATGTTTCTCCCAATTGAATATAAAAATTAGTCTCTAAAATTGGATTGTCAATAAGGTAATCAACTCCTGTTTCTAAAACGTCTTTGGCTTTTTTGTATTGCTGCAACTGATTGTAGGCTAGTCCAGCATAATAATAAAAATGAGGTTGCGAGGGATAAGACTCCATCAAGGATTGTGCCTTGGCCGCCAATACCTCAAATTTTTGAAGCTCAGTTAACGATTGGAGCATCAAAATGGGCGTTTCCATGGCAATAGTGGGGTCGGCTTTAATGGCTTTTTCATAATATTTTGCCGCTTTTTCCCATTGCTTTTTATTGTAATAAAAATTGCCTATTTCCTTGGCTACCGGAATGGTGGGATCAGCCTCCATTACTATAATCGCTTTCTCTAAATCCGATTCATATTGAGGATTTTTTCCGGCGAAAAGTAAAAACTCATTCAGCACTCGATGCTTGATTTTAGTATCTATTTTGTTACTTGCCAACACTATATTCATCGATTGAACCGCTTTCGGGCCATCATTTTTTTCGATATGAAATTTAAACAAACTCACTTGCGCCCATTCCGAAGTAGGAATTTCTCGTTCTAACTTTTTGGCTACTTCGAGCATTTTTTCTACTTCATTACTTTTGGAGTAGCGATAAATCAAGTCAATATAATTGGATTCTTCTTTTGGAAATTTCTCAATCTGTCCAATCAAATGCTCAATTTCAGTATTCTGATATTTACCTTGGGATAAAATTCGACTTTTATAGCCTTCGCGTACATCAGATTTACCGACGGTTTCATTGAGTTGATTGATCAATTCCAACGCTTTATCCAATTGATTGGTTGCCATATACAAGGTCACTAAATCTTCTTTGAACTTAGGGTCCAACACGATCAGTTTTTGCAAAACGATTATCCCTTTTTGATAGGCTTTGGTGGCATAAGTCACATCGTACATGCCAACGACAAACCACTTGTTTGTTGGATCTATAGTAGCTGCTTTTTCAAAAGAAGTATAAGCCTTGTCAAAGTTTTTTAATGCGAAGTAATTTTTACCCAATTCATAATGCACTGCTGCTTCTTCGGGTTGCGATTTTAAGCATTTTTCAAGAGATACAATAGCTTTATCATAATTCTCTATTCCCTTTTGCTTTAATGCTTCATAAAAAGAATCTTGAAATTCGTTTGTAGCCATAGCAATCTCTTCCGGTTCAGCTTGTGCCTGAACGAAAGATGGAATTCCAAAGAATCCCATAACTAAGATTGCTACAATGCTACGATTCATTTTACTTTATTTTTTATTCTAAAACCGAATAATCTCCAATACTTATGCTTGTAAAATTCCCATCATAGGTAACGTGATTTCCAATCATCGCATTATCTAAAGTTGCGTTTTTGATATGAGCGTGCGTTTGAATCAAACTGTTTTTGATGGTTGAATCAAAAACGTGGCAAGCTTTTCCTAAAGATACATTAGGTCCAATAGTTACATTTGACAAAACAACATTCTCCCCAATAAAACAAGGAGGAATAATAGTAGCATTCTCTAATTTTGCTGAAGGATCAATTAAATTAACACCGTCTTGCTGCAAGAATCCAAGCATACGACCATTAGTCTCGACAGTTACGTTTTTGTTTCCGCAATCCATCCATTCGTCTACACTTCCGGTTTTGAAAACTTTGCCATTGGCCATCATTCCTTTGATACCATCGTTGATTTGATATTCACCTCCATTTTGGATGTTGTTGTCCAAAACGTTTTGCAATTCTTGTTTTAAAACTTCCACTTGTTTGAAATAGTAAATCCCGATAACGGCTAAGTCACTCACAAACTCTTTTGGTTTTTCTACCAATTCTACGATTTCATTTTGCTCATTAAGTTTAACTACTCCATAGGCTTCTGGTGCATCCACTTGTTTTACCCAAATTACAGCATCGGCTTCTGGATCTAACTCAAAATCGGCACGAATTAAAGTATCAGCATAGGCAATAACTGCAGGTCCTGATAAAGATTCTTTGGCACACATAATAGCGTGACCCGTTCCCAACGGTAAATCCTGACGGTAAATAGAAGCTTTGGCACCTAATCCTTGTGCTAATTCTTGTAAACTCGACACAACATCGTCTCCAAAAAAGGCTTCGTCTCCTAAAATAAAAGCAATTTCCTCTATCGGTTGTTTTAAAATTTTGGCAATATCTTCTACTAATCTATGTACTATGGGTTTACCTGCAACAGGAATTAATGGTTTTGGAACGGTTAAAGAATGTGGTCTTAAACGAGACCCACGTCCCGCCATTGGTACTATTATTTTCATTATAACTTTGTATTAAGATTTTAGAATTAAGTATTAAGACAAAACGAAATACTCTTCTGATTAATTTTTGCCAGCTTTTATTCAAACACTGCCTTTATCGACTGCAAACTGAAGACTAAAAGCGGAACACTGTTTACTATTTTACTCCCGTGCTACCAAAGCCTCCAGCGCCTCTGGTGGTCTCAGATAATTCGTTAACAACAATCCACTCGGCGCGTTCGTGTTTGGCGATTACTAATTGGGCGATGCGTTCTCCGTTTTGGATTACGAAAGTCTCATTGGATAAATTTACTAAAATCACACCAATTTCCCCTCTATAATCGGCATCAATTGTTCCTGGGGCATTGAGAACGGTGATTCCGTTTTTGGCCGCCAAGCCACTACGAGGTCTTACTTGTGCTTCGTAACCTATGGGTAATTCAATAAACAAACCTGTTTTCACGATAGCTCTAGACAAAGGTGCCAAAGTAATGGGTTCGGTTATATTCGCACGCAAATCCATTCCCGCCGAAGCGATGGTTTCATAATGAGGTAAATCGTGTGCGGATGTATTGATGATGTTGATAGTCATTTTTTATTTTTTAATTGTTGTTCGTAGGAACGTATGGACAAGTCGCGACTTGTCCGTACCTTGTCCGTACATAGGGTTATTTTTTTCGTTTAATAATATTCAAAATTGTAGTTTTCTCATTGTGATAAATGAAATAAAGAAACACTAGCAATAACGGGATTCCTACGAAATAATTCTCTCTAAATCCATAAAAAGAAATCACCGAAAACAAAATTGAAATACCCAAATAAGCACCAATTTTTTCCATATCATAAGGAATAGGATAGTGTTTTTTGCCCAAAATATAGGAAATCAACATCATACTTCCATAAGCTGAAATCGTAGCGATTGCCGAACCGTAATAGCTAAATGTTGGAATCAAAATGTAGTTAAGAAGCAATGTTAAAAGTGCGCCAACAATAGATATGTACGCCCCAATAATCGTCTTGTCCGTTAGTTTATACCAAACCGAAAGGTTGTTGTAAATGCCTAAAAAGAAGTTGGCCAAGATAATTAAAGGAACCACTTTCATCGCTTCCCAATACGATTCATTGTCTAATAATAATAGCTTTAAAATATCAGCAAAAACAATGACACCCAAAAGAATCAAAGAACCAAAAATGACAAAATACTTGGTAATCATCGCATAAGTTTGAGGGGCGTTTTCATTACTAGCATGGCTAAAGAAAAACGGCTCTATTCCTAATCGAAAAGCCGTGGCAAAAAGTACCATAAAAAGCCCTAATTTATAACAGGCGGAATAAGCTCCTACTTCGGATTTGGCAATGTTGTCCGGCAACCAATAGCCTAATAAAATTTTGTCAAAATGTTCGTTTACCGCAAAAGCAATTCCTGCAATTAAGATAGGCAAACCGTAGCGCATCATTTTTTTCCAAAGTACCGCATCAAAATTGCGTTTCAACGAAACATAATTAGGTGAAAGTACCACAAAAGTGAGCAAACTCGCTAACAAATTAGAAACGAAAATATATCCAATTTCGAAATTATCGATATACATATTCCCTAAAAAAGAGTCGGGACTATCGGCATAAATTTTAGGCAAAACCAATAAGAAATAAAGGTTCAGTGCCAAGTTTACAACTACATTCCCTATTTTGATAATAGCATACATCATAGGGCGTTTGTTAGCCCTTAATTTTGAAAAAGGGATAATCACCAAGGCATCTAAAACCAAAATCCAAATGGTAAAAGTAATGTATTGCACATCTACATGAGCCCAAGAAGCTAAGGTGTTTCTAAAAATTAAGGCACCAAACAAAAACAAAATGGAAGACCAAAAAATAGAAATGGTACTGGTAGCGATGACATTTTCTTTATCGGTTTCGGCACTGTAGAAACGGAAAAAAGCGGTTTCCATACCGTAAGATAAAATTACGTTGAAAAAAACCATCCAAGAGAGAACGATAGAAACTTCGCCATACTCTGCTGTTGGTAAAATTCCGGTGTACAAGCGCACCAATAAAAAACTGAGCATACGAGGCAAAACGGTTGCTAATCCGTATATCGCAGTTTGTTTGAATAGACTTTTATATAATCCCAAAGTAGTTTTGATTTGACTTAAGAAAGCAAAAATAGCGAATTCAAGGTTGACTTAGTAAAAAAATTTAACCGCATAGATTCGGTTTTTTTTAAACATTGAAGCCATTGAAGTCTTTTTGGGATAGCAACTGTTATTTGAACCATATAAGGGCATGTAAGGTCATATAAGAATATCAGGCGTTTTCTTTGGTATTAAATTTAACCACAAAGAGCACAAAGGCTTACACAAGGTTCACAAAGAAAAAACTTAAATCACCTTATATGTATTAAATGGTTCAAAATTAACCGCATAGATTACGGTTTTTTTTAAACATTGAAGCCATTGAAGTCTTTTTGGAATAGCAACTGTTATTTGAACCATATAAAGGCATGTAAGGTCATATAAGAATATCAGGCGTTTTCTTTGGTATTAAATTTAACCACAAAGAGCACAAAGGCTTAAACAAGGTTCACAAAGAAAAAACTTAAACCACCTTATATGTCTTAAATGGTTCAAAATTAACCGCATAGATTACGTTTTTTTTAAACATTGAAGCCATTGAAGTCTTTTTGAATAGCAACTGTTTTTTGAACCATAAGGTCATATAAGAATAGTAGGTGTGCTTTGTGCTAAAGTAACCACAAAGTGCACAAAGGGTTACACAAAGTTCACAAAGGAAATTCAACATTTACTTCAAACGTGACTTATATGACCTTACGTGCCCTTTATATGGTTGAAAAAAATAACCACAAAGAACACAAAAACTTACACAAGGTTCACATAGAAAAAACTTAAATGACCTTATATGCCTTAAATGGTTTAAAATTTTAAGAAAGCCCCTCTTCGTTGATGATTTTCAAAAAATGAAAGCCTTTGGGCACGTACCCTTGGTTGTAATAAAAACGATGCGCATTGAAGTTTCCTGTAAATGCATCCAAAACTATCATAGTGCAGTTCGTCGCTTTGGCTTTAGCATCAATATAATCCGTCATCATTTTTCCAATACCTTTGGCGCGATGGTCGGGATGCACTACAAAATTATCGATTTCAATATACTTCCCAGACCATAATTTATACCCTTGCCAAAAACCCGTAATCCCTAAACAAACTTCGCCTTCAAAAACAGCAAGCTGTTTATAGTTATGCGGAATCATTTCGGTAAGATAGGTGTCGTATTTTTCAATGGTAAAAGTGGGATACAAATGACGCATCATGTCAATATGAGCCAGCATCTCTTCTTTAGTGCTCAATTCTCTAAGTTGAATTTCCATAGGTAATTTTAAAAGTGTAAAATTAGAGAAAAAAGGGATGAGATGGAAAGATGTGGGATGAGGAATTTTAGGAAATCCAATAAGACATTAATCTAGTTCATTCTACAATATGCTTGCAAACTATTAGAATAACACCAAAACTATTTTAATCTAATTCTTACGATTTTTAACTAAAAAAAAGCAATTGGCACAATTTTAGTTAGAGTACAGACAAACTAACCCTAAATTAACCATGCATAAAAAATTACTTTTTATATTACTATTTTCCATACTTTCTACTTTAGCTTATTCACAAAAAAAAGGAAAGATGGCCTTACCCACCATAGAAGAAGAAATAGCAACTTCTCTATGGGAAAATAAAAAATCAAAATCTTATTCTTGGTTAGTCATTTATGACCAGAAAAAAATAGACTCCATTTTAGCCATAAAAGTGCTGGTTAGCACCAATGAGAAACCAAAGCAAAAACAACAAGTATTAAAGTGGAATCATAAGAAATATTAAAAACAAAAAGAGCCAACGTCTGTTGGCTCTTTTTGTTTTTAAGTGTAGAACGGATTAAGCGTTCAAAGCTTCTGCACCACCAACGATTTCTAAGATTTCGCTTGTAATTGCAGCTTGACGGGCTTTGTTATACGTTAACTTCAATTGGTCACGTAATTCTGTAGCATTGTCTGTTGCTTTGTGCATAGCAGTCATACGAGCGCCATGTTCTGAAGCGAATGAATCTCTAATTCCTTTATATAATTGCGTTTTCAATGATTTAGGAATCAAAGTCAACACGATTTCTTCTTTTGAAGGCTCAAAAATATAATCTCCAGAAGTAACCGCTTTATCAGCTTTAATTGGTGCTAAAGGCAAAAATTGTTCCGTTTGAACGATTTGAGTAGCAGCGTTTTTAAATTGGTTGTATACCAATTCAATTCTGTCATAATTACCCACAATAAATTGTTGTGTTAAATTATCAGCAATTGTAGCAACGTTCTCAAAACTTAAGGCATCAAAAACTTTACTCTCGTTACCAACTACTGCAAAACTTTTACCCAAAACATCATTTCCTTTTTTACCAATAGCAAAAACATCCACTTGTTTTCCTGCATAATAGTCTGCACGTACTTTAACTTCCTTGATTACGTTAGAATTAAAAGCACCACACAAACCACGGTTAGAAGTAATAGCTACCAATAACACTTTTTTGATTTCTCTTTGTGTAGTATACTCACCTCCTACATCACCATCTAAGGTAGCAGAAAGGTTTTGTAGTAACTCCGTTTGTTTTTCAGCATAAGGACGCATCGCAGTGATGGCGTCTTGTGCTTTTTTCAACTTTGCAGCAGAAACCATTTTCATCGCCGATGTAATTTGCATCGTAGATGAAATGGAAACAATTCTATTACGGATTTCCTTTAAATTAGCCATTGTATTTTTAAGTAAATAGTAATAAGTAATTAGTGACTAGCTATTGACTAATCACTAATTACTATTCACTAGATTAGTTATATTTTGCTGAAATTTCTTTTGCTGCAGCTTCAATTACATCTGTAATTTCGTCTGTAAATTTACCTGCTTTCAAAGCATCCAAAGTTGCTCTGTTTTTGTTATTCATGTATTCTAAGAAATCTTTTTCGAATTCTTTTACTTTATTTACAGGAACATTTCTCAACAAGTTTTTAGAACCAGCATAAATAATTGCAACTTGGTCTTCAACAGTATAAGGGTCGTTCAAACCTTGTTTCAAGATTTCAACGTTTCTTTTTCCCTTTTCAATTACGTTCAAAGTAACAGCATCCAAATCAGAACCGAATTTAGCAAACGCTTCCAATTCACGGAATTGTGCTTGGTCTAATTTTAAAGTACCCGCTACTTTTTTCATGGATTTAATTTGAGCGTTACCACCCACACGAGATACAGAGATACCTACGTTAATCGCTGGACGAACCCCAGAGTTGAACAAATCTCCATCCAAGAAAATCTGACCATCTGTAATCGAAATTACGTTTGTTGGGATATACGCAGATACGTCACCCGCTTGTGTTTCGATAATTGGTAAAGCTGTTAATGAACCACCACCTTTAACGATTCCTTTTAAAGAATCTGGTAAGTCATTCATATTTTTAGCGATAGAGTCATCAGCAATAACTTTACAAGCTCTTTCTAATAAACGAGAGTGTAAGTAGAAAACGTCACCAGGGTAAGCCTCACGTCCTGGAGGTCTTCTTAACAAAAGAGACACCTCACGGTAAGCTACCGCTTGTTTAGATAAGTCATCATAAACAATTAAAGCTGGACGACCTGAATCTCTAAAGTATTCACCAATTGCAGCACCTGCGAAAGGAGCATAAACTTGCATTGGCGCTGGGTCAGAAGCATTAGCTGCAACAATCACTGTATAAGCCATTGCTCCTTTTTCTTCTAACATTTTTGCAATTCCAGCAACAGTAGAAGCTTTTTGACCAATAGCTACATAGATACAAAATACAGGTTGACCTGCATCGTAAAATTCTTTTTGATTTAAGATAGTATCGATACAAACTGTTGATTTACCAGTTTGACGGTCACCAATAACTAACTCACGTTGTCCACGTCCTACAGGAATCATAGCATCAACTGCTTTTACACCTGTTTGTAATGGTTCAGTTACTGGCTGACGGAAGATAACTCCAGGAGCTTTTCTTTCTAATGGCATTTCGTATAACTCACCTGTGATTGGTCCTTTACCATCAATTGGCTGACCTAAAGTGTTTACTACACGTCCTACCATTCCTTCTCCTGTTTTAAGAGAAGCAATACGTTGTGTTCTTTTGGCAGTAGAACCTTCTTTGATTCCAGTTGATGGTCCTAAAAGTACCACCCCTACGTTGTCTTCTTCCAGGTTCAAAACGATTGCTTCTAACCCATTTTCAAATTCAACTAACTCACCATATTGAACATTAGATAGCCCGTAAACACGAGCAATACCATCTCCAACATTAAGTACTGTTCCTACTTCTTCTAGTGTAGCACCAGATTCAAAACTTTCAACTTGCTTCTTTAATATTGCTGAAATTTCAGCAGGTTTGATTTCCGCCATCTTACTTTATAATTTAGACACTTAAATGTGTGATAAAACTAGTTACTTAATTCTCTTTTTAAAACTTGCAATTTGTTAGCAACAGAAGCATTGTATTGCTTGTCACCTATTCTTAAAACAAAACCTCCAATAATAGAAGGATCTATTGTGTTTTCGATTTGAATTTTTTTATCTGAAAGGGTTGCAATTTTAGCCAATACTTTAGCTTCTAAAGCGGCATCCATAGCGATAGCAGTTGTTACATTCGCAACTTCTACCCCATTCATACTATCAAATAATTTATTGTATTCTGAAGCAATACCTTCTAGAATTTCGAATCTTTTGTTTTCGAATAATAAATGAAATAAGCTTTTGGTCACGCCATTTGCTGAAGCAAATACTTCTAAAAGCGCTTGCTCTTTAACCTCAACTTTTAAAGTTGGGTTTTGAATGAAAGTGCTTAATTCCAAATTAGAAGCAATAGTATCACCTATCAACTTCATGTCATTGTTCACTGCTTCAGCTACTTGCTTTGCATTGGCAATGTCTAGAATTGCTTTCGAATATCGAATTGCTGCTCTTGTACCTGCCATAATTAGTTCAATTTAACGTCTCCTAACATTTTCTCAACCAATTTAGTTTGAGCTTCTTTGTTAGATAATTCGTCTTTTAATACTTTTTCTGCAATACTCAATGACAAAGTAGAAACTTGTAATTTCAACTCATTCATAGCTGCATTTTTTTCGCTTTCGATAGCCGCTTTAGCTTGCTCGATCATTTTTTGACCTTGAGTTTGCGCTTCATTTTTGGCATCAGCAACGATTTTTTCTTTCATTTCACGAGCTTCTTTAAGCATGCTGTCACGCTCTAATCTAGCTTCTTGTAAAATACGTTGGTTGTCTGCTTGCAATTCTTGCATTTCTTTCTTTGCATTTTCAGCAGATTCCAAAGCATTTTTGATTCCTTCTTCTCTTTCGTTTACTGCGTCAAGAATTGGTTTCCATGCAAATTTTTTCAACAAAAGAATCAATCCAACAAATATTACTATTTGCCAAATAAACAAACCAAACGAAAAATCATTAATTAACTTATCCATTTTTATCTCTATTATATAATTTTAATGTTTTAATTTTAAAACAATAGTCACAACCAACCGTTGCAACTATTGTTTTTCAGTTTTTAATTAAGCGAATAAAGCCGCGAAACCAATACCTTCAATTAGTGCAGCAGCAATAAGCATAGCTGTTTGGATTTTACCTGAAGCTTCTGGTTGACGAGCAATAGCGTCCATTGCTGAACCACCAATTCTACCAATACCTAAACCTGCTCCGATAACAATTAATCCTGATCCAACAATTTCTGGAATTTGCATAATATATATATTAAAAATTAAACATTCAATTTGAGGTTAGAGGTTAGAAATTCGAGGTTAGAAAATTTCTAACTTCTCACTTCTAATTTCTAACTTTTAGTGGTGTGCTTCGTCGTGGTGATGCTCTTCGTTACCAGCTCCAAAATAAAGAGCAGACAACATAGTGAAGATATACGCTTGAAGAAACGCGACTAATATTTCTAGAATAGAAAGTGCAAATGCCAATCCGAATGACAAAGTACTTCCAATCCAGCTTTTGAAAATAAACATCAACCCAATGATACTCATCAGTACTACGTGACCTGCTAAAATGTTAGCATACAAACGTATCATCAATGAAAATGGTTTAATGATTGTTCCTAATAATTCGATAGGCGCTAAGATAAATTTCATTGGGGTAGGTACTCCTGGCATCCAGAAAATGTGTGCCCAATAATTTTTGTTAGCGGTAAATGTTGTGATTAAATACGTCAAGATAGCTAATGAAAAAGTAATTGCAATATTACCTGTTACATTGAATCCAAACGGAGTTAATCCTAAAATGTTCAAGAAAAAGATGAAGAAGAAAATCGTCAATAAATAACTCATATATTTTTTGTACCCTTTCTCTCCAATGTTTGGAATAGCAATCTCGTCTCTTACATAGATTACTAATGGTTCAAAGAAACGTCCTGCTCCTTTTGCAATTCCTCCGTTTTTAGCATAAGACTTGGCTAAGCTTGAGAACAATACCAACATCAAAATAGCCACAAACAAAATACCAACTACACTTTTAGTTATTGACAAATCTAATGGCTGAACATTTGTTGGATGACCGTGCGCTTCAGTAAGTGTACCTTTAGCATCGGTTTTATAAATTTTTTCGTGGTGTAACTTGTAGAAGTTTCCGTTGTGCTCTGCAACATCAGCTACAGGACCGTGGTGAAATGCAGCTGAAGAAAATACTTGTAAACCATTATCCCAAAGAATAATTGGCAATGAAAAACCGTAGTGTTCTCCAGTTTCTTTATTTGCATTAAAATTAAAAGAATGTGAATCTAATAAGTGGTGATTGATGAATTCTTTGATTTCTGACTTAATATCTTTTGGAGCCGCATGAGCTACATCGTTTGAAGGATGATGCGCAACTGATTCTTCTTGAGATATTGCTACCACCTCTTGCTTAGTACTGTCGATAACAGGATTTGCTATAGAAAATAGAGGAAGGCAGGCTACTAAAATTGCAACTAAAAATCGAAGTGGTTTGTTTGAAATCACCATAACAGTTAAATATCTTTATTTATTACGTTTCTGAAAATTTGGTGCAAATGTACATTTTTTATTATTATCCAAAAGGATATAAAAAATTATTTTTTACCGAATTTAACTTTTTTTAACCCTACTTTTTCTTTTCATTTACAAGGTAAATGGTGAACAAAGTTTCAATGGCCAAAAATACAACAAATAGACCAAAAAAGTTCAGCTTTTCTATTGTATTATCTGGGCTTGAGCGTTGTAAAACGGGCCGTACAATCAAGTAACAAAATATCATTTTTACGCTTGTCGTCAATAAAAAACTCATTCCAACATTGTCAAAACTTTTATTTTGCACCAAAAGTAAAGTTATGATAACCAATATACTAAAAACAGTAAACCAAAAATAAAGCTCCTCCAAAGGATAAATAAAAGAGTGCGTACTGATGTTTAAAACATTAAAAAGAAAAGTGTGTACCACAAAAAGAAGCCCTATTACAAGTAAAACTGGAATTATTTTTTTTAGAACGCTAAGATTCATTTATTGATTTTTATTGATTTCATTTACTTGTCGATACACATTGTACATGGCCAAAAAAACACCGACAATTACTAAAATTTTGACATAATATATTCTTGGACTTGGGTGGTTTTCGTCTAGCCAATCGCCTAAATAGGCAAACAAAAAAATCAACACGCCCATTTGAATAGGAATATTGATTAAGGCCAGCCACTTATTAGGCTTGCGTTTATTTGGAATCGGTGCCATCAGATGTGTTAGTTTCGGGTATTTTCATCACACAATTGGCCGTAAAAATAGCCCCAGGTTCTATGGCTAATTTCCCTATGACAACTTCGCCTTCTACTGTAGCCGTTGCTTTTAAATTCAACAATTCAGCTACCATCAATTTGCCTTTAAAAACGCCTTCAATCTCGGCACTCTTACAAACCACATCGCCTACTACTTTGCCCGTTGGACCAATAACAAGCTTGCCATTAGAGGTAAAATTTCCAATCAATTCACCATCCAATCTAAAATCGGCGGCCGAAAAAATATCCCCTTTAATTTGGGTAGCTTCAACAATTCTATTAGTTTTTCCGAGTAAATCTGTGTAGGGCTGTTTTTCTTTTTTGGAGAACATATTATTAGGGTGTTTTGGGAACTAAATACGAGTCTAAATTTTTCTTCATTTGCACAATCGAATAATTTTCGTTGCTAATCGGAATCGCTTTTTGGATCTCTGAGGGCGAACCTGTTTTATTAAAAATTACCGATACATCATTGGCATACCATTGAGAAGTAAAACCATGCCAACAAATGATACGTTCCGTGTCGGTATAATTATCGCAAGTGTAATACAAATTTTCAAGATTTTCCTTGGCTACAAAATTTTTAATCCACTGCTCTATGGCTTGTTCTTGCTTGTAATCTTCGATTGGAATTCTAAAAATAACTTTCCAGTTTTTACTCTCCACTGTGCTAAAAGCCATACGTTCCAAAATAGGAATCTGAGTGCTCACAATATCGCCAGCTGTTTTTCCTTCCTCGGTAGCCGCGTAGGTAACGGCAACATATTGCATCGCTTCTTTGTAAGCTGGCAATCCTTTTATTTTACCCAAAGTATTAGCTTTGAGCAGCTCAAATTTGGCTACTATTTCCTCTCCGGTTAACTGTTCAATCATTTGATTGCACCGCTGAATTACCTCCGAAAACTTATCTTCCTTAAACCATTCATAACACATTTTATAGGTGTTCTCAGGAGATTCTTTATCCTTTGAGCTATCAAAAGTTGGATCATTGAGTATTCTTGCGTATCTAGAATCAGGATATTGTGCTGTTATAGCTTTTTTTACTCTCTCCGCTTGTAAAGTAGCCTTGCTTTCGTACATCTTATACAAATTATAAAGCGTGGGCGGAATCAACTTGTCTTCGGGCTGAAAAGTAAGCAACTGTTCTAGTTTACCAATTGCTAATTCATATTCTTTAAACTTTTCTTTGTAAACTACTCCCAATTGATAATACCCAAGATTACGTTCTCGATTGATGCTATCCATAGCTGAAGCAGAAACTGGTAATTGCTCTAAATAATAGGCCAAAGTGTAGCGGGGATCTTCCACGGCTTTCTCTACAACAATTTCAGTGTCTGCTGTCTCTTCAACAGAGGTGTTTGTTGCTCCCTTTTTGACCGATGAAAACATCCAGTTTTCGACCAAAGCACGGTTCCCGAAAGTTTTTCTGAATTCAACTTTACCAAAAGCTACCGTTTTCGGGTTGTAAAAATAAAACGTGTTGGTTGATTCGGATTGTTGAGTGTCGCTTGGAGGCAAAAATGCATTTTTGTTTGGCAATCCAGGACCCGTAGGAACTACGGAAGGATCAGAGGAAGAAGCCGATAAATTACGTTCAATATTCGCTAACTTTTGCTTTTGCTTTTCAGCCTCAACTCGTTTAATAGAATCTTGCTTTTTGATTGTGACAATATATTTCCCAAAATAGTCCTCTCGCTCTGTCGGGCTAAAAGCCAAAACCTTCAAAATACTATCGTTTCTTTTCGTACTTGTTTCTAATCGAATGGCCTCGTCTAAATCTTTACGCTTTTTTTGAATTTTATAAAACTCTCTCGTTTTAGGATTAAGCTTTACTAAAGTACTATCATAATATTTGGCTGCCAAAGTATAATCCGTCGCCTTGAAATAAATATTGCCTATATTTCTATAATTGGATGCCGTTAAATAAGGTTCTTTTGGCTGGTTTTTCAAAGATGTTTTGTAAAAAATAACCGCTGAATCTGGTTTCTTATAATTGTCATAAAACAATCCCATATTGTGGTAAATCACATCTAAAAAAGGGCGGTTCTCACGATCCTCCATTAATTCGTTATAAATGGCTACAAAAGCATTGGGGTCACCAGTTTCGTAATCAAATAATTGGGCTTTTCGAGCGTAGGACTGAATAATGTACTCTCTCTTAGCATTACGATTCATATCAATTACCGCATCGTAGCAAAAAAGCGCGCTGTCTCTTTTTCCTAATTCTTGATACAATTGTCCCAAGATAAAGCGATAACGAGCTCTTTCTTCATTTATTTTAGTATAATCTACCGCGATTTTGAGTTTTGCAACGGCGCTATCTTTTTGTTCTAAATTCAAAAAGGCTTCAGCCAAAAGTGCATTGGCATCTGCAAAAGGTTGGTCTTTGAATTCCTCGTCTTTGAGTAATTTGTTAATGTTTTTTACCACTAAAGCATCGTTGCCCAAGCGCATATTGGTTTTTTCGCGCCAGACTTTAGCTTCGTATATTTTATCACTTTCGGGATATTTGTATAATATATAGTTGAAAGCATCTAAAGCTGGTACAAAACGCTGGTCGTAATAACGCGCTTTCCCAAGCAAAAGATAGGCTTTGTCCATTTGATAATTGACCTCTCGCCCACCAATGTTCATCGAGTGTTTTTGAATGGCTTTGGTGGCCTTGGTTTCGGCCAATTCAAAATCGGTATTTTTGGGTTTGTCTTCAGCTGTTGTACTCTCTGAAAGCTGCATTCTTTCAATAGGTAACAACTCCCAAAAATTATCTTTATTACCCGATGTAAGCCCATTTATTCCTTTGTCTAAGCCAATTTGACCGTTGTACAAAATATTATATTTAGTACTCAAGGCGTGCGAATTTCTGGCCAAAAAAGTATTTCTCTTGGTAGAACAAGCTATCAAGAAAACGAAAAAAAGTAGGATAAAAATAGGCTTACAACCGGTAGTCTTCAATAGGAAACGTTTTATCATTTAACTTGAAAAACATCATTTTAGTATAATGACTGGTAAAAATACGTTTCTTTTTGAAATATTCGAATTTAAACCGCAAAAAACGCTTCCAACTCGGCTAAAGTCTCGGTTGATGTTTGAATATCTTTCACTACTTCTCCTTTATTCAAAGCGACAATTCGGTTACAAACTTCAACGGTATGCAACAAATCGTGACTAGAAACTAAAACGGTTACGTCTGGATTTTGCGCCAATTCTTTGATGATTTTTTTCAATCGGTTTACGGTCGTTGGGTCTAAATTGGCAAAAGGTTCGTCTAAAATAACGACCTCGGGATTGCCAATTAAAGTCGCAATTATCCCAACTTTCTTTTGATTTCCTTTAGACAAGTCTCTCAAGTATTTTTTGTTTTTTAGGATTTCGCCATTAAAAAACTCTTCGTGTTTTGCCAATAAAGCATCCACATCGGCTTTGTTTTGTCCGCGTAAATCTCCAATGAAATAAAAGTATTCCTCGGGGGTTAAATACCCAATCAAAAAGCTTTCGTCCAAAAAGGAACCCGTAAAAGGTTTCCAACTTTCGCTGGTATTCACTTGAACACCATTATTAATAACGGCACCAGTGGTTGGGTGAATTAAATCAAGTAGTAAACTGAAAAAAGTGGTTTTTCCAGCACCATTATTTCCGACCAATCCAAAACTTTCTCCTTTTGGAATTTCTAATTGATCTATTTTTAATACGGTGGTTCCGTTGTATGATTTTGAAAGGTTTTGTACTTGTATCATGTGAGAAGTGAGAGGTTAAAAGTTAGAGGTTAGAAGTGTTTTTGTTTTAATTAGCTTTTTTGTTTGTAAGCCGCAATGGTTTTGTATTTTTCTCTTTTGTAAATTTTTTCAATTTGAAGGAATACCCAGTTTCTCAAGGCAAAGCCAATCACTCCTGCAAGAGCAACAAGGGCCAAACCTAATGCTTGTCCGCCAAAATATTTCCCTAAGGCATACAAAAGCAAGGGCAACACCATTTTTGGAATCGAAAGCAACATGGTGTTGACATTGAACGCTTTTTTGTCACCAAAAGCACCTTTACTTTGGGTTAAATCAATAGGTGTTTTGGTAAAAGCCCCTCCCAACAACACCAGATGTGAATTGATTCCAATATTGTAAATCGCACCAGCTACAATGGTCAAATACACTTGCCACCCAAAATAAAGATAGAAACTAGCCAAAATCGTAGAAGCAAAAGTTGCTATTACAATTAACCACCATTTGGAATTCAAATAACCACGATACGGAATATTTTGCGTCATCATTAATTGATAATACGAACTATCCCAACTCGGTACAAACTGGCCAAATGTGAATAAAAAACCACCCGAAACAAAAATTCCTGCAAAAATGTACATTACTTCAGGTTGTGTTGGATTGCCAAAGAAAATCAATCCATAAAACAAAAACAGCACACTCATAAGAACCGTTGTTTTAGAACGTTTGTTTCTTTTGATTAACTTGATGTCGTTCTTTAAAAAGGTACCCAAAGTTCCAAATTGATTCAACCAAGTAAAATCTTCGGTTTTAGCGATTTCACCTTTTACTGCCAAACCAGCATCGAGATATAATTCGTTTTTGAAATAAACAAAGGTATAATAGTACAACAATCCTAAGATTACAAGTGGAATAAGAAACACTCCTACAGTATGAAATAAAGCCTCAAAAAACGGAGCACTGTATAGCGTTACATCAAAATAACCGTAATATTGTAATCCACCGAGCACTGCAAGAATCGCAAGAAAAACACCAAATAATTGGTCTTTATTACTCAATATAATGTTCAAAAAATTATTGATGTACACCAAGGCAAAAACACCCAAATGCCAATACACTACAGATGCCACATCATACCCTTCATAAATCAAAACGACACTCAAAGGAATAAAAAGAAAAGCGTGCAAAATATTAAAAAAAGATAAGGCTGTCTTTCCTAGAGAAAAATGCACAATCGTAGGTCTCTTAATCGGTAACACCAGTAAAGGACGAATGTTGAGCACTGGGATTTTTTGAAGCATTAATCGAAAGGCCAAATCAAACAGAAAATAGTAGACCAAAAATTTATTAATCGTTACTAATGGGTCTAAATTCATTTTCTTAAGGGCATAAAAACCGCCAATGCCTAGCACTAAAAACAACAAGGTAAAATAAGCAATCAAAAAGCCCATTAAAATTCTCATCGCCAAGCTCGTTCCAAAGGAAGCTGAACGCAAAAAGGCTTTCCACTCGAGGTAAATAAAACGTAAAAACATAGTTATTTGGGTTTAGTTGAAGAGTAAGTAAACAAAAGATATAAAACGTTACAAGGTTTTATCATCGATAATCTAACTTTTATAAATTAAAATTTATTTATTTTTTGAACCATTAAGTTATTAAGGTTCATTAAGTCTAAGAAAACTTAACTTTTCTTCATTTCTTAATGGTGAAAAATTTTGGCTCTTTTTTAAACATTCATGGTAATATCCTTCAAAAATTAGCCAAAGAATATTCTGGATAGGTTTGTAAAAGGTATTTTTTAGACTGTGAAGGAATTTCAAAAAAGATAACATACATTAAAATAGTCATAAGCACCAAAAAGAAACTGGCGAAACCTAAAAGATATGTATTATCCAAGTAATGTTCAGCTCGATTAAAGAGTTGTAAAAAAATATTTAGTGGCAAAACTATCGCGCCAGCAAAACTCCCATGTTGGTGTAAAATATCTTCAAACAACCAGCGTTTTTCTTGATTCTGAATTTGTTTTTTGTGTTTCAACCGATTTGAAATCATTCCATAAAAAGCAAAAACTACCAATAACCCATAGAAAAGCAACACCCAATCGCCGTTGTACTGACTCTCACGAAACAATAAAAACAGTAAGCCAGTGGCGCCAATTGTTCCCATGATTTTGGGCAGCGTAAAAAAAGTCTTTACGATAGCCCAAACAATCTGATTGTATTTCTTTTGTAAAAATCGTTGTTTGCCTTCTACCACGTCCATAAAGCCAAAAACACCAAATTTTTTGAATTCGTTTTGTAAGGCTTGATCAAACGAAAGCTTTGGATTTTCTTGCCATTGTTCCTCAATAGCATTGGCCAAATGATCCACCAATTCGGTTTGGAGATCATACCACTCTACATAATGTTGGCGTGTGAATGTATATAATTGGTCTATTTGTTCGGCGGTAAGTTTCATAATTACACTCTTTTAATTTTTTGTACAAAATGATAGTGTTGGTATAAAAATCGCGCTGAAGAAAAAAGAAAGAAACCATACAAAACAGTGGCTGCGACTGCACTTATTCTTATATTCTCAATATTTTCAGTTCGGAAAAATGAAAAACCACCCAAGCTAATAATGACACAAAATGGTACAGATAATAAAAATGATTTATTAAACAACACTGAATAAGTTGTCTTCAATTTTGATTGATACAATACCATTTTGGATACTAGTAGCACTATAATAGTTAGCAAAAATAATTTTAGAATAATTAATTCAACATAATGCAGTACGGTTCTAAAAACTGGCATAGTACTCATACCATAAAACAGAAGTGTTACTATAAAACAAAACACGAGTCCTGTTAAAAGTTCTCTTTTCTTCAAAGAAGATAATCGATCAATTACAATTTTAGGAGCCACTAAATTTCGTCCTAAAAAAGCAGCACTCTGACTTGGCTTCAATTGCGCCTTCCAAGTATCGAAAACAATATAAAAAGCGGGCATAAAAGAGATTTCCTCAATAGCCATTTTTACTTCAATTTCGGATGCAATATGATCAATCAATTCAAATTTAAGATCTTCAAAATCAAGACCATTTTTAACTAAAGTATGTTCTATATAATCAATTTGTTCGGTGGTTAGTTTCATAGTAAATAATTAAATTCGGTTGGTTTTAAATTTCTGAATAGTAGCAAAAGCGTAACGACTGTAGGCAAAAAACAAGGTTATGCTTATTGAAAGCGTTATAGCATTTCCTTTAAAATCATCAAACGAACCATTGAGCATAGCACTTATAAAATAAATTGTCATTAAAGCGTAATTCAAATACTCTAATCGTAAATAGTGTTTTTTCATCACCAAAGAGAAGTACATTCTTTGCGTTAATCCTAAACACAAAATCAAAAAATAACTTGCGTAATGAATTTCTTGTAGCGATAAAATCGAATCAAAATACCAACCTAAGAAAAGCATCATACCACCAAAAATTAAGGTAATGGGATGCCATAACGTGGGACAAAAACTAACAATACCTTCTTTTAAATAAGCAAAAGTCCCATTGTTCCTCTGTAACAACTGGGATTTATTGACTGCCATAAACGCTTTAAAAGCTTCATAAAAATCCAGCGCTTCGTCTTGCATTTTATGTTCTACAGCTGTAGCGATATGGTCTGTTAATTCGGAACGCACATCGACATAGCGTACTTTAGAACCTTGTAAATAATCATCAATAAATCTTATTTGTTCTTGATTTAAAACTACCATAGCACACTAAAATTCTAATTTTGGATTCACTAAACTTTGCATATTTCGGATAAAATCTTCCAATTCTGCCAATCGATTAACGGTTTCTGTAGTTCCTTTTTCGGTGAGTTTATAATACTTTCTCAAGCGGTTGTCTACTCGTTCTATCTCTACATCAAGCAATCCTTCCGCTTCCAATTTGTGCAACGCTGGATACAAAGCGCCCTCGGTAATGGTCAATTCTCCTTGCGTCAACGCCTTCACTTTCTGGGTAATTTCGTACCCATACATTTTGCCATTTTCTTCCAACAACTTCATAATAATGGTGTTGAGACTGCCTTTGTATAACTGTGAGTTTTTCATATTTTGAAGGATTAGAAAATCTGTTTTTGAAATTCAAATATACATAAGATTCTTATACATAACAAAATTAGGTATAAAAAATTCAATCGGTTGCGCTATCAAAGTTATGGTCTTTGCTATCTTTGTAAAAAAAATTAACCTATGCCATCCTTTTTAAAACTCCTTATCAAAGAAGTAAAACGCGAAACCAAAGACGCCGTTTCCATACTTTTTAATGTCCCAGAAGAACTTACCTCCAATTATACTTTTACCGCAGGACAATACCTTAACTTGCGTTTAACCCTAGACAATCAAGAGATTCGCAGAGCTTATTCTATTTGTTCTGCTCCTGAAAGTGGCGAGTTGCGCATTGCCGTAAAAGCGGTAAAAAATGGACTATTCTCACAATTTGCCACTAGCCGATTAAAAGCGGGAGACGTACTCGAAGTAGGACAACCTGAGGGGAAATTCACCTTCACTCCTGATGCCGAGCGTCAAAGAAACTACGCTGCTTTTGTAGCAGGTAGCGGAATCACTCCTGTAATTTCTATCTTAAAATCGGTATTAAAAAGTGAACCAAAAAGTTCTTTTGTATTGGTTTACGGTAATAAAACTCCTGAAGAAACCATCTTTCATCAAGAATTACACGACTTGCAATTGCAATATGTTGGACGTCTTTTCGTACATTATGTTTACAGCAAAGTACACGCTGGAGAAGGCTTTTTTGGCCGAATTGACAAATCGGTTGTGAATGCTGTGCTTACGCAAAAACACGCCGCTTTGAATTTCGACAAGTACTTTTTATGCGGTCCAGAAGAAATGATTACAACCGTTTCTACAATCTTAAAAGAGAAAAATGTAAAAGAATCGGCTATTAAGTTTGAATTGTTTACTTCTTCTACACAAGAAAAGACCATTTCTGCAGCTGTAGATGGTCACACTACTATTACCGTATTGGTAGACGACGAAGAAACTACTTTCGAAATGTCGGCCAAACAAACCCTACTTGAAGCGACTCTTAAACAAGGTATCGATGCTCCTTATTCTTGCCAAGGTGGAATTTGCAGCAGCTGTTTATGTCGTATCACCGAAGGTACTGCCGAAATGAAGAAAAATTCTATTCTTTCTGATGATGAAATTTCCGAAGGTTTAATTCTAAGTTGTCAAGCTTATCCAACTTCTTCAACACTTCGTGTGGATTTTGATGATGTGTAAACCCCCTAAACCCCCAAAGGGGGAATAAATGAAAACAGCTTGGTTTTATGAAATCCATACGTGAAATTTTTAAAAACAAAGACTATCTTTTGGATGAACCTGAAGTGTTAGAATTGATGGACTATTGCGAAGCCTTGCAAGATGAAATTGTGGAATTCAAATTTCAACAAGCCAAGAACAAAGAATTGACGATGCTCGATATGCTGAAAGAAGTGCTCAAAGGTTGCAACGCTATCGAGAAAGAACAAATGGAACACGAGCGTTTTGGTTATGAAGCTCCGAATTATCAAGCCACAATTTCGAATTTGAAAAGGTATATCCTTGAACGCTGTCGAGATGAGAAGATTTATTTATGATGAAATTCCAAATTCATCAAATCACAATAAAAAAATTCCAAATTCCAAGAGCTATAACTTTTGGAATTTGGAATTTTTATTACTGATTACTATAAAAAAGCATTCCACAAGAACATATTTTTTTGTCTTTTGTTTTCTTCTTTATCCTCACCATAGGTAAACCATTCCTTTGTTTTCTCTTCCATCAACGATTTTAAACCTATTACGTCATATGTTTTTTTGGCTGCAATGGGTTTTATAATGGTAGTATCTTTAACTGAGACATCTACTTTAGTAGCTACATAAGAAGTATATAGTCGTGGAATGGTAAGCCCTAAAATCATACCAGGCAAACCACTTATTGAAACTGGACCACCAGAAATCGTAATTTCATCAGTGTAAAATGCAAATACATAGACGTCATCCAGTATTTTACCAACTGCTTTTCTGCAATTATAACCCGCAATTTCTCGGTTTTCGTTCGTAATCTTCCATTCAATTTTTGGAATACTATCAGATACAACAAAATTAGTACCTATAATTTGCTTTTGCATATTGAATATTCCTAGATTAAAATCAAAATACCAACTGTTTTCTTCATCTGAATCTTTTAGGTATTTTGGAATTCTTGTTTTTTGACTCCATCTATCAAATTTAAATACACTTTTATTATCAGCAAAAGTATAGTTGAAATAAGAAATTTTAAGGTCCGAAAGATTGTCCTTCATCATCTCATCCCAACTATCGTTGCTCATCGTCTTTTTTAGATTGGTATTTACTTCATATTCAATTACAGCTTTATCTATAAATTGCTGAGCAGTTGATGTTATTGTAAAAAAGAGTGCTGTTATAAAAAAAATTATTGTTTTCATTGTTTTTAAGTTATGAGTTAAGGTTACAAGTTGTAGTATTCATTGGGATTTTTACTTATTATAACCTAATTAGCAAGTAATCTATTTTTTCTCTATTTCACCTTTATTTTTAAAATTCCAGGTAAAACCTATCATAGCATATCTTTTTAGCCTATCGTTTTGTTCCTGACTAATGGTATTTCCGAAAATATTTCTTTGTATACCTATGTTTTGATTCAAAATATCGCGTACCATAAAATAGGCCGTAAATTCGTCGTTTTTAAAAGTACGTTGTAATCTAGCGTTCCACAATTGATTGGTTAGATTATCTTGAAAATCTACCGTCTTTTGTCTTGTATTTAAACTATAATCAGTAGATAGTTTCCATTTTTCGGCAAAATAAACGCCCATGTCTAAGCTCAAAGCATTAACGTTGAACGATTTAATTTCACTGTTTTGGGTAGTACTGTTTCGATTATAGGTAAACCTATTGCTTACAGTAATATCGTATTGCTTTTGTTTGGACTTGTTTAAATAAATCGAAAATCCGGTATTTAAATTCTCAGCACTACCTAATTTTTCATTAATACTTTGGGCTGTTTTATTAAACCCAAAAAAGGGACTGAAATCAGCTCTGACATCTATTTTCTTGAGTTTTAATCCGTATCCTAAATAAATATTCCCTGAGAAATTTCCATTAGAATTAATAGGTTTAGAAATGGTTTTAGCTGATTCTGGATCGACTATACTACTATAAATAATAGCATTTGTCGTTGTGTTAAAATAAAGTCCTTGATAAAATTGAGTTTCCGTCAACATATCATAACTATGTTGGAATATTTCTATTTTATTTGTAAAAGATTGCTTTAAATCCGGATTCCCTAGTGTTTGATTAAAAAAATCTTGATTATTTCTTAACGGTTGCAATTGATCAAGAGTAGGCTGAATGGTTGATCCTTGATATTTAAACCTTAAGTTGCTATTGCCTTTATACTTGAATGAGAAACTTGCAGAAGGAAAAAAGTTAGTATAGTTGCGTTTGTATTGTTTTACCATCGTTTTATCAAACAAATCAAAAGAAGTAAAGCCAAAACCACTTCCTACACTATAATTGAATCTTTTAGCATTGTAACTCAATTTTAAATTGGGTCTGTGAGTAATTATTGCTTGATCAAATTCATTCGACAATGAAGCAACCAATTGATCATACTTTCCTGTATTTGCTGAAAAATCATAGGTATAAAAGTTGTTTTTCCCTGTATCATAAGCAATTTGATAAGCGAACTGAAGGGAGAATTGTTTAGCAATAGGTTCTGAATAACTAAAACTAGCTGAAAAATTTTCATTGGTTCTATCACCAATTTTATTTTGATTTATATCATTTTTTGTATCAAAAACACCATCGATATAACTATCATTTGAAGATTTTAAAAAATTATTAGAGTTGGTACTCAACATATTCCAACTACTATTTACAGCAAACGTTCGACGCGGTTTAGCAAATTTATGTTTGAACAAAATACTTGTAGACAATGCAGTTTTATCGGAATTTGTGATGAAAGCACGCTGTTGTTCATTCTTCAATATACCACCATTTCCTGTTGTAATTCCTTTTTTAAAGTCATCACTTTCGGTATCATAAAAATTTGAGTTGGCTGTAATTTTCAAAGAATTTACTGAATCTAATTTTACATCATAAATAGCTTTGAGTTTAAAATTGCTTCTATTTACGTTTGTTACTGTCGATTCATCCACATTCAATTGGGTTTCTCCAACTTGTGTTTGAGAAAATCTACTATTATTATTAGTATAAATTTGCTTATTGAATTTTGGAGATACATTCAAATTTTGTTTCTCATTCCACTTATTAGAGTATTGTACTCCTGCATTCGTGTTTTTGATAAATCCATTTTGAGAATCTACGTAAGGCTCATCATCATTATTATCTCCTGCCCATTCATAATTTACATTACCATCATCATCCATGTTCATACTAAAACTGTCATCGCGAGATCCAAATTTTTCACTATCCTCCCAACCTAGTCCATCTTGACCAGTATTCCCGTTTAGTAAAAATGCAGATAGTTTTCTTTTGCCTTTAAAACTACTAAACATAAGATTAGTATTGTATCGTGAATCAGCAGCTGTAAATGGCTCATTGGCCCCATCTATCTTACCAAAATAGCCTTTTTTCTTATCCTCTTTTAATTTTAAATTAATTGTTTTTTTGGTGTTACCATCGTCAATTCCTGTAAATTCGGCTTGATCACTTTTCTTATCAAAAACTTGTACTTCTTTTACTGCATCGGCTCGTAAGTTTTTTACCGCCATACCTGGGTCATCTCCAAAAAATTCTTCACCATCTACCAAAACTTTTTGCACCGTTTCACCCATAGCTTTTATGGTTCCATTTTTATCTACTTGTATTCCAGGTAATTTTTTTAAAAGCTCTTCTACGTTTGCGTTTTCACTAACAACAAAATCACTTGCTCTGTAACTGGTAGTATCCCCTTTAATTCTGATCGAACCGGTTTTTATAACCACTTCACGGAGTAGTTCTATCTTGCTTTTCAAAGCAATCGTTTCCAACTTATTTTCGTTTTCCTTAATAATTATAGGGTCTACATAATCGGCATATTGATAATGTGAAGTCATCAGGATATAGTTTCCTGCTTTTACATTTTTAAAATTAAAATTTCCCTTTTTATCGGAACGGGTAAACTTATATAAAATAGAATCTACGGGAGTTAATAAAGCAACAACTGAATTGTAAACGGGTGCTTTTTCATTTCCATCGGTTAGAGTACCCGAGAGATGTGATTGTTGAGAAAAGACTGGAAATGAACATAAAAACAAAATTGTAATTAATCCTGTAATTCTTTGCATAAATAGTTTCTGTTTAATTGTATTAAAATTTCGCGAATAACAAAGCATGCCTTATAACTACTCTATTCGCTTTAATTTAACTTCTACTTGTAAGAGCTAACTCACAATGAGCCAAAATAATGTTTTTAACACTAATTAACCAAAGACTATTTGTTAAAATATTAATAAATTATTCCTTCCATAAAACACTAAGAATGCAACTTAATTTACTTACTTATAGCAATTTCAAAGCTTTTAAAATAGAATCAACAGCAATCGTACGCATAGCGTCTTCATAGCCTTCTACTTTTTTATTGCCATAGACCGAAGTAGGTAACTTTGGAAATAAATTTCTATCCGCCAACAAGGCATTTTCTAAAGGTTGGTTAAAGGGCGAAAAACCAGCATAAGGATGGGTTGCTCCCCAAAGCGTAATGACTTTTACGCCCAACATCGCGGCTATATGTGCATTTCCAGAATCCATAGACAACATCACGTCAAGGTTACTAATCAATTGTAGTTCTTGTGTAAACTTTATTCTTCCTGCTATGTTAATTACATTATCAAATGGTTTTGCCAAGGTATCCAATAGCTCCGCTTCTTTTTTCCCTCCACCAAAAAGCAAAATAGTTTGGTCTGGATTCGCTGCTAATTTTGCGATGACTTCCTCCATTAAGTCCAAAGGATAGACTTTCGATTCATATTGTGCAAAAGGAGCAATACCAATTAATTTTTTAGACGGATTGCCAATGATTTTCAAGATCTCATCGGATAAAACCGCTTTTTCAGGAAAAATAGGATTGGATAAATCTAAAGTAAAACCCAGTTCTTTAAAAACTTGGCGATGTCTTTCAAACATCGTGGTCAGGGGTTTGAAAACCTTATTTTCAGGACGTGTTAGGGCTTTTTTGCCAGCTCTGCCTTTATCTACGGCTACCACTTGTTTTCCAGATATCCTAAAAAGGGTTCGCACGACCTGAGAACGAAGTACATTGTGTAAATCTACGAAAGCATCTATTTTAAGCGAATGCAACTCACGAAAAAGACGTACTAGCCCCAAAAAACCTTTGTGTTTTACTTTTTCGTCAAAAGCAAAAAAAGTAAGGTTGGGAATCTCTTCAAAGAAAGGTTGAAAAAAAGGTCGAGAGACCATTGTAATTTTTACTTTGGGATACTGCTGAGCAAAAGCACGAATAACAGGAACGGTCATCGCCACGTCTCCCATAGCCGAAAGTCGGATAATCGCGATATGTTGAATTTTTTTTGACAATAGAACTAAGGCATTAAAAAACCATTAAGAAAGTAAGTTCATAAAGCTTGGCTAAATTTTCTTAATTTCTTAATGGTTCCATTATTTTGTTTTATTTCTTATTTTGATACAAAACAGGATTTAAATCATCGTCGTTGTACATTTTCATTTGCTTGTACACTTTCATGAATTTGTCACCGTTTTCAATATCTTGCAACAAATCGTCGATGGCTGTAGACAAATCAGTTCTTTGTTCTAAAAGAATATTTAACTTGGTTTGACAATTGTCTCTGTGTTCCTGAGAAGCTTCAGCACGAGTCGCTTCTTCGTTCATATGATAAATTTTCAAAGCCAAAATAGATAAACGGTCAAATGCCCAAGCTGGACTTTCAGAATTGATTTTTGCTGAATCTTTTACCGCTACACCGCTGTATTTTTGAAGAAAATAACTATCGATGTATTCTACCATATCGGTACGTTCTTGATTCGAAGCATCGATTTTTCTTTTCAAAGTCAAAGCTGCAACTGGATCGATATTCGGATCACGGATGATGTCTTCATAATGCCATTGTACAGTGTCAATCCAGTTTTTCAAGTATAATAAATGTTCGAATTTTTCTTTTGGAAATGGATTGTTTATAGGTTGATCGACGCTATCAAATTGATGATAATCTTTGATGCTTTGCTCGAATACGGAATACGCTAATTTTGAAAACATATTTATAAATTTAAAAGACAAAGATACTTTTTATACTTTTATACCATAAAAAATATCAATAAAATTCAAATCCAAATTCGAATCTCATGCAAATTCATAATTTATCAGAATCCAATAGTGTTTTAAATCATTTTTTGGCACAAATTAGAGCTGTTGATGTTCAAAAAGACAGCATGCGTTTTCGAAGAAATATAGAACGCATTGGCGAAATCATGGCCTATGAATTGAGTAAAATTCTTCCCTATGAATCCGTAACTATTCCAACGCCTTTGGGAATAAAATCAACAACAGCTATAAAAGATCCTGTGGTTATTTGTTCTATTTTAAGAGCGGGATTGACCTTACACAATGGTTTTTTGAACTATTTTGATGCCGCAGAAAATGGATTTATTTCTGCTTATCGTCATCATCCGAATAATGATGATTACTTTGATATTTTAGTCGAATACCAAGCCATAGCCGACATTGATCAAAAAACCGTAGTATTAGTGGATCCGATGTTGGCCACCGGACAATCGATTGTAGCTGTGTACAAAAAAATAATGGCGACTAAAAACCCGTCGTCGGTTCACATTGCGGTGGTTATTGCTGCGCCTGAAGGAATTGCTTACTTAAAAGAACATTTGCCAAGCAATTGTCATTTATGGGTGGGCTCTATAGACGAAAAGTTAAACGAAAAAAGTTATATCGTTCCTGGATTGGGTGATGCTGGCGATTTGGCCTATGGCGTTAAATTATAAAACGCAATGCTATTGGATGCAACCTTTTGCGTTAGGGATTACTTCACTCATACTATTTTCATAGGAATTCAGTGAACTTCGTTTGCAGTGAAAATCCTTTTTGAGGCTTTTTCTACCTCAAAAAGATTGTAACGTAAGAGCCCGACCCTTGTGGTAAAGCCCAACTATTGAGATTAAAAAAATATATGGTTTGGTATAGCGTTAAAGGAATTATACTTGCGTGAAAAAAAGTACCAAGCTGCATAGCATTAACACTCCTAATATCATTTCTTGCTTTAACTTTTGTTGAAAAACTTCTAATGCGTTGTTCGCCATTATGGACAATGGTGCGAAAGTAAACAACAACAACTCGTTATTCTTGCCAGGCGACAGAAAAAAAACAGCCAAAGCCAATACAAAAAATGCAATGATTTTTTTATAGGAACTATGTAGTAATTGTGGTTTACTACCATAAGAAAACAACATGATTACCAAGAAAAAAAGGGCTATAGTAACCAATATAGAAAAAGCCCAATTTTGATAAATGTTGGTGAAATAATTCAGAGAAAGATCCACATACAACTTGTCTAGCCAAAATTCTTGAACGGTAGTTTCTTGAATAGTGATGAAAACCAAAAAACCAATAGACACGGCTAACAACGCAATAAATGGCACCACCCAATTTCTATAATCATTGGAAACATGAAAAAATACGGAAATAAAAACCAACAACAGCAACAATATACACCAAGGTTGAACGATAGAGGCCAACAATATCCAAAGTGACGCATCAAATATTTTTTCTTTAGCTGCTTTCAAGGACTGTAATGAAAGTAAGCGACGAAGGCCGAGAAGCAATAACAAATTAGTTACAACAAGCTTTAGATTATTGAATATCGAGGGTATAAAAAGAAGGAACAAAAAGAAAAATAAAACCGTGTAGGTACTGTCTTTGCTCAATCCGTTCTTTTTAGAAATAAAATTGGTAATAAAAAGTGTGCCTATCAAAAATAAGAATACAAATACTTTTTCTGTAATCAATACTACAGAATTAAGGCTAGCTATTTCTTGAGATTGATACACTAAAAAGAAAAACAACATCAATATTGCTACTAGCGAATAATTTAATGGAGTAGATTTTTTAAAAACACTTGTAATCATAAGGATATTTTATACTTTTGTGACTGTAAATATAATACATGTTTAAAAAACGAAGGACGCAAGCGACCAAAGATTATTAGAATATTTGATGGACCAGTTTCTTTCAAACTAACAAAACCAAAATATATTATTAAATATCATACTATTATGAAAGCATTTTTTGAAGCCATACAATTTTTATTTGTAGACATTTTATTAAAACCATTGGATTGGTTACGTGATTTAGAGCTTATTTCTTGGTTTGGTGCCAACACGATCAACTGGGTATTTATGATCATTTGTGCTGCTGCCATGGTGTATTGGATCAAGCAATTACAAATTTTTGATGAAGCAGGAACTGAAAATCAAGACACAACAGCACATTCTTTCTTAAAATAAGAACCGCTTCTTTTTTTAAGATCTAAAATAAAAAAAGCCCAGTAGTTATTGACATTACTGGGCTTTGTTGTATCATTATTTCTAGATCAAATCGAATCCGATGTCTTTTCTATAATTCATTTTCTCGAATTGAATTTTAGATACATTGTCATAAGATTGCTGCAAAGCTTCTTGAAAATTGTTTCCGTAAGAAGTAATGGCCATTACTCGACCACCATTAGTAACAACAGCTCCGTTGTCTAATTTGGTACCCGCATGAAAAACAATAGAGTTTTCAACTTTTTCTAATCCTGAAATTACTTTCCCTTTCTCGAAATCTTCTGGATAACCTCCTGAAACTATCATCACGGTAGTAGCGCTTCTTTCATCAACTTCTAAATTGAATTCGTCTAGTTTTTCATTGGCTACTGCCAAAAACAACTCCACTAAATCTGACTTCAATCGAGGAATAACAACTTCTGTTTCTGGATCCCCCATACGAACATTATACTCAATCACAATCGGTTCGTTATTCACGTTAATCAAACCAATAAACACAAAACCTTTGTACGGAATGCCATCTTTTTGCAAACCAGCAATGGTAGGTTGTACAATTCGCGTTTCAATTTTTTCCATCAAAACATCATCTACATAAGGCACAGGAGAAACCGCTCCCATTCCGCCAGTGTTCAATCCCGTGTCCCCTTCACCAATGCGTTTGTAATCTTTGGCGGTGGGCAAAATTTTGTAGCTTTTACCATCGGTTAATACAAAACAACTCAATTCAATTCCGTCCAAAAATTCCTCGATAACTACTTTTGAACTTGCAGCGCCAAATTTTTGACCTACCAACATGTTACGTAATTCGGTTTGGGCTTCGGCTAAATCCTGAATAATTAAAACGCCTTTTCCAGCAGCTAATCCATCGGCTTTAAGAACGTATGGCGGTTGAAGTGTCGCTAAAAATTCGCACCCTTTTTCTACTGTTTCGGCTGTAAAACTATCGTAAGCTGCAGTAGGAACTTGATGCTTCATCATGAATTCTTTAGCAAATTCCTTACTTCCTTCTAGTTGTGCTCCCACTTTTGATGGGCCAATAACAGGGATGTGTTTTAAATCGGCATCATTCAAAAAGAAATCATACACGCCTTTTACTAATGGGTCTTCTGGCCCTACGACTACCATTTCTATGTTTTCTTTTATCACTACGGCTTTGATGGCTTCAAAATCTGTAGCGCTAAAATCTAAATTGGTTGCTATCGTTGCTGTTCCTGCATTTCCAGGCGCCACAAATAGCGTGTCACAAAGTGGACTTTGAGTCATTTTCCAAGCAAAAGCGTGTTCTCTTCCGCCGGAACCTAATAGTAAAATATTCATGTTGTAGTGGTTTATTGTGTTGATTTTTCTCCTTTTAAAGAAGTGATGCAAAAATAATTGCTTTTGAACGTAAAAAATAATTTAATTGTAAAAAGTTCGTGTATATCTACCGATGCCCACTTAGATAGTTTATTTTTGATAAAATTTTATGCAATGTTTCGTCTTTTTAATTTAACCCTTCGACTTAATGGTTTCCCAATTCGTGAAGCAGAATTGGAATTGGATACCATTTTTAAATTATCCGATGCCGAACACCAGGTCTTTTTAGCCAAAAAAAAGAAGGAAATTGTGGCGTATCATATAGAGAACAATGCTTTTTATAAAACATTGGTTGGCAAAACAATCATTGAAAACTGGAACGATTTACCTGTTTTGAACAAACATCATCTTCAAAAACCATTGGCAGAACGTTTGTCGAAAGGCTTTACAACCAAAAATGTTTATCTCAATAAAACCTCCGGCTCAAGTGGAACTCCTTTTGTTTTTGCCAAAGACAAATACGCCCATGCGCTAACTTGGGCATCGAATATTACACGATTCGGTTGGCACGGTATCGATTTTAACAGCTCGTATCAAGCCCGATTTTACGGCATTCCGATGGATTTTTTGGGGTATAGAAAAGAACGACTCAAAGACTTTTTGAGTCATCGCTATCGCTTTCCGATTTTTGATTTATCGGATACCATTTTAGAAGGATTTTTGAAACCATTCGAGACCAAAAAATTCGATTATATCAATGGCTATACTTCTTCTATTGTTTTGTTTGCCAAATTTTTACAGCAAAAAAACATAGTGCTCAAAACGATTTGTCCAACGCTGAAGGTGTGTGTAGTCACTTCAGAAATGCTTTTCCCGGAAGACAAAACCTTATTAGAAAAGCAATTTGGAATCCCAGTAGTTAATGAATACGGTGCCTCTGAGTTGGATTTGATTGCTTTTCAAAATCAAGATGGAGAATGGCAAGTCAACGCTGAAACCTTGTTTGTAGAAATTTTGGACGAAAACAATCAAGTGGTTCCGAATGGAACTCCTGGACGAATTGTGATTACTTCTCTTTTCAATAAAGCGCATCCTTTTATTCGCTATGACTTGGGTGACATTGGTGTTTTGGATAAAAAAAGCACTCCAAAAAAACCTATTCTCAAACAACTAATTGGGCGAACCAATGATGTGGCTCAATTACCAAGTGGAAAAAAATCACCAGGACTGACTTTTTATTATGTAACCAAAAGCATCATAGAAGACGACGGTACTATCAAAGAATTTATCATCAAACAAACCCAAATCGATTCGTTTGAAATTGAATATGTAAGCCAAACCGATTTGACCACAGCACAAATTCAAAAAATTGAAAGTGCGATAGCCTTGTATTTAGAAAGTGGATTAATTTTTAGTTTCATTCGAAAAGAAAAACTTGAACGGAGTCAACGTGGCAAATTGAAGCAGTTTACTTCATTTTTAAAAAGTAAATAAAATCGTATATTTGTGTTTTCAAAAGAGAACCTATGACTATCAATTAGCTACTTTCGGAAGAAACTATTGCTAACAAAATATACTTTATCCGTAACCAAAAAGTGATGCTGGATCGTGATTTGGCTACACTTTACGGGATTGAAACTAGAGTTTTAAAGCAAGCTGTAAAAAGAAATATATCACGGTTTCCAGAAGATTTTATGTTTGAGCTTACTAAATCAGAGTTTGAAAATTGGAGGTCACAATTTGTGATCTCCAATTCGGATAAGATGGGCTTGCGCTATTTACCGATGGCTTTCACCGAACACGGTGTTTTAATGTTATCGAGTATATTAAAAAGCGATAAAGCCATTCAGGTGAATATCCAAATTATGCGCATCTTTGCCAAAGTAAGACAAATGCTTTTGGACACTACGGAGCTAAAAATAGACATCCTGCAGATTCAGAAAAAACTAGAAAATCACGACAAGAATATTGAATTGGTTTTTTCGTATTTGGATGAGTTGACTGAGAAAAAAGAGAACGAACCAAAGAAAACAACGATTGGGTATAAAAAATAGACAAAAAATGAAAATCACCATAATTGCAGGAGCAAGACCCAACTTCATTAAGATTGCACCGTTAATAAAAGCAATCGAAAAAAAACAAAAAGAAGGATACAAAATATCGTATCGGCTAATTCATACCGGACAGCATTATGACAAAAATTTGAGTGATACTTTTTTTGAAGAACTAAATATTCCAAAACCTAATGCAAATTTAGAGGTAAAAAGTGGTTCGCAAGCAGAACAAACGGCAGCCATCCTAATCGCTTTTGAAAAAGAAGTCATGGCCAATCCTTGCGATTTAGTATTGGTAGTGGGCGATGTCAATTCGACGATGGCTTGTGCGATTGTCGCCAAAAAACAAAATAGAAAAGTAGCACATGTTGAAGCCGGAATTCGTTCTGGCGATTGGACCATGCCCGAAGAAATCAATCGCATTGTAACCGATAGCATAACCGATTATTTCTTTACAACTTCCACTTCAGCATCTGAAAATTTATTAAAAACTGGTGTCGATTCCTCTCAAGTTCATTTTGTGGGCAATGTGATGATAGACACTTTATACCAAAATTTGAATCGGATAAAGGAACCTGCTTTTTGGAAAGAATTTAATTTAAAAAATGGAAATTATATCATTCTTACGCTTCACCGCCCTTCCAACGTGGACGAAGAACAATCGCTAATTCAATTGCTTTTGGGCATTGATAAATTAGCTGGTGATAAAAAAGTAATTTTTCCGATTCATCCTCGAACCAAGGCTATTTTGGGAGAAAGAAATTTAGATCTAAAAAACATTCTTTTTGTGGAGCCACAAGGTTATTTGAACTTTATGTTTCTCATCAAAAATAGTTTTGCTGTGATTACGGATTCAGGCGGAATTTCAGAAGAAACAACCGTTTTGGGCATTCCGTGTTTTACTATGCGAGACAACACCGAACGTCCCGAAACCCAAACCATTGGCACAAATACTTTGGTAGGAACTTCTATAAAAAATCTAGAAAAGCACTTTGAAGCGTTTTTAAACAAAGAAAGTACTTCTAAAAAAACATATGGAATTCCTGAGCTTTGGGACGGAAAAGCTTCGGAACGAATTGTTGCTATTTTACTTCAAATCTAATGAAAGACATTCTCATTATATCCAATTATTATCCGCCAGAAAAAGGAGCCGCCGCCAATAGAATTGAGCAATTGGCTTTGAAACTGAGTCAAAATAATTATAAAGTAACGGTTCTTTGTCCTTTGGGAAATTACCCAAAAGGCGAATTATTTCCTGAGTATAAAGGTAAATTTTCGGTTGTAGAAAACAGGCAAAACATTACCGTCAAACGTCTTTGGATTTATCCGAGTGTAAGCAAAAACATCTTCAAGAGAACACTCTCAGTTTTATCGTTTTCGAGTATGCTTTTTTTGAATCTACTCTTCAAAAAAACACCTCAAAAAGTCATCGTACAATCGCCTCCGCTCTTGCTTTCGTTTGTCGCGGTTTTGGCACTTTGGATTACTCGAAAAACCATTCTCTTGAACGTTTCCGATTTATGGCCCACCGCTGCCATTGAGCTAAAAGCAATAAAACAAGGAAGTGTTTCACACAAGGTTTCCTTGTTTTTTGAACGTTTTATTTATGCCAAAGCTGGAGTGATTCTGGGACAATCGAACGAAATTATCACGCATATAAAAGAACAATTTCCAGATAAAAAATGCTATTTATATCGTAACTTTCCCGATCACCAAAGGGAAGAAACTCAAATGGATTCCAATGTAAACGAACCCATTAAATTGTTTTACGCAGGATTATTAGGTGTTGCCCAAGGGGTTTTAGAATTGTGCCAAAAAATAAAGCTAGAGGGACTCAACGTCGAATTACACATTTTTGGAGATGGTGCCGAAAAACTAGCACTTGAAGACTTCTTGGAAAAAAATCCTGATAAAAAAATAATTTTTCATGGAATGCTAGATCGTCACCTATTACACGAAAAACTAAAGAGTTTTGACATTGCAATTATTCCTTTAAAAACAAGAATATATGGTTCCGTTCCTTCCAAAATTTTTGAATATGGTGCTTTAGGATTTCCCGTTCTCTACTTTGGTGGCGGCGAAGGCGAAACCATTGTCCATGAAAACAAATTAGGTTGGGTGGCTCCGGTCGGTGATTTTAAAAACTTGAATTCGGTTTTAGTCAAAATTTCAGATACTGGAAAGTCCAACATTCAACTGATGAAAAAAGAAATATTCGCCACTGCCCAAAAAGAATTTGATTTGGAACAACAAATCCAGCAATTAATAACTGAAAATGTAATTTAATATGCCTTCTCTTCGCCTTTGATGGTGTTGAAAATCGTCATGAAAATGATTTTGATGTCCAACAAAATTGACCAGTTTTCCATATAAAAAATATCATATTTCACTCGGTGAATGATATCCGTTTCTTTTTCTACTTCGCCGCGATAGCCTTTGGTTTGTGCCAAACCTGTAATGCCGGGTTTTACAAAATGACGCACCATAAACTTATTGACGCGTTGTGCATACATTTCGGTGTGACTCACCATATGCGGCCTTGGTCCCACTACCGACATTTGTCCGAAAAAAACATTAATAAATTGAGGCAATTCGTCAATGCTGGTTTTTCGTAAAAATCGTCCCACCCGAGTAATTCTTGGATCGTTTTTAGAGACTTGTTCCAAATGAGCTTCTGGATTGACGTTCATGGAGCGGAATTTATAACAATTGAATTCTCGATAGTTAAGTCCATTCCTTTTCTGCACAAAAAACAAAGGTCCTTTGGACTCTAGTTTGATGATAATTGCTAAAATTGGAGTAAGCCATGATAAAATTCCGATGATGACGAGCGAGGAAAAAACAAGATCAAAACCTCTTTTGATAGCTTTATTCAAATCGCTATCTAAAACAATAGTTCGCAAAGATATCACAGGAATATAATCGTAATAATCGAAGACAAAGTTGCGAGAAAGGATTTGTTTTTCGTTGGGAATAAACTTCAAAGTCTTCAAATTATTATCGGCAAAATCAACCAAATCAGATATTTGTTTCTGGCTCAAGTCGTCCATCGCGCAGTACATCTCGTCGATTTTATGGATCAAAACATACTCACAACTTTCCTTAATATGATCTTTACGATGATGTTCTAAGTCGAATACTTTTTTTAATACATAACCATAATCTGGGTTTTCGGTAAAAAAATGTTGCAATGGCGCAATATTTTTGGGACTACCCAAAAGGACCACTTTTCTAAAATTGCCTCCAAAAAGTACTCTGAATTTTTGCAGAAAATAGTAAATCGCCAACTTAAAAAACAACACCACCGCAATGATAATTGAACTAAAAAAGAGCGTCTTTTGAATACTTGCACTAGGGTTATTGATAAAAATAACGGCTAACGAAAACAGTGAAAATAGCATCCACTGCTTGAAAGCGCAATTCAGAATAGCAATAACTTTAGTATACCGATATACTTCATAAAATCCTAAGGTCGATGCAATAACCAACCAAGCCACAATTAAGGCAATAATACTAAACGATATGATAGGTAAATCGGTACAATAAATAGCCGCTACTAAAATGATTCCGCAGTCCAAAACATAGGAAAAGGGTCGAATATATCCTGAATATCTACCGGTTTTGGTCTTCACTGATGATGAAAATGAGCTTTGGAATTAAAAAATATATTTCGAAAAATCCTTGTGTTCTTCCTTAGATAACTCTTCTTTCGAAAGCGACTTGAAATAATCATAAGTGATTTTCATCCCTTCTGCACGATTCACTTTGGCTTCCCAACCCAATAAATCTTTGGCTTTGGTAGTATCTGGTTGACGCTGCAAAGGATCATTTATTGGCAATGGATGATACACCACTTTTTGAGAAGTGCCCGTTAGTTTGATGATTTCCTCGGCAAAATCTTTAATCGTAATTTCGTCAGGGTTTCCAATATTTACGGGATATACATAATCCGAATGCAACAATCTAAAAATGCCTTCCACTTGATCGTCTACATAACAAAACGAACGCGTTTGCATCCCATCGCCAAAAATAGTCAAGTCTTCGCCTCGAATGGCTTGTCCAATAAATGCTGGAATTACACGCCCGTCATTGAGACGCATTCTGGGGCCATAAGTATTGAAAATACGAACAATTCTAGTTTCTACTCCGTGAAAGGTATGGTACGCCATCGTAATGGATTCCTGAAAACGTTTCGCCTCGTCATACACGCCACGAGGACCAATAGTGTTTACGTTGCCATAGTATTCCTCCATTTGTGGATGTACTAAAGGATCTCCGTATACCTCTGAAGTGGATGCGATAAGAATACGGGCTTTTTTAACTCTCGCCAATCCCAATAAATTATGAGTGCCTAATGACCCAACTTTTAAGGTTTGAATCGGGATTTTTAAATAATCGATAGGACTTGCTGGCGAAGCAAAATGCAAAATATAATCCAACTTTCCGGGAACATGCACAAACTTGGTAATATCGTGATGATAAAACTCAAAATGTTCTAATTTGAATAAATGCTCGATATTTTTTAAATCTCCCGTAATCAAGTTATCCATCCCAATTACGTGATATCCTTCCTTAATAAAACGATCACACAAATGCGATCCCAAAAATCCAGCTGCTCCAGTGATAAGTATTCTTTTCATTGCTTCCATAGTATTGAATAACAAATGTAATTGATTTGAAGAAAACTCACCCACAAACCTCGCCATTCTTTTACTCTAGAAGCAGCCAGCAAAGGCATTTTAGGTTACATCGTCCCGTGATCCGCTGTATCTTTGCTTTTTTAAAGAAAAAAAGCAAAGGATGCCGCTACTCCCAGGGCTAAAGAGCTACAACAGGCATTTTGGCATTATTTTTTACTCAATTACAACCAGATTTTAGTATAAGTTCTCTAGAAAACTTTATTTTTGTTTTCCAAGCAAAAAGAAAAAAATTGAAAGTTGTACATATCATCGAAGCATTAGGCGGAGGCGTTTATACCTATTTTGAAGATTTAACCCATCATTTTGAAAAAGAAACTATCCGTCAAAAAGTGTCTACTTTCATCCTCTATAGCGACAAGCGCAAAGAAATCGATCCGCAAAAAGCAGCCCAATTGTTCGCTGCCCTCCCAAATAAAAAAGTAGCGATGAAACGAGAAATTAGCCCTATTTCCGACCTCAAAGCCATACAAACCTTAATTCATGAACTTCAAGCAATCAAACCCGATGTGGTGCATTTGCATTCCTCCAAAGCTGGTGTCCTAGGAAGAATCGCTTGCTGCTTTCTCAACCCAAAACCTCTCGTTTTTTATACGCCCCATGGCTATGCTTTTCTACGCACCGATAGTTCTCCTATGGCCAAAAAAGCATATTGGTCCATCGAGAAATTTTTTCAAAAAATCTTCGGAGGAATCACTATCGCTTGTGGTGACTCTGAATTTGAATTAGCAAAACAACTAGGAAAATCCGAAATGATTAGAAATGGGATCAACATTGCGAGTATTCAACGCTATTTACAACCCTTTGTTAATCCGAAATTAACCATTGGTACTACAGGAAGAATTACTGCCCAAAAAAATCCAAAATTATTTAATTCAATTGCCTTACAATTTCCAAACTATCAATTTGTTTGGGTCGGTGATGGCGAAGAACGAGAAGAGCTTACAGCACCAAATATAAAAGTAACCGGTTGGTTTATAAACAAACAAAAAGTTTATGAGCACTTAAATTCTTTCGATATTTATCTTCAAACATCGCTTTGGGAGGGATTATCCATCGCCATACTTGAAGCCATGGCATTACAAAAACCAATTGTTGCTACACAAATTGCTGGAAATATTGATCTCATTCTTCCCAACAAAACTGGCTTTTTGTTCCAAGAAACGTCAGAGCTAACAGAATATTTCAAAACATTGGAAGATCCAAATGTTAGAGCCGAATTTGGCAAAAATGCAGAATCAAGATGCATTAATTTATTTGATAAAACCAAAAACTTTACGGCACTCCAGGAATTGTACGAACAGTATTTTTTTGCTGCAACCAAAGACTTCCAAAAATAGAAAACCAAAAACCACTAAACGTAATTCCATCAAAACGCAACAAAAAATCATCCGTTAAGTTCGAAGTAAAAAAAAGAAAAAAGAACGAAAAGGCCAATGCATTTTTTAAATCAATTCCCAAATAGCCAATTGTACCAATATAAAGCAACACTACAAGTGGTCCTAAAACACCAAATTTTAATAAAAAATCAAGAAACTGATTGTGGGTAGGAAAAGCATATTCCGCCAAAAAATACTGATGGGTTTGTTTATAATACTTCACTAATTCCGGTTTTCCATCCGAAGCACCCACGCCAAAAGGCAAATGCTGTAACGATAACTCCCAAGCCGATTTCCAGATAGAAACTCTGGTTACCAAAGCATTAAAAACCTTTATTTCGGGATGCTCAATTTCGTCCAATTTCCCCACCTTGTCCATATAAGCAAACGTCACCGAACCATATTTTTCTTTCATGTAAGGATTTTTTTGAACAAAGAGTATTAAAATTCCGAGTACTACTCCACCGATGACAACACTATACAACATCATTTTTTTTAAATTAAAATGCACTAAAAAAAACGAGAACACTACAAATAAATAACCTGTAAGTACATTGAATAATGCCATTCGAGTATTGACCAAAAGCACAAAGAAAAAAGAAAACACAAACACCAAAACGGATAAAAAGGAAGTTCTATAATCCTTTTTTATTTGCCAAGAATCTAATAACAAATACAAAGCCGCTACACTCACAAAAGCCAAGTGCATATTGAGCGCAGGCGCATGAATTCCGATAGAATTGGCAAAAACATAACCCATTTCCCAAAGGTGAACACCATGCCAATACTTGGTGACGTACTCCGGATAAACCAATACAAACCGAAGCGTAAAAACAATCATTACTAACGTCGTACCATTCACATAATACCGCAACAATTTCGAAAAAGAAATCCTTTGGTAATTCCCCAAAATAAATAAGGGAAACAAAACCAATGCCGACGTTTTTTCAATAGATTTAATCCCTTGAGCCAAAGAATCATTGTTAAAAAAAAACACTAATTCTAACAAAAAAGGGGAAGCGATGATGCCTGCTAAAATCAAGGCCTTTTTAGACCATTGTGTTTTCTTAAAATAGAAAATATTAAAAACCGCAAAAGCAAAAATTAACCAAGTACAAGGCTTCCTGAAAATTAAGGTACAAGCAATCGCAACCAAAAAAAAGGAGAAAATTTTATTGAAATTCTTTTCGGAAATGGTCATAGTATAATGCATAATAAATTAGTGGAAAAATTCCCATTTTGTGTCGAATTGCTGATCCCAAATCCGGTTCAAAAACACCTTGAAGTATAAAAAATGAGAAGACAAAAAGAAGCATCCACAACTCGTAAACGTATTCTTTTTTGTCTTTTATACAACGTGCCAATCGAACCAACAAAATATAAAAAAGAAACAGTTGCCAAATTACGAAGAGGACAATTTGTGGTTTTAAAAAATGTTTTAGCCCATTTAAAGGCAGGTTTACTGTAAAAAAACCATATAGAATTCCAATGATTTCACCATACCACGTATCTGTTTTTACTGGTGATAAAATGATCGAATTGGCATCAGGCGAATTCAATCGGGTTAAATTTAAGAACTCGCGCGTTTGCTCTGATAAAAATTTACCTTGTACTACTCCGTAACTCAAAGACAACAAAATCATAACTCCAATACCATAACACAAGGTAGCAAAAGTTCGATTTTGGATTTTAATACAAGAGATCCAATACATACTCATGGCAACAATAGGAAGTAATACAAAATAAGGACGATATACTGCACCAAAAAAAACAAAAAGCAATAAGGCAATTAATAAGTTCGTTTTGAAATTAAAAATCTTCTTTTGAAACAAAAAGACAATAAGAGAAAGATACAAAAAAGTAAGAAACTCTTTTGAAGGCATTGAAATAAAAATAGCAATAATCGAAAAAGAAAAATACACTAAAACGTTCTTAATCGTAATTTTTTCAAAGGTACTTGGAATTCCAATTTTGTAAAGAATCAGCATCAAAATTGGAAATTGAATCAAAGCAATTACAGAAAAAGGCAGATAACGCAATCCCGTTATTTTATAAAATAAAATCGTCAGTGGATAACTTCCAAAATAGCCTATTTCATTGCCTTTGTCATACGCTATGATGGCAGCATCGTAAAAGAATTTCGGTGGTAAAAAAAAACTCGCGGCAAAGGCAAGTCCCAAATTGAGACCAAAAAGAAGTAAAAAAGTAGCGGTATTTTTTTTTATAATAAAAGACATTTTGATGATAAATAATAAAGATGCGTAAAAAATTTAGAAATTAACTCAAAAACAACTTAATACCGTCTTTAAAATACACAAAAAGTGCCGTACTAAAATTCCAAAACAAAGCACTGACAGAAAAAGCTATCGCACCTCCTATCATTCCGTACGAGGGAATTAAAAAATAGTTTAAAATAAAATTAAGCAAAAGCGCTAGTAAAACAATGCGCTGAAAAATGTGTTGTCGGCCTGTCATGTTCAGATAAACAGGAGCCGATCCAAAAAAAGCACAAAAACCTTGTCCCAAAACCAATATGAATAAAGCTTCTTTCGCAACTACATAATTGGAGCCAAAAAATTGTAAAATAAACTCTGGAAAAATAAGCAACACAAAAACTGCAGGCAGTGTAATCGCTACTATTAATCGGGAACTATTTTGCACAATTTGCTGCACTTTATCTATTTCTTTATTCGAAAAACTGGCTGCTATAGCTGCCGAAACAGTAATGTTTACCGTCAAAATAATAACAGACAACAATGTCATTAACTTGACCGCCACAGCATAATAAGCAACAGTTGCGTCACCAAAATACTTTTTTAAAAACAAGATGTCAAAACTCATCATCAAAAAAATAGCCATTCCGCTTACAGCAATAGGAAAGGAATGTGTGATAATCTCTCGAGAAGAAAAACAATCAGTGGAATAAGTAGCTGGTATTTTGGTAAAAAAGTAAAAAGTCAATACGGTGGTCAAAATTCCCATAAAAACAAAACTCAACAAAAAAGCATCCACCAAATAGGGTTCTAATTGCCATTGCACTAATAAAAAAGCAACTACAATTATAGGTAAGTATTTGAAAATATTCCGAAATAGTTCAGCTACTGCTATTTCCTCTAACGCCCTAAAAACCTCGACATTTAGAATTGAAAGACCATAAAAAAACAAAGCTGCCGAAGCTTTTAACAAAAGGTGATAAGTTGCATCGTCGGAGAAAAATTGTGTAACCACTGAAGCATCCAATACTACTATGAAAACCAATAAAAGCAGGGAAGCAAAAAACAGCATTAAGACCATTTTTAGATATACTTTTTTCAAATGTCCCAAAGAGTACTCTGGATACAAACGCCCTTTGAAATATAATATGGATTGATCAAAACCCAATAAACAAATACTTCCGATAGCAAAAAGAAAAGTCCGGACAAAATCATATTGTCCTACTACTTGAGGAGTAAACTTTTGCGTTAAAAACAACGTAAAACCAAACAAAAGTACTACCCCAAAAACCCTAATGAACAAGGTTAGCAGACTTTGCCTAACTACAGAATTTTGAAAGGTCTTAAGGAAATGAAAGCGAAGAGTTCTTAACACATTAGGTTTTGTTTGTAAAAGAAAGAGATTTTTATGAAGCTGCTGTTTTGGATTTAGCCACTTGCTTTTGATAAAATCGGATGAACAAACGAATAAATACAAACGACAAAATCAGAAATAATGGCAATACAAATTTCATTACGCCATTTACTACTTTTGAAGTAGTACTGTTCATGGTGAAGGTTATCTCTTTAATTGTTTTTTGAAAGTTGATTACTTTCAACCTATTCTTACTCTGATCAAATAACAAATCCCTTTTAGATCTTATAATATCATTGAGTTGGGTGTTTTCATTGTAGTACATGAGCTTGTCATTTTTCAAACTACTTTTTACATTGGCCGAAAACCCATTAAGAATTCCGTTTATTTGTTGAATAATGGTATCATTTTGTGCAATAGCTTGTTTCAAATTTGCGACTTCCACCTCCTTCATTGCTGAAAAATAGTCTGATTGATTTAGGTAATTCAGTAAAGGCGTAATCAACTCCTTTTCATTCGCGATTCCATTAGTAAGGACTGATACATTATGGTAAGTGTAGTTTTTACTGGTAATATTGTCCTCTAGTACCTTTTTAACTTCTCCAACTTCGGCCATTAATTTAATCAACTCAAAGTTGCGTTCTTTGTCTTCAATAAATTTATAGACGTCGGCTATGGGTTTGATTTCAATCTTTCTTAAAGCTTCTGGGTGGGATAATCCTACTTCTTTTTGCAAAAAATCGGCATCTCCAGCATTAATTTTTGATTGAATCAAATTGATTTTAGCATACAAATAATCGACGCTTCCAAAGTTGGGAATCACAGTGATTTCATGGGTATACAATTTATTGCTTTTATCCAAAAATAATCCCAAACCAAAACCAATAATTAATAAGGCAACAACTATTTTCCATTGGTGTACAAAAAACTGAATGTAATTGAACAGCAGCGTATTCAATCGTTCGAAACCCTTTTTCACTTTGGTAGTAATTTGAAATACATCAATTTCTGAATCGCTATGCGAAGGTGTACTCATTAGTTATTTATTTACTATTCAAGATTTGTTCTAAAATTTTAATCGTTATCAAATACGTTGGCTTTACACCAGTAGTTCCCAATCCGCCAGAGGCTAGAGTACTTCCAGTTTCCAAAGGATTATCCGAAGCATAGTAGGCATAACGCACTTTGATATCTTTTGGTACACTCTTTCTGATTTTAGAGGCCGATTGAATCGCTTTTTGATAATAGGACCCTTCCATTTCTAGGCCTATCACGCCCCAAGTCGATTCATGAAAAAACTTCAACAAATCTCTATTTTGAAGTGATGTTCCCAAAACGGTAACCATTGGTCCTGCAAAAACAGCGATGTCATTACCTTCGAGCATCTCAGCGGTCAATTCATTTTCAAAGAAATAATTATCTGCTGTTCCTTCGTTGATATGGGCATTTGGAATCATAATATCTCCTTTGCCGCCTTCGAGAATTCCAGCTTTTCCCATAATAGAAACCGACTGTACATTGAGCAAGGTCTCTTTTTTATAAGGCTTTAATAATTCATCAATGGTTTCATAGGCTTGTTCTCCAAAAGCATAATCCATAACAATCAAAACAGGCGCTTTGTCTCCTAATTGTGCCTTTGGAAAAGCGGTTTTGGACCAATCAATTTTGGCGGTATCAAACAATTGCACATCAATATTGGTTCCTGAAGTATCAGGCAAAAATACCATTCCGTTTTTCTCGGCCACCGTTTCTACTTGCTTGCGTAATTCTTTGGCGCCTGAGTTACTCAATTCTTCATAAATCACAAAGTCAGATTGATCCTTAAACTTCGATTTGAGTAGTGGTGTGGCAAAAATAGAATTCATCACACTGTGCATGTTGGCACTAATAACGTGAATAGGTCGGTCTAATAAGTTTTTGGATTGTAAAACCTCTTTGATATTATTCGCCCAAACTTCACCATGAATATGGTGTCCCAAACGTTCTCTCAAAATAGGACTAAAAGTGATGGTTCTTTTATTGTTGTCTACCACTTCCTCGATGGCTAATTTTCCTAACCAATAGATTACATGCAGAAAACGATCAGGTGCATTCTCTGAACCAAAAGCATCATAAATGTCTAATACTTCTTCAAAAGTTCTTCCTAAAATATTAGACGCATGCGAAATCGCTTTTTCTTTTTCGATTTGTGTTAGTTTCTTCGTTTGGTTTACGGCGGCTTCCAATTTTAGCCAATCTCTAGAAACTTCGCCAGCATCATCTAACAAAACACGTTCCTTGATTTTATGCGATTCGATAAAAATAAAGGTCAGATGCGTCAAAATATCATAAATATCGGAACGCCCGCGAGTGATTTCAACATTCATTTGTTCTTCGTCAATTCGGTAACAATTTCTTCTTCGCTTTGGCGGAACAATAGCCTGAAAATGCGATTTAGAATACCCTTCATCCGAAGTAAGATTAATAAATCGACATTCTTCAATCCCTACTGGAAGTCGTTCGATAACGTATAATAACCCATTCAATTCTACTTTTTCATCGGCAATAGAACCATAAATCTCTGGGCGTAAAGCCAATAAAGCTTCCCGTAAGGTATCTCCCGAAATTCCCATCGGTTTATAAAACCCACGGTTAAATAAATGGCGAATGGTAATGTACATTTTTTCTATAGCCGCAGAAGATTCTTGTGCTCTAGATCTTGATATATGTTTGGTTGTATTCATATTCTTAGTTTTTAATCTTTTATTGTGTTGAAAAATCTTTTCAAACCATTTACTGTTTGCTGAAAACTTTCAGATGTATTTCCATCAATCGTGATAAAGGGTGCAATTTTTTTGGCCCCTCCTACTTTTTGAAATTCAGGAAGTATTTTTTTTAATTCATCGAAAGCATTACAATTATCAGGTACTCTAAATTTTGATTTATTAATATAATTTTGATGTTTAAAATTTGGATATGCTTTGTTAACTGCCAAAAAATCGCCGATATACCACGACTCAAGTTCTCTACATACGATCCTTACTAGCTTAGGGCAATTCCCATTTTGATCACAAATGTCTAAAAGCTTTTTTTTAAGAATTTTACAATCTGAACTGTCTTGGTCTTGCATTATTACTATACCAGATGCTTCATGATTCCAATTACTTAGCAATTTTACCTTTGATGGTATGTTTTTTTGTAAATCACTTTTACCTTCAAAACTTCTGATAAAATAGTTCTCGTTTAAGATCCATTCTTTATCCAAAATTTTAGGCAACAAAATGTTTAAGAATTCTTTCATCGATGGTTCTTCTACTAAAATCTCAATTCTTGCCATACCTTAATTTTTTGGTCCGCTACCAATAAAATATCCTTGCTTCCACAAATAGCCTAATTTGTCTCCATCTTTGAATAAATCAGCTATGGCTTTATCTTCTGACGCTCTTTTTATATTTGTAAAACCATTTTCTTTCTTCAACCAAAAAAGTTCATCAAGTTCTAAAGCATTGACAAAGTCTGGTGAATGAGAAGATATAAATACTTGTCCTCCTCTATTAGCATAATCTCTGAATTCCTCAGCTAATTCAATCAAAAGTTCAGGATGTAAATAATTTTCAGGTTCTTCTATACATAAAAGAGGATGTGGTTTAGGATCATTAAGTAACACCAAATAAGCAAACATTTTGATCGTACCATCTGAAACAAATCTAGAAATAAAAGGGTCTTTAAAACTACCGTCGCTAAACTGCAAAACGATTCTACCATCAATAGTTTCTGTAGCCTCTACTTTATCAATTCCTGGAACTCTCTCTTTCATTTTGTCTAAAATTTTTCGAAAGGTTTCTGGGAAATTCTCATATATATATTTAGTTACCTGAGCCAAATTGTCTCCTGTTGTTGACAAATGCTCACTCAAACCAGTATCTTCAATATTTTGAGCTGCTTGAATTTGAAAGTTAGAGACATACCAATTTTCAAGTAATCTTCTAAAAGAACTAATGGCATTAAATTTTTGAAATTGTCCTAATCCTTTTATTGCTAAAATATCAGGACTATCTAATGTTTGTTCTTCTCTTTGTTCTTTAAATTCTTGTTTAGCACTTTCAAATTCACTTTCGTTAACAATTGCATTTCCTTTTCCATAAGTAAATTCTAAAAATCTATAGGGTCTTCCTCTATTTCCTCTCCTATAACTCAATACTTCTTTTGAAACGACTGGTAAATTATTTTCTCCCAAACAAACACAAAGTTCATAAGTAATTAAAGGTTGTTTTTTTCCATCCACATCTGGATTTCTAAATTTTATTTCAATTTCAATATCTCCAACCCCATTCCTTGAATATACTTCTTTATAGCCACCTCTTTTGTTTAAAGCTGTTTTTACATTACTTTTAAGCGCATCACTCAAAAAACCAAATACTTCAAAAAGTGTAGATTTACCCGCTCCATTAGCTCCAAGAAATACGCACATATTAGGCAAATCCCTTATCTCAGTGTCCTGATATACTTTGAAATTCTTTATTCTAATTTTCTCGATTTTCATCTTCGTGTGTTTTTATTTAAATCTACTTCAAATATTTTAAGCTTAATTCTTTTTTCTACAATCTTTTCAAAGGTAAGTAAAAGTTTTTTTTAGTTGGTTAACGTTAATTTCATCGCTAATTCTAAATATTTATCCTTGTAGCGATCTGATTTGGCCTGAGTATTTTTAATATTAAGATTATGCCATTTTCCTTTATGATATCTCCAAGTGGTTGTTTCTTCACTAGGTATAATTCCAATTCTAGGATCATAATCCACTCCATCAAATTTTTTGGATCCTTCATTAGCTTTTGTGAATTTATACTCATAGCGATTGTCTTCAATGATCAACCATTCAACAGCAACGAAAAATCCATTTGTAGGTACTTTTATTTTGTAGGATTGCAAATCAATTGAAGTATCCTTTTTTCCTTTTTTAATAGGAACTACAATATTTTGAGCGGTCAAATCATCTCCAGGACTTCCATCGGGATTAACCTCAAAGAAACGCAATACAAACTTGGCATTTCCTTTCTCCGCTTTTGTTAGGACAAGTAAACTTTTTAGAAAAGAATGCTGTTCCATTTCTTTGACAAATGGGAAAAATTTTGCAAGAATTTGAGGAGCATTACCACAGGCAAAATGATGATTAATCGATCCCTTTTTATAATTTCCAATTACAATTTCGGAATCGTGTTTTGGAGGTGCAATGATTACCTCATGCAAAGCAATGGCTTCATTTTTGAGAACAACACTTTCAATTTTATCTGCTTTTATCTTTTTGGATGCAAATCCCAAAGCCGAAAAAACCAATACTTTATCCGACGTTGTATTGATAGTAAAAGTGCCATCTAGTTCTGAGGTGGTTCCAATGTTTTCATTCTCCACCCAAATGTTTACATAAGGAATGGGCTGACCTGAAATACTATCTTTGACAACACCTTTTAGTTGCGAAAAACTAAATTGAAATGCAAAAAGCAGCATCCAAAGCCAATACTTATTTCTCATTCTGATTTTTATTTTCAAAAAAGGCAGCAATTTTTCGATCATTACTCAATCTCGGAATTTTATTTTGTCCACCCAATTTCCCGATGGATTTCATATAGTCTTGGAAACCGTTTTTGGCGACTTTGGTGATGACTACTTTTCTCAAAACGTTGCCTAAAATCAAATCATCATAATAGATATTTTGCTTGCGCATAGCTTGGTCAATAGCTTCGGCAAAAGCAACCTCATCCTCTGGTTCGTTTTCAAATTCAATAAACCATTCGTGATAAGGTAATCCCTCTTTTGGCGTGATTTGCGGAGCCACCGTAAATTCATTGATGCGAATAGCGCTGCCTTGAATCGCTTCTTGCAAAGCACTTTCTACCTCTTTGCCAATCACGTGTTCCCCAAAAGCAGAAATGTAATGTTTGATTCTACCCGAAACCATAACGCGATAAGGTTTCAATGAAGTAAATTGTACTGTATCACCAATATTGTAGCCCCAAAGTCCCGCATTGGTAGAAATAATCAATACATAATTTACGCCTAATTCGACTTCGCCTATGGTATAACGCTTTGGATTTTCAGTAAAAAAATCATCACTTTTGATGAACTCATAAAAAATTCCTGAATTCAAAAGCAACAACATTCCTTTCTCTTTTTGAGAATCTTGGTAAGCAAAAAAACCTTCGGAAGCAGGAAAGAGTTCAATACTATCTACTTTTCTACCAATTAAATTCTCAAATTTGGCGCGATAGGGTTCAAAATTAACACCTCCATAAATGAAAAGATTGAAGTTTTTGAACAATTCTCCAACTGGCTTTTGAGCCTTTTGTTGCAATTTTTCGAAATACATTTGTACCCATGACGGAATTCCAGAAATCACTCGCATGTCTTCTTTTACAGTTTCTTCTACAATAGCATTCACTTTGGTTTCCCAATCTTCAATACAATTGGTTTCCCAAGAAGGCATTCTGTTTTTTTGCAAATAACCCGGAACAAAATGAGCGGCTATGCCCGATAATCTTCCTAATTTGATACCGTTTTTCTCGGTCAAAATGGGGCTTCCTTGCAAGAAAATCATTTTTCCATCCACAAAATCTGTTTTTCCTGTTTCGTGAATATAATGTAAAATAGCATTTCTCGACGCTTCAATATGATACGGCATTGATTCTTTGGTCAGCGGAATGTATTTGGCACCCGATGTGGTTCCAGAAGTTTTGGCAAAATAAAGCGGTTTGCCTTTCCACAGCACATTTTCTTCTCCATTTACTACTCGATCAACATACGGTTTTAATCCTTCGTAATCTCGAATTGGCACCTGCTTCACAAAGTCGGCATGTGTTTTAATGTGCTCAAAATTATGGTCTTGACCAAAGGCAGTGTTCTGCGCTTCTTGTATTAAATTTCTAAAAACAGCTTGTTGCGTTGCTAATGGATTTTGACTCCATTGCTGTGTTTTTTTTACTATTTTTTGAGCAAATAATTTTGCTAAAAAGGCTTTTAAAGACATGCTTTTTTATTTTTTGACGGTGGTCTTTTTCTTTGAAACTTGGGTGGAATTTGCTTTCTTTTCTTCTGCGGCTACTTCATTGCGTAAGTTCAATTCTTCTTCAGACGCTTTTAGTGTTTCAGGATCGATCGCTGTTTGAGTTTGTGCCAAAATAGAATCTTTATTAAACGTTACATGTTCTAGTTTATCCGTTAAAACATTTTGTATCGCTTTGAGATAGGCTTCGTTTTTTTTGATCGCTTGGGTCAATGAATCGGTTTTTAAGGCTAAAATAGTGGCCTCTTTTTTTAATTGCGTCGAAGCATATCCCGGTATATATTCTCTCAAAGGAGTAAAGGCGATTAATACCGTAGTGATGAGAATTAAAAAAAAAGCACTTAAAGTACCCGCTACAAAAACATTCAAAAGGCTCAATCGGAATGAAAATAACTCTTCAAAGTTTTCTTGGTTAATTAATATCAACCTTTTTTTCATGAGTATCAATTCCTTGAGTCCCTTGGGCAGCAAACGATTTATAAACATACTTCCTGATATTTTGACAAATATAAGGATTAATGATTTTATCAATTCAGCATAAGGTCTATAATCCTATTTTTAACTCAAAAAACTATAAATATTTCATGTAATCTCATTTAGATTAAGGAATTCTGTATACATTTGCAACGTTAAATAAAACCAATTGGCTTCGGCTATAAAAAACACAATCATGGGAAGAATTGGACTTACTGAAATCCTTATTATAGTGGGTATCGTTTTATTACTTTTTGGAGGTAAAAAAATTCCAGAATTAATGAAAGGATTGGGAAGCGGCATTAAAGAATTTAAAAACGCAGCCAAAGACGAGCAATCTGCTACAACTAAAAAAGAAGAAGAAACAAAATAAGATACGTTTCAAAATGATCACAATACAACTCCAAACTCTTGCCACAAACGCAAAGAGTTTGGAGTTTTTTAATAACATAAAATAAAGTACTTGGATTTAATTCTATATTCCGAATTAAACAATTTTGTAAACTTTAAATTGAATTCAAAAAGAAAGACAAAACGACAATACCATAAGGAATCCTAAATCATTTGTGTGCTATATTGTATTAGGTTATCTTAGAGCTTTATTTAAACTTCTGCAACAATGAAAACAAAAAGCGTTCTAGTATTTCTTTTAATAACCTTCCAATCGATTATTGCTCAAGAAATTCAGGGATCCTGGACAGGAAAACTAAATTTTCAGGGCATGGAATTACCCTTAATTTTCACCATACAAAAAAACGGTGAGGGATATCAAACTTCACTTGAAAGTCCAATGCAAGGTGCCAAAGGCATTCCCGTTAAGGAAACTATCTTTGTGAATAATGAATTACAACTCACCGCTCCTGATCTGAATCTAAAATATAGCGGCGTTTTTAATGGAACTGCTATCGAGGGTACGTTTGTACAAAATGGCGGGACTTATCCACTGGTTTTGACAAGAAAAATAACCATTCGTCCGCAGCAACCTAATGGGCCTTTCGACTACCCTATACAAGAAGTGACTTTTGTAAACCCAAAAGACAAAAATACTTTGGCAGGAACCTTGACCTTGCCTAAAAACAAAAAAGAATTTCCAGTAGTGGTATTAATCACAGGATCTGGCGCACAAGATCGAAATTCAGAAATTTTTAGTCACCAACCTTTTGCTGTAATTGCTCATGATTTTGCTCAAAAAGGTATTGGCGTATTGCGTTTAGATGATCGAGGCATTGGAGGATCTAGCAAAGGAAACCCTGAAGATACCTCAGCTAATTTTGCCTCAGACATCTCAGCCGCTGTAGCTTTTTTAACCTCCAAAGGATTTAAAAAAATTGGTGTTTTAGGCCATAGCGAAGGCGGTTTAATTGCCCCAATGGTGGCCGCTGAAAATAAAAAAGTACAATTTGTGATTTCGATGGCGGGCCCTGGAATTCCCATAGATAGAATGATGTTGCTACAAACCCAATCCATTGCCAAAGCACAAGGCGCCACAGCTTACCAAATTGCAACTACTACCGCATTTAACGAAAAAGTATATGCCTTCATTATCAACTATACTGGCCAACAATTAAAAACGGATTTTCAAAACTACATTCGTGAAGAATTTAAGAAATTAACCCAAAATCAAGGTCTTACAGAAAGTCAAATAGATGAATTTGTTGTCCAACAAACCAGTGCTATTACTCGTCCATGGTATGTTTATTTCCTAAAATTAAATCCCGATACCTATTGGTCAAAAATCAAAGTGCCTGTTCTTGCTTTGAACGGTACTTTGGATGTACAAGTAAAAGCGACTGAAAACTTAGCTGGCATCCAAGCTTCCCTACTAAAAGGAGGAAATAAAAAAGGAACAATCACTGCATTTCCTGACCTCAACCACTTATTCCAAGAGGCAAAAACAGGAACGGTCGCTGAATATGAAAGCATCACACAAACTATCGCTCCCATTGTCTTGGATACGATGAGTACATGGATTTTGAAAAACTAAACATCTCAACCAAAAAGCCCCAAAATCATCTGAATTTTGGGGCTTTTTTTATTCTTTGTCTTCTTTTTCGATGGCATCCTTATAATCAGGATACAAAAATTTATTATACGGAAAGCGCGTAATGTGAATTTGTCGAACGGCTTCGTATACGCGTTCTCTAAATTCTTCAAAATTTTCTTTGTGAATCGCCGATACAAACAAAGCATTTTCATGCCCCACACGGTTCATCCATGTTTGTTGCCATTCTTCTAAGGTAAAATGTCGTGGCGTTTTTTCGGTCATCAAGTCATCTTCGTCAATAGTCAAATGTTGGTACGCATCGATCTTGTTAAAAATCATGATCGTAGGCTTATCATTGGCCTTAATATCCAAAAGAATTTGATTCACAGAGGCAATATGATCCTCAAAATCGGGATGTGAAATATCAACTACGTGCAACAAAAGATCAGCTTCGCGCACTTCATCAAGCGTACTTTTGAACGAATCGACCAATTGTGTAGGCAACTTTCTGATGAATCCTACGGTATCCGAAAGCAGAAAAGGTAAGTTTTTGATCACCACTTTTCGTACCGTTGTATCCAAAGTTGCAAACAATTTATTTTCTACAAAAACATCGCTCTTACCTACCGCATTCATCATGGTTGATTTCCCTACATTGGTATAACCTACCAGCGCCACACGAACCATGGCCCCGCGATTACTGCGTTGAATACCCATTTGTTTGTCGATGGTTTTGATTTTATCTTTTAACAACGAGATACGATCACGCACAATACGACGGTCGGTTTCGATCTCCGTTTCTCCCGGACCACGCATCCCAATTCCTCCTTTTTGTCGTTCTAAGTGCGTCCATAAACCCGAAAGTCGAGGCAATAAATAAATACATTGTGCCAATTCTACCTGCGTTCTCGCATAAGAAGTTTCGGCGCGTTGTGCAAAAATATCCAAGATCAAATTGGTTCGGTCAAGGATTTTGCAGTCGATAATTTTGGAGATATTCTTTTGTTGCGAAGGCGTTAACTCGTCGTCAAAAATCAAGGTCGAAATGTCATTTTCTTTTACAAAAAGATGAATTTCGTCAATTTTTCCTGTTCCCAAAAAAGTCTTAGGATTGGGTTTATCCATTTTTTGCCAAAAGCGTTTTACTACTTGTCCACCAGCAGTGAAGGTCAAGAATTCTAGTTCATCCAGATATTCTTTAAGTTTGTCTTCACTTTGACTTTGAGTTACGATCCCTACAATAGCGGTTTTTTCGAAATTTAATTTTTCTTTTTCTAACATGTCATTGAATAAGGTACAAATTTAATCATTTGCTTTTAAAGAAGGTGACCACGAATGCACGAATTATTTTTATCGGATTCGAAAAAGAAGGTTAGCCACAAATTCACGAATTAAAATTTATTTAATTTAAAAAAAGGTTTAGCCACGAATGCTCGAATTAAAATTTATTTGATTCAAAAAAAATAATACCTATTATTTTAAAAAAAACGTGCATTCGAGGCAAAATCCAAAAGGAACCGCAAATTCGCAAATTACTTTTGAAGCTTAGTGAAAAAGGTTAGCTACGAATGCTTGAATTAAAATTTATTTGATTCTAAAAAAATTGCACCAATTACTATTTAAAAAAATTCGTGAATTCGCGGCTTATTTGTTCGTCCATTCGATAGCCTAAAAAATCACTCGTAAAGATATGTTTTTACGGTTTTGATCATGCCGCTGTCCTCGATCAACACGTAAGAAGCTGGATAATTTTGGGCATTGTATTTAAAAGTGCCTGCTTTAATGATCGGCGAAGTGGAAGTGTTGAACTTTATTTCGTTGTTAACACTAACATCATGGATAGCGAACTCCTCTTCTTGAAACGAAACCAAAGGAACAATCACTTGATAATTGGGTCCAAAAATAGCTTTCACCATCAACAAATTGGCTGATTCTTTATTATCATACCCAAAATATTTGATCGTTTTATCACCCAAAAGTCCGGTTTGTTTGGTGTTGTTCCCTTTTTCATACAGATACTCTGTTTTGTGAACGATCTGTTTGTTTCTGTCGCGAACCGAACGACGAACAAGCTTCCCGTTTTCGATCACAAAATCTACTTCCTCTACAAAAAGCTGTTGCGTGGTGCTTTTTTTGGTCACCTGCTGAATTCGAGAACCTTCATACGTATATGTTACAGTTTTGGTCACCTTACTTCCATTCTCTTCATACTTCTTCGAAAATAAAACCAAGCGATTTTGAGCGTCGTAACCATAAGTGATCACCTCTTTCCAGTTGCTGCCGTTGCGGTCTTTTACCGTGTGATCGAGCAAGCCTTTGGCGTTATAAAAAAAACTTTGTGTCACATCCGAGGTTTTGATAGTAACTAATTTTCCTTGGTCAAAATCGTAAGTTTTGTGAATTGCTTCCCCACTTTTAAGGTTTCTAAAGTTGGTTTTAACTACAGTAATTTGCTTTAATTGAATGGGTTTGTTAGGTGTTTGACTGTGTATTACATACGAAAAAGTCATCAGCACGAAGGCCGCGAAATAGGTTTTCATTTTTGGTTTGGTTTTGATTTGGGACGGCCAAAATACAAAAATGATTGTTAGTATACGCGATTTAGAAAATCATTTCTTTGTGAATATAATCAAGATAAAAATAACTGCGATGCGGTGAAAAAAAAAGTTATTCACCGCATTTTTTGCGGCGAAAACAGCAACCATTGACTCTTTCTATTATTGTAACTACTCAGCTAGTCTTGCTTTCAATTGGCTACAGCTTTAGCTGGAGTTATGGGGATTGATTTCATTAGCTTTAGCCAAATAAAAGCAGCTAATTTGGGCTAAAGCCTTTAATGCTTTCAAATTTCATCCCTCCAACTAAAGTTGGAGGCAATTAATATCCAAAAAAACACCTGAATAATAACCTATTTTTTGATAGCAAAATTAGTTAATTATAGAGACCTACTTATCCCCAAAAATTTGCACATCATCCACCATAAATGCACCGTCTAGTGCGGCATTTTTTCCTGAGCCTGTGTAGCGAAAGGCAATATTGACTTTGCCTTTGAACGCACTTAAATCTATGGCGCCCGAGCCGATGAATTGGTACCAAGGGGTAGCCTGTTTGGGCACTGTGGCTTTCAAGGGAGTCCAAGTGGCGGTGGCAATGTTTACACCATCAAAATTGGTGGAAATGAAAACGTCTAAGGTATTCAGAGGCGAATCGACATCGAGATGGTGTTGGGCCGAGCGGAAGGTCAAGATTTCATTGGTGTAAATATCTAAGTCGATTTTGGGAGAAATTAACCAAGCTACATTTGAAACTACTTTGGTTCCAGATATCGCAAACTCGGCGTAACCATTGCCATTGTACACCGTGCCTTTCCATACTGGCGTTCCTTTTTGGGCTAAGTTCGTCCAGCCGGGTAAACTTAGATTGGTTTTATCGACTACTTTTTCAAAATCTTCCTTGAAGAAGGGTGTGATACTGGCGCCTGTTAAATTCACATCTTTTTCGGAACGGGCGATGAGTTGGTAATCGGTGCCAAATTTGGTCAAAATCCCTTTGACTTTTCCGCTTCCTTTTGGGACTGTTTTGGTGGCGAAATTGGCAAAGCTTGAGGTTCTAAAAATAACCTGATTCCCCAATTGGTCCATCAAATTCCAATTGGTGCCGCCACCGATATCTTCGCTTTCCTCATAGTATTTTCGTCCTACAGCATCGTTAGTAAATTGTACGTTTTGCAATTCGACCAAAGTGTTTAAGTTGGCGTCATTCAGCAGTTCGGGAATGGTTGTAGCTTTGGTCAATTGCGATTCTTCGATAATGGTGCAAGAAGGGAACAGCACTTTTTTATAATCGTTTTGGGAGAGTCTGCCCACGCCACCTTCATTATAGGAATTGACATATATAGCACCAATTCTGAGTCCACCGTAATTGATATCCGTATATTGATTTTTGAGTTTAAGGTAGACTTTGTTGCCCAATCGAAAATCGATGTATAAGTTGGTGGCATCGATAGGTACACTAAAACCAATGGCTGGCGAAGTAGGCGTGGCCAAGGTTTGAAAACTGATGGTTTTGAAAAAATTACCACCTTCGTCACTCGAAACCACATATGCTTCTATACTATCGTCATAAGGGTATTGCGCCACAATTGCATTGGCATTGGCTTTAACCTGAGCGACGGTTTGGTTGACTTTTAAATCAGTTTGGGTACATTCTAATTTTGGAATGTCAAAATCTTCTTGGGCACAATTCGTCAAGAAGAAGGAAAAGACAAAAAGAATTGAAAGAGAAGAAATATAACGTTTCATACTTTTTAATTTTAATGAGGTTTATTATAAATTCAAATAAAGGGAGACAAAATAATTGCGGCCATAGCCTTGGAAATATTTGTTACCAAAATTGGGCGTACCACTAGAAACGTCTTGATTACGCGCCCTAAAATTGGCGTTCCGAGCTTGTTCATAACCACCTGTTTGATAATGCGTATCGAGGAGGTTAGAAACGCTTACAAAAAGCCCTAAATTTTTACCTCTTATTCGCCAAGATTTGCCGCCTGTAAAGTTCAAGAGGAGTAGCGGATCTAATTTTTCTTGTTGCAATAACACTTTGGCTCTTTCCTCGGTCGCTTCGGGAAATGGAAATCCATTGGCAGGGTTTCTGAAAAAAATTGCCGTTCGTGCTATAGGTGAAACCGATACATAAGATTCCGTGATAAAATTTAAGTTGGTACCTATCCACCAAAAATGCGGGTCTCTATATTCTATTCCAAGGCTAATGGCTTGTTGAGGCATTCCCTCTTGATAGTAATTTTTAAGAATTGCTTTTCCAAAATCAAAAACAGGATTGGTGTTTTGGAGCGAAGCTTGGGCATCATTGGTTACGGTAACGTTGGGGTTGCTGGCATAAATATACCGACCGTAAGCAGCTGCCAGTGTCGTTTTTAAGGTGCTACTAATAGGATATTCAAGACTTAATTCAGCACCCAAATTTTGTTTGTCAAGTCCCGTTAAGGTTTGTCCCACGAAGGCGTCAGTATTGGTATAGCCCGCACCGTCGTCAAAAATTCCTTCTGCATAAAAAAAGGAATGATCGGTAGTGTTTTTTTGTAACGCAAAATAAGTGGTCAAACGCATTTTCAAAAAAGGCGTTCGATATTGATAAGTCGCTTCCAAACTGCTTTGGGTTTCGCTAGAAAGAGCAGCAACAATCGTATTATTCAACCGGGCGTTGGGAAATGTATTTTGAATTGTGGGGGCTTTACTTAAGTGGGCGGCATGAAATAAAAAGGCTTGCTTGCCAGAAATTTTATAGGTCATTCCAGCTTTGAATCCGAAATTTTCAAAGGTCACTTTAGCGCTCTTTCCTAAAGAATTGTTTTCGTAAATCCCGTTTTTGTACAATCCTTCGCGCTGATAACTGGTGCTAGAAAATTGTTGTCCTACATAAAAATGAATCGAATTAAATCGGAATTGAAACTGAGTAAATGCCTGTATGACTTGCGCTTTCATGAAATAATTATAGCCGTATTTATCGCCTTCGACCACTTGACGATTGGGATGATTCAAGTCGGATTGCGCTTGATCACCGGTATAAAACCCATCAATATCTTCAAAATACGAACCTCCCAAAAGATCGACCACTTTTTGATACTGCTGCGTTTTTGATGTTTTAAAATGAGCACCAGCCGTGATGGAAACATGCTCTGAAAATTGAGAATTCAAGAGACTATTGGCGGCCCAAACGGTTTCATCGGCTCGATCTTCATAGACGATATAGTTGCTTTTTGAAGGTTCGTACCTAAGAATGTTTCCTTTGCCATCCAAAACTGGTTTTTGATTGGCTTGGTAAAGCGCATTCCAATTGATTTGTGGATTTTCTAAAAAAGCTAAACGGCTTTTTTCGGCATTTTCGGTATCCGGAATGAAAGCTCCAGAAAATTCGCCGTTGTCTCGTTCGAAAAGTGAGCTGAAATAACTCGGCATTTTTCGATAATAAGTGGGGTCAGGATTATTGGCATTTTGAAAATCGATATTGCTGTTGCTAATTTTTCCCCATTGGTAAAGCGCTGCGGATTGGAGTTGTGTTTTGTCGTTGATTTTGAAATAATGATTGAGTAGGAGTAGCGGCTCTTCTACGGTTTTGATTCTGGCGTTTCGTTTTTTGCCTTCTTGAAAGCCCCAATACGAATTGTATTGTGCGCCCATAAGTGCAAAAACTTCGGCAGTGTTGGGAGCGGTTTTCGCGCGTGAATTGGGAGTATAAATTCCGGTAAAATTGAACGCCTGTTTTTCATTGATTTGCTTTTCGATACTGATAAAAGCCGAATTTCCATCAAAATGGGTGCCTTCGAAATAGGGATTTACTCCCATTCTTTTCCCCGCCGAAATCACCAATGCCCAACCCTTTTTGGAAACCCCTGAAGCATAAGTCGCCATCATGCGCCAGTTATAGGTGGTGTTAGTACCCGCAAAAGAGAGTCGTATTCCAGATCGATAGCTAGAAGCTCGGGTATTGATCTGTTGAGCGCCTAGAATTCCGCCAAAACTATAGTCGAAAGCGGCGGTACCGATAGCGATTTCCTGGTTGCGCAACACATCGTTAATCCCACCCCAATCTCCCCATTGCGGCCGACCATCATAGAGTTTATTTAAGGCGATACCGTTCAAAAGCAACGTGGCATTTTCGGCATCGAGACCTCGAATTCTAAAACGACTTTGTCCCCATTGAAAAGCAGCGGCTTGCTGAAACACATCTCGAGAAGCTTGTAGTAACGGTGCAGTACTTTCGGAACTATTAAAATCATCGTTGAGTTGGTCCTCGTTGAGTGCAATAGTGGCACTTTGTTGCTCCAACATTAGGTCGGGGCTGAGTAGAATGGTGCCTAAATCAGACATCGTATTTCGATGAACGTTTACGGAAAGTAACTGATCCTTATAACCCTGAGAATGTACCAAAACATAATAGGTATTAGGCAAAAGCTGTTCAAATACGACCGTTCCTGTTGATGAAGTGAGTTGCAAAAAAGAAGTGTTTTGAATCGTAACCACTACTGAAGCAAGGGCGTTTTTGGATTGGGCCTCGATAACTTTTAGGGTAAATCCAGTTGCGTTTTGGGCATAATTTTTTTTAAATAATAAACATAAAACAATAACCAATAGTTTTTTTTGCATAGGCGTTTTTATAAAATAAAAAAACAGCTTTAATGGAGGATCTTTTTAAGGAAATCCTCCAATAAAACAGTTTTTGGAGTGTAACACCCCAAATTAATTAATAAAACGTTTTTGGAAATTTGAGCATAAAAACTCAAATATTGTAAAAAACACAAAGTGGTATTTTGGAAGGTGTATTATATAAGTGCTTGATAATTAATTATTCTGTTTTATAAATGTAATACAAAAACTATTAAGATTTACAAAAATGCAATACTTTTTTTGAAAATAAAAATAGGTAGTCTAGCCCTGATGGGAACGGTATCCTTGTGGTCCCGGGGTTCGGGACCACAAGATATAGTGTACAGCAGGACGACTGGTCTTGAAAAGTAGGGACGTTTGCTCCTAAAAAACTACTCTTGGATTTTTATTTTAGAAACCATGATGGCGATAATAAAACCAAAAATTCCAATGAAAGCAAAGGAAAATTGCAATCCAAAAGCTTCGGCAATGTGGCCAATAACGGGCGGGCCAATAAGGAAACCAAGAAAACTGATGCTAGAAACTGACGTTAAGGCTTGGCTGGTGGGAATGGTTGGGTGCTTTCCGGCGATGCTTAGCATGGTTGGAATAATGGTTGAAACTCCTAAACCTACGACCATAAACGCAAGAGTTGCGGGGATTAAATAAGGGAAAATGACCGCTGTGAGTAACCCGATCGAGATGAGACATCCGCTGATTTGCATGACTTTTTTGCGTCCTATTTTTTGAGTGAGTCGGTCACCAAAAAAGCGTCCTAACGCCATCATGATCATAAATGAGGTATAGCCTAAAACACTCAAGGATCCTTTGACCTGCAAAACATCTTTGAAATATACGCCGCTCCAATCAAACATTACCCCTTCGCTAGCCATGCTACAAAAACCTATAATTCCTAACCACATCAAAGTGGTATCGACTTTAAAAAAAGATTGTTTCTTGGCTGCACCTTGACTTTCTTTGGCCTTGATTAAAAAAGTATAATTGGTGGCTACCAATACAAACACAGCAATGCCTACTATCACAAAATGTGTGTAGGTGGAAATATTGAATCCCAGCAACACCAATCCGATTAAGGCTCCTGTAAATCCTGCCATGCTCCATACGCCGTGAAAAGACAGCATAATGTTGCGTCGGAACAAGCCTTCGGTATAAACACCTTGGGTATTGACGGAAATGTTGGTTAAATTGGCGGTCAATCCCAAGAGATATAACCCAATTGCCAATTGCCATTCGGTTTGTGCCAAGCCCAAATTGGTCATACTAAATGTGTATAATAAAATTGAAATCGGTAAGGTGACATTACTACCAAAACGGGTCACGATCTTGGCCGAAAAAAGCATCATGGTCAACTGCCCCAAAGGAAGCGCAAATAAAATCGTTCCCAATTCGCCTTCGGATAAATTGAGCTCTGATTTGATGGTGGGAATTCGGCTGGCCCAAGTGGCAAACACCAAGCCCATTCCAAAATAAAAAAAGGACACAGCCCAACGGATGCGTTTGAGGTAAGACTCCTTTACTTCGCTATACGCTTTTTTGTATTTTCCTTTCTTTCTGAGACGTTCTAAAAAATTAAAATAAATCAAAATAGTTGATTTTTAGCGTTTTACAATCAAATTTAATAAAAGGTTTTCAATTCAAATTTAAAACCTGTTTAAATTTTCTGCATTCTATATTATACCTGAATTCTTTTTTGCTCTTGATGACTTTGTATCGCAGCTTCAATGATTTGCATAACTTGTACTCCCTCTTGAGCCGAAACGGGAACTGGTTTTCCGTGCGAAATGGCTTGATACATACCTTCAAAAAATGCATAGTAATTGCCTTGTAGTGTAGGTACTTTTTCTTTGATCACCTTCCCTCCTATTTCGGTATGCAACGCTCCTTGTAAGGCTTCGGGTTCAGTACCCCAAATGGTCACATTGGGTTTTTTGCCTAATTTTAATTCGTCTTCTTGCACATCGCCACGCGGTTTTAAGAAAGAGCCTTTCTTGCCGTGAAGCGTATACGAAGGATGTGGTTCTCGTACAAAAAAACCTGCTTTGAGTCGCACACGCAGTTCGGGATAAAATAAGGTAATATCGATCCAATCGTCTACTAACGAATGGGTTCTAGTAATGCGAATATCAGCACTTACCGCTTCGGGAAAACCAAACAAACACAAGGCTTGATCAATGATGTGAGACCCTAAATCTTTCAGAATTCCAGCACCTGCATTTTGGGTTTCTTTATGAACTTTGGGACTCAAATTGGGATTATAGCGATCGAAATGAATCTCAGCTTCTACGATATCGCCAAGGATTTTGTCCTGCACTACTTTTTGAACGGTTTTGAAGTCACTATCCCATCTTCGGTTTTGAAAAACGGCCAAGTGTAGTCCTTTTTCTTCCGCCAAAGCAGCTAATTCTTGGGCTTCGGCAGCGGTAGTAGTGAAGGCTTTTTCTACTATGGCATGTTTTCCGGCTAGCAAGACTTGTTTGGCGTATTCATAATGTGTGCCTACAGGCGTATTGACAATTACCAAATCGCAATCGTCCTGTAATAACTCTTCTAGAGAAGCATAGCTTTTCACTGGAGGGAAATCAACTTGAATCAATTTCTTACTTCGTTCCCAAGCACCCGTTATTTCAAAACCAGGATGTAAATCGAGAAAAGGAGCATGAAATACTTTTCCAGACATGCCGTAGGAGAGTAAAGCTGTTTTTATTTTTTGCATAAATTAAGAGAGATTAAAAAATTGAAAGATTTGGCAATTTGGCAAATTTACGTAGAATTATAAGGCCAGTTTCTTTTTGTATTGATTTTGGCCAAATTTTGACATTCGGCTTCAAGAATTGTTTCCTAAAAAATCAAACAAAAAAGAGTTGACGCATTTTTAATTCATAAGGAGACTACCGAATTAACAAACAATTAAAATCCTAAGTAGTATATTGCACCATCAAATAAAATATAAAACGCTATTTTTGTGCGTTATTTAAGAACTAAAAGTATACAATGGAAATCGTTATCAAGTTTGCTCAATTTTTATTGAGTTTGTCCTTATTAATTATTCTTCACGAATTGGGACATTTTATTCCTGCCAAATTATTCAAAACTAGAGTAGAGAAATTCTACTTGTTTTTTGACCTTAAATTTTCGTTACTTAAAAAGAAAATCGGCGAAACCGAATATGGTATTGGTTGGTTGCCTCTAGGTGGTTATGTAAAAATCTCTGGGATGATCGATGAAAGTATGGACAAGGAACAAATGGCCTTGCCCCCACAACCTTGGGAATTCCGTTCGAAACCCGCTTGGCAACGTTTGATTATTATGTTGGGAGGCGTTACGGTAAACTTCATTTTGGCTTTCATTATTTATATAGGAATGGCTTTTGTATACGGCGAGGATTTTGTAGCCATGAAGGATATGAAAGACGGATTACTAATTGAAAATCCGGTGATGAACAAAATCGGTTTTCAAACTGGCGATCATTTGGTGGCCATTGATGGTGAAAAAATCGAAAAATTCGACAGCGAAATCAACATCAAGCTTATCATGGGTAAAAAAATCGACATTGAACGCAATGGTGTTGCTCAAACCATCACTATGCCTGTTGATGTTGTAGACCAATTATCACAACTAGAAAAAGGGCCTCTAGTAGGCATCCGTATGCCATTTGCTATTACCGTTATTCCTGAAGAATCACTAAATAAACAATTACAAGCCAAAGACGTGATGGTTTCCTTAAATGGGCAACCTGCTAAATATTACGATCAAGTATCAGCTATCCTAAAAGCGAATAAAGGCAAAACCCTTCCAGCGGTTGTGATTCGTGATCAAAAAGAAGTACCGGTGCAAGTCATTGTTAATAACGAGGCCAAATTAGGCGTTCATGTTGGTGCACTAGGTTTAGAATCTTTAGAGAAATTAGGGTATTACAAAATCAGTAAACAAGAATACGGCTTCTTCGAATCGATCCCTGTGGGTATTGAAAAAGGAACCAATCAAGTATTAGGCTACGGCAAGCAATTGAAAATGATTTTCAATCCAGAAACCAAAGCGTACAAACAAGTGGGCGGATTTGCAGCTATTTTTAATATTTTTCCTAGTTCTTGGAGCTGGGAAGTATTCTGGAGTATCACGGCTTTGTTGTCAATAATGTTGGGAGTAATGAATTTATTGCCTATCCCAGCCTTGGATGGTGGCCATGTCCTATTTTTATTATACGAAATCATTAGCGGCAAAAAACCAAGTGACAAATTCTTAGAGAATGCTCAAATGGTTGGTTTTGTTTTACTTATCTCGTTGCTTTTATTTGCCAACGGAAACGACATCTACAAGGCCATTGTGGGAAGATAAAAAAAATGAAAAAAAGTTCATTTTTTGTTTGCAGAACTTGAAATTAGGTGTATCTTTGCCACCGCTAAGACAAACAAACAATGTCAGTCATAGCAACAGAAAACGTTCCTACTACGCATTATAATACACAGTTTCCTCCTTAGCTCAGTTGGTTAGAGCATCTGACTGTTAATCAGAGGGTCCTTGGTTCGAGCCCAAGAGGGGGAGCTTAAAAGCCTGACAGCAATGTCGGGCTTTTTTTATGGAATAAACTTTGGGACTTGGTTTGAGTCCTAAAAATTTATCCTTTTGATTATCGTTTACTGATATAGATTACTTTTAAGATAATTTTGTTTTCCTTCAATTTATGAAGTTACTACCCAATACATTTTTTGTAAGTTTGTGTGGATAGTCATTAAATCGCTATTCGGATTAGTAAATTGACCTAACATATGTATTGTATGGGTTAACGGAGGAGGAAATAGTAATTGTTTAGAATAGTTAAATTTTTATAAATGAATATTGTTCATATAATAGGAAATGGATTTGATTTAAACTTAGATTTAAAAACTAGTTATAAAGATTTTTACAATTATTACATAAAAATAAAAAGTAAAAATGAAAATATTGAGTTGTTAAAAAGAGAAATAAAGTCAAATTCTGAAAATTGGTCAGATTTAGAACTCGCTTTAGGTAAGTTCACAGCAAAAATAAAAACAATAGAAGAATTTGAATCCATTAGGCAGGATATCATTTTAAATCTATCAAATTATTTAAAAGCTATAGAGGAGTCTTTTGATTTCAAAAAAATAAATATAGGTGAACTTTTGATGTGTTTAAGCGCTCCACATCGTAAATTAAGAAATGGGGATAAAAGGAAATTTGAAGAAGATTATTTATCTATAAAAAATGAAGTCACACATATTGATACAATTTCATTTAATTATACTTCAATTTTAGATAAACTGCTTATAGGTCAGACCAATAAACAGATGAGTATTGCAAATTCATTGAGCAATTATTCAATAATTAAGCCAATAAAGCACATACACGGTTATCTAAATGAAAGAATGATAATTGGCGTAAATGACAATTCACAAGTTTTTAATGAGGATTTTGTTAAAAATATAGATTTTAGTGAAGCCTTTATTAAAACCGAATACAATAAGGCTGCTAGTCATTTAGTTGACGATGAATGTATAGATTTGATTAATAATGCTAATATAATTTGTGTATTTGGAAGTTCGCTGGGACTAACAGATAAATTTTGGTGGGAATTAATAAGTGATAGACTTTTAAAAGAAAACTGTGAATTAATTATTTATCAAAGATGCCCAAATATTGAAAATAATCTTTATAATAATCTTATTTCAAAAGAAATCAGAAATATAAAGGATAAGTTTTCTTCGTTAAAATCAAATGCAACAAAAGAAGAAATTGATATTATAAAGCAAAATATTTACGTAAATATAAATTCAGATTTTTTTAAAATAGTCTAATAAATTAAACAAACTAATATAGTTTTTTACTTCGATAAAATTCAATTTTTATGATTTTATACCACAATACAGCCAATACCCTTGAACAAGTAAAGGAAAAACCTTTTAAATTGGAGCGAGACATTCAAAACCTTTTTGAAAACAATCTTCAAAACATTATGGGTTTGCAAATGGTGAAATCAGAGTTCACTATTAAGAACAAGCGTTGCTAAGGTAATTTTTAATAAAATCGTTGTTTAAAGACTTGCAACCTCAGTGTGGCAGTGGTTTTTCCGTTTGTTAATTGGAAAGGAATCACCAATTTTAAAGAGCATTTCCAATTGTGAATGCACTGCGTTCATAATTCAATACATCATAAATAGAATGGAACTAAAAAAAGAGATTGAAAAACTAAGCAAAGGAGAATAAGGTTGCAATGAAACTCAGCATTAGAACATTAATTAAGTCTATATTCACTATAGCTATTTATAAATAAAGCCCGACAAATTTTCTTGCCGGGCTTTGTTTATTTATACATCTTAATTGAAAGATTTCAAGAAACGCCTTAGAATTTGCTCTTCGATTGCGCTACCATTAACGTTTTAAGTTTAGGAATTAAAATATCCTCTCAAAATAAAAACACACCCCCAGCCCCTCTCGAGAGGGGAGTATTGCTGCTTAAAAGAAAACGTTTACATAGCATAATGTCATCTTATATTGCTTTTTTAGTTTAAAATGATATCTCAGTGTGACGCATTGGAATTTGGAATTTCTTTTTTGAGATTTCCATTTTTAAATAACCATCGTCAACTGAATGCGTTTTCTTTCTTCATCGACTTCGGTTACTTTTACTTCAACGTGTTGGTGGAGTTTGACTACTTCGTTGACATCGCTTACGAAACCAGCTTTGAGTTGGGAAATGTGTACCAAACCGCTTTCTTTGATTCCGATGTCGACAAAACAGCCAAAATTGGTGATGTTGTTCACGATTCCCGGCAAAATCATCCCTGTTTTCAAATCTTTAATGGATTTGACATTCGGGTCGAATTCAAAGATTTTGGCCGATTTTCTTGGGTCTAATCCTGGTTTTTCGAGCTCTTTGAGGATGTCTTTGATACCCAAAATTCCAATTTCGGGCGTTACGTAGTTTTCGGGTTTGATGAGGGCAATTTTTTCTTTGTTGGCAATCAAATCAGTAACGGAAGTTTTCAAATCTTTGGCCATTTTTTCTACTATGGCATAAGCTTCGGGATGTACTGCTGAATTGTCTAATGGATTTTTGCCATTGGCAATTCTGATAAATGCTGCGCCTTGTTGGAAGGCTTTATCTCCCAAACGCGGTACTTTTTTGAGTTGTTTTCTATCGTCAAATGGACCATTTTCAGAACGATACGTCACTATATTTTCGGCCAGCTTTTCTCCAATACCACTTACATAACTCAACAAATGTTTGCTGGCGGTGTTGATGTTGATCCCCACCGAATTCACGCAACGAATTACCGTTGCATCCAATTCTTCTTTGAGTTTGGTTTGGTCCACATCGTGTTGGTATTGTCCTACACCAATAGCTTTTGGGTCGATTTTTACCAATTCGGCCAAAGGATCCGACAAACGACGTCCAATCGACACCGAACCACGAACGGTTACGTCATAATTGGGGAATTCTTCACGAGCAATTTTGGAAGCGGAATACACAGAAGCTCCAGCCTCAGAGACAATAAATACTTGAACGGGTTTGGCTTCGCCCTGTTCGCCTGTGGCTCGAGTTTCGAAAGCGATTTTCTTGATGAAGAATTCGGTTTCTCTTGAGGCGGTTCCGTTCCCAATGGATATGGCATCAATATTATAGGCGTTTACCATCGATTTGATTTTTTTCATCGCCATCGCCGTTTCATTTTGTGGCGCGTGCGGATAGATGGTTTCGTTGTAGAGCAAGTCGCCTTTTTCGTCCAAACAAACCACTTTACAACCCGAACGAAATCCTGGGTCGATGGCTAAAATTCGTTTTTCGCCCAAAGGTGGAGCCAATAATAATTGCCCTAAATTATTCGCGAAAACCTGAATGGAATTGGCATCGGCTTTGGCTTTGGCTTCTTGCAAGGTTTCGTTGGCAATGGCAGGTTGCAGCAATCTTTTATAAGAATCCTCAATGGCCAATTGTACGTGAGAGGTGCTTGGACTTTGACCTTTCAACACCAATTCGTCGATTACGTCATAGGCTTCGTCAATATCTGCTTCTACTTTGAACTTGATAAACCCTTCATTTTCGGCACGTAGCATCGCCAAAAGTCGGTGCGAAGGCGCTTTGGTCAACGGTTCAGACCAATCGAAATATTGCGAAAACTTTTGCGCATCGGCTTCGTCTTTTTTTGTTTTGACTACTTTGGTGGTGATGGTCGCTTTGCGTTCGTACAAACGGCGCAATTGTTTACGAACGTAAATATTTTCGTTGATCCATTCGGCAATGATTTCTCTGGCGCCTTGTAAAGCCGCTTCTTCATTGACAATAGCGTCGTTCAAGTATTGTCTAGCCAAGAAATCGACATCGTCATTTTTCTGTGCCATTATAATTTTGGCCAAAGGTTCTAGTCCGTTTTCACGAGCGACATCGGCTTTAGTTCTTTTTTTCTTTTTGTACGGCAAATACAAATCCTCCAACTCTTGTAGGTCAAAACTATGTTGGATTTTTTTATCCAATTCAGACGTCAAAGCGTTTTGCTCTTCGATGGATTTTAAGATGGCTTCTTTTCGTTTCAGGATGGCCTCGTACTCTTTTTGGAGTTTGGCAATTTGTTCGATTTGTGTTTCATCCAGATTGCCTGTTTTGTCTTTTCGGTAACGCGAAATAAACGGAATGGTACAATCTTCTTGTAATAATTGAACGGTGTTTTGAATATTGATGGCTGCGGTAGCTACCTTTTGGGCGATGAATTGTAGGTTGGTCATTTTTTGAATTTTTCGGACAGCTAAAATAGCTAAATTTACTCTAGCTCTTTTTGACTTGGTGGTAGAAAATTTTCTCCTGTTACTACACTTTTTCCAGTTTTCTCTTCTAAAGCTAGTCGGGCGTTTTTGGCAATTGCCCCTCCTTTCTTACTAGCTTTTGCATTTTCCAAAAGTCCCTTGGCTTCGTCTGTTTCGGCAATTTGTCGGGTAGAAAGTTCTGCTAGAGCTGTAAAAATTAATTCCGCTTCCGTCATATGATCTCTTAAATTTTGAGTTTTCAGCCCTTTTATTTCTTTATGATTTTTAACAGATAATCCTGTCCATTCCTGATGAATGATATTGGTCAACATTGCAAATTCATCTTTCTTTTCTACACCCGATTCTTTCCAATAATCGGTTAATTTATTGCGAGTCTCCTGTCCAGTCATTCGTTGCTGAATCCATTTTTCGCTACGTCCCAATTTTTGCCAATTTTCACGAGCACGGTCTAAACTTTGGGCGGGATCTGCCAATTCTTGCATTCGTTCATAGCCCACTTTTGCTAACCATTGTTTGAACGGCTCTGCTTTTGGAGAAGGAATGGATTGAATTAAGCGCAATAAAGTTTCGGTATCGGCGGTATCTGTCAATCTATTTTTACCATCATCGGCTAACATTTTCAACTGTACGATTTTATCGTACGCTTCACTTCCTTCGTTATTTAGCTTCTTCTTTAAATCAGTCCAATATCGTTTAGGGATAGTACTATCTGTTAAAATCTGAATAACATCAATAACTGAGAAATACCAAATTTCTTTTTCAACATCGTAATGACTACGTACTTTTTTGGCTTCGAATAATTTAATTGGGCTCATAATTAATTAGATTTTTAGACTTAAATAAGGATTCTAAATATAAGAAAAACAACTTACTTCTTTTATCTTTGACTTCAATTTTTACCCAAATGAACTTGTTTTTTTACTTTCTTTTATTGATTAACATATTCGCTTTTTTTGTAATAGGCTATGACAAAATAGTAGCTCAAAAACATAAAAGAAGAATCCCCGAAGCAACACTTTTAACCTTCGTGTTCTTCGGAGGAACTGTTGGTAGTGGATTAGCGATGCTTTTGTTCAGACATAAAACAAGTAAAACTAGTTATCTTTTGAAATTTTGGTTGATAGTTATATTACAAATTATGGCCATTTGTTTTGTTTCATTAGACTATGAAATCTAAATAATTCTGTTTGTTGATTACTTCAAAACTAGCTTCAGGATAGGCTTTTGCAAAAGCTGTGGGGACTTTCGCTTTTCTATTTTCATTCCATTTGAATTCGTAACCTCGTAGCTGGCCATTTTCTTCTTCCAACCAATCCAATTCTTGTTGGTCATACGTACGCCAAAAATAATTGATTACTACTTTTTGAGTGTAATTTTGGTATTTTACTCGTTCGGAAGCCAAATAATTTTCCCATAATGCACCAACATCGGTGCGATTGTCTAATCGATTAAAATTGGAAATAATAGCATTGCGAATTCCATTATCATAAAAATACCACCTATTGGATTTGGTAATTTCCTTTCGTAAATTTCTGCTAAAACCAGGTACTTTATAAATAACAAACACCTTGGAAAGTAAGTCTAAATAACTTTCTACCGTATTTTTAGAAATACCTAATTGTCTCGCTAATTCTTGCAGTGAAACTTCTTGTCCTACTTGAAAGGCAATCAGTTTTAAAACCTCTAAAATTTTGTTAGAATGTTTGATACCTTCATACACCAAAATATCCTTCAATAAATAGGAATTGAGTATTTCTTTCAAGTAGTTGATTTTGTCGTTCCAATCTGGGTATTGTTCAAGTTCAGGATAGGAGCCAAAAAGCAATCGTTCTTCCAATTTTTGAGTGGTTTCCTTGAAATTTTCATAGTTGGAAAATTCCATCTGAGCCAGTGGAAATAAATAAATCGTATTTTTTCTTCCCACCAAAGGTTCTCCTAATTTATTAGACAAATCAAAAACCGATGATCCTGTGGCAATGATTTTAATACCCTCAATAGAATCTACAATTAATTTCAGAATCAAACCAATGTCGGGGATGTTTTGCGCTTCGTCAATAACTAATAATTTCGTGTTTGCTAGAAGTCGACGATAATTGCTTACGGAACGCTCTTTTAACAAATTTGCATCCTGAATATCTTCGCCGTTCAATTGTAAATATTCTTGTTTTGGGAGCTGTGAAAGATAATTTTTGATAAACGCTGTTTTACCTACACGCCTTGCGCCCAATAAAATAAGTACTTTGTTGGGTAATACTCTTTTGGCAAACAATACATCTATGCCTCTTTCTAAAAAATCCATAGCCTGCAAATTTTTAAATTTAGATACAAATATACTCAAAAAATGTAAATTCAGTCAGTATGTTGACCAAATTAATGTAAATTCAGTCAGTTAGTTGACTGAATTTAAATTAATTTAGTCAATTGAAAAGTATAACAACTAGTTTTTTTGTAGTGAGTTATTGAAGGCTACTTGCTTTTTAATATGGAAAAGAAGTTGAATAACAAAATCAGTTTCGAAGTTTGGGCTTACTTTCACAACGTATTTGAAACAAAAAAGGAATACCCCAATCGCGGAATATTCCTTTTCATAATTTATTCGTAGTAACGTTTACTGTAACGACTCGAAACCTAATTTCAAGCGTACGCGATCCAAAACGCCATTGGCGATGGTTGCTGCTTTTTCGGCACCATGTTTCAATAAGGCGTCTACTTCGGTCAAGTTATTGATGTAATACTTGTAACGTTCTCTTTCGGTTTTGAATTTTTCTACAATTAGTTCGAACAAGGCTTGTTTGGCGTGACCGTAGCCATAATTACCTCCCAAATAATTGGCTCTCATCGTGGTAATTTGGTCTTCATTGGCCAATAATTTGTAGATAGCAAAAGCGTTACAAGTATCAGGATTTTTTGGATCTTCCAATGGAGTACTGTCGGTTTCGATGCTCATAATTTGCTTGCGCAACGCTTTGTCATCCAAGAAAATATTGATAACGTTATTGGCCGATTTACTCATTTTTCCGCCATTAGTACCAGGAATCAACATACTGTCTTCTTGGATTTTGGCTTCGGGCAACACGAAAGTTTCTCCCATTTGGTGATTGAAACGAGAAGCGACATCACGAGTGATTTCGAGGTGTTGCAACTGGTCTTTTCCTACAGGCACAAATTCGGCGTCATACAATAAAATATCCGCAGCCATCAACATTGGATACGAAAACAACCCAGCATTTACATCGTCTAAACGATCGGATTTGTCTTTAAAAGAATGCGCCAAAGTCAAACGTTGAAAAGGGAAAAAACAGCTCAAGTACCAAGACAATTCTGCTGTTTGAGGTACATCAGATTGTCTGTAAAAGGTAACTTTATTTACGTCTAATCCACAAGCTAGCCAAGCGGCGGCTGTGCTGTAGGTGTTATTTCTTAAGGTTTCGCCATTTTTGATTTGTGTAATCGAATGCAAATCGGCGATAAAAAGGAATGATTCATTTTTTGGATCATTCGATAATGCAATTGCGGGAATAATTGCGCCTAATAAATTGCCTAAATGTGGCGTTCCTGTACTTTGTACTCCTGTTAAAATCTTTGCCATTGTTAATTTTTCTGAAGGACAAAGTTCGCAAAGTTTGCGGGCTTTATCATCATATTTTAGTAAAAGTTTATTGCTTTTGATCCGAAAGGTATCAAATAGATAGCGATCCTAAAATTCAAAAATGAGACTAATTTAACTATCTGCTATTTTATAAGCCAAAAAAAGTAAAATTTAAAAAAATTGATTCTTGTTTTTTACGGATAAAATGGCGCTTTTTTGAGTCTATTTCGATAAATTGCAATAACAAAAACGGAGTCATGGTAGAAATAGATGCAGAAAAAAACCGATTACTCGAAAGAAAAGACAATAAAGGCTGGAAAAAATGGGGCCCCTATTTAACCGAAAGACAATGGGGTACCGTACGCGAGGACTATTCAGCCAACGGCGATGCATGGAACAGTGTAACGCACGACATGGCGCGTTCCAAAGCGTATCGATGGGGAGAAGAAGGCATTGGTGGTATTTCAGATAACAAACAACACGTTTGTTTTGCCTTGGCTTTTTGGAACCATAATGATAAAATTTTAAAAGAACGTTTTTTTGGTCTTACGGGAAGCGAATCCAATCATGGAGAAGACGTCAAAGAAATTTATTATTATCAAGATGCCACTCCTACCCACTCCTATCAGAAAATGCTGTACAAATACCCACAAGCAGCATTTCCATACGAGAAGCTAGTTAAGGAATCTAAAAAGCGTAATCGGAACCAACCAGAATACGAACTTTTGGATACTGGTATTTTCGATAACGACAACTATTTTGACATCACCATTGAATATGCTAAAGGGAGTCAACAAGATATATTAATTCAATTAACGATCGAAAATCGTGCTGATTCACCTGCTCCAATTACTGTTTTGCCTACCATTTGGTTTCGAAACACTTGGTGCTGGGGTTACGACAATTACAAACACAAACCTTCCTTAGTAGGTAAAGGGAAATCAATGATTGAAGTGAATCACAGATTGGTGGGGCACTTTAATTTGTATGCGGAAGAAGCTGATGCGTTCCTTTTTTGTGATAACGAAACCAATTTTAAACGATTATATCATTCCGAAAATCCAACAAAATATACCAAAGATGGCATTAATAATTATGTCATCAACAAGAAAAAAGATGCTGTAAACCCTAATCAAACAGGTACTAAAGCCTCAGTAGTTTTTGAGCAAATTATTCCCGCAAAAGGCAAAAAAGTAGTCAGATTACGATTGACTCCACCGATGCAAAATGATCCATTCGAAGACTTTGATACGATTTTTGAACAACGCCTACTAGAAGCCGATTCATTCTATGAAAATCTACAAAAAAACATCAAGGAAAAAGAACTAAAACGCCTTCAACGCCAAGCCTATGCAGGTATGTTATGGACCAAACAATGGTATTACTTTAATGTGTACCAATGGATCAAAGGCGATCCCTCGATGCCTAAACCCGATGCCAACCGAAGCAAAGGCAGAAACAGTTCTTGGAAGCATATGTACACGGCTAATATTCTGTCGATGCCTGACAAATGGGAATATCCTTGGTTTGCGGCATGGGATTTGGCTTTTCATACACTCCCACTAGCCCGATTGGATCCTGATTTTGCCAAACGTCAGCTATCGGTTATTCTAAGGGATTACTACATGCACCCCAACGGACAAATTCCAGCCTATGAATGGTCTTTTTCGGATGTGAATCCTCCAGTGCATGCCTGGGCCACTTGGAAAGTCTATGAAATCGATAAGGAAATGAATGGTGGCAAAGGAGATCGTGTGTTCTTGGAACGCATTTTCCATAAACTACTACTCAATTTTACTTGGTGGGTTAATTTAAAAGACGAAGGAGGGAACAATATTTTTGGTGGAGGGTTCCTAGGTATGGATAATATTGGTGTATTTGATCGCTCTGCGGCATTACCCACTGGAGGACATTTAGAACAAGCCGATGGAACAGGTTGGATGGCGATGTACAGCTTAAACATGTTGCGTATTGCTTGCGAAATTGCCATAGAAAATCCAGTGTATCAAGATATGGCCTCTAAATTTTTTGAACACTTTTTGCACATTGCCGGCGCCATGCAAGCCATGGGAGGTGACAAAGTAAATTTGTGGGATGAAGACGATCAGTTTTATTATGACATGTTGCATAAAGAAAATGGCGAAGCCGAACTAATGAAAGTTCGCTCGATGGTGGGATTGATTCCTCTTTTTGCCGTTGAAGTGCTGACACCTGAATTATTAAATCAATTACCAGATTTCAAACGACGCGTAGAATGGATCATTTCTAACCGTCAAGATTTAGCGAGTTTGGTCTCCCGTTGGTACAATCCCGGAAAAGGAGAAAGCAAATTATTATCGATTCTGCGAGGGCATCGAATGAAAATGATTATGAAACGCATGTTTGACGAGTCGGAATTCTTATCCGATTATGGTGTACGCTCTTTATCTAAATATCATAAAGATCACCCCTATCAATTTACTTATGAAGGCGGAACTGTTGAAGTAGCCTATACCCCAGCAGAAGCCACCGGTGCTATGTTTGGAGGAAATTCTAACTGGCGAGGCCCAATTTGGTTCCCCATGAATTTCTTGATTTTGGATTCTTTGGAAAAATTCTGTAATTATTATGGAAATGATTATAAAGTGGAATTTCCTACCAATTCTGGTGTAATGATGAATATGAAACAAGCTTCAGAAGGAGTTGCCCGCCGACTACTTTCTTTGTTTTTACCCAACAAATCGCTACACGTTCCAATGTATGGCCCGTATGAAAAGTTCCAAACAGACCCTAATTTTAATCAAAATTATTTGTTCTTCGAATATTTTGATGGCGACACTGGAAAAGGATTAGGTGCCAACCATCAAACCGGCTGGACGGGACTCATTGCAGAGATTATTCATCGATTGAACAACGATTCGGAACAAATTAAAATGTAGAGTACTATTTCCCTTCAAGATAGTACTCTTTTTTACCTTTTAAAATTAGGGGTTGGGATATTTAAAATTTCCTTTGAAGCAAAATGTAAAATATATAGTTAATCGATTTAGAATAAGATAAATAAGCTCTTAAAATACAGCGATTTTTCTATATGAAGAATACATTCAATGAAGAATTAGGTCTATGCAAAAAAATTATTCGCTTTTTGAGATGTTGTTTTTCTTCCAAATAAATCCATCCAAGAGATAATGAGTAAATTGTGGTACGGTTAGTAAGGGTACAATTAAGAAATACCAATTTGAAAAATCTTCTGTCGTACCTGACAACTGTTCCTTCCAAACTAAAATTTCCCAAAGATATTCTTCAGAAAAAGCAATCAAAAGCAAAACGACGATGAAAAGTAAAAGTCCTTTAAAATATTTGAAATAGTATAACGAATGCAATTCTTTGGATGTTTTTTTATCGATTTCATTGAGATAAATAAGCGCTATATACGGGATGCCGTGAGAAACGACATTAAGCAAAGTAAAAATCAAATCGTTATTAAAATAAACGATTCCAAAAAACCAAGACAAAATGGTTCCTAGCAGTATTGCATTTTTTGGAATATTGATATAATTATTCTTAACGCCAAAGTAACTTGTTCGGACTACATAAAAAAGAAGCATACAACCGTAAATCCAGCTCAAAACCATAATTAAGAAAGGACTTTCAAAATGCAAGAATTCGTTTTCTACAAACCAATTAAATTCCCTTGGCGATGATAAAAACCAATACAACATAGGGTAAATTGTGGCGGTATAAATTATTAAGTTGTCAATCCAAGCCCATTTTTTTGATTCATTTCGTGCATATAAACGCATAAAGCCATATTGTTGTCTGATGAAATGAAAAACAGCTATATATGCCATTGTAGACCAAAAGACTTTACTTCCAAAAGAAAATAAAACGATTCCAATTAGAAAGCATACAATAGGCAAACCGACTAATAATTTTTTTCTTTTCTGAAATTCGCTTGCAACAAAGTAGGTTTTAAATAAAGTAGCATAAACGTGTGCAACATCTATAAAAACAATCAGAAAGAGCCAAGTATAAAACGAATACTTAGTTTCTATTTGTTGCAGCTGTTTTTGAAATAGAAATACAATAGCAACCACCAAAAAGGAAGGCGATAAGATAAATATACTATCTGTTTTGGCTTTATGAATCCAAGGTTGTTGCATCGAGCATTGTATTTACAGTGTTAATTCCTTGATGAAAGGCTTCTTCAAAAATTGAGATACCCGATAAATCACTATGAGCAAAAAACAACGTATTGTCGATAGGTTTTGCAGCTTCTTTTTTGGTATCACTAAAAATAAAATTAGGAACAGGACTAATCATTCCGTGACCTAATAAATGAACTTCGATACTTTCAGTTAGAGATTCAATATTGGGATGGGCTATTTTTAAATCATCAAAAACCATTTGTTTCCAATATTCTTTGGTCTTTTTATACACTTCTCTGCGTGTTTTTTTCAAATCGGCACTAGAGAAACTGTAATAATAAGTGATTACTTTTTTATCCTGTAGTTGTTGAAGGGATTGATGTTGGTCGTAGACATACCCCAAACCTTTTGAACCATAAATTACATTATCCCAACACAAAGGAAAGCTGCCGTTATCATTTAGATCAGACACAACTAAGGTAGCCAATAGCCATGGTGTGTAATGAAAATGTGAAGCCAAATCTTTTCGGTTTTCCAATAGGTATTGATTTACAAATTGAGGCGTTGCTAGTATCATCTTATTTGCAGTTATTGCAATGGTTGTTTTAGTTTCATTATCAAAAACTTTGGCAACTGCTTTTTGGGTATCATTTTCAATTTCGAAAACCAAGTGGTTTTTTAATGATTTCCCTTTTACATATTTTTTCAAGTGATTGGCTAATCTTGAGTTTCCTTCAGGCCAAGTAAGCACTGAATCTTGATGGTCTTCGGAAGCATTTTGTTTTCTTGCGGCAAAATAATGAATACCTGCATAAGCAGAAACGTAGGCGATTCCTAAACCAAAATCATCTTTGCAACAATAATCAATATAATTAAAAAGAGGTTTTGCTGTAAAATTTTGACTCTCAAACCATTGTTGCATAGTCATAGCATCCAGTGCTTTCACTTCTTTATTTTGGGAGCATTCAGAAAGTGGAATCGAGAACCAGTACTTTCCCTCTTCATCTTTTTGGCGTCTAAAGCCATCCATTACTTTGAAAAAGCGAACGAATTCTTGATCTTCAGAGGTAGTATTTCCTTCCTTTGGAACGACTCCTTCTTGCCAATTATTTCTATAAAACAAACGTTCTTCGGGAGCCAAAGTCAGCTGAGTTTCATCGAATTTTGGGAACCCTTTGGAGTCATAACCTATTATTATTTTTTCTTCTTCTAAAAATTCCAATAAGGCTTTATCCTCTAAATTCGGTAAAGGCAAATAATGGGCTCCCAATGGATATTTAGAATACTGGTTCTCGCCATTGGATGAATTGCCACCCAAATGATCTTCTAATTCGACCATTAAAAAATCAGTAATTCCTCTTTTGGTCAGTTGTCTGGCCGCACTCAATCCTGAAATTCCGCCACCCACAATTAAATAAGGAACGGTAATTTCTTTTGTCGGTTTAGGGAAATTTTTTACTCGAAGGCGATGTCCCAAAATATGATTGGTTCCGGATAATCGAATTAAAAGAGTAACCACTTTTTCTTTACACGCCTCCAATAAAGGAATAGCAAGTAGCGAAGTGGTTATTATTTTTAGAAAGTTTCTTCTTGAATTATTGTAATTTTCCCCATTCTTCATCGAAATAGCGTACTAAAATTTGGTTATCTAATCGATTGATTTCGATGTCTTTTGAAATCATATCTTGAGAAAAATAATTGAATTTATCAAATTGATAATTATAAAAACGCAAAGCATCCACTTTTCGGTTTACAGTATTAAATGTAGTTCCAAAACCATTAATTGCGATGGTAAAACCCCATTCTCCAAACGATGGAACATACGCGTGATACGCATCAATTTGTGGAAAAACTTGCATTACCGTTTTATTAATACACCAAAAGGATTTGGGTGCAAAATAAGGTGAAGTAGTTTGAATAACGACCACAGCATCTTGGTTTAAAAGGTTTTGAATCGTAGCATAAAAATTAAGCGAATACAATTTCCCTAGACTGTAATTGGATGGATCTGGAAAATCAATAATCACGACATCAAATTTTTCTCGACAATTTTTTGCCCAAATGTAGGCGTCTTTATTAAACACCTTCACTTTTGGATTATTGAGCGAATTAGCATTAAAACCGCTTAAGATGGTATTGGTTTTAAACATTTTGGTCATTCCTTCATCCAAATCGACAAGTGTTACTTTTTGCACCTCTTTGTATTTCAAGATTTCTCTAACGGCAAGTCCATCACCACCGCCTAAAACCAAAACATTCGACACGCTTTTTGCCATTGATAATGCGGGATGCACCAGCGCTTCGTGATAGCGGTATTCATCGGTCGAGCTAAACTGTAAGTTATTGTTAAGGTACAGGCGATAGTCACTTTTGTTGTGCGTTAAAACAATTCTTTGATAAGGAGTAGTGTTGGTATACACAATATTTTCACCATAGAGTTTCCCTTCTGAGTAGGACAAAATTTTATCAGAGAATATAAAGACAGCTAATAAAATTACAAAGGAAAGTATGGCTTTGCTTCGAACTAAATGCACTTTTTTCAACTCATTTTTGAGTAAGTAACAGAGGACAATGGCAATAGATACATTGATCATTCCGAAGAATAAGGAAGTACCCATAATGCCTAGTTTTGGTACTAAAACCAAGGGAAATAATATGGAAGCCAATAAAGCTCCAATGTAATCAAAAGTAAAAACGTTTGAGACTAAATCTTTAAATTCGACTTTGTCTTTCAGAATATTCATCAAGAGTGGAATCTCTAATCCAACCAAACAACCTGTTACAAAAACAAGGAAGTAAAGTATAAACTGAAAGGAATTAATACTTTCAAAAAGCAGGAACAAAATCACGGAGCTCAATCCTCCAATTAATCCAACCAAAATTTCAATTTCAACAAAAGTATTGAGCAGATTTTTGGTCAAAAATTTTGAAAAGTAGGAGCCAATTCCCATTGAAAAAAGATAAACTCCAATGATAAACGAGAATTGTTTTACCGAATCGCCCAATAAATAACTGGCCAAAGTACCCGCAACTAGCTCGTAAACGAGTCCACAAGTAGCAATGGTGAATACGGCAAAAAGTAATAAATATTCAAATTTTAAAATCTTTTTACCCATGAATTGCGGCACTAATAATCATTGAAATTCCAATGATAAAGGCTCCAAAAACAATTGCCAAAGCCACATTATTATTCTTTGAAATTTGAGACCAAGTATTTTCGGGAGTTAATTTTTCGATGATAAAATAGGTGATCAATAAAATTGCAATACCTATAAGCGAAAAGATGATAGATGCTAAAATAGGTCTCATAGTTAAAATTTCCATAGTATTTTGTTTAGTTATTTGTGATAAAAATGATTTACTGAGCGATTGCCTTGTGCAGGGCGATAATTTTCCGTGGTTTCGCAATCGCAAATGCTATTGCCTTGCCAATTGTAATACACAAAAAGCGCATAAAATAAACCTCCTACGAGCAGTGCAATGAAGTTGGATTGCACAAATTCTTTTACTTTTTCCATATTGTATTTAAAATGATTATTCCCATCTTTTTTCTTCAAATGACTTTTCTAAATAATAAATAGCAACGACAAATACGGTCATAAAAATATAAATCATCCAGACATTTCTTGTAGAAGGACTAGACCAACTCGCTTGAATATGCACTGTTTGGTTTTGAGTATCTTCTTTTGCCTTCATTGGGGTAATGGTCAAATGGTATTTACCAGCAGCGACTCCACAAATATTAAATTCTTCAGAAGTATCGCCTTCAGTCCAATTTTCACCATCGGTATAGCCATGATAGTACTCTATATCCTTGTTGGCATACACTTCGTCGCCATTTTTTTCATTGATTAATGCTACTTGCACATTTGCCCAAGAATTATCTACATTAGAGTGCAATTGTATGGTCAATGGAGCTGAACTTCCTTTCAATTCAAATGAAGGAGTAACAAAATCTTTTTTAGCATATTCATCAAATGCGATGGAGGTATCGAGAACCTTTTGTTCGACACGATCTTTGTTTAGGAACCAATGAGTAATCAAAATTAAAAAAGCAATTCCACAAAAAATAAGTGCCGTATTTCTAACATTTATTAGAAAGGGTTGTACTTGACCAATGCCTCTTTTTGAAGGTAAAGAAGTAGTAGCGAACGCTTTTTTTATCGCTCTAGTAGAAATATGTTTTCCTAAGAAAGCTGTTTGTTGATGGCCCACTTTTTCAAAACTAAGCAAGAAGGGTGGATGAATATATTCTATAAGCTCAACATTTTTGTAAATATCAAAATCGAAAAAGCCTTTTGAGGCGACTACCTTTGGATAGTAATAATCATAGCGATCATAGGTGATTTCGTTATGCTCTACTGTTAAAGGATGATTGCCAACTTTGGTATCATAAGTAATCTCGTTTAGAAGAATCCAATGCCCATCAGATTCAGAGAGGTATAAAAAGTTGCCATTTTTTGATTGTAAAATGTATTCTCTCCACTCAAAGTCTTGGTGTGATTTGATCACTAATCCAGTTACTTGATAGTCAACATTATCAAATACGGCAGTTTTGCTAATCTCAAATGTATTCTCAAAGGAGCAGGGTTGAGACTTCATATAAAGCGAAAGACCCGCACCTTCTTTGTTTTTATAGACATAGTTACAAGCAGGGCAAGCAAAAACTTCAACTTCAAAATTTACCTCAAGAGTTGTAGTTGTATTACAGTTATAACAAGGGACAGTCATGTATTATCTATTAATTTCGAATTCCTTTAGAATTTTTGCTTCAAAGTAGCTGATATATTCTTGTGTAATGTCTTTTACTTTTTGTGTATTGTCTTGCAAATAGTTACATAAATATACATCCAAAGTCAATTGATTGAATTCAGGCCATGTATGAATGCAAATATGAGATTCTTTTAAACAAATGGCTATGGTAAAACTATTGTTTTCGAAAATATGTTCACTAATCCCCACTTTTTCTAGTTGGTATTGTGTAATTAAATTTTCAGAAAATTGGATAAAATTTTCACTTGTAGTCAGTTTAGCATTATCTTGTACTTCGAGTGTTACAAGCTTATGTAAACCAGGATAATAGTCGTTTGTAGTCATTAACTAGGCACAGTTGAGGCTAAATTATAGTATATTTTTTACGAATATAGTATTTTTCAAAATAAACTTGTATGTATTTGTGATTTTAATCTTTCAAATATAGTACTGCAGCTTCAAAAAGCGTACCTATATCCTTTTACCTTACTGCATAATAAGTTGCTCGTCCTTCTCATAACTACTAAAAAATTAACTTTATAGTGAACACAAACCTACTATCCATTTTTAGCAATTTTTTTTTAGTATCAAACCGGCTGGACGGGACTCATTGCAGAGATTATTCATCGATTGAACTTGGATGAAAAGTAAAAAAATAAAGCCCTTCCATGATTGAAAGGGCTTTTTAACTATACTAATGCCGTTATTTTAAAAACTATAATTTACGCCCAACCCAAATACTTGACGAGTTTGAAAGCCTTGAAAAGCATTGTCATCATAAATGGCTTGAAAGTTCAAGTTGGCTGATAAAACTCTGTTGATTTTCATGACAATAGCCAGTGAATAATCAATATCAACATTTTGTGGATCTTCTAAATAATTGGTATAAAGATTCAAGGTGTTTTCAGCAGAAACATTCGTCATCAAATTAAACTTATAGTAAGCCGAAGCATAAAAACCCAATTCGTAGCGCAAGCTTTTATTAGCATCAACCCCAAAATAAGCTCCATCTACATAACCCGTTTGGGAGGTATAAAAATCGTCTACAAAAGTCATTTTAGAGGTCAAAGGCGCAAAATTCAATCGTAAATGGTCTCCCTTTTTCCAGAACAAACCAGGACCAAAAGTAAGATATCCTGGAGACAAAAAGTTGGTGTTCTCCGTTCTGATTTCTGCTCCATTGGCATCTTTTCCATAAATATAACCACGGGTAAATTGAGTCCTAAAATTCAGAAATAAAGAGTAGTACCAATTCCCAAAAGCGTGTTGTCCTAGGGTAGAATTGAATTCGAAACGGTCATCGGTTTTTTTCTCAAAATCGGCATTTTTGGTTTGTAGCAAACCGTAAGAAGCAATGATTTTGTTGTCCCAAGTTAGTTTGTCTTTTTTGTAATTGAAATCATAGTTGATGCCTAAATTTCCAGACAAGTTGTTTTCCCCTCCTGCAATCCAGTTATTAAAATTAGATTGGCTAAAAAGAAATGCAATATTTCCTTTTTTACGCCAGCCGTTCGGCAAAGTATCATTGATGTTCTTTACGGCTGCCTCGGTGTTTTTGATTAGCTCTTTCTCGGTGTTTTGTGCCTGTACTTCAGCAACGGAATAAAGCAAAAACAGGGCAATTACAATGGCTCTCATCTTGTTTGGTTTTAAGGTTCTTACTCAAATGTAGTAAAAACCATTAAAATACTGAAAAATAAATGGTTATAAACTCCTAAAAATGATACCAAAAAGGAAAATTGTAGCTCCCTAACCCCGATTGCTTCGCCAGTTCGCTATCGCTCGGGTATGACGGATAGCCTACCGTCTGGACACATCTTTTGATAGGCCACAGATGACACAGATTGAACGGATTTAAACCAATAAATTTGTTGTCTTTTAAAAAAATGTATTGAAAAAACATAAGTTTTGTAAATAATATTTTTAATATACAAACAAAAATCAGCGATAATCTGACCAATCTGCGTGCCTTTTTAACATAAAAATATTTGTGTCCAGACGGTAGGCGGAAGCGGGACTTTGCCTCCTGAAAATGCCCATTGCTGGGGTTTCTAAAAAAAATTACGTTTTGAGTCTTTTGTACAAAGGCACTGCAGAACAAGCCTCACCATACATAATACTTTTGGCCAAAGGTTGCAATTTTTGAATGGCCATAAGATAAGCGCTTTCTGGTACTGGTTTTTTGGAACAGCCTTTAATAATCAAAGGATGATCTTGATATTCGGAATAATCGAGTTGGTTGAGGATGTCTTGATACAAGGCAGTGTTCAAATCATCTATGGTGCCCAACACGACCTTTTTAGTAAAAGGTATGAGATAAGTCGTCACTAAAATTAATGCCCATGCGGGGATAATGGCATCAGTACTACAATGCACCGCCACATAATGGTCTTGGTATTGCGACCAATCCTGATTTTTTAAGGCTTCCCGAAAGTCTTTTTCTTTTAATAAAAAACCATCCAACAACCATTGCGAAACATCAATTTGTGTTCGAATGCCGCTTGGATAATAATCTTCTAAATCGAAGACTTTTAGCGCACTATTGGCTACTTTATTTACTATTTCGTCCATCTTTTTAAATTAGTATTCAGTGGTCAGTTTCATCTGAGTACTAAAAACTGAACACTCCTTTTCAATTAGTAGTTAGCAATCAGTCCTTAGTGGTCAGTATGACTGGGTACTAAAGACTGACTACTGAACACTCTTTAATTAAAGCATTCCCAATTCTAATTTAGCTTCTTCACTCATTAAATCCTTGCTCCAAGGTGGGTCGAAAGTGATTTCTACATCAGCATCTTTTACATGCTCAATTGATTTTATTTTTTCGGCCACTTCTCTTGGCAAACTTTCGGCCACGGGGCAATTTGGGGAAGTCAGAGTCATCAAGATTTTTACTTCATAATCGGTATTGACCATCACGTCATAAATCAATCCCAATTCGTAAATATCTACTGGAATCTCCGGATCGTAAATCGTTTTTAATTTGTTTACGATAGCTTCTCCTAATGCTTCGGTGTTTATTTCTTCTGTCATTTTTTTTGTATTTAAAACATATGAGTCATATGAGTTTTTTTATTTTCTAAAGTCTGGATATAAGTTCATGTAAGTAATAAACTTATAAAATATATTTTATAATCAAATTTGATTTATCGTTAATCATCAAGTCCTCTGTAATATTCATTTACCATTGTTTTTTGTCCCTCATAGTATATATTCTTAACGCCAAAATTAATTAACAAACCCATTGGAGCCTTCAATAAATTCATATAGGTAAGTAGTTGAGCATCAAAAATTGGATTGATTTCTGCAACCGATTTTAATTCAACAACCAACGAATTCTCAATAAACAAATCACATCTAAGTTTTGATTCCAATTCAAATCCTTTATATGTTAAAGGAATTTGAAGTTCAGAAGAATAATTTATTTTGCGCAATTCTAATTCCTTTTTAATACATTGATGATAAATGTTTTCTAGTAGACCTGATCCTAAACTTTTATGAACTTCTATCGCTGCTCCATTTACCTGATACACCAATTCTTTTAAAAAAGTTCTTGTTATTTTCATCTTTGAAAAAAACTTTAATGGCTTATATGTTTAATTATTTTTTGCATCAAATGCCAAAGCATACATTTTGATGTTTTTAATCATCGATACTAAACCATTGGCTCTGGTAGGTGACAAATGCTCTTTTAACCCAATTTCACCGATAAAATCCATCTCTGCGTTCAAGATATCAGCAGGTTTCTGGTTCGAGAATGCGCGAATTAAAATCGCGATTATGCCTTTGGTCAAAATCGCATCACTATCGGCAGTGAATACAATTTTATCCTCTTTTTGCTGGCCTTGTAACCAAACTTTCGACTGGCATCCTTTGATTAAATTATCGTCGGTTTTGGCAGCTTCTTCGATTAAAGGCAAATTTTTTCCTAACTCAATAATGTATTCGTAACGCTGCATCCAGTCGTCGAACATTGAAAATTCATCTACAATTTCGTCTTGTATTTCTTTGATACTCATGCTTATTTTTCGCTATATGAAACTAATAAGGTTACTATTTTTTCTATGTCTTTTTGGGGAAATCCGTGGTCAAAACTTTTGGAGATGTAGGCCTTTCCACCGTCGGAAATGGCTAGGTTGGCAATCGCTGCTCCATCATATAATCGCTTTGCAGTTGGCGCTTTCAATGAAGGGATTTTTTCTAAATTCAATACAGAAAAGACACTTTCAAGCTCTTTCATTTCTTGCGCGGTCAGCACAACTTCATAGGGCTTTTCATTCCTACCTTTGATGACCCAAACTTTTTGATTTTCGACCCAAACACTCAAATATACTCCTCTAGATTGCGCAGTATACGTGATGGATGAAGTACTAAAATCATTGATTTTTTGACTTTTACAACTACTTATTATAACAAAAATAAAAATCAATTGACTAATCCACTTCATCTTTTTTAGGTGTTTATGACAGCATCATTTTGGCTTTTTTTACCGCCTCCACTAAGCTATCGATTTCTTCTTTGGTATTATAAAACGAAAAAGACGCTCGAATCGTTCCTGGAATTTCAAAGAAATTCATAATCGGTTGGGCACAATGGTGTCCCGTTCGAACAGCTATTCCTAATTTATCGATAATGGTCCCAATATCGTATGGGTGAATCCCGTCTATATTAAAAGAAATCACCGAAGTTTTATTTTCTGAAGTACCAAAAATACGCAAGCCTTCTATTTCTAACAAGCGTTGTGTACCGTATTCTAGAAGTGCCAACTCTTGGGCCTGAATGTTTTCAAAACCTATGGCATTCATATAATCTACCGCAGTTCCAAGGACAATTCCTCCAGCAATATTAGGCGTTCCTGCTTCGAATTTATGTGGCAAATCCGCATAAGTGGTTTTTTCAAAAGTTACCTCTTTGATCATTTCGCCTCCACCTTGATAGGGTGGTAATTTATTTAACCAAGCTTCTTTTCCATACAAAATTCCAGTGCCTGTCGGTCCACACATTTTATGTCCAGAAAAGGCATAAAAATCGCAATCCAATGCTTGAACATCGGGTTTCAAATGCGGTACCGCTTGCGCTCCGTCAATAAAAACTGCTGCTCCAAATTCATGCGATTTGTCAATGATGTATTTTATAGGATTAATCGTTCCTAAAGCGTTAGAGATATGATTTACCGTAACGATTTTGGTTTTTTCGGATAGTAATTCATCAAATGCAGACAAGATCAACTCCCCTTTTTCATTCATTGGAATAACCTTTAGCGAAGCACCTGTTCTCTCGCAAAGCATTTGCCAAGGCACAATATTGCTATGATGCTCTAAAGCAGACACCAATACCTCATCGCCTGATTTTAATAGAGAAGCAAACCCATTCGCTACCAAATTCACGCCATGAGTAGTACCTGAAGTAAACAAAACTTCGTGGGCGTGCTTGGCATTGATATGTTGTTGTATTTTCCCTCTGGACAATTCGTAAGCATCTGTAGCTAATTGGCTCAAGGTATGTACGCCACGATGGATGTTGGCGTTGATTTCTTGGTAATACTTTGCAATCGCATCAATCACTACTTGTGGCTTTTGCGAAGTCGCTCCGTTATCGAAATAAACCAAAGGTTTTCCGTTGACTTTTTGAGAAAGGATTGGAAAATCGGCTCTTATTTTTTGAAGATCTAACATGACTTAATTTAGAATTTTTCTAAATACAAAAGTAGTGAAACTGTAGCTAATTTTTAGCAAACAGTTGTTAATAAAACTTGATACCCAAATAGGCATCATTTATTGAAAAAACCATTCTTAGTTTGAGCAAGGAAAGGAAAGAAAAAAATAAAACCAAACACAAGGTTTCCAACTTTTTGCTACATTGCTTAAAAATAACATTTTATGAAGAAAATTATAAAAAGTATCGGAATCCTTCTTTTGCTTGTTCTTGGGTATATTGGATATACCACCTATCCTCAACTCGATTTAATCTCTGGTTTTTCGGCCAAAAGTATGGCTTCGGGGCATTTTATTGACCATCGCTCGCAAGAGATGATCGAACAAGGAGATAATGATATTGACCTGATTGACCTTGCCAAAAATGAAATCGATGACAACGCCAAAACCGCTACTTCTTCTGTTTACGGATTAAAAACTAGAAAAGCGATTTATCGAGAGGGTTTAGGGGCCACCTTAATCAATGATGATTTCGATGTTTCAAAACCCTATCTAACCCCAAAACGCAACTTTACACAAAATAATTTGCCTTTCCCTTACGGAAATAATGAAGCCAAAGACACTGTTTTTGCTAATGTGGATTATTCAAAACTAACAGCCGCAGTAAACAATGCCTTCGATCCAAAAGGACAAAAGAAAAAAAGATCAAGAGCCGTTTTAGTGATTTATAAAGACAAAATTATTGCAGAAAAATACGATACTGGATTTAGCAAAAACAGTAAAATTTTGGGATGGTCTATGACCAAAAGCATCACTGCTACTCTTTTTGGAATACTCCAAAAACAAGGAAAATACGATATCAACAAACCCGCTCCAATTCGCGAATGGCAAAACGATGAACGAAAAAAAATCACAACCAACGATTTGTTGCATATGAATTCTGGATTGGAATGGGAAGAAGCCTATGATAAAATATGCGATGCTACCAAAATGTTGTTCATAGCCGAAAATATGGGACGCGTACAGCTCGAAAAACCAGCTGCCTACGCTCCAAATACCCATTGGAATTACTCCTCGGGAACTAGTAATTTATTGTCTTATATCTTGCGTAAGCAGTTCAAAACCCATCAAGAATATTTGGATTTTTGGTATGCACAATTGATTGATCGAATTGGAATGCATTCCATGCTAATCGAAACCGATATGGTTGGGAATTATGTTGGATCATCTTATGGATGGGCAACCGCAAGGGATTGGGCTAAATTTGGGTTATTGTATTTGCATAAAGGCAACTGGAACGGCGACCAAGTCTTTGATGCCAATTGGGAGAATTATGTAAGCACGCCCACCAACGATTCTAACGAAGGTTATGGAGCGCACTTTTGGCTGAATGCCGGTGGTCATTTCCCTGCCGCGCCGCGTGATATGTACTCCTGCAATGGCTACCAAGGACAAAAGGTGTTTATTATTCCGTCTTTGGATTTGGTTATTGTTAGAATGGGATTAAGCGACGAAGCAAAATATGATGTAAATGAATTGCTAAAAGGAGTGATTGGAAGTTTTAAGAAGTAACCTCTACCCTATAGAACCACAAACCCGACAATTTTAAAAAGTTGCCGGGTTTGTTATTTTTAAATTATTTTATTCCGAGTAAATCCTTTTTCAATTGTTCGTCTACAGGGTTGTTGGAAAGCCAAATTCCAAATAATGCAATTTTAAAATCAATCCCGGGAACGGTTCCTTTTAATTCATTATTTTTAAAGACATACACAGAAGAATCCAACGGATTGTATATCAAATTAAAAACATCATTTTGTACAATTTCATCAGATAAATAACTTTTAAACTTTTCAATTCGTGTACGTAACGACTCTAAATTAGCACCCGCAGAGCGTTCAAATCCACTATTAAAATTTCGAGTCAATTTTCCTGAGGAAACCATAGCAGAAGTAATTTGGATACGAATAGCCATTTCGGTATTGCTTTGCATCACTTCAAAAGGTTTGTCGCTGTAAAAAGATTGATAAAGCGCCTGAACATAGACATCAACCCACAATTTCGATCGAACACCAAAACCGCTTAAATCCATTACTTTTCCTTTAAATTCTAGTGTTCTAGGAATGACTACACCATTAGCGACAAATGTATTTTGAGCAGAAAGTGAGGTAAATTGAACAACAACAAATACAACAAGTACAACAATTTTCTTCATAATAATAACAGCTTTAAATTTTTGTTTTTTGTTAAATTTATTTTTCTGATTAATTCGTAAAAATTAGTTTCTAAATCTATGAATAAAAACAATTAAAATATAAAAAAATAAGAATAATATATTCCAAAAAAAAACCACTAACTTTTGGTTGGTGGTTCATTATAACTTCCCTTTTTCTACAAAATCAATCTATAAAAATATCAGCCACATTAAAGCTCAATTCTGGAAACAGTGGACTGTGCACTAATCCTTCTTCGGCTATGGGTTTAAGACCGATATATTTATCTTTTTGAAGGGTATAGATTAAAATTGATTTTTGATACGGCTCTACAATCCAATATTCCTTTACGGCATTCTCTTCGTATAAATCAAACTTAATATCCATTTCTTTTTTGGAATTGCCCGGTGAAAGAATCTCGATGATCAAATCTGGCGCACCAAGACAGCCTCTATCATCTAATTTTTCCTTATCGCAAATTACACAAATATCAGGTTGAAATACCGTTGTGATTTCTTTATCTGAGGTGCTTTTTTTAAAGTTTTTTAAGCGCACATCAAATGGCGCAACATAAACATTACATGGAGTTTTTTTGAAATAATTATAAAAAATACCCGTAAGCTCAACTGATATTTCTTGATGTTTTCTACTGGGTGCAGGGCTCATTTTGAAAACTTTCCCTTTCAAAATTTCTAATCTTTCCTTAAAATTCCAGGTAAGGTAGTCGGCATAGGTATACGATTTGGAAAGATCTAAACTGTTAATGTCTGTAATAATTGTTTCCATAAGAATGCAGATTAATACATCAAAGATACTAATTTTTGATAGTGGATAAATCACAAAGGGCACAAAGTCTTTGATAGACTTTATGCCCTTTATATTTTTTTTTGAAACTTATTTAAAACTACAAATCAAACCCTAATTTTACGCCTAATTTATTGGCTATGATAGCTGTAATGCGTTTTTTAAGTTCAGGGATTTTAATGTTTTCGATAACTGCATTCGAGAAAGCGTACATCAATAATGCTTTGGCTTCTTTCTTAGGAATTCCACGTTGTTGCATGTAAAATAATGCCGTTTCATCCAATTGACCAACCGTACAACCGTGAGAACATTTTACATCGTCGGCAAAAATTTCTAACTGTGGTTTGGCATTGATAGTGGCTTTATCACTCAACAAAATATTGTTGCTTTTTTGGAAAGCATTGGTTTTCTGAGCTTCTTTTTCTACGAAAACTTTCCCATTAAAAACACCTGTCGCTCTATCTGAAAATATTCCTTTGTAATCTTGAAAACTTTCGCAGTTTGGCGTTGCGTGGTTTACTAAAGTATAGTGATCAACGTGTTGCTTCTCTCCTATTATCGTAATTCCGTTTAGCGTACTGGTAAGACGTTCTCCAAAATGATAAAAGTTCAAATTGTTTCTGGTTAAGTTTCCACCAAATGAAAAGGTTTGTACAGAGACATGACTTTCTTGTTTTTGAGAAACGTAGGTATTATCAATTAGATTCGCTTCGGCAGCATCATTTTGAATTTTATAGTAATCCACAATAGCGCGTTTTGCAGCAAAAATTTCGGTAACTGAATTGGTCAAAACCGCATTATCATTTAAACATTGGTGTCTTTCAATGATTTGCACATGCGAATTTTCACCTACAATCACCAAATTACGTGGCTGAACCAACAAAGCTTTTTCAGAACCTGTTGAAAAGTACATGATTTCAATAGGCTTATCTACTACTTTACTCTTTGGAATGTTGATGTAAGCTCCTTCGCTAGCAAATGCCGTATTTAAAGAAGTCAATGACTCGTCTTTACTAGCAATTTGGTTAAAATATGTATCAATGATCATTTTGTATTTTGGCTTGTTTAATGTAGAAGACATCAAACAAACATCAATACCATCATGCGTGGTAGCAGACAAATTTGAACTAAACACGCCGTCTACAAAAACGACTTTATACGTATCTACTTCATGCAAAAAATATTTTTGTACTTCTTTGTACTCAATAGTATTTTCGGTATTTGGAAAAACGCTGAAATCATTTTTTAAAATAGCATTCAACGAGGTATATTTCCAAGCTTCCTCTTTTTTGGTGGGGAATCCCTTATTTTCAAAGTTCTTTATCGCTGCAGTACGAATATCATGAAGATCGGTTTGTACATCTATCTTCTCTTCGAACGCCATAAAGGACGATATCAATTTTTCTTTTAACATATTTCTAATTGTTTAAAGTTTAAGGTTTAAAAGTTTAAAGTTGTCATGGGATAACTTTAGACTTTAAACTTTAAACAAATTTTTAGGCTTCTTGTTCTTGTTTGATCCAGTCGTATCCTTTTTCTTCTAGCTCATAGGCCAATTCTTTGGTACCGGATTTTACAATTCTACCATTGTATAAAACGTGTACAAAGTCAGGAACGATATAATCTAATAAACGTTGGTAATGCGTAATCACAACGATAGCATTTTTATCGCTTTTTAGCTTGTTTACGCCATTCGCTACAATTCTAAGCGCATCAATATCCAAACCAGAATCTGTTTCGTCTAGAATAGCTAATTTTGGCTCTAACATTGCCATTTGAAAAATCTCGTTACGTTTCTTCTCTCCTCCAGAAAAACCTTCGTTTAAAGAACGAGATAAAAACTTACGGTCAATTTCTAACAATTCAGATTTTTCACGAATGACTTTCAACATTTCGTTGGCTGGCATTTCTTCTTTTCCATTGGCTTTGCGCGTTTCGTTGATAGCCGTACGCATAAAGTTGGTTACAGAAACTCCAGGAATCTCCACTGGGTATTGAAACGAAAGAAACACCCCTTTGTGTGCTCTTTCTTCTGGACCTAATTCTGCAATATCTTCGTTGTCTAAGATAATTTCGCCTTCGGTTACTTCGTAGTTTTCATTTCCAGCAATAATAGCCGAAAGTGTACTTTTTCCAGCACCGTTAGGTCCCATAATCGCATGCACTTCGCCAGCTTTTACCTCAAGGTTGATTCCTTTTAATATTTCTTTGTCGCCTATTGAGGCGTGTAAATTTTTTATTGATAACATGAGTTGTTTTGTTTTTATTCGTAGTGTCCTTTTAACGATAATATATCAAGGATTTCTATTGTATTTTCTTCTGTAACTTTATAAATAATTCTATGCTCTTTATTTATTCTTCTGGACCACCTTCCCGAGAGTTGGTGCTTTAATTGCTCTGGTTTTCCAAGCCCTTCAAAAGGATGCAATTGAATATCTTCAATCAAGGAATATATTTTATTCAATACAGATTTATTACCTGATTTTACCCAAAAATTTAAATCTTCTTTGGCTTTCCTTGAAAATTCTATTTGCATAATTCTTTCAATTCCTCCATTGTCATTCTAGCTCCTTTCCCTTCTTTAATACTCTGTTCAGCTTCCAATATTTCTTTTACAAATTCTGGATTATAAGGTTTTTCTACTTCTTGAACGATTTCAAAACCCAATGATTTCGATAATGATTTCAAGACTGGAAAATCTTTTTTCTTAACGTTTTTTAAAATGAGTTCCATAACAATCTGAATTAAATAATGCTTTTGTAAATTTATAAAAAATTATCCCACAGAACCTTCTAACGAAATTTCTAATAATTTTTGTGCTTCTACAGCAAACTCCATCGGTAATTTATTCAAAACGTCTTTGCTAAATCCGTTTACAATTAACGCAATCGCTTTTTCGGTTGGAATACCTCTTTGGTTACAATAAAACACCTGATCTTCTCCAATTTTACTTGTTGTGGCCTCGTGTTCTATTTTTGCTGTTGGATTTTTACTTTCGATGTACGGAAAAGTATGAGCACCGCAATTATTACCCATTAATAAAGAATCGCATTGCGAAAAATTACGAGCATTTTCGGCTCTTGGGCTAATTTGTACTAAACCTCTATAGCTGTTTTGTGATTTTCCTGCCGAAATTCCTTTAGAAATAATAGTCGATTTGGTGTTTTTTCCCAAATGGATCATCTTTGTTCCTGTATCGGCTTGTTGGAAATTATTCGTTACTGCAATAGAGTAAAACTCTCCTACTGAATTATCTCCTTTTAAAACTACCGAAGGATATTTCCAAGTTACCGCTGAACCAGTTTCTACTTGCGTCCACGAAATTTTAGCATTGGTTTCGCAAATCCCTCTTTTGGTTACAAAATTATATACACCGCCTTTTCCTTCTTTATTTCCTGGGTACCAGTTTTGAACGGTTGAATATTTAATCTCTGCATTATCCATGGCGATTAATTCTACCACGGCGGCATGCAATTGATTTTCATCACGACTTGGAGCCGTACATCCTTCCAAATAAGAAACGTAACTTCCTTCGTCTGCTATTAAAAGTGTTCTTTCAAATTGCCCTGTTCCTGCCTGATTGATTCGGAAGTATGTAGACAATTCCATTGGACACTTCACTCCTTTTGGAATATAACAAAAAGAACCGTCTGAGAATACCGCCGAGTTTAAAGCAGCATAAAAATTATCTTTTTGTGGCACTACTGTTCCTAAATACTTACGTACTAATTCTGGATGTTCTTTGATGGCTTCGGAAATACTCATAAAAATAATTCCTTTTTCTGCCAATGTTTTCTTGAAAGTTGTAGCTACCGAAACCGAATCAACTACAATATCCATAGCCACATTGTTCATCATTTTTTGCTCATCCACAGAGATACCTAACTTTTTGTACATTTCTAAAAGTTCTGGATCCACATCGTCTAATGTCTTGTTTGGATCTACTGCTTTTGGTGCAGAATAATAAGAAATGGCTTGAAAATCTGGCTTTTCATAATGCACATTCGCCCATTCTGGCTCGATCATTTCTTGCCAAGCACGAAAAGCTTCGATGCGCCAATCGGTCATCCATTGTGGTTCTTCCTTTTTTTGAGAAATGGCGCGAACAATATCTTCATTTAAACCAATAGGAAACGTTTCGGATTCCAAATTGGTATAAAAACCATATTCATATTCTTTTGTTTCTAGTTCGATCTTTAAATCGTCCTCGGTATATTTGCTCATATTTTTTTATTTATAGAGAAAAAGATTCTCCACATCCACAAGTTCTTTGTGCGTTTGGATTATTAAAAACAAAACCTTTTCCATTTAATCCTCCAGAAAATTCTAAAATGGTTCCGGCTAAATAAAGGAATGATTTTTTTTCAACAGCAATTGTGATGTTGTTGTCTACAAAAATTTGGTCGTTATCGCCTTTGTTTTTATCAAATTTTAGATCATAAGATAAACCAGAGCAACCCCCGCTTTTTACTCCTACTCTAACATAGTCAGTAGCAGCATCGAAGCCATCATCTTTCATTAAATCGATGATTTTTGTTTTAGCTGTATCAGAAACCTTTATCATTTGTAATTATATATTTTGGTTATTTTATTAGTGTTTTAGGCCGTTTAAAGGCCTTAATTTTCGGCTATATTGATTTTGTCTAAATTAACTGCAAATGTATTACTTTAAAAAGATTTTGGCACTCCTCTTAACATTTTAATGTTTGATAACTCAATAAGAAAAATTTATACTCCTATTGTTTAAAAAAATTATATATTTAAAAATTATTAATATTAACAAGAAAATTAATTATTTTAAAAATGGAACAAAAAAACCAACTACCAAAAAATTACCAGTTATCCTATACTGGAAAAGGAAGCCAATTTTTTAGTATTATTATTGTCAATTGGTTACTAACCCTTATTACACTTGGTTTGTACTATCCATGGGCAAAAGCCAAACAACTCCACTATCTTTATGGCGAAACACAGCTTAATGGCGATTCCTTTGCCTTTCACGGTACTGGAAGAGAAATGTTTAAAGGTTTTATCAAAGCCATACTTCTGTTTATCTCTTTATTTGGTATAGTTTATTTATTTATATTCCTTGAACTTCCTGCTGTAGGTATTATTCTTTTTTACTTGGGCTTTTTAGCACTTATGCCATTAGCCATTCATGGTTCCTATCGTTATAGAATGTCTAGAACTTCTTGGAGAGGGATTCGATTTGGTTATAGAGGCGATCGTAAGGAGTTTACCCTTAGCTTCTTTAAATGGATATTTTTCACCATAATCACCTTTGGAATTTATACTTTTTGGATGTCTATGAATATGAGAAGATATGTAATAGGAAATATTCGTTTTGGAGATGCTGAATTTAATTATGCCGGTAATGGTGATGATTATATTTTGATTTTCTTTAAAGGCTATTTCTTGACGGCTATTACTTTTGGTATTTATTTCTTTTGGTGGCAAAAAGAATTGTTTGATTATTATGTTTCTAATATTAGCCTTCATCAAGAAGATAAAGAATTGCAGTTAACCTCCACAGCTACTGGCGGAGATTTCTTAACTTTAGGAATCACCAATGTATTAATCATACTTTTTACTTTAGGTTTTGGCTATGCATGGGTAGCCACAAGAACGTTAAAGTATGTATTTGATCACATAGAAATAGAAGGCGATATTGACTTGGATACCCTAGTGCAAACCGAAGAAAATTTCAAAGATGCTACGGGTGAAGATCTTAGTGATTTCTTAGATTTAGGATTTATTATTTAAAAAAATGAGCATCACTTCTAAAGGTATATTTTATGATGGACGCTCAGCTGTACCAACTACAGTTGAGCTGTTTTTTGAGGCAGTAAAAGGACATATTATCTTTCAAACAGAGTTGAAGAATACTGAAGTTGTAATCGATTTCTCTTTAACTAAAAGTATAAACACGACGACGTGGCTCATCAATACCATTCAATTTGAAAATAGAGGTACCACCCTACTTTTACAACACGGAGATGATCCCATTCAACTCATTAAAGTAACGGATCAAGTATTAATCACTGCTATTCATCAGTACAGAAAAGAAAAAGGCTTGATCAATTGGTATCAAACTTTAGTACAAAAACCACTAAAATTTCATATCCTATTAGCTCTTTTCTTAATAACAACCATTGGTTTGACGTATTTGTATGTTTTGCCTTGGGTTGCTGAAAAATCGGTAGTCCTTATTCCAGAAGATTATGATGATACCTTGGGTGAAAATTTTATAGATGAACAATCTATATTTGGAAAACCACAAATAGAAAAAACGAAAGCACTCAATGATTTTGCTGCCTGTTTACAACTCAATAATAGAAAGAAACTAAAATTCAAAGTCATCGATTCAGAAATCATGAATGCCTATGCCCTACCCGATGGTACTATTGTAGTGTATACCGGTATTTTGAACGAAATGAAAAGTTATGATGAATTAGTAGCATTAATTGGACATGAAACGGCGCACGTCAACCAACGTCATGCAATGAAAATGCTGTGTCGAAACCTTTCGGGTTATCTATTTATTTCAACTATTTTAGGTGATGTGAATGGCGTTATGGCTGTTATTGGTGACAATGTCAATACGCTGCAATCACTATCTTTTTCAAGAACTTTTGAGCGAGAAGCGGATGAAGAAGGTTTTCGAATTGTTACGCAAAATCAGGTCAACCCAAAAGGAATGGTTACTTTATTTCAACGTTTACAAAAAGAACACGGCATTGAAATACCCGAATTTTTGAGTACACATCCTATAACAGAAAACAGAATTGAAAGCATTAAAAAACAGATAGCATCACAAAAAAAACAGTACACAGAACACCTCAAACTAAAAGTATTGTTTGAAATACTTCAAAAATAGCATGTAAAAAAAAACCGCTTAGTTTATTTAATTACTAAGCGGTTTTTTTATATCAACTGGTGCGAAGCACCTCGAAAAAATTTTTATTGACAAGCAATTTTAATCACTCTATTCTGGTGTCTTCCACCCTCAAAATCAGTGGTTAAAAAAGTCTCTACAATTTCTACCGCTTGTTGAATAGAAGTAAAACGTGCTGGAATACTCAACACATTAGCATCATTATGTAAACGGGTTAAATAGGCAATTTCTTTGGTCCAACAAAGACCTGCTCTTACTCCAGCGTGTTTATTAACCGTCATAGCTATACCGTTACCACTTCCGCAGATTACAATCCCAAAATCGGCTGCACCATTTTCAACATCTGTAGCAACAGGATGACCAAAGTCTGGATAATCAACAGAAGCTTCTGTATCTGTACCATAATTAGTTACTACATGTCCTTTAGCTTCTAAATACTGAACAATTGCTTTTTTATAATCTGGTCCTGCGTGATCGTTACCGATAGAAATTTTCATTAGTTATTGTATTAAGTTGTGAGGCAACAAATTTAACTAAAGTAATTGAGTTATGTTTATAAATTTTGCTTTTACCAGCAGTAAAAAAGTATAACTTTTAAAGTAAATAAACCAATCTAATAAAAGCAAGATTGACCAAATCAACACAAAAAATCATACAGTAAATAAGAATATTATAAACTCTTTAATCTTCTAAACCCTACCGACTGTTTATTTTTATTAAATTTTCTATTGCGTTTCCATCAACATACAATAATAAAGACATCATAAAAAACGAAATAACGGGATCAAAACCTTCTAAAAAAAGATACTCAGTAACCGCCTCACATAGAATATTTTAACTAAAATATACGATTTTTACATTTTTATAAAATACTTAAAATCAGCACATTTATTTCATTACAAATGTTAATTTTTTACATTGTTAATAGCAAAACGTAATTAGTTGATATTCAGTTAACTTTAAATTAACAAATATTGTTGATAAGTTGAGAAAGAAAATTAGAAGTTTTTTTAGTTTCCTTCGAAAAAAATTGTAATCCAAAATGGGATCGAATTACACAAGAAAAGTTTGTTGAATTTTTAGAATAGTTATCAATAGTCGTAATAGAGTTGTTAACATTGAAAAACAAAAAACTTTTTTACAAATGCAATATAAAATAGATTATCAACGATTGTTAATTAAATATTAAAAACACCTCTTTTACAAAGCTTTAGTATTAAAAATCATTGTTAATAACTCCATATAAGTTCAATTAACTTCATAATTTCTATTTTTTACAAAAAATTATTGCCATTATTAACACGCTATAATAACCATCAAAAAATATTTAATTTTAAATTTTTCTTTTTTATTATTTAAATGAATGTTGACAACTTTGATTTTTGAAAAGTAAGATAAAATCGAATCAGACAATTTTTAAATGAGTATTGAGATCATTCAAGATTAGTTGTACTGCTTCAAAATCGTTTGGGTGGACTTTGAGTTGGATGCCGCCAATGGCATGGGTATAAAAAGGAGCAACCGATAGCATGGTTTCATTTTCGAAAAAAAAGGGAATTTTTTCAAGCTCTAAAATGTGACGTAAAACCACAATTTCATGTGGATAATTGAATACCGCAATAGTCTTAAAATCTTGCATAACAGTTATTTGTATAAAGATATAGAAATTAAGAATACGTTATATTTAATTTAAAACGAAAGGGCATTCGTGTTTAACCGTTACTATTTTGTAATTTTAGACTTTATTAGAAAAGATATATGCGTAAAAGACTGAGAAAGCCAATCAAAAAAGAAAAAGATTTTAGCGATAAAATTTTAAAAATATTGGCACAAAATCCTAATAAGGGTTTTAATTATAAACAAATAGGGGCAAAGCTAGCACTTGATGATACGCAAAGTAGAAATCAAATCATTAAGGATTTGAAACTATTAGCAGCTTCCAAAAAAATCATAGAATCAGAACCAGGAAGTTATTTGGTCAAAGCCATAAGTCAGGATTATTACGAAGGAACGATAGATATGACCGGTCGTAAGACGGCTTATTTTATTTGTCCTGATTTTGAAGAAGACGTTTTTATTCCAACCAATAATTTGAATCGTGCCTTAGACAAAGACAAAGTAAAAGTCTATGTCTATAATCGAAGAAAAGGAAAACGTCCTGAAGGCGAAGTCATTGAAGTAGTCGAAAGAGCCAAAACTGATTTTGTAGGTGTCATTGACATTCAAAAGAATTTTGCTTTTGTATCGACCGCCAATCCAAAAATGTACACGGATATTTTTATTCCAAAAGATAAAATAGGAGAGGCAGAGCAAGGAGATGTCGTTTTGGTTCACATCGAAGATTGGCCTAAAAGAGCGGATAGTCCTTTTGGTAGAGTTGAAAAAGTACTCGGTAAACCAGGAGAACACGATACAGAAATTCACGCTATTTTGGCCGAATATGGTTTGCCTTCTGAGTTTCCAATAGAAGTTGAAACCTTTGCTCAAAAAATTGATACTACGATTCAAGAAAGTGAAATTGCGAAACGTCGCGATATGCGAGATACGCTGACTTTTACTATTGATCCAAAAGATGCCAAAGATTTTGATGATGCCTTGTCTTTCAAAAAATTAGAGAATGGTAATTTCGAAATAGGGGTTCACATTGCTGATGTTTCGTATTATCTAGAAGAAGGAACCATACTTGATGATGAAGCCTATCAACGCGCCACTTCGGTATATTTGGTAGATAGGGTAGTGCCAATGTTACCTGAGGTTTTATCAAATTTCGCTTGTTCGTTACGTCCTCAAGAAGAGAAATATACCTTTTCGGCTATTTTTGAATTGGATGCCAAAGCCAAAGTTGTGAACCAATGGTTTGGAAGAACAGTTATTTTTTCGGACCAACGTTTTGCGTATGAAGAAGCACAATACATCATTGAAACCAAAGACAATACGATTCCAATAGAAACTTCAATCACAGGAAGTAGCTATGTGGTGGCTGACGAAATTGTAGAAGCTACTCTTAAAATGGATGAATTAGCCAAAATTTTAAGAAGAAATAGAATGAATGAAGGGGCTATTTCTTTTGATAAAGTAGAAGTAAAATTCAATTTAGATCAAGAAGGAGAACCTGAAGGCGTGTACTTCAAAATAGCCAAAGATGCCAATCATTTGATTGAAGAATTCATGCTTTTGGCCAACAGAAAAGTAGCGGAATATATTGGGAAACAAAAGAAAACGTTTATCTACAGAATTCACGATGAACCCAATGAAGATAAGCTAATTGCCATGCAAAATGTGATTGCTAAATTTGGATACAAAATTGACTTTAGAAACAAAGGTGATATCTCCAAATCATTGAATGCTTTGATGGAGGAGGTGAGTGGTAAAAAAGAACAAAATTTGATTGATACTTTAGCCATTCGTTCAATGAGTAAAGCCAAATATTCAACCGATAATATTGGTCATTACGGATTAGCTTTTGATTATTATTCTCATTTTACTTCACCGATTCGTAGGTATCCCGATGTAATGGTGCATAGATTGTTACAGTTTTATTTAGATGGAGGAAAATCAGCTGATGAAGAAACGTATGAAACCAAATGTTTACATTCATCAACCATGGAAGGTTTGGCTACCAATGCTGAACGCGATTCCATCAAATACATGCAGGTGAAATACATGCAAAACCATCAAGATCAAGAGTTTTTGGGTGTCATTTCGGGAGTAACCGAATGGGGAATTTATGTTGAAATCATCGAGAACAAATGTGAAGGTATGGTCCGAATTCGTGATATTAAAGAGGATTATTATACTTTCGATGAAAAGCAATATGCCTTAGTTGGCGCGACTTCACATGATTTATTACAATTAGGAGACGAGATTTATGTAAAAGTTAAAAATGCCGATTTAGTTAAAAAACAATTGGATTTTAATTTTGTAAAAAGAAACAATTAGAAGAAAAATGAAAAAATACATTGCATTGATTACATTACTAATAACTAGTGTTGTACAAGCCCAAATAACTAAGAATATCGGAGATTTTGACAGTGTGAAAATATTTGATAAACTAACTGTTAAGTTGATTCCAGCTGCTGAAACTAAAGTCAGTATTTCGGGCACAAGAGCCAGCGAAGTAGAGGTTATTAACAATAATGGTCAATTAAAATTAAGAATGCCTTTTCCTAAATTAATGGCCGGAAACGATATTAAAATCGAACTACATTTCAAGAAAATTGAAAGTATAGATGCCAGTGAAGGCAGTTATGTTTCTTGTGATTTTCAATTCAAACAAACGCTTTTGACACTAAATACTAAAGAAGGTGCTACCATCAAAGTGGAATTAGATACCGAAAAAGCGACTATAAGAGCCGTTTCAGGTGGAATATTAGACCTTAGAGGTACAACCAAAAGTCAGGCGGTTACCATTGCGTCAGGTGGTATCTTAGAAGGTATGGATTTAATAAGCGATCAAGCTACAATAAACGTTTCTGCGGGAGGAAAAGCTGAAATACATGCTACGACCTTAGTAGATGCAAAAGTGAAGGCTGGAGGCTCTATTTATATTTATGGTAAACCCAAACAAATCAATCAAGAAACCATCCTTGGTGGAACTATAATAGAAAAGTAACTTAACTAGACTTTTAGCTATTCACTAATTACTATTCACTAATTACTATACACTATTAAATGATTAATGATATTTTAGCTGGAATTCCTTGGGGAATTTTTTTAAGTTTTATGATTGGCCCTGTGTTCTTTATTTTACTAGAAACTAGTATTAGTAAAGGATTTAGAGCTGCAATGGTATTTGATTTAGGTGTTATTTTTGGCGATATTGTTTTTATTGCTATCGCTTATTTGGGAAGTTATCGTTTGATAACGAGTCTTAAAGATGAACCTTCCTTGTTTATTTTCGGTGGAATTGTGATGTTGGCATACGGTATCATTTCTTTTATAAAATTGCGAAATACCGAGAAATCTCCAGAAGAAATATTGGAAGATGAAATCCTCAAGAAGAACTACGGAAGTTTATTTATGAAAGGTTTTTTCTTGAATATTATCAATATTGGTGTTTTAGGATTTTGGTTGGCAGTTATCATTTCTGTTGGTCCAAAAATGGACATGCAAACGTCTAGAATGCTTACTTTTTTTACATCAGTTATCGTTTCATATTTGTTAATTGATTGTATTAAAATCGTTTTGGCAAAAAAATTAAAATCAAAAATGACACCTACTAACATTCATAAAATTAAAAAAGGAATTGCTGTAGTTTTAATGATTTTTGGAATTGTTTTAATAGCACAAGGTGTTTTTCCAGGCAAAAAAGAAATGGTAAAAAATGCCTTAGAAAAGATAGAGTAGAAGATATTGCTCTTAATATAAATGATAAAAGCTTCTGAATTTCAGAAGCTTTTTTGTTTAAGACTACACTTTATTTAGTATTCTTGATGATCATATTTTTTAAAATAATGAGTAACTAATCAGGTATTTTTTGACATTACTTGCCTCCAACTTTAGTTGGAGAAATGATATTTGAAATTTTTAAAGGCTTTAGCCAAAATTTGTTGTTTTTATTTTGCTAAAGCCAATGCAATAAATCCCCATCATAACTCCAGCTAAAGCTGGAGGCAATTGAAAGTAAGACAAGCTGAATAGTTACAATAATTATAAAAAAAGAGATACATTTATGCATCTCTTTTGAGTCATGGTCCGGATTAGAACACTTTCTTTATCTGATTTTTCTTAAAAATTAACCATGAAAAAACTCCAAGTTTGCTTGAAGTTTTCAGAGTTATAGTTCGGATTCGAACTTTTTCTTTATTTAATTTTTCCTAAAAATTAACCATAAAAAAACCTCCAAGTTTCCTTGAAGGTTTCAGAGGCATCGTCCGGATTCGAACCGGAGTAGGAGCTTTTGCAGAGCCCAGCCTAGCCGCTCGGCCACGACGCCATTGTTTAAACGGATTGCAAATGTAGTATAAAATTTCTAAAATTCAAATTTCATGGTTTAAATTAATACATATTTAGCGGTTCTTTGGTAGATGCCAGTTTGTATTGAAATGTAAACTAAGATCGAGATTTACTCATAATGATAGTAACTTGTTCTACATCACCACCAATAGGAGGGTTAATTTTAGAAACTTCTACTGCTACTTTTGTAATACTTGGTGCTTCTAATAAAGCACGATTTATAATTCTGTTAGCCACATGTTCTAATAATTTGGAGCGAATGGCCATTTCTTCCTCTACAATTTTGTTTAAAAGTACATAATCAACCGTATCTTTTAATTCATCTGATAACGCTGATGTTGATAAATCACAGTCTATTTCTAAGTTTACCAAATAGTCTGAACCTATTTTTCCTTCCTCAATTAAACAGCCATGATAGGAGTAGGTACGTATATTTTTTAATCTAATTTTACTCATTTGTTGTATTTTTATTGGGTAGTATTGATGTGACGATGATGTAAAAATCATTCTTAACTAGAATAGATTCTTATCTCTTTAAGATTAATATTGATACAAAAATAAGCATATTTTAGATGAAGTGTATTCGCTAGGGCTGTTAACTCTAATCTAATTTTCTATCTTTGCTTTTCAAATTACTCAACAATGGCATTAGAAGAAAAATCCCTTCATTTTATTGAACAAATTATAGAAGATAGTATTGCGAATGGTTTTCCAAAGGAGCAGTTACGTTTTCGTTTTCCACCAGAACCTAACGGTTATTTGCATATTGGTCATGCCAAATCCATTTGTCTAAATTTTGGTTTGGGTTTAAAATACAATGCACCTGTAAATCTTCGTTTTGACGACACGAATCCTGCTAAAGAAGAGCAAGAATATGTCGATGCAATCAAGGAAGATGTACAATGGTTAGGTTTTAATTGGTCCGAAGAAGTGTATTCTTCTGATTATTTTCAACAATTGTATGATTGGGCTATTTTGTTAATTAAAAAAGGGAAAGCCTATGTAGATAGTCAATCTTCTGAAGATATGGCTGCTCAAAAAGGAACGCCTACACAACCAGGAGTAGATGGTCCATATAGAAATCGTTCTATTGAAGAAAATCTAGCCTTGTTTGAAGGAATGAAAAATGGTGATTTTCCTGAAGGAAGTCATGTTTTACGTGCTAAAATTGATATGGCTTCCACTAATATGTTGATGCGAGATCCGTTGATGTATAGAATCTTACACCGTCATCATCATCGTACTGGAAACGATTGGAATATTTATCCGATGTATGATTATGCACATGGTGAAAGTGATTATTTAGAACAAATTTCTCACTCTATTTGTACCCTTGAATTTGTGATGCACCGCGAGTTGTATGACTGGTTTTTGGATCAAATTTATGATGCTGAAAAAGTACGTCCTCGTCAATACGAATTTGCTCGATTGAACTTGAATTATACCGTTATGAGCAAACGAAAATTATTGCAATTGGTTCAAGATAAAGTGGTTAATGGTTGGGATGATCCTCGAATGCCTACAATTTCAGGTTTACGAAGAAGAGGCTACACCGCCGCTGCCATCCGTAAATTTTGTGAGACCATTGGTGTAGCGAAACGTGAAAATATTATTGATGTTTCCCTTTTAGATTTTTGTTTACGCGAAGATTTGAATAAGAAAGCGCATCGTGTAATGGCTGTTTTAGATCCTGTCAAATTGGTTATTACTAATTATCCTGAAGATAAAGTAGAGTGGTTAGATGCCGAAAATAATCAAGAAGATGAGACTGCAGGTTATAGAAAAGTTCCATTTGCTCGTGAATTATATATAGAAAAAGAAGACTTTCTTGAAGTAGCTCCAGCTAAATTTTTCAGATTGAGTATTGGAAACGAGGTCCGTTTAAAAAATGGTTATATCATTAAAGGAGAGTCTGTTATCAAAGATGCTGAGGGTGCTATTCTTGAAATTCATGCAACATATGATACAGATTCATTGAGTGGAAGTGGGAGCGAAGCGAGTAAACGTAAAGTAGCGGGTACCTTGCATTGGGTAGCTATTGCGCATGCTTTAGAAGCTGAAGTACGTTTGTACGATCGATTGTTTACAGATGAAGCTCCTGATAGTCATAAAGAAAAGAGTTTTTTAGATTTTAAGAATCCATCCTCTTTGCAAATTGTTACTGGTTTTGTAGAGCCAAGTTTAGCTGGTACAGTATCTGGAACACATTTTCAGTTTCAAAGATTGGGTTATTTTACAACTGATAAAGATACAACTTCTTCAAAATTAGTCTTTAATAAAACAGTTGGTCTTAAAGATGCTTGGGAAGAAAAAGATAAAAAAGAGGCCAATCTTTTAATGAATACCCAAAAGGAGATCAATAAATTTGTCAAAGAAAAAGACCAAAATAATGCTGAGACCATTTTAAATTCAATTGTGAATAATATTGAAAGTATTGCTAATTATAGTTTATTGATACAAACTGTTATTAAAAACATCAAAAATGATAATAATGCTTTATTATTTTCTAATTTGATTTTGAAACATTCTAATCTAGTTTCATTTTCAGATTTTGAATCAGAAGTGTTACAAAAATTATACACGATGTCTTTAAAAAGCCAATTGAGTTTTGTACAACAAGTGGTGAAAGAAAATTTACAGCATGACACGATTCATTTGCCGATTTTTAACTCTCAGTTGTAGTTGTTCAATTGTATAGATTTTTATTATCAAAAGCATCCTTAAAAAGGATGCTTTTTTATTATAGTTTTTTTCTATTTTATTTATATTTTTTATAATTGATTTATATTAAAATTGACTTTCATAAATTATATTTAAGCCATTTATTTATTTTTTACGACTCAATTTACCTTTTTATTTTTTTCGTTTATCTATGGCTCTTATTTTTAATTTCACTCTTATTTTTATTAGTTTTTTAGGTTGTTAACTTTACATTGTTAATAAAGTTGTATCTTTATTCATAGTAACTTTAAATTTTCATAAAATATGTCAAGTAATACAGGTAATACTATTTTAGCGCTTATAACTGGAGCAGCGATTGGAGCTGGTATTGGAATTTTATTTGCACCAGATAAAGGAAGCAATACTAGAAGAAAAATTAGAAAAGGAGTAGAGGAGGCGTCAGATAATTTAAATGAAGCACTTTATGAGGTTTCTGATAAGTTGGTTGAAAAAGTATATTTAACCAAAGATGATTTAGAACAAAGTTTAGATAATTTAGTTTCGAACGCTAGTCATAAAACTGAGGATGTTATTTCTTTCTTAGAAGAAAAGTTAGCTGCACTAAAATTGAAAAATGCTAAATTTCAAAAATAACTTTTACTATGGCTTTAGACGAACTTAAAGATAAAACAGATGATGTTCAAGAACAACTGCAAGCCTATATAGAGAGTAATCTTGCTTATTACAAACTTTGGGGATTCAAAGTTGCGATGAAATCTAGTACTATGATTTTGAAATTTGCTATGATTTTACTTTGCTTTGCTATGGTGTTGTTATTTTGTTCTGTTGCTGCCGCTTTGGCTCTAGGAAATTATTTCAATAGTAATGCTTTAGGTTTTTTAGTGGTAGGAGGTTTGTACCTTGCTGTTACACTCGGTTTGTTTATGATTAAAGATAAAATCGTCGAAGGACCTATTTTAGAGAAATTTTCAGAAATCTTTTTTAACGATTAATTTATGGAAGCAAAAAAATATGCCTCTTATGCAGAGATTGAAAGGGATTTGGAAATTTTAAAATTGCAAAAAGAAATTCACTATCAAAAAGTAGTCTTAAGTTTTCAAAAAACAAGGGAGAGTTTTGAGCCTAAAAATATAATAAATAGTTATTTAGGATCTTTTAAAGAAACCCTTTCCAATAATTATGTGCAATTATTGCAAGCAGCAATACCGTACATTTTAGGTTGGATTATTAATAAAAAAAGAGGCTTATAGCCTCTTTTTTATTGTTATTCTTATGTTGTCTCTTCATTGATATCTGGTAGTTCAATTGTTTTGTTATTGTCTTTTTTTACTTTTTTACGTTCTGTTTTCTTCATCATTTCTCCCACTTGGTTAGAAGCAGAGAAGGATGCTACCATATTGTTTAACATATCGCTGCCTGCTTGCGGTGAGTTGGGTAACAATATTAAATTGGAATTAGTATCCGCACCAATGGCCTGTAGTGTATCATAATGTTGTGTTACAACGATTAATGCTGAAGCTTCTTGTGAATTGATACCTACTTTATTCAATACATCTACACTTTCTACCAATCCTCTTGCAATTTCTCTTCTTTGATCTGCTATACCTTGACCTTGTAAACGTTTACTTTCTGCTTCTGCTTTGGCTTTGGCTACAATTCTAATTCTTGAGGCCTCTGCTTCAAATTCTGCCACTGTTTTCTCTCTATCGGCAGCATTGATTCTATTCATTGCATTTTTTACTTGAATATCTGGATCTATGTCAGTAACTAAGGTATTGATAATGGTGTAGCCATAGGTGGTCATAGCTTCGTTCAATTCTCTTTTTACCGCGATAGCGATATCATCTTTTCTCTCAAAAACATCATCTAAAATTAATTTTGGTACCTCTGCTCGAACAACATCAAATACATAGGAAGTAATTTGATCGTGTGGAAATTCTAATTTGTAAAAGGCATCATATACTGTTTCCTTCACCACCATAAATTGCACAGATACTTTTAGTTTCACAAAGACGTTATCTTTAGTTTTGGTTTCGATAATAACATCTAATTGTTGGATTTTCAAATTTACACGTCCTGCAATTCTGTCAATTAATGGAATTTTTAGTTGAAGTCCAGATTGTCTAATACTGTGAAATCTACCAAAACGTTCTACAATAATGCTTGTTTGTTGCTTCACTGTAAAGAAGGAAGAAAGAAAAATAAACAGTCCGAAGACTAAAGTAATAATTAAAAATACGTCCATAATTTTTGTTTTAAGATTCGTTACTACTTATACGTGTCATATATTTTAATGTTACAATTGATGTAGTTATTGTTTTGTTAATACTTTATTGGATTACTTTAATCATTTTTTTTGATTGTTGGTTTTAATTTTTCTCTTTCATTATATTGCTGAATTTTTATGTACTTTACTGTCTTAACTAAACAAAAAACCCTCCAAGTGGAGGGCTTTTATTTACAATGTGTTTATTGCTTTCTGTAGTCTTGTGATCGTTTCTTGTTTTCCAATGAGTTCTACAATATCGAAAAGGTGAGGGCCTTTGAGAGCACCAACTAAACTCAATCGAAACGGTTGCATAATTTTACCCATTCCAATTTCATTTTTCGTCATCCAATCTTTCACTAATGTTTCAATATGTAATGAAGTAAAATCATCTATTCCTTCTAGTATTGTGATTAATTCTTGCATCAATACTGGTGTTTCTTCCTTCCAATTTTTCTTTGCTTTTTCTTCATAATTTGTAGGAGCTTCGAAGAAATAGTCGGATAGTTCCCAAAATTCTGATACAAAATTGGCACGTTCTTTAATTAAAGAAACAATTTTAGTAAGCTTTTCTATTGCTAGGTTTTCTATTGCTCCGGTTTTCTCAGCGACAATTAATTTAAATTCTTGTGCTAAATCTGCATCTGATTTGTGGATTAAATACTGGTGATTGAACCATTTATTTTTTTCTGGATCAAACTTAGCTCCAGCTTTATGTACTCTTTTTAAGTCAAAACTTTCAGCTAATTCTTCTAATGAAAACAATTCTTTTTCTGTTCCATCATTCCATCCTAATAGCGCTAAGAAGTTAACAACAGCTTCGGGGGAAAAGCCTTTTTCTCTGTAACCAGAGGATGTACCTTCTGCTGTAGTCCATTCTAAAGGAAAAACAGGGAAACCTAGTTTGTCTCCATCTCTTTTGGAAAGTTTTCCGTTTCCAATAGGCTTTAAAATTAGTGGTAAATGTGCAAATTCAGGAGCTTCCCAACCAAAAGCACGATATAATAATACGTGTAGTGGCATGGAGGGTAACCATTCTTCACCACGGATTACATGAGAAGTTTCCATTAAATGATCATCGACTATGTTGGCTAAATGATAGGTTGGCATACCATCACTTTTGAATAATACTTTATCATCTAGTAGATTGGTTTCAAATTTTACATCGCCACGAATGATGTCTTTTAAGTGTAAAGTTTCGTCTGTAGGAGTTTTGAAGCGTATTACATAATCAGCACCTGAGGCTAGTTTTGCTTTGGTTTCTTCTTCAGTTAAAACTAATGAATTGTTAAGTTGTGTTCTATTAGTATGATTGTATATGAATGTTTTTCCTTGTTCTTCACATTCTTTTCTAACTTTATCTAGATCATCTGCGCTATCAAAGGCATAGTAAGCATTCCCAGAATTGATTAGAATATCAGCATATTGTTGGTACAATTCTTTTCTTTCGCTTTGTTTGTAAGGGCCAAATTTTTCATTTTTTCCAACGGTTTCATCTGGTGCTATGCCTAGCCATTCTAGTGCTTCTAGTATGTATTCTTCTGCACCTGGTACAAATCTATTTTGATCCGTGTCTTCAATTCTTAAGTAGAAAGTACCTTTGTTTTTTTTGGCAAACAAATAATTAAATAGTGCGGTTCTTACTCCGCCTATATGTAAAGGTCCTGTTGGACTTGGTGCAAATCGCACTCTTACGGGTCTTGACATCTTTTTTATTTTTTTACAAATATACGATTTTAGCCTTCGTAATGTTTTTTTCTTCTTTTAGTGGTGCTCTTTTATGCCTTTTTTTTATGTTTTTGAATTGGATATTATCGTAATTTTATAGGTTATATTTTAAATATTTTATCTCTTGGAATCTCGTATCATTATATATCAAAAGTTAGAGGCTTTTACTCGTAAATTTTATACCAATGAATTAGTTCGTGGAAGTTTACTTTTTATGGGTTTTGGTCTACTGTATTTTTTATTTACCTTATTTATTGAATATTTTCTGTGGCTTCAACCTGCGGCACGTACTTTTTTATTTTGGACGTTTATTTTTGTAGAATTGTTTTTATTGGTTCGATTTATTGCTTTTCCAATATTTAAAATTGTCAAACTTAAAAAGGGTATTTCTTACGAGCAAGCTGCTCAAATTATTGGAAATCATTTTCCAGAAGTAGGGGATAAGTTGCTTAATTTTCTTCAATTGGCTCAACCTTCTACTATTTCTTCTGAATTATTAGTTGCCTCTATTGAGCAGAAGTCACAATCTTTTGTAATGATTCCTTTTAGTAATGCGATTAATTTTAAGAAAAATAAGCGATTTCTTCCTATTGCTTTGATTCCTTTATTTTTCATTTTACTTTTTTATGTCTCCGGTAATACGGCTATTATTTCACAAAGTTTCAATCGTGTGATACACTATAATGCTACTTTTGTTAAACCAGCGCCATTTGAATTAGTGATTCAAAATAGTAGTTTATCTGTTCAAGAAAATAAAAAATTTCTATTGCAAGTCAAAGCCGTTGGTAACGTTGTGCCTGAAAATGTATTAATTTACATTGGTAACGAAAGTTATTTTATGGAGGCTATTTCACCTGGTGTGTTTCAATTTAATTTTACAAATACGAGTGAAAATTTAATTTTCCATTTAGAATCTAATGCTGTTATTACTAAAGATTATGAATTGAATGTTATAGCAGTACCTTCTATTGCTAGTTTTGAAATGGTGATGGATTTCCCTAATTATCTTAGTCGAAAGCGTGAGGTTGTTTAGGGCACTGGAAATGCAATTATTCCTGAAGGCACCAAAATTTCTTGGAAAATTGTTGGTAATGCAACTGATTTCATTTCGTTTATGATAGGGAAGGAGTCTTATCCGTTTGTTGCTACAGATCAATCATTTAATTTTAGTAAAATATTCAATCAAAATACAGATTATCAAGTTATTACCTCTAATTCTAGCATTAAAAACTTTGAAAAACTCACTTATCAACTCGTTGTTGTCAAAGATCAGTATCCAAGTATAGAATTGATCGATATTCCTGCAGAGGTAAAGCAACAAAGCAACCATTTGGTAGGTAAGATTAATGATGATTATGGTATTTCTAAGCTTCAAATAGTATACTACGAAAAGGGTAAACCTCAGTTTGCTAAACGTGGAACATTAAATAGTAACCATGGTGTATTTGATCAATTTGTTTTTTCATTTCCTTCTAATCTTCCAGTGGAGGAGGGTGTTGATTATGATTTCTATTTTGAAGTATTTGATAATGATGCCTTGCATAATTTTAAGAGTACTCGTTCAATAGTTTTTTCTAATCATATTGATTCGAAAACGGAACAACAAGATGCCATTTTTGAACAACAAAATTCAAATTTAAATAGTTTGGATAAAACTTTAGAACAACAAAGTAAACAGTTTTCAGATTTAGAGAAGCTAAAAAAGCTTGGAAAAGAGAAGAAAGATTTTGAATTTAAAGAGCAAAAATTAGCTCAAGATTTTATTCAAAGACAAAAGCAACAAGATGATTTAATGAAATCTTTTGCTGAAAAAATTAAAGATAATCTACAAAAAGAGTCGACAGAAACCAAAGATGAAACGAAAGCTATTCTTGAAAAACGTCTTGAGAAAGCTACTGAATCTATTGATAAAAACAAGAAGTTATTAGACGAATTAAACCAACTTAATGATAAATTAAACAATGAAGAGTTTCAAGAAAAACTACAACAATTCAAACAATCCAGTAGCAATCAAGTTAAAACTTTGGAGCAATTAGTCGAGTTAACAAAACGGTATTATGTCGATAAGAAAACCAACCAAATTGCAGATAAATTAGAGAAGCTTTCTCAGGAACAGCAAAAATTATCCGATTCACCTTCTCCGAACGCAGTGGAACAGCAGGATAAGTTATCTGATGAATTTAAGAATATACAAGAGCAGTTAGAGGATGTAAAAAAAGAAAATAAATCTTTAAAAAATCCTCTCGAACTTCCCAACACTCAGCCTTTGGAAAATTCTATTTCAAATGATATGAAGTCAGCTAAAGAGCAGTTGAATAAAAAACAAATGCAATCTGCTAAATCGAATCAAAAAAAGGCAGCCAACGAATTGAAGTCTTTAAGTAGTCAATTAAAAGAATCTATGGCTGAAAACGAGCAAGAACAATTAGAAGAAGACGTTAAAATGTTACGCCAAGTTTTAGATAATTTACTGTCTTTTTCTTTCTCTCAGGAGGAGGTGATGAAGCAATTTAAAATATCTAAAGTTGGTTCTTTTGGTTATAATGTTAACTTAAAAAAGCAACAAAATTTAAAGACTCAATTTAAACATGTAGACGATTCCTTATTCACGCTCTCTTTGCGTAATGCTAAAATTCAAGATGAGATAACCAAGGAAGTAGGTAATGTGCAATACAATTTGGATAGTGCCATTGATAAATTAGGTAACGGTGTAATTTCTAAAGGGGTTTCACATCAACAATTTTCTATTGCATCATCCAATAAGTTAGCTGATTTTTTGAGCGAGTTATTGAGTAATATGCAGATGAATTTATCTGGCATGAAAAGTGGGAATCCTAAACCGGGGCAAGGTAAAGGCATGCAATTACCTGATATTATTTCAAAACAAAAAGGTTTAGGTGATAAGATGAAAAAACAAATGAATCGCGAGAATAAGCCTGGTGAGGGTGATCCTAAATCTGGTAGTAAAGGTCAAAAGGATGCTAATGGCAATGAAGGTCAAGACGGCGAAGGTGATGCTAAAGCGATAATGCAGATTTATAAAGAGCAAAAGGAATTACGCGACGCGCTACAAAATGAGTTATCAAAACAAGGTCTAACTGGAAATGGACAGAAGGTTTTAGAGCAGATGAAACAACTTGAAAAACAACTTTTGAATAAAGGTTTTAAGAATGATGTTTTACAACGTTCACTTTCTATTAATCAAGAATTATTAAAACTTGTAACCGCTTTACAACAACAAGGCGAGGACACCAAACGTAAAGCTGAATCCAATTCTAAAGCATTCAACAATACATCAAAGCCGCTTCCTGCTAGTTTGTTACAATACTTAAACAGTGTTGAGATATTAAACAGACAATCACTACCTTTGCAGCCAAATTTCAACCAAAAGGTTCAAAAATATTTTAATAAAAATGATTGATTTTAATTACGAATCAGATTTTGTTTTAGAGAATGAAACTGCTATTGCAGAATGGATTTCTCAGGTTGTTGTTTCTGAGAATAAAACGGAAGGAGATATTAATTACATATTTTGTGATGATGAATATCTTCACCAAATTAATGTAGAGTATCTGGATCATGATACACTCACGGATGTTATTAGTTTCGATTATTCTTTAGGCAACGAAATTCATGGTGATATTTTTATATCTGTAGAGCGTGTTCAAGATAACGCTGTTGATTATAATGTTCCTTTTGAGGACGAATTAAGACGCGTAATTATTCATGGAATTCTTCATTATTGTGGTTATAAAGATAAATCAGAAGCTGATGAATTACTAATGAGAAAAAAAGAAGATGAAAAGTTAGCGCTGTTTCACGTGGAACAGTAAAATATTTTTTCACTCGTATTGTTTCACGTGAAACAATGTTTTAATTTTTTTATTGTCTTTTTTATTTGTTTCACGTGAAACATTTTATTAAAACCAGACTTTCTTTAATTTATTATTCATGTTCCACGTGAAACCTTTTTAATAAGTTTCACGTGGAACACTTAACAAAGAATATTATTCTTTTAAAATTTTTACAATGTTTTTAAGTGAGTATGATGTGATTGTTGTGGGAGCTGGGCATGCCGGTTCTGAAGCTGCTGCTGCTGCTGCAAATTTGGGTTCGAAGACGCTTTTGGTTACGATGAGTTTGCAGAACATTGCGCAAATGTCTTGTAATCCCGCTATGGGTGGAATTGCTAAAGGGCAAATTGTTCGTGAGATTGATGCGCTTGGTGGGTACTCAGGTATAGTTTCTGATCGTACTGCGATTCAATTTAAAATGTTGAATAAATCCAAAGGTCCTGCGATGTGGTCGCCAAGGGTTCAAAGTGATCGTATGCGATTTGCTGAAGAATGGAGAATGATGTTGGAGGGTACTGCTAATTTGGATTTTTATCAAGAGATGGTTTCGGGTTTGATTTTTGAGAATGGCGCGATTAAGGGAATTAAAACTTCTCTTGGTGTTGAAATTCGTTCGAAGTCTGTAGTTTTAACCAATGGTACTTTTTTGAATGGTTTGATTCATATTGGTGAAAAACAATTCGGCGGTGGTAGAGCAGGGGAGAGTGCTGCGTATGGTATTACTGAAGATTTAGTAAATGTTGGTTTTGAATCTGGAAGAATGAAAACAGGAACGCCTCCTAGAGTAGATGGACGTTCTTTGGATTTTTCTAAAATGAATGAAGAAAGAGGAGATGCTAAACCGCATAAATTTTCATATTCAGATTTAACCTCTCCGTTAAAACAGCAGCGTTCTTGTTATATGACGTATACTTCTAATGAGGTGCATAGTATATTAAGAGAAGGGTTTGATCGTTCGCCAATGTTTAATGGTCGTATCAAAAGTTTAGGTCCTCGCTATTGTCCTTCCATTGAAGATAAAATTAATCGCTTTGCTGATAAAGAGAGACATCAATTGTTTGTAGAGCCAGAAGGTTGGAATACATGTGAAATGTATGTGAATGGATTTTCAACTTCTTTGCCTGAAGATATTCAGTACAAAGCGTTACGTTCAGTAGTTGGATTTGAGAATGTAAAATTCTTTCGTCCGGGGTATGCTATCGAGTATGATTATTTTCCACCAACACAATTAAAGCATACGCTTGAAACTAAATTGGTTGAAGGTTTGTTTTTTGCTGGTCAAATTAATGGAACAACCGGTTATGAGGAAGCAGCTGCTCAAGGATTGATGGCGGGTATCAATGCGCACTTGAAAGTACACGACAAAGCACCTCTTATTTTGAAACGTGATGAAGCGTATATTGGAGTATTGATCGATGATTTGATTACTAAAGGTACAGAAGAGCCTTATCGAATGTTTACTTCTAGAGCTGAATATCGTACTTTGCTTCGTCAGGATAATGCTGATTTTCGTTTGACCCCACTATCTTTTGAAATTGGTTTGGCTTCTGAATCTCGATTACGCAGAATGGAAAAGAAATTAAACGAGTCTGAAAAGATGGTTGCCTTTTTTAAAGAAACTAGTGTTAGTGTGGCTGAAACCAATCCTATTTTAGCAGCAAAGGATACCTCATTGATAACACAGGGAGATAAAATGTTTAAAGTTTTTTCTCGTCCTCAAATTGATTTAGATGATATTTTGCAATTCGAAAAGGTGAAGCATTATATTGAAGAGAATGAATTAGACGATGAAATATTAGAGCAAGCCGAGATTCAAGTTAAATATTCTGGTTATATCGAAAAAGAAAGAAATAATGCTGATAAACTGACTAGGTTAGAAGAAGTAAAGATTCCTGAGAATTTCGATTACTCAAAAATTAAATCCATGTCTATAGAAGCACGTCAAAAACTAGATAAGATTCGTCCCGTTACTATTTCGCAGGCCTCTCGTATCAGTGGTGTTTCGCCAAGTGATGTCTCTGTACTTTTAATTTATATGGGTCGATAATTTTTAAGTTTAGTGTTCTTCTTTTTTTACAAATTAATTTATTGTTTATTTTTTTAGTTTTTCTGGGATACGATTAAAAATCGATACATAATATGTTCCACGTGAAACTTAATTTTAAATCAACGAGAATTGTTATCTGATAAAAGGATAACAATTTTTACTTTATAACACACCCCAATGACAATTTTGAATAAAAAACATTTTTTAACCGTACAAGATTATTCGGTTTCTCAAGAGCAATTCGATTTGTATCACGATGAATCTTTGGATATGCTCATCACACATCCGCAACCCAGTTTAGATAATTTAGGGAAGTATTACGAAAGTGTAGATTATATTTCGCATACCGATTCTAAAAGAAGCCTTTTTGAAAAAGCCTATCATTTTGTAAAAGGAATTGCTTTGAAAAATAAATTGCAATTAATTAACTCAGAACAGCCATCCAAAGGAAAACTTTTGGATATAGGTGCAGGAACAGGAGATTTTTTATTGGTAGCTAAAAATAATGGTTGGGAAACAGTAGGAATTGAACCTAGTGAGAAGGCAAAAAAAATTGCCATTACTAAAGGTATTTCTTTTGAGGAAACAACTTCCAATTTACCTGATCATAGTTTTGATTGTATTACGATGTGGCATGTTTTAGAACATGTTCCAGATTTAGATTTTCAGATAAAGGAATTGAAACGATTAGTAAAACCTTCTGGAACTTTAATTATAGCGGTTCCTAATTTCAAATCTTATGATGCGGAATATTATCAAAATTTTTGGGCGGCCTACGATGTGCCCATTCACTTTTGGCATTTTTCTAAAAAAGCGATCGAACTGCTTTTTCAAAAAGAGAATTTCAATTTGACAAAAGTTCTACCTATGAAATTTGATTCTTTTTATGTGAGTCTGCTTTCTGAAAAATACAAAAAAGGAAAAATGAATTATATTAAAGCATTTTTTATTGGTTTGCGTTCTAATTGGAAAGCGCGTCGTTCAATGGAGTATTCTTCGCTTATTTATGTTCTTAAAAAGAGCTAAAATCGATTTTAAGCCATTTTAAGCCTAGTTTTTACTTAAAAACGTATCAGAAGTACTCTTTTTTAAAATATTTCCGCATTTTAAAGCTATGTGTGTCAGTTTTAATCGAGTATTTTTATGGTTTGTTTTTGTTTTATAAGGAAAACTGATTTGGCTTATTTTGCCCATTTTTTAAACTTTAGTTTGATACCAACTATTTTTTTATATTTTTGTAATACATCTAAAATAAATTATCTCCAATGAAAAAATCATTACTTATCCTGGCCCTTGCAATTGCATTTGTGTCTTGTGATAAAAAAGCAGAAGTAAAAGAAGTAAAAACAGCTTATGTGGATACTTCTGAATTAATGAAAGAATACACAGAAGCAAAAGATCTTGAGGCAAAATATAAAACTCAAGCACAGGAAAAAGGACGTCAGTTAGAAGCTGAAATTAATCGTTTCAAACAAGAGGCTGCTAATTTTCAATCTCAAGCGCAAGCTAACGGTCAAGAATGGGCTCAAAAAAAAGGAGCTGAATTACAAAAAAGAGAGCAACAGTTAGGTTATGCGCAACAAGCTTTATCTCAACAATTACAAATGGAAAGCGGGAAAGAAATGGATTCGCTTGTAAGTGGTGTGAAAAAGTTTATCAAAGCGTACGGTAAAGAAAAAGGTTATGCTTACATCTATGGTACTGGCGATGCCGCATCTATCTTGTATGCAGAAGATAAATTTGATATTACGAAAGAAATCATCAAAGCTTTGAATGACAAATACAAAGCTGGAGCAGCTGCAAAAGAAGAAAAAGCAGCCGATAAAAAATAAGCGTAAATGATTCGCAATATAGCCTTCATCTGAAAAGATGAAGGCTTTTTTATTATTATGTGACACGTTTACTGCTGCGATTCAATTTTAAATGCCTATTCTTTTTAAATTTGTTTGAATTTCTCTTAGTAATGGTTTATTTTTTGCTTTTTTATCTTCCAATTCGTAAATTTTACGCTGATTATCTTTTTTATTGCTATTAGCCTATTAATTCATCTTTTTTTTTCATTTTTAGTTATACGCCATGCAAAATTTATCTCCCGAAGCTCTTTATACGTTACAATTTATCAATCAAACCAATCGGTCTGTTTTTCTAACAGGAAAAGCTGGAACGGGTAAGACTACACTCTTGCGCCAAATTATTGCTACAACTCATAAAAATACCGTTGTGGTTGCACCCACAGGTATTGCGGCGTTAAATGCAAACGGAGTCACCATTCACTCCATGTTTCAATTGCCTTTTGGGGCTTTTATTCCAGATTATTCTGATCCACAATTTTCTGATTCCTTAAAATTTGAAACCAAAGCCACTTTACAACGTCATTTTAAAATGGGCGGTCTTAAGAAAGCCGTAATTCGTAATATGGAGTTATTGATTATTGATGAAGTGAGTATGCTGCGAGCGGATGTTCTTGATGCTATGGATTTTATGATGCAGACCGTTCGCAAAAATCATAATCCCTTTGGCGGTGTACAAATATTATTTATAGGAGATTTACTACAATTACCCCCCGTTATTCGCGATCAAGAATGGAGTGTTTTGCGTGCGCACTATACGGGTAAATTCTTTTTTCATGCGCAGGTTTTAGTTCAGCATCCGCCTTTGTACATTGAACTTACTCATATTTACAGACAAACCGATGAGCGTTTTATATCCGTTTTGAATCATTTGAGGAACAATGAAATTACGACTGAAGATGTAGCGATTTTAAACCAATTTGTACAACCTAATTTTGATCTTAAAGCGAACAAAGGATATATTTGTTTGACCACGCACAATGCAAAAGCAGATTCGATCAATACTGATTCGCTTGCTGAATTACCTCAAAAGTTGTATCGTTATTATCCAGATATTACGGGTGATTTTCCCGAAAAGATGTATCCGTTAGAATCGCAATTGGAATTGAAAGTCGGAGCACAAGTGATGTTTATTAAAAATGATGTATCGTTCGAAAAACAGTATTTTAACGGTAAAATGGGGGTAGTAGCTGCCCTGGGTACTAAAGAAATTCGTGTATATTTTGCGGAAGAAAATCTAACCATAGAAGTCGAAAAGTACGAATGGCAAAATATTCGCTACAAAGTAGATCCTTTGACGAAAGAAATCGAAGAGGAGGTTTTGGGGACTTTTGTACAATATCCGATCAAGTTGGCTTGGGCAATTACGGTTCACAAGAGTCAAGGTTTAACCTTTGACAAAGCTGCGATCGATGTATCGCAAGTTTTTCTTCCCGGACAAGCATATGTTGCTCTTTCGCGTTTGCGTTCGTTAGAGGGGCTTATTTTGCTTTCTCCGCTTAGGATGAATGGTATTTCTAATGATCAAGAAGTGATGGAGTATGCTCAAAATAAAGCGACCGAGCCCTATTTACAAGCCGCACTTCATTTTGAAACCAAAAATTTTATATTACAATTTCTATGTACCACATTCGATTGGAAGGAGTTAGCCCAAGAATGGCGCAACCATCGTTTTAGTTATCAAGATGCAGGTACTTCATCAACGAAAGCGAAACATGCCGTCTGGGCCATTGAAAAAGCTGAAATTATGGAACAACTTGTAGATCCTGCGACTAAATTTATGGTTCAATTACAAAAAATATTCGCCACCGAAACGGTTGATCTCCATCATGTGCAGCTCCGACTGAATGCCGCTTTTGATTATTTTTGGAAGCCTATGGACGCCTTAGTTGAGGCCTTACTTTGGAAATTGGAAGAAACGCAGCATAGTAAGAAATCAAAAGGTTTTTTTGACGAAATATCGCAATTAGAAAGTCTACAAACCAAAGCTGTATTGAAGCTCATGAAAGCTCAACTTTTGTTAGCTACAGTAGTGGCTGGCGAGCCTATTTCCAAAGAAAAGTTGACTTCTCCTGAAATTAAAACCTATGTAGCTCAGAAAATTGAAACAATCAAAGCGGCTTATAGGGATAAACATGGCGATTTACTACAAGAATCACCTGAAAAGGAGCGATATGCTACCAAAGATAAAAAAGGTAAAGCCAAAAAGAAAACTACCGTTGAGGAAACTTACGAACTGTGGTTACAAAAGAAATCCATTACCGAAATTGCTTTGATGCGAATGGTAACCAAGGAAACCGTAATGTTGCATTTAACCAAATTGTTGAGCCAGAAAAAAATTAGTATTGAAGAAGTGCTCCCAGAGGAGAAGCGAATAGCATTAGCCGATGCTTTTTTTGGATACCAAGAAGAAACTTTGGGTCCTTTAAAAGAAAAGCATGGTGATACTTTTAGCTGGGAAGAATTACGCATGTACAAAGCCACTTTAAATCAATAAAGCCAAAGTTACTTATAGATCTTTGCGAGAATAATCTCGGATGAGATTTTCCTAAACCAAAGTGATTTAGTACTATGCCAGATTTATTTTGGAGTTGATTTAGCGAAGGATGCTAATAAAAAAAACCTATTCGTTTCGGAATAGGTTTTGGTTTTTTATAGTGTTTGAATCAAAATCCAAGCATCGGGATTGTGATCTTCAATAATCTCTTTTTGTGCTTTTCTGGCTTCTGCAAAATTTGAATAGCTACCGTAAACTACAGGATAAAGCCCATTTTTGTTGATTGGAATTCTTTTGGCTTCGTAGCCTAATTTTTTAAGGCCTTGCAATTCTTTATTGGCATTTGTTTCACTGCGATAGGCTCCTGCCATAATGTGATAACGCAAAGGAGCCGCTATTTTTTTAGCTGTGGTATTTACTGACAAAGTTACCGTAGGAATTGGGCTTTCAATTAAAAAAGTAGCTTCTTGAATTTTGTTTTGCACCTTTTTTTGTACAGATGTTTCTACCAATAAAGTTTGGTTTTCAATTTCTTTTTGATAAATACTGTAGCCTACACTTGAGGTGATACCTAAGCCTAAAACAAAAATAGCTGCATAACGTAAAAATGGGTAGCGAGTTCCTTTGGTTTCCTCTTCAGCTACGTCTTCTACCTTAAGCGTTCTAAGTGTTGGCTCTTCGATCATCTTTTTGGCTTCCACCGCTTTTTCAAATAGCTCTCTTTTCACCATCGGAGATACAAACGGACTCAACCCGAAAGACGTGGTCAAGTATTGGTTCGTTTCTTCGGCAGTGAATACCAAATTTGCGTCACCATTTAAGCGAAAAGTTCCAATGTTTTTAAACGATAATACACCATGTGTTTCCAATCTTTTTTGCCAGCTAAATACTTCAAACTGAATCAAACTCACCGCATAATCATACGATGTTTTTTCAGCCTGAGCCACATGATGTGCCAATAAGCCATCATTGTTTTTTAGATTCGCATTGAACGAAATCATTTTTTTAGGAGGAAAAAAAGAATTAGTACTTTCTTGCAATTGTGCGGATTGGGTTTCAGTTAAAAAAGCACCAAATCCCGGTACAGCTACACATTGGTAACGGTACAAAAGCTGAGCGATGTATTGTTCGATTTTCATATTCGCAAAGTTAACGAACGAAAATAGTTATCAAAGTTTTATTCACAATTTTTATTAACAAATTCATTTTTATTTTATACTTTTCACTTTCAAATAGTTATTCATTTTACAGGAACTTAAAAAGTCTTTAAAATGGCCATAAATCAATCCTTTTTGGGTTGTTTTTTTATTTTTTAAGGTCGTTTACTGTCCTTTCAATTTCATTTTTATACGCCAAAATACCAAAAGAATCGCATGACCGAAACTGCCTTATTTTCTCTCTTAGCCCTTCAAAGTGTAGAAGGAGTAGGTGACATTGTTGCCAAAAAATTAATCCATCATTTTGGTGATGCCGAATCAGTACTCCAAGCCAAATCCCAGCAATTGGCGGCCATTGATGGAGTGGGAGCCATGTTGCTCAAAAATCTAAAAGAGCCAAATATTTATGACAAAGCGCAAGCCGAGCTTAATTTTATTCAAAAAAACGATATTAATGTTTCTTATTTTCAAGATCAAACCTATCCCGAACGATTAAAGCATTGTTTCGATAGTCCGCTGTTGCTCTTCTCCGCAGGTTCGATCGATTTGAACAACCGTAAAATCATCAGCATTGTTGGAACCCGACAAATTACTTCCGCTGGAACCGAGTTTTGTAAAAAATTCATCGAAGATTTGGCTCCCTTAAACCCAATTATCGTTAGTGGTTTTGCTTACGGAGTAGACATTGTCGCGCATCAATTGGCTATGGAACACGGATTACAAACCATTGGCGTTTTGGCGCACGGCTTGAATCAAATTTATCCCAAAACCCACAAAAAATACATGGCCAAAATGGAGCAAAACGGCGGTTTTTTGACCGAGTTTTGGAGCAGCTCCAATCCCGACAAAGAAAACTTTGTACGCCGCAACCGTATTGTTGCCGGAATGAGTGAGGCAACAATTGTCATCGAATCGGCCGAAAAAGGAGGTTCTTTAATCACCGCCAATATGGCCAACGATTACAACAGAGACGTCTTTGCAGTTCCCGGTCGCGTTTCAGACAAATACAGTCAGGGATGCAACATGTTGATCAAAACCCAAAAAGCACAATTACTCACCAGCGCAGCCGATTTGGTGTATCATCTCAATTGGGATCTACAAACCCCAACCAAATCTATCCAAAAACAATTGTTCGTTTCTTTAGCTCCCGAAGAGCAAAAAATTTATGATTACTTACTACAATCGGGCAAAGAAATGCTCGATACCATTGCTCTAGCCTGCGATTTACCCATTTTCAGGTTATCCGGAATCTTACTCAATATGGAACTCAAAGGCGTCATTCGTCCCTTGCCAGGAAAATTGTTTGAGGCGATTTAGACGAGGATTTTTTTTATTTGGGCGTGCCCCTACGTAAAAACTTCGGGTCGGGCTGTACGTTCCCGCTTTTTTAGTAAAGGCAAGAAAAATGCCTTCACTAAAAAGAGCTCCACTGCCATCCCTCACGCGTAATGTCCTTAAATTAAGAGATTTTAGATTAAAAATTAACAATTTTAGATTTTTTGCTAATAAATAAAAAAGACTAGTTTTTTCAATGTTTTACCCATCAGCAATCAAAAATTGTTAATCAAAAATCAACAATCAAATTATTGATTATTCCTTATCTTAACGACATTACGCTCACTCGAATCCCGATCTTAACTTATAATTTTCATTTTTCTTCACAATAAATCATACTTTTGAAATAAAATAAAAATCAAAAATGAAGTTATACGCTATAGAAACCGGAAATTTTAAACTCGACGGTGGCGCCATGTTTGGCGTAGTGCCCAAAACCATTTGGAACAAAACCAACCCCGCCGATGCTAATAATTTGATAGACATTGCCGCACGTTGTTTGTTAATCGAAGATGGCAATCGCTTAATTTTGATCGACACAGGAATGGGCAACAAACAATCCGAAAAGTTTTTTGGGTATTATTCGCTTTGGGGCAGTCATTCATTAGACGCTTCCTTGGCAAAGCACGGATTCCATCGCGATGATATTACCGATGTTTTTATGACCCATTTGCATTTTGATCATTGCGGAGGAAGTATTCAGTGGAATAAAGAGAGAACAGGTTATGAACCTGCTTTTAAAAACGCTAAATTTTGGACCAACGAAAACCATTGGCAATGGGCCACACAGCCCAATGCACGTGAAAAAGCATCGTTTCTGTCCGAAAATATTTTGCCCATGCAAGAAAGTGGTCAGCTTCATTTTATCCAACGACCCGAAGGTGATTTTGGTGCATCAACCGAAATGGGTTTTGACATTTTCTACGCCGACGGCCACACTGAAAAGCAAATGCTACCACTTATTTCGTACAAAGGAAAAACCATCGTTTTTTGCGCCGATTTATTAGCAACAGCTGGCCATATTCCGCTGCCGTATGTGATGGGCTACGACACGCGCCCGTTGCTCACTATGCCTGAGAAAAACAAAGTACTCACCGCCGCCGCAGATCACAACCACTTCTTGTTCTTAGAACACGATGCCCATAACGAAATCATTACGGTACAACACACCGAAAAAGGCGTTCGTTTAAAAGAGATTTTTAAATGTGAAGAGGTTTTATAAAAGACTTTTAATATGCATAAAAAAGCCCCATTTTCATATAATTGAAAACGGGGCTTTTTTTTATAAAACTAGTGATTAGTTGGTTTTAAACTTCCAAACTTGTCCAGTAGTTTCTCCACCTTTGTTGTCTTTAACAACTATTTTCCAAAAATATTCCTTAGTAGGTTCCAAAGTAACATCAAATGATTTTGAAGTATTATTTTCCTTGATTTTTGTAGTAGGATTGGCTGTGGTTCCAAAATAGATGTCATAAGTTAAAACATCAGTGGCATCAACATCAGTAGCGTTCCATTTTAGTATAGTACTTGAAGTATTCAACACCACATTTTGGGTAGGAGCCACCAATTCAGGCACAAACGGAAGATGGTTAACTACAGCATCTCCTGAAGTATAAAACTTGTAGGTGGATGAATACGCACTAGAAAGACCTTTACTATCTGTGGATTTAAGTCTCCAATAATAAGCGGTATTTTTTTCTAAGCTGATGCTTTTACTTAAGCCCTGAACATCCTCGGTTTTCACTATTTGAGTAAACTGATTGTCTTTGGCAACTTGTAATTGATAAGTGATTACATCGTTATTTGCATCAGTTGCAGCACTCCATTCAAATACAACAGTGGCGTTCAAACAAAGTTTGTTATCAGAAGGTGCTACCAAAGCGGGTACTGTGGGTGCTGTGTTTTTAACTTCAGGTTTGTCGTCACCGCCACCGCTACTACAAGCAGCGACCATTAGGCTAACGATTGATAAATATACTAAACGTTTCATTTTTTATTTTTTAATAATTTTTACATAAACAGGACGGTCAAACTCGACTTTAGTCATATAAATCCCTGCAGGTTGATTATCCAGTGACAATTGAACTTTTCCATTTTCAACTGCATATATTTTATTAGAGATCAATTGACCCTCTAACGAGTAAATACTGATGCTAACCTCTTTGTTGATCGCAGGTATTTCTATTTCAAAAGCCCCAGAAGTTGGGTTTGGGAAAGCGGAAACTGTACCAGTTAATGCTGCAATGTCTTTCGCATAAATTCCTTCACAAGCTTTGGCAGTTTTAACCTCCAATAGACCGCCTGTTTTCGCGTCTACAGTAAAAGAAGTAGCATTGGTCTCAAATTGTTCTACTCCGTTCAAGAAAACCTTATATGGAGCCGTTCCTGTAGCAATTTCAACCGCTACTTTTTCTGCTGATAGACTTGATTTTCCTGTAATAGTTGCTCCTTTAGGAATAACTATAGTGAAAATTTGCTCGAACGTTTCACCAGGAATAGTGATTATAACGGTGTATGTTCCAGGGGCTAGATTGGATACTTTTAAACTGTTATTTGTAAAAGGATAAATAGTTGTATTTATTTTTGCTTCAAAAGTGTAATTTGAAGAAGAAGTAATGTTTATTTCTCCATTATTAGAGTTAAAGCAGCTTTCTCCTTTAGTCTCAAGTACGAAATTGTTTGAAGGTAATTCAATAGCGGCTCCACAGGCTAGGCTATAAAATGCTGTTACGTCTTTTAGTAATTTCCAATTAGAATTTGAATATTCAACATCATCTACCTGAATACAAGTTAAATTTGTGTTTTTGGTAAAGTCTGTATATTGTGAGTTAAATTTCAGATTATTACCATTTTTAATATTTAAGTTTGTTAAATTGTTGTCGTTACAATTTAGAATTTCAAGTTTTTTGTTTCTTGAAACATTTAAATACGTTAATTGATTTGAGTAACAAAACAATGTAAATAATGATAAATTGTTTGTGAGATCCAATTTAGTTAATTGATTTGAGTAACAATACAATGAGCCTAATAATAAATTTTTTGATACATCTAATGTTGTTAATTGATTTCCTCCACATGTAAAAGAGTAAAGATTTACATTTTTTGAGACATCTATATTTGTCAAAAGATTACCATCACAACCAAATTGACTTAAGGATAAATTTTTAGTAACAGACAAATCTTTTAGTTTATTTTTTGCACAAAAAAAGTACTGTAATGACAAATTATTTGAAACATCCAAAGTCGTTAATTCATTAAAATCACAATTCAAATAATAGATTCTGGGGTTTTTAGTCAAGTTTAAATTGTTTAACTTATTCTCTCTGGAATACAAATAATTGAGTTGAGGATTAAATGAAAAATCTAAAGAAATTAACTTATTATTAGCGCAATTAAATTCAATTAAAGAGGCATTTTTTGTAAGATCTATTTGAGTTAGTCTATTATAACCAACGTTAATTTTATTCAATAAGACATTTTTAGAAAGATCTAATTCACTAAGACGATTCCCTTCTAAATTTAGATTTTTGAGTAGTACATTTTTAGAAAGATCGATTTTTGAAACATAATTATAATTCACTTCTAATTTTTCTAAGGCTACAAAATCTTGTATACCAGTTAAATCTTGAATTGCGTCAGTTACAAAGTTTGATGGTCTAGTTATGCTCAACTCTTTTAATTTATTTATACTAGAGGTTAATACACCACCATTAAAACCGTCTTTATCAATGCCTTTTTTAATCAATTCATTTTCAAAGTTAGCATCTGGTATCAGTGTAAAAGTATTTTCTACACATGAAGTAGAATAGGATGCGGTAGTTTCTTTTGCATCAGACCAATTTGACTTTGAAAAAGCGATATCGTCTACTTGTATACAAGTTAAACTAGGATTATTTTTAAAATTTCCAGACGACATATTTTGCATTTTTGCATTGTTTCCGTTCTTTAAATTTAGGCTAAATAAGTTATTTGAAGCACATATTAAATTTTCTAATAAGTTGTTTTTTGAAAGATCTAAATTTAATAATTGATTAGCGCTTACATTTAAACTAGTCAAAGAAGTGTTTTTTTCTAGTTCTATTCGCTTTAGATTATTGGAAGAGCAATTCAATTCCTTCAAAGCTATAAATCCTTGAATTCCGGATAAATCAGAAATTTTAGATGAAGATACTTCTAAAGTTGTTATGGAAGCAATACTTGAAGCTAAAACTCTTGCGTTCTTACCATCTTTATCTATTCCTAATGAAATTAATTTATCTTCAAAGTTTGAATCAGGAATTGATACAAAAGAGTTGCAAAGAGTGTTGTATTTAGAAGCGGTATCTTTTAGTGACGACCAATTTGTATTTGAATAATTTTCGTCATCTACTTGAATGCATATTAGTGAAGAATTATTGATAAATGATGAAGAGTTTTTGTCAATCAAACTGTTTTTTCCGTTCTTTAAATCTAAACTGATCAGCTTATTATTGGAGCAATTTATTGAATTTAAGAAAGTGTTTTGTGATAAATCTAAGTACAGTAATTCATTGTTTTTACAATTCAACGTTTCTAATTTAGCGAAATCTTGAATACCCATTAAATTTACGATGACACTATTTGAAACATCCAACGTTTTTACTTGTGCTATACTTGAAGTTAGTACTTTTCCATTTTCTCCATCTAGATCAATACCTAATGCAATAAGTTTTTTTTCAAAATTTGAATCTGGAATAGTTGTAAAAGCTCTACAATCCTCTGAAAAATTTGTCCAACTTTCTTTGAATGAATTCCATTTTTCATCAGAATAAATTTTGTTATCTACAGAAACACAGGTTAAATTTATATTTCCATTTAATTTTAAAGTTGTAATTTTTGTGTTATTACCATTTTTTAGATTAAGATTATTTAAATTTCTATTATAATCGAGAGTAATATCTTTTAATAAAGTATTTTTTGAAAAATCCAAACTCTCTATTTTATTGTTATTTAAATTAACTGAAGCTAAGAGTACGTTTTTAGAAATATCCAAATATGATATATTGTTTCTTTCTGCATAAAGTGTTCTTAAATTAATGTTTTTTGAAACATCAAGTGTTGAAACAGAGTTATCATTTAGATATAATGTGGTTAACTCACTATTTTTTGATAAATCAAGTGTAGTTAAATTATTTCTTTGGATATTGAGATCTTTTAGCAATGTGTTTTCAGAAACATCTAACGTTTTTAGTTCATTAGATAATACCCAAACAGAAACTAATTTAGTATTTTGAGTTAAGTTTAAAGAAATTAATTTGTTTCTATTACCAGATAGGTTTGTTAATTCTTTATTATTACTTAGGTTTAATTCCTTTATATTATTGTTGTCAAAATCTAAGTTTTTTAAAGCTATATTTTTAGAAACATCTAAAATAGTTAATGCATTGGTCTCACAAAATAAATATTCTAACGCTATATTTTTAGACAAATCGATATTGGTTAAACTATTAAATTCACAATCTAATTTTACTAAAGCTGTATTGCTTAAAAGATCTAAACTAGTTAGTTTGTTACTCCTGCAGCTCAGATCTGTGATTGCAAAATTTTTGGTTAGATCTAAACTTGTTAGTTGATTAACTTCACAACTTAATTTTTTTAAGGCTACGTTTTTTGTAATATCCAAATTTGTTAGTTGATTATAAGAACAATATAAATTTATTAGTGCTAAATTATTTGAAAGATTTAGATTAGTTAATTTGTTACTACTACAAATAAGCTCTGTTAGGGCCACGTTTTTAGTTACATCTAAATTAGTTAACTGATTATTAGAACAATTTAATGATTTTAACCCCACAAAATCCTGAATACCTGTTAAGTCAGATATATTACTTAGGGGCATATATAAGTTTGTCACTTTATTTATTTTATCCGTTAAAACCTTACCATCAGGAATACCAGAGTCGTGTCCTAGTGCAATTAATTTTTTCTCAAAATTTACATCAGGAATTATTGTATATTGTTGTACGGGTTCAGCCACATCAACTACAGAAACATTGTCAACCAAAATTTCTGAGTTCAGGGTACCGGTTGTCCAAATATCCACTTCGATAGATTCGCTTACGGTTGGGGTGTAGTCAAATTCTAATTTACGCCATTCGGTGCTGGAAGTTACCGCAGTTGTTTTTTTAGCAATTTCTTCTTTAAAAGTACCTGGTTGGTGATACAAACTTAGCTCAATGGTCGAGAAAGTTCCCGTAACCAGTTTGTGATACATCCTAATGCGATACGTTTTACCGGCTACAACTGGAAAAAATTCACTGTTAATGAAATTAAGAGTACCACTCGTAATTTGCATTTTAGTACTCGAACTTCCATTTTGAGCTGAAGTGCTTTGGAATACTAATCCGCTAAAAGATCTGAACCATTTGTCTGGTTGTGAGGAAGATGTCCAGTTTTCGAAATCACCATTGGGGACCAAATTGGTTTGGGCCTGCAAGGTAATCGTCAAAAACAAAAACAGCAAAAGTAATTTTGTTTTCATAAAATAGGGGTTTTGTAATAAATTACTACAATTTTATGAAAATCATTTTACATTAAGATAAATTTTAGAAGAAAAGTATATTATTTTTTGTTATCTAACTCATGTTGCTTTTTAATGGTGATGTTTATCTCGAATACCCAACTTTATCCTAAAGTTATTAAGTTTAGAGATTTTAGATTAACGATTGTTTTGCCTTTTTAACCAAAAATCAGCAATCATTTTATCCTTTTACTTAAGAACATTGCGCTTTACCCCATTTGTTCTATGCAAAGACTTAGGATTGAAAATACCCCAACCCCCCACATAAATGGGGACACTTCTTTGGTTTTACGACTCAGTAGCGCCAATAGAATATAACTCGAAAATCCGTAGGCAATGCCGTTACTAATACTGTACGTGAGCGGCATAAGAATAACCGTTAAAAATGCTGGCACAGCGATATGCAATTCCGAAAAATTGATTTTCGATAAATGCTTGGACATGAAAATACCCACTAAAATCAAGGCCGGTGCCGTGGCATAAACGGGGACTAGCGTAATGATGGGCGAAAAAAATAAGGCAAGACCAAAAAACAAGGCTACCACCACCGCGCTTAAACCTGTCTTGGCACCGTTGGCAATACCCGCAGCCGATTCAAGGAAAGTTACGGTATTGCTCGTTCCTAAAATTCCGCTGGCCATGGCGGCAATTCCGTCGGCTTCGAGCACTTTTTTGAGATGCGGCATTTTTCCTTTTTTGGTTACCAAATTGGCTTCGTAAGAGCAAGCAATGGCCGTGCCAATGGAATCAAACAAGCTCACAAATAGAAATGAAAAAATGGCCGAGGCAAAACTCAAGTGTAAAACGGCTACTATATTCAATTGGCCAAAAAGCGGCAGGATAGAAGGTGGCATGGCCACGATAGTGCTTGGCAGTGCGCCAATAGCAGGATCAAAAGCAAAGCCTAAGATCGATCCGAAAATAATGCCAATCAAAATAGATCCTTTGATGCGGTACATTTCAAGGACTACGGTCAAAAGTAAAGTCGCCAAGCCAATAACCACTGCTGGTGAAAATTTACCCAAGCCCACCAAAGTTTGTGGATGCGCCACTACCAAACCAATTTGTTTTAACCCGATAAAAGCTATAAATAATCCTACACCACAACCGATAGCAAGCTGTAAATCTTTAGGAATCGCGTCTACAATTTTGTGTCGAACCCCAAAAAGGGAAATAATAGTAAAAAATACACCCGACAGAAAAACGACACCCAAAGCATCTTGCCAAGACATGCCTTTTCCGAGTACTAAAGTAAAAGCGAACATGGCGTTCAAGCCCATCCCAGGCGCCATGGCAAAAGGAACATTGGCCCACAAACCCACTAAAAGGGTGCCAAAAATAGCTGCAATACAAGTGACCGAAATCAAGGCTTCTTTTGGCATTCCTGTCATGGCCAGGATATTAGGATTGACAAAAACAATATAGGCCATGGCCAGAAAAGTGACCATTCCCCCAATACATTCTTGCTTGAATGTAGTATTTCGTTCTTTTAACTTGAAAAATGCGGCTATTTTATTCATATTTTATCATAATAGTTCAAAATCACTCTTTTGGCAAAAATACAGTTTTCAATAATCTTGTTGGCAAATTTTTGGTCAATGTTAACTATTGTAAGTGATTGATTTTGTGAAAGTGCTGTGTTGCTTTGGTTAGTAAGATGGTTTTTTTGAGCTACTTTTATTTAAGAATCACAAAAAACAGTTAATTAAAGCGCATTTTATTAAATCCTTCTACTAATTTTGAAAATCTAATACATATCCAAACTATTCATGAAAAAAACACAATACACCCAATGGGCTTTAGCAGTGGCTTTGGCTTTTTGTTTATCGGGTACAGCACAAACTCAGCAGACTTTTTCTGGTAAAAAAGGAACGTTAACCGAGCAACAATTGCAGCGCTGGTCGCACTTAGACTTGTCCACCGACAGTATTCCTGGAATGAGTGTCGACAAAATGTATGCCGAGTTAATCAAAGACAAAAAAGGATCAAAAGTGGTGGTCGCCATTATTGATTCGGGAGTCGATATCGAACACGAGGATCTGAAATCAGTGCTTTGGACCAATAAAAAAGAAATTGCTGGCAACGGTATTGACGACGATAAAAATGGTTTTGTCGACGATGTACATGGTTGGAATTTCTTGGGTAACGATTTACATGAAACCCTCGAAATGACCCGTATCGTGAAAAAAGGCGACGATGGCTCTTTGGTTTACAAAAAAGCCAAAACCGCGTATGATAAAAAATATGCCGAGGCCATGCAAGGCAAACAACAAGTCGATTTTATCATGAATGTTGACCAAGTGGTGCAAAAGCATTTGCAAAAAAAAGCATATACGCTTGACGAAGTGAAAGCCATAACAACGGTTGATCCAGAATTATTGAATGCGAAAACGGTAATGACACAAATTTTGACCAATGCCGCTGGTGCCGATTTTGCAGGACAATTGGAGGAGTACCGCAAGTACGTTTACGACCAGTTGAATTACAATTTAAATCTCGAATTAGACGGTCGAAAAGTAGTAGGCGATAATCCGAATGATATCAAAAACACCAAATACGGAAACAATACTGTTGCAGGACCCGAAAAAGAAGAGGCCTTACACGGAACTCACGTTGCGGGGATTGTTGCACAGTCACGAAACAACGGTTTAGGTGGAGATGGCGTGGCCAACAATGTTGAAATTATGACCCTTCGTGCCGTTCCTGATGGCGATGAATACGACAAAGACATTGCTTTGGCTATTCGATATGCGGCAGACAATGGTGCGAAAGTCATCAACGGAAGTTTTGGAAAAAGTTTTTCTCCTCAAAAACAATGGGTGTACGATGCTATTAAATATGCCGAGAAAAAAGACGTTCTTTTTGTACATGCAGCGGGCAATGATGGATTGAACATCGATTTACCCGAAAACAGCAATTTCCCTAATGATTCCGATGATTATAAAACAGAATTTGCTGCAAACGTAATCACCGTGGGCGCTATCAATTATAACTACGGCCCCGAAGTCATCACTAGTTTTTCTAACTATGGGGCTTTCAACGTGGATGTTTTTGCTCCAGGCGATGAAATTTATGCTACCATTCCGAATAACAAATACAAATATTTGCAAGGCACCTCTATGGCGTCGCCAAATGTAGCGGGAGTTGCAGCGATGATTCGTTCTTATTTCCCAAAATTATCCACCAAGCAAGTAAAACAAATCCTGATGAATTCTGGAACACCATTGCCAGAAAATGTCGTAGTTGGCGAAAAAAAGGAACAGAAAAAAGCAACCGAAGTAGCGCGTTCTGCTAAAATGGTCAATGCTTATAATGCGTTCCAAATGGCGCAACAAATGACCACAGGATCAAAAAATAAAAAGAAAATTCAAGGATAATTCCTTTTTGCTTAATGCTATACTAAACAGCATTTTTTAAAATCAAATGGTTTGGGCGTTACCACAAGGGTCGGGCTTTACGTTACAATCTTTTTGAGGCCGAAAAAGCCTCAAAAAGGATTTTCACTCCAATCCCTAACGCAAAATGCCGTAATGAATAGAAGTAAGCATTCCTTTTCAATAGTAATATAAAACAACAAGCATGAAGAAAATTATTGTAGTATCCTTTCTGATGGCTTCCTTTGGATGGCTTTCAGCGCAAAACACTAGTTATTGGCAACAGCATGTCGATTACAAAATGGAGGTGTCGATGGATGTCAAAACCTATCAATACAAAGGAAAACAAGAGTTGGTGTATACCAATAATTCACCCGAAACCCTCACCAGAGTTTATTATCATTTATTTGCCAATGCCTTTCAACCCGGAAGCGAAATGGATGCTCGAATTCAATCCATCAAAGATCCAGATGGAAGAATGGTACACAAAGCCACGGTAAATGGCGTAGAAACCAAGCAAAGCCGTATCAAAGATTTAAAGCCGAACGAAATTGGTTATTTGCATATTGCCAATTTTAAGCAAGATGGTAAACCAGCAACGGCCAAAGAAGTAGGAACGATACTTGAAGTTACTTTGTCCAAACCGATTTTACCGGGAGCCTCAACTATTTTTACCTTAGATTTTGAAGGACAAGTACCAGTACAAGTGCGTCGTTTGGGGCGCAATAACAAAGAAGGTGTTGAATTATCCATGACGCAATGGTACCCAAAAATGGCCGAATTTGATTTTGAAGGTTGGCACGCCGATCCATATATCGCCCGTGAATTTCACGGCGTTTGGGGAAATTTTGATGTAAAAATCACAATTGACAAAGCCTATGTTTTGGGAGGTTCAGGCTATTTACAAAACAAAAATCAAATTGGATTAGGGTATCAAGATAAAGGAGTTACCGTTCCTGTGAATAAAAAACAAAGGAAACGTACTTGGCATTTCTACGCTCCTGAAGTGCATGATTTTGCTTGGGCAGCCGATAAAAATTTTTTACACGATGTGGTCAAAGGACCCAACAACGTCGATTTGCATTTCATTTACAAAAACAATCCAAAGATTATTGCCAATTGGAAAGCCTTGCAACCCAAAACAGTCGAGTTGATGAAAGTCTACAATGAAACCGTTGGTAACTATCCTTACAAGCAGTATTCTGTAATTCAGGGTGGAGACGGTGGAATGGAATACGCCATGTGTACCTTGATTTTAGGCGAAGGCACTTTCGAAGGTTTATTGGGAGTTACCGGTCACGAAATGGCGCATTCTTGGTTCCAACACGTTTTGGCTTCCAACGAATCCAAACACGGATGGATGGACGAAGGATTCACTTCGTTTTTAGAAGATTTTGGTCTGAATGCCATTTCTGACAAACCCGTTGAAAATCCTTTTATCAATGCTTACAAAAGTTATTTATCTATGGCCAATTCTGGCGAAGAGCAGCCACAAAGCACGCACGCCGATAGATTTGACAAAAACCGTTGGTACAGCATTACCTCTTACAGCAAAGGCGAAGTGTTCTTAACGCAATTGGGTTATTTGATTGGGAAAGACAACCTCTTGAAAACCCTAAAAAAGTACTACCAAGACTTTCAATTCAAACATCCAACGCCAAATGATATCAAAAGAAGCGCAGAACGCATTTCTGGCGGCAATTTGGACTGGTATTTGACCGATTGGACCCAAACCACCAATACGATTGATTACGCCATAAAAGACGCCAAAGACGCCGCCGACAAAACCGTGGTGACTTTAGAACGCATCGGGCGTATGCCAATGCCTATCGATTTGTATGTAGAATACACCGATGGCACTACCGAAAGCTTCTACATTCCGTTGCGAATGATGAGTTTTGAAAAAGAAAATCCAACGCCAGCCATCAAAAGAACGGTGGCCAAGGATTGGGCTTGGGCGTATCCCACCTATGAGTTGACGATTGGCAAACCCAAATCAGCCATCAAAAAAATCACCATCGACCCTAGTGGTTTACTAGCCGATGTAAAACCCGCCAACAACATTTTGGAAGTGAAATAATTTTTTCGAAATACCTTAAAAAAGTCTAGTGAAAGCTAGACTTTTTTTATTTAACCCTGTCAGAGTTCAAAACTCTGACAGGGTTGAAGAAAGAACTACCATTTGACTACGAATTCGTGCCCATTCGTGCCCATTCGTGTCATTTGTGTTTATTTTTTTAGGAGCAGCACTTCTTTGCGTACCACACGAGTTGTCCCGCTTTCCGTTACAATCTTATGCCCCGAACCCTGGTCATAAGGATTTCCACTACACCCGAGCGAAGCGAACTGGCGAAGCAATCGGGGCTAGGCGAGAGCTTTTGGTTTTCATAATAAAAAAACAGCACTATCGAATTGGCAATATGGCTGTTCCCCTTCGCTAGCGCGATGCCTCTGGCTCGTGCTCACAAAGATAAATATTTCAAATTTGTCTCGAGAACGTTGAAGTTTATTAGCTATTGATGATGTGAAAGGCGCACTCCGTCCCTTTAGGGGCGGAGCCGTCTACTCGATTAGCCGTTGTGTTTTTTATGCCAAATTTTAAACTTCTCGCTAAATTTATTATCAAAAAGATTTATATCAAAAATGTTTCTTTCATTTTTAATTTCTGATGGGAAAAAAGTTATTGCTTTAAAAAATAATTCCTCCAAACCTTTGATTTTATCATTGTGAAATTTGTCTGAACAAACCCAAGTTTCACAATGAAAAAGAATCAGGTTTGTAATTTTTCTTTCAACTCTCTTTTCATTTTCAATGAAAAATTCATTTACAAATGATTTTACTTTTTTCTCATCATCATTATGATAACCCATCATTAATATTGATTTATTTTTGTAAGGGAAAAATGAAATGAATATTGAAGAAAGTCTGTCTATTTGAGCCCCATTTTTTTTAATGAACTCTATAATTTCTTGAGTAGTTTCATATGTTAAAATTGCATTTAAGCATATTTCTTGTTTACTAATTTCTCTAAATCTAAATGTAAATGATTTTGTGTTTTCTTTTAAATCTTTCCAAATGTAATTTTCAAAAAATGATAAGTCTTTAATTGCAATTTCATTTTGTGCAATACCGTCTTTTAAATTTTTTCTATCAATTAATAATTCTGAATTTATTATACAATTATGAGTTTTAATTGCAACTTTTTTTAACCAAATTTCATTGCATATAGTTCTTAAGGTAAATAATAAATTTGTTTCATAATCATCAAAATCTAAATCTTGAGTTTCTATTTTTTTAAATAATTTATCATCGTGTGGGTTGCAAAAGCCTAAATAAGTATAAATTTTTTTTAAACCTATTCTTTTAAATTCTACAAAAGGTAATTTGAAATCATCAACTTTCAATGCCCACAAATGATTGTCAATTGCAATACTTGATAAAATTCCATTTCTTTGAAGAATATGTGAATTTATAGACTTTTCATTACAGTTTGGAGTAAAACAATCATTTGTATTTAACATAGCCTTTTCTCTACATTCAGAAAATACTTTTGCTATTTGATGATTTTCGTTTTTCATAATATAACGGCTAACGTTAGGCCGCTTCACGACGTTGCCGATCAGAGCGGACTGAGTTCTCTCTACCGAAGATTATGTTTCTTCGTGAAACCACAACTTCCGGCTATCGAAAACCCGACAATGGCTTGAAAATGCGGTTAGTGGCTGTCGCGTTAATTATCTTCTTCGCCATTTGAAGAAATAATTTTGGTTTTAATATTATAAAGATCGTATACAACTCGTGCTTTGTAACGTAATCGTCGATCATCAGAAATTAGATAGTCGCAATGTGAAGCGTAATGAGCATGACTTGAATCCCAAAGTCTAGCGTAATCAGAATTTTTAGTTGGTCTATCTTTCCAATAACCAAACATATCTAAAAGACTGATTACGGCTGAAATGTCATTATGTAAACCAAAACCCGATGTATTCTTAAATAGAGATTTCGCGTTTTCTATCAATTCTAAAAAACTCTCTCCAGTTTCCCAAACCGTAAGTTTAGTATTCAAATGTTCAATTGCTTCTTTTGGTTTATAATTGTTTAGCTCTTTCACATCAATTCCGATTTTTTCTCTAATTTCTTCTTTCTTTTCAGCGGAGATAAAGCTGGTAAAAAACTTCATGAAAATTTGGCTAAATGGATCATCAGTTATCGTTTCGAAAACTTGTTTTGGTTTTCTAGTTTGCCATAAAATTTCGTTTGGAAAAAGCTGATGATAAATGTAGAAATCTTGTGTTATGCGAGAAATTGTATCAAACCGTTTTTGAAGATATACAATTCTTTGTTCCTCTGTTGCGGCAGTTATATTATTCGCTTCTTGAAGATGTGCAGCGGAAAATGGAAATATGATTTCCTCATCGTTGAACAATTTTCGAATTTTATCAATTTCATAGTCGTTTTGTTCTACCGACGTAAAAATGTTATTATCTAAATAAATTTTCATTTTATAAGTTTTTATTGAAAGCGTCAATTTCCAGTAAATGAATTTTAGTTGAATGCTTATTTATTATTCCGAACCCGCCTCTAACATCTAATATGACATATTTAGAATTATACAATTCAGATTTTGAGGCTCGAGCATCAATAATTAAGGTTGATTCATGATAATCGAAAGGCTCAAAATTGAAGGATAAATCTCGATCTCGGTTATTGATTCTACTAACAAAATCTCGATACCGATTACAAATATCTCTATTTATAATATATTCATATCCTTCAACTTCGCCGTATAGCCTAAAGCCATCTTGATACTCAAACAAAAAATAAATTCCGCCGTCATCATGCGATGGTCCAAGTAAAAGGCCGCCATTTTTTCCATCAATTATAGCGTCGTCTTTGTAAAATTCATCGACTTGATCAAAAGTAAAGTGTTGTTGATAATAATGATATATTGATTTCTTCATGTTTCGTTGTTTCTGCGATTGCCGCTAACTTGTATATAGCCGAAACAAACCTTTTATTTACATCCATAATCAGGAAGCTAAACAAAGCTTGATCTCGCTTTATTGTTTTTTCAAATATATTCAATTATTCCTACAAATCATAATCGAACTATTTATTTTCTAGTTGTTTATAAGCAAATACTAAAACACCTACAAGGTTTTGAAAACCTTGCAGGAGCTAGGTTTATAGCTTACACTATGCGTTATGAAAACGATTCGTCTCTTCTAGCCCCGGGAGGAGTGGCATCCTTTGCTGACGGGGTTCGGCAGCAAAGATATAGCGGATCACGGGAGGAGTCGTGTGGTAAAAAAGGGTGGTGTGCTCCTATATACTCTTGCAAATAATACTTTTTTGGAGTCTTGTAGCCCATTTATTTTTTCATTAAGATGTTTTTTGAGGTCTTGAAAACTTGGCTTTTTGTTCTAGCGAAACTGTTGTGATCGAATAAATTAAAGCGTAGTTTTGTGAGTACATCAATAGATTCAGCATTATGAAACCAAAGGTAACCATTATTGGCGCAGGAATTTCGGGGCTTTCGGCGGCTTTGCATTTGCACCGTCAAGGATTTTCTGTAAAAATTATAGAGGCTAGTGATCGACCCGGCGGACGCATCAAGACGGATATGGTGGAGGGATTTAGGCTCGATCGTGGGTTTCAAGTCTTGCTTACTTCTTATCCAGAGGCTCAGAGTCTTTTGAATTATGAGGCCTTGCAACTCAAAACTTTTTTGCCGGGCACTACCGTTTTGTATGACGGCGGTCAATTTGACCTCGCAGATCCGTTTCGAAGACCGTCGGCTGTCATCTCAACGGTTTTGGCTCCTGTGGGTTCGCTAAAGGATAAAATCAACACTTTTGTATTGAAGCAAAAATTGCTAGGCAAATCGATTCAGAAGATTTTTTCGCAAGAGCAACAATCCAGTTTGGCGCAACTTTCGGACTACGGTTTCAGTGCCAAAATGATCAATCGTTTTTACAAACCGTTTTTCTCTGGGATTTTTCTAGAGAACGAACTTTCGACACCCAACCGAATGTTTGATTTTGTAATGAAAATGTTTTCCGAAGGCGATACGGCTATTCCGGCCTTGGGTATGGAGGAAATTTCAAAACAATTGGCGGATCAATTGCCTTCGGATGCTTTTATGTTTCATACCAATGTCACTGCTATTCAAGATACAACAATCGTGACCAGTGAAGGTTTAGAAATCACTTCGGATGTTATTGTGATGGCGACTGAGGCCAATGCTTTGCTTTCGAAACATAAAGAAAATGCAATTACAGAACATCATTCGGTAACCAATGTCTATTTTCAAACGACGGTAGCGCCATCAGATCAAGCGGTGGTTATTTTGAATGCTTCCGAGAACAAACAATGGGTGAATAACCTCACAGTGATGACCAACATAAGTAAAGCCTATGCTCCTGAAGGGAAGGTTTTGATTTCGGTGTCTTGCAATGGAGCTTATGATCTCAGCGATGCCGAATGGTCTCAAAACATCAAAGCAGAATTGCGACCTTGGTTTGGTAATCAAGTCGAAAATTGGTCGCATTTGAAAACTTATACCATTGCGTATGCGTTACCGAAGTTACCGGTACTCCAAGATGAGGTTTCGGAATCGGAACTGAAATTGGCTCCCAATCTATACTGTTGTGGAGATCATTTGCTAAACGGTTCTATCAATGCCGCAATGAAATCCGGTCGATTGGTAGCGAATGTAATCGCTTCGGAATACGGAAAAAAGTAATTTTTTGTTACAAAAACCAATTCAAAGCTTTCATTTTCAAAATAATGTAACAAATCGTTACGAAAGCATACCTATACCAATAATTAATTAACCATTAGATTAGCCTTAATCAAAAACACATTTTATGAAAAACATCAAACTATCGCTTTTGGCGGCCACATTGATTTTGGCTTCTTGCGATAAAAAACCAGAACTGGTTTCGGGAATACTCCAAAAAAATATGGATACTTTAGTAAAACCGGGAGACAATTTTGCGGCTTATGTTAACGGAACTTGGGTCAAAAACACCAAAATTCCTGCCGATAAATCCAATTATGGTGCGGGTTATATACTGTACGAACAAGCTCAAAAAGACGTGAAAGCGATTATCGAAGAAGCTTCGAAAGGGAGTTTTTCTGATGGTTCGGATGAGCAAAAAATCGGCGATTTCTACAATTCATTTTTGAACCGAAAAGACCGCGACGCCAAAGGAATTACACCACTTCAACCCGAATTAAAAGCCATAGATGCGATTGCTACCTATTCTGATTTGGCAGCTTATTTTGGGGAAGCCAATAGAACGGGGCTTTCTGTGCCGTTTTCGATTGCAGTTACCGAGGATTTTAAGGATCCAAAACAATACACTTTGATGACTTGGCAAGGTGGCTTGGGCTTACCAGAACGCGAATATTATCTTCAAAGCGATGCCAAAACGGCGGATATTCGAAAAAAATATATGACGCATATCGAAAAGATGCTACAATTAGGAGGGATTGCTAATCCAACAGAAAATGCAGCAAAAATTATGGCATTCGAAACCGCAATTGCGAAGATCCAAATGACCAAAGAAGAAACAAGAAATACTGCTGCTTTGTACAACAAATACGCTATCAAAGATTTGAAAACGGTGATGCCAGATTTTGATTGGGCGGCGATGCTCAAAAAAGCGGGAATGGATAAAGAAAAAAGCCTTGTGTTATCGCAAGTGGCGTATACTAAAAACTTGAACAGCTTAATCAAAAATACACCAATTGATACTTGGAAAACCTATTTGAAATGGGGATTGATCAATAAGAGTGCGAGTAGTTTGACCACTGCTTTGGATAAAGAAGATTTTGAGTTTTATGACAAAGTTTTATACGGCACACCAGAGCAAGAAGAGGATTGGAAAAGAGCTGTGAATGCTGTAAATGGTGGCTTGGGCGAAATCATCGGGAAAGTGTATGTGAAAAAACACTTTACACCTGAAGCCAAAGAACGTATGACCGAATTGGTGAAAAACTTGTTGAAAGCCTATGCCGAAAGCATTAAAAATTTGGATTGGATGAGTGCCAAAACCAAAAAAGAAGCCTTGGCCAAAGTGGATAAATTTATGATCAAAATTGGCTATCCAGACCAATGGAAGGATTATTCTACTTTGAAAGTAGCGAAGAATGATTTGTATGGCAATCGTGCTCGTGCGAAAGCCTTTGAGTACAACAGAATGATTGCCAAATTAGGTAAGCCTGTAGACAGAACCGAGTGGGGAATGACACCACAAACGGTAAACGCTTACTACAATCCAACGCTGAACGAGATTGTATTTCCAGCGGCTATTTTGCAAGCGCCTTTCTTTAATTTAGAAGCAGACGATGCGGTAAATTATGGTGGAATCGGGGCTGTAATCGGTCACGAAATTGGTCACGGATTTGACGATCAAGGAAGCACTTTCGACGGAGATGGCGTAATGAAAAACTGGTGGACACCAGCTGATTTGGCTGCATTCAAAGCTAAAACCAATGCTTTAGTTGCACAATACAATACCTTCAAAGTTTTTCCAGATTTGAATGTAAACGGAGCGTTTACTTTGGGAGAAAATATTGGAGATTTGGGTGGATTAACCATTGCCTTAAAAGCGTACAAAATGTCGCTAAACGGTAAGGAAGCTCCAGTGATGGATGGTTTCACTGGTGTGCAACGCGTATTTTTAGGTTGGGGACAAGTGTGGTTGGAGAAATCACGTGAAGCTTCTTTGCGCAATCAAATCGCCACAGATCCACATTCACCATCTAAATTCAGAGTAAACGGTGTGGTGCGTAACATACCAGAATTCTACGAAGCATTTAAAGTACAACCTAAAGATTCCTTGTATTTAGCACCAGAAAAGCGTGTTAAAATTTGGTAATCGAAATGGTCAAAAAAGTAAAAAGCCCAACGTTATGTTGGGCTTTTTTGTGTTTACTAAATGAATACTAAGCGGGTAATGGATTTATTTGTATTTGTCCACCAATTGCTTTTAAAACTTTCATTATAGTTGAAAATTGTGGATTGGCTCCTTCAGATAATGCTTTGTACAAACTCGGTCTGCTCATACCTGTTTCTTCGGCTATTTTAGTCATACCAATGGCTTTTGCAATATGTCCGATAGCAGTAACCATTTCTGCGTCATTCCCTTCTTCTAATACTGAATTTAAATACTCAGCAATCATTTCGTTGCTATCCAAATAATCTGAGATATCAAATTTTGATGTTTCCATTTCCTATTGTTTTAATTTTCTCCAAATCTCTTTTGCTTTTTCAATGTCTCTTTGTTGGCTTGATTTGTCATCTCCAATAAGTAGAATAATAATTTTTCCATCCATTTCTTTGAAATAGATTCGGTAGCCTTTAGCATAGTTAATTTTTAGTTCCCTGATGCCTTCTCCAACCGCTTCGCAATCGCCAAAATGTTCGTCTTTTTCTAATTTTTGGAGGCGGAATAAGATTTTAGCTTTTGCTTTAAGGTCATTTAGCTTTCGCAACCATTTATCAAATTCTACTGTTTTTTCAAGAAAGTACATTTAAAATTGTATTCGTTTGGATACAAATTTACACAAAAAGCTGTATTAACAACCATTATTTTTACTCAAATCACGTTCAAAAAGCACCTTATTGTCGTGCTCAATATAGTCACTTGATAAAATCAAATGGGGATGATTATCAGAGAGTCCGGCGCTGCGGCTTTTGATAGTTATTTTGTCGTTAACTTTTAGGTCTTTCAATAGCTCGAATTCTTTAGGAATGAATTGCATCATATATCGTTCGCCATTAATTTCCACAATAAGCCATTTTGGTCCCGAATTATTTGTACTTGGACGCTGATAATTAATACAAATAACTACAGCTTCCATTTTGTTGAAAGCTTTTAAAGAAGGCTTTATTTTTTCATAACTAGCCTGTACTTTTTTTCCCAATGGAGAAACTTTCCAAGCCATATAGCGTTTGCCATCAGGAGAAGCCTCCCATTTTTTTCTTGCTTTTTCATTGGCTTTTTTGTCAGCAATTGAGCTTGGTTTCTTGGGGGAATTGTTTTCATTTTTCATTTCACAATTAGCCAATACTACTCCGCTTAGTAAAGTCAGGGCTAAGGTCAACAAATAGATGGTTTTTTTCATAACGTTGCTGTTTTTTAAAATTGATAATGCGAATGTATTTGAATATTTTAAGGCTGAAGCAATTGGGATTGTAAATAAAAATGTAAACTTTGTAAATATAAACTTGACACTATGCAATTTACACAATATCTCCATTCCAGAAAACGCAACTACCTCTTCGGATGGATGGGACTCTTATTCATTGTTGTAATCAGTGTTGGGTTTAGCTTCGGGGATAATGACAACTATGCTAGTTCTAAACGAGAAGTGTTATTGCGTCGCATCGGACACGACATACTCCTGCAGTCTGGCGACAGTACTTCAAGAGTGCTTCCCATAAAAAAGATTTCCGAAAACGAATATCAAATCATTTTTGAGAGTGCGTTTAGCTTTCAACCTGATGTTCTGGTGAAAACGACGCAGCGATGGTTAGCCAAAGACCCGCTCGCCAACGATTATGTGGTTAGTGTGCTTAATTGCGCTAATTCGACTGTTGCTTATGGATACGCCATTTCCAAAAATAAAAAAGACGATATTGTAGCTTGTATTGGAAGAAAACAACCTGTGGCTTGTTATACCATCAACATTACTTTTAAACCCAATGGCATCGCAACAAACTATACGTATCTTTTGGGTGGTTTGTCATTTGTTGCCTTGCTTGGTTTTGTTTTTTTGAAGCCTGCTAGGCCGAAAAATAGGGTAGCCAAAACAGAGGATGACAAGCTATTCATTTTTGGTTCGGTAGTGTTTGATACGCAGCAACGTCAACTGCAAATCAACGAAACAACCGAAGTTCTCACCGCAACAGAAACACGTCTATTGCGCATCTTTGCTTCAGCTCCCAACGAAACCATAGCCCGAAGCCGCTTACAAAAAGAAATTTGGGAAGACGAAGGTGTCATCGTGGGCCGTAGTCTGGATATGTTCATCTCAAAACTCAGAAAAAAACTAGAACTAGACCCAAAGAGCAACATCTTAGTGGTACGCGGCAAAGGATACAAGCTGGAAGTAACCGCCTAAGGAAAACTAACACGGCCGTCAAATGGAATTCGAAGGACTGCATTCGTGTCAATTCGTGTAATTTGTGTTTGTTTTTAGGAGCAGTACTTCTTTTGCGCACCACACGAGTTGTCCCGCTGTTCATTACAATCTCTTGTGCTGAACCCCAGCACAAGAGGATTTCCACTGCCATCGGGGCTAGGCGAGGACTTTTAGTTTTCAAAATAAAAAAATGATGTTTCTTGGAGCATAATTAATTTCAACGGCTAGCGAGATGCCTCTGGCTCGTGCTCACAATGAGAATAACTTTATGATGCTTTACATAGGAGTAGCTTTTGTAGGAAGTTTGCATTATAGACAAAAAAAATCCGTATTTTAAAAATACGGATTCAATTCTATAATGTTTGACGTTTTTTCTAAATAGGCAAAGTTTTAAAGCCTTCCAATGATCTCTTAGCTGCTTCAATTTTGGTTTGAAACAACTTTTTATCCTTGATATTCGCTGCTACAGAACTAAACTTAATTTTAGCATCTTTAGGGATATCAATTATTCTTTTTGTTTCTACTGTTTTTTTCATAACTGCTAACTTTAAAAAGTAAGTTTACTCAAATATATAAATTAATATTCATTCGAGGGTGCAAAAGTAATTATTTTTTTTTATATACCAAAATATCATGATATTCATGACCTGGTACGTATTGGACAAAAGTGTTATTTGCTGTTCTGTTTTTTCCAAAAAAAATATAATCGTTGCTTAGGTTTTCAAAGTTTTTATCTACAAAATATCTGTATGTTTTAATTCTTAGATTTTCTTTTTTGCAAAACTCACTACATTTCTTTTTGCAAAATGGTAAACAGCTCTCCTTAAAATTTTCAGTTGAATCACTACCGCATACATATAATACACAATCAGGTTTTGATTCGAAAAACAATGGAACTGTATGCAAAACTGTATTAAACACAGTGTACATATCTCCATTATTACTGTTTGTGTCGTCGATTATTGTTTTACTTTCTTCATCATAATCCCCAAAACCTAAATTATATACAACTCTATTGCCCAAAAGTGTTATTGGGCTGTATTCAATAGCTTTAATTATAGTAGAGTTACCAATACTTGCAAAAAGATATTGTAATCTTTCCTCATTTAAAGTTACTTCTGTGTCGTAATGGTTATTATTTAGCAATTTTATAATGGTGTTAAAAATTAGAAAGTTGCAAAAATAATGATTTATATCTAATATTTAAAATCCGTACGTTCGAATTAAATTTCCTACAACTTGTATATGGCCGAAACAAACCTTGTATTTACATCCATAATCAGGAAGCTAAAAAAAGCTTAATATCGCTTTATCGTTTTTCAAACATACCTAATTATTCTTATAAATCACTAAACAACTTATTTCCATTACTGTTTAAAAGCTAAGTATAAAACACTTACAAGGTTTTTAAAACCTTGCAGGAGGAAAGTACTATTTACAATAAGTGTTTTGAAAAAGATACGTCTCAACTAGCCCCGGGAGGAGCGGCATCCTTTGCTGACGGGGTTCGGCAGCAAAGATATAGCGTATCACGGGAGGGGAAGTGTGGTAAAATCTGTTCGTGTGCTCTTGATGAATTGTCCAAAAAAAAACTAAGGCACATAAAGAATTTAAGTTAAAAGGAATAACTTAAATGTCCTTATGTGCCTTATGTTTAAATAACAGCCAAGAATGCACGAATACAACTTCTATGGGCTACTATCGGCTTTTTATTATACGAAAAACTTCAATGACTTATATGTTTAACAACATTAGCCAGTTGTTATTTTATTTCAAATGTTCAAGCATATCTACCGTCATATTGTCGAGGGCAAAATGGTGGTTCCAACCCCAATCTTCACGTGCACGGCTGTCGTCGATGCTGGCAGGCCAACTATCGGCAATTTTTTGACGGAAATCGGGTGCATAGCTGATGGTGAAATCAGGAATGTGCTTTTGGATTTCGGCGGCGATTTCGGTGGGTGTAAAACTCATTGCGGCCAAGTTGTATGACGAACGAATTTTGATTTGCTCCGCTGGTGCCTGCATAATTTGGATGGTAGCCGCAATGGCGTCGTCCATATACATCATTGGCATTTTGGTTTCTGCCGATAAGAAACATTCGTACGATTGGTTTTCGAGGGCTTTGTGGTAAATGTCTACCGCATAGTCCGTAGTGCCACCGCCCGGAGGTGAAGACCAGCTAATCAAGCCCGGATAACGGATGCTGCGTACGTCTACGCCAAAAAGGTTGTGGTAGTATTCGCACCATCTTTCGCCCGATTGTTTGCTAATACCATACACGGTCGAAGGCTCCATAATGGTGTATTGTGGGGTGTTTTCTTTGGGAGTTGTAGGTCCGAAAACCGCAATACTCGAAGGCCAGAATATTTTTTTGATTTTTCCGGCTTTGGCCAAATTCAGGACGTGAAACAAGGAATTCATATTCAAATCCCAAGCAAAAGCTGGGTTTTTTTCGGCAGTAGCCGAGAGCAAAGCGGCCATCAAATAGACATCGGTGATTTGGTGTACTTCGACCAAATGTTCGATTTGGTTAAAATCGAGCGCATTGATGACTTCAAAAGGACCCGAGTTGACCACATCTACATTCAGTTTTCGAATATCGGAGGCGATGACGTTCTCGGTACCGTAAATTTTTCTCAATTTTTGGGTCAGTTCCGTTCCGATTTGACCACACGCGCCAATGATTAATATTTTTGGATTCATAAGTTGCCGTTTTAGGAGAACAAAGATAAGAATTTATCTTAAAAATATCGATTTCGCAAAAATGACAATAAATTTAATAAAAAAATGTAATTGTATGTCGTTTAATCTTTAAAAAATTAGAAAGTGAGTAAAAAATAATAGAATTTATACTGTCGAAGTTTAGAAAACAAAAAATTGAAGTACTAATCCGTCCCTTTGAGGAGCTTTTGGCAGGTAGTAAAGCCATCAAAATCTTAAATAGGGTTAATTTAGAGAAAGGAAAATGAAATTATCCCTATTTTTACCTAATGAATAGAAGCGTTTTTTTACCATTGGTTTTTCTTTTTTTGGCTGTATTGTACCCCAATTACTTTTTGGGACAGGATGATATGGCTTCTTTATTGCAAAAATTAGATCGAACCGTTGAGAACTATTCGGTGACTACTAAAAAAAAGGAAACGCACTTACTGCATCTCAAAGAAGTATTGCGTTATAGTACTTCCAACGAGCAACGGTATGCTATTTACGGGCAACTTTATTCAGAATACGCCACTTATCAATTGGACTCGGCGTTAACTTATGCTCGGAAAAGTGGGCAAGTAGCAAGATTTTTAAACGATTTAGAAAGAGTAAATGGGGCTCAACTCAATGTGGCCATGATATTAGGTACTTCAGGCATGTACAAAGAATCGATGGATTTGTTGGCCTCAATACCCGTAAATCAAACCCCCAACTTGAAGGGTTATTATTATGGAACGTACCGCATTGTTTATGGTTACTTAACGGAATACGCAGCTTCGACTATAGAAAAACAAAAGTATAAGGCATTGACTCAACGCTACCGAGATGCTTCTATGCTGTATTTTCAGCCCAAAAGTCGTGAATATTGTATTGCCAATACCGATGTTTTATTTGAAAACAAGCAATACGATCAAGCGATTGCTTCGTTACGTTCTTTTTACAGCACTACTTCTGCCCAAGATCCAGATCAAGCGGTTTTAGCGTATTTGATTGCTGAGGGTTATCGGTTAAAAAAGGACAAGGAACAACAAAAAAAATGGTTGATTCTTTCGGCTATTTCTGATTTGAAATTGGCCAAAAAAGAAAATATTTCGTTACGAAAAATAGCTTTTATCTTGTATGAAGAAGGCGATATTGACAGGGCGTACACGTACATCAAGCGCTCTTTGGAAGACGCGTTGTTTTGTAATGCCAAACTGCGTACCTATGAAATATCCAAAATGCTGCCCATCATTAATCAAGCTTACGATCATAAAAATGAAACCAATCGTACACAATTGACCATTTTTTTGATAGCGGTAAGCATTTTATCGATAATTCTGCTAGCTGCTTTGGTTTTGCTTTTCAAACAAATGCGAAAAGTAGCTGCGGCTCAAAAAGCTCTTACTTTGGCCAATGAACAACTTTCTAATTTGAATCAGGACTTAAAAGAAATCAACCAACGCTTGAATGCTACCAATGCCACCTTGGCCGAGGCCAGTTTGTTAAAGGAAATTTACATTGGTCGTTATATGGATCAATGCTCGGATTATATTGGTAAACTTGAGGAATTCAGCCAAAAACTCAAAGTAATGGCCACAGCAGGAAAAGTAAATGAATTGCTCAAATTGGTCAAATCGAATGCGGCTGTTGAAAAAGAATTAAAGGAGTTTTACACTCAATTTGACCAAACTTTCTTGGAATTATTTCCAACATTTAAAGAAGAATTTTCTAATTTATTGTCTGATCAAGATGCGATTCATTTGAAAAAAGGCGATTTACTCAACACCGAATTACGCATTTTTGCTTTGATTCGTTTAGGAATAAAAGACAGTGCCAAAATTGCAGTGTTCTTGAGATATTCTGTGTCTACCATTTACAATTACCGCTCGCAATTAAAAAACAAAGCACGAGGTCCAAGAGAAGAATTTGAAAATCAAGTGCTGTTAATTGGAACTTCTCCAGAAAAATAACTACTTTTTGTTCCTAATGCTACCACTTTTTTTGTTTACTTTTATTTTATAAATAACTGGAAAACAATATTTTACAATATTTCAAATCTACTTTTTTTTTACGCTATCGTTTTCACTGTGATTAAGCGGCTAATTTTGTAGGTGTAGTTTTTTATGCCCAAAGGGAATTTTAAAAGCTATTGATTATATCGATTTCGGTTATTTTATAGATCAAGTGTAACGCTTGTTTTTCTTTTTGGAATCGTACTTTACTTATGTTTAATCCTTTTTAAATTAAAAAAATGAAACACTTCTTATTCTCCGCTTTCCTTTTTTGGATCGGAATGACTTCGGTACAAGCCCAGCAATTACAGTCGCCCGATAAACAATTGCTCATGACATTTTCATTGCTTTCGGATGGCACACCAAGTTACACCTTAAGTTACAAAGGCAAAGTAGTGATCAAACCCAGTAAATTAGGATTTGAATTAAAAAATGATAAAAAATCCTTACGAAATGATTTTGTACTTACTGATACTAAAACCGCTACTTTTGATGAAAGTTGGAAACCGGTTTGGGGCGAAGTGGCTTCCATTCGTAATCAGTACAATGAATTAGCAGTTACTTTAAATCAAAAAGAAACCGAACGACAAATGGTGGTTCGCTTTCGTTTATTCAATGAAGGATTAGGGTTTCGCTATGAATTCCCATTGCAAAAAAACTTATCGTATTTTGTAATCAAAGAAGAAAAAACGCAGTTTGCCATGACCGGCGATCACACTGCTTTTTGGATTCCGGGAGATTATGATACGCAAGAATACGATTATACTACTTCAAAATTATCCGAAATTAGAGGATTTAGCGAAAAAGCCAAAACGGCCAATTTATCGCAAACCACCTTTTCTCCAACGGGAGTACAAACTTCGTTGTTGATGAAAACCAAAGAAGGATTGTATCTCAATTTGCACGAAGCGGCATTGATCAATTATTCTTGTATGCATTTGAACTTGGATGACAAAAACATGATTTTCGAATCGTGGTTGACTCCTGACCAAATTGGCGACAAAGGCTTGATGCAAGCGCCACACAATTCTCCTTGGAGAACCATTATGGTCAGCGATGATGCCCGTACAATACTGGCTTCTAAAATGACATTGAATTTAAACGATCCTTGTAAAATTGAAGATACCTCTTGGATCAAACCCATGAAATATGTTGGGGTTTGGTGGGAAATGATTACCGATAAAAGCTCTTGGTCATATACCGATGAATTGCCTTCGGTACAACTTGGAGTAACGGATTACACGAAAGTAAAACCCAATGGTCGACACGGTGCCACTACCGAAAATGTGAAAAAATACATTGATTTTGCTGCGCTACACGGATTTGATGGCGTTTTGGTCGAAGGGTGGAACGAAGGTTGGGAAGATTGGTTTGGGCATTCCAAAGATTATGTATTTGATTTTGTTACTCCTTATCCAGATTTTGATGTCAAAGGAATTCGTGACTATGCAAAGGCCAAAGGGGTAAAAATGATCATGCATCACGAAACTTCGGGATCTGTCCGTAATTATGAGCGCCATATGGACAAAGCATATCAATTTATGAAAGATAACGGGTATGATGCAGTAAAAAGTGGTTATGTTGGGAATATTTTGCCGTTAGGATCTAATCATTACAGCCAATTTAGCAACAATCATTATCAATACGCCGTAGAAAAAGCGGCCGAATACCAAATTATGGTCAACGCCCACGAAGCGGTGCGTCCTACTGGAATTTGTAGAACGTATCCTAATTTGATCGCCAACGAATCGGCTAGAGGGACGGAATACCAATCTTTTGGTGGTTCCAAACCGAATCACGTGACGCTCTTGCCTTTTATGCGCTTGTTGGGTGGTCCAATGGATTATACGCCGGGTATTTTCGAAATGAACATCAGTTCGTTTAGTCCGAATAACAAATCTCATGTCAACAGCACTTTGGCCAATCAGTTGGCGTTGTATGTTACTCTTTATAGCCCTTTACAAATGGCGGCCGATTTTCCTGAACATTATAATAAATTCCTTGATGCTTTTCAGTTTATCAAAGACGTTGCGATGGATTGGGACGAGAGTAAATACCTCGAAGCCGAGCCAGGCGATTATATTACCGTGGCTAGAAAAGCCAAAGGTTCAAACAATTGGTTTGTCGGAAATGTTAACGGTGAAACGCCAAGAACTTCGAAAATAAAATTAGACTTTTTGGATAAAGGCAAAACGTATGAAGCGACCATTTATGCCGATGCCAAAGACGCGCATTATAAAACCAATCCACAAGCGTACACTATTCGAAAAGTCAAGGTGAATAGCAAATCGCAATTATCACAATTCTCTGCTCCAGGTGGCGGATATGCGGTGAGCATTGTGGAAGTTAAAAAGTAAAACACAGGGTTAGCACCCAATTTTAAATAGTTTAGATTAATTTGTTTTTGTTTTTGAAAGAGCTCGATCTTGGATCGGGCTTTTTTTTTGGCCACGAATTCACAAATTTTTTTTGGGATAATTGGGTGTGTAAATAGGAAAAGAATTCATACGTTCTGATTCAATTAGAATTGGTGCATTCGTGGCTTTTTTTTAAATGTTTTCAAAATAGGACGGATTAAAATCCATCC
>NZ_JATV01000003.1 GCF_000611675.1 Flavobacterium succinicans LMG 10402 | reverse complement strand
TTGTACTCAGAGCGGGACTTGAACCCGCACGAACATTGCTGTTCACTGGATTTTAAGTCCAGCGTGTCTACCAATTTCACCATCCGAGCATGATGTAGTGTTAGAGCGAAAAACGGGGCTCGAACCCGCGACCTCGACCTTGGCAAGGTCGCGCTCTACCAACTGAGCTATTTTCGCATTTCATATTCTTAAAGAACCACAACAATTGTTTGTCATTGCGGTTGCAAATGTAACACAAATATTCAATAATACAAGCCTTTTTTATAAAAAAATTTAAGCCGAAATGATAACTTTTTGATAACCCAGCGGTTATCAAAAAAATTATTTTCGACTGAGCATTCGTTTTATTTCATTGAGCTTCATCAAGGCTTCCATTGGTGTGATGGCATTAATATCCAATTGCAAAATTTCTTCTTTAATTTCTTCCAACAAGGGATCATCTAGATTAAAAAAACTCATTTGCATCTCATCTTTTGCCGCTTTGATTCCATTTAAAGCGTCACCTGAATGGTCTTTTTCTAATTTTTTTAATATTTTCTGTGCTTTCAAAATCACCAACTGCGGCATTCCAGCCATTTTGGCTACGTGAATCCCAAAACTATGTGCAGAACCTCCTTTTATTAGTTTTCGAATAAAAAGCACGTTATCTTTTAATTCTTTTACAGCGACATTATAATTTTGTATGCGCTTCAACGCATCGCTCATTTCATTCAATTCGTGATAATGCGTAGCAAAAAGGGTTTTGGGTTGCGATGGATGCTCATGTAAAAACTCCGCAATAGCCCACGCAATAGAAATTCCATCATAGGTACTTGTCCCACGGCCAATTTCATCCAACAACACCAAACTTCTGTCCGAAATATTATTCAAAATAGAAGCCGTCTCGTTCATTTCGACCATAAAAGTAGATTCACCCATCGAAATATTATCGGAAGCTCCTACCCTAGTAAAAATTTTATCCACGATACCCATTCTAACGCTATCTGCTGGAACAAAACTTCCCATTTGAGCCAAGAGCACAATCAAGGCCGTTTGTCTCAAAATAGCCGACTTACCCGACATATTTGGTCCAGTAATCATAATCAACTGCTGTGTATCTCTATCTAGGAAAACATCATTGGCGATGTAAGGCACACCAACAGGCAATTGTTTTTCAATTACTGGATGACGACCGTTTTTAATATCCAATTCAAAAGTTTCATCCAATTCAGGACAAACATATTGGTTTTCGATAGCCAATTGTGTAAACGAACACAAACAATCCAACTGCGCCACCAAATTGGCATTCATTTGAACTGGCTTGATATACGTTGAAATCCATTGCACTAATTGTTCAAAAATCTCTCCTTCAATTTTATGAATTTTCTCCTCGGCACCTAAAATTTTGGTTTCGTATTCTTTTAGCTCTTCGGTAATATAACGTTCCGCATTCACTAAAGTTTGCTTACGAATCCATTCGCTTGGCACTTTATCTTTATGCGTATTTCGAACTTCGATATAATATCCAAAAACATTATTAAAAGAAATTTTCAAAGAAGAAATTCCTGTACGCTCTGATTCTCGTTTCTCGATTCCTTCTAAAAATTCTTTTCCAGAAGTTGAAATCGCGCGTAACTCATCCAATTCTGAATGTACGCCAACTGCAATCGCATTTCCTTTGGCAATGGCAACTGGCGCATCTTGATTTAAGGTGGTTTTTATTTTTTCACGAAGTAAATCGCAACTATGTAAACTATCACCAATTACTTTTACGGCTTCTTGCGGACTTTGCAAAGCTATCGTTTTAATCGGCAGAATAGCATCTAAGGATTCTTTCAAATACACCACTTCACGAGGCGATACTTTGCCTGCAGCGATTTTCGAAATCAAACGTTCCAAATCAGAAATCTGCTTGATTTGATATTGTATTTGTTTTAAAACTTCTTGGTTTTCTTTTAAATACCCTACTACTTGATGACGACTCTGAATTTTGACCGCATCTTTCAAAGGCAAAGCCAACCAACGCTTCAATAATCGCCCACCCATAGGCGAAAGTGTTCGGTCGATTACATCTAGCAAGGTCACCGCATTAGGATTATAACTATGGTATAACTCTAGATTTCGAATGGTAAAACGATCCATCCAAACATAAGCATCTTCTGCGATACGTTGTATGGCCGTAATATGCTGTACCCTATTGTGCTGTGTTTCTGATAAATAATACAAAATAGCACCCGAAGCCACGATTCCTTCTTTCAATTCTTCAACACCAAAACCTTTTAAAGAAGTGGTTTGAAAATGCTTCGTTAAACTCTCAAAAGCATAATCTTCTTTGTAAATCCAATCTTCGAGATAAAAACTATGGTAATCGTCTCCGAATGTTTCTCGGAACGTATTTTTGTTGTTTTTTGGCACTAAGACCTCACTAGGATTGAAATTTTGCAACAGCTTATCGATGTATTCTGCATTTCCTTGTGCGGTTAGAAATTCTCCAGTAGAAACATCTAAAAATGAAATTCCAATACTTTTATTGGTAAAATATACCGAAGCCAAAAAATTATTGGTTTTGGACTGCAACACCTCATCGTTCATAGAAACCCCAGGAGTAACCAATTCAGTTACTCCACGTTTCACAATCGTTTTGGTCATTTTGGGATCTTCTAGCTGATCACAAATCGCCACACGAAGACCCGCTTTAACTAACTTGGGCAAATACGTATTAATGGAATGATGCGGAAAACCAGCCAAAGCCGTTTCAGTTTCTGAACCCGCCCCTCTTTTGGTTAACGTAATTCCGAGTATTTTGGAGGCACGAATGGCATCATCACCAAAGGTTTCATAAAAATCGCCTACTCGAAACAACAAACACGCATCTGGATATTTTCGCTTAATTTCATTATACTGTTTCATTAACGGCGTTTCCTTAACGCCTTTATCTTTTGCTGCCAAATTGGGTGAGTATTAAATTCAATAAAATATGTCAGCGAATTTATAGATTTATAGTGAATAAAGGCGGTTCAAAAAACAAAATTTTAAACTGTAATTGTGTTACATTTTCTAATTTTTACCTAGATTTGCGATACTTTAAATTAAATCTTATGAAAAAAATAATCACTCTTTTATTAGTTTTCGGTTTTGGAATTGCTACTACTTCAGCACAAGAAACTGCTAAAAAATTAAAAAAAGCCAAAACAACTACAGCAAAAGTTCAGGGTGCAGGTTTAGTATTTAAAACTGAAACGCTTGATTATGGCACTATTGCACGTGGTTCAGATGGAAAACGTGAATTTACTTTTACCAATAATGGAAACGCTCCATTAATTATCAGTAATGCACAAGGATCTTGCGGATGTACTGTTCCAAGTATTCCAAGAGAGCCTATTTTACCAGGAAAAAGCAGTAGTATTGGCGTAAGTTATGACACCAATCGTGTGGGTGCTTTTACAAAAACCGTAACCGTAACTTCTAACGCTGCAGGACAACCTTCAAAAGTTTTGACGATTAAAGGAACTGTAACTGCTGAGGGCGTAAAAAGCTAAAAAATAAAAAACACATTTAAAGAGCTTCCTTTGACTAGGAAGCTTTTTTTTTAAGATCTTGACTTATGAGAAAATTAGAGAATAGCGAACTGGACAGAAAATCAATAGAAGGATTTAAAAAATCCGAAAAAACCCCGCTAATTCTGGTTCTTGATGATGTGAGAAGCCTTCACAATATCGGTTCTGTATTTAGAACTGCCGATGCGTTTTTGGTAGAAAAAATTATACTCTGTGGCATTACTGCGACACCTCCCAACAAAGAAATACATAAAACTGCTTTGGGTGCAACAGAAACAGTAGCTTGGGAACATTACGACGATGTTTTAGAAGCCATTACCGCTTTAAAAAATGACAACGTGGTAACTCTGGCTATCGAACAAGTAGAAAGCGCTGTTTTTTTACAAGATTTCAAAGTAGATCCTTTACAAAAATATGCTTTAGTTTTTGGCAATGAAGTACATGGTGTAGCACAAGAAGCAGTAGCTCTTTGTGACGGATGCATCGAAATTCCGCAATTGGGCACTAAACATTCTTTAAATATTTCGGTGAGCGCAGGTATTGTCGTTTGGGATTTATTTAAAAAATTTAACTATTAGTAGCACATTTATAGCAAGTCTAGTTATTTCTTTGATTTAACTCCAAAAACTACCCTAAGACTAGTTATTCTAGAGAATTAACGATATTTTTATCTAATGAAAATATCAGTTATATATCGATCGCTTTTAATTCTTGCTCTTTTTTTTTCAAATTTAGCATTTGCGATTGATCCACCTAAAATAACAGCCTCAGGCAATCAAGTTTATTGCCCAGGAACTGCATTAAAAATCATCCAAACCATCTCCATCACACATGATGTTGCTGAACCAGATGCAGAGGCGATGTACGTTCAAATAGCAGCGGGATACAACCGAAACTTAGATCTATTACGACTGGAAAACCCTGCTGCTCACCCCAAAATAGTAAGTAGCTGGGATGCTGCTGCTGGAAAGCTAAAACTATATAGCCCAACCAGTGTACGAATTTTGTATACCGACTTTGTGGCCGCCCTAAAAGATATTAGCTATTCTAATGCTGATGCTTCTCCCTCTGGCAACCGAACATTTTCTATTACCCTTGGTCAAGCCAACTATCTCCCTTCTACCGGTCATTACTATCAATACGTATCCAACACAGGCATTACTTGGACAGCTGCAAAAGCACAAGCCGAAAGCCTGCGCTATTATGGCCTAAAAGGTTATTTAGCCACACTATTATCCTTAGAAGAAGCAAAGCTTTGTGGCGAACAAGCCAATGGCGCAGGATGGGTTGGCGGCACAGATGAAAACACAGAAGGCGTATGGAAGTGGGTCACTGGCCCAGAAGGACTAGCCAATAGTGGCAATGGTATTGTTTTTTGGAACGGACTAACCAACGGCTCGAGTCCTAACTTTGCCTATTGGAATATCAACGAACCAAACCAACTAGGCAACGAAGACTACGCACACATCACAGCGCCTGGAGTTGGTATCGCTGGCTCATGGAATGACTTGTCCAACACAGGTGAAGCTTCAGGAAATTATCAACCCAAAGGATTTATTGTAGAATATGGAGGAATGCCTGGAGATCCTATTTTAGAACTTTCGGCGAGTACCTCAATAACCATAGCACAATTAAACTTTACACCTCCAAATAGCATTTGTGCTGGACAATCCATGAGCATTGCAGTGTCTTCCTCCTCTAGCAATGTGAATTGGTTTGATGCCGCCAACGGTGGAAATTTATTGTATTCTGGAACCAGCTATACTACGCCCGCGTTAAACAATACGACGACCTATTATGTAGATTATGGCTGTAGCTCCCGAAAAGCAATCACGGTTCCTGTAGAACCTTTACCGGTTGCACATCCTGTTTCCATAGCCAGGCAATGCGATGACAATCAGGACGGTATTTATACCTTTGACACCAGCGCACTTGAAAGTACTTTACTGCAAGGACAACTCAACTGTAAAGTCACCTATTTTGATGCAAGCAATACTCCTCTAAAAGACGAAAACGGAATAGCAATAGTAAGCCCATTTCCTTCAAGATTTACTACAAAATCTCAAACTATACGAGCTATTGTAACCAATAACTCCTCTTTGCAATGCGCTAGTCAAACAAACATAATTTTTACGGTAGACAATTTACCACAAGCATTTGAAGTTCCTAAAACCTTAACAACTGCCTGCGATGACGAACCCATTTCATCTACTCAAGATGGAAACTATGCCTTTGACACGTCAAGCATCCAAGCCATTCTTTTAGGCGGTCAAACAGGCATGACGGTAAGTTACTCGGATGCCCTTGGTAATCTGTTACCGAGCCCATTACCCAATCCCTTTTTGACTAGCACCCAAAAGATAACTGTTAGGATCGAAAACATTACTAACCCCAGTTGTATAGCGACTACTACTTTGGATTTTGTAGTACATCCTCGTCCGGTGGTCAACGAAGTCAGTATAATTCAATGCGACACAGATTTGGTAGTCGATGGCAAAACTTTTTTCAACTTAACCGTTAACAACGCTACTATTTCAAGCAATTATACCAACGAAACTTTTACATATTACACTACTTTAAATGGTGCCAATACTGCAATAACGACCGACCTGATTACTAATCCGCTGATGTTTGAAAATAGCATTCCAACACTTATGCCGGTTTGGGCGAGAATTACCAACCCATTGACAACTTGTGCTAGTGTTGCTAAAATCACGTTAAAAGTACCCGCAACCAATATCCCGCCTACCTACAAAATTCCTTTCGCCCCCGTTTGTGACGATTTTTTTGATTCCAACGGCAACAATACTCCCAATAACAACAATCGAGATGGCATCAGCACTTTTGATTTATTGCCGACAAAAGCAACTATATTAGCACTCCTTCCCACAAACCAAACATACAGTATCAACTACTACCGAAACGAAGCTGATGCCTTGGCGGAATTGAATGCTATTTCTAATCTTTCTAATTACAGAAACATAGGCTACCCGAACACGCAAGATATTTGGATTCGAATTGATAGCGACTTGGACAATGCTTGTTACGGATTAGGCCCCTATTTAACCTTAACTGTAGAAAGCCCCCCTATTGCACATGCGGTGCAAATTCCAAGACAATGTGACGACACTTCGGATGGGATATTTCCATTTGACACCGCTGCACTCGAGACTACTTTGCTGCAGGGCCAAACCAATGTAAGTATTCGTTATTTCGACCAAGCTAATCAACCATTAATAGATGCCAATGGCAATACAATTACTAGTCCTTTTCCAGCGATTTTTGCCTCAACATCACAAACCATCAAGGCCGTTGTTACCAACACCACTGCGCAACAATGTTCGGATGAAACACTAATCACCTTTACTGTGGATGAAGCCCCAAGAGCCTTTACTGTTGCTTCGAGTTTAACCACAGCTTGCGATGACGAAATAGAACCAACACAGCAAGATGGCACATTTGCTTTCGACACTTCTGCTTTTGACAGTATTATTAGAGGAGGTCAAACCGGCATGGTGATTCAATATTATGATCAAAACAACACCCTTTTACCCAACCCTTTGCCGAACCCCTTTATAACGAGTTCACAAACAGTTACCGCAATAGTTAGCAACCCTATAAACACCATTTGTACGGCTAGCACCGCTTTGTGTTTTACGGTTCATCCTGTTCCGAACATTAGCTTAAATCTGGATGGTTCAGAAAATGAGTTGGTATGTTCGAACCTAGCTACTTTTTTTGTTACGCTAGATGCAGGGATTTTGGACACCACACCGACCACAGACTACGAGTATTCATGGAAGAAAGACGGCACTACTATTGGCACCAACGCGCCTACTTTGGACGTCAACACTGAGGGTGTATATACCGTTGACGTTACAAACGCTGCAGGCTGTAGTCGCACGAGAACCTTGACAGTAACCGCTTCTAATGTTGCAACCATTGAAGCTATAGACATTGTTGAATTAAGTGATGTTAATACAGTAACCGTTCAAGTAAGTGGGCCTGGTGACTACCAATACAGCTTGGACGAACCTAGTGGTTTTTGGCAGGATTCGAATGCTTTTTACAATGTATCCTCGGGAATACATACCGTATATGTGAACGACAAAAACGGATGCGGTAGTGTTAGCAAAGCGATTGCTGTAGTAGGCATTCCTAAATTTTTCACACCTAATGGTGATGGATTTAATGACGTTTGGAATATTAAAGGCATTTCAAAATACCCCAACACTACGGTGCATATTTTTGATCGTTTTGGCAAACTCATCACCATTCTTAATGCTACGAATACCAGTTGGAATGGTACTTTTAACGGAACGCCATTGGCGGCTAACGATTATTGGTATGTGATAAACTTTAGTAATGGAACACCCGAAATTAAAGGTCATTTTTCTTTGAAAAGATAACACCTTGTCCATTTTTAACTTTCAAGCCTATTGCTACTCTTTAGTCCCGATCGTAGTGGCATCCTTTGTGTATGCGGTAGCCTACACAAAGATATAGCGGAGAGCGGGAACCATTGTAGCTAAAAAAGCGTATTGACGGACTTCAAAAAAAAGAAAAAGAAAACTTATTTTTTCGACTGAATTTTCTTTTGAATTTCGTTTAAAACAAAAAGATAATCGGCTTGGTTTTTAACGAAATCTAAATCGGATACATCGATAATTAGAACATTCAAATCTTGCTGCGATTTGATGTAATCTAGATAACCGGTGTTGATTTTATCCAAGTAGTCTGCTTCGATGTTTTGCTCGTAACCACGTCCTCTTTTTTTGATGTTTTGCAACAAACGCTGGGTATTTTGATACAAATAAACGTACAAATCGGGCTTGGGCATTTCTTTGTAAATGATGGTAAACAGATTGCGATATAGGCGATACTCGTCTTCGGCCAAGGTGATTTTGGCAAAAATGAGCGATTTGAAAATATGATAATCGGCCACTACAAAATCTTTGAAGAGATCAAATTGTGCCAAATCATCGGATAATTGCTGGTACCGATCGGCCAAGAATGACATTTCGAGCGGAAAAGCATAACGGTTTTGATCTTTGTAAAACTTGGGCAAAAAGGGATTGTCAGCAAAACGTTCCAAAACCATTTTCGCATTAAAATCTTGTGCAATTTTATGTGTCAAGGTTGTTTTTCCGGCGCCAATATTGCCTTCAAAAGCAATATAATTGAACTGCTCCAGCGGAATTTTACTCAAAGGCGCAGCAATATTTGCAACAATGGTACAGTTACTTGTATCACTGCATTGGGCGATCAATTCGGAAACATTTTTTTTGAGAATTGGATGCTCCCAATCTGAAGTTAGCTCTTGAAAAGGCAACAAAACAAAGTTTCGCTCTTGCAATAAAGGATGCGGAATTTGGAGTCTGTCGGTGGCAACCACCTCTTCGTCATAGGCAATAATATCGATATCAATGGTGCGCGCTTGATAGCCAACAGCAGCATTTCGGGTGCGTCCGAGACTTTTTTCAATTTTCAAAATCTGATTGAGCACGCGAACAGGCGTAAAATCGGTATGCAACACCAAGGCACAATTATAAAAAGACTCGCTCTCAAAACCCCAAGCGGGTGTTTCGAAAACAGACGAAATTTTGATGACCGTTCCTACTTCTTGATGCAACAAATCAATGCAATGCTCCAAGATTTCCAGCCGATTGCCCTGATTACTTCCTAACGATAAAAAGACTTGATGTTGTGATTTCATATGGACTACAAAATAACTAAAAGAAAATTAGATTCGCTATTTATAGCGGTACGGATTGCTTTGAAAAACGAAAATTACGGCTACATTTGTAACATTCAAATGAGAAGTGAGACTTACTTATTTTAAACAATTAATTATGAGATTTTTAGACAATGTATTGGCTACCGTAATTGGTATTTTTGTATTTATGATGCTTTCTTTCTTCGGAATTATCTTGCTAGGAGTGATTTTTGGCGGTGATTCAGAAACAGTAGAAGTTAAAAAAGACTCAGTTATTGAGTTGAATTTAGAGAGCCTATCCCTTGATTATTCTGGGAAATTTACAGATCCCTGGGTCGCTGCGTTTTCAGAACGCAAGAAAACAGGTTTGATCGATGTGATCAATGCGCTTGAAATTGCAGCAACCGATCCTGACATCAAAGGAATTTCTATTTTGAATACCACCTCTAATTTAGGAATGGCGCAAAGTAAAGAATTGCGTGATGCCTTAGATCGTTTTAAAAAATCAGGAAAATTCATTTACTCGTATTCCAATAGTTATTCACAAAAAGAATATTATTTGAACTCTGTAGCCGATCAAATTTTCTTGAATCCGGTTGGGGAATTGGATTTTAAAGGATTGTCAACCGAAGTGATGTTTTTCAAAGATTTCCAAGACAAATCAGGATTAAAAATGGAAGTGATTCGTCACGGCAAATACAAAAGTGCCGTTGAACCATTTCTCGAAAATAAAATGAGCGATGCCAATAGAGAACAAACTACAGCATTACTCCAATCCGTTTGGGCCAACCTTGTGGAGGACATTTCAAAAAGCCGAAATATTCCTGTGGCTAAACTCAATGAAATTGCCAATGGATTATTGGCGCGCACTCCAGAAATGGCAAAAGCAGAAAAATTAATTGATAAAATAGCTTATGAAGATGTGTATCATGATGCCATTAGAAAAATTTTAAAAGTAGCCAAAGACGAAGATTACAATACCGTATCCATTACAGATTACACTCAGAAAACCGCCACCACTTCAATCAACATGGAAACCAATGATGCCATTGCCATTATTTATGCACAAGGCGAAATTGGAAGTGGCGAAGGCGATGTGAATGAAATTGGTGAAGGAGCTATGCGTCGTTCTCTTCAAGAAGCGAGAAAAAATGAAGACGTAAAGGCAATAGTCTTGCGCGTGAACAGTCCGGGTGGAAGCGCCTTAACCTCTGATTTAATTTGGAGAGAAATTGAATTGACCAAAAAAACAAAACCTATTGTGGTTTCTATGGGGAATTATGCAGCATCTGGTGGATATTATATTGCTTGTAATGCCAACACGATTTTTGCCGAAAAAAATACCATTACAGGCTCCATTGGAGTTTTTGGGGTTTTACCAAACTTTTCAATAGCTGCCAACCGTTATGGCATTCATTCTGAACAAGTACGCACACACGAAAATGCATCAAACTACAGTCCATTTGTACCTATTGACGACAAATTTAAAGCCGTTACATTGGAAGGCGTAGAGCAAGTGTACTCCACTTTTATCGGGCACGTTGCACAAGGTCGAAAAATGACACCCGCCCAAGTAGATGCTATTGCCCAAGGCCGAGTATGGTCCGGTAGCGAAGCCATAAAACTTGGTTTGGTGGATAAAATTGGCGGCATGCGCGAAGCATTGGCAGAAGCCGCACGATTAGCCAAAATCAAATCGTACAGCACTATAAACTATCCTGAATTCAAGAAAGACTTTGAAGAATTGTTTGCAAATTTCCCTTTTGCAAAATCAAAAGCAACATTTGTAAAAGAAGAAATTGGCGAAGAAAATTACCGCCTTTTACAAGAAGTAAAACGCTTTCAAAATCGCAAGGGAGTACAAGCCCTTATGCCTTTTGAGATTACCATTCAGTAGTCCAAAAACATCCTCCCTTTTGGAGCTAAATTTACAACCAGACACAAAATGCCACGGATACATTCGTGGCATTTGAGTTCATAAGATAAACTTTCGATTTATCGCCAAGAAGTAAGCCCATATCTAAAAAACAAAAAACTTAACCTACCTCAAAAAAATCATGGTAAAAAAAATAGCAAAAATTTCTGGAATCGTATTGCTCGTATTGATAATCGTTGCATTTAGTATTCCGTATTTATTCAAAGATCAAATTAAAACAAAAATAAGCCAAACCATTAACGAAGGTGTCAATGCCAACGTGAAATTCAACGATGCCGATTTGAGTTTGTTTAAAAATTTTCCAAATGCCAACATTACTATTCAAAAATTGGCCATCATCAACAAAGCACCCTTCGCAGGAGACACTTTGGTGGCAATGGAAGAATTGGATTTAAAAATGTCAATAATGGAGCTTTTTAACGGAGAAAACGAGCCGATGCAAATCAGCGAAATTGCTACAAAAAACGCTTTAATCCATGTGATCATCAACAAAGAAGGCATAGGTAATTATGACATTGCTTTGAAAAACAAAGAAACGAAGGAAGATAGTAAAAGTAAACCATTGGCGCTTCAACTAAAAGGATACGAGGTGGAGAATTTAAAATTTAAATTCACTGATGAAGGGGCAAAAATAAAAATGGTTCTCGACAGTATTTATCATAGGGGAACAGGAGATTTTACCAATGATCTACTAGATTTAGATACGAAAACGACCACTAAGGTTTCTTTAACTATGGACAAAATGAACTACATCAATAACGTAGTTCTTTCCTTGGATGCCGTACTAGCTATTGACTTAAAAAACAGCAAATACACCTTCAAAGAAAACAAAGCCAAAATCAACGATTTACCGCTTGAATTTGATGGTTTTATTCAATTAGTAAACGCAGGACAACAATTTGATTTAAAATTCAAAACACCTACTTCTTCGTTCAAAAACTTTTTAGGACTTATTCCTGCTGCTTACAGAAGCAGTATTGACAACGTAAAAACCTCAGGAGAATTTACGGTAAGTGGTTTTGCAAAAGGATTAAAATCGGCAACAAGTATTCCTAAATTCAACATTGCTATTGCTTCCAACAATGCTTCTTTTCAATATCCAGACTTACCGAAATCTGTCAAAAACATTATTATTGATACTAAAATAATTAATGAGACTGGGCTTCTTGACGATACTTTCGTGAATTTGGACCAACTTTCATTTACGATCGATCAAGATGTATTTAGTACCAAAGCCCATATCAAAAATGTAGCAACAAATGCATTGATTGATGCCTCATTGAAAGGGACCATCAATCTAGGTAATCTTTCGAAAGCGTATCCGATACAACTAGAAAAACCGCTTGCAGGTATTTTAAAAGCCGATGTCACTACAAAATTCGATATGGCTTCGGTAGAAAAAAGTCAATACCAAAACATTCAGAATGCCGGTAATGCGAGCCTTACTAGATTCAAATATACCGACGAGAATGGCAAAAGCATGAACATCAACAGTGCCAAAATTCAATTCAATCCTAGTCGTGTGAATCTACAAGAATTCAAAGCTACAACTGGAAAAAGTGACCTTAGCGTTACTGGTGTTTTGGATAATTTTTATGGCTTTGCTTTTAGAAACCAAGAACTAAAAGGGAACTTTGCCTTGAGTTCTAATCAAATTGCAGTGGCTGATTTCATGACCACTAGCGCACCAACCAAAACAGAAAGTAAGGCAACTCCCGAAGCGCTAAAAATACCAGCTTTTTTAAATTGTAGCCTTACTGCAAAAGCGAATACTGTACTTTATGACAACCTAACATTGAAAGATTGTTCTGGAAAATTAATCATTAAAGACCAAGCTGTTACTTTACAAAATGTTACAACAAATATTTTTGGAGGGCAAATCGGCTTGAATGGAATGGTGTCAACAAAAGAGAAAACTCCAAAATTCAACATGGATTTAGGTCTTAATAAAGTTGATATTGCCCAAACCTTTACGCAGCTCGATATGCTAAAGAAAATTGCCCCAATCGCAGGTGCAATAAGTGGCAAGCTCAATTCTACCATTAAATTATCTGGTAACCTTAATACCAATGAAATGACTCCTGATTTAAAAACAATATCAGGTGATCTACTAGGGCAATTACTTTCGACTACAGTCAATTCTGGCAACTCTACAGTATTGAATGCTTTAGACAACAATATCAAATTTATTGACCTTAAAAAAGTAAATCTAAACGACTTAAAAGCGGCATTAACCTTTAAAGATGGTAAAGTAACCGTTAAACCATTTGATATTAAATACCAAGATATCAAAGCCACTATTGGCGGTACTCACGGCTTTGACCAAGCCATGAATTACAACATTAAATTAGATGTTCCTGCAAAATATTTAGGATCAGAAGCCACTGCTTTACTTACTAAACTTTCCGCTGCTGATGCTTCAAAACTAGAAAACATACCAATCAACGCCTTACTTAGCGGAAGTTTTGCTGCTCCAAAAATCAGTACAGACATGAAAAGTGCAGTGGTCAATTTTACCCAACAATTAGCAAATCAACAAAAAGAAAAACTTAAAAAACAAGGCTCCGCTGCTTTGACCGATTTGATCAACAAAAACACAAAATCGTCGGATACCTCCAAAACGGAAACAACCAAAGATCAAAAAACAGAAGCCATAAAAGCACAAGCTGGCAAACTAATCAATGGCCTTTTTGGCAAAAAGAAAGAATAACAACCACACTATTTCCTAAAAGAACAAGCCTCAAAATGATTTTTTGAGGCTTGTTCTTTTTTATACTGTTATTTGAACAACATAACCTTCGTTGCTTCGTACATTAAAAACAGTGCCGTCAGCAAACAACAAATATTGTCCTTTGATTCCTATTAGCTGTCCTTTAAAATGTGGGGTTTTATCCAAATTCAAACTGTTTACTTTGGCTGGATAGTTGACTACAGGATAATTCATTTGGGTGATTTCATTTTTTTCTGGAGAAAAATACTCTTGCACTTCGTCGGGAAGCCAAGCTTGTACTTTTGCCTTCTCTTGTACCAAATCAACCGCTTCAAAATTGTTCGTCAACATTTTACGCCAATTGGTTTTATCCGCAAAATGATTTTTCAATGCTACCTCGGTAATTCCTGCCAAGTATCGATTGGGAACCTCAACCACTACAATGGCTTTTTCGGCGCCTTGATCAATCCAACGAGTAGGCATTTGCGTTTTGCGCGTTACTCCTACTTTGACTTCGCTGGACAAGGCCAAATACACAATATGCGGTTGTAACTGCACTTTTTGTTCATAAGCCAAATCACGATCTTCAATACCTAAATGAGCAGTACTCAATTCGGGTTTCATGATCCAATCGCCAACCGACGCGCTAGAATAAAAACAATCGTAACAAAACCCTTGACGAAATATTTTTTTCTTTTTCCCACAATTCAAGCATTGATACCCTACAAATTGGATACTTATTTCTTTATGTAACAACTGATTGAGATTTAGAAAACTGGATTCGAAAACCAAATAATATTGAATAGGATTTCCGAGTTCGGTGGGCATTTTAGAGAGTACTCCTTCGTATATCATTTTAGAGTGGTGGGATTATGTTATTGCTTACTTCCATTTAACCTAACTTTGGCAATAGAATATTCCAACAAATTGAACATTTTTTTACAAAAAACACTATTTTTGGGATTACTGCAAAGTTAGCATTTGTGCTGATACTTTCAAATCTAAAAACTGCAGTCTAATTCCTAAAACAAAGCACCTTCATGCCGCTATCTATAATTAACTCTATTGCTTCTTGGTTCTTAAAACAACGTATTCATCAAATTGAATTATTCATAAAATATCCCAATGAGGTTCAGGAAGAAGTACTAATGAATTTACTTCGTTCCTCAGAAAACACCCTTATAGGAAAAAAATATGAGTACAGTTCCATAAAATCCTATGCTGAATTTGCAGATCGTATTCCTGTTTCAAGTTATGAAGATTTAGAGCCTTTGATCGAAAAAACACGCCAAGGCGAGCAAAATATTCTTTGGGAAACTCCCATAAAATGGTTTGCCAAATCGAGTGGTACCACCAATGCCAAAAGTAAATTTATCCCCGTGAGTCCGGAATCGTTAGAAGATTGTCATTACAAAGGTGGTAAAGATTTATTGTGCTTGTACCTCAACAACAATGAGGATTCCGAAATGTTCGTAGGTAAAAGTCTTCGCTTAGGTGGAAGTTCACAGATTTACGAAAACAACAATACCTTTTTTGGAGATTTGTCGGCTATTTTGATTGAAAACATGCCAATTTGGGCGGAATTTAGCAGTACGCCCAGCAACAAAATATCATTAATGAGCGAGTGGGAAACCAAGATGAGCGCCATTGTCAAAGAAACCATACAAGAGAACGTTACAAGCTTTGCTGGTGTACCATCGTGGATGTTGGTGTTGATGAATAAAGTGCTGGAAGAAACAGGCAAATCTAATTTGGTCGAATTATGGCCCAACCTGGAAGTCTACTTTCATGGTGGCGTGAGTTTTGATCCATACCGTGAACAATACCATAAAATTTTACCAAAAAACGACTTTAAATATTATGAAATTTACAATGCCTCCGAAGGTTTTTTTGCCATACAAGACTTAAATTATTCGAGTGATTTGTTGTTGATGTTGGATTACGGAATTTTTTACGAATTCATCCCAATGGATACTTATGGTACGCCTAACCAAAAAGTAGTCCGTTTAGCCGAGGTGGAATTATTTAAAAACTATGCTATGGTTATCACCACCAATGGCGGGTTATGGCGTTATTTGATAGGCGATACCGTTCGATTTACCTCGCTAAGCCCTTATAGAATACGAGTTACCGGAAGAACCAAACATCATATTAATGTTTTTGGCGAAGAGTTAATGGTGGAAAACACCGATCAAGCACTAGCCAAAGCGTGCGCAGCGACCCAAGCAGAAATTGTAGACTATACTGTGGCCCCCATTTTTATGGAAGGCAAGCAAAAAGGCGCTCACGAATGGATGATTGAGTTCAAAACACCTCCCAAAGATTTGAATCATTTTCATCAAATGTTAGACACCACCCTGCAATCGCTAAATTCAGATTATGAGGCCAAACGCTACAACAACATGACCTTAAACCCTTTGATCATTAATGTTGCGCGAGAAAATCTATTTTATGACTGGCTCAAACAAAGAAATAAGGTAGGCGGGCAAAACAAAATTCCGCGTCTTTCTAATCAAAGAGAGTATTTAGAGCAATTGAAAGAATTGCAAAACTAATCCATTTAGACTAAAAAAAACCGTTTAAAAATTTTGCTGTTTTTACTATTAATAGTAATTTCGGCCCCTCTCGGGATGTAGCGCAGCCAGGTAGCGTACTAGCATGGGGTGCTAGGGGTCGCTGGTTCGAATCCAGTCATCCCGACTTCTTTTAAAACTAAAAATCCCATTTACACTTGGTAAATGGGATTTTGTTTTTCTATAAATAGATTAGAATTTACTGTAACCTTTTTTTATCGTTTTGTCAAATCGAGCGCAGTGGAGATTGATTGTTCTCGACCGCGCTACCATTGACGTTTTTGTTTAAGAAGGGTTTCGACTGCGCTCAACCTGACAATGCAAATGTCATTTTATATCGCTTTTTTTAGAATAAAAATTAAACCTCTAACTGACAAAAATAAGATTGTTTTGCAGACACTATTCTTGCATCATATCAATGTGTCGGTCGTGATAACCTAATAAATACAAGACACCATCCAATCCTAAACTCGAAATGGAAGTAGAAGCACTTTCTTTTACTTTTGGTTTAGCGTGAAAAGCTATTCCAAGTCCCGCTAAATTCAACATAGGTAAATCATTGGCACCGTCTCCTACTGCTATGGTTTGGTTAATATGAATGCCTTCTTTTTCAGCAATCGCTTTTAGATATTCGGCTTTCTTTTGACCATCAACGATTTCTCCTAAATAATTGCCCGTTAACTTTCCGTCTTTAATTTCTAATTGATTGGCATACACATAATCGATACCCAATTCTTTTTGCAAATATTCTCCAAAATAAGTAAACCCTCCCGATAGAATGGCTGTTTTGTATCCATAATACTTCAAGGCTTTCATCAAGCGATGAGCGCCTTTGGTAATTGGAAGATTGATGGCTACATTTTGCAAAACTTCTTCGCTCAAGCCTTCTAAAAGCGCCATACGTTTTTTGAAACTTTCACTAAAGTCAATTTCGCCATTCATTGCCGACTCGGTAATGGCTCTAACCTCTTCCCCTACTCCAGCCAACTCCGCCAATTCATCGATTACTTCGGTTTGAATTAATGTCGAATCCATATCAAAACAAACCAAACGACGATTACGACGGTACATATTATCTTCTTGAAAAGAAATATCCACATTCAAATCGCGAGACACGTCCATAAAACTTGACGTCATTGCGGTTTTGTCCAATAAACTTCCTGTTACGGATAATTGAATACAAGAACGAGGATATTCTTCTTTTTCGACCACGGAGGCTCTTCCTGTTAATCGTATGATTGAATCGATGTTTAGTTTATTATTGGATAAAATTTGAGTCACTGCAGATAATTGAACCGCAGTTAATTCTTCCCCTAAAACATTGATAATATAGCGTTGTTTACGTTGCGCTTTTACCCAATTTTCATAGTCTTCAATGGTAACAGGAGTAAACTTTACTTTGATGCCCAATTCGTAGGCTTTGAATAACAAATCCTTCAACACTGGACCAGAATTGGATCCCTTTTCAATTTCGAATAGAATACCTAAAGACAATGTATCATGTATATCGGCTTGACCAATATCTAAAATAGTAGCCCCATAAGTAGCCAAAATAGAAGTTAAGCCAGCGGTTACTCCTAATTTATCCTGACCTGAAACCTTTAACAAAATTATTTCTTTATCTTCTACTGTCATTTTTTGCAAAATTTAATGAGTGCCAAAAATCGGGATTCTTACGCTGAAAAGAAAGGACTTTCGTGTTTTTATCAAAAGTGGAAAGAATGTTTTAAACCATCTGCGTTTATGAATAAATCCGAAACAAATAACCTCTTTTAAGATCAAATCATTAACGAATAAAGCTCAAAAACATTCGTTTTTGAGCTTTATTTTACTTTTCATTGCGCTTGAAATTCCTTAAGAAGCAATCTCCAATCGTTTCAATAAGTTTTTATTCAAGGTTTCTTGAGCATAGTCTTTATCAATGGCTAAGACCTTATCATCTGAACTTGGTAATTCATACATCGCATCAGTTAACACGGCTTCGCATAAGGAACGTAATCCACGAGCTCCTAACTTGTATTCTAAAGCTTTATCCACAATAAAATCTAGTGCTTCATCAGTGATACTAAAAGCTACCTCGTCCATCAAGAATAACTTTTCATATTGTTTGATTAAGGCATTTTTAGGTTGCGTCAAAATCGCTCTCAATGTAGCTCTATCTAAAGGATCCATGTGTGTTAGCACTGGCAAACGTCCAATGATTTCAGGAATTAACCCAAAATCTTTGATGTCCTTTGGAATAATGTATTGTAACAAATTGTCTTTATCGATATTATCCTCGTTTTTAGAGGTAGAATACCCTACTGCCTGACGGTTTAAACGTTTTGAAATAATTCTTTCGATTCCGTCAAAAGCACCACCAGCAATAAACAAAATGTTTTGAGTATTCACTTCAACAAACTTTTGGTCAGGGTGTTTACGTCCACCTTTTGGCGGCACATTCACCACAGTTCCTTCTAACAATTTCAATAACGCTTGTTGCACTCCCTCACCAGAAACATCACGAGTGATGGAAGGGTTATCGCTTTTACGAGCAATTTTATCAATCTCGTCAATAAATACAATTCCACGTTCTGCTTTAGCAACATCATAATCTGCCGCTTGCAACAAACGCGTCAATATACTCTCCACATCTTCCCCAACATAACCTGCTTCTGTCAACACCGTAGCATCAACAATCGCAAGAGGCACATCTAGCATTTTGGCAATACTTTTGGCGACCAAAGTCTTTCCTGTACCTGTTTGCCCCACCATGATAATGTTACTTTTTTCAATTTCTACTTCATCGTCTAATTGCTGTTGCATCAAACGTTTGTAGTGATTGTATACGGCAACGGACATCACCTTTTTGGTTTGTTCTTGACCAATAACATATTGATCCAAAAACGCTCTAATTTCTTTTGGTTTTTTCAAAATCAAATCGCCCAACAATTTCGAGCTGCCATTTGATTTGATTTCTTCGAGAACAATGCCATGCGCTTGCTCGATACATTTGTCGCAAATATGCGCATCAATACCAGCAATCAGTAGACTTGTCTCCGATTTTTTCCTTCCGCAGAAAGAACATTGTAACTGTTGTTTTGCCATTATATAGTAATTAGTAAAAAGTGAATAGTAACTAGCTAATTACTATTCACTAATAACTTAAATTTATCTTCTTAAAACTTCATCAATCATTCCGTATTCTTTGGCTTCATCAGAGATCATCCAATAATCGCGCTCGCTATCTGCATATACTTTGTCAAAAGGTTGCCCTGAATGGTGTGAAATGATTTTATACAATTCATCTTTCAATTTCAACATTTCGCGTAAGTTGATTTCCATATCCGAAGCGACACCTTGTGCTCCTCCTGATGGCTGGTGAATCATTACACGTGAATGCGGTAAAGCCGAACGTTTTCCGGCAGCACCTGCACATAACAAAACCGCTCCCATAGAAGCAGCCATACCTGTACAAATAGTAGCTACATCCGGTTTGATATACTGCATCGTATCATAAATTCCTAAACCTGCATAAACACTTCCCCCTGGAGAATTCAAGTAAATTTGAATGTCTTTGGAAGCATCAGCACTTTCTAAAAACAACAATTGTGCTTGCACGATATTAGCAATTTGATCGTCGATTCCTGTTCCTAAAAAAATAATTCTGTCCATCATCAATCTAGAAAAAACGTCTAACTGCGAAATATTCAACTGACGCTCCTCGATAATATAAGGCGTCATGTTCGTAGGATTCATTGCTGCTACGATTTTATCATAATATAAAGCATTAACTCCTTGGTGCTTTGTAGCAAATTTTTTAAATTCTTTACCGTAGTTCATTTTTTTAAAGTTTAAAAGTTTAAAGTTTAAAAGTTTAAGGCATACTTATGAATCCTTACTATTTAAACAAAAGAGCGTCAAAAAAATATTCTTTTGACGCTCAAATATAACTATTTTTTATCGTTTAGGTTTTCAAATGAAATCATAAAGTTCTTATTTTCTTTTCAGCAATAAAAACTTCTAACTTCTACTTTCAAACCTCAAACTTTACTTTATTCTCCGTAAGAAGCAGCGATAAACTCTTCGTAAGTAACTTCTTTAGTTGTTGGATTCGCTTTTTCTTTGAACAATTCCAATAATTTAGCCGCTACCACTTGATCAGAAAGTCTTTTCACTTCTTCTTGATTAGACAATACTCTTGCTACAATTCCTTGTACTTCTTCGTCTGAAGCATTTGCTTGTCCAAATTGTGCCATTTGTTGTTTGATAGCGTTGGTTGTGAACGTTTTCAAATCTTCAAAAGTAATTTGAATATTGCTTTGCGCCATAGCACGACCTTCGATTAATTGAAAACGCAATCCTTTTTCTGAACGTGCATATTCAACTTCAGCTTCTTCAGGAGTTAATTTCTTTTCTCCAACAGTTTGCAACCATTTTTTCAAGAATTCAGCTGGCAAATCGAATTTAGTATTGTCAATCAAAAAGTTTTGAACATCAGCTAATAATTTTTGATCCGCTTGTTGAGCGAATTGCGCTTCAGCATCTTCTTTGATTTTTGCTTTCAAATCTTCTAAAGAAGCCACATTTCCTTCTCCGAATAATTTATCAAACAATTCTTGGTTCAATTCTGCTGGCTCAGAAGCATTGATTGCTTCGATTGTAAAGTCAACATCAACCGCTAAATCGTGTACATTATCATGACCTACTTTTAGGTAGTCCATCAATTGGTGATCGTCTTCAAATAAACCTTTAGTGTTTACTGTCACAACGTCTCCCACTTTTTTACCAATAAATAAGTCTTGAGTCGCTTTATCTTTGAAAGTATCCAAAGAAATAGATGTAGGATTGTTGATTCCGTTTGCTTCGCTAGCAAAAACTCCAGTTAAATCATTACCTGCAGCTACTACTTCTTGAGGAATTGCTTTTCCGAATTGTTTTTGAATACGAGCTACTTGACCGTCAATTAATTTATCATCAGCAGTAACGATGTATTTTACGATGTCGTTTTTAGCTTCTAAATCCAATTCGAAATTAGGCACTAAACCAATTTCGAACTCAAAAGTCAATTCTTCAGCAGACCAATCTCTGTTTTCATCTTCTTTTGCAAGAGGAGTACCTAATAAGTTTAATCTTTCAGACTGAATGTAACGCTCCAAAGCTAAGTCAATTACCTTCTTAACTTCTTCTATTTTTATTTGTTTTCCGTATTGTTTTTCAACCAAATCTTTAGGCACAGCCCCTTTTCTAAATCCTTTAACTTGTGCCAAAGGCATTTTCTCGTTGATTCTTTTGGCTACTTGACCTTTGTAATCCATGTGTACCACAGTCATCACAATCGTTTCAGTCACAGCATCTATAGCTACTCTTTTGATATCCATCTTCTTCTTTGATTTACATAATAAAATTGGGTGGCAAAATTATAAAATTTTCAGCACCCATACAAGCTTTTTATTCTCAACCTTTTGGATTGAAAAACAAGAACTTAATTTGTTTAAAATTATGTTATAATCTATCAAAAACAAGAACCAAAAGTTGATTTATGCTTAATTTTACTATCAAAACACAAAAAATCATGAACAAACAACTCATCGTTATTACAGGAGCTAGCTCGGGTTTTGGACTTGAAATGGCTAAGGAATTTTCAAAAAGCGGTTATCCGCTATTGCTTTTGGCCAGAAGAGTAGAAAAAATGGAAGCCCTTAACCTTCCTAATACAATTTGCAGAAAAGTTGATGTTACTGATAAAAATGGCTTTGAAAACGCAATTAGAGAAGCAGAAGCAGTGTACGGAAAAACCGATTTACTAATTAACAATGCTGGAATCATGCTTTTAGGCGATATTGCCACCCAAGATCCTGCAGAATGGAAAGCAATGCTAGACCTCAATATTATTGGAGTAATGAATGGAATGCAAATTGTAATGAACGATATGAAAGCCAGACAATGTGGCACGATTATCAACGTTTCTTCGATAGCTGGAATGCAACCTTTTGGCAATCACGCCGCGTATTGCGCTTCAAAATATGGTGTACGAGGCCTTACCCAAACGGCTAGAATGGAAATGAGCGCACACAACGTTCGTGTTATTGTAGTGGAGCCCGGAGCCGTAACCACTGAACTTTTAGGACACACCACCGACAAAAAAATCATTGAAGGGTACAACCAATGGAAAGAAACCGTTGGTGCGGTGAACATTACCGCAAAAGATGTAGCCACTACTATCAAATTTGCTTACGAATTGCCACAAGGCGTGCTACTAAGAGAAATTGTGATTACAGACACCAAACAAGATGCCTAAATAAAATGCGTTTAATACTACAATAAAACAGCATTTTTCACCTCTCAACAGTTGGGCGTTACCACAAGGGTCGGCTTTACGTTACAATCTTTTTGAGGCCGAAAAAGCCTCAAAAAGGATTTTCACTGCAAACGAAGTTCACTGAACTCTTATGAAAATAGTATAAGTGAAGTAATCCCTAACGCAAAAAGTAGTACAAAATAGAAGTAAGTCATAAAACAGCACTTAATCATTCGCTAGTGTTCAATGTTTTTATTTAAAGCAAGGAACACTAGCTTATTTTTGGGTTTGCCCCAATTCCTATTTACGAACCACAACAGTTACCGCATCTCCCAAAAAAAGGACTCCAGCCCCCGCACCAATGGCATTTTGACCAAAAATAACCGAATTACCTTGAAGGCGATATTTAGCAAGCGTCTTTAGTGGCTCTTTTCCAGAAACCACTCCTTTTGTTGGATCCACGGTAGTCATAACACAGCGCCCGCAGGGTTTTACGCCATAGAAAGTAACAGCACCTATCGTAAATTCAGACCATGTTTCTTCCTCATAAGGTTCACCTCCTGTAAACACAAAATTGGGGCGAAAGCGATTCATTGAGATCGGTTTTTTTAACCTATTATTTAAATCCTCAAGCGATGATTGTCCGATGATCAAAAATGGATACGCATCCGAAAATGAAGTGATGTCGTTCGGGCTGATGGCATACTTTGATTCTACTTTCCGATGGCTTTGGTCGGGCATGTACACCAAGCGAGCCGAAAAGCCCAACAACTGACTAAACCAAGTCGATACTGCCGGATCTACCTCAAAAGCTTGTACACTATCTTCCCAAACGGTGACCGTAAAAAGGCTTTGATGATCTTCATAACGCAAAGGTATTTCAACAGAAGTTGCTGTTTTTTGAAAACTAACAACCATGACATCTCCATCAAAACTAGGTTGAAACAGCGCCAACTTGGGATGCTCGCGTTGCGACAAAAACATACCGTTTTCATCCACCAACAACCACCTGCGATCGTGTGCTAATCCGCGGTCGGTGACTTGTGCTTGTGTTAATGAAATGCCTCCTAATGATTTGATGGGATAAATCCAGAGTTCTGAAAGTTGCAACATGGTTTTGAAGGATTGACGGTTAGTTAAGGCGTTCTTAGGACGAAAGAAATATACTACTACTCCCTTTTTTGTGAGTTAAAAAGCCCATTGTAACTCCCTAGCCCCGGTAGTAGCGGCATCCTTTAGGGTCGGGGTTCGACCCTAAAGATAGAGCGGATAACGGGACTTTTCTCCTAAAAATGCCAATTGTTTTTGCTCCAAAAAAAGCAAGAACTCCACCTCATTTCTATTATGATGATGAATAATGCTTCTTATTCTTTGATGATCAGTTTGTAAACCACAGATTGTGAAAAGGAAAGCACCAAACTAAAAATTAGCGCAGATAAAAAGGAATCGACTACAAAACCTCCGACAATTTTGGTGCATAAAATAATCACCAAACCATTGATTACTAATAGAAATAATCCAAAAGTAATAAGGGTAAATGGCAAAGTTAATACCACCATAATGGGCTTGATAAAGATATTGATGATACCCAAAACGAAAGCCACGATTAATGAAGTGGTGAAATTTTCAACATGAACACCTGAAATGAGGTGAGAAAGTAACAATACCAGACCTGCGGTAATAAAAAGACGCAATAACATGTTCATAGTGTATGGTTTTTTGGTGATTAGTTTTTATTGAAGGAAATCGATGCAAAATTGATAAAATAAGACGGGATTTTCGGCATGCAACCAATGGCCTGCATTGGGAATGGTTTGCAATTGCATGTTGGGAAAATGATGCTGAATTTTTTCTAGATCTTCATCTAAAATATAGCTAGAATTGCCTCCTCGAATGAAAAGCGTTGGTGCTGTAAAGACGTTTTGCTCTGGCAATGCTTTTCCGATTTCGGTTATTTTTTGGTTAAAAACAGCCAAGTTAAATCGGAACGCCAATTGCCCTGGCTCTTGCCAATACAAACTTTTGAGCAGAAATTGTCGAGTACCAAAATCTGGGATATGCGCAGTTAGAATAGCGTCGACTTCATTTCTACTGGGTTGGGTAGAAAAATCAACCGCATTTAAACCCGCCAAAATTTCTTGATGATGTGGTGCATAATATTTGGGTCCAATATCAGCTACAATTAATTTTTGTATCAAATCAGGATAGCTCGTAGCCAACAACATGGCTACTTTTCCGCCCATGGAATGTCCGATGGTATTGATTTTTTGCAAATGATTGGCTTGGCAGTATTCATACACGTCTTGCGCCATTAACTCGTAACTAAAATCATCTGAATGAAAACTGCGTCCGTGATTGCGCAAATCCAAAAGATGCACCTGATATCCATTGGCCGCAAATTGAGTAGCTAAGGTTTTCCAATTATCAGACATGCCCAGAAAACCATGAAGAATCACTAAAGGTTGACCTATACCTTCTATTTTTGAGTGTAACATTGTTTAAATTTAAATCGACACAAATATAAACAATCTCCCTCATTAAAATTATGTGCAAAATTGAGTCAATATCACTAAAAGTAGGTATTGTAAGAAATATAATAAACCCTACTTTTGTGCAAGATTTTTATAACAAAAATTACTCAAATCATTTATTAACCATTACAAATTATTACTATGATCAAAAAGATCTTTTTATTATCTGTTGTTGTTGCCCAACTTACAGTTTCGTGTACAAACGATGAACCAAAAACTCCAGAGTCTGAAAAAAGCCTTACAGAACAAATTGCAGAAATCGTTAAGCAACCTTATTCTAAATTAACACCAGAGCAACAAAAGGTTAAACTAGAAGCAGAAGCCAATGAAATGTTAGTTCAAATGGACAAATCAAAAAGCTCGGGTGCGATTGAAGCCTTACAAAACTTAGCTAGATTACTAGATGTTAGCTCGGTTGATGTTTTTAGCGGAAAAAATGACAATTCAGTAGAAGACATCATCAATACTGCAGGAGTTTACGGAATTTATACTTGGAATGCTTCAAAAAACACTTGGACAAAAACTTCTTCTACAAGTGAATTAAAATTTATTTTTCCTGCTAAAGAATCTTTAACTACCAACAATGCAACTTTTTCTACTAAAGGAACAGCTTCTGATGTGAAAGTAAAAATTCAAGACAGCTACAATTGGCAGACTGGTGTAGAGGTTAATGATTACATCTTTTTACCGACAGCCGCAGATGCTGTTTTAACCATTGACAATGTATCAGCAGCTACATTTACACAAACCGCCAAATATGCTAACGGAAAAGAAGTTCCGAATGAATTTGCATACAAAATGGCTCTTAACGATGGTTACGCTTGGGAAATGAGTGGAACAAAAGCAACAGAAAACACTTCAAAAGCTGCCTTTACTTTCAATGGGAAAAATTTAGTTTCTTTTAATGCTGGAAGTACTGCAAGTATTGACAAATTGATCGAGGATGACAATTTAACTCAATACAGAGGAAAAGCTAATGGATTGGTTCAAATCATGGATAATTTTGTGATTGTTGCTAACATGGATTTAGCGACTGAAGCGACTGATGAATTGGCCTTAGAAAAAAGCTTACCAACTGTTGATTTTCAAACAAAAACTTATTTTACAGATATAAATGCTTATCAAATAAAATTCGCTGAAGGTAATGCTACAAACTTTAACAAGAACTTCAAACTAACTTTAGTTTCTAAAAAAGATGGCACAAAAATAGCTGAATTAGTAAAACGTGCCGTTAAAGGATCTACTTATAAAATGATGGCTGATCTTTGGGTAGTTGACAAATCATATACCAATGGTGGATATTGGGACTACAATCCAAACGGTGGTACTATCATTCAATATTATGATGAAGAATTATACTTGAAATTCAATGACAATACCGAAGTAGCCATGAGCACTTATTTCTCAGAAGGATTTGAAAAATTAGAGACGAAATTTGAAGATTTCATCAAAGCTTTTGACAAATAAAAAGAAGTATTAAAACTGTAAAGCCGATTTGAATTGCTCAAATCGGCTTTATTTTTTTGGTGGCGTTTTCACTTCCAAAGTACTTTGACCATAACCTGCCCAAATTCCAATACCTCCTTTAATATTTGATTTTAAACTCGTATTAGAAGGATAAATTGGGTTTCTACTGTTTACAATTTCATTTTGCCAACTGTTCCAAAAATCAAGCGCTTCTTTGTTTTGAGTTCTTAACTTCACAAAAATAAGATCTCCGTCTGCAAAATAAGGAGTGAATTTAGTTTTAGGAAAAAGCAAAACACCTCTATTAATTTGTAGAGCGATAGCTGAAGTTTGAAAATTTTTATCATCTAAATTACCATAAAATGAAGGTACAAAAATGGGCTCTTCCATATCAATCCTTGTGGCAATTTGATAATAGTTTTTTTCATTTAAAGGATCTTCAAATTTCACAAAAACATAGCCTGTAGTATCAGTAATTTTATTCTTAATATACTCAGCCGAATTGAGCTTAACACTTTTGGGTATCGTTGTAACCGCCTCAACAATCCGGTTTAAATATTCAATTTTTAATGAGTATTCTTTACCAGCTTCTCCTTTTAAAGTTGTACCATAATACACAAATGGAGGCACTCTATCCTTATCATTCTTCACCCTCAAAACTTCTGAATTAACCCCGTCTGAAACCGTAATTTTAGCCGACCTTATAACATGATTCAAAACATTTGTAGAATCAATAACTTCAGAAACAGGAATGCTACTAGATAACAATACCTGAGCAAAATCTCCTTCCTCAATCCATCCTTCTACTACAATTTTTGATTCAGCTTTCACTGTCGCATTAAAATCATCTTTAGAACAATGAACTAATAGTAGAGCCAAAAGAAATAACAAACATTTTTTCATTGATTAAAATTTAAATCTCCAACTAATTGAGGGTAGGATTCGGTACAACACCTTTTTCTCTTGTTTCACAATTACACTTTTTCTATCATCATTCACCTGAATATTCAAAACCACATAAATGGGATTATCAATATTAAAAGTATTATATATTGAAAAATTCAATGCACTCTCTTTTGTATTAGTTTTCATAAAAAAGTAATTCACAGAAAGATCTGTTCTGATATAATTGGGCATCTGTGCATTATTATATGCTGAATATTCTTTGACTGGATTATTATTAATAAAATACCACGACGTTGGCATTGTAAAACGGTTTCCAGAACTAAAGACTTGCGTCAATCCAAAATTCCACTTTGGATTTAAATCATACATACCAACCAATGAAAGATTATGTCGCCTATCGTATTTTGCGAAATAAGTATTGCCGTTATTCAATTCATCAAAATTCCGATCTGACCAACTCAGTGTATAACTAAGCCAACCATTGAACTTGCCGTTATTTTTCCGAAGCATCAATTCAAAACCGTAGGCTTTTCCTTTTCCAACAAGTAAGTCGTTTTTAAGTGATGTCGTTTCATTAAACTGCGTGACACCATAGGGATATTCTAATAAATCTTTCATCGAGCGATAAAACCCTCCAAACGTTGAGACTAGGTTTTTTGCAACATTCAAACTAGAACCTACTGAAAATTCATCTGATGCCTGTGGCTTAATTCCATCAGAACTTGCTATCCAAAAATCAGTAGGAATACCAACACTTGAGGTCGTTATCATACTCAAATACTGATATTGTTTGTTATATGAAGCATAAAAAGATGTGCGGTTAGTAGCGTAATTCAACAAAATACGGGGCTGAAAATGAAGGTAGGAATCTGTGTTTGCTCCAGAAAAATAATAATTAATGCGAAGGCCTAGTTCTGCATTCAAATGATCTGTAATCTTTGGTTTAATTGTTGTAAAAACCGCAGCCTCACTTGAATTGATTTTACTGTCTTGAAAAGCATTACTGGAATCATTTAAATTTTTAATGCTAATTTTTTGTGGCTGCAAATTATGTATAACGCACTGAAAGCCAGATTCAATAGGTGTGTTTTTGATAAAATATTTTAAGAAGTTATTAAATCCAAAGTCTTTGACATAAGAAGAAACTCCAAACTGAATGGTAGCCTGATCCATACGCAAATCATTAGAATATTGGCTAAAATAAAAAGCATTTGACATAGATACTTTTGAGGAAAAGGTGGTCCACAAAGTTGGAGAAACAATAAAATTACTCCATTTTAGACTGGTTTTCAAAGCTAAATTACCATCTTTGACTTGCAATGCATCAGCACTTACAAAAGCATCAATAGTTAACAGATTTCTCTTTGATAGTTGAGATAAAAAAGTAAAATTACCGTCCGAAAACCCATAATTCATACCATTTACATCATTACTCTCTGAACCGTTTTTTAGCAACGGCCCCACCACTTCGTCAATGTATGTTTTTCTTCCCGAAATATAAAAACCGGTTTTACTGTTTATAGGAGCAGCTAACGTTACTTGAGAAGCCAAAATCCCAATATTTCCTTGAATAGAAAAATCGGATGGTAAGATTTTATTGGGCAACAATTGGGTTGTTGAACTTAATCTTCCACCATACTTTGAGTTCGAACTAGATTTGTCAAACTCAACTTCTTTGATATGATCTGTATTATAAAAAGGAAAAATGCCTAATAAATGTGACATTCCATATACGAGAGTTCCGCTGTATAAAATTGCATTGTGCCCAGGATCGCCGCCTCGCACATACAAATACCCATTAGCATCACCTGAATTTTGAACCCCTGGAGTAAGTTGTAAAATTTTAATTATATCTGTAGTACCCAAAACAGTTGGCACATTGACTAACTCCTTTAGACTAAAAGACAGCTTACCTCCTGACAAATTAGTAATTCCTGCTTTTTTAGTATTGGTAATTATAACTTCATTTAAAACCGAACGCTCCTTTTCTAAACTAATCGAAATCAATGTATCCTTCGATAAATCAAAATAAAAATGCTTTTCTACATAATCTTGATGTTTTACCGCAACGTTAATCTTTCCCAAAGGAATCTTCTTTGAAAAAAAACCAATACTATCAGTTAGTACATAATAATCGATATTGTTTACCGTAAAAGAAATTGCAGCACCAAATAAATTTTCATTTTCAGAAGACTTTATAGTACCTGATACCACAGCTTTTGTTTGAGCAAATACTCCGTAAAAACAAAACAAGAAAAAGAGAAGAATTGATTTCAATACTTAATTTTAATAAGAAAAATGCGAAATTAAGCAATTACACCCCAATTCTCTCTAATCATAATTATTTAATTTTCTAATTACTTTAACTTTTGCAAATACATATTCACCACATTGTCTAGCCCAAGATAAAGTGCTTCGGCAATTAAAGCATGACCAATAGAAACTTCTAGCAAACCAGGAATATTTTGTTTGAAAAATTGAATATTATCCAAACTTAAATCATGACCTGCGTTTATTCCAAGACCTAATTCGTTGGCCAATTCGGCTGCTTTTACATAAGGCTCGATACCTTTTTCGTCTCCTAAACTGTATTCGTGCGCAAAGGCTTCGGTATATAATTCTATTCTATCGGTTCCTGTTTTTTTTGCGCCTTCAATCATGGCCGAAATTGGATCGACAAAAATAGAAGTTCGAATGCCGTGACGCTGAAATTCTTGAATCACCTCGGTCAAATAAGATTGGTTAGCAACGGTATCCCAACCTGCGGAAGAGGTAATAGCACCAATAGCATCTGGAACCAAAGTCACTTGAGTTGGTTTACATTCTAATACCAAATCAATAAAATTATGTTGCGGATTCCCTTCGATATTATATTCTGTATATACGATTGGTTTTAAATCACGAGCATCTTGATAGCGAATATGACGCTCATCTGGGCGAGGATGAATGGTAATCCCTTGTCCTCCAAATTTTTGAATATCACTGGCTACCTGTAGTAAATTGGGAACATTTCCGCCTCTTGCATTACGTAAAGTAGCTATTTTATTGATGTTTACACTTAATTTTGTCATATTGAATCGAATACTATTTTCAAACATTGCATTAATGCCACAAAAATACAAAGTAAAACCTAGGACTTTTTGCCTTTTTTTGATTATTTTGCATAAAATATTTCGGAAAGAATAATGACAGAGATTTCAAACTATATCACCAACGACTACAAAGCCATTGATAGCCAAGAAACCATTGTAGCTACTCAAGAGGATTTATTTGAAATTCCATTTTCACATTTCCCTGTAGTTGAGGACGGCATTTATATTGGATGCCTCATTAAAGATGATCTTGAAACTTTTGATGGAGACAAAAAAGTAGCCGATTATCGCTTTGCACTAGAACCTTTTTTCGCAAGAACACAGATGATTTGGTTAGATGTTTTGGAAGTTTTTGCCAAAAACCACACCAATCTTGTCCCCGTCCTAGACGAAAACAACACCTACGTAGGTTATTACGAAATAGAAGATATCATCAAGTTTTTTCATGAAACCCCTTTTTTAAAAGAGCAAGGAGGCATTCTCGTGGTTCAGAAAGGAATACTAGAATACTCTATGAGTCAAATTACTCAGATTGTAGAAAGCAATAACGGTAAACTTCTAGGCCTTTTTGTTTCGGAAGCTAATACAGAATCTGTTCAAATTACCATTAAAATAAGTTTAGGCGCGATGAACGATATCATTCAAACCTTTCGTCGCTACAACTACGAAATCATTTCGGAACATCAAGAAGACAATTATATCAACAATCTGAAAGAACGATCCGATTATTTGGATAAATACCTTAACATCTAGTTTATCTCTCCATCGAACACTCAAAACTCATGAAAGTAGCTTTATACGGACAATATTATTTGGTTAGCACAGAACCCATCATCAAAGACATTTTTGTTTTTTTTAATAAAAACAATGTAGAAATGGTGATCGAAGCTACGTTTCTCAACATGCTCTACGAAAAAAAAATTGTCAGTAAAGAATACAAAACCTTTAGCTCACACACCGAACTCGACAGTAGTTTTGACATGCTAATCAGTATTGGTGGTGATGGTACAATGCTTAGAGCCGTTACTTTAGTTAGCAATTCTGGAGTACCGCTGTTAGGCATCAACGCAGGCAGACTGGGCTTTTTAGCTAATGTTCAAAAAGAAAATATTGCTGCTTTTATGCAATTGGTTTTAGATAAAAAATACACTTTATCACAGAGAACCCTTCTTAGCTTAACCTGCTCACCAGAAAACGAAACCATACTTGCCTTAGATTTTGCGTTAAATGAAGTTTCAGTTAGCCGAAAAGATTCCACTTCAATGATTACGATAGAAACCTACTTAAATGGCGAATTTTTAAACTCCTATTGGGCAGACGGCTTAATCATTGCCACACCAACAGGCACCACGGGATATTCATTGAGTTGTGGCGGCCCCATATTAACTCCAGATGTAAAGAGCTTAGTGATCACCCCAATTGCACCACACAATTTGAACGCTAGACCCTTGGTAATTTCAGACGATACCGAAATTGTACTTCGGGTAACGGGACGTGAGGATCAATACTTAGTCTCACTCGATTCACGAATTACCTCAATTCAAAACGAATCGGTATTGACCATTAAAAAAACACCTTTTAAAATCAACATGGTTGAAATACAAGAGGAAACATTCTTGAAAACACTTCGAAATAAATTACTTTGGGGTGAAGACCGAAGAAATTAAATTCTTTTTAGTAAAAGTATACTATACCTAACTTTTTTTTCGTTTTAAGAACTTTATCAACGCTTTTTTTTTGAAAAAGAATATCTTTTCAAAAAAAACACACATTTATGAGCAAGAATACTAATTGGTATTGAATATTATTATATTTGCATGCGATTTATTACCTATGAACAAATTCGTTTACTTACTTTTAATCCTCTTTTCCAGCAGCATTTCATACTCTCAAATCCACGAGATAGGAATTTTTGCAGGAGGAAGTAATTATGTAGGCGACATTGGGCCTACCACTTACATTGCACCCAACAAAATGGCGTATGGTATTTTGTACAAATGGAATAAGAGTCCTAGACACGCCTACCGCTTTTCTTACACACAGTCCCAACTCTACTCTAATGATGCTGACTCCAAAGAAAACAGTAGATTACAACGTGGCTACTCCTTTAAAAACAACATCAAAGAACTTTCTGGCGGTCTTGAATTCAACTTTTTTGATTTCAATTTACATGAATCAAAAGTAAAAGTAACACCTTATGTCTTTTCGGGTTTAAATTTCTTTTTTCATGATGAGTTGTATATTGACAGCATTGGCGACACCTACAAAGACAAAACAAGTAATTCAATAGCCATCCCGATGGCAATAGGCATTAAGTCTAATTTTAGTCGTCGCTTTGTTATTGGACTAGAAGTAGGAGCAAGATACACCTTTACAGACAATATAGACGGAAACAATCCGAGTGCTGAAAATTTACAAAATTTACGATTTGGAAACATCAACAACACGGACTGGTATGTGTTTTCTGGCATTACATTAACTTATACTTTTGGCGAGAAACCTTGTTATTGCGCCTACTAATATGGATTTACTACAAAAAATCGACCTTACAAGACTTCCCCAACACCTAGCTATTATTATGGATGGCAACGGACGATGGGCAAAAAAGCAAGGCTTCTTGAGAGCCATTGGTCACGAAAACGGAACAAAATCAGTCAAAAAAATCATTCAATCTTGTACTGAATTAGGCATAGACTACTTAACTTTATATGCTTTTTCAACCGAAAATTGGAAACGACCTAAATTAGAAGTAGATACTTTAATGAAAGTGCTCATCAATGCGCTCAAAAAAGAAGTAGACACCTTACAAAAAAACAACATCAGATTGAATGCTATTGGCAATTTAGAGTTGTTACCAAAAAATGCTCAAAAACAACTTTTGGAAGTAATTGAGCTCACCAAAGACAATACATTAATGACACTAACCCTAGCACTTAGCTACGGATCTAGAGAAGAATTAACAAATGCAGTAAGAATAATAAGCGAAAAAGTTAAAAATAATATAATTTCAATTGACAGTATTGACGATTCAATTATAAATCAGCATCTTTACACGCACAACTTACCTGATGTCGATTTAGTAATTCGAACAAGTGGAGAGCACAGAATAAGCAATTTTTTGCTTTGGCAAATCGCCTATGCTGAGCTATATTTTACAGCAGTTTTGTGGCCTGATTTTAAAGAAGATGATTTATATGAGGCCATCCTCAGTTATCAAAACAGAGAACGTAGATTTGGAAAAACAAGTGAACAAATTAAATAAAAGTTTAGTGTTACATAAAAGTATAAAAACAGCCCTTACCTTACTCCTTTTTGGAAGTTTTTCACAAATAATAGCGCAAGAGCGTATTCCGTTTGATCAAGGCAAAAAATACACTCTAGCTAAAGTAGATGTAACCGGAAAAATAAGTTTTAACGAACAAACAGTAATTACCTTTTCAGGGCTTGAAAAAGGTCAAGAAATTACTGTCCCTGGTGAAGAAATTAGTAGCGCTATCAAAAAACTAGGTAAACTAGGATTATTTGATGAAATCAATTTTTATGTAAACAAAATTGTTAACGATAGCGTATATTTAGAGTTGAATATTCAAGAATTACCCAAACTAAAAGAGGTAAAATTCAACGGTGTTAAGAAAAATAAAATCGAAGGATTAATCAAAGACAATAGCCTGCAAAAAGGGAAAATTGTTAATGAAAACCTTATCACTACAACGAAAAATTACATCGAAAACAAATATAAAAAAGAAGGCTATTACAATACAAAGGTTGTAATAAACAACACACCTGCTGATTCTGTAACTAGCAATCAAGTCAACATGCTCATCAATGTAGACACAGGTGACAAAGTCAAAATAGCATCGATCGATTTTATTGGAAATGAAAAAGTGTCCGACAAAACCTTAAAGGCAGCGATGAAGGACACCAAACAAAAGAAAATAACTCGCGTATTTAAAAAATCGAAATTCATAAAATCAAAATATAAAGAAGACTTAGACAAAGTAATTGCTTCCTATAAAGAAAAAGGGTATCGTGATGCCAGAATCGTTTCGGATTCTGTGTCGTATGACAAAGAAAAAAACGCACTTGCTATAAAAATCAATATAGAAGAAGGTAATAAATATTATTTTGGAAACATCAAATTTCTTGGAAACACAGTGTATCCAGACAACGGTCTTTTACAAGTTTTAGGTATTCAAAAAGGAGACACCTACAATGGTGTATTACTTGAAAAGCGTATTGCTGACAAAACAAAACCTGACGGAGAAGACATCACCAATTTGTACCAAAACAATGGTTATTTATTCTCAAACATTAATGCCGTTGAAGTAAAAACCGCCAATGACACAATTGATTTCGAGATAAGAGTAACCGAAGGTCCAATTGCTTATTTTAATAAAATAACCGTAGTTGGAAATGACAAAACGAACGACAGAGTTATTTATCGTGAACTTAGAACCAAACCAGGAGAAAAATACAGTAAAGACGAATTGGTTCGTACCATCCGTGAAATTGGTCAGTTAGGATTTTTTGATCCAGAAGCTATTGATCCAAAATTTAGAAATGTTGATGCTGCAGCTGGAACTGTAGACATTGAATACAATTTAGTTGAAAAAGGAGCAAGCCAAATCGAACTACAAGGTGGTTATGGCGGTGGAGGTTTCATCGGTACTTTGGGATTATCTTTCAACAACTTCTCGGCTAGAAACATGTTTAACAAGGAATCCTACAAACCTTTACCAATGGGTGATGGTCAAAAAGTTTCCTTACGTCTTCAAGCAAGTACCTTTTTTCAAACGTATAGTGTATCCTTCTCAGAACCATGGTTTGGTGGTAAAAAACCAGTTTCTTTTAGTAGCTCATTATCCTACAGTAAACAATTCTTAAATAATTTTACTACAGGTAGAGCAGATAGAAGCAAAAGCTTTAACATCCTTTCTCTTTCATTAGGAATATCCAAACGTTTGAGCGAACCAGATGATTTTACTTATTTATCACATGCTATAAGTTTTCAAAGCTATGACTTGAACAATTATTTTACAGGACTATTTAGTTTTGGAAATGGATTCTCAAACAACTTAGCGTACACCATCGGAATCACTCACTCTAACAAAGGGATTAATCCAATATTCCCAACCTATGGATCTGAGTTTACTTTTTCTGCTAAATTCTCACCTCCTTATTCTTTATTCAATAAAGTGGATTACAAAAACCTAGAGAATTTAAAGGAAAACAAATACAAATATGATGGTAGCCTTGGAGATTCTTATGTTGGAGATAATGGTATTATTGTAAACAAAGGCGACTATGTTGAAGCAATTCCAACACAAAATACAAGACCTAATAGTGTAACAGACTATAAAGATGCCGCAGCTGATCCTGCCAAAGTTGACCAACAAAAATTCAACTGGTTAGAATATTATAAAATTAAATTTAAAGCCGATTGGTATACTAAAGTATATGGAAAACTCGTTTTAAGAACATTGGGAGAATTTGGTTTCTTAGGAGCCTACAACCAAGACCGAGGTTTAATTCCATTCGAACGTTTCTTTTTAGGAGGTGACGGTATGCCTAACTTTGCAATGGACGGTAGAGAAACCATACAACTTAGAGGATATCCGAATAACTCTTTAACGCCATTAGTTAACGGTTCTCAAGACGGAGCTACAGTTTATAACAAATTCTCTATGGAGTTACGTTATCCAATAACCTTAAAAGCATCGGCTTCCATTTATGCACTAGCATTTTTAGAAGCAGGGTCATCGTATACCAACTTTAAAAACTACAATCCTTTTGACTTAAGTCGTTCCGCTGGATTTGGTTTGCGTGTATTTATGCCTGCCTTTGGTTTACTTGGAATCGACTTTGGACATGGTTTTGATGCCTTACCAGGACAAACCAAAGCCAACGGATGGGAAACACACTTTATCATAGGACAGCAATTCTAATTTTTTTGATTCAACTATAATCAAGTCTAAAAGTTATGAGAAAACATATTTTATTTATATTTTTATCCCTTTTTATAGTTGAAAACAACATTGCTCAATCTCGTGGCCCAAAAATAGGTTACATCGACATGGAATTCATTTTACAAAATGTAAACGGATACATCGAAGCAACCAATCAATTAGAGATAAAAGCTCAAAATTGGAAACAAGAAATTGAAGTTAAAAAAAGTGATATCAAGAAACTAAAAGAAACACTTTCAATTGAAAAAGCGTTACTCACTAGAGCACTGATAGACGAAAGAGAAACAGAAATCAATTTTTTAGAAGCAGAATTAGTTTCTTTTCAACAAAAACGATTTGGACCTAATGGAGATTATATGGTACAAAAAAGTTCTTTGTCAAAACCGGTACAAGATCAAGTTTTTACAGTAGTACAAGATATTGCCGAAAAACAAAAATTTGATTTTATTTTCGATAAAACGTCCGATTTTACTATGTTATTTGCCGCAAAGCGATATGACATCAGTGATCAAGTTTTAAGAAAACTAAACAATTCTGAAAAAAGAGAACAATTAAGCAAAAAGCAACTCGAAGCCCAATTAGTTAAAGAGAAAATCCAAGAAGCTTTGGATGAAAACCCAGAACTAAACGAGCGTCAATTAGAATTAGATGCTAAAAAAGCCGCAAAAGAAAAACTACTTCAAGATCGAATACAACTTCAAGAACAAAAAAGAAAAGAATTTGAAGAAAATAGACGAAAAATAAAAGAAGAAAGAGAAGCGAAAAGAAATGGCACAATTTCTGCAACAGTAGAAAAAGAAACTACTAATTCAACAACAGCAACTCAAGCAACTTCAACATCAAAAGAAGCAGCGCCTGCAACGAAAACAGCTACAGAAGTAGAACGAGAAAAAATAACCGCTGAAAGAACAGCAGCAGCAGAGGCTAAAAAGCAAGAGATTGCCAATCGTAAGAAAGAATTAGAAGAGAAAAGAAAGAAAATATTAGAAGAACGAGAAGCACAGCGAAAAGCAAAAGAAGAAGAATTAAAACTAAAAACAAAAGTAAATTAATATTAAATTTTTTAAAACAATGAAACAAATTAAAACTTTATTAATCGCAGCAATGGTAGTATTGGGAGCAAACACAATGACTGCTCAAGCAAAGGTAGCACATGTAAACATTGCTGAAATTATGACAAAAATGCCTGCTATGCTAGATGCTCAAAAACAACTAGAAAAGCTAAGCACTACATATGATGCTGAATACAAAAAAATGGTTACTGAATACCAAGACTTACTAAAAAAATACGAAGCAGAAGCAAAAACGGTTACAGATGCAGTAAATGAAACTCGTGGAAAAGAAGTTCAAGACATGCAACAACGTATTGTAGCTTACAGAGACAACGCACAAAAAGAATTACAACAAAAAGAGTCTGATATCACTAAACCATTATATGACAAAGTGAGAACTTCAATCCAAAAAATTGGAAAAGCAAAAGGAATGCAATACATTTTAGATGGTGCTTCTTTACTATTAGCTGATGGTCCAGATTTGACTGCTGATGTTAAAAAAGACTTAGGATTCTAAGAAAATTTTACACTAATATTAACTGCTCCTTCACTTGAATGGAGCAGTTTTTTTTTGAACAAAGTTGATAATTGAGTAATTTTGTTTTTATGAACAACAATCAACCCATCGGCATTTTTGATTCAGGTATTGGAGGAACTTCTATTTGGAAAGCCATCCATGAATTACTTCCTAATGAACAAACCATTTACTTGGCCGACAGTAAAAATGCGCCTTACGGCCAAAAAACCAAGGCTGAGATCATTGCCTTGAGTATGAAAAACACGGAATACTTGTTGACTTTAGGATGCAAACTAATTGTAGTAGCTTGCAACACCGCAACCACAAATGCGATCAAAGAATTAAGAGAAAAATACAAAATACCTTTTATTGGCATAGAACCTGCTATAAAACCTGCCGCCCTTCACTCCAAAACGCAAACCATCGGTATTTTGGCCACTCAAGGAACTTTAAATAGCGAGTTATTCAATAAAACGGTGGAAATGTACCATGATACCAAAATCATAGAACAAATTGGACATGGTTTGGTACAGTTAATTGAAAGTGGCAACATGAACTCACCCGAAATGACCCAATTGTTAAACGAATACCTACAACCCATGATCAATGCCAACATTGATTATTTGGTTTTAGGTTGCAGTCATTATCCGTATTTAATTCCACAAATAAAAAAAATACTACCTTCCCATATTCAAATCATTGATTCTGGAGAGGCAGTTGCGAAACAAACGCAAAATGTTTTAAATGAAAAAGTAGGCCTTTCGAATTTGGAGAAAAGCTTCCCTATTTTTTATACCAATACCGATCCAAAAGTGCTGGACGATATTTTAGAAAATCGCTATGGAATAATTCAGACAGCGTTTTAAATATTATTCCTCCTCTTTAAACCAACTTGAGTACATTACGTAGTTATTAGAAATACGCTCAATTTCGCCTGCAAAGTCAGATTGATCAATGTCTTTTACTTTTTTTGCAGGAACTCCTGCAAAAATTGTCCCTGAAGGAACAACGGTGTTTTGAGTAATTACAGATCCTGCCGCAACAATTGAGTTACTCTCAATTACGCAATTGTCCATCACAATGGCTCCCATACCAATTAAAACGTTGTCATGAATCGTACATCCGTGTACAATAGCATTGTGACCTATTGAAACATTATTCCCAATAACTGTGGGATGTTTTTGATAGGTACAATGTATCACTGCACCATCTTGAATGTTCACTTTATTGCCAATGGTTATTGAATTGACATCACCACGTAGTACTGCATTGAACCAAATACTACAATTTTCACCAATATACACTTCGCCAACTATAGTGGCATTCTCCGCTATATAACAATCCTCAGGGATTTGAGGAGATTTACCCTTTACCGATTTAATTAACATAAATAAAAATTATTACTACAATTAGTTAATTGCTGGACATTCGCAATCATACTTTTGAGGTTTACAAAACAAATTCAATCCCAACGTAATTTGATGATACCCTCCATTATCAAAACGAACAGCACCTGCCACTTGAGAATAGGTATAAGCCATCATAAAATTCTTGTAATTCACCCCAACAATTGGACTAAAAAACTGTAAATTTTGTTTTTCAACACTGTTATTATTAAGATATTCTGCTCCATCAAAACTTCTTCTATAAGACAAACCTGCCCATAGACTTCCAAAATCAAGATTTTTATAAGCTTTTAAGTTGATATCAATAGCTTTTTCTTTGGTTCGTTCTGTTAATTGAAACAATAACGAAGGCTCCCACAAGATCTTGTCTCTATTACCAAAAAGATAACCGGCACTCAATAAATATTTTCTCAAATTATCACTCTCGTACACTGTATAAATATCTCTTCTGGTTTCTACAACATTTTTGACCGTAGCATGTGCATAAAAATTCAGGAAATTATAAGAAGCTCCAATATCAAAATTAAAATAAGAATCGCGCTGTACTATTGTTCCATCAATAATCGGATCAAAATCACCAGACTGTATAAACTCGGTTTCATTCAATTGACTTTGAATAAATCCAGCGCTTAATCCAAAAGAAAGTTGATTCAAATCAACCTCATCACGAGAAAAAAGTAAATGATAAGCATAAGTAGCTTTCACACCTTTTTGAGAATGATATCCATTTTTATCATTAAAAACAATTACCCCAGCGCCTGCCCTATCACTCACTTTACCATTGTAACTTAATGTTTGTAATTGTGGAGCGTCATCTTGCCCAAACCACTGTTTTCTTGCGGTAAGTCTAACTTTTGCACAATTAGCAGCTCCTGCCATTGATGGGTGAATTAAGTAATAATTATCAGATAGATAATCCGAATAAACGGGCAGTCCCTCTTGAGCTTTGAGCAAAAAAGTTGAAAGAAAGGTAACTAACAAAAAGAAACAATTTTTAAGCATTAAATTTAAAATTAAGATCAATGAAATCAATCCTATAAAAGTACTATTTATTAGTCAATTATAATATAAATTATACAAATTAGGTTTAAGTAGAAAATAACTTTAGTAATTTTGCAAAAAATTAAAGTCATGACACAAGTAACAATAAAAGAAACACAAAATCCAACCATATTAAAATTTGAGTTCCCAGATTTCATCACACAAAATGAAAGTTATGAATTCAAAAACATAGACGAGACCAAGAGCTCGCCTTTAGCACAACAATTATTTTATTTACCATTTGTTAAAACGGTTTATATCTCAGGAAATTTTGTAGCTATTGAACGTTTTAGCATTGTTGAGTGGACTGACGTTCAAGAAGCAGTAGCTGAACAAATTGAAAAATTCGTGAACGATGGCGGTACCATTATCAACATTGAGGATAACAAAACCAAAAAGCAACCGGTTACCGTTTATGGTGAAACTACACCCAACCCAGCTGCGCTAAAATTTGTAGTGAGCAAAATGCTAACTAAAACTCCAATAGAGTATAAAAATATTGACCAAGCCAAATCATCGCCATTGGTACAGGAATTATTTAAATTTCCCTATGTAAAAGAAGTTTTCATCGACGAGAATTATGTCTCTGTAACCAAATACGAAATCAACGATTGGCAAGAAATCACCTTAGAATTGAGAACTTTTATCAAGCAATTTATTGAAAACGGAGGAACGGTTATCGATGAATCATTGTTGGATATTTCATTGAAAGATGAAAAAACAAAAGACGACAATTTTGACAGTCTAGATGAAACTTCTCAAAAAATCATCAACATCTTAGAGGAATATGTTAAACCAGCTGTAGCTGCGGATGGTGGGAATATTGTTTTCCACTCCTATGACAAACAAACAGATACTGTAAAAGTGATGATGCAAGGAGCCTGTAATGGTTGTCCATCTTCAACATTTACTTTAAAAAGTGGTATTGAAAACATGCTAAAAAGCATGTTGAATAACGAAAATATAAAAGTCGAAGCAGTATAATTTCTGCCCACATTAAATCAAGCGTCTCAAGTGAGGCGCTTTTTTCATTCCAAAAACACCTAAACAATTAATTTTCAGCTATTTTAAAATTAATAAAGAAAGATTTCCACGATAAATTGATTACTATTGTAGCCTAATCTTTAAACTATCAAATACCATGGGAGTAACATCATTTTTTAAAAATCTTTTTGGAACGGCAAAAGAAACTGCATCAGAATTAGCTAAAGAAGCAGAATCCACTTTTGAAGAAGTAAAAGAAGCGGCCGCCCCACACCTAGACCAAACGATCAAGCTTGCTGAAGATACCTTTGAAAAAGTAAAAGAAACAGCAACTCCTTATTTAGAGCAAGCGGAAAAAATGGCGGAAGAAACCTTAGAAAAGGTAACTGCAGCGGCAAGCCCTGTAATTGAAAAAACTAAGGAAACTATCAACGAATACGCAGATAAAGCAGAAACGGCACTTGGCGATTTGGTAGCACAAGTAAAAGAAAAAGCCAATGATACAACAACAAAAACAGTTGATACCGTTCAAGAAACTATAGAAGAGACAGGCAAAGACGTTAACGATCTAACAAAATAGCTTTTAAAATACAAAAATTAAGTATTTTTGTCTTGTAAACCTTCTCAAAAGAGAAGGTTTTTTAATTAAAAAAACAAATCAATGGAAATATCACCAAATCAGCTTTCTAATTATGCATCCTTATTGTGGAATGCCGTAATTGAATATTCGCCTAAAATAATTTCAGCGTTTATCATTTTAATCATTGGAATTTATGCCATTAGATTAATTTCTAGAATCATCAAAAAAATAATGGTAAAAAGAGAATTAGATCCTACGCTAACTAAATTCTTAGCAGATATCTTAATTTGGGCTTTGCGAATTCTGTTGTTTATTGCTTTTATCTCAAAACTAGGCATTGAAACATCCTCTTTTGTGGCTATTTTGGGTGCTATGGGTTTAGCTGTAGGTTTGTCATTACAGGGATCTTTATCCAACTTTGCGGGCGGCATGCTGATCATTTTATTCAAACCATTTAAAGTTGGTGACACGATCGAGGCACAGGGACAAATTGCTTCGGTGCTAGAAATTCAAATTTTTGTAACAAAATTACTAACGGCCAACAATCAAACTATTTTTATTCCCAACGGAATTCTTTCGAATGGTACGATTATCAATTATTCTATGCAGGGTCAAAGAAGAGCCGATTTGACCATTGCTATTTCCTATGCAACGGATATTAAAAAAGCTAAAGACATAATTACAGAAGTCCTTAGAAAAAATCCAAAAATACTACAGCAACCTGCAGCCGACGTAAGCGTAAAAAACCTAACCGATAATGCTATCCAACTAGCGGTTCGTCCGTGGGCGAAAAACGAAGATTTTTGGGCTGTTTATTCAGACACTCTTGAACAATGCAAAGAAGCTTTTGATGCAGCAGGAATTGTGATACAACCTTATGTTAGAGAATCTTCATTAAAAAATTAAAGCGCCTTTTTGGTTGTGATCATAAAATCTTTTAAATAAAAAGGCTCAAAATAAGCGACATCAACGGTGTCGCTTTTTTGGTATTTATCAAAACTCAAAGCACTCATTTCTTTGGCAGAAGGATATTGAATTCCTTCTAAAAAAACAAAATTAGGCGCTGAAAGTACCGTTTTGCATTTCTCGTTGCAATCCCCAATAAAATAAATGGTTTCTTTAATTGCTGCAAACGAATTTTCGGTAATCACTTCGGCTTGTGTTTCCCTAACAGCTTCATAATTTGATGTAAAAATAGCGCTATAGACTTCCATTCTTCTAGCATCTATCATGGGAACAATATAACCCTCAACTTGTTGTACTTGTTGTGCTAGTGTTTGCATTGTATCAATGGCTATCAACGGAATTCCCAAGGCATAGCATAATCCTTTGGCCGCTGAAACCCCAATTCGTAAACCGGTGTAAGAACCTGGGCCTTGACTAACGGCAATTGCCTTTAAATCGGCAAAAGCAATTCCCGCTTCCTTTATAATTGCTTCAATAAATACGTGCAAAAACTCAGCATGAGAATACCCTTCCTCAGCCAATTCTTTACAAATTAATGTACTTCCATTTTTTGCTAATGCTACAGAACAATTCTTAGTAGCAGTTTCGATGTTGAGTATGTAGGCCAAAACTTAAATGATATAAACTCGAAAATCACAATCTAAACTTTAGATTGTGATTTTCGAGTTGAATTTATACTAAACTATTTTTTTTCCTCTTTGTCTTTGTCTGTTTTTAACGAGACTTTATCTCCTGAATTTAAATCCTTGGAAACTGTGGTATAAGGACCTGTAATTACTACATCGCCTTTTTTAAGGCCAGATAACACTTCAATATTGGTATCATCTTGAATCCCTGTTTTGATCACTCTGATTTTGGCTTTGGTTCCGACTTTTACAAAAACACATTCGAATTTTTTATCGCTTTTCGGTTTTGGTTTGTCCTCATTCGGATCTTCCACTTTAATTTCTTGTACTGCTGCCGTATCCGATTTTACCACTACTGAACTAATTGGCACAGTCAAAATATTCGTTTTGGTATTCGTAATAATATCTACTGTAGCTGTCATTCCCGGTCTAAACGGAGAATAAGTTGCTGGCTTTCCTTGCAATAAATCTTGATAAGAATCTTTTAAAATTCTCACTTTTACTTTAAAATTCGTCACCTGATCCGCCGTTAGCGCAGAACTCGCTGAATTCGAAATACTGGTCACTACCCCTTTGAATTGCTTTTTCAAATAAGCGTCTACTTCTACGTTTGCTTCATCACCTACTTTAATTTTTACAATATCATTTTCATTCACATCTACTTCTACTTCCATATTGTTCAAATTAGCCACTCGTAAAATCTCAGTTCCAGCCATTTGTTGTGTTCCTAAAACGCGTTCACCAAGTTCAACATTTAGCACTGAGATCGTTCCGTCTGCTGGAGCATAAATCGTGGTTCTTCCCAAGTTATCTTTGGCCTCCAAAACAGTTGCAGAAGCACTTTGCACGTTGTAATACGCATTTTGCTTATTCGCTTTAGCAACTTCGAAAGAAGCAATCGCTTTGTCCCAATCGGCTCTAGATATAATGCCTTTATCGTACAAAGATTTGTTACGATCGTAATTGGCTTTGGCTTCTTTAAATGAAGCTTCTGATTGATTTAACACGGCTTTACTTCCTGATAAATTCGAGACCGTTCTGTTGTATCCAGAGGTATACAAATCGGGATTTATTTTTACCAACAAATCGCCTTTTTTTACCACTTGTCCTTCTTTGACATTCAAAGCGATGATTTCTCCAGACACTTCAGAAGATATTTTTACTTCAATTTCGGGTTGAATTTTTCCGGTGGCAGAAACAGTTTCAACGATGGTCGATGCGCTAACATTAGCAATTTCAACTTCGGTTCCTTGATCTTTATTTCCGAAAACACCTGATTTGGAAAGTCCTACTAAGGTTCCTATTAAGACAACGGCAACGGCTAAAAGTATATAAATGGTTTTCTTAGACATAATGAATTAGTTTTTTAAGATTGGAATTCCAAAATAGAATTCGAGTATTTTAATTTTAAAAATATAGTCGTATTTGGTTCGAATTACTTCAGATTGCGCGTTGGTCAACAAGGTTTGTGCTTGATTGAAATCGAAGGAATTCATCATGCCCACCGCATAACGTTCTTTAGCATAATTGAAAGCTTCTTGTCTGGATTCTAAAGCAACAATAGCTGATTCATGGGTTTTTAAAGCACCTTTGGCGTCCGTGAAAGCAGTATACACATTTCTTTGCAAGTCTAATTCTTGTTGTTCCAAAGCTATTTTAGATTTCTCCAAATTGACTTTGTTACGATCTACATTGTTTTTTACTGACCATCCGTTAAAAATTGGAACAGATAATTGTAAACCAAAAGCCTGTCCTTTATTATCACGAAATTGATCCCAAAAAGGCGGAGCCGATACCGTTACGGTTTGATCGTTCAGTTTAAATGTTTGATCCGCATAAGCAATTCTTGAATTGTAGCTATAAAATCCTTGTAACGTAGGTTGATAAGCACCTCTTGCAATAGCTACATCTTTCTCAGCAACTTCTAGATTCGTTTTTGCAATTTTCAACTCCGTTCTAGTTTCTTTCGCTTTGTCATAAATCGCAGTTACTTGTTGCCCTAAGATGTTGTTTTCATCTTTGAGAGAAGTATTGTCAATAACATCAAAGTCATAAAATTCTTTTAATTGCAACAATTGCGCTAAACTTAACTTCGAAATCAATAAAGCATTTTCTGCCGTTACTACGTTTTGTTTGTTAGTAGCTACATTTGCTTTAATATCCAATACATCACCTCTTGGAATAGATCCAGCTTTTACTAGTTCTTCGGAACGAAGCAATTGTTTTTCAATAATTGCTAACTGTTCGTTTTGAACTTTCAAATTTTCTTTATTAAACAAAACTTGTAAAAAAGCGTTGGCTACATTCAAGGCAATATCCTCTTGCATTTTGAGCAACTGATATTTTGAAGCTACAATCGCCAAATTGGATTTTCTGAGATTGTTTTGATTTTGCAAACCTTTATAAATATCCACTCCAACTGAGGCTCCAAACGAGGAGAACTGTGTAGTTTGGTTTCGCAATAAACCAGTCGTAATATCCTGATTCAAACCTATGTTCCAAGAATGAGAAGCGTTAGCATTAAATGAAGGAATAAAGCTCGCAATGGCGCCTCTTTTATTGATGTCGGCCGTTTTTAAATCCAGCTCCGTGTTTTTGATAGAGATATTGTTGTCTACCGCATATTTTACACACTCTTCTAAAGTCCAGCTCTTGGTTTGTGACGTTCCAACAATGGAAGCGAACAAAAAGAATACTAAACTTAAATAATTATTTTTTTTCATAAATCGGGAATGAAAGTGCAACAAATATACTGCACAAATTTAACATTTTTTCAAAATTAGCAACTAGTTTATGGGCCTTAATTACGGCTTAGGCTCTTCAGTTAGCAAGCCTTGATTCCAAACTTTTATCTTGTCTGTAGCCTTAATTCCGCTTTTTATCTGAACATAAATTCCATCGCTTACACCCAAAACTAGATCTTTACGAACAAACTTCTGCTGTCCAGTTTGAATTTCAACATAAGGTTTTTGTGTTTTTTTATCAAATTGGACTAAGGCTTCTTTGATAGCCAAAACTTTATCGGCTTTTTCTAAAATAATTGAAGCATTGGCGCTTAATCCTGCTCTAATAAAGGTGTTATCTCTATTGGTCATTTTCGCTTTAATTTCAAATTGAATCGCACCATTTTCGGTTTTTCCTTTTGGAGCAATGTAATTCAAAACCGCATCGAATTTTTTGTTTTCGATAGCACCAACCGTAATCTCAATTGGCAAATTTTCTTTGATTTTTCCCACTTCGGATTCGTCAATTTTTCCAACAAAAATCATTCTTCCTACATCGGCCACACTAGCAATAGTCGTTCCTTCATTGAAATTGTTACTTTCAATAACTTGATTTCCTACTTTTACTGGAACATCAAGTACCATTCCGTTTACCGTAGAACGAATCAAAGTATTAGCATAATTCCCCATTCCAGATGTAGTTCCAGTTTTTACGATATCGTTACTTTTTCTAGCCGCAGCATAATTCTGCTTGGCTTGTTTGTAAGCCACTTGAGCTGCATCAAAATCGTTAGCAGAAATTACTCCCTTGTCAAATAAGGTCTTTTGTCTTTGAAATAATTTTTCTTGATTGTCCAAATCAATTTTGGCCGTTTGCACTTGATTTTGAGTAGTATTCAAAGAAGAAACATTCGCCACTACTTTGATTTTAGCAATCAGATCTCCAGCTTTGATCGTTTCTCCAGCTTTGATATACACTTCTTCGATGATTCCAGAAATGTTCGGTTTGATTAAAACTTCTTCGTCTGGAACAATATTCCCTGTAGCAATAGTCGTTTTTACAATGGTTTTCGTTTCGGTTTTATCCGTTTGAAACACCACTGGCGACTCCTGATTTTTGGAATACAAATAGTATAAAGCACCAAAAAAGACCAGTGCGATTACAATTAAAATAGTTATGGTTACTCCTTTTTTCATTTTTTGATTGATTATCGTTTTACTTCTATATTTATTCTGTTCTTAAAGCGTCCACTGGCTTGATTTTAATAGCGATCTGAGCAGGAATTAATCCCGCTAACAATCCGGAACCCACTAAAATCATTAAAGCAAAAAACACTACAGTAAGGTCTACACTGGGGTTGGCAAACATCATATCTTCACTTGGCATGGAATCTAAAATCATATTCAAAATCCATAAAACGCCCGTTGCCATGGCGATACCAAACATTCCCGCTATAATGGTTAAAAATATAGCTTCGGTTAAAATTTGGGTCCTAATCGCTCCTGGAGTCGCACCCAAAGCCCTACGAATCCCTATTTCTTTGGTACGTTCTTTTACGACAATCAACATAATATTTGAAATTCCAATTACTCCAGAAAGCAATACAAGCGTTCCAACAAAATAGGCTATAAATCGCAAAATCGCGAATAATCCTTGTACTTTACTAAATTCCGCATATAAATCAAAATTCCCAATGGCACGATCATCGGCTGGATTTATGGAGTGCCTACCTTTCATAAACTCGATGATTTTGGGTTTCAATTCCGTAATAGATGCGCCATCATTCGCCGTAAGCGCCATCCATCCTACGGTATCGCCAAAATTGAAAGCTTGTTGAAAGGAGGTAAAAGGAACAAAAATTTCCTTTTGCCCTTCTTCACCACCACCTCTATTATTTGATTTAGATTTATAAATTCCTACCACCAAGAAGTTGACACCGTTTATTTTGATATAAGTACCAATTACTTCTTCGGCAGGTGCATACATTTCATTTATAATTCCACGACCAATTACGGCTACTTTACGTTTTAGATTGATATCTTGTTGGTTCAAAAACCGCCCTTTTAAAATATCCATTGGCTGTTGTTTGATTAACTCTGGATAATCACCATAAATGGAATATGCACCCGTTTTGGTCCCTCTCACCACATTATTAGCCCCTTCAAAACCACCCAACTGATTTCTTGGTGACACATACAACAAATCTGGAAAATTTTCTTTTAAACCCGAAACATCAGCATTTTTGAAATTAAATTTTCGATTGGCGGGTAGTCCTTTGTAAGCTTTTGAAGCCGTTTGAGACCACATAAACATAGTGTTGGTTGCAATTCCATCAAATCCTTTTTTAACGCCATTTTCTAAGCCATTACCTGCAGCTAGCAGAATAACCAAAATAAAAATACCCCAAAAAACACCAAAAGCCGTAAGAATCGTTCGAAAGGTATTGGCCGTCAAGGCCTCTAAAATTTCATTCCATTTATCTCTATCAAACATAATTATTCGTCTCTAAGTGCTACAATAGGTTTAATTTTGGCGGCATGATACGCTGGAAAAAAACCAGCCAAAGCCCCCGCAAAAACCAATAAAATTAAGGTCGTTATGGCTACTCCAAAATCTACTTCAGGATTCAAAAAATAATCGCTTTTCACATACGGCCCTACTAATTCTAACAACAACAAACTAGAAAGAAGCCCAACAAAACCGGCAATAGTTGTAATAAAAATAGACTCGTGCAAAATCATTCCAACGATAGAAACTGGTGATGCACCCAATGCTTTTCGGATTCCGATTTCTTTGGTACGCTCCTTTACAATAATCAACATGATATTACTCACCCCGACTACTCCCGCAATAATGGTACAAATTCCGACCCACCAAAAAAACAAACGGATGTAGAGATTTAGATCATAAAATTGTTTGGCATTTTCAATAGAATTATTAATTCCAATCGCACTTTCATCATCAGGAGCGACGGTATTTTTACTTCTCAACATTTGTCCTAATTCGGTAGTGAACTTGGTGGATTGTGCCAAAGCTTCTTCATAAGTAGCTTTTTTATTCAGCGTAAATTGCATGTTGCTAATTTTGTCGCCTACGCTAAAGGCTTTTTGAGTAGTGGTGATCGGTAGATAAATTCTCGACTCTTCGCGTTCTCCCGAAGGATCCGTAAAAACGCCAACTACTGTAAAATTCACATTGTTGATTACGATTTGTTCTCCAATAGAATTTTTATCTTTAAATAAATCCAGCTTCACTTTTTGACCAATAGCTGCGACTTTTTCGTTGCGCAACAAATCATTTTCGTTGATAAAACGTCCACTAACGATGGTTGCATTTTCTAAAGCTAAATAATCTGGATAGATTCCCCGGAACTGATAATTTCCTGTTTCTTTTCCATAAACGATAACACCATTCCAGTAAGAATAAACTGCCGATCTTCGATCTAATTTATCATCAAATTTGGTAACCGCCAAGTCATAATCACTATTTCTAAACTGTATTTCTCTTCCGGGATTCAACCCTTTGTATTCTTTGGTAGTGGTGCCCGTCCAAACTTCAATAATTCCCTCGGCATCGCGTTCAAATTGTTTGGCTATTCCGTTTTGCAGACCTTTGCCCGCTCCAAGCAAAATCACTAAAATAAAAATACCAGAAGCCACAGAAATACCCGTTAAGAAGGTTCTCAACTTGTTCTTGGCAATCGCCTCGAAAATTTCCTGCCAGCGTTCAGTATTAAACATAAGAAGAAGCTCTAACTTGTTCTACTAATTTATCATCTATGATCAATCCATCTTTTAACACCACGTTGCGTTTACACATAGCCGCAATATCCGGTTCGTGGGTCACAATCAAAATGGTTTTTCCTTCGTCATTGATCCCTTGAATCAATTCCATTACCTCATAAGAAGTTTTGGTATCCAAAGCACCCGTAGGTTCATCAGCCAACAACACTTTGGGATTAGAAGCTAACGCTCTAGCAATTGCGACTCTTTGTTTTTGCCCACCAGAAAGTTCATTGGGCAAGTGATGCGAATGGGTAGCTAAACCAACTTTTTCCAAATATTTCATGGCAATTTCGTTGCGTTCTTTTCTTTTGACACCTTGATAATACAAAGGCATGGCTACATTATCCAACGCTGTTTTGTAATTGATTAAGTTGAACGATTGAAATACGAATCCTAAAAACTGATTGCGGTATTTGGAAGCAATGGTTTCATTCAATTTCTTTATCGGAACAGTATCAAGTATATAACTTCCGGAATCCGCTTCGTCTAAAATTCCTAAAATATTGAGTAATGTTGATTTCCCCGAACCAGATGAACCCATGATAGCAACCAATTCCCCTTCTTTGATATTGAAATTAATTCCTTTTAAAACATGTAATTCCGAAGATCCCATTTTATAGGATTTGTGTAAATCTTTAATTTCAATCATCTTACAATATTTATGACAATACTACGTCTTTTACTACTAATCTGACTTTATAAAAAGTTAAATTATATCAATTCTAAAGCATAAGACTGCCATTGTTTGAAAATGTTACAAAAGATATGGAATAAAATTTGTTTTAGTATTTTTACCAAACCAAACACAACGTACATGTCAAATTTTTTTTCCTTTAGGGCATCATTATTCGTTTTTGCCTTGTTCGCAAGTTGTTCTACATCTACCAAAATAGCCACTTTAAAACCAGAACCCGACGACGCGGTCCCTTTAGTCTACGACAGTAGCCCATCATTTATAAACCTTCCCGTATCGATCAAACTCAAAGACATTGAAAACAAAACCAATGCAATGCTGAACGGCTTGATTTACGAAGACCTTTCCATAGAAGAGGACGATATTGAAATCAAGGTTTGGAAAGAAGCACCAATCACGATTAGCAATGCACACCAAGGTACCACTGAAAAAATCAAAACCGTTTTACCGCTAAAAGTTTGGGTAAAATACCGCATCGGAACCAAAAAACTAGGGGTAGCATTGTACACCTACAAAGAATTTAACTTGAATGGCGTGGTTACCCTTCATAGCGAAGTGAACTTAACCAACTGGCGTATGGATACCAAAACTGAGTTAAAATCTTTGGATTGGAAAGAGAGTCCTACTATGGTTCTCCTTGGAAAAAATGTTCCCATTACCTATATTATTAATCCAGCGATTAGTCTTTTCCGATCCAAAATTGAAAAGAAAATTGATGAGTCGATTACAAAAGCGATGGATTTTAAACCCAATGTTTTGGAGGCGCTTGAAAAAGTTTGCACGCCTTTTGAAATAAACAACACCTACTCTACTTGGCTAAGAATAAATCCCATTGAAATCTATACGACCAGTGCGAAACTAAAAAACGATTCTTTTGCACTAGAAATGGGAATGAAATGCAACATGGAAACCCTTATTGGCACAAAACCTACATCAAAATATGACAAGAATAAAATTGTACTGAAGCCTGTAACACAAATTCCGCAGCAAATCAACACCAATATTGCTGCCGTGTCTACATACTTAGAAGCCTCTAGAATTATGACTAAAAATTTTAGCGGTCAGGTTTTTGGGTCTGGAAGTAAAAAAGTAACAGTACAAAACGTGGCGCTATGGCACAAAAACGAGAAAATGGTCATTGCCTTGGATCTGTTGGGCAGTATCAACGGCACCATCTACCTAACTGGTGTACCGCAATACAATGAAAAAACGAAAGAAATTTATTTTGACAAACTAGATTATGTTCTAGATACAAAAGACAAATTGATAAAAACCGCCAATTGGCTGGCTCAAGGTTTGATTTTACGCAAAATGGAATCCAGTTGCAGGTACTCAATTCAGCCGAATTTGGAAGAAGGCAAGAAAAGCTTAATGAGCTACCTCAATAATTATTCCCCACTACCAGGTGTATTTGTCAATGGAAAAATGGAGGATATTCAGTTTCAAAAAATTCAGTTGACCAACCAAGCTATCATTGCATTCATAAACGTTAAGGGTACGGTTAAGATCACAATCGATGGATTAAAATAAAAGCTTTTCTATCCAGTATGCTTTATGGCTAGAGATTACTTCACTCATACTATTTTCATAGGAATTCAGTGAACTTCATTTGCAGTGGAAATCCTTTTTAAGGCTGTTTCTGCCTCAAAAAGAGTGTAACGTAAAGCCCGGCCTTTGTGGAAACGCCCAAATAGTGAGTGATAGATAAAAAAATGTATTTATTATCGAATTAAGCGAAATAAAAAAGAGGCTGTTTCTAACCCGAAACAGCCTCTTTTCATTTATGATTTTTTCTTCTTCATGCGATAGACATAATAACCGATGCCGGCCACTAGAATATATGGAATTATCATCAAATACACTATTCCGTCATTAACTGCCGCCGCTTTAGTTGCATTACCTTCGCTAGTCAAAGCCGCTCTACACATGGCACATTGAGCATACGAGGAAAATTCAAAAAGAAAAAAACAAATTCCAAAAAACAGGAATTGTGTCTTGCTACTTCTTATTTCTCTCTGCTGACTTCTATCTTTAATTCGCATAATAAGGCGCTATCATTAAATAAACGATCACTCCTGTAACCGCTACGTACAACCACAGTGGAAAGGTGATTTTGGCAATTTTTTTGTGTTTGTCAAATCGTTCTGCCAAAGCACGCACATACGTAATCAACACCAAAGGAATTACAGCAATAGACAACAAAATGTGCGACAAAAGAATGAAGAAATACACATAACGCAACACCCCTTGGCCACCATAACTTGTAGAATCTGAGGTCATATGGTAGGCAATATACATCACTAAAAACGCCAACGAACACCCGATGGCTGTTTTCATTAAATTTTCATGCAATTTCTTGTTGCCTTTTTTGATTGCCACAACGGCCCAAACCAACAAAACAGCAGTTAATCCATTGATAGAGGCATAAATTGGTGGTAAAAAACGTAAGGGCTCCACTTGGATACCAAAGTCTTTTAGTTTTACTTTAAACAAGATAGCTACTGCTACCGGAATGAATATGGATAACAAAACGATCCACTTATTGTATTTCTGTTCGACTGAATTTTGTGTCATGTTATTCTTTTAAAAGTAATTTAATATCTTCTTGTATTTCTTTCACCCCTTTTTGATCCAAACCGTCATAATATAAAATTGGATTTCCAAACTCGTCTTTTCTGCAGCGAATATGACCATTTTTGTCTACCAAAGCAAATAAACCAGAATGTTCAAAACCACCACTCACTTTTTTATTTGCAGCAGCATATAAGTTAAAACCTTTATTCGCTAAATCGAAAATGGCTGTTTTGTCTCCCGTTAGAAAATTCCAAGTAGAGGATTTTACACCCAAGAGTTTCGCATGCGCTTTCAACACTTCAGGAGTATCCGTTTCAGGATCGATGGTAATGGATACTATTCCGAAATTAGGGTTTCCAAAAAATGTTTTTTCTATTTGTAACATACTCAAATTCATCTTAGGACAAATGGTAGGACAAGTAGTAAAGAAAAATTCTAAAACATAGACTTTCCCATTGTAAAAGTCATTCGCAATCGCTTTATTATCCTGATTGGTCAATGCAAAAGAGGGTGCTTTGCCTACATCAATTAAGTCCTCGGCTTTTTCACCAGATCCATTTTTTTGATCCAATCGACTAGCGTTAACTACAGTATTTCCTTGGATTTTATCAATTATTTTAGGAATAGCATAAATACCAAAGATCAAAACAATGAATGAAATTCCGATATAGGATTTGTTTTTAAACATGTTACAATTGTTTAGTTGCGTTATTATTTTTTTTCAAGGCCGCTTTGTATTCGTACAAAAGGATTTTAAAATCATCGAGCATTTCGTTACTTAGCTCTGCAGGATGAAACGTATTATACCCTTCTTTATATTCTTCTTTTTCTTTTCGACCTCTAAGATTGCGTTCCTTATCTACAATAAAAACATTAGGAGTCCCAAGATTTTTATCCAAGGGTTCCCTCAATTGTAATTGAGTATAAAACTTAAGAATTTCATCTGGTGTGGCAAAAACAAAATGCCATTGTGTAACATCCGTAAATGCTTTTAAAGCATCGACAACCGCTTGTGCTTCTTTTTCGGTACCGATTGGACAAAGCATCACAAATTGCAAATCTTTGAAAGTATGGTAACGCTGATAAATCTTTTGATTAAGATTAAAGAGATTACCCCTATTGGCTAACAAATTGCTGCCCGAAAAACCAAGTACAGTAATTTTACCATCCAATCGAACGACATCACCACGTAAGGATTTCCAATTACCAAAATCAGCTACTTTGGGCGTAATGGTGGGCAATTTAGTAAAACTATTTACCCCCGAAGCAAAAAACAAATAAGCTACAATAGGTAAAATAAACAAAATAAAAAGGACGCTATTTTTTTTCATCAGAAATGGAGAAATTGAGTAGGTAAAAATAAAAAAAGCTCCGATAAATCGGAGCTCTTTTCTGAATTAATATTTAGTTAAAAATTCCATTTAATGATAGAATTTTTAAAAACCCCGAATACATAATCACCTTCAGTTAATAGAATAAAAAGTAAATATAAAATTAAAAATACGAGTGGGATTACCACTGCACTTTGTAAGGATTTCTTTTCTCCTTCCATGTGCATGAACGCCCAAACAATATAATAAGCTTTAAAAATTGTCAATATGTAAAATATCCAATTTAGCAAGTTCATTCCAAGAAAATTAGTAAAAAACAAAGATTCTGGTTTAATGATACCTAAAATTACTTCTACTGTAGTAACCACAGATAATAATCCGAAAACAAACCAAATTCTTTTGGTGTTAGAAACGTGTTCGTGTGACATAATAATAAGTTTCTTAAAAATTAAACAAGATAAAATACGGTAAATACAAATACCCAAACCAAATCCACAAAGTGCCAGTACAAACCAACCTTTTCTACCATTTCGTAACTTCTACGTTTTTCGTAAGTTCCTAACAAAACATTGAAGAAAATAATGATATTGATTACTACACCTGAAAACACGTGAAAACCGTGGAAACCAGTAATAAAGAAGAAGAAGTCAGCAAATAATTTGCTTCCGTATTCGTTATGATGAAGATTTGCCCCTTCAACTACAATTTTAGCATCGGCTAATCTAGCTTCTGACTCAGCTCTAGACAATACTTGTTTTTGTTTGTCTTTAGTAATTGTTTCTGTTCTTACTAACAATTCAGGATGTGCTTTAAAACCAGCTTGAATTTCTGCAACAGAATAAGTAGGCAAGGCAGGCTCACTCATAAACCACTTAGCTTGACTACGCGTTAATTGTTCACGTTCTTCGTGTAAATCGGTAGCAAAATCTGCCAAAGCCACACGTTTTCCGTCTTTGTCAACAAACTGAAGTAAACTTCCACCAGTAGTTTCTACTGCACCATACTCTCCTTTTATAAAGTTTTTCCACTCCCAAGCTTGAGAACCCACGAAGATCAAACCTCCAATAATAGTCAAAAACATGTAAAGTGCTACTTTATCTTTTTTCATTTGATGTCCTGCATCCACAGCTAACACCATGGTTACAGATGAGAAAATAAGGATAAAAGTCATTAAGGCTACATAATACATTGGAGCAGATACTCCGTGTAAAAATGGAAAGTGAGTAAACACTTCGTCGGCTAATGGCCAAGTTTCGATAAATTTAAATCTAGAAAATCCGTAAGCTGCAAGAAAACCAGAGAAAGTCAAGGCATCAGATACGATAAAAAACCACATCATTAATTTACCATAACTCGCTCCCATTGGCTCATTTGCGCCACCCCAAGTCTTTTCGTCGTTGTTTGCAGTAGTAACTGTCGCTCCCATAAAATTAATTTGTTAAAAAGTTCCCAAATTTATATTTTTTTTCTTATTTAAAGAAATATAAAAACAAAAATAAATATACCCATAATACATCCAAAAAATGCCAGTACATTACACCCAATTCAATTCCAAGGTATTGAGTTGCGCTGTACTTTTGTTTGTAATGATTATAAATAATAATCAAAAGAGAAACCAAGCCTCCAGCTAGGTGTAAAAGATGCATAACTGTCACAATATAAAGGAATGTTGTAGTTATTGAACTAGCTGGTCCGGTAAAATAAAAGCCATTAGCCACAATTTCTCCAAAACCTACAAACTGTAATACCACAAAAGAAATTCCTAAAATCATTGTTAATAACAACCATTGCATAGTTGTTTTTTGCTGGTCTTTTTGAATCGATTTTTTAGCCAAATGAAATGTTAAACTACACGCCACAATAACAAGTGTACTTGCAAAAAAAGCAACAGGTAATTCAAAGTTTTTTAACCAATCTACTCTTGATTTACTAACCACAAAAGCACTTGTCAATCCAGCAAACATCATGGTCATACTTACCATTGCGAATAACAAAATCAATTTATAGGATTTCCCTGTCCTAGATTGATATTCTTCTTTAGTCATCATTGTATCCATACTATCTCAAAAATTTATCTACTATATATATTAATTGCAACAAGGTAATATACGAAACGCTTACCAACATTAAAGTTCTTGCAGACTTGGTAGTTCGTAATTGATACACTTTCACTGCATAAAACAACATCCACAATCCTAACAAAAAGACCAACACTGCAGCAACAGGTGTTAAAAACAAAGAACCTGTATATCCGAACATCGGCAAAAGCGACGCGATGATTAACCAAACCGTATATAATATAATCTGCAATGCGGTTCCGTTATCTTTTTTTCCAGTAGGCAACATAAAGAAACCTGCTTTTTCATAATCTTCATATAAAAACCAACCGATAGCCCAGAAATGGGGAAATTGCCAAAAAAACTGAATCAAAAACAAGGTACCAGCTTCAATGCCAAATTCACCTGTCGCAGCCACCCAACCCAACATGAACGGTATGGCTCCTGGAAAAGCACCTACAAAAACTGACAAAGAAGTCATCGTCTTTAAAGGCGTATAAATACTTGTATATAAAAAAATCGAAATCGCACCAAACATGGCCGACTTTGGATTAATACTGTATAACAAAGTCAACCCTAAAATTGTCAATAAAGTAGCAACGATCAAAGCCAACTTTGGCTGCATTCGCCCTGAGGCCACTGGACGATTTTTAGTTCGATCCATTAAAGCATCTAAATTCTTTTCAATAACTTGATTGTAGGCATTTGAGGCGCCCACCATACAATAGCCTCCAACAGCTAACTTAAACAAGACCCACAAAGTGCTTGTTTCAAAATGATCAATCCCTAAAACAAAACCTGCAATGGATGAAAAAACAACACTAATGGCAAGACCAGCTTTGGTAATGGCTTTAAAATCTAAATAAATGGATTTGATCGAAATTGTATTTGTCAAAGCGTTTTAAAGTAATGTTAATTTTATAAAAAATTTTTGCAAAAGTAGGGTATCGCAAGGGATTAGACAAAAAACAAATCATAAATTATATCCGTAAGAAGACACCTATATTAATAATCAAAATAGAAGTTGAAAATATCAGATCTTACTCCGACACTAAACCAATTGGTACTCTGATTAAAAGTGGCTATTGTGTTTTGTGAAGGATCGAAACTTCTGTAAATGTAACTAGCAAAAAGCTTCAAATTAGTAGCTGGATTAACCAAATAACCTCCTTGAATGTCTGCTATAAAAACTTTTGTCTTGTTCCCCTGTCCTACTTTTACACCTGTATCAAAAGGACGTTTATCATCGTAGTCTTTATAAATATTGCCGCCATAATTAAAACTATCTTCGGTGGTATCAAAATCAAGACCACGTGTTCCAACGGTTACTTTAGCATCTGCAAAAAGTCTTCCTTTATGATAACGACCAATGGCAATTAACTCATTGAAATTCCCTCCCCATTGATGGCCCAAACTCTGATTATTGTGCGCGTAGTTCGTAACGGGATTACTGTGTGAATACACATAAGGACGCACATGATTGTATTCTAACTGCAATAAAAGATTATTTACCTTGAAAGCATTGTAATACTTCAAACCGAATTGATATCCGAATTTGTTTTTCCAACTATTATCACCTCCTTTTACGTCACCCAATGAAAATTCATCTACTAATAATTGTCCGTAGGCATTAATGGAAGCATCCCATTTGTATTTAAAGGTAAGCCCCAACAAAGCATTTCCGCTTCTGGAGGAAGACCCAAATTCTACTGCGCGATAAAAAATAATAGGATTCACAAAGCTCATATCAAAGCCTCTATTGTTGTCTTTTGTCCAAACTACTGATTCAAAAAAACCTAAATTCAAGCGATTCGAAACATTCCAACTCAAGTAATGATTCGCCATAAATTTGGTAGCATACGTTCGATCTACAGTCACTTCAGGACGCACATCTTTGAGCCACATATACGTATTAGTATATTTTATTTTCCAAAAATTAGTATTGATTTTAAAGTAAGGATAAGGACTTGCACCATCACTTTCTAATAAAGAACGATACCCATCTCCAATAAAGTTTCTACCATAACCCAACTGTAAATCAATAAATTTATTTGGAGTAAAAGTAATGTTGGCTTCCGCTAAAGGAAAATCATAGGCATCTTCTTTGAATCTTTTGGCAATTCCAACCCCAGGAATGATTGCGGGATTTCCACCCGAAGGCTTAATGGATTCTGCATATTGATTATAATAATCTGCAAAACGTCCTTGACTTTCAAAAACGGTGGTAGTGAAATTCAACTGTTTCCCCAATCCCCCTCTAAAATTGAGTGCACGAGTATTCACATACGTATAGGAATTATCAGTCTGAGAAGCTTTTCCCAATTGCAAATCGACTATAGGATCCAAGGTAAACCAATAGTCCTCGCCTTGAATCGCAACCATGTTTTCGTTCCACAACTTTCTAGACCACCAACCTGAAGCTTTCTTTTGTAACTTTTCAGCAGCTGCATTCATGTCATAATACTTCGCTACTTCGGCATATGTATAAGGTTTAGAAGCGGTATGATTGTTACTTCCCACTTGATTCATCTTGGCATCAAACTGTGCATAAAGACTGTGAGAAAAAGGCATATTTAAATGGCTTTCGTACTCAGGATTGCGGTATTTTTTGTATACAATACTATCTAATTCTGTTAGCTTTGGATTTTTAACATTGAGAATTTCTGCTTTTGCGAGAGCCTCCGCTTCGAACTGTTCTTTTGATTTTAAAGGAATAGCAATAGCAATCGTATATTTAGAATATGTGGGCTTTCCGTTATAGGTAGCAGGGCTTACTTTGGGCAAGACCGCAAAAACTCTTTTCACCTCGTTGCTATACGATTCAGAAATGGCATCGACATACAAAACCTTAAATTTTCCTTCTTCAGTTACCTCAAAAAGTACTTTTAATTTCCCACTAAAAGAATCATTTTGGGGCACTTTAAAATTGGAAAATACAAAATCTTGCACTTGGTCATAAAAACACTGCTCGGTTGCTTTGGCTTGAAGATTTTGACAAGAAGAGAACACTGGAAACCGCTCTACCTCTGAAAAGGGGGCTACGTTTGTGTTTTGCCCATAACACCAATTGAATCCAATACTAACAATAAACAACACAATCTTAATTCTATACATCATCTATAATTTGATTCTTTAGTATTCGCCTTCTGCCGAAGCTCCATCGATTATGGCTTTGGCTCCAGAAGTTCCAATGCGTTGTACACCAAGTTGTATCATTTGAATGGCATCTTGATAATTTCTAACACCTCCAGCAGCTTTTACAGGTAAGGGCGAAGCATTTTCAAGCATTAACTTTATCGTATCAACAGTTGCACCATTAGGCTCGTTATTGGCTGTTTGATAAAATCCTGTAGACGATTTCACAAAGATTGATGCGAAGTCTTCTTCTTCAAAATGCTGCAAAACAACATTTTTGATGAATGCAGAAAGTTGAATAATTTGGGTATGATTCAAAGCTGCCACTTCAATGATCCATTTTACAACCTTCTTATGTGCTAAACCTAACTTTGTTCCTTGTACAATCTCTTGCTTCACCAATTCAAACTCCCCTCTTTTAAAGGCTTCGTAATCACAAACAAAATCCAAATCGTCGGCTCCGTCTGCTATGGCTTGTTCAGCCTCTGCCAACTTAGCTTGCAGATTAGCATCCCCTTTTGGAAAAGCAATGACAGTACCAATTAGAACTTTGGAACCTACGGCTTCGATTAATTGTTTAGCCAAGGCCACTCGATCTGGACGAATCATAATCAATTTGAATTGTTCACGAATCGCTTCTTCAATGCATTCTGTAACCACTAGAACATTTTCAGCTTCAGAAATATTAGCTTGTTCATTGGTTTTTAAATAAGTTGAATCGAGGTAAGATCTAAGGTTCATAAGAATTTAGGTTTTAGAATTTTACAAATAATCGCTACAAAAGTACTGTATAAATAGAAAAAAAAGCAAAGAAGCTGTTATTTTTCATTTCGCCGAATTTGTTTTTAATCTCAAGGATATATTTAGAAAGAAGAAACCATATCACTAAAAAAAAATCCCATCGAAATGGGATTTTAATTATTCAATGTCTTTAGTGGCGTTACAATAAGCATTCAACATAGCGATTGCTAAAAGTGCCCCTAGAACGTTGGCTAAAATATCGGAAACATCGGCACTGCGAGTGGTTGTTAAAAAGCCTTGAGCAAATTCAATCAGCAATCCAAAAACAAAGGAGAGCAAAAAAGAAAAGACCAATACTTTGTTGACAGCATCAAAAAACTTGCTTTTGAAAAATGCCATACCCCAAAGTGAGGTAAACGACAAATGCATTACAAAATGCACTACTTTATCAATTCCAACGATATTAATAGTTGGAACATCAGATGATTTTATCAAGCAAACAAAAAGAATGAAACCTGTCCAAACGATAGCTAGGCCGAAAAAAAAATATTTATGCACCAATTAATTCTTTGTAAGCTGCATCAGATAACAACTCTTCTATTTCGCTTGGATTAGCAATTTTTACTTTCACCATCCATCCCGCTCCGTAAGGATCAGCATTCACCGTTTCAGGAGCTGCTTCTAAATCATCATTAAAGGCGATAATCTCTCCGCTAAGTGGTAAAAATAAATCAGAAACCGTTTTAACAGCTTCTACCGTTCCGAAAACTTCGTCTTTATCTAATGTTTGGTCTAAAGTCTCTACTTCTACATAGACAATATCTCCTAACTCTTTTTGTGCAAAATGAGTAATTCCTACGGTTGCAATATCGCCTTCGATACTAACCCATTCGTGATCTTTTGTGTACTTTAAATTTGATGGTACGCTCATAATATATAAATGTTGTGTTATTTACAATAAGAAGCAAAGGTAACTATCTTGTATTAATTTTTTACAAAGAATAAGTACAAATTAATTACCAAAATTATAACGCAAGGTAAACCCTGAACGTATATTAGTTAACGGAAAAGTAGTTGAAATTACCGCTTTCGAGAACGAATGGTCATAATAGAAAATAGCCGTCAAATTTTTACTAAACGAATAATCTGCAGCCACACGCAATTGCCAAATATTTTGTCCCGCCGCCAATTTATTATTATCATAATCCAAGTAACGAACTAGGGTTTGATTGTTACGATACGACACATCCGCTTTCAAATTAATATCACTTTTGATGATTCCAGTGGGGCTATCGGCCAAGCGCGAAGAAAAAATAACATCTTTAAATCGATAACCTAATCCAACAATGTATTCGATTCCTTTGACTTCGGTCAATAAATTATTATCAAAACTCATGGACAAAGCACGATCTTTTTTGATTTCAGTTAATACCTTAAAGGAGTTTTTCAATTCAAAATCTAAACGAATAAGCGGACTAAATTGTTCAACCAAGTTGATGTTAGACAATACAATTGGGTTAAAATAATTTCCTCCAACATCTGTTCCATTTGGTTTTTTGGTATACTCAAAATTAGAACGATAATCATTGATCGTATAGGATGAGCGATAGTGATGTAAGAGTGAAACTCTTTTGAATCGATTTTTAAAAAAATTGTACCTCATAAAACCGCTGTACTTAATAGACCAGTTCGGGATTGGAAAACTTCTAAATATACCTGTAGAAACGTCATTGGCATTCCCACCTGTATACGCCGCCAAAAACGAAGGTAACAATACCGCTTGATTGTTTTTGCCGTACCCTTTTGGAAATCCATCGGCATCAATATTGGCAGGATTGGAGAGATCAATACCACGTTGCGAAGCCAATCGATTCGCAATAATTAATCTGTTACTTCTAAAATCGTCGAAAGCATCCGAACCATTGACATCACTTTTAGAAAAAGCTGTTTTTATTAAAACGGTAGAGATCGAAAACATTCCGTAGCTATAAGGCGACAATGATCGATAATTGCCATCAATTACATTGTATTGCTCGGATGAATTTTCAGAATAAGAGCGGTCAGCAGTTAAGTCTATTTTAAAATCAGGAAACAAATCAACATTAGCAGTAGCCTTTAATATTTTATTGGTTACTTGGGTATAATTTTGATTAAAGTCTTGATAATTGGTCAACCAACCCCTTTTGGCCGATTCATATCTGATATCATCTTGACTTCCAAAAATAAATCCTATGGAAGGCTTAGTAGAACCTAAAAAGCCTAAACCTTGTGTAAAACCAGGCAACACCGTACCACTATTGTGCGTATAATTGACTTGAATGTTTTTTACACTAGTCAAAACACCCACTAATCCATCCATAAAAGGGCTTCTTTGCTGTATTGGTTTTATGGCAGTATTCACTACTTTTTCTCCAGGTTTTGGTGCCAGGGCTTTGGGTTTGGCTGACGACGCTCCTTTTTTAGTAAGCCCTAGATATTTGTACAAGGTTTCCATTGCGAAAGAAGTATTCAATATTTTGGAACTCGCATTTTGGATCGTATTCCCTAAATTATAATCAACCCCACCGATAGAAATATCGGACAAAGCATTCGATGCGCGCTGCCAACTATAATCGCCTTGGTAAGTAAAACTAGCCTTCACAAAGCTAAAGACCGGGATTTTATTTAAAGGAATTTCATAGTTAACAATCAGTTGCTGTGTATGCTGGTTCGGATCTCCGATATCAAAATAACTATCCCAAATGGTAAAGGTATCAATTGGCGTATTATCTTCATTCAAATAACTTTTAACAATATTATTTGAAGAAGCAGTATAATTTAATCGCAATGATTTTGTCAAATTATAATTGAACCCATACTGATAATTGAAAGCGAAATTTCGACGATATAAAGGATCTAACCCAATCCCCACTACATCTACTTGTCTAAATTGTTGACGGTTGTACTGACGAATAACGCTAGAGTTAAATGTAATATTAGTAGGTAAATAATTAAAATTAAAGTCTTGTAACCATTTCCAATACTCACTCTTTTTTACAAAAGTTTTTTTCTTAAATGGCTCTACTGGTTTAGGCTGAAAATTAAAAGCATAGTTTACCGTGGTATTACTCAATTGGTCCGTATAGCTTTCAATTTCATAATCATGACGTTCTACTTCATTGTAAGACTGAGAGAAGGTAAAGTTCTCCGGATCATAGACTCTTTGTTTTTGTTCTGGACTTCTCTCTTTTCTAACGCCAATAAAATTAATACTGGTACGTTTAGTATAATCCACAGCGCGACTTTCTATATTTTCTCTAGCCTCTTTGTCAGTAGTAAATTTCAATAATTCTTTTAACCTAATATCCTGATTGAAAGGATCGTACTCTGGGGTAATTACTTCCTCGCCAATACCGTAATTAAAAGGCAAATTGATCCCCCATTTTTTAGGTAATAATTGTCCCAAATTCAAATTTGTCACTATACCATATTGTTGTATATCCTCTCGACTACGCTCATTAGGCCCTTGCTCTAAAGCACCAAAACCAATGGTTGTTTTTCTACCCGTGAGCGATAGCGTTGCAAAGTCGGCCATATTAGTGTCAATGTTTAACAAAGCTGCCATTCCTCCTTTGTTGTCCATATCGGCTAGACGCAATTCATTAAACCACACTTCGCCTAGAATACGCCTTTGATCATCATTTTTTAGCCCCACCATCAAAGTTCTAACCAAACCAAAATTTGGATTTCCTTTGATTCCTATTCTCAATTTATTGTTTTTACCTGCTAAAGACCCGTCCAGTTCGTCTTCAAATTTATAAAAAATACCATCTGCAGGAAGCGTAGCTGGATCGATAGACATCGCTAAAATTTTTAACTGAGTCAATAAAGCCAATTTCAAATCTATTTCATTCGCTTCTGGCCAAACTAATTCTGGGCTCACTGGCGGACAATCCGAAGTTGATAAAGACACAGGCAAGGTTACTTTTAATGGAATCTCTATTTGATAAAAATTCTCAGTAAAGTCGTTTCCGAATCGAATAAATCCTACCATTTGATTGTCTCTCAAAGCTACTTCATTGGGTAAAGACTCGGCATGCAAGAACATTTTCAATTTATTGAATTGTCTCATGTCAATGCTTACATTTTTGAACACAGCACGAGCATCATTGGGTTCTAACCCACTTCCCGACACACGCAACGATAAAGATTGTTCATTTTGATTAATCACAGTGTTATTATTGAACAACTGCTCTCTGGTTACTCCCGGAGGCGTAACATAATTGATGGGGCAGCGTTCGTTGTTTTCCTGAATATTTACTGCTAAAACATCCAACTTCGTATCATCATCTGTGGTATTGGGATCATTCACTTCGAATGATTTATCATAACGTCTCCATTCGCCTCGTACCAAATCTAAGGCACCAAAACGAAGGGTTACAGGGGATTCAAAATTAGTCATGAACATTCTCATGAATCGGATAGAACGAAAATCCGAAATCCCACCAATGGTGTTTTGAGGCTGTGAAACCGGAATTTTAAATTGTATCCATCGCGCTTCAGTAGCCGAACCATCGGGCAAAGTTACCTGTGTATTTCTAATATCAGTAATATTGTTTTCACCAACACTCATACCCGGACGCATATCAATACTATATTCGTAATAAGCATTGATGGTATTCATTGTATTATCACGATTGATATCTTCTACATCTGGAAATGTAGTGGATCCTCTATTCGCATCCGAAATATTAACTGCAGAGTTTCCGTCGGTTCCGTTATATTTTTTGTAACGATCCACTACTCCTCCGGTCGTATTCGCAAAATAAGTATAATCGTCAGCAGCAGGATCGGGTTCAGAAGCATAATTAGTATATACTGAGGCTTCTTGAGCGTTTTTCATTCCATCTAAGCCCACGTCTTGATTGGCTCGGTTTTCAGCATTGCCATCAAAAGCATAGATCAAGGATTGCGAAGCAGGTACATCTCCCCAAATCGGTCTTGGGTTAACTAGTATTTGATCTGAACCTAAACCATTCTCGTATTGTTTTCTACCGTCTTTGAGGATATCCTCTGAAATTTCACCTAAATTAAAATACACCTTGCCTGAATTGGTCGGGCTAGCATTGCCTTTGCCTACATAAGGATCCAAAACCCAAAACTGTATATACTCTACATTACCTTGTTCAAAATTTGTGGTATTAATGGCACGCATAATTCCTCCAAAATTATCTTTAGGTGTGGCCGAAAAAGTGGGCGAATTATTATACGGGCCTCTTTCTTGAGGGAAAAAACTCAAATCTAGGGTATTGATCACTTGAGTTTGACCTTGAGCAATGTCGGTATTTGGATACAACTCTTGACTAAAAACACGCCTTGTAGTATTCAAAGAAATATCATTATTGGTGATACCCGCTGGTTTTTGTGTATAAAACAAAGGATCGATAGTGTACCAAGCCAATTTAGCTCTTTTGAAACCGTAACTTAAATCGGTGGCACTTTCGTTGAAATTGTACAAACTCTCAGCATCATTAACTGGAGTAGATGATAAAAACCAAGCAAATGGAGAACGCAAATCTATAGTAGACTGAGACCCTTCAAAATCATCAACATAAACAGTAGATTCTCCTTCGAATTGATCTGCTTTTGGCGTATCCGGTTTTAAAAAAGCTACTTCCCCTCGAATGGACAAATTGGAAGGTACATCGGTATCAATGTTAGGCAGTTTATTGACTAATCTTGTAAAAAAAGGAACCTCTGCAGCAAAGTTTCCATTAAATCCAAAAATAGTATTGTTCACGGATTCTTGTCCATAACTAGACTTTTGAGTAAACGGTCTTTCGGACATCTTTAAAAAAGTTCCTCCCAACACAAATTTTTCTGAGATTTTATGTTCTACATTCAATCCCATAAAACGTCGGGTTTGTTGTCCGAAAATCGAATTATTTTCTAAAGACACTTCGATTGGAGTATTAGAAGCTTGTAAGGAAGGATCCAAAATTTGTACTCTTCCTAATTGATAATTTACACTATAATCCACCCCTTCGACTAATCGTCGTCCCGCCGCAGTAACCACTACAGAGCCTTGCGGCACATTGAGTGCTCCAATTGGAATACCGTCTCCACTAGAGGATTTGAACTTTCCTCGAATCAAATATTTGTTTTTATCAATATCTTGCAAAGCACCCGCTTGCGTATTGCGGTACATACTTCTAAAAACATATTTTTTCTGATTCCCATTATAAGAATCTACATCATTATATTTTTCAAGCGAATTCGGATTTTTTAATTTTGAAAAGATCAGTTCCCCAAATGGTTCTTTGGTGGTAAACATGATTCTACCATTTTGGGTATCGATAGTGGTTCCCGGAAGAAAATCAAAAAAACCATCGCCACCCGATTGCGGATCGTTATTAAAATTCAATCGATCCAAATTAAATACTTTCAACAAAGGAGTTTCGGCTACTTTATTTTCTGGTGTTGGATTGGAAGGGAATGGACTTCCGTTTACCTCGGTAATATAATTAATCGGAGATGGATCGGCATACAAAATGTTTACTCGGAAATCTTCTTGCTTTAATTGATAACCACCGGGAACTTGATAAATGTTTTTCATCATCAAATTCCAAATAGGATCCTTGACATTGGTTAGGTTGCTTTTAAGCATTTTCAAAATCAAACTTTGGGTAATAATTGCCTGATTTGCATTATTATTTCCGCCTACAACTTCGGTAGCATCGACTCCATCATTTCCAAATTCCCCAACCTGATACACTTGATCACCAATGGTGTACTGATAGGCAACAGCCAAAATCTCATCGTTACTCAAACGCTGTTGCAACGAAATAAAACCTAATTTTGAATTATAAGTATACTCATTAGCGGTTAATTTTCGGGCATTTTCAAGTTTCGAATAATCTCTACCTTCCGTAACTGTGGTATTAAATCCAGAGCTTGAAGTGGCAATCTCTCTAATATTTGAATTCAATAATCCCGATCCTGCAGTAATTTGGCCCGGATCATAATCATTGTTGGTATTGTCTGAAGGTGAATTAGCAGGATTGTTAAAAATTCCAGTAGAGGGACTCAAAACCACCACTTCGTTATCCGCTAAATCCGATAACTGTGACTCCCCTAAATCCTGTAATGCGATAATATTTCGTAAATTATTGGAAGTAGCATTTACGCGATTTTGTCTGTTGGTCACCCAAACTTCGATACGTGTAATCTGTACTCTACTGTCAATGAATGGATAGCCCTCAAGTGCTTTATCGTATCGATTTCTAAAATATTGCGACAAGAAAAAGTGTCTATCATTGTCATAATCCAAAGCAAAAAGCTCATAATTCTGAACAGTTCCTCCGCCTTCAGCAACCAAGCTTTTAGTTTGCGATTTTTGTTCTGAAAAAACACCAGTAAAAGTTGTTCTACCAAATTGCAATTGAGCTTTTACCCCAAATAAACTTTGTGCGCCACGAATCAAGGAGCTATTTAAAGGCAAGCTCACGTTACCCACTTCTATTTTTTGAACAATATCATCCTCGGTTGGAGTAAATTCTAACTTGATTAAATTTTGAAAAGCAAAAGTAGATTGTGTATCATAATTAGCGTTCACCCCTAATCGGGTTCCTACTTTCCCCATCAAACTCATACTAATACGTTGATCAAAATCAAAAGAAGTATTGGCTCGGTTTCTTGGAGAAAAAGAAGGATTATCTTGTTTGGTGTAGCGAACACCGAGATCCATTTCTACAGAACCTGTTGGTTTTACATCAATAGTATTACTTCCAAAAACAGATTCAAAAAAGCTTGATTTTATATAATAGCGAGGCAATAAGTCCTTTTTAGCTTCTTCAGCACCGTTCTTTCTACCATCAATAGCGTCTGCTTTCTTCTTAAAATAAGTACGTCTTGATTCTTGCAAAACTAACTTTTCGTATTCCGCAGGCGTCAAAATAACAGGGAAATTGATTGTAATTCCTTCTAAATCGCTGGAATAAATATACCGATCTGTTATTGGGTCATAGGTATAAGAAGACACTATACTTTTGGGATCTTTAATTTGAAGCTTTCCAACTGTATATCCTTTTTTGACCGTGTCTTGAATGGCAGGAATTACTTGTCCATACGATACAACACTGGCACATACAACAAATAAAAAAATACAAATTTTATGCATGCAATGGGGCTCTCGTGTTTTTTTTACAAACTTTTTAAGGCTTTCTTAATTATAGTTTCGACTGTAGCTTCGGGTTCTGCTAAGACAATTTTTTCGATAATTTTCTCACAAGTTTTTCGAACAAAACCTAAAACTTCTAGAGCAGATAACGCTTCATCTTTATTTGTATTGCTTTGCGAAACGGAAAGTTCGTCTAAATCGTATAATTTTACTACTTTTTCTTTCAAATCCAAAATAACACGTTGTGCAGTTTTGTTGCCAATGCCTTTTATGGATTGAATGGTCGCTACATCTGCAGCAGCGATGGCATTTGTAATTTGTCTCGGATCTAATGAAGAAAGCATGGTTCTAGCAATACCAGCACCTATGCCTGAAACGGACAATAATAATCGAAATATTTCTCGTTCTGATTTTTCTATAAAACCGTATAAAGTATGGGCGTCTTCTTTAATTTGAAGATGCGTGTGTAGCTTCACAAAATCAGTAGCAGGAAGCAATGAATAAGTATGTAATGAAATATTAATATGATAACCTACACCAGCACAATCGATAACTACATGTGTGGGTGATTTTTCGACTAATTTTCCTTGTAAATGTGCAATCATTTAATCTATTTAAAGAACCAAATATAACAAAAAAAAGTCTAGCAGTTGACTGAAAATCATCCGCTAGACTTTTAAATAAAATGGAGTAATTTAGTTACCCCCTTTTTTCTTTGCTTTTTCTTGAGCATCGATAATGGCAATGGTAGCCATATTTACCATTTCTTCAACACTTGCTCCTAGTTGAAAAACGTGTACCGGCTTACCCATTCCTAGCATAATTGGCCCTATAGATTCCACTTTATCGAGTTCTTTTAATAACTTACTAGTAATATTGGCCGATTCCAAATTAGGGAAAATCAAGGTATTTACTTTCTTGTCGGCTAGTTTAGAAAACGGAAATTTAGCTTTTAGCATTTCTGGATTCAATGCAAAATCGGCTTGAATTTCGCCATCAATACAAAGGTCAGGATGGTTTTCGTGCAAATAACTAACGGCTTGTCGAACTTTCTCTGCATTTGGATTAGGAGATGAACCAAAATTAGAATAAGAAACCATGGCAATTACCGGGGTAACACCAAACATTTTAGCTGTTTTAGCTGTCATTAAAGCAATTTTTGCTAAATCATCAGCTGATGGATTAATATTAATTGATGTATCAGAGAAAAACATGGGACCTCTTTTGGTCATCATGATATTTGTGGTCGCTACAATTGACGCTCCTGGAGCTTTATCTACCAATTGCAACATTGGCTTTACCACTGAGGGATAACTTCTGGTATGTCCAGTCACCAAGGCATCGGCCTCACCGGTATTGACCATCATTGCGGCAAAATAATTACGCTCACGCATTAATTTTTGGGCATCTAGAAAAGAGATTCCTCTTCTTTTTCGGGTTTCCCAATAGCTTGTGGCAAATCGATTGCGTCTTTCTTCTTCTTCTTTTTCTTTAGGATCAATGATGGTAACGTTAGCATCAAAACCTATTTCTTGTTTTAATTCTAAAATAATTTCTTTGTTTCCTAACAAAATTGGAAAACCAATCCCTTCATCATGAACAATCTGAGCAGCTTTTAACACGTCCAAATGATCGGCTTCGGCAAAGATGATCGATTTAGGATCTGATTTGGCTCTAGTAGTAATCATTCGAACCAATTTATTATCGTTACCTAAACGCTCCAATAATTCATCTTTATATTTTTCCCAATCCAAAATAGGATGTTGAGCTACTCCTGAGTCCATTGCCGCTTTGGCTACTGCAGGCGCCACAACCGAAATCAAACGTGGATCAAATGGTTTTGGGATGATATAATCGCGTCCGAAGGTCAACTTGGTTGCTCCATACGCTACATTCACTTGTTCAGGCACCGATTCTTTAGCCAAAGAAGCCAATGCTCTAACAGCCGCCATTTTCATGGCTTCATTAATTTTGGTCGCACGAACATCCAAAGCCCCTCTAAAGATATAAGGGAATCCCAAAACATTATTTACTTGGTTTGGATAATCCGAACGCCCCGTAGCCATGATGATATCTTTTCGAGTAGCAATAGCTAAATTATATTCAATCTCTGGATCGGGATTAGCCATAGCAAATACTATTGGATTATCCGCCATACTCAAAAGCATTTCGGGTGTCAACACATCCTTAGTAGACAGTCCAAGGAACAAATCGCAACCTTTCATCGCCTCTACTAGACTGATTTTTTCTCCTTCGCGAGCATATCTTTTTTGCATTTCAGAAAGTGTAGGATTGTCTATAGTCAACAAACCTTTACTATTGAACATATACACATTCTCAGGTTTAACGCCTAAAAGCACATATAAATCTGCACAAGCTATTGCCGCTGAACCTGCACCAGAAACCACCATTTTAACTTCTTCGGCTTTTTTATCGGCTAATTCTAAGGCATTAATTAACGCTGCAGAAGAGATAATCGCCGTTCCGTGTTGATCGTCGTGCATGACCGGAATATTCAATTCTTCCACCAATCGTCTTTCAATTTCAAAAGATTCTGGTGCTTTGATATCTTCCAGATTGATTCCTCCGAAAGTAGGAGCTATATTTTTTACTGTCTCGATGAATTCGTCAACATTTTTAGTTCCGATTTCAATGTCAAACACATCAATATCCGAAAATATTTTGAACAAAAGTCCTTTTCCCTCCATTACGGGTTTTGAAGCTTCGGGGCCAATGTCACCAAGACCTAAAACAGCCGTTCCATTGGTAATTACAGCTACTAAGTTTCCTTTTGCCGTATATTTATAAACGTTATTAATATCTTTTGCAATTTCTAAACAAGGTTCAGCTACACCAGGCGAATAGGCTAATGACAAGTCTCTTTGAGTAGCGTATTTTTTAGTGGGTACTACTTGAATTTTTCCAGGAGTTGGCTTTGCGTGGTATAATAAAGCTTCCTTTCTTTTGTTGTTATTCTCCATTTTTTTAGATTTTATCTGACCCGCAAAGATAAGTTTCTAAAACAACAATTAAACTAAAAAATTAACTTTATGATTCTTTTAAGGACAAAAAAAAAGCTGCAAATGCAGCTTTTACTAAAAAATATTTTTTTTTATTTATCCTTGGGTGATATACGAATTTAAATGCGCAATGGTTTCTTTTTGCATTTCGATAATTGCTTTTACAACATCACTAATAGAAATGATACCAACAACTACATCATTTTCAACTACTGGTAAGTGACGGACTCTTTTGGTGCTCATCAATTCCATGCAGTACTCTAGTTTATCTGAGGGACTAACTGTAAAAACCTCGGTAACCATGATTTCATGAACGAATGCTTTCTTAGAAGATTTTGATTTTAAAACGATTTTTCTAGCATAATCTCTTTCCGATAAAATCCCTTTTAGAATACCTTCCTCAATGATAAGAATGGCGCCTATGTTTTTTTCGCTCATCACAGTTAACGCTTCGTAAACAGTGTTACTGGAAAGTATAGAATACACATCCTTCCCCTTGGCGCTTAATATTTGATTAACAGTCATATAAATTAATTTAAATAATTATAAAGTTAAAAAAATAAACATTCAAAAACACAAAAGAATACGATAATTAAAAAAAATAACAGAAACAAAAAAACATACAACTACTTCTCTTTCTGCGTTTACCATGAACCACATTATTAAAGCGTATTTCTGGGGCCAAAACTATTTTGAGTGGTCCACATTACGAATAAGCCCATTCCATTTGGTTCGTTTCAGAGGAGAATTTTTAAATACAGCATTAAAAGTTTCAGATGTGATTTCTTCCCAGTCTTTTTTTGACCACCCGAGCATTTCAGGATTGGGGTTAAACAAAGGTTCTTGATGGGGTTTCGAGAATCGATTCCAAGGACATACGTCTTGACAAACATCACAACCAAAAATCCAATCGTCAAATTTCCCTTTGAATTCTGTTGGAATATTATCCTTTAATTCAATCGTAAAATAAGAAATACATTTACTCCCGTCTACTACGTAAGGCGAAACAATAGCTTGAGTAGGACATGAGTCAAGACAAGCAGTACAAGTACCACAATGATCTGTTGTAGCATGGTCATATACTAAATCCAGATCAACAATCAACTCCGCAATAAAATAAAATGAGCCGACCTTTTGTGCGATTAAATTACTGTTTTTCCCAATCCATCCTAAACCACTTTTCGCAGCCCATGCTTTATCTAGAACAGGTGCCGAATCAACGAATGCTCTTCCTGAAACTTCACCAATTTCATTTTGAATGGAAAACAATAACTCCTTTAATTTGTCTTTAATTACAAAATGATAATCTTGCCCAAAAGCGTATTTTGAAATCTTATAAGAATCTGGATTTTGTACTTCAGAAGGATAATAGTTCAATAACAAAGAGATTACGCTCTTTGCACCATCAACTAAAAGGGTAGGATCGAGTCTTTTGTCAAAATGGTTCTCCATATAACTCATTTGACCATTCATCTGATGATTCAACCACTTCTCTAATCTTGGTGCTTCACTCTCAAGGAAACCAACTTTAGAAATACCACAAGATAAAAAGCCGAGTCTTTTGGATTCGGCTTTTATAAATTGAGTATATTTTTCTTTGTTATTAATCATTACTAAAACAATCCGCCTTGAACATTCATTCTAACTTTACCCAGATGTTGATAGGCTTTTTCAGTTACTTCTCTTCCACGTGGTGTTCTCATAATAAAACCTTCTTGAATCAAGAAAGGCTCATATACCTCTTCAATAGTTTCACTACTCTCGGATACAGCAGTTGCCAAAGTAGTTAAGCCTACAGGGCCGCCTTTGAATTTATCAATAATAGTGATTAGGATTTTATTATCCATTTCATCCAGCCCGTGTGCATCAACATTAAGAGCTTTAAGTGCAAAACGAGCAATTTCTATATCAATGGTACCATTACCTTTAATCTGAGCAAAATCACGAACTCTACGCAACAAAGCATTGGCAATTCGTGGTGTACCTCTACTTCTTCCAGCAATTTCTATCGCAGCTTCCATGGTAATTGGCATTTTAAAAATCGATGAACTGCGCTCAACAATAGTAGTAAGCAACTCAGTAGAATAATATTGTAAACGAGATGAAATACCAAAACGAGCACGCATTGGAGCCGTAAGTAAACCCGAACGAGTAGTAGCGCCAATCAATGTAAAAGGATTTAAATTGATTTGAACCGTTCTTGCATTAGGACCAGATTCAATCATAATATCAATTTTAAAGTCCTCCATGGCAGAATACAAATATTCCTCTACAATCGGACTTAATCGATGAATTTCATCAATAAAAAGGACATCTCTTTCTTCTAAATTAGTAAGCAAACCTGCTAAATCTCCGGGTTTATCAAGTACTGGTCCAGAAGTTATTTTAATCCCTACTTGCAATTCATTGGCCAAAATATTAGCTAACGTAGTTTTTCCTAAACCTGGAGGTCCATGAAAAAGGGTATGGTCTAACGCTTCATTTCGCTGATTAGCAGCTGCAACAAAGACTTTCAAATTTTCCAAGACTTGATCTTGACCAGCAAAGTCGTCAAAACTAAGTGGCCTTAATCTTTTTTCTATATCAAGCTCGTCCGAATTATAATTAGTATTCGTAGGGTCTAAATTCTCATTCATTCGATAAAGGTAAAAAAAGGGTTTGCAATAAAAAAGCCTTTCACAAGGAAAGGCTTTTTTAACTTATATTTAAAACTACTAGTGATGTAAAACTTCCTCACCTGGTTTCATTGGAATATTCTGAGGGACAAAATCAGTATCATGACCCGGTTTACTGTAATCATAAGGCCATCTGTGTACTTCTGGAAGTTCACCAGGCCAGTTACCGTGAATATGTTCTACAGGAGCTGTCCATTCAAGAGTATTTGATTTCCATGGGTTTTGTTCAGCTTTCTTACCATAAAATATACTTACAAAGAAGTTATACAAGAATACCAATTGAAAAGCACCTCCAACTAAAGCAAAAGTAGTAATCAATACATTCACATTTTGTAAATCATCAAAAAGAGGAAAGTTAGTATTTGTATAGTAACGTCTAGGTAAACCAGCTAATCCAATAAAGTGCATTGGGAAGAAAACACCATAAGCACATACTGCAGTTACCCAAAAGTGAATGTATCCTAAATTCTTATTTAACATTCTACCGAACATTCTTGGGAACCAATGGTAAACACCAGCAAACATTCCATAAAGTGCAGAAATACCCATTACCAAGTGGAAGTGAGCTACCACAAAGTAAGTATCGTGAACATTAATATCTAGTGTACTATCTCCAAGAATAATTCCAGTTAAACCACCAGTAATGAAAGTTGAAACCAAACCAATTGAGAACAACATCGCTGGGTTCAATTGTAAGTTACCTTTCCATAAAGTAGTGATATAATTAAATGCTTTTACGGCAGATGGAATTGCAATCAATAAAGTCGTAAATGTAAATACAGAACCTAAGAAAGGATTCATTCCTGAAATAAACATATGGTGACCCCAAACAATTGTTGACAAGAAAGCGATCGCCAAAATAGACATAATCATCGCTCTATATCCAAAAATTGGTTTACGAGAATTCGTAGCAATAATCTCAGAAGTAATTCCTAATGCTGGTAGTAATACGATGTAAACCTCTGGGTGACCTAAGAACCAAAATAAATGCTCAAAAAGAACTGGTGATCCACCTTGATAATGTAAAACCTCCCCTGCAATGTATATATCAGATAAGAAGAATGACGTACCAAAACTTCTATCAAAGATCAATAATAAAGCAGCTGAAAGCAAAACTGGAAAGGAAATAATACCAATAATTGCAGTTACAAAAAACGCCCAAATAGTTAATGGCATTCTAGTCATTGTCATTCCCTTAGTTCTTAAATTGATTACAGTAACTACGTAATTCAAAGAACCCATTAAAGAAGAAGCAATAAAAATAGCCATTGAAACTAACCAAAGCGTCATACCCGTTCCTGAACCAGGAATTGCTTGAGGTAAAGCACTTAATGGAGGATAAATTGTCCATCCAGAAGAAGCTGGACCTGCTTCTACAAAAAGAGAGCAAATCATAATTACACTTGACAAGAAAAATAACCAATATGATACCATATTCATGAACCCTGACGCCATATCTCTAGCACCAATTTGAAGCGGAATCAATAAGTTACTAAAAGTACCACTTAACCCTGCCGTCAAAACAAAGAAAACCATTATGGTTCCATGAATGGTAACCAAAGCTAAATAAATATCATTAGCCATAACTCCATCGGGAGCAAATTTATCGCCTAATAAAATATTGAATATTTTAAAAGACTCCTCTGGCCATGCCAATTGCATTCTAAAAAGCAAAGACATTCCAACACCAATAATCCCCATCACAATACCAGTAATTAAGTATTGTTTAGCAATCATTTTATGATCAATACTAAAAATATATTTAGTAATGAATGTATCCTTATGATGGTGTTCGTGCTCGTGATCGTGTCCGTGATCGTGACCTTCTGCTGACATATATATACTTTTAAATATTCTTAATTAATTATTTCATTGCTACTTTAACAGCAGCCGGCTCAATTGCAACACTTGAACTATCTTTAGCTGTTCCAGCATCAGTTGCAGGAGCTTCTTTGGATGCTTTGTATTCTTTAACTAAAGCCACTTTATCACTTAACCATTTTTTGTAATCCTCTGGAGTATCTACAACTACTTTCATTTGCATATTATAGTGTGAAGCTCCACAAATTTTGTTACACAACAAAAGATAGTCGAAAGTATAAGGATCTAAAGCAGTTCCGCCTTTTGCAACCAACTCAGTACTTTTCTTAGAACGCAAATCGTTAATGCGAGCTACCTTTTCAATCATAAAAGGCAAATCTCTGTATTCAGCTGTAGTATAAGTAGGCGTAAATCCAAACTCAGTAACCATACCAGGAACGCAGTTCATTTGAGCTCTAAAATGAGGCATATAAGCAGAATGTAATACATCTTGAGAGCGCATTTTGAAAAGTACTTTTTTACCTTTTGGGATGTGGATTTCAGTGGCTAGGAAATCATCAGCAGCATTTTTATCTGCAATATCAACACCAACAGAATTTACTCCATCAATCAAACGTACGTTAGCTTTCCCTAACACTTGATCAGCACCAGCATATCTAGCCGTCCATTTAAATTGTTGCGCATATAACTCAATTACAACAGTATCTTCATCTTCTTCGATAAACATGATGTTTGTCCAAGCATACAAACCATATAAAATCAAACCTGCTAAAACCACTGCCGGAATGACACTCCAAATAGCTTCTAACTTATTGTTATCAGCATAATACAAAGCTTTTCTGTCTTTATTACCTCTATACTTGAAAGAAAAGTAATGTAATAATACTTGAGTGATTGCTTGTACTGTGAAAATTAATACCCAAGTGATGTTCATTAAACTATCAACAGTAGCCCCATGTTCAGATGCAGGTGTATGCAAAGGCAAATCACCCCATTTAATCAAACCATAAATTGTAAAAATATAAATGAAGGCTAAAAAACCAAACATTAGATATCCTTGTACGTTATTATCATTATCAGTGGCTATCTGAGAATCATCAGATTTAGATCCAACTTGAGTTAGATCAAAAATCTTAGTCAATTGCCAAAGAGCAACAGCTAATAAAACTAAAACTATAATTACCAACAAACTTGTCATCTGTTTTTTCTGTTTAAATATTAATAATGAAAGTGTTTACTCTCCTCAATAAAAGGATTTCTTTTAGGCAACAATGGCGCTTTTGTAAGTGCTGTAAAAACAACATATATAAACAAACCAAGGAAAAACAAAACAGATGCAATCTCAGGAATACCAATGAACCATTGATCACCTACAGTACCTGGCATAATCATATTGAAGAAATCAACATAATGACCCAATAAAATCACTGTACCTGCCATTACTAACACCCAAGTAATTCTCTTAAAATCAGTATTAATTAAAATCAAGAGAGGAAATAAGAAATTCATAACCACCGCTCCAAAGAAAGGTAAATTGTACTGTTGAATTCTAGTAACAAAGTAAGTAACTTCTTCAGGGATATTAGCATACCAAATCAACATAAATTGAGAGAACCATAAATACGTCCAGAAAACACTAATACCAAACATAAACTTAGCTAAATCATGAATGTGACTTGTATTTACATGCTCTAAATATCCTTTAGATTTTAAGTACAAAGTTACCATACAAATAGTAGTGATACCACTTACAAAGAAGCTAGCAAAAACATACCATCCAAACAAAGTACTGAACCAGTGTGGATCAATAGACATAATCCAATCCCAAGACATAATAGACTCCGTAACAATAAAGAAAACTAAAAAGAGTGCTGACATCTTAAAATTCTTTTTGTAAAAAGAATTATCATCAGATTCGTCTTGTGCTAAACAATTTTTTCTAGAAAAATATCTGTAAGCATTCCATCCTAACAAAAAGATAGCAGCTCTAACAATCCAAAATGGAAAATTCAAATAACCAGATTTAGTTTGTATCAATTTATCATGAGCAACAACTTCAGGATCTAACCAGATAAACAAATGGTTAAAATGCAATCCACATAAAACTAAAATAATAAAGAATATTACAGAACCTACTGGCAAATAAGCCGTGATACCTTGCATTACTCTAAACAACACTGGTGACCAACCCGCTTGAGCAACCTGTTGAATAGCATAGAAAGCTAAAGTTCCTAATGACAACAACATGAAAAAGATACAAGCTACATAAACAGCAGCCCATGGCTTATTACTTAATTGATGTAAAACATGCTCTAAATGCTCTTTATGTTCCGCATCTGCGTGTGCATCATGAGCAACAGCATTTGCCTGTGCATCATGCGCAGCAACTGGCGCAGCATGAACTGAATCACCTGCAGTTTCATGGGAAACTTCGGCAGCTGCATGTGTTGTATCTTTATGAGCAGCTTCAGCTTTAACAGGAGTTGCATGGTCAGCAACAGCTGTAGCCGAATGTTCTTCGGCAGGAGTTGCATGAGTAGCTTCTCCATGACCTCCATGTGAATCCGCGGCAAGAAGAGCTTCCACTTCTTGAATATCTTTTGGTGCACTATAAAAACCATAACCAATACCTAATAAACCAACAGCCATTAGGATAAGAGAAAAAGTTTTTAATTTACTTGAAAATGTATACATATCTATTACGATCAGTTTGTTCAACAATTATAATTCGCTTTTTAGTTTAAGAACATAGTCTACCACTAACCAACGTTCTTGTGCACTCAATTGATTTGCATGTGATCCCATAGAATTCAATCCATAAGTAATTACATGGAATACACTTCCTTCCGTAATTGGACGGTCAGCATAACTAGGTACACCAAGAAACTTTTCTCTTTCAACTAATTTACCTTTACCATTTCCTGTTGCTCCATGACAACTCATACAGTAAATTTCAAAAAGTTCTTTACCTTTTTCAGGATTTTTACTTAAAGAATCCAATGGAGACTTCAAATTAGCTTTCGCTAATTCATAACCTGCAGTTGAATTTTCATACTCATAAACTTCAAATCCTCTTTTAAGAGAACCCTTAGCAGGCAATTGCCCTTCTTTACCATCTTTAAAAGCATCAGACTCTGCATAGGTCTCGTAACCTACAGATTCATACATGTTTGGAAAATACTGATAGTTCGGGGTCAATTTATCTTGACATGACGAAACTAACAAAGTAATACCAGCCAAAAGCGTCAATTTATATATACTTCTCATAGCTACAATTAATTCTTATCTATTACATTTACTTCTACTGCACCTGTACTTTTAAAGAAAGAAACTAATTCTTCTTCATTATTATTAACCGCTACTTCCATCAAAAAATGGTCATCAGTTGTTCTAACATCAGGATTTTCAGCTTGTTTAAATGGCCACAATTTACTTCTCATGTAAAATGTGATTACCATTAAGTGAGCAGCAAAGAAAACTGTTTCTTCAAACATAATTGGCACAAAAGCTGGCATGTTTTCGATGTAGCTAAAACTTGGTTTACCACCAATATCTTGAGGCCAATCTTGAATCATGATATAATTCATCATCCAAGTAGCGAATGAAATACCACACAAACCATAGATAAAAGCACAAATAGCTAATCTAGTTGGTGCCAATCCCATTGCTTTATCTAATCCGTGTACAGGAAAAGGGGTAAAAACTTCTTCAATATGATGATGTGCTGCACGTGTTTTTTTAACGGCATCCATTAATACATCATCGTCGTTGTATATAGCGTATATTACTTTATTACTCATGGTGTACATCTTTATTAGCTTCTCTTTCTCTTTTGTAGTTATCTCCACTTCCTTTTAAAATTGTTTTTACTTCAGCCTGAGCAATCACAGGGAAAGTTCTTGAATACAATAAAAACAACACAAAGAAGAATCCAATAGTTCCTATAAAAATACCAATATCAACAAAGGTTGGTGAAAACATCGTCCAAGAAGATGGTAAATAATCTCTGTGCAAAGAAGTAACAATAATTACGAAACGCTCAAACCACATTCCAATGTTTACAACAATAGAGATTACAAACGAAAACATGATACTTGTACGTAATTTTTTGAACCACATGAACTGAGGAGAGAAAACGTTACACGTCATCATTGCCCAATATGCCCACCAGTAAGGCCCAGTAGCTCTATTCAAGAATGCATATTGTTCGTATTCAACTCCTGAATACCAAGCGATGAATAATTCAGTGATGTAAGCAACACCTACAATAGAACCCGTAATCATAATTACGATATTCATTAACTCGATATGTTGAACAGTAATATAAGCCTCTAAGTTAGATACTTTTCTCATAATAATAAGCAAGGTGTTAACCATAGCAAACCCTGAGAAAACCGCACCAGCAACAAAGTAAGGAGGAAAAATGGTGGTATGCCATCCTGGAATTACAGAAGTAGCAAAGTCCATTGATACAATGGTGTGTACAGAAAGTACAAGTGGAGTTGCTAAACCTGCAAGTACAAGAGAAACCTCTTCAAAACGTTGCCAATCTTTAGCTCTACCACTCCATCCAAAACTTAGGATAGAATATACTCTTTTGTTAAAAGGCGTTACTGCTCTATCTCGCAACATGGCAAAATCAGGCAAAAGACCAGTCCACCAGAAAACTAATGAAACTGACAAATAAGTTGAAATTGCAAATACGTCCCATAATAATGGTGAGTTGAAGTTAACCCAAAGAGAACCAAATTGATTTGGAACTGGAAGTACCCAATACGCTAACCATGGACGACCCATGTGAATAATTGGAAACAAACCTGCTTGAATAACTGAGAAGATAGTCATGGCTTCCGCAGAACGGTTAATAGCCATTCTCCATCGTTGACGGAAAAGTAAAAGTACTGCTGAAATTAACGTTCCAGCGTGCCCGATACCTACCCACCAAACGAAGTTAGTGATATCCCAGGCCCATCCAACTGTTTTGTTTAATCCCCAAGTTCCGATACCGGTAGATACTGTGTAAATAATACAACCCAATCCCCAAAGGAAAGCGGTTAATGCGATTGTGAATACAATCCACCAATGCTTATTAGCTTTACCTTCAACAGGTGCTGCTACATCTACAGTTACATCGTGATAAGATTTATCACCTATAACTAAGGGTTTTCTAATGGCTGCTTCGTAGTGAGACGACATAATCCTTTATATTGATTCTTAATTAATTTTTTTTTACTAGATATTTCTAACTTTAACTTGATAAACCACGTTTGGTTTTGTACCAACATGCTCTAACAAATGGTATGATCTTTCATCTGCAGCTAACTTAGCAACCACAGCCTCTTTATCATTAACATCACCAAAAGTCATGGCGCCAGAAGAACAAGCATTAGAACAAGCAGTTTGGAATTCTCCATCTTTAATCGCTCTACCTTCTCTTTTCGCTTTAAGAATAGTTGCTTGTGTCATTTGAATACACATCGAACATTTCTCCATAACTCCACGAGAACGAACGTTAACATCTGGATTTAATACCATTCTACCCAAATCATCATTCATATGATAATCGAACTCGCTGTTTTTGTTGTACAAGAACCAGTTAAAACGACGTACTTTATATGGACAGTTGTTCGCACAGTAACGAGTACCAACGCAACGGTTATAAGCCATTTGGTTTTGACCTTGACGACCATGAGACGTTGCTGCAACTGGACAAACTGTTTCACATGGTGCGTGATTACAGTGCTGACACATAACAGGCTGGAAAGAAACTTGTGGATTATCCGCTGCTTTTTCCATTTCATTGAAAGTAGATAACGAACTAGACAAACCAGCTATATTCTCTTTTCTTTCAACATCACCAGCAAAAGTACTTTCAGAAGAATAATATCTGTCGATACGCAACCAATGCATATCTCTACTTCTTCTAATTTCATCTTTTCCAACAACTGGTACGTTATTTTCAGCATGACAAGCAATTACACATGCTCCACAACCAGTACAAGCATTTAAATCAATTGAAAGATTAAAATGATGACCAATCGAACGATCGAAAGAATCCCACAACCCAACAGAAGTAGCTTCTACTTCTTTGTGATCCAAAGAAACAACTGGTTGTTCATTCCAAACAGCAGCATCTTTAGTATTAAAGATCTCTAAAGTAGTTTCTTTAATAATATCTCCACGACCCATTAATGTTTTTTGACCTTGAACACAAGCAAACTCATGTTCTCCAGAAGCCAATTCAAGGGTTACGTTTTGTAAATCATTAAAATCTTTATATAATGAGTAAGCGTTAATACCTACTTGCATTTCTTCTTTAAGAGCAGCTTTACGTCCGTAACCTAGAGCCATACCAACAGTTCCAACCGCTTGACCAGGTTGCACGATAACAGGAACATTCTCTAAAGTAACACCATTAGCTGTTAACTTCACGTAAGAACCATTCAAACCACCATTAGCCACAATTTCGTTTGACAATCCAATTTTAGTTGCATCAGCATTAGAAACTGTAATATAGTTATCCCAAGAAACTCTCGTAATTGGATCTGGAAATTCTTGCAACCAAGGGTTATTGGCTTGTTGACCATCTCCCATACCAGTTTTAGTATACAACACTAATTCTAAACCTTTAACACTTGATGCACTGGCTAAGATATTTGCAGCAGCACCATAGTTAACTGTTCCTGCAGAAGCAGTACCAACTGTACCAACATAAATACCATCATGCAGCACTTTATTCCAGCTTGAACCTACAAAATTTGCAGCCGAAACCGCTTTCAAGTAATCATAATAAGCACCAGGAATACCATTTAGTGACAACAAAACATCTTGAAATTGTTTGGTATCAAATAAAGGGCGAATGGTTGGTTGAGTAATACTATAAGAACCTTCCGTTAATTGCAAATCACCCCAAGACTCTAAATAATGTGGAACTGGAGCAGCAATAGTAGCCAATAAGGCAGTTTCATCTTCTTTGATTGTTAAAGCAACAGAAGTAGTAACTTTTTTCAAACCATCAACAAATGATTTGCTATCAGCTAAAGTATACACTGGATTAACACCACTCATAATCAATGTATGAACAATTCCAGCATTCATGTCTTTTAATAATTGAGCAACAGCTGCATTTGAACCTTTTCTGATCAAACGTGCACCTGAAGTAACAAACGCTTCGCTTGATAAAGCTTGATTAATAGCCAAAACTAATAACTGCGCATTTACGTCTTGAATCCCACAAACCAAAACTCCTTTGGAACCTGCAGATTTCAATTGTTGAGCAGCTTTTGTAACTTCAGCTTTGAATTTATCATCTAATTTTACTGAAACATTATTTCCAGTAATAACATTATATATATGAACTAAAGCTTGTTTTTGATTAGCAACAGACATTGGCACACGCTTATCAGCAGCAGCACCAGATAATGTCATATTCGCTTCAAATTGAAAATGACGAGACATTTTTCCGGCTTTAGGAATTCTACCTTGTGCATATCCAGCATCAAAACCACCTCCTTGCCAATCTCCTAAGAAATCAGCTCCTACAGAAACAATCAAAGAAGCTTTTGAAAAATCATAATCAACTAAAGCTCTTTTGCCATAAACAGTTTGAAATGCATCTAGCGCTTCTGAAGAAGATACAGCATCATAAACTACATGTTTAGCATTTGGGTTTTTAGCTGTAAACTCAGCAATCAATTTTTCTGTTGAAGGGCTAGCTAAAGTATTGGTAAGCAAAACTACTTGACCGCCTTTTGCTTTAGCCTCAGCGACACTAGATTTCAACTTAGCATCTACTGAAGACCAAGAAGCAGCTTTTCCTGCTACTTTAGGCTCTTTCAAACGCATATTATCATACAATGACAATATAGACGCATGTATTCTAGCATTAGCAGAAAATTTAGCTCCTGCTATTGTATTATTATCGATTTTAATAGGTCGTCCTTCACGAGTTTTAACCAATAAATTAGCAAAATCAAAACCGTCAAAAACAGTTGTAGCATAATAATCTGCTACACCAGGAATGATTTCCTCAGGTTGCAACACATAAGGTATTGATTTGTTTACAGGTCCTTCGCACGCTGCTAAAGTTGCAGCAGCAGTACTAAAACCAACGTACTTTAAAAAATCACGACGTGAAGTAGAGGAAGATAATTTATCGCTATTCCCCAAAAATTCATCGGTAGGAATCTCTTCAACAAACTCGTTATTCTTAAGCGCCTCAACAATAGAACTATTTCCGTCTAGTTCTTCAACACTTTTCCAGTATTTTTTGTTTGATGACATATTATATATAAATATTAAATCTTAATAATTTCTTTTTAATAGTGGCATTTACCACACTCCAAACCTCCCATTTGAGCAGCTGTTAATTTCTCAACACCATACTTCTTAGAAAGTTCTTCGTGAATTTTGGTATAATACTCGTTTCCTTCCGTTTTAACATCTGTCTTTCTATGACAATCAATACACCAACCCATTGTTAATGGAGCAAATTGTTTTTGAATTTCATACGTTTCAACAGGCCCGTGACAAGTTTGACATTCAATTCCAGCAACGGTTACGTGCTGAGAGTGATTGAAATATACGAAGTCTGGTAAATTATGAATACGAACCCATTTAACCGGTTGCGTTTTACCAGTGTAAGATTGTGTAGTTTTATCCCAACCTACAGCAGCATATAATTTTTGAATTTGCTCATCATAGAAAGCTTTACTGTATTCAGGAGTAGCAGTTGTTTCAGCTACTTCAGAGATGTTTTTATGACAGTTCATACAAACATTTAAAGATGGAATACCAGCATTTTTACTTACTCTTGCGGCCGAGTGACAATATTTACAGTTAATTTCATTATCACCAGCATGGATTTTATGAGAATAATGAATAGGCTGAATTGGAGCATATTCTTGATCTACACCAATTTGCATTAAATACCCATAAACAAAGTAAGCACTACACAACAACAAAAGGATAGCAGAAACTAAAACTAAAAATTGATTTTTAGCAAAAGCTTTCCAAATAGGCATCGATGGTGATTTAGACTCCACTTCAATACCATTTGCTCTAGCAACTTTTCTCAATACATTGTTCACAAAAAACAAAAGAACTACCAACATAGCCATCACCAATGCCAATGCACCAAGAATAACATTGTTACTAATTCCACCTTCTTGGTTCTGAGCCCCAGCAGTAGGAGTTGCACCTGCAGCAGCAACAGGAGTTTCTGCTTTTGGCTCTGAAGTATACGCTATAATATTATCAATATCTTCATTTGACAACTGTGGAAAAGCAGTCATTACTGCTTTATTGTTTTCTTCAAAAACTTTTACTGCAGCAGCATCACCTGACTTAATTAAATCAGAGCTGTTTTTAACCCACTTGTAAAGCCAAGCCATTTCATACTTAGAAGCTACACCTCTTAATGCAGGCCCTGTAGCCTTTGCGTCTAATTTATGACATGCAGCACAATTGGCATTAAACAATTCCTTTCCTTTAGCTGTATCTCCCCCAGCACTAGGTGCTGGCGCAGCTGTATCTGTAGCAGCAGCGGCAGGATCTTGCGCAAATAAACTCAAGGACATCGTTAGCATTAATGCTAAACTAAAACATAATTTCCTTGTCATCGAACTATGGTTACCCATCTTTTTCATATAGTATAGTAATTATCCACAATATTGATATGTATTTTTTCAAAGTATACCCGAAAAAAAACACTTCTTTTTTTTAAATACGGGACAAAAATACACTTTAAGAACTATTCACAAAATCTTAAAATAGTCTTAAATACAATTTATATTAATTCTAAATAAAGTTTGCTTTTCATTTTTTCCACTAAAGCATTACTTTTGCATAAAAATCAATCAGTTATGAAGTTTCCTCACTTAAAAAAGCGAATAATTTTCTTTGCGCTCGCAACTATAACGATAGCGAAAATGGATGCCCAAAAGAAAAAAACAGAAATTAATCAGGATCCAATCGTGGATCAGCTATTAAATGAAAAAAGAAAAATAAATAATACCTTATCAATTACTGATCAATACAAAATACAAGTATTTAACGGCACGAGCGATCTTGCTAAAAAAACGTTAACAGAATTCAAATCATCTAACAAAAATTTAGATGCAACTATCATTTTCCAAACACCAAATTACAAAGTTTGGGTTGGAAATTTTAGAAACAGAATGGACGCAGAGAGAAATTTAATTGACATCAGAAAAAGATATAAAACAGCTTTTTTAATTAAGCCCGGAAAATAGTCCGTTACCTTTCTACCCTTTTTAAATCGCTATATATAGCCAGCTTTTACACATTGTATGAACTACAAAAAACCTAAGCCAAACACGCCTATTTTAGCTTTAAACCTACTTCTTCTTATTTTAGAACGAAATGGATTAAATTAAATTCCCGTCTCTATCATAAATTAGATTTCAACTAGAAACACGTTAATGCCACAAAAAAAGCCTCGATAAACGAGGCTTTTTTTTGTGAAAAACATATTACTATTTCAATTTTTTCTTAATAGCAACTTCATGGTAACATTCAATAACATCACGCTCTTCAATATCATTAAATCCTTTGATTTGAATACCGCAATCATATCCTTTAGCTACTTCTCTAACATCGTCTTTGAATCGTTTCAATGCTATAAGCTCGCCATCAAAAATTACAACGCCTTCTCTAACTACACGGATTTTTGCATTTTTAAGGATTTTACCGTCCATAACCATACTACCTGCAATAGAACCAACTTTTGAAATCTTGAAGATCTCTCTAATTTCAGCCGTTCCTAATACTTCTTCTTTCATTTCTGGAGCTAACATTCCTTCCATCGCATCTTTCAAGTCGTCAATTGCGGCATAAATGATAGAATAGTAACGGATATCTATTTCTTCCTTATCTGCTAACTGTCTTGCATTTCCAGCAGGACGTACGTTAAATCCAATAATAATAGCATCAGAAGCTGAAGCTAACATTACATCCGTTTCGGTAATCGCACCTACTCCTTTATGAATAATATTGATTTGAATTTCGTCAGTTGATAATTTAGAGAACGAATCAGATAAAGCTTCAACAGAACCATCAACGTCTCCTTTAAGAATAATATTCAATTCTTTAAATTGACCCAAAGCAATTCTTCGACCAATTTCATCTAAAGTAATATGACGTTGCGTTCTAACAGATTGTTCACGCATCAATTGAGAACGTTTAGCTGCAATTTGTTTTGCCTCTTTTTCGTCTTCAAAAACATTAAACTTATCACCTGCTGTTGCAGCACCATCTAAACCTAAAACCGAAACCGGTGTTGAAGGACCTGCTTCTTTAACCACATGTCCACGTTCATCATGCATCGCTTTAATTTTTCCGTGATGCTTACCTGCTAACATATAATCTCCTACCCTTAAAGTACCATGTTGTACTAAAATAGTAGACACATAACCTTTTCCTTTATCCAAGAAAGCTTCTACAACTGTTCCTTGAGCTGCTTTATTAGGATTCGATTTTAAATCTAAAATCTCAGCCTCTAACAACACTTTTTCTAACAATTCTTTTACACCCGTACCAACCTTTGCAGATATATCATGAGATTGAATTTTTCCTCCCCAGTCCTCTACCAATAAGTTCATACCAGCCAATCTTTCTTTAACTTTTTCAGGATTAGCATTTGGTTTATCAATTTTGTTTATCGCAAAAATAATTGGCACTCCAGCAGCTTGTGCGTGAGAAATAGCCTCTTTAGTTTGCGGCATAATATCATCATCTGCTGCAATCACAATAATTGCAATATCCGTAACTTGAGCACCACGTGCACGCATCGCGGTAAAAGCTTCGTGACCTGGTGTATCTAAAAATGCAATTTTTTGACCATTATCCAAAGTTACTCCGTAGGCACCAATATGTTGTGTAATTCCTCCTGACTCTCCAGCAATTACATTTTCCTTACGAATATAATCCAGTAAAGATGTTTTACCGTGATCGACGTGACCCATTACCGTAACAATAGGAGCACGTGTTACCAAATCTTCTTCTTTATCTTCAACTACTTGAATGGCTTCTTCAATGTCAACAGTGATAAATTCAACTTCATATCCAAATTCATCACAAACAATAGTCAAAGTCTCAGCATCCAAACGTTGATTCATCGTAACCATGATTCCAAGCGACATACAAGTACCAATAACTTTAGTAATCGGCACATCCATCATGATCGCAATTTCACCAACAGTAACAAACTCAGTTACCTTGATTGTCTTGCTACCTTCGTCTAATGCTCTTTGCTCGTCATCCGTTTTTTGACGGTGCGTTTCTCTTTTTTCTCTACGATATTTTGCTGCTTTAGATTTTCCACCTTTACCTTGTAGTTTCTCTAAAGTTTCACGAATTTGATTTTTTACTTCTTCCTCTGTAGGCTCCACTTTGGCTACTATAGCAGGACGATTTCCTTTCACAAATCCAGGTCTTGAATTTCTATTCGCATTAAATCCGCCACCACCCGTGTTTGGGGTAATTTTATTTGGATTTGGAGTCCCTGGAGTTGCAGGTGGTCTTGGAGCACCTGGTTTTGGAGCAATACGCTTACGCTTATTTTTATTGGCATTATTAGCTCCTACTGCACCAGGCGCACCAGGTTTGTTTGGAGTAATTTTAGGCTCTTCTTTTTTCTTTTTTGGCTTATTGAATTGTGACAAATCAATAATCTGTCCGGTAAGCGTTGTCCCTGAAAGTTTTTGATACTGAGTAGTAATCGTTTCCTCAACTGGCTCTTGTGATGTTGGTTCCGAAGGAGTCTCTTTCGGCTTATCACTTTTAGGCTTTTCTGCTTGTGGTTTCACTTCCTTTGACACTTCTTTCACCACTTCTTTTTCAACACTAACCTCAATTGGCTTAATAACAACAGGTGCTACTTTAGTTTCCTCAGGAGCTATAGATTTAGTTTCAGTGGGAGTTTCTTTTGCTGGTTCAACGGCTTTCACTACTGGAGTAGCCTTTTTCTCTTCAATTGCAGCTGGAGCAGGTACAGAAGTTGCTTTTTTAGGATTCAAATCAATTTTACCAACTTGAACTGGACCAGTTACTACTGCCCTAGCTTTGATAATTTCTTGTTGCTTTAATCGCTCTTCATCCGCTTTGCGTTTCGTTTCGATTTCTTTTTCTCTTTCGATCCGTAAGGCTTCTTTCTCTTTTCTTTTCTCTTCCCCTACTTCTTTTGATGCCTCTTTATTCCCTTTGTCACCAGCAAACTGACCGCACAAGACATTGTACACCTCTTCAGAAATTTTTGTGTTTGGGTTAGATTCAATACCAATCCCTTTATCCTTAAGATAATCCACAGCTCTTTCTAAAGAAATATTCAATTCCCTTAAAACTTTGTTTATTCTAATTATTCTCTCTTCAGACATAAAACCTTTTTATTATTATCTTTTTTTGTTGTGTTGTTAGAAGAACATAGCTTAACTATCGAATTCTTCTTTCAAAATTCTCATTACATCTAGAATTGTTTCCTCTTCTAGGTCTGTTCTTCTAACTAAATCCTCTACTTCTTGACTTAGTATACTTTTTGCTGTATCTAAACCAATTTTCGCGAATTCTTCTATAACCCATTCTTCAATTTCATCTGAAAACTCAGTCAATTCAACATCGTCTTCATCTGCTGTTGCACCAGCGATGTCACCTTCACGAATTACATCTAATTCATATCCGGTTAACAAACCAGCTAGTTTAATATTATGTCCACCACGACCGATAGCTTTAGAAACTTCTTCTAATTTCAAAAACACTTCTGCACGTTTTGTTTCTTCATTTATTTTAATGGAAGATACTTTCGCTGGGCTCAATGCTCTTGTAATAAACAACTGTATGTTATTCGTGTAATTAATAACATCAATATTCTCATTCCCCAACTCTCTTACAATACCATGAATTCTGGATCCTTTCATCCCAACACAGGCTCCTACTGGATCAATTCTATCATCATAGGTTTCTACAGCTACTTTAGCTTTCTCTCCCGGTATTCTCACTACGTTTTTAACCATAATTAAACCATCAAAAACCTCAGGAATTTCTTGTTCAAACAATTTTTCTAAAAACTTCTCAGAAGTTCTAGACATAATAATTTGAGGTTTATTCCCTTTTAGCTCAACACTTTCAATGATACCACGAACATTATCGCCTTTTCTAAAGAAATCAGAAGGGATTTGCTTTTCTTTTGGTAAAACAATTTCATTTCCTTCATCATCCACCAAAATTACAACTCTTGGACGAACGTGATGCACTTCGGCAGTATAAATATCCCCAATAATATCTTTAAATTGTTTGTATAAATTGGTATTATCGTGTTCGTGTATTTTTGAGATTAAGTTTTGACGTAATGCTAAAATAGCTCTACGACCTAAATCAATCAATTTTACTTCTTCAGAAACTTCTTCTCCAATTTCGAAATCCGCTTCAATCTTACGAGCTTCTGTTAAAGTAATTTCTTCGTTTTCAAAATCCAAATCCTCATCTGCAACAATGACTCTTCTTCTCCAAATTTCCATATCCCCTTTATCAGGATTAATGATAATATCGAAGTTTTCATCTGAACCATATTTCTTTTTCAATGCATTTCTAAATACATCTTCTAAAATTGCCATAAGCGTTACACGATCAATAAGTTTATCATCTTTAAACTCTGAAAATGAATCGATTAATGCTAAATTTTCCATGCGAATTCTTTAATTAAAATGTTACTGTAACAATTGCTTCTTTAATATCTGCGTAAGGCAACTGAAGTTCTTTTTGAACCGTTTCCTTTCCTTTTCCTATTTTTTTTGGCTCTCTAGCTTCCCAAGACAAAATTATAAAAACATCTGTAGCTTCAACTAATTCTGCTTCAATAATTTCTGATGCTGTTTTAACAATTAATGTTCTCCCAACATTTTTTTTATATTGACGAACCATTTTTAACGGAGAACCTACTCCAACTGAGGCTACTTCCAACGAAAAATCTTGTTCTTCTCGATCAAGGTTATTTTCAATCGCTCTGCTAATATCGATGCAATCCTGCAAAGCCACACCATTATCCCCATCAAGAGATACCATTATTTTAAATGCGTCTGATATACTCAAATCAATTAGAAAAACTGAGAGCTTCTCTAACAGCGCCTCCTCAATCAATGCATTTACTTTTTCTTTAAATGTCATATTTTTATAACTATTTTATAAAAAGAGGGGACAATTGTCCCCTCATTACTTAACTTTTAATAAATAACTTTGCAAATATAGTGTTTTTTTACAAATCATTTTATTGGATTGCAGTAAAAAAAAATCTTATCTTTACTTCTTAGAATAATAGAACACATTTTCTTACAACCAAAACCCCAAACCCATCATGAAAAGGATTTTAGTACCTACAGATTTCTCAATTTATGCGGAAAACGCTTTAAAAGTAGCTGCACAACTAGCCAAAACGCATAATGCTGAAATCTTATTACTTCACATGTTAGAGCTCCCTAATCAAATGAGCGACGCTATCTCAAGCGGCAAAAGCATTCCTGAAGTAATGTTTTTTATCCAAAAAGCAAAAGAAACATTTGCTGAAATTTTTGAGCGTCCTTATCTTGACGGCATCGAGGTAACCGAATTTATTCAATTCGAAAAAGCTTTTGATGGCGTACTTAATTTTACCAAAAAGAACAATGTTGACCTAATTGTTATGGGATCACATGGCGCTTCTGGAGCAGAAGAAATCTTTATAGGATCCAATACAGAAAAAGTGGTGCGTCTTTCCGAAATTCCTGTCATTGTTATTAAAAAAGAAGAAACCGCATTCAATCCAAAACAAATTGTATTTGCTTCAGATTTTACAGAAACCGCCAAAGCACCTTTTAAGAAAATAAAAGAATTAGCCAACAAATGGGAAGCAAAAATCAACTTAGTAACCATCTGCACACCGAACAGCTTTAAAACAACTGACACAACAACCGCAACCATGGAGTCTTTTGCAAAAGAATTCGAGTTAACCAATTTCGCTATTCACATTTACAACGAATCCAATATAGAAAAAGGTGTTTTGAATTTTGCCAATTCCATACAAGCCGATTTAATAAGCATTAGCACACACGGAAGAACCGGCCTTAGCCATTTCTTCAATGGAAGCATCACAGAAGACTTAGTCAACCACACTCAACTTCCAGTACTCACTATTAAGGCATAAAAAAACCAATAATAACTCCATAAAAAAAGGAACCCTCCTGTGATATACAAGAGGGTTCCTTTTTTTATTATTTGAAGCACAACTTTGATCTCAGCAAGATTGAATCCTCAGCAAGAAAAACTACAACATATCCATCGTCGGTTAAGTCGCAAACAAGTCTCAGTCAATACTTAAAAAAAACAACTATCAACTGTCATACGAAAGGATTTTTGAACAATAAAACTTGTCAAATTTTCAACAACAAATCCGTTGTATCTCCCGATCCTAAATTTAAAAAACGCTCATATTGCCTCAAAACATCCGCTATAATCTCATCTTTACTGAGATATTGAATATCGTATCCTCTTCTATTATCATCAAAATAAGTTACGGGAACAAAAACAGTTTCATGATCAATATCAGGTGCATTATCTTCCCTTCTTAATGCTGTAGATACTGTTAAAACTTGGGATTTTACTCCGTATTTAAAATTCTTTAATTTCTCGTACTCAATGACCAACTCAATGGCATGTATTGGAGATTTTTCTTCGGTTATAGTCGCTACAATATCGTTTTTTTGCAATTCGAGAACCATCTCTTCAAAAGCCTCTCGCACAGTTTGATTCAAAAAAGTTTTAATATCTTTTTTCTTTGAATAACTTAGAATTTTACGCAATCTTAGCTTCCAATGAACATCATTCCAATTATTACTGGCATGTGAATATTTTACCGATGAATACTGATCGTCAGCAAGCAAAGCTTTCCATAAACTAAAACACAACAAGAGCATTATTATTCCAAAAGGTAGCGCCATAACCAAAGTCATAGTCTGCAATGATGCAAGTCCTCCTGAACGCAACAGGCTAAGTGAAACAATTATCAGCAAAACACCCCAAAATACATTTTGCCATTTAGGCGCCACACCAACCCCACGAGAAGCAATACTATTCATTATATAAATTCCAGAATCAGCAGAGGTGATAAAAAAAACACAGATAATAACAATTGCCAAGACATTCAAAAAACCGCTTAAAGGGAAATAAGCAAAAAAATTAAACAAAAGAGTATTAGGATCCTTAGCAAATTCACTTATTGCACCATGAGCCACAAACTCATCTATCCAAACTGCACTGCTACCAAAAACAGTCATCCAAACAAAATTAAAAAGAGACGGTATAAGTAAAACAGCTATAATAAATTCACGAATGGATCGTCCTTTAGAAATTTTAGCAATAAAAAGACCAACATAAGGAGCCCAAGAAATCCACCAAGCCCAATACAAAATGGTCCAGTTAGAAAACCACGCTTGACTTTCTTTTTCATAAGCATATGTATTGAAAGTAAGCGAGGCAAAATGACTCACATAATGCCCTAGCCCTTCAGTAAAAGTGCTTAAAATATAGATCGTAGGCCCAAATATCAAAACAAATAACATTAATAAAGTAGCCAATATAATATTGATTTCGCTCATTATCTTCACGCCTTTTCCCAAACCTGAAAGCGCAGAAACAACCGCAACACCCATCACTAAAACCACAATTAACGCTTGATAACCAAAAGAAGTATCAGATATCACCCCTAAACAATGAAGCCCTGCACAAAGTTGCACCACTCCAAAACCAAGTGTTGTAGTAATCCCAAAAAAAGTACTACAAAGCCCAAATACATCTACAATGTTACCCAATCTGCCATTGATTTTGTCTTTTAGCACAGGATAAAAACCACTTCTAATCGCTAAAGGAAGACTGTATCGGTATGCAAAATAGGCCAAAGACAGCCCAACAACCCCGTAAATAGCCCAAGCATGAATACCCCAGTGAAAAAAAGTATACAATTGCGCCTCTTTAGCACGAAGATGAACATCCAAATCACCAATTGCTGGATTGGCATAATGCGCCATGGTTTCTGAAACCCCAAAATACATTAATCCAATTCCCATCCCAGCTGCAAAAAGCATCGATACCCAAGAAAAATAGGAATATTCAGGCTCACAATCGTCTGCACCGAGTTTTATTTTTCCAAATTTACTAATGGCCACAAATAAAAGAAACAACACAAAAACAGTTACCAACAAAACATAAAACCAACTTAGATTATCAAAAATAACTCCTTTAAAAACACCCAACATTGTTGCAGCTTGCTCTGAGAAAAAACCACAAAAAAGCGACAATAAAACAATCAAAAAAATACTTGGCAAAGCTACAGAGGCAGTGAAATTTGTCTTAATTTTCTCCAACAAATATAATAAGGTCATAGATTTATCCATAATTAAACAGTTTTATAGGCGTTTTTAAAATCAAACTAAACAATACTAAAGACAACTTCAACAATAGTATCTAATTAGGGTAGTTTATTGAAGACTTTTTTTAGAGAAAAGAAATATTATTCTTTACAACAAGAGGGATTATGATATTGTTCAACTAAAGCAAAACAAAATATTTAACAAGTTAAAACAAAAGTAAACGACTAAACAACAAGAAGTTGCAAAACAAGCTGATTCAAAAAAAAAAAAAAAAAAAAAACAATTTAACACAAAAAAACAAACCCCGTAAACATTATGTTTGCGGGGTTCTCAAAAAACTAGTTGGTCTACAAGGACTCGAACCTTGAAAGACTGCACCAAAAACAGTTGTGTTACCATTACACCATAGACCAGTTTTGTTGTTGTTTTGCGAGTGCAAATGTAACACTAATTTTAAGTTCTGCAAACTTTTTAAACGATTTTCTTCAAAAAAAATGATTTTTTTCTTCAAAAAAAAGACCGAATCACCCCTAATTACTAGTTTTCAAAAGGTTACATTTTACAAATACTTTTATAGAAAATACTGTTAATGCTTGTCGCTTTACACAAAAAAACATTTTCTTTGTATTTGAAATCAAAATCTTTAAAAATTCATGGATAAGACCTCATTTAACTTTAATAAATGGAATACAATCATAGGTTGGTTAACATTTGGAATTGCTTTAATTACCTACACACTTACCGTAGAGCCCACAATGAGTTTTTGGGATTGTGGAGAATACATTGCAACAGCCGCTAAACTAGAAGTTGGCCACCCTCCTGGAGCACCTTTGTATCAAATGATGGGTGCTTTTTTTGCCATGTTCGCTGCTGGTAATGAAAACATTGCTTATATGGTTAATATGATGTCGGTTTTTTCAAGCGCTTTTACCATTCTATTCATGTTTTGGTCTAGCTCCATGATTTTGCGAAAAATTATTGGTCGTGTAGCCGAAATCACTACTAATAATGATATAGTTATTCTTGGAAGTTCATTTGTTGGCGCCCTTGCCTATACTTTTTCTGATAGTTTTTGGTACAATGCTGTAGAAGCCGAAGTTTATGCCATGGCCTCATTATTAATTGCATTACTCTTTTGGCTTGGTCTACGTTGGGAACAAGAAATGGATACGCCAAAGGGCAACAAATGGCTGTTGATTATTTCCTTAGTAACCGGACTCTCTTTTGGAGTACACTTCATGGCTTTATTAACTATTCCAGCCATTGGTTTTTTATACTTCTTTAAACATTACGAAAAAGTGACTATAAAAAACTTCATCATTGCTAATGTTGTAGTAATATCAATACTCCTTTTTATTTTCAAATTATTGCTACCGCTTACCATGGCTTTCTTTGGAAAAACAGAAGTGTTTATGGTGAATTCTTTGGGACTTCCCTTTGATTCGGGAACCATTTTTGTGGCTTTATTATTTGGTCTCTTCTTTTATTTCGGATTGCAATACACTCACAAAAAAGGGCTGGTTTTTTACAACACCATAATTCTTTGCATTTTATTTATTTTAATTGGCTTTTCAACTTGGATGATGTTACCCATTAGAGCCAATGCCAATGTTGTTATTAACGAAAATAAGCCCTCGGATGCTAGAGAGGTTTTGGCTTATTACAACAGAGAACAATATGGTGCTAGTCCATTATTCTACGGAGCACAATATACCGAAGCTTTTGCAGGATTAGACCCAAACAATCCTTATTTGGACAAAGCGCCAAATTTTGAGAGAGATTACAAAACAGGTAAATACGTTATTGTTAACAACTATAAAAATGCAGAACAAAATAGTGACGATGCTCATAAAACTATTTTGCCTCGTATGAGAAGTACCGATCACATCGAGAATTACATCAATTTCACCAACCCACCAGCTTTTCGTTTAAATCCTAACTATCCTTACGAAGAAGACCTGATGCAATATGGCATTGACCCAAGCCAACTCAGTGAGGAAGATTTAAATAAAGCAACCGCTCAAGTTCGAAACGAAATTGAAAAAATTGTCTCAGAATTCAAAATGGCTTATGCTCAAAAACAAATTGACAATAGTGGTTACATTAAATTCTTAAAAAGCTACGGCGATTATTTAATCATTGAAAAACCAACTACATTTGACAATATTTCCTTCATGTTTGAGTACCAATTTGGCTATATGTATTGGAGATACTTGATGTGGAATTTTGTAGGCAGACAAAACGACATTCAAGGAAAATACGATAATCTCGACGGAAATTGGATTAGCGGTATTCCGTTTATGGATTCATTCCGTTTGGCATCACAAGAAAATTTGCCCGCCGATGTTTTAAACAACAAAGGTAGAAACACCTATTACTTTTTACCTTTTATCCTAGGCTTAATTGGACTAATGTTCCACGCCTCTAGAGACCGAAAAAGTTTTTACGTCTTGCTAGTATTGTTTTTATTTACTGGTTTAGCCCTTAAAATATACCTGAATGAACGACCATTTGAACCAAGAGAGCGTGATTACGCATTAGTAGGATCCTTTTATGTTTTTGCCATTTGGATTGGATTTGGTGTTTATGCCCTATACGAAAGCCTACAAAAATATTTGGCACCAAAAATAGCAGGCCCTGTTTTAATTGCCGGTAGTTTATTAGCGGCTCCAATATTGATGGCTTCTCAAAATTGGGATGATCATGATCGCTCTAACAAATACACCGCTGTTGCCATGGCCAAAGCGTATTTGAATTCTTGTGACAAAAATGCCATTCTATTTACCATTGGCGACAACGACACCTTTCCCCTTTGGTATGCTCAAGAAATAGAAAAAGTACGTACTGATATCCGAATAGTAAACACAAGTTTGTTCATGACCGATTGGTATATTGACCAAATGAAACGTAAAGCATACGAATCTGAGCCATTACCTATTTCCTTTAATCACGATGATTACGTGGGAGACAAATTGGATTACACCGCCCATATTCCAAAAACCGAAACTAGATGGGATGTAAAAGACATGATTACCTTCATCAAACACCCAAAATCTCTGGTTGAAATGCAAAATGGACAATCCATACATTTTTACCCTACCAACAAAATTCGATTGACAGTAAACAAGGAAAACATCATCAAAAACAAAGTCGTTTCTCCTAAGCAATACGACTCTATCGTTCCGTATATCGACATCGACATGAAAGCCCGTGCTTTATACAAAAATCGTCTGATGATGCTCGACTTAATTGCCAACAACAATTGGAAAAGACCAATTTACTTTAGCGGTGGCGCCTACGACGATGAAGATTTTCTTTGGATGAAAGATTATCTACAACTTGACGGAATGACTTACAAGCTAGTTCCTATTCGCACCAAAACCGAAAAAGACGGCAGCCCTCTAGACATGGGAGGTATTGATAGCGACAAAATGTATGGTAACGTCATGAAATGGGACTGGGGGAATAGCGAAAGTCTTTCCATTTACCACGATCCAGAAACCAGAAAAAACAGTATCACCTACCGCTCTTACTTGTCCAGATTGATGAACCAGTTAATTGCAGAAGGCAAGAATAACAAGGCTAAAAACATTATTGAATTAGCTTTAACTAAAATGCCTTTGGATCAATTTGGCTATTACTCCTTGGTAGAGCCATTTGCAAAAGGATACTATGACCTTAATGAAAAAACAAAAGCTCAAGATTTGTTATCAAAATTAATCTTGAAATACCAAGACAACCTAAAGTATTATGCCTCGTTGAGCCCATCAGATCAATCTAGCATAGCCATTGACATCATTACTGATATTGAGCGCTACAGAAGCTTATTGACTGTAATGCAAGAAAGTGGAGACCTCGCATTTTACAACAAAAACAAAGTAGCTTTCAATACGTATATCAACATATTTGAACGATTTGGAAGAGACAAAGAATAACATAAATACATAACAATTTTATCAATGTAGCATAATCCAATTATGCTACATTTTTTTTATTTTTAGTTGAAATAAAAACCAAAGCCCATGTCATTCTACTGGATCAAAACCAATAGTATTATCAAAAAATACTTTTCTAACTATATTTGGGATCTACCCAACAAAAAGAATACGATCTACCTTACATTTGATGACGGTCCAACATCCGAAGTAACAGAATGGGTAGTACAACTATTGAAAGAAGAAAAGATCAAAGCCACTTTTTTTTGTATTGGTAAAAACATAGTGACACAACCCGAAATTTTCAAAAAAATACTTTCAGAAGGACATCATATAGGAAATCACACGCACAATCATTTGAATGGGTGGAAAAATGATATTGAATCGTATTTAGAAAATTGTAGCCTTTGTGAAAGTACCATTGCAGCTACCTCTAATTTAAAACCTAAACTATTCAGGCCTCCCTACGGAAGAATAAAAAAAGAGCAAGCCAAAAAAATAAAAGAACTAGGATACAAAATCATTATGTGGGACGTTTTGAGTGCCGATTTTGACACTGCTATTTCTCCACAAAAATGCTTAGACAATGTTATTTCCAATACAAAATCAGGAAGTATTATTGTATTTCACGACAGTCAAAAAGCTGCCCTTAATTTAAAATTTGCCTTACCAAAAGCTATCAAACATCTTAAGCAAAAAGGATTTGTGTTTGAAACTATTCCAAGTTAGTTTCAAACACAAATCCTTTTCATTAACGCTATAAAAGTTGACTATAAAATCTAAATTTGCTCTTGAACTAATCCTATAATTGTGTTTGCATCAAGTTCCCCTGATTGCCTCCACATCATAACTCCATCTTTGTAAATCATCAAAGTGGGTAATCCTTTTATTCTTAGTACTTCAGCCAATTCTTGGTTTTTGTCAACATCAATCCGAATTACCTTGGCCTTATCACCAAGAGCTGCAGCCACGTCTTTAATTACTGGATGCATCGAAACTGAAGATTCGTTCCAATCTGTGTAAAAATCTATTAACACAGGAACTTGAGCATTTATAAGTTCTCCAAATTTTGACATAAACCAAAATGTTTAATTTATAATATTTTAAAAGAGATATTACACTGCAAATATAGCATTTTAAACTAATTACGCTCTATTTGCCCCTTTTTTTAGTTGAATAACAGTTATTTCAGGCATAATTCCAACTCTTCCCGGATAGGCATGAAAGCCAAAACCGCGGTTAACATAAACATATCGCCCTAGGTTTTCATATAAGCCAGCCCATTGTTTATAAACGTATTGCGCCAAACTCCATTTAAAATAGCCTGGAATTTCAATACCAAACTGCATACCATGTGTATGCCCTGATAAGGTAAGTTGATAATGTTTTTCATCATGCTGTACTACATGCTCCCAATGACTTGGATCGTGACTCATCAAAATTTTAAAATCTTCTTTGATTAAACCCGCAGCCGCTTTGTTCAAATCCCCAGCTTGCTTGAAATTATGGCCCCAATTTTCTACTCCCACCAAAGCTATTTTTTGGCCTTCTTTTTCAATAAACGTATGTTCATTTAGTAAAAGAGTAAAACCTATTTGTCCGTACAATTGTTTGATAGCTTCAAAATTAGCAGCTTTTTCTTCCTTGGTTTTCCAAGTAACATACTCACCATAATCGTGATTGCCAAGTACCGCATATTTCCCAAAAGGATGTTTTTCGATTTTGTTAAAAGTAGCAATCCAAGGATGCATCTCCTTGGCATGTGTATTCACGATATCACCAGTAAACAATATCAAATCCGTTTTTTGTTGATTGATCAAATCGATTGCGTAATCAATTTTATCTGGATTATCAAAACTACCACTATGCACATCCGAAATTTGTGTAATAGTAAATCCGTCAAAAACATCAGGTAAATCAGGAAAAAAAATAGCCTGTTTGATAACTTTATAGTTGTATCGTCCTTCAAAAATACCATAAATCAAAGAAAGGAAAGGAATAGCGGCTAATCCTAACCCCATTTGACTTACAAATTTTCTTCGAGAAGGCAAAAAAGCAGATTCTTTATTATAGTCAACAAAAAAGTTGATTGCCCCCATCAAAACCCGATACACGTCTTCCCCTAACAAAATAAGGGTAATTACAATTTTGGGCACATACACCAACAATAACAATCCCATTGTACGAAGACTCGCTTGAGTTTGCCCTACGGAACGATCAAATTGAGTCAATCCGTAAACAATATACAGCAGTAACACCAAGCTTAACAGGGCATAAATCCAAAGAAAGGTTTTGTTTTTTACTATTGTTTTGAAAGCTTGAAAAGCATAAGTTTCGAAAAGCGCTATAACCAATAAAAAAATCAGTAAACGAAAAATCATGTGTTTTTTAATTTACCACAAATTAACAAATAAAGGTAGCGCAATGCATCGCTATTTATTTTTTTTAACTTATGTTTTTGAAAAATGCCATACATATTACTTTTAGTCTGCACTTAGCATACAATTGAATCTCTATTTTCAAGCAGAAAGTAGAGATTGAAGTACTGCAATGAACAAAATCAAATTGCTTTGTTTATTTTTACCCTTTCAAATTTTAGATTAAAAATATGTCAACTCAAAAACGCCTTTTCCTCCTAGATGCTTATGCCTTGATTTTTCGTGGCTACTATGCTTTTATCAAAAATCCTAGAATCAACTCCAAAGGCATGGACACCTCGGCCATTATGGGATTTATGAACTCCTTGATGGACGTTATCCGAAGAGAAAAACCCGATCACTTGGCAGTAGCATTCGACAAAGGTGGTAGTGATTATCGCTATGAAATGTATCAAGAATATAAAGCCCATCGTGACGAAACTCCCGAAGCGATAAAAATTGCAGTTCCCTATATTCAGGAGTTATTGAAGGCAATGCATATTCCAATTATTGAAAAAGCAGGTTTTGAGGCCGATGACCTTATTGGAACTTTAGCCAAACAAGCTGAAAAAGAAGGCTACCAAGTATTTATGGTTACACCTGATAAGGATTTTGCACAATTGGTCTCTGAAAATATTTTCATGTACAAACCCGCTCGAATGGGGAATGACATTGAAATTTGGGGGATTCCAGAGGTCTTGGCTAAATTTGAAATTGAACGACCAGAACAAGTAATAGACTTTTTGGGAATGATGGGAGATGCTGCGGATAATATTCCAGGACTACCTGGAGTTGGCGAAAAAACAGCTAAGAAATTTTTAGCCGAATATGGCACCTTAGAAAACTTGTTGGCCAATACGCATCAACTTAAAGGCGCCATGAAAACCAAAATTGAAGCCAACAAGGAATTAGGTATTTTGTCTAAAAAACTAGCCACTATCCTACTCGATTGTCCTGTTACTTTTGACGCAGAGGATTATGAATTATCTAAACCAGATGTAGAGAAAACAGATGCTTTGTTTCAAGAATTGGAATTCCGTCAAATGAAAACACAATTCGATAAACTCTTTGGCACAGGAAAAGAATATGACGAAATAGATGGTAATGGAGATGGAAATGAAACGAGTTCAGTCGCTTCAAAAAAAACAGCATCAAAAAAGACCGCTAAAAACCAAATGGATTTGTTTGGATTCTCTGATGATGAGAATAGCAACGAAAATGGTTTAAATAAGTTTTACCAAACACTCGAAGACACTCCTCATTTCTACCAAATCATTCAAGGAGATTTTCCAGTAAAATTATTACTTCAAAATTTATTACAACAAACTTCCGTATGCTTTGACACTGAAACGACAGGAATCGATGCTTTGAATGCCGAGCTTGTTGGTTTGTCTTTTTCATGGGAGAAAGGCAAAGGATTTTACGTTCCTTTTCCCGAAAATCAAGAAGAAGCTCAAGAATTAATTGAAAAATTTAGTCCTTTTTTCGAAAATGAAACCATCGAGAAGATTGGTCAAAATATGAAATATGATTTAAAAATTCTATCCAATTATAACATTCAAGTCAAAGGAAAGCTGTTTGATACCATGATTGCGCATTATTTGATTAATCCAGATATGCGACACAACATGGATATTTTATCTGAAACCTATCTAAAATACAGTCCAAAATCTATCGAAACTTTAATTGGCAAAAAAGGAAAGAACCAGTTATCGATGCGTCAAGTAGAATTGGAGGCGATTAAAGAATACGCCACCGAAGATGCTGACATCACTTTTCAATTAAAAGAACATTTCCAACCAATTTTAGAAAAGGTTGGCACCAAAAAATTATTTGATGAAATTGAAATTCCATTAGTACAAGTATTGGCCGATATGGAAAAAGAAGGTATCAATTTGGATGTTGATTTCCTAAAAAAGATGTCGATTGATATGCAAAAAGAGATTGATACTTTCGAACAACAAATTTACGAAACGGCTGGAGAGAAATTTAATTTGGCATCCCCAAAACAGCTAGGCGATATATTATTCGATAAGCTAAAAATTGGAGGAGCTAAGCAAAAGAAAACCAAAACAGGACAATATGCTACTGGTGAAGAAGTTTTATCTTACTTAGCCAATGAACACCAAATTGTTCGCGATATACTTGAATGGCGCCAAATGGTAAAACTGCAAAGTACGTACATTGATGCCTTACCCAACCAAGTAGATAAAAAAACAGGACGAGTGCATACCGATTATATGCAAACTGTGGCAGCAACTGGTCGCTTGAGTTCTAATAATCCTAATCTTCAAAACATTCCTATTCGTACTGAAAGAGGACGACAAATAAGAAAAGCATTTATCGCACGTGATGAAAATTACACGCTACTTTCTGCGGATTATTCTCAGATTGAATTACGCATTATCGCCGCTTTGTGTGGGGAAGAAAATATGATTAAAGCCTTTCAAAACAAAGAAGACATCCATAAAAGTACGGCCGCCAAAGTATTCAATGTTCCTTTAGAAGAAGTAACCAAAGAACAACGTAGTCATGCTAAAACGGTGAACTTCGGAATTATCTATGGTGTATCGGCTTTTGGATTAAGCAATCAAACCAATTTATCTAGAAAAGAAAGTGCCGATTTGATTGAAGCCTATTACAAAACCTATCCAAGATTAAAATCATTCATACAAGAACAGGTTGATTTTGCCAGAGAAAACGGCTATGTAGAAACCATTTCAGGCAGAAGACGTTATTTAAAAGACATCAATTCTGCCAACGCCATTGTTCGTGGAGGAGCAGAACGAAACGCAGTCAATGCACCTATACAAGGTTCCGCAGCCGATATCATCAAAATTGCTATGATTAATATTCATAAAAAACTCACTGATGAAAATTGGCAATCCAAAATGTTATTACAAGTTCATGATGAATTGGTTTTTGATGTTCACCACTCTGAACTCGAAAAAATAGAACCCATGATCAAACACGAAATGGAAAACGCCTTCAAAATGGCAGTTCCATTGGATGTTGAAATCGGATTAGGTAAAAATTGGCTGGAAGCGCATTAGAATAAAAAAGGCTCGCAACAAAATAGTTACGAGCCTTTTTTCTATGTTTTTAAAATTTATTTTAAACGAGTAGATTCTCTTTCTTTCAATTTAGTATTAATTACTTTGGTTTGATATGGTAAATGCTCTTCTTTAGATTCTAGACGATCAATTAATAATTGAGCAGCTACTTCACCAATTTCAACACCATGCTGACTTACTGTGGTCAAGCTTGGAGACAAACGTCTTGAAGCCAAAATTCCATCAGCAAAACCAATAATTTTAAGATCTTCTGGAATGCGTAATCCTTTCTTTAAACCAAATTTCAAGGCCGCTACCGAATCATCTTCTGCCAAAGCAAAAACACCATCAATAGTATTATTAGCATATAAAGATTCTACTTTTTCATTCAAACCTTTACTTGTATCTGTTCTGATGATAATCTTATCATTCACAACAATATTATTATTTTTAAGGGCTTGCAAATACCCTTCGTAGCGTAATTTACCGATACTTAAATTATCGATAGTAGAAATCAAGGCTATATTTTTACAACCAGAATTGATCAAGAACTGTGTAGAATCAACACCTGCTTCAAAGTCATCTACAATAACCTTATCACAATCAAATTCATCAGTAGTTCTGTCAAATAAAACTATAGGCGTACCTTCACTAATAATTTCTTTAAAATGATTGTATTCGTGTTTCTTTTGTGCTTCTTCCGAAATAGATAATACAAAACCATCAATAGTTCCGTTACTTAACATCTCAAGCGTGTGCGCTTCTTTATCAAGAGATTCGTTAGAGATACACATAATGACATTGTATCCTTTTTTATCTGCTACTTTTTCAATACCACTGAATACTTTAGCAAAAAAAGAATTTAAAATATTGGGAATAATCACTCCAATTGTTTTTGTTTTTCTGTTTTTAAGATTTAAGCCAATAACATTAGGCTTATAATTTTTCAATTTAGCGTATTCTTTGATTTTGATCTTAGTTTGCTCACTAATTTCTGGACTATCGTTAAGTGCTTTTGAAACAGTAGAAACAGAAACATTTAATTCTTTTGCAATTTGTTTTAGCGTTGCTTTAGCTTTCATAGAATGAGAAATTAATTGAATAAATTACCAATAACTGGAATTGACACGAAAATATTAAATAAAAACATTAAAAAGCGAAGATAATCATAATTTCTAAAATTTCTACTACATAAAAGCAAGAGTTATGCTAAATTTACATTTTTACTACTATGATTTAAATTCATAATCTTCAAACTCAAAAGTAATTATACTTACAAAAAAAACACTGAATTGATAATCAGCACGAAACACAGTGAAAAATAATCATTTAACCTATTTGCATTTAAAATAATTAATTGTACTTTTGCACTCCCTTTATTGGGGATGGAATGTTTAATTAAAAATTATTATTGTGAACGCATTAAGCTACAAGACAATTTCAGCAACAAAAGCCAATTCTACAAAAGAATGGATTGTTGTGGATGCTGACGGTCATAACTTAGGACGTCTTGCTTCTAAAGTCGCTATGATTTTAAGAGGAAAGTACAAACCAAGTTACACACCACACGTGGACTGTGGAGATAACGTAATTGTTATCAACGCAGAAAAAATTAACCTTACAGGAAACAAAATGGATGACAAAATTTACATGCGTCATACAGGTTACCCAGGAGGACAAAGAACTTTAACTGCTAAAGTATTACAATCTAAAAACCCAGCGTTATTAGTTGAGAAAGCAGTAAAAGGGATGTTACCTAAAAACAAATTAGGAGCAGAACTTTTCAGAAATTTAAATGTTGTTGTAGGAGCTGAGCACAAACAAGGCGCTCAAAAACCTAGAACTGTTAACCTAAACGATCTTAAGTAATGGGAGTTATTCACAAAATCGGTAGAAGAAAAACGGCTGTTGCACGTGTTTATGTTTCAGAAGGAACAGGAGTAATCACTGTAAACAAAAAAGAATTCGCAACTTACTTCCCAACTGCTACTTTACAGTACAAAGTAATGCAACCAATGTCTATGACAGAAAATGCATCTAACTTTGACGTAAAAGTAAACGTTTATGGAGGTGGTGTAACTGGTCAAGCAGAAGCTGTAAGAATGGCAATCGCTCGTGCAATGTGCGAAGTAAATGCTGAAAACAGAGGTGTATTGAAACCAGAAGGTTTATTAACAAGAGACCCAAGAATGGTTGAACGTAAGAAATTCGGTCAGAAGAAAGCTCGTAAGAGATTCCAATTCTCTAAACGTTAATATTGCCTGTCTTGTTTTATTCAAACAAGACTTAATAGAATTATTTATTCAATTAAAAACAATGTTGTTATTGTCCCGATGCGTCGGGAGATTAGTTTAGCATCTAAATGTATGAAGCCGATTCATCGCCATTCCTACATTGCTATAATCAACAGAACGTAAACTAGTACAAAAATGTCAAACAAAGTAGAAGTAAAAGAATTACTAGAAGCAGGTGTTCATTTCGGACACATGACTAGAAAATGGGATCCAAATATGGCTCCTTACATTTATATGGAGCGTAATGGAATCCACATTATCAATCTATATAAAACTGCAGCTAAAATTGAAGAAGCTAACGAAGCTTTGAAAAAAATTGCTGCATCAGGTAGAAAAATATTATTTGTTGCTACCAAAAAACAAGCAAAAGATATCGTAGCTGAAAAAGCAAAAGCTGCAAACATGCCTTACATCACTGAAAGATGGCCTGGTGGAATGCTAACAAACTTTGTTACCATCCGTAAAGCGGTTAAAAAAATGTCTTCTATCGACAAGATGAAAAAAGACGGAACTTTTAACACACTTTCTAAAAAAGAGCGTTTGCAAGTTGATCGTCTTCGTGCTAAATTAGAGAAAAACTTAGGTTCAATCGCTGATATGTCTAGACTACCTGCAGCATTGTTCGTAGTAGATATCAAAGCGGAACACATCGCAATAAAAGAAGCTCAAAAATTAAACATTCCAGTTTTTGCAATGGTTGATACTAACTCTGATCCACGTGAAGTAGATTATGTTATCCCTGCAAATGATGACGCTTCTAAATCAATTGACAAAATTTTATCTTTAGTTTCTGCAGCTGTAATCGAAGGCCTTTCTGATAGAGGTACTGAGAAAGAAGTAGAAGTTGCTCCTGCTACCGAAGAAGTAGCTCCTGAAGCTCCAGCAACTGAAGAATAAATCTAATTTTAAATTCCAAATTTTAAATTCCAAATTCCAAAATCAGCTATTTAACAATCTGATAAAGTTGGAATTTGGGATTTGAAGGTTGGAATTTTTACTTTTAACATTAAAACACCTTATATTATGGCAACAATTACTGCTGCAGACGTAAATAAATTAAGAACAATCACAGGTGCAGGTATGATGGACTGCAAAAAAGCCTTGGTTGAAGCAGAAGGAGATTTTGATTTAGCAATCGAAAACCTACGTAAAAAAGGACAAAAAGTAGCCGCTAACCGTTCTGATAGAGAATCTACAGAAGGTGCTGTTATCGCTGTTGTAAATGCTGAAAAAACTGCTGGAGTTGTAGTTTCATTAAACTGTGAAACTGACTTCGTGGGTAAAAACGAATCTTTCGTAAAATTAGCACAAGATTTAGCTGCTTTAGGTTTGAACTTCAACACTAAAGAAGAATTATTGGCTGCTGACTACAACGGAATTACTGTTGCTGAAAAATTAATTGAGCAAACAGGAGTTATTGGAGAAAAAATCGAAATTGGTGCTTTCGAAAGATTAGAAGGTGCTTTTATCGGTTCTTACATCCACGCTGGTAACAAAATTGCTACTTTAACTGCATTATCTAAAAACATTGAAGGTGCTGATGAAGTTGCTAAAAACATTTCTATGCAAGCTGCTGCAATGGCGCCAATCGCTCTTAATGAAGATGGTGTTGATGCTGATACTATCGCTAAAGAAATTGAAATCGCTAAAGACCTTTTGCGTCAAGAAGGTAAACCAGAAGCTATGTTAGACAATATCGCTAAAGGTAAATTAGCTCGTTTCTTCAAAGACAACACTTTAGTAAACCAAGACTACATTAAAGACAACAAATTAAGCGTTGCTGCTTATGCTAAATCTTTAGACAAAGATCTTATCGTAACTGGTTTCAAAAGAGCTGCTCTAGGATAATTAAAATATTGATTTTACTTCTTGTAATTTCAAACAAAAGTCCCAACTTCAATTGAAGTTGGGACTTTTTTAATTGATGGCTTGCGCAAAATTGCAAAGTTGTACAACGCAACATAACATTAATGACGTAAAATAGACACTTGTTTTTGACCAGAACTAAAAGACTGATGCAAGCCAAAAGAAATATTATCATAAAAAAACAGCAGTAAACTAAATTACTACTGTTTTAATTAAAATTTAGTAAAGTACTCTATTACTTATTTCTGAATATGACTATCATTCTCTACAGGAATCATCGTCGCTTTACTTAACGCTTCTTTCTCCACCATAGCAAACAATTTGAAAACCAACAAAGAACCTACAACTCCAAGAATCGACATTACGATCCAGTTGGTTTCATAACCAGAATTTTGTATGATTTGCATTCCTGTTTTGGCACTCAAAATATGTGCAAAACTATAACTCATAGTAAAAGCAGCCATGTATTTACCTTCTCTCTGCTCATATGCTCTATCCATAGCAAATGAATTAGCGAATGGAAACGTCAACATTACACCACAAGTCATGAAAAGCATCATTGGGATCAACATTCCTTCCCATTGGTAAAGCAAGAATAAGAAACTGGTAGCCATCAACACCAAACCAATAAATATCACCCTATGATTGTTTATTTTATTTCTACTAACATAATTTACAATTGGCAGCTCAAACAACAGAATCAACAATCCATTTAAGCTTAACAGCAATCCACTATCAAACTCTGACATATTAAATTGCTCTTTGTGATACAAAGGCAAAGTAGTAAATATTTGAAAAAACAAAATTCCCGTGATCAAACAAATCACCAAATGAAGCATAAACGGCTTGTCCTTCATCACTGAAATATTCTGAGGTTTCAAACCGTCAGCGACTGTTCTTACTGGCAATTGTCTTTCTTTGACAAATAAAACAAAAACGATAATTGCCAAGATACAAGTAGCACCATCGGCATAAAAAATAAATTCGTAACCCGATTGCATAATAATTAAACCTCCCAAAACTGGACCAAAAAGAAACCCAAGATTTACAGCTGCTCTAGTCAAGGAATAAGCACTAGCACGATTTTCTTTTGTAGTGAACGTTTTGAGACAAACCAACATAGCAGGGCGAAACATATCAGCAATTGTAGTCAGTACTAAAATCCCGACACACATTTCTTCGAATGTTTTAGCATAATGCAGTAAAATGAAAATAATCCCACTGGCAAACAAACTAAAAACCATTACTTTGTAAAAACCAATCTTATCGGAAAGCTTTCCGCTTAACCATGTTCCAATAATAGAACCTATTCCGAAAAAAACCATAACCCAACCAATTTGGCTGTATGAAAACTCAAGGTTTTCTTTCATGTACTTCGACAAAAACGGAATAACCATTGTACCCGCTCTATTGATAAATGTTATTAATGTAAGAATCCAAATTTCTTTTGGAAAATTTTTAAAATTGTTTAGGTAGTTCTTTATCATAATTTATTTTTTTTGGGGCAAAAAATTAATTTTAGTGAAGCAAAAATAGATTTTTTTTCGACCATGACAATAAAGAAATGTTAAATAAACTTAACAATAGTAAAAAACATTTAATTTTTTTTAATAGATAAAAAACGGCAAAAAAAATATTGTCTTTTTTATTTTTTAGTATAGATTTGCATCGAACCCCAAATCAAAAAAACAATGAAAGAAAAATTCTACTTAGCTTTAGCTCTTTTATCCTTTTCTTTTTCGTCATACTCCCAACTGTACGGAGGTATCGAAATTGGAAGTAAAGGTGTTAAAATGACGGTCCTAGAGGTTGAAAACCTAAAGAAAAATTACTATGATGTAAAAGAATTTTGGACTGAAAACGTGGGTATTGCAACTGGAATTTCCATTGACGGAACGCTATTCAAAGAAGACATTGACAGGGCTGTCGCTGTGGTTTTAACCAACTATAACAAAATGCTGTCTGAATATAAAATTGAAGACAAGAATATTTTTATTGTAGCTTCTTCAGGTGTAGGTTTAGCAACAAATACTGCCGAACTAACCGACAAAATTAAAGCTTTAACAAAGAAAAATACAGAAGTTATTTCTTCATCTATCGAAGCTAGACTTTTATTAAAGGGATGTATTCCTCCAAAAAACTACTTAAATTCAGTAATTGTAGATATTGGTGGTGGTAATTCCAAAGGTGGTTATGCTAAAGAAATCAATGGTTCTGGAGTTTTCTTTCCTATTTCATCAGATATAGGTACGGTAACTTTAACAGAGCTTATTAACAAAAAATGTAAGCAAAAAACAGTTTTTGAATTTAACGAGCAAATGTTTGAATACCTGCCAACATTGAGAGAAACATTCAAAAAAATGTACACAAACCGTCCTGAATCTCAACAAAAAAACAACGTTTACATTTCTGGTGGTGCAGCTTGGGCATTTTACACTTTACTTACTGGACAAAAAGCAGAAGAAAACTTTACACCAGTGACGTATGATGACATTCTTTCTTTAAAAGCAATAGCTGAAAATAATTACCAAAGATTTTCTATTGATGCAGAAAATAATGTTGAAAAGAAAAAAGTATTGAATACTTACCAACAAAAAAACTTAATCGCCGCATTTAATCTTTTAGAAACTTGTCTTGAAGTTATTCCAGACATGAAAAGCAAAAAGATTTATTTTGCAAAGCAAGGTCAAATTGCTTGGTTAGTAAGTTATGTATTCGACAATGCTAGAGGAGTAAAACAGATTTACTAATAAGATCATTATAACCATTTAGAAAATCCCATTCGTGTTACAACGTTTGGGATTTTTTATTTAACAACTGTTCCAATTCCAATACTTAAAATAAAATACTATTTTTGACAAACTCAAAACTATGTTTCAAACTCGTAAAGATTTTGTTTTTGTCATTCTAGCTGGTATTTTCATTACCAATGCTATAACCGCCGAACTAATTGGGGGAAAATTAATCCAAATAGGGCCTTTTGTAATGAGTATTGGTATTTTGCCTTGGCCCATTGTCTTTTTGACCACTGATTTAATCAATGAATATTTTGGAGAAAAAGGCGTTCGTAAACTTTCTTTTATCACGGCCTGCCTTATAGCCTATTCGTTTGTCATTTTACTATTAGCCATGACAATTCCAGCAGCCAAAGGAATAAGTCCGGTTACTGACGACCAATTTCAAGCAGTTTTTGGACAAAGTATGTGGATTATTGTGGGAAGTATTGTTGCTTTTTTGGTGTCACAACTCATTGATGTTACTGTGTTTTGGTTCTTTAAAAACCGAACTGGAGATACGAAAATTTGGCTCAGAACCACTGGTTCCACTTTGGTTTCCCAACTGTTTGATTCTTTTATTGTTTTAGGGATTGCCTTTTGGCTCCCCGGAAAAATAGATTTTGAAACTTTTTTAAGTTCAGCACTTACTGGCTATACCTTTAAACTTTCCATTGCTATACTATTGACTCCGGCTATTTATGTGGGACATAACCTCATCAAAAAATACCTATCCAAAGAAAGCGTTTAAAACTTTGATTTTAGATTAATTTGGCAAATTTTATTTTGAATATCATTATTTTTACACCCAATACATCAACTGATTTCAATAGTAAAAGTTCCCTAAATTACCCAAAATGAACAAAGTAATATCCTTTATTTTTCTTTTAGCACTATTCATCCTGATAGGTTGTAATGGTAATGATTCCGAAAAAGAGGACACTACTTCACAAGAACAAAACTCCAACTCTGTAGTTATTACAGAAAATGAATCCTCTACCAAATCAGGCAATACAATAGTCTCAAAGAAAGAAAACCGTACTTCATCAAGTAAAAATCAAAGCAAAACACTTATTGAAAACGACAAATCAATAATTGAAGCTCCAGGTATAATTCTCGAAAAAAAAATTAATTCCCCTCTAAAAGATTTGTTTGAACAGGGGCAAATTGGAAAAACATATACCAAAAAAGAACTCATAGAAATCTTTAATTTTCCTAAAGAATCATTAAGCCTTGTAAAAAAGGTAACTTACACAGGGCACAATACATTGTACTTTTATTGGGGCTCTACATGGTTTGTAGAAAAAATCTCGGATGCAAAGTTTAAGAATGGAATAATAACCTTCGATATTAAAGAAAACCAAACGATCTTAAAAGGGGGCGCCATCGGAATAAAGCACAATAAAAAAATCCATACCGAATTAATTATCAAAAACGGAAATGCCTACATCCCTTCTGTCAAAGGGTTTTACTGGGAAATCAAAAAATAATGAAAAAAGAATTGCAACGTTGCGGCTGGTGCAACTCCAGCACACTATACCAAAACTACCACGATGAAGAATGGGGAAAGCCAGTATATGACGATGCTACCTTATTTGAATTTTTACTATTAGAAACTTTTCAAGCTGGCCTAAGTTGGATTACCATCTTAAATAAAAGAGACAATTTCCGTAAAGCATTTGACGATTTTGATTATAAAAAAATTGCCAAATATTCTGATGATAAAATCCAAGAACTATTACAAGACGCAGGTATCATTCGCAACAAACTGAAAGTGTATTCCGCTGTAACCAACGCAAAAAATTTCATTAAAATACAAGAAGAATTTGGAAGTTTCTCTACTTACATTTGGGCATTTGTAGACCATACACCCATTGATAATTTTCCTAAAACCTTGAAAGAAGTTCCAGCTACTTCAACTCTTTCGGATGCAATTAGTAAGGACTTAAAAAAAAGAGGATTCAAGTTTGTAGGCTCAACAGTTATCTACGCACATATGCAAGCCACAGGCATAGTCAATGATCATGTAGAAAATTGTTGGACTAGGAATTAAGCTTCGGCATTCTCTTTTTGTAAAATTCAACAATTAAACCTACAAACTTTAAACTTTAAACAAAAAGTATAAACTAAAATCTTTATATTTGCTTCACACTTTAGGGGTGTCTACAACTGTAGGCTGAGATTTTACCCTCTGAACCTGATCTAGTTCATACTAGCGTAGGGAAAAGTAAGATGACTTCCTTGCACCATAATTGGGTGCAATCGTAGCCATTCCTAAAGTATACCTATATACTAAATTCAAAAGGAATGGAACTAAAAATCAACAACCAAACAAAACAATTCGATGCCGAAAGCCTAACGGCTCAAGCGCTCATTGACTTGGAAATTCCAGAAAACCAAAACGGAATTGCCCTTGCCATCAACCTTACCGTAATTCCAAAATCCAATTGGAATACCCATCTCATCAAAGCAACCGACGAAATTCTCATCATTACAGCCACACAAGGCGGATGATTTGGGCGTGACCCCATTTGCAAAAGGCGCTATTCAACACACCGTTTAGAGCGCGCCTTTTACAAATGCGGTCGGGCTATACGCGCTACTTCGGTAGCCAGCTTCTATCCCTCACGCAAAAAAACACTAAGCCCTTTTCAAACAGCTAAACAATAAAAAGTAAAAAAACTAAAGCTATGAGCAACCAAGACAAGATCTCAAGAACTCCGTTTCCAAACTCCAAAAAAACATACATCGATGGAGAAATTCATTCCATAAAAATAGCTATGCGAGAAATTTCATTAGCGGACACTAAACTATCTAATGGCAGAATAGAAAAAAATCCAGCCGTAACCGTTTACGACACTTCAGGCCCTTACACAGACCCAAACATTCAAATTGATGTTCGCAAAGGATTGCCTCGAATCCGCGAACAATGGATTCTGAACCGTAATGATGTAGAAGAACTAACCGAAATCTCCTCCGATTACGGAAAATCCCGTTTGAATGACCAAAAGCTAGATCACTTGCGCTTCGAATATTTACACAAACCCTTGCGTGCCAAGAAAGGAGCCAATGTTACTCAATTACATTATGCCAAACAAGGCATCATCACCCCAGAAATGGAATACATCGCCATTCGTGAAAATCAAAAATATGAACAAATTGAATCTCAAACAAAAGCAATGCAATGCCAACATAAAGGAGATAGTTGGGGCGCAAACACTCCCTCTCCTTCAGGGAGGGCTGGGGTGGGGCCAATCACTGCGGAATTTGTTCGTAGCGAAGTAGCAAAAGGACGAGCTATTATCCCCAACAACATCAACCATCCCGAAAGCGAACCGATGATTGTAGGACGTAATTTTTTAGTAAAAATTAACGCCAATATTGGCAACAGCGCAGTTACCTCATCAATCGAAGAAGAGGTGGAAAAAGCCGTTTGGGCTTGCCGTTGGGGTGCTGATACCATTATGGATTTATCTACAGGAAAAAACATTCACGAAACCAGAGAATGGATTATCCGTAATTCCCCAGTTCCCATCGGCACGGTACCGATTTACCAAGCCTTAGAAAAAGTAAACGGAATCGCAGAAGATTTAACCTGGGAAATTTTTCGTGATACCTTAATCGAACAAGCAGAACAAGGCGTTTCTTATTTCACCATTCACGCTGGTGTTTTATTACGTTACATTCATTTGACCGCTAATCGTGTTACCGGAATTGTCTCTCGTGGCGGTTCGATTATGGCCAAATGGTGCCTATTCCACCATAAAGAAAACTTCCTTTACACTCATTTCGAAGAGATTTGCGAAATCATGAAACAATATGACGTTGCCTTTTCATTAGGTGACGGATTACGTCCAGGTTCAATAGCCGACGCCAACGATGCCGCACAATTCGCCGAATTAGAAACATTAGGCGAACTGACAAAAATTGCATGGAAACACGATGTCCAGGTATTCATTGAAGGCCCAGGTCACGTACCGATGCATATGATTAAAGAAAATATGGACAAGCAATTAGAACATTGTAACGAAGCGCCATTTTACACTTTAGGGCCATTAACGACTGATATTGCTCCAGGTTATGACCATATCACCTCTGCTATTGGAGCTGCTATGATTGGCTGGTACGGCTGTGCTATGCTGTGTTATGTAACGCCAAAAGAACACCTTGGTTTACCCAACAAAAAAGACGTAAAAGACGGTGTGATTACATATAAAATTGCCGCTCACGCTGCGGATTTAGCCAAAGGTCACCCGGGAGCACAATACCGTGACAATGCTTTAAGCAAAGCCCGTTTCGAATTCCGCTGGGAAGACCAATTCAACTTGTCATTAGATCCAGATACTGCTCGTGAATTTCACGATGAAACCTTGCCTGCAGACGGTGCAAAAGTCGCCCATTTTTGCTCAATGTGTGGTCCAAAATTCTGCTCAATGAAAATTTCTCAGGAAATTCGTGATGTTGCCGAAGCCGAAAAAGGAATGGCGGCAAAATCTGAAGAATTTATCGAGCACGGAAAAGAAATTTATATTTAGAATTATTGAAAAATTAAATGATTTAAAAATTTAAAATTCTTGAATCTAAACCATTTTAAATCTTTCAATTCTTCAATCTTTAAATCTAAAAATGATTTTAATCACAAGTCCAATTCAAATAGCAAACGAAATCCACACCATACACACTCTCTTTGAGAACGGATTGGAATTACTTCATATTCGGAAACCTGATTATTCAGAAACAGAAATGAAAACATTTGTATCAAAAATAAAAACAACTTTCAGACACCGATTGGTTTTGCATAGTCATCATCAATTAGCGCAAGAATTTGGAATTAATCGCATTCATTTCGCAGAAAAAAACAGAGTCGCAACATCCGAAGAGCATTTAAAAAAGTGGAAAGAAAAAAAATTCAGCCTCTCCACCTCTATTCATCAAATGTCCGATTTTGAAGAGCTGTCAAGTGTTTTTGATTACGCATTTTTTGGCCCTGTTTTCGAAAGTATTTCAAAACCCAATTATGTTTCAAATCTGGATTTCAAAAAAGAATTAGAACAAAGAAAAAATAACAAAACCGCATTGATTGCTCTTGGAGGAATCACATCCGAAAATATCAAAACTGCATTAGCATTTGGTTTTGATGATGTAGCACTTTTAGGTAGTATTTGGAACAACAACCATTCAATAGAAAATTTTAAACTATGTCACGACCTTTTGTAGTAAGCATTGCAGGCTTCGATCCTTCAGCAGGCGCGGGAGTTTTGGCAGATGTAAAGACGTTCGAACAACATCAAGTGTATGGCTTTGCTATTAGTACTGCAAATACCATTCAAACCGAAAATGAATTTGTAGCCATACAATGGACGGATTTGGATTTTGTTTTGCAATCTGTTCAAACAATATTTAATTCTTACGATATAAAAGCCGTAAAAATTGGAATTGTACCTTCATTAGAGTACTTGAGAGAAATAATTTTTTCGATAAAAAAACATTCGCCACAAACCAAAATAGTTTGGGATACCGTTTTAAAATCCACTACAGAATTTGATTTTTTAACTATTGAAAACCAAACTACTTTGATTGAAATACTGAAAGAAATTCATTTAATTACCCCCAATTACGATGAGATTTTACAATTATCTTCTAAAGGAATTAATGCAGAAACTACAGCAATGCTACTTTCCAAATACTGTCCCGTTTTACTAAAAGGTGGTCATAAGCCCGATGAAATTGGCTTTGATTATTTATACCTAGAAAATGAATTTTTTCGTTTTCATCCAAAAACTAAAAAAGAAATTTTCGAAAAACATGGTTCGGGCTGTGTTTTGTCATCAGCGATTACAGCAAATCTTGCCATAGGACAAAACCTAAAAACGGCTTGCGAAAATGCAAAAACCTACACAGAGAACTATTTATTGTCAACTCCCTCTAAATTAGGACATCATTATGTATAACAAACTACAATACATCTCTCAAGGAGACACGGTTAAAGAACAATTGTACAATATTCATCAAGCCTTAGATCATGGATGTGATTGGATTCAGTTGCGATTTAAGAATCAAAAAACAAACAAATCTTTTGCATTGGCCGAAGCCGTACATTTTTTGTGTGAAGAATACTTAGCAAACTTTATCATTAACGATGATGTCCATTTAGCCGAACATATCGCTGCAGATGGTGTTCATCTTGGACTTACTGATATGAGTATTATTGAAGCCAGAGCTGTTTTGGGGAATACAAAAATTATTGGCGCCACTGCCAATACACTAGAAGACGTGCTTAGCCATATCAATAATGGCTGTGACTACATTGGTTTAGGCCCTTATCAATTTACCAAAACCAAAGCTAATTTAAGCCCCATTTTAGGATTGCGAGGTTATCAATCGATACTAAATCAATTGAATCCAAAACAAAAAGAAACCCCCATTTATGCTATTGGAGGTATAACGCTAGAAAATGTAGATGAGCTAGTAGCTACTGGCATTCACGGTATCGCAGTATCAGGAATCATTACCCATAGCGATCACAAAAGCAAAATAATAACTGAACTTAACGAAAAATTATATAGCCATGTCATTATTTAAAATAGGAGATAAAACCTTCGAATCCCGCTTGTTTTTAGGAACAGGAAAATTTGGTTCAAACACCGAAATGGAAGCGGCAATTTTAGCATCAGAAAGCGAATTGGTTACAGTCGCTCTAAAACGTATCGATTTAGCAACCGAAACCGATGCTATTTTAGCCCATCTTAAACATCCACGAATTAATTTATTACCCAACACTTCTGGTGCACGCAATGCAAAAGAAGCCATTTTTGCAGCGCAATTAGCCAGAGAAGCTCTGGAAACCAATTGGCTCAAACTCGAAATCCATCCAGATCCAAGATATCTTTTACCTGATCCCATCGAAACTTTAAAAGCAACAGAAGAACTAGCTAAATTAGGATTCATTGTTTTGCCATACATTCATGCCGATCCAGTTTTGTGTAAACATTTGGAAGATGCTGGAACCTCAGCTGTAATGCCTTTAGGATCTCCCATTGGAAGCAACAAAGGCTTGAAAACAATCGATTTTTTAGAGATTATTATCGAACAAAGTAAGGTTCCCGTAATTATTGACGCAGGAATTGGCGCCCCTTCTGATGCCGCAAAAGCAATGGAAATAGGTGCCGATGCCGTATTAGTCAATACTGCCATAGCTGTAGCGGGAAATCCCAAATTGATGGCCGAAGCTTTTAAGGAAGCTGTTATTTCAGGGAGAAAAGCCTATGAAGCAAAACTGGCTCAACAATACAAACAAGCGGTGGCTTCAAGTCCTTTGACAGCGTTTTTGTATGAATAACTCTCTTAAACACAAAGACACGAAGAAGACACAAAGTTCAAGAAGTCTTTATGGAATTACTGTGAAACTTAATGAACTCTATCATTAAGTCTTCTAAATAAAAAACAATGAACACATTCAAATCAATTTTCGAACAATACAGTTGGGACAAGATTCAAACTAAAATCTATCAGACAACTTCCAAAGAAGTCGAACAAGCTTTAACCAAAACCAAACGCAATCTCGATGATTTTCTAGCTTTGATTTCGCCTGCGGCCCAGCCTTATTTGGAACAAATGGCGCAAATAAGTCACGAGCTAACCAAAAAACGTTTTGGCAAAACCATACAAATGTATGCCCCTTTGTATTTGAGCAACGAATGCCAAAACATTTGTACCTATTGCGGCTTTAGTTTGGACAATAAAATTAAACGAAAAACATTAACCGATAGTGAAATAAAACTAGAAGTTGATGCCCTAAAAAAACTAGGTTTTGACCATGTATTATTGGTAACAGGAGAAGCCAATTATACCGTAAACATCAACTATTTTCTCAATGCAATTGACCAAATCAAAAACACTTTTTCAAACATTTCTGTAGAAGTACAGCCCCTTTCGCAAGAAGAATATGAGCGTTTGCATCAAGCAGGAGTCTATTCCGTTTTAGTCTATCAGGAGACGTATCACCAAGAAGTCTACAAAAAATACCACACCAAGGGTAAGAAATCCAATTTTGATTTCAGGCTAGACACGCCAGATCGTATTGGCAAAGCAGGCATTCACAAAATTGGTCTAGGTGTTTTGTTAGGCCTTGAAGATTGGCGTACCGATAGTTTTTTCAACGCCTTACATTTAGACTATTTGCAAAGAACCTATTGGCGTACCAAATACTCTGTTTCTTTCCCGCGCTTACGACCAGCCGAGGGCATCATCGAACCCAATTTTATTATGGACGACAAAGATTTGACTCAACTCATCTGCGCCTATCGTTTATGGAATGAAGATTTAGAAATCTCCATTTCGACCCGAGAAAACGAAAAATTCAGAAACAATAGTATTCCTCTTGGCGTGACGAGTATGAGTGCAGGTTCTAAAACCAACCCCGGAGGCTATGTCGTAGACCCGCAATCTTTGGAACAATTCGAAATTAGCGATGAACGTACTGTAAATGAAATTGCACAAATAATCAGTAACAAAGGCTATGAACCCGTTTGGAAAGACGACCCCTATTTCGTTCATCAAAAAACATAGTCATAATTTGGACGTGACCCTACGTAAAAACTTCGGGTCGGGCTATCCGCTATATCTCTTGGGGCGAACCCCGCCCCAAGAGGATGCCGCTCCTATCCCTCACGTACAATTGCTAACAACACCATTTTTAAACCAAAACACATGAGTATCATACAAGAATTTCTTCGATATAACCGACAAACTATGCTGCCTGAAATAGGCGATTCAGGACAAGAAAAACTCAAAAAAGCCAAAGTATTGGTGATAGGTGCCGGAGGCTTAGGTTGTCCAATTTTGCAATACATCGCTACCGCAGGAGTAGGAACCATAGGAATTATTGATTTTGACAAAATCGAAATCCACAACCTTCATCGGCAAATTTTATACACCGGAAACCAAGTAGGGTTATCAAAAGCGTTGATGGCCAAAGAAAAATTAGAGGAGTTGAATCCTTTGATTACAGTAGAAGCTTTTGAATCCAAACTCAGCTCAGAAAACGCCTCTGAAATCATTCAAAAATTCGATGTCGTAGTGGATGGATGCGATAATTTTACCACAAGATATTTAGTCAACGATACTTGCGTCGCTTTAGGAAAATCTTTAGTTTACGGTAGCATCCTACAATTCGAAGGGCAAATGGCGGTTTTCAATCATAAAGGAAGCAAGAACCTTCGGGATTTATTTCCGGAACCACCCGATCCAAAAAAAGTACCTAATTGCAATGTAAATGGAGTATTGGGGACTCTTCCAGGAATGATTGGAACGATGATGGCACACGAAACGCTAAAATTGATTATGGATTTGCCTACTTTAGAAAATGAATTACTGCTATTTTCTACCCTAAATTGGGGATTTACCAAACTGCGGTTTTAATGAAGTTTAGCTTTTTAAAACAATAGGGTATCACGGCCAGGGCATTCGCATTTAAAAAAAGTTAGCCACAAATTACACCAATTGACACTAATTGTCATCGAAACTGAAATTGAATGTCACGAATTCCAGCAACATTAATAATTCGTGTCATTAAAACACATTTTAATTCGTGATTCATTAGTGAATTCGTGGTGGATATTTTTAAAAGCGAATGCTCTATATCACGGCAAACAAAAGCGTGATGCCTTTCTTTATTTTGATTTCAAAATACTCATAAAATCGGCTCGTTCTATTTCTACGCAACCCAAACTGGCTAAATGATCATTATACACTTGACAATCCAAAAGACGGTAATTTTTCGCCTTGAGATGGTTGACCAAGGTAATGAACGCCACTTTTGATGCATTAGAAACCAACGAAAACATACTCTCCCCACAAAAAACATGGCCTAAATCTACACCATACAACCCACCTACCAATTGATCGTCTTGCCAAACCTCTACTGATGTTGCTTTCCCTAATTCGTGTAATTTACAATAAGCCTCGATCATGTCGTTAGTAATCCAAGTCCCCGATTGCCCATCGCGTTTTACTTGTTGGCAATAAGAAATAACAGATCTAAAATCTTGATTAAAAGTAACCTTAAAAAGATTTCGATTCAAAATGTTTCGCATACTTTTTGACACCACCAAATCCTCTAAAAAAAGCACCATTCTAGGATCGGGTGACCACCAAATAATAGGTTGATCGTCTTCAAACCAAGGGAAAATTCCACTTGAATAAGCCAACTGTAAACGCTCTGGAGATAAATCACCTCCAATAGCCAATATCCCATCAGCATTTGCCTCAGAAACAGGTGGAAAAAATAAGTTTTTAGATAAATGATACATCTTTTACGTTCAATAATTTAATTAAAAATGCCATCAAAAAAAATTCCAAATCCCAACACAACTTACTGCTTTGGAATTTGGAATTTATAATTTGATATTTAACCTATTAGAAAGGTAAATCGTCAGCCTCTTCTTCATTAAAACTAGTAGCAGGAGCAAAAGTTTCTGGTGTTGGCATTGGAGGAGCTTGCGTAGGAGCTGCTGCCGCAACTGGAGCTTGTTTCTCAATTCTCCATCCCACGATAGTATTAAAATGTCTCACTTCTCCTTGTGGGCTTACCCATTCTCTACCTCTTAAATTGATAGAAACTTTAACTGGCTCACCTACAGCATAACTGTTTAACAAATCCGTTTTGTCTTGCTGAAACTCAATCGAAATATGTTGAGGATATTGCTCATCTGTAATCACTACTACTTCTCTCTTTTTAAAAGAGGCACTAACTTGTTGAACAGGGTTGATTACTTTTACTTTTCCTAAAACTTCCATGATATATATATTTATTTCTTTGCTAATAATAACTTCCAGGCCTCAATGGCGCGGTCTTTTGCCAAGTATTCTTTGGCTTTCTGAAACTTTTTGTCTAAATCGTCGGCACTTAATACAGCTTTGACTTCAAAATTTTCTTTTACAAATATAGCAATTTCTTCTTGCGTTGGAATTTTTTCTACATTCCCCAATTTACCTAAATCATTCCCATCAAAAAAATCGCTTTCTTTGATAAAATCCGGAATGGCGTCTACTCCAATCCCTAAAGTATTTAATGGTTTTTCAACTTCAAAAAGTCCTGCATTTGCTCGAGAATACCAATTGCCTCCCAATCTAGAGACCAAATCAATTTTATATTGATCTATGGCGCCGTTAGCATCCAAAACAGCCTCACTAATATGCAATTTCACGACTTCGCACACCACCAAATTACCCGCACCACCTTCGGTACCTAAGGCAATAATCTGCGTTACTTTGCATTCAAATTGCACCGGAGATTCTTTTACTCGAAAAGGCTTCACAAGATCTGAAGCAATCGGAGTAAAACCTGACTTCAAAAACTCATTGACCCCTTCTGGATATTCAGTACTAGACAATGATGTTTGCTGTACCATATCATAGTTCACCACATTAATCACCACTTCTCCGGTACTTTCCGCATTTTTCAGGGTATGTTTGGTGGTATTGTCTCGAACTCTTCGCGCAGGCGAAAAAACCAAAATAGGCGGATTAGCACTAAAGACATTAAAAAAGCTAAAAGGTGACAAATTAGGCGTGCCATTACCATCTACAGTACTTGCGAAGGCAATAGGCCTTGGTCCCACACTACTTTGTAAATACCCCTGTAACTGGGCAGTGGAAATGCTTTTTGGATCAATACTTACCATAAACGAAGATTTAAGAGCGATTTTGCAGCCACAAAAGTAAACAAAACCAAGGGTATTTATCGGCCAAACCTAAGGATAATGATCAAAAAAATAGTTAAAAAATCCTCAGTTTTCTTTAACTATTACCAAAATACATTTTAGTTAATTGCGTTATCTTTATCGTTTCAATTGCATCGGTCATTTAAAATTTTGGCAGAAACAAAAAGTATTCACACTAAATCAAGAGATTAATTAAGGCATATGGTATAAAAAAAGCACCATTCATTTTGGTTTTTATTACATTCAACCTTTATTTGACAATGATTCAACAGTTTGGCATCCATTAAAAAAATTCATATGCACTTTTCTAACCAAAGCAACACCACCCGCTGGATTATTGTCACCTTCTGTTTTTTATTGGTGGCTTTAATTCTTTGGAATACGTTTACTTTTTTTCAAATTTTTAAAAATGAAGAGCGCATCAAAATGAATCTTTGGGCCAACGCCCAAAAAACATTAATCAATGCCGACGAAAATACCGATGTGGATTTACCGCTGCTGATTTTTAGCAACAACAACTCCATACCCATTATCTTAACTGAAAACGAGCACATTATTAATACAGTTAATATTGATACCTCCATCGTCAATAACGCCCAAAAATCGCATCTTTTTTTACAACAATTAAAAAGAGAAAACGATCCAATCACCATTACATATGCGCCAGGGAAAATTCAAAAATTATACTATGGCAATTCTGCTTTACTGAATCAATTAAAATACTATCCAGTTGCCTTGCTACTCATTATCGTTTTATTTGCCGGATTGGTTTTCAATTATTACAAAAGCACTAAAATGGCTACTCAAAATAAACTTTGGGCTGGTATGGCCAAAGAAACTGCTCATCAAATTGGCACACCATTGTCGTCCTTAATTGGCTGGGTCGAACTTTTAAAAGCCGAAGAAGTTGCTGAGTCCACTACCCAAGAAATAGAAAAAGATATTGAACGTCTGCAAACCATTACTGATCGTTTTTCAAAAATTGGTTCAGAACCCAAACTCGAAACTAAAGATATAGTTTCAGAAACTTTACTTTCTTATGACTATTTACAATCTAGATTTTCTAAGCAGATTGAATTTTCAATTTCGACACCTCAAAAAAACATTTTAGTACAATTGAATCCTACTTTGCATAGCTGGACCATAGAAAATATGGTTAAAAATGCCATTGATGCGATGAAAGGGAAAGGTAAATTACATTTAGCCATTGAAGAAGAAAACGACATTGTGAAAATTACCATTTCAGATACCGGAAGCGGTATTCCAAAAAATCAATTTAAAAAAATCTTTGAGCCTGGCTATACGACCAAAAAAAGAGGATGGGGATTAGGCTTGTCCTTAACCAAACGCATTGTTGAAGATTATCACAAAGGAACAATAAAAGTATTGCAGTCAGAAGTAGGAAAAGGAACAGTAATGCAGTTAATTTTTGTAAAATTCTGATTTTATTGGCTTTAAGATTCTTTTTCGATTAATTTTAAGGGATAACTTAAAAAATAGACTTATGGAATTTTTGTATTTTCTTTTGATCGGTGCCATTTCAGGATGGCTAGGTGGACAACTTTGGAAGGGTAGCGGCTTTGGTTTATTTGGTAATATCATTGTGGGTATTGTTGGTAGTATTATTGGAGGTTGGCTTGCTGGGAAATTAGGAATTGGTGGTGGTGGTCTACTTTGGCAAATTATAATAGCTGCTGGAGGTGCTTGGGTACTACTTTTCGTCATCAGTTTATTTAAAAAATAATTTCATAGTTCATATAAAAAAGGGGATTTCAATTTGAAATCCCCTTTTTTGTTTCTGACATCCAAAGATTAATTTACAGGCAAACCGAACCAAGTTACTTTGTTAAACATCGATTTTCGAGCCAGTTTACCTTTACTCAAATACTCGTTTACAAACTTTTCTTGTTCTTCTATTTGCAATAATAATTCGGATAAGTTTTTTCGAAAAGCTGTCAATGTCGCTCTATTGCTATCGTTAAGAGTGCCAATACCATCCAAATCTTTTTGACATTTTACTACTTTTGCTTTGGGTGCAGCAATCATTTCTCTAATTGTATCATCAGACAAAGTTGGTTTAAACTTTTTATTTCTATAAAAAATAAAATCATTGAACATAGCTGTTGCAGCATTACTTTCTTCTACAATCAAATTCAATTTTTCAACCGCTTGATTGTTTCTCTTTCCTGATAATTCGTTCTTTTTATTTTCGAAATAGTCTTTTATTAACTTTGTAGACAAGCCATTATCTTCAATTCTAGTGATACATTCAAATAACTTAATCTCATCAGTCTTTTGTTTTAACTTCTCTATTTCATCAGCGAAATTAAAAACAGGCTTAGCTGGATTAACTACTACTTTTCCAGAAATAAATTCAGCATTACTAATAGGGTATCGGGACAATTGCCATAAATAATCAAAAGGCATATGGGTTTCCAACATTGCTTTTGGTGATGTTTTAAAATAAAAATTATTGAGCTTTTTGGTAAAAACACCATTGTTTACGGAGCCTGCACCCCAAGTTGGGTCAAACAACCACCACTTGCCCTCACTCTTAACCGCACACCAAGCGTGAGATAATGCCGCCACTTTACCAAATTGTTTGGTATATCCTTCAATGATTACGCTTTCAAAGCCTAACTGACTCACAATCGCATTAAACAATTCGGCATAATGAATACACACTCCTTTTCTGGTGTTAAGCGTTTTATCAATTTTCTGTTCCGAAGTGTCGCTAAATTCGATATTCTCCATATTGGCCACATCATAACTAATGTTGGATGCCACCCAAAAAAAACTAGCTCTTAGCTTCTCATTTTCTGACTTAAAATTAGTAGCAATATAATCGGCAATACTTTTTGAGTTTTTGGTAGACGATTTCGGAATCTTTGCCATTTTTGCGTCTATTAAAACAAAATTATCTTTCGTTTGTCCAAAGATTAGTAAGGCACAAAAAAAGAGGCAATAAGAAAAAAAGATTTTCATAATTGAGAATTGGTATAAAAAAAACACGAACAGCATTCAAAGATTGCTATTCGTGTTTAAATATATGAATAAAAGATTTTATAAATTCTGTTGAATCTTTGTTGCCAAAGTTTCGAATTCCTCTTTTGTCAAAGCAACTTTATTTTGAAAACGCATCTCGTTCATTTCATGAATCGGAATTAAATGTACGTGCGCATGAGGCACTTCTAGTCCAATTACAGCCATTCCAATACGTTCACAAGGCACCGTTTTTTCGAGTGCAGCAGCAACTTTCTTTGAGAAACGCATCAACCCGAGGTACAATTCCTCATCCATATCAAAAAGCTTATCAATTTCTTGCTTAGGAATACAAAGCGTATGACCAACTGCATTCGGATTAACATCCAAAAAAGCTAAAAATTGCTCCTCTTCTGCTACTTTATAGCAAGGAATTTCGCCATTTACAATTTTGGTAAAAATACTACTCATCACTATTGTTTTTAGTCGCGAGAAATTTCAATGATTTCAAATTTCAATACTCCGTTAGGCACCGTAATTTCAGCAACTTCGCCTACTTTTTTACCCAACAAACCTTTCCCGATAGGAGAAGTTACAGATATTTTTCCGGTTTTCAAATCCGCTTCACTTTCGGCCACCAAGGTATATTTCATTTCCATTCCGTTCCCTTGATTCTTAATCTTCACATTCGAATGCACCAAAACTTTAGACACATCCAATTGGGATTCGTCAATCAATCTAGCATTAGCATAAACCTCCTCTAGTTTAGAGATGCGCATTTCCAATAAACCTTGAGCTTCTTTAGCCGCATCATATTCTGCATTTTCAGACAAATCACCTTTATCTCTTGCATCAGCAATATCCTGCGAAGCTTTAGGACGCATCACCCCTTTTAAGTGATCCAATTCGTCTTTTAATTTTTTTAGCCCTTCAGCGGTATAATAAGATACTTTACTCATAACTTTTGTATTAAATAATTTAAGCGGTTTTCTGTTTTCACACACATCAACCATTTCCATGTCCTTGGTTTTCTCACCTATTACAGTTCACAACCTGAATGATATAAATAGAAAAAATCCCATCGGGACGGGATTTCTTTCCGCAAATATACTACATTTTTTTTTATGCTATAATTAATTGTTAACCTTAACCAATCCAAAGTTAAATAAATTAAATTTGTTTCACTAATCTTTAATACTATTTTAAAAATGATAAAAAATTGGCTAATTCTATGCATAGTTGCGCTGATTTCAAGCTGTAGCGACAATGCGCCATCCAATAAAAACCCCTTTGTTCCCAACTATTCCTTTACTATAGACATCAACACCAGTTTACCCGCCTATTCAAATCTCAAATTCCCTAGCAATGCGGTTTACATCCCTAGTGTAGGCGCCCGCGGGATACTAGTTTTTAATACCGGAAGTGGCTTCAACGCGTTCGATGCCGCTTGCCCGAATCAAGCACTAAGCAATTGCTCTACCCTAACTATCAAAGGCATCAACGCCATTTGTCCCTGCGACAGCAAAGAATACAGCTTATTTACTGGCTTAAGCGACCTACAATATCCCCTAAAACAATACCGAGTAACAATCATCGGAGACGTAATTCGGGTATACAATTAAAATTTGGGCGTGCCACCTCACCACAAAGGGGGCCACTCATCATGCTGGTGAGTCGCCCCCTTTGTGGTGAGCTGTCGAGCTATCCGCGCTACTTCGGTAGCCAGCTCCAAATGAAATTCACTGAACTCCTATGAAAATAAATGCATAGTGAAGTAATCTCTCACGCGGGCAAAAACTTCACATATTCTTTAAACAAAAAATCCAGTGCCATAACAACACTGGATTCTAAGAAAATAAGTAAACTAAAAATTAAAATTTCAAATTCAATCCTGCTAAGAAATTAATTCCTGCTTGTGGGTAATAAGAAGGATAAATGTCATACATATAACCGTTGGACACATACTTTTTATCCAAAAAATTATTTACTAATCCACTTAACACAATTTCTTTGAAGATTGTTTTGGGCTTGAACGTGTAACTCACATTAAAGTCATTTACAAAATAATCAGCCAGTTTTGCAGCAGGCAACTCGATATTGTTCATAAATTGCTCACCTACAAATTTTTGCAACAAAGACAAATGCAAGGCTTTAATAGGCGAAAACACCAATACATTCCCCACAATTACCGAAGGAGAATAAGCAATATCTGTTGTTCCAAAATTTGTGCCTGTGATATTCAAATCCACATTTTTATTGGCACTTAAAGTAAAGTTAGGACGCATCATCCATTGTTCAGACAGCGCAATAGTAGCGTCTACCTCAAGACCTAATCGGTAACTTTTATCACTATTCGAACGAATAGGATTTCCCACATCATCTAATTTTCCGGTCAAAATCAACTGATCTTTGTATGCCATATAATAAATGTTGGTGTTCAATTGTATTTTTTCGGTATTCAACCTCCAACCCAACTCAAAATCGTTTAATTTTTCTGATTTTGGATTACCATTCTCATAATCTGTACGGTTAGGCTCTCTATTAGCTCTTGCATACGAAAAATACAAAGTATTCGCCTCATTAACCTTAAAATTTAAACCAGCTTTTGGGTTGAAAAAACGAAAGGTGTCATTGACCAAACCTGTTTCTGGACTATCAGCTTTGTACTGTACGTGACGGTATTGCAAATCTCCAAACAAACTCAATTGTTCTGTTACTTGATAATTGGCTTTGGCAAAAAAGTTCCCATCAGTTTTCGTAGCAAAATCTTCATAATATCGGTCTCCCAATTCACTTTGAGAAGCGTAACGCGCCCAAATCACTTTTCCAAAATGAAGGCCTTCATACTTATTATAACCTCCACCCAAAATTAATTGCAAGGCATCGGTAGTATAATTAGTAGAAAAAGTAGCACCATAAAAATCATTGTCTAACCATTTTTGGCGTACCAAATCAGTTTTGTTAATTGTTGTTCCGTTAATAACAATCGGATTCAAACCATAACTAGAAAACTTAGCGTCTTCTTTGTAATTTTCGTAATAGCCTTTCCCTTTGGTATAATGCAAAGCGAAATTAGAACTCCAGTTATCCGACCATCTTTCGTTCCAATGCAATTGCGAATGGTCTTGTTGGTAATTATCGGTTTCATTATCATAAAAACGAGTATTTCCTGCTTCATCTGTATAGATTCCTGCCGAATTGAAGGTACGATCATTGTTTAAGGTTTCTCCATCAATCCCATTCCAAGCTTGGTATGTTTTTTCTTTTCCACCAAAAACCAAGGCTTTTAGCAAAGTAGTTTTCCCCACATAAGTTCCTTGTAAGAAATACGATTTTAAATCCGTACTCGCTCGGTCAATGTATCCGTCAGATTGTAAAACAGATAAACGTCCTGCGATTTCAAAATGGTCGTTTAGTAAACCGGTACTGAATTTAACCGTATTTTTAAACGTATTAAAACTCCCTGCCGAACTAGCAATTTCAGCACTTGCTTCTTTGGTATAAGAATCGGTTAGCATATTCAAGCTCGCTCCAAAGGCTCCTGAACCATTGGTAGAAGTCCCCACACCACGTTGTAACTGAATACTTTCTACCGAAGAAACAAAATCAGGCATGTTCACCCAAAACGTACCGTGACTTTCAGAATCGTTGTACGGAATTCCGTTGATGGTAACGTTTACGCGAGTAGCATCGCTACCACGCACGCGTATTCCTGAGTAGCCAATACCGTTACCAGCATCAGAAGTAGTAACTACAGAAGGCATATAATTCATAAGCGTTGGGATGTCCTGACCCAAATTGCGGAACTGGATTTGTTTTTTAGTCAAATTGCTAAAAGAAACTGGAGTTTTAGAAGTCACACGCACTGCCGAAACCAAAACATCATCCAATTGATTGACTTTGGTGGTGTCTTGTACTTGAGCAAAGGTAAAAAGTGAAAAGTGAAAAGTGAAAAGTAAAAAAAATATTCTACTGGAATGGTTTTGGCTTTTGCCTTTTGGCTTTTGCCTTTTTGATGTAATGATAGTGTTCATCCGTAAATAGTTTTACGAATAAAAGGGGGAATTATTCTTTTGTTTTTAAATTAATAAATGATTTGTTTCTATGACAAGACAATAGCGTAGACTCTATAATTTTGTCATTTTTTCCCTTGGCAGCATTACCCGCCCAGGTTCTTTGGGTATGATCTCAGCTCGTTATTTAGAGCACCCCTTTGAGACGGGGCAAATATAAATCATTTGTTTGAAGTTCCAAGTCTAAAGTTTAAAGTTTTTGAAACTACTAAAAATCGGGCTTTCGTCTAGATTGTTTTATATCTGACAAACTCTTTTTATCCTTAATGCGTTTTCTTATGGCCGATTTTGGGATTTTAGTGGCTTTTCTTTCTTTGGGAACAAACAATCCATTGCGGATTATCGCTAGGAAACGTTTGATCACAATAGCTTTGTTTTTAAGCTGACTTCGGTCTTCATCACAATGCAAAATCAAGAGTTGTTCTGACGTTAATCTACTGGCTAATTTGCTTTCTAATACTATTTTCTCTACCTCGGTTAAGGCTTGAGATTGTTTCAAATCAAAAGTTAAAACCACTTTAGAAGCAACTTTGTTTACATTTTGCCCTCCTGCCCCGCTGCTTCTAACGGCCTTAAATTGCAATTCTTTGACGATTTGATTTATTTCCATACTATAAATTTTGATGGAACTGGTGCGCTGGCTTAAGTAAGTCGTTTACATTTTTTACTGGATTAAAAGTCACCATTGGAACCTCAACAAAAACGGTAATCCACTTGGCCATAGCTCCATTCCACAACCCAGGCAATTCATAGGATTTTATGGTGTCGCTTCCTAACTTTCTTTCTACTATAAATCCGCTATTATGATCTACAAACTGACTTAAATCAAACTTTTGGTTTTTGTAATTTTTAATGCCACAAACTAAATCTACTGGATTAAAATGAGTGGCATTATCCAAAATTCTCTGCTGTTCTTCATTTTTTAGATCCATCTGAGAAGATTCAACAATTTGCAAACTCATCTTTCCTTTACCATCAATTACCCAAAACGGCCCGCCACCAGGCTCTCCTTCATTTTTTACCATCCCACAAACCCGAATAGGACGATCTAAAACACGTATTAATTCTTTTATTTTATTTTCAAATGTAAATTCTGGAAACCCTTTGACAAACTCAATACTTAATTCATTTTGAACAAAAGTCACGATTTCATCAACTTCGGATTCTCTGACTTGTTGTTGATAAATGGCTTCTACATATTTAAAAACACGAATTTGCAACTCTAATAAAATCCCAGCTAATCCTTTTTTGTATAAGGCAATAGCGTCACTATGATTTTGAATCACATTATCAATGTTCTTGATAAAAACAATATCAGCATCCAAAGCATTAAGGTTTTCAATTAAAGCACCATGCCCTCCTGGACGAAATAAAAGTTGATTGTTTTGGTTCTTTACCAAATGATTGTTGGCATCTACTGTTACAGAATCGGTAGATTTATCTTGATACGAATACCCAATTTCAACAGTTACATTAGATTGCGCTTCGATGTTACTTTTTAATTCTTGTTCTAATTTTTCAAATAACGCTTGATGTGCCTGAGTGATCGTAAAATGCAAGTAACTTTTTTGTTGCACAGCAGCATAGGCCACACTTTCGTTTAGATGCTCTTCAAAAGGTGTGGCTACATGATCAATATAGTCATGAAAAGGCAAAACACCTTTGGGCTTGCTGGCAAAATCAAAATAATCCGAATGCAATAAATAAGTAACAAAATAATAATTCTTCTGATCCGCTGACCAAAACTCAAAATCGGAAAAATCAGCTCGAAGTCGTTTATCAATAGCTTTAAAAAACGGGAACTTATCCATTCCGACAATAAAAAGGGACAGCTCTAAATCGCGCTTTCTATTGACATAAGCGTTGATACTTTCGGTGTCGTGATCATAATCCTTTAAAAATTCGTTCAAAAACTTGAACATACGTGTTGCTGCTCCTGAAGCTGGCACTAATTTTTTCAACTTTAAAGAGGCTTTGTTAGCATTAAAAAAAGTAGCTTTTTCAACAAACTCCTCCGTAGACAAATGCATAATTCCATCACCGATAGTTGCTGGTCTGTCTAAAATGGTTTTGGCAATTCCATTTTTGTAAATGGTCAGTTGTTCTTGCACTTTCGCTATCGGAATACCATGCTCATAAATTTGCACAAAATCCAAAGAGTCGATTCCCATTTTTTTAGCCTTTCGTAATTCTTCTATAATAGCGATGGCTTTATTCAGTCGGGTTTCTTTATCTCCAGTTAGAGTAATAAATGGTTTTTTGTTATCAATAAGTGATTGTTTGAAAACTGAAAAAACAGACTCTCTTCCTTCAGGACTATCACGCAAACCGTCATCCTCCCAAGGCACATCAATGTCTGTTAGAAAAAACAAATCGTATTGATGAGTACGCGCTGCTTTGTCTAGGAGTGAATCACAAAAATTGTAATACAGCTCCGAAAACACTTTGGTCACCATTAAATTGGTATCACAAAACAAATATCCATTAGCGATAGCCGCACTTTCATTTTCTAATTTGGTTTGACCGTAAGCTATGGGCAACATATCATCAATGTCGCAAATTCCAAGACCACTATCTAATTTTTCTTGTAAGTAGTCACGAGCAAATTCAGGGACCCAAACGGTTTGGTAATGATCCGCCAATTGTTTTGCCAAAGTAGTTTTACCTGTAGACTCAGGCCCAAAAATGGCAATTCGTATTATTTCTGAAGCTCCAGCTTCATTGAACTGTTTAAGATTTTTTTCCATTCTAAATAACCATAAAAGGCGATAATAGTAAAAATAACGTATTGTAATGAAGTAAAGGTGTACCCTTTAGCAAAATAAAGCGGAATAGAGATACAATCACCTATGATCCAAAAGATCCAATTTTCAATTTTCCGTTTGGCCATTAACCACATGCCAACGAAAAAAATAGCCGTCAATAAAGTATCTACATAGGAATACCAGCTTGTAAATTTACCAAAATAAAGATAAACTAGTACTACAAATACTACAGTCATTACAAAAATTAAAATAGCATATATCTTTTCTTTGGAATTGATATAAGAAATCGGAAATTCTACTTCATCCCCTTTTTTGCGAGTCCAGTGATACCAACCATAAAGACTCATCACAAAATAATACACATTGATCATCGAATCGCCTAATAACTCCCATTGCCAAAGCAAATAGGCATAAATTGAAGTACTAACCAAACCCGTTGGAAATACCAAAATATTATCTTTTTTTGCAAACCAAACACTGGCTAAACCAAAAAAAATGGCAATGAGTTCCATACTAACCATCAGTGTGGAATAGTCTTTATATTGTGCAAAAAAATAATCAATCATTGTTTATAGTGTAGTGTTTGTTTTCAAAAAAAGAAGGATTTTTTTCAAAAGCCGTTCCGATTACTACCAAATCAGCTCCTGCTTCATACGCATTTTGTATCCCTAACAAAGAGGTAATACCTCCGCCAACAACTAGTGGAATAGTGGTGTTTTTAGCAACTTCTCGAATCATTTCTAATGGAACCGATTGTTTTGCCCCGCTTCCTGCTTCGAGGTAAATGAGCTGATGCCCTAGCATTTCGCCTGCCATCGCGGTATTACATACGGCCTCGACATCGATTCGTGATATGGGTGTAGTTTTACTCACGCGAGCCACTGCCGTTTCGTTGCCACTTTCTATCAAAAGATAACTGGTAGGAATAATTTCTAAGTCGGTTTTTTTGAGCATTGGCGCTGCTTTTACCTGATGTTCGATTAAAAAATCGGGATTGCGACCCGATAGTAAGGACAAAAATAAAATGCCATCAGCATGAATAGAAATTTGAGATGGATTGCCAGGGAAAAGCACAATAGGTAACTCACAACTGCTTTTAATCTTTAGAATTAACTCGTCTATAATATTATGAGTTACGTGGCTTCCACCAATAAAAACGTGTGTGGCTGGAGAGTTTATCACTTTTTGAATTAACGCAGGAACCGTATTCAAATCAATTTTATCGGGGTCGAGAAGAATGGCAAGGAGCTTGCGTCTTTCTTTTTTTGCCGACAGAATATCTTGATAAATTGTAGTCATTATTTCTTTTGGGATATTTATTAATGACGATTATTTATCTTCATTGCTTAGTGAAGCAAGCAGACTAAATCCATCAATTATTTCTGAAAAATAAGGATTATTTCTTTGAATAATTAAAGAAATAGGGTAATAAATTCCTTTAGAATCACGGATATGTTCGTCTATTTTGACCAATCCAAATTGATTATGCGTATAAAACCAATTATCAAATTTTCGTCTACGAAGTTCTTGTTTTCCATCAGATGAATCGCATATATATATACAGATAGATTGCTCTTTTTTTAAATAAAAATCTTTTAAAATATCAGAAATCGTGGTTGAAACTAATTTGTCTAAAGGAGGATTCTTTCCCAGAGGATTATGTACAATTTCAATAATAAATTCAAAAATTAAGTGAGCGTAAGGCGCCTTTGGATTTCCCAACAAGTAATCTGAAGGACGAAATTTTATTTCATAAACAACTTCCAATTCCGTTTCAAAAAAATAACTATTATTAGTTCCACCATCAAATAAAAAAGGATAACTCATTTTTTTTCTTTTTTCAACTGGCGTAACTTTTTCAAAATCTCTTGAAACTCTTCGGTATTATAGCGTTCTTGACTTTCGATTTTAGATTGCTTTTTGCTTTCCAACATCAATTCAATAACCTCATCATTAGATTTAAAAACAGTCTTTTTAACTAGAGTTTTCATGTGTTAGTTTTTTGTTGTTTTTTAGTTCAGATGGAATTTCGTATTCTTTTTGGGTTTTTAAGACCAAATAAACTGATTTTATTTTATACAAATATAATTATTTTCAAAAGCATAAACTAGAGTAAAAGAATCGAACTCATCAAAGCAAATAGTAAAACATTGCTGCTTTTTTTCGAAATCCAAAATGGCAGTAGTTTCCTTTTTGTCTAACTCAAATGGACTGACTTTGATGTGGTTTTTAAAACTAATACCTTTCTCGTTGCATATTTTGAAAATGGCCTCTTTGGCACCCCATTTAACGGTTAATATTCGAACAAAATCATCAATAGAAAAGCTTTTTAATCTACTTAACTCTTCGGTATCCACAAATTTATCTGCTATTCTAATAATTTTTTCTCGTTGCAATTCAATGTCAATGCCCACAGCTTGATCACTTACAATAATAGCCGCAAATTCGTGTGAATGGGTGATAGAAATATATTTTGCATCCTTTAAATGTGGTTTTCCCGTAGCATCATAAAACAAATCAAAATCTGTATAACCTGCCACGGCAAGTAATTTCCGGACACTCAAAAAGGCGCGCTGATGCAGTTGTGACTTCATTCTATCGAGCCTTTGGAGACTTATTGGGTTTAAAGTTACTTGTTCCTCTAATGCTGAAAAAGGCTCAGTTATATGCCAAACATAAAGCGAGGTTGTTCCGGAAAGCACTATAGTTTTGTATAAAGGCATGGAATAAAATTCTTTTGAAAAAGGAGAAAAGTAACAATTTTAGACCTCAAAAATAGTCAAATTAAAAAAACAAAAACTAGTTAAACTTGTTTTAAATAGCCGCAAATTATATTCTACTAAATCCATAGGATTATTATAAATTTATTTATATTTGCCAAAAAAAAATAAATTAATGGATTTTCAAATAGGTTTTGTAATTGCTGGTTTAGTAGTTGGCTTTGTAGTAGGAATGACAGGTGTTGGTGGGGGTTCATTGATGACTCCTATATTGCTTTGGTTTGGTATTCCTCCAACAACTGCTGTAGGAACTGATTTATTGTATGCAGCTTTTACCAAAATGGGAGGGATATTTGTTCACAATAAAAAAAGCAATATCAATTGGACCATTGTGGGATGGCTTTCGCTAGGAAGTTTACCTGCTGCTACTGTAACCTTATGGATTTTAGAAAGTTTTAAGGCTGATATTTCGGGACTGAATAGCATCATCAAATACAGTCTAGGCTGGGCGTTATTGATCACCTCTATTGCGATAATTTTCAAAAAGAAATTATTGGTATTTTCTCAAAAACACGCAGGAGATAAATTTCATAGTGAAAGTAAGACTCAAAATTTTCTAACTGTAGCTATTGGAGTGATGCTAGGTGCAACAGTGACATTGACGTCTATTGGTGCTGGTGCCCTGGGAACTGTAACGCTGTTTTTTTTGTATCCACTTTTACCTACCCCAAAATTAGTAGGTACCGAAATTGCACACGCCGTTCCTTTAACGCTTGTGGCTGGCTTTGGTCACGCATCTATGGGCAATATGGACTATGGACTATTAGTGCAATTATTAATGGGGTCTCTACCAGGAATTTACATAGGAAGCATGCTCAGTGGAAAAGTTCCAGATTTATTCCTAAGAAATGCCATAGCAATGATGCTGTTTTTTGTTGGGTATAAATTGATTTTTTAGCCCCCCAACCCCCGAAGGGGGAGTTTGCAAGACTTGACAGAATTAAGATTCCTTTTTTAAAAAGCAATGTCTGCCAAGGTGTTGTTCTCTAAAATCATCAAAGTATTGTCTCTGACTTCCATCATCAGTTTTCGGACGGCACATGTGGCTTCGTCATTACAGTCATCGCAGGGTTCATAAAAATTATGGCTAGCGCAAGGCAATAAGGCAATAGGTCCTTCGAGTATGCGATAAACCTTAGCCATATTAATGTCTTTAGGTTCTTTAATTAAATAGTATCCGCCACCTTTTCCTTTTTTGGCACCCAAAAAACCCGAATGCCGTAATAGCAATAAAATACTTTCCAAAAACTTCAAAGAAATATGCTCTGCTTTAGCAATTTCGGCAATTTGAACGGGCGTGTTATCTTCTCGACGAGCTAAGAAAGTAAGGGCTTTAATTCCGTATTTCGTTTTTTTTGAAAGCATAATTAATTGGGGTTGACGATTACCGATTGCTGATTCTACATAAAGCAATCTTTACCTTATTATGTAACAAAAGTATACTTTTTAATAATATAAACACAAAACCCACAGTTTCAACCGTGGGTTATTGTATGTGAATCAATAATTAAAACTTTTTATGACAACGCCTGATTTAAATCAGCAATCACATCTTCTACGGTTTCTAATCCCACGGAAACACGTACCAAACCATCAGTAATGCTAACCGCCAAACGCTCATCAACAGATAATTTACTATGCGTAGTAGAAGCTGGATGGGTTACAATAGTTCTAGTATCTCCCAAATTAGGTGATAACGAACATAATTTTATTTTATCCAAAAAGGCTCTTCCTGCTTCTAGTCCACCTTTGATTTCGAAGGCCACGATGTTACCACCCAATTTCATTTGCTTTTTGGCAATTTCGTATTGCGGATGCGATTTCAAGAAAGGATATTTCACTTTATTGACTTCAGGATGATTTTCCAAAAACTCCGCCACTTTCAAAGCATTTTCACAATGTCTATCAACACGAACCGCCAAAGTTTCTAGACTTTTAGACAATACCCAAGCGTTAAATGGCGACAAAGAAGGTCCTGTCAAACGAGAAAAAAGATAAATATCTTTAATCAAATCCGACCTTCCAACGGTAATTCCTCCTAACACTCTTCCTTGTCCATCAATTAATTTAGTAGCCGAATGAATCACCAAATCCGCTCCCCATTTGATAGGTTGTTGAATGTATGGCGTAGCAAAACAGTTATCGATAATCAAAATCAAATTATGTTTTTTGGCAATGGCACCCAATAATTCCAAATCGATGATATCAATAGCTGGGTTCGTTGGAGATTCGGCATAAAGAATCTTGGTGTTGGGTTGAATACAACTCTCAATCGTCTCTGGTTGATTAATATCGAAATAAGTCGTTTGTATATTCCACTTTGGGAAATAATTCATAAACAAAGAATGCGAAGCTCCGAAAACACTGCTCGACGAAACGATATGATCGCCTGACTTCAGCAAAGCCGCAAACGTAGAATAGATAGCAGCCATTCCTGAGGCAAAAGCATAACCAGCTTCAGCGCCTTCCATTTTGCAAATTTTATCAATAAACTCAATAGTGTTTGGGTTGCTGTAGCGGCTGTATACATTGCGCTCTTTTTCTTCTGCAAATGAGGCTCTCATATCTTCGGCATCCTCAAACACAAAACTTGACGTTAAATATAAAGGCACCGAATGTTCTAAATATTGTGTTCGTTCTATCTGACCGCGAATGGCTTGGGTTTCAAAACCAAAATCTTGTTCGTTCATTTATTTTTTTGTTTTTAACACGAATTGCACGAATTTGCACAAATTCTTATTGTTTTAAATTTTAAAAACAAACTGACAAATCTGTGTAAATCTGTGCAATCTGTGTTTTTTTTGCTTGAATAATTTATAATTCCTCTCCGTTCAAAACCACTTTGTAATGAATAGTTGCGGTTGGTTCTAATGTTTTGGAAACAGAACAATATTTCTCAAAAGAAAGTTGTGCTGCACGAGCCGCTTTTTCGGGGATAATCTCACCTTCCAAATAAAACACTACGTGGATGTCTTTGAATGGTTTGGCTTCGCCCACTTGCACGCGTTCTCCTTCTACCTCAGCTTTGAAAGAGGTGATTTGCTGACGTTGTTTTTTCAAAATTGAAATCATATCGATGCCGCTGCAACCTGCAACCCCCATCAATACTATTTCCATTGGACTCGGTCCCATATCATTTCCACCGAATTCAGGACGCGCATCTACATTTACTAGATGACCTCTGTCATTTTTCAACTCGAAATGGAAATTTTCGTTTACTCTGTTTAATGTTACTTTCATTATTGGCTTTTTTGAACGCTGATGTCGCGGATTTTAAACGCGAATTCAACGGATTTTATTAAAAAACTGATTACTAAAAACTGACTACTGATGACTGATTTTACCCTTTATCCGACAACCTCAAAACATCTCCAAACACACCTCTCGCTGTCACTGCCGAACCTGCTCCTGCTCCTTGAATCACAATAGGTCGATCGCCATAAGATTCGGTGTAAATTTCGAAGAAGGAATCCGAACCTTTCAAACCTCCCAAAGCGGTATCCGAAGGTACGGAAACTAATTTCACTTCTAGATTTCCTTTGTCGTTTTGCAAATCGCCAGACAGTTCCCCAATATAGCGCAGAACGTGGTTGGGTTGCTGTTCCGCTTTTATTTTGGCATAAATAGGGTCGAACTCTTTTAATTTATTCAAGAAAGTCGACACATCGCCTTCGCGCAAATGTTCTGGAATCAGATTCTGAATAGCAATCTCATCAAATTCGTTTTGCAAATCCAACTCTCTGGCTAAAATCAATAGTTTTCTACCTACGTCGTTACCACATAAATCCTCTCTTGGGTCGGGTTCCGTGTAACCGTTGTCGATAGCTTCTTTCAAAATTTCGCTAAACGGAACATCTTTGGCAGAAAAATTATTGAACAAATAACTTAACGTACCTGAAAATACCCCTTTAATTTTGGTGATATTTTCACCTGACAAATGCAACAATTTGATGGTGTCAATCAAAGGCAAACCTGCACCAACATTGGTTTCGTACAAATAACTTTTTTGATTTTCATCCAAAACCTTTCTCAATTTCTTATAAAAACTATAGCTCAATGTATTGGCCACTTTATTAGAAGAAATCAAGTCGAAACTGCTTTCAATTAATGGAATATAATTTTCAATAAAAGTTGCACTAGCCGTATTATCGATGGCAATTAAATTCTCTAAATGATGTTCATTGGCATAAGCAATTACCTCATCAATAGTATAGGAATGCCCGTGCGTTTGAATCTCGTTTCTCCAATTCGGTGATACTCCATTTTTATTCAACAACACATTTTTAGAATTGGCTATCGCAAAAACATTCAATCGGATGTCCTTGCGTTTTTCAATCGCATCTGCCGATTCCAAAATTTGGTTAATCAACGTTCCTCCTACCAATCCGTGTCCGAAAATTGCAATATTAATTTTCTTCGAAACCCCAAAAATTTCCCCGTGGATTACGTTCAACGCTCGGTTCAATTCAGATTTATGCACCACCAAACTCACGTTTTTCCCAGTCACAGTGTTATTGAACAAAATCGGAACAATCTTGTTTTTGATTAAAGCCGTGTAAGGTTTGTGAAACGTACTCAAATCCTGCCCGATAATCGAGATTACAGAAACTTCATCGGTAACAGAAATTTTATTTACGTCTTTGGAATAAAAGTCATTTTCGAATTCTTTTTCCAATTCTATCATCGCTTTACTCGCTTTGTCTGCGGCAACAACCAAGCCAATACCACGTTCAGATGACCCTTGCGAAATAATACTTACACTAATATCATTATCGCCCATCACTCTAAAAATACGCGCGTCAACACCCGTTTTTCCAAGCAAACCTCGACCTTCTAAATTGACCAAAGCCACATTCTCCAAAACCGAAAGCGTTTTAATTCCTTCCTTTCCAGCATTCGAAGTAATCAAAGTCCCTTTGTTTTCGTGATTGAACGTATTTAAAATTCGCAGCGGAATATTTTTTTCCAAAAGTGGAATAATAGTTTTCGCGTGCAAAATAGTAGCGCCAAAATTGGCTAGCTCATTGGCTTCGTTAAACGACAAAAAGTCAATTTTTTTAGCATCTTCTACTAATTCTGGATTGGCAGTATAAATTCCATCCACGTGCGTAAAATTCTGCAATTCGGATGCATTCAAATAATTCGCAAAAAGTGATGCCGTGTAGTTACTTCCGTTTCTTCCCAAAGTAGTCGCCTCGTTTTTGTTATTTGAACCAATAAAACCAGTAATTATGTTGACTTTATCGCTGTGTTGTTTAAAAAACTGCACCACATTTTTCTTAGAAATTTGCTCAATAGGTTGCGCATCACCAAATTTTCCATCGGTTTTTATCAATGCTCTAGCGTCAGCAAAATTGGCATTGACTCCTTTTTGCTTCAAAATAGCCGTAATCAATTTGGCCGATAGCAATTCGCCTTGCGACAAGACTTGGTCTTTGATTTTTTCGCTATAATCGCCAATCAAACTTACTCCTTCGAACAATTTTTCGAGCACGGTAAATTCCTCCGACAAATCCACCGTTGAGAAATCCGCTTGTTGATAAGCTTTAAATTTCTCGAACAAAGGTTTGTAGTTTTCATTCTTAGACGCAATCGCTAACAAATCTTCCAACTCATCCGTTGCATTCCCTCTTGCCGAAACTACAACGGCAAATTCTTCACCCTTCAACACTTTATCAGTAAGGATTGCCAAAACTTTTTGAAGTCCTTCTCCATTGGCCAATGATTTTCCTCCGAATTTTAATATCTTCATTTTATTATATTTTACGAGTCATTCAACTCCTTTTATTTACTTCATTTTTATATTTCCCCTCATTTTAATTTGGGCGTGACCCTGTTACAAAAAGGGGCTTATTTATAGCACCGTTTACAAAGCCCCTTTTTGTAACAGCGTCGGGCTATACGCGCTACTTTGGTAGCCAGCTGCTATCCCTCACGCAAAATTCCAAAAGAACTTTTAGTGGAATCTCATTTCTTCAACTATTCAAAAACCGTTGCAAGCAAACGATTCAACTGTTGGAATTCTATTAAAAAAGCATCGTGTCCGTGAATAGAATCAATTTCCTGATACGATACTTGGTGCTGTAATTGTTGCAATTCTAGATTTGTTTTTCGATTTTCCGTTGGGGTAAAAAACAAGTCGGTATTGATTCCGATGATATGAATGTTTGCCGTTATGGGCGCTACCACACTTTCAAAAGAACCTCTTCCGCGAGTGATATCAATGGTTTTCAACAACTGATTCATCAATTTATAAGAAGCCAATTGAAACCGTTGTTGCAATTTCTCTCCGTGATGCGCCAACCAACTTTCGATATTAAAAACACCCAATTCGCTATTAATCGTTCGGTTGAATTTAGCTTCAAACGATGCTGGAGTGCGGTAACACAACATAGCGTGTATTCTTGCGTCTTCAATAGGGCGAGAGGAGTGATTAAGAATTTGTTCTTGCAAATAGCAATTGGCCATCAACCAATCGGTCGCCTTCCAATCCGTTGCAATTGGAATTAAATGCTGAGCGAGTTGTGGCGATAAAGCAGCCATTTCCCAAGCAATTCCTCCACCAACAGAACCTCCAACAATGGCATAAACACGATTAATCTCGAGTTGTTGCAAACCTAAATTAAAAAGCTGTGCCACATCGCGAGCGGTAAAATCCAAATAGGATTCAATTACACTCCCATCAAAACCATTGCCTGGAACATTAAAGGCGAGAACCGTATATTTTTGAGTGTCGATAGTTTTTGCAGGTCCAATTAAATCGTTCCACCAGCCTGTTGCGCCAATCACTTGTGAGTTTCCTGTCAACGCGTGATTTACTACCACAATTGGAGCGGTATGCAAAGCGGGTCCAAAAACTTGATAACTTAAGTTTAGGGTAGCATAAAAAGCACCACTTTCGGTGGTAAAATTAGTAAGGGTAAGTATGTTGGGTTTATTTTCCAATCTCAAATCTTTGATGTTGTTGATTTGTATTTGGAATATTAGAAAGAAAAACTAGTGGAGACTAGAGGTATTTTGTTGCGTTATCTTTTTCGCTAGGCGAATAGAATGTAGCACCTTCTTCGATTTCCGAAGGGTTGCTAAGGCTTCATTGGGTCTAATCCCTCCGCCTTTCTTTATAACATTTCAATACGTTTGTGAACTTAAAGCTGCAAAGTAACTATTTATTTTTTTAACACGCAAATTTTTAAAACAACAACCAAGTTACAAATCAATTGTGAACTTGGTTGTTGTTAGCTTATTGAATGGTATATTCTTTAAATGAAAAGCGTATCGTTTTCGTTAGAATACATATGAAACAACATTGATTTTTTGGCATCTTTGTTTACTGTTTCTTCTGATTTATCCATGATAAAACGTGGATGAATCAACTCGTGTACGGTTTGGTCTACTTTTTCTATTTTGTTTTTGATGTTTTTTCTACTAAAGAAAGAAACTATTGTGCGGAAGGTTATATTTGTTATCATGATGATTGTTTTTTATATGTTTATCTTTTTTTAATCTGAAAAGCTATCGAACACAGCTTTTAAATCGGCTTTTAAATCTTCTATGTCTTCTAATCCGACCGAGAGTCGAATCAAATCTTTGGTCACTCCTGTTGTTACTTGGTCTTCATCGGACAATTGTTGATGTGTGGTACTCGCTGGATGAATGATTAACGACTTCGTATCTCCAATGTTGGCCAAGAGTGAAAAAAGCTTCGTTTCATCGGCTACTTTTTTCGCTGCTTCGAATCCTCCTTTGAGTCCGAAAGTTACGATACCACTCTGACCATTAGGTAAATAGCGCGTTACCAAATCGTAATATTTACTCGAGGACAAACCTGGATAATTGACCCAAGCAACGGCATCTTCTTGCTCTAACCATTGGGCCAAGGCCAAGGCGTTTTCGCTGTGCTTCTGGACTCGGATGGGCAAAGTTTCTAGGCCTTGAATGATTTGAAAAGCATTGAACGGACTCAGTGCTGCTCCGTAATCTCGTAATCCTTCGATACGAACTTTGGCGATAAAAGCAGCATTCCCTAACGCTTCGTGATACACTAAACCGTGATAGCCTGCAGAAGGTTCTGTAAACTCAGGAAACTTTCCGCTGCTCCAGTCAAAAGTTCCAGCATCTATAATTACACCTCCCAACGAAGTTCCATTTCCAGAAATGTATTTCGTTAAAGAGTGAATTACAATATTCGCGCCAAACTCAATCGGATTGAGCAAATAAGGAGAAGGAACAGTGTTATCCACGATGAAAGGAATTTTAAGCGATTGAGCCTCAACTACAATAGCTTTTAGATCCAAAACATCTAATTTTGGATTCCCTAACGATTCGGCAAAAAAGACTTTCGTATTTTCTGTAGCGGCTTTAGTAAAATTCACCGCTTCCGATGGATCAACGAAAGTCGTAGTAATTCCAAGTCTTGGCAAAGTCACACTCAAAAGATTATATGTCCCTCCATACAAACTGTTGGAAGCTACAATATGATCCCCAGCTTTTAAGAGTACCAATAAAGTTGTAGCTATTGCAGCTGTACCCGATGCGGTAACTACAGCTCCAATACCTCCTTCCAACGCTGCTAAACGTTGTTCTAAAATATCATTTGTTGGGTTATTCAATCGAGTGTAAATAAACCCCGCTTCTGACAAACTGAATAAATTAGAAGCGTGTTCAGAATTATTAAAAACATAAGAACTGGTTTGAAAAATAGGAACCGCACGTGTTCCAGCAGTCTTAGTCGTATCGTGTCCTGTATGTAGTGCCTTGGTGGCGAATTTAGTAGTACTCATTTTTTAATTTTTTTTAATTGTATTTTTAATCGTTTTGGTAACAAAAAACCCTTTTAGAAATAGTTCCAAAAGGGTTTAAAAAAATTATTTATAAACTTACTTTCAGAATCAGCACATCTCAATCATACACATAACCATTGCCTTGGCATTCTTAATAGACTTGACATTTAGAGATTTGGACTGTTGTTGGATGATCTGTTTCATAAGATTCAAATTTTAATTATTATTTTTTTTGTATAAATAAAAAAGCCTCCCGTTTTTGGCGGGAGGCTTTTGCTATATTTTGAATGAGTTTAAATACGTGCAATAGGCAACCCGCAGGAATGATCCTGAATGGCTTTCATCATTTTACAAGAGACTAAATTCATTTTATTTGTTTTTTGTTTTCACAAATGTGCAATGTTTTTTTCAAACCGCAAAACATTTTACAAAGTTTTAAGAAGCGTTTACTGCAAAACTAACAAATTGACCTCCAGAGCAACACAAACCTAACAAGTTTTAAAAAAAAGTAAAGATTAATTTGAAATTAAAAATGGTTTCATACCTTTGCGCCCGAATACAGAGGAAAAATTTGAACTGATTGCAACCTCTTCATAATGAACCATTCATTATGAATACTGATACTTATTTCGGTATAAAAAAAATGCTAAAGCAGGAACACTCCCCCTTTAGTTTTTTCAAGCAATCTCACTTTTCTCGCTTAATTTATTAAAATACAAATTATTATGGCTTATTTATTTACGTCAGAGTCTGTAAGTGAAGGACATCCAGACAAAGTTGCTGATCAAATTTCAGACGCATTAATTGATAACTTTTTAGCTTTTGATGCAGACTCCAAAGTAGCATGTGAAACTTTAGTAACTACAGGTCAAGTAATTTTGGCTGGTGAAGTAAAATCAAATACGTACTTAGATGTACAACAAATTGCTCGTGAAGTAATTCGTAAGATTGGATACACTAAAAGCGAATACATGTTTGAAGCCAATTCTTGTGGTATTCTTTCGGCTATTCACGAACAATCAGCTGATATTAATCAAGGAGTTGATAGAGCTAGCAAGGAAGAGCAAGGAGCGGGTGACCAAGGAATGATGTTTGGTTACGCTACCAATGAAACCGAAAACTACATGCCATTGGCACTAGATTTATCGCACAAATTGCTACAAGAATTAGCAATATTGAGACGCGAAAATAATGAAATCACCTATTTGCGTCCTGATGCTAAGTCTCAAGTAACTTTAGAATACAGCGATGATAACAAACCAACTCGTATCGATGCGATTGTGATCTCTACACAACATGACGATTTCGATGAAGAAACTGCTATGTTAGCTAAAATCAAAAAAGATATAGTTGATATTTTGATTCCTAGAATTATCGTTAAAAATCCAGAGCACGCTCATTTGTTCAATGATAAAATCCAATACCACATCAACCCAACAGGAAAATTCGTTATTGGAGGACCTCACGGCGATACTGGTTTAACTGGAAGAAAAATCATTGTAGACACTTACGGTGGAAAAGGCGCTCACGGTGGTGGTGCTTTCTCAGGAAAAGACCCAAGTAAAGTAGACCGTAGTGCGGCTTATGCAACTCGTCATATTGCTAAAAATTTAGTAGCTGCTGGTGTAGCTGACGAAATTTTAGTACAAGTCTCTTACGCGATTGGTGTAGCTAAACCAATGGGGATTTTCATCGAAACTTACGGAACTTCAAAAGTGAATTTGACTAACGGTGAAATCGCTAAGAAAGTTGAAGAAATTTTTGATATGCGTCCATACTTCATCGAACAACGATTGAAATTAAGAAACCCTATTTATAGCGAAACAGCGGCTTACGGACATATGGGACGTACTCCAGAAACCGTAACCAAAACGTTCTCTGCTCCAGGCGGATTAACAAAAACCGTTACTGTAGATTTGTTTACTTGGGAAAAATTAGATTTTGTAGACCAAGTAAAAGCTGCTTTCGGATTGTAAGATCAAAGCATTTCAATAAAATCAAATCAAAAGCCTTCTTGTTGTAGTAAAAACGAGAAGGCTTTTTTTTATCTCCTCTTTATTTGTAAATTAGACAAAATCACTTTTAATCTAAATCAAATTTTAAAAAAGAAAAAAAATCGATATAATTATTAAAAACCACTTAATATTGTTAATTTAAAATTAATAACAACCACGGGTTTCGGTATTTTATTACATTTGTCAAATATTTAACAATAGAAGTCTAATACTTAAACAATAAAATGAAAAAATATTTTAAACTAGCGGTAATCACATTAGGATTAGCTCTTTTTGCACCATCCGTAGAAGCTCAAGGCAACAGAGACAAAAACAAAAATTGGGGATCATCCAATAAAATCGGCCAATGGGAAAAAATCGGAACACAAACCGTACAAAAAACAGGTGAAAAAGATGATTTTAGACCATCAAGCAGAAGTAGTTATTCTGCACTTAAAGTCATGGTTAGAAAAAATACCGTCAACTTTAATAAAATGACGATCTATTTTGAAAATGGACAAAAGCAAGATGTAGAATTGCGAAACAACATTAAAGATGGCGGAGAATCTAGAGTTATCAACCTATCTTTCAAAAGAAGAATAGACAAAATTCGTTTTGAATACAGAACTAGAAACTTAATAGGTAGCCGAGCAGAAGTAGATGTTTGGGCCAGAAGATAAATTTCTTATCGAAAACATTACAGCTGCTATTGATTTAGCATTCCTAAAAAACACCCGTTTCTAACTACTAGAAACGGGTGTGTGTTTTTATAAAATCATTTTTTTATATGGAATAACAGTATCAAATCCTCGCTCAACAAAATAGTTCGTTGGATTATCTTCTGAAGCAACTAAAACAAAATCGCCTCCCCAAGCCCCTAGACTTTTAATGACACCTTCAAAATCAGCAAAAAGAGCTTCTTGAACCGTCAACATCTCTAAAATAGTACTCAATTCGTTTTCATGCACTTGTAAGGCTCGAGAAAAAGAAAGCAGATCTTGAGCTGTAGCAACAGCCAAAGTTAACTGGTTTATTTTTTTGATATTATCATTCAGATTTTGATGCTTCTTATTAAAGTAAGCCGCAATAGCCTCTTTGCTGCTTTGTTTTTGATTGAGATACACAAAATACAAATTAGAAGTAAATTTCGGCGCAAATGTTATAGGTGTTACGCTTGGCAAGCCTTCTTCTAAACGATAAAAAATAGGCGTGTCATTTTGAGCACAAGCAATATCATAACCACTACCGCCAAAACTATTCTTGAGTAATTCAAAAGCATCAACTTGAAACCATTGTGCTATATTATTAATCAAGGTTGAAGACGTTCCTAAACCCCATTTTCTAGGAAAAGTGAGTCGCGTCTCGATTTGAAAACCTGAGTTAAACGAAAAATCTTTCCCCTTTAAAAGCGTCGCATGATGAAGAATGTGCAACAAGGTGTTTTTAACTGAATCCTCAGCATCAGGTTTGAAATTTAAAAAATCGGCAATTTCAAACTTTTCTTCTAACCAAAGGCTTCCATCAGCATCAAAACTTTTCCAATGTATGCTTTTGTTCTCTTGTGGTATTAGCTGTAAACTTTGTCCCATTTTTGTAGGCAAAGCCAAAGCGCTGGCGCCATCCAAGACCAGATATTCGCCTGTTAACAATAATTTCCCGTTACTATAAAAAGAGTGCTTCATGACGTTATTGCTTATTTCGTAAATCTTCGATAAAACGAACTACTGCACTATGAGAAATGGTTTCATTTTTAAAATGTTGTTTGATGCTATTACGCTCATCAGAAGTTACTTGAAACTGATTCAATATGTTATTCAAATGCATTTTCATATGTCCTTCTTGGATACCAGTTGTAGTCAAAGAGCGCAAGGCTGCGAAATTCTGTGCCAAACCTGCTACTGCTACAACTTCCATCAACTCTTGGGCCGATGGTTTTTCAAGCATTTCCAAACAAAATTTTACCAAAGGATGCAAACCGGTTAGTCCGCCAACGGTGCCCAATGCTAAAGGAATTTCCAACCAAAATCGAAAATGCCCATTTTCTATGGTTGCGTGTGATAAGCTTGAATACCCTCCATTTTTGGCGGCATACGCATGAACACCCGCTTCAACGGCTCTAAAATCATTACCGGTGGCGATCACCACAGCATCGATGCCGTTCATGATTCCTTTGTTGTGGGTTACGGCGCGATACGGCTCCACTTCAGCAATACGAACGGCCTGAACAAATCGTTGCGCAAATACTTCGGGATTTTCAATATGTTTTTCTTTCAAATCTTCAACCGGGCAAGACACTTCAGCTCGCACTAAACAATTGGGAACAAAATTCGAAAGTATACTCATAATCACTTCGATTTCTTTTTCCTCGGTAGAAAACAAATCATAGGAGTTTGCTTGATTCTTCAAGGTTTTAGCCAATTGTTCCAAGCAGGAATTAATAAAATTAGCTCCCATACTATCCTTGGTTTCAAAAGTGACATGCAATTGATAATAATTTGGAATCAAATCAGTTTTGTTTCTCAATTCAATATTCAAAATACCACCTCCTCGTTGTCGCATGTTTTGGGTCAACGTCACTGTATCTGAAAAGAAAGAGGATTTAATGTTAGTAAAAAAGGAAGTCAATTTCGATTCATCTCCCGAAAATAAAAAATGTACTTGTCCAATTTTTTCGGTAGCAACAACTGTTGTTGTAAAACCACCGCGAGTAGCCCAAAATTTAGCTGATTTTGAAGCAGCTGCCACTACAGAACTTTCTTCAATAGCCATAGGAATGGTATAGTTCCTTCCATTAATTAAAAAATTTGGCGCAACCCCAAGAGGTACATAAAAATTAGATATCGTGTTTTCAATAAATTCATCATGCAATTGCTGCAACACTTTGTCTGAATTCCAATATTTCTTAACCGTTTCAATCGCTTCGTCAGGAGTGGCAAAATAATGATTAGCAATCCAGTTTATTTTTTCATCCTTAGACAATTTAGAAAATCCAGCGATAGTATTATTCATTTTCAAGCAATTAAAATTAATTTTCGCAAATATACGGTTTTGGTTTTTTTTTAAGAGTTCAGAAAGACACATTATTCAATAAGTTACTTTATATTTATTACTAAGTTTTAACACACCAAATGACCATTTATTGCTTTTTTTTTATTAAAATTGGCGTCGTTTTAAATATAACTCAAAAGTACAGTCGGTTTTGTAGTAAAAACCAACAACAGTAATTAGCACAAATAATCTCTGAAATTTTATGAAATTAAAACTATTGTCTCTCTTATTTTTCGTTAGTGTGTTCACCGTTTTAGGACAACAAAAAATAACAGTAGAATCCATTTATTCAGGGGCGTTTAGAGCCAAAGGAATGGACGCTTTACAGGCTATGAAAAACACAAACCAATACACGGTTTTGAATAGCAACAGAGAAAACAGAAGCAAGCAAATCGATTTGTACAACTATGCTTCTCTTCAAAAAGTTCGCACTTTATTAGACACCAAAGATTTTCCTCTACTAAATGACGGCATTGATAGCTACAGTTTTAGCCAAGACGAAAAATCAATCCTAATTGCCAACGGCACTACACCTATTTTCCGCCATTCTTTTACCGCTACGTGTTTTTTATTCAATATCGAAACCAATCAACTGGTGCGATTATTTGATTTTCCTGTGCAAGAGCCTACTTTTTCACCAGACGGAAAAAAAATTGCTTATGCAAAAGACAATAATTTGTTTGTTTACGACATCGCTTCAAAAACGACAACATCAATTACTTCAGATGGAAAAAAGAATAGCATCATCAACGGAATTACCGACTGGGTTTACGAGGAAGAATTTGCCTTTGTAAAAGCCTTTGATTGGAGTGCCGATAGCAAAAAAATAGCCTTTATTCGATTCGACGAATCGGAAGTTCCAGAATTCTCGATGAGCATTTTTGAGAAAAATTTATATCCTACAACACAAACCTTCAAATACCCAAAAGCGGGAGAAAAAAATGCCGTTGTTTCCTTGCACCTTTATGATGTAAACACGCAAGCAAAGAAAAAAGTTGACCTAAGCACTTACTCTGATTTTTACATTGCGCGATTACAGTGGACAAACGACGCTAACGTATTATCGGCGCAAGTCTTGAACCGTCATCAAAACAACTTAGATTTATTGTTTATCGATGGTAATTCAGGAGTTTCTAAAGTAGTTTTGAACGAAAAAGACAACGCATATATTGATGTTACAGACAACCTAACCTTTCTAAAAGACAACAGTTTTATCTGGACCAGCGAAAAAGATGGTTTCAATCATATTTATGTTTACGATGCTGCTGGCAAGTTAAAAAACCAAGTCACCAAAGGCAATTGGGAAGTAACTAATTACTATGGCTTCGACGAAAAAACCAAAACTATTTTTTACCAATCTGTTGAAAATGGCTCAATCAACCGCGACGTGTATCGCATAGGTTTAGATGGCAAAAACAAAGTTCGATTAACCTCAAATACGGGAACAAGCTCAGCTACTTTTAGTCCAAATTTTCAATATTTTATCCATAGTTTTTCAAGCGCAACGCAACCTCCTGTTTATTCTTTAAACGAAAGCAAATCGGGAAAACTAGTACAAGTGATAGAAAATAACGAAGCATTATCTAATAAATTAAAAGCCTACCAATTACCTACTAAAGAATTTTCGGTGTTAAAAACAGAAAAAGGTGTAGAGCTAAACATGTGGCTTTTTAAACCCAAAGATTTTGATCCGAACAAAAAGTACCCAGTATTTATGTTTCAATATTCAGGACCAGGCTCACAACAAGTAGCCAATGATTGGTTAGATGCTAATGATTATTGGTTTTTATCCTTGACTCAAAAAGGATACATCGTAGCTTGTGTGGATGGCAGAGGAACTGGTTTTAAAGGAGCTGAATTTAAAAAAGTAACCCAAAAAGAATTAGGAAAATACGAAGTTATCGATCAAATTGATGCTGCCAAAACCATTGGCAAGTATGCTTTTGTAGATCCATCCAGAATTGGTATTTTTGGCTGGTCGTATGGAGGATTCATGGCTTCCAATTGTATTTTGAAAGGAAATGATGTGTTCAAAATGGCGATTGCCGTGGCTCCGGTAACCAATTGGCGTTTTTACGACAGTATCTATACCGAACGCTACATGCAAACCCCACAAGAAAATCCGACAGGATATGATAACAACTCTCCTATTAATCATGTTCAAAAGTTAAAAGGGAAATATTTATTAATTCATGGATCAGCAGATGATAATGTTCACGTTCAAAACACCATGCAAATGATGGAAGCGTTGATTCAAGCCAACAAACAATTCGATTCGCAAATTTACCCTGATAAAAATCACGGCATTTTTGGAGGTGCAACTCGAATTCAACTGTATAACAAAATGACTAATTTTATACTTGAAAATTTATAACATAAACCTAACAAACTTAATATAAAAACAAAAATGACAGAAACACAAGTAAAAACAGCACATCCAAAAGGACTTTGGGTATTGTTTGGAACAGAAATGTGGGAACGATTCAACTTCTATGGAATGCGTGCCATTTTAACGCTATTTATGGTGAATGCCTTATTGATGAAAGAAGCCGATGCTTCCTTAATTTATGGTGGTTTCCTTGGATTGTGTTACTTAACTCCTATGTTGGGTGGTTTTATTGCGGATCGTTTTTTTGGCAACAGGAACTGTATTATGTTAGGCGGTTTAATGATGGCCATTGGACAATTGCTTTTGTTTTTTAGTGCTAGTATATTTGAACCTAATCGATCTTTGGCTAATACTTTATTATGGGTAGCATTAGGAATTATCATTTTCGGAAACGGATTCTTTAAGCCAAACATTTCAAGTATGGTGGGGAGTTTGTATCCAAAACAAGAAAAAAGCAAATTGGATACCGCTTTTACTATTTTCTATATGGGAATTAACTTAGGGGCCTTTTTAGGTCAATTGATTTGCCCACTTATTGGTGATGTTAAAGATGTTGATGGATTGCGAGATATTCATGCGTTCAAATGGGGATTTTTAGCCGCTTCGATTGCGATGATTTTAGGTACAGCCGTATTTTATTTCTTGAAAGATAAATATGTAGTGACACCAGAAGGAAGACCTATTGGAGGCTTACCTTCTAAAAATGAAGCAGGCGATTTTGAAGAAGGAGAATCTCAAGTTGCTGTATTCTCATCAAAAGCGCTACTTTTAGCTATCCTAGGATTTGTAGGTTTAGGATTGGCTTTCCATTTTTATTTAGGTCAAAATATTATTTATTCTATCATTTATGCTAGTGGATTGGCTTTGGCTGGTCTAATCATCTCAGATACTTCTTTGACCAAGGTGGAACGTGATCGTATTTTGGTTATTTATATTGTTGCCTTTTTCGTGATTTTCTTCTGGGCTGCTTTTGAACAAGCCGGTTCTTCCTTAACTTTTATTGCTGATAACCAAACCGACAGGAACTTTTTTGGTTGGAATATGCCTCCTTCGATGGTTCAAATTTTTAATGGATTATTTGTGGTGATGTTTGCCGTTCCGTTTAGTTTACTTTGGGATAAATTAAGAGAAAAAGGAAGAGAACCTATTTCTCCAATGAAACAAGCTTTTGGTTTAGGATTAATCGCTATCAGTTATTTTATTATTGCTCACAATGTAAAAGATTTAGGTAACAATGGTTTATTAGCCATCTATTGGTTGATTTTATTGTACTTGATTCAAACTTGTGCTGAGTTGTGTTTATCACCAATTGGATTATCATTGGTTGGAAAATTATCTCCAAAACGTTTCTCTTCATTACTGTACGGGGTATTCTTTTTATCGAATGCTGCAGGTTATGCTTTGGCTGGAACACTAGGTTCTATCTTGCCAGCTACAGGAGACAAATTTAATAAAGCAAAAGAATTAGGTATCGATTTGCAAGCTGTTTTGGACAAAAAAGTAGTACCAACAGCAGAACAATTACAGTTATTAGACACTAATCAAATCAGTCCAAATAATCCTGTTTTTGCAGGTTTTGAAATTCATAACCTTTTCGAATTCTTTATGGTATTTGTGGTTTTAACTGGAATCGCTTCCTTGATTCTATTTGCCTTGACTCCATTTTTGAAAAAGATGATGCACGGTATTCGTTAAGTATTGTTACCCATTAAAAACACCTGCTTAGAGACTAAGTAGGTGTTTTTAATATATATGAGCCTCAGTAGCTATTGGTGTTCTAAAAAAAATGGTTTAACATTAGCCCCAATCGCAGCGGCATCCTTTGCTTTTTTTAGACAAAGATATAGCGAAGACCGGGACGGTATTTTCTTTAAAACCATATACTACTGCTTCTAAAAAGAGGAATTTACAATGGTTTTGAGGAAACACAAATGTATTTTTGATATTGAATTTTAATGATTTTGTTATGAATAATAAACACCCCAAAGGATTAGCCTTTTTGTTTTTTACCGAAATGTGGGAACGTTTTGGGTACTATCTAATTATCGGAATTTTTGTACTTTATATGATCGATCCTGCCTCGACTGGAGGTTTGGCTTTTTCGGACAAAAATGCAGATGATATTTTTGGTACTTATATTGCCTTAACCTATTTGACACCGTTTTTGGGAGGCTATTTAGCCGACCGCTTTTTGGGTTATTTCAAAGCGATTTATTTGGGTGGTTTTTTGATGGCCATTGGATATATTGGCCTTGGCTTTCATGATGTGACGATTTTTTACATTTCGATGGCTTTGATTATTATTGGTAACGGATTTTTCAAACCTAGTATTTCGACTTTGGTTGGGAATTTATATTCGACTGAAGAATACAAAGCCAACAAGGATGCTGGATACAACATTTTCTATATGGGGATCAATTTGGGGGCATTCATCTGTAATATTATTGCTGCTTTTATGCGCAATCAATACGGTTGGGGCGCGGCCTTTTTTACTGCTGGTGTAGGAATGTTGCTGGGATTAATCATCTTTTCGTTTGGTCGCAAACATCTCGAAAGTGCCAATGTAATGAAACCTGTCCAGGAAGGCGATATTTCATTAAGCCGTATATTAGGAGTGGTTTTCTTACCTGCTATTATTTGTGGTGCTATTGGTTGGATGATTCCTGGTACTATTTTCAAGAGCGATTCGACCGATGCGTTTATTTTTGCATGTGTGCCTGTGATCATTTTTTATATTAGTTTGTATGCGAAAGCCAACAAAGAAGACAAACGTCCTTTGGGCGCCTTACTGGCTATTTTTGCAGTGGGTATGTTGTTTTGGGCTGTGTTCAAACAAAACGGAACGGCACTAACGCGTTGGGCCAATTATTATACCGATAGACAAGTTACAGGATCCACTGAAAAGGCCTTATCAGCAATTTATTTGGTTGAAGAAAAAGATTATGCTACGAAAGAAGTGCAGCAATACGATGCACAATTTCAAGCTGTAAAAGACGCCAATAACAATCCAGTAAAAGTACAAGGTAAGGAAGTATACTTTTCGAACATCTCTGAGGCTCAAAAAGCTAGTTTAGACGCACAGCCTGACGCGAAAGTTTCGTTAATCAATACCGAATTATTTCAATCTATTAATCCGGGTTGGATTATAATTTTGACGCCATTTGTCGTTGGCTTTTTTGCCTTCATGCGAAGAAAAGGCAGAGAACCAAGTACACCATCCAAAATTGTATTGGGATTATTTATTTCCTCTTTGTCGTGTTTGGTAATGGCTTTGGCCGTCTATTTTGGCAGCAACGGAGCGGTTAAAGTGTCGCCTTGGTGGTTGGTTGGTACCTATGGAGTAATTACAATAGGCGAATTATGTTTGTCTCCTATGGGACTTTCTATCGTTTCAAAATTAAGCCCACCTCGCCTTACGGCCTTAATGATGGGTGGTTTCTTTTTATCAATTTCAATTGGAAACAAACTCTCGGGAGTATTGGCAAGTATGTGGTATGATTATGAAAACAAGGCTAATTTTTTCCTTGTAAATGCTTTATTATTACTTTTTGCTACAGCTTTGGGATTACTAATCTTAAAGCGTCTTAATGCGGTAATGAAAGAGAAAGGAATAAATTAATAATACGGAAAAGAATTACATGAAATCGAATATAACGTTAGAAGAAATACAAAATTTTAAAGGAAAATACCCGAAACAATTGTGGTATTTATTCTTCAGCGAAATGTGGGAGCGCTTTTGTTTCTATGGTATGCGAGGCATGTTGGTCGTCTTTATGGTTGGCCATTTAGGAATGAATGAACGTGTGGCCAATTTACAATATGGTGCTACGCAAGCTTGGGTATATGCCTTTACTTTTATCGGCGGATTGTTTGCTGATAAAATTTTAGGCCTTCGAAAATCACTCTTTTGGGGCGGGATTCTAATGATAATTGGCAGTGTTATTTTGGCACTAGATCCGAAGAATTTTTTCTTTACTGGCCTAGGTTTTACCATAGTAGGTACCGGTTTTTTTAAGCCTAATATTTCTTCAATGGTAGGGCAATTATACCCCGAAAATGATCCACGACGTGATGCAGGATTCTCGTTTTTTTACATGGGCGTAAATTTAGGCGCCTTAATTGGTGGATATATTTGTATCGCCGTGGCCGAAGGATCTATGTGGCAAGCTATTGTTCCAGAACACTTGCGTTGGAACGTAGGTTTTGGTTTTGCAGCCATCGTAATGATTATTAGTTTATTGACTTTTACCCAAACCCAAAAAAGTTTAGGCCCTATCGGACTTTCACCTTTAAAAGAAATACTTGTTGCCAAAAGAAAAAAATTAGAATGGATAACGTATGCTGGCTCATTACTTATCATCCCTTTGATTATTGTGATGGTCGCCAATACGACCTATACCGATTATTTTATGATTTTCATTGGCCCTGCCTCGATAATGTATTTGTTTTACGAAATGAAAAATTTCTCAGTAGCCGAAAACAAGAAATTATGGGCTGCTTTGATTTTCATTCTTTTCTCAGTCTTCTTTTGGGCTTTTTTCGAACAAAGTGGTGGTTCACTGAGCTTGTTTGCCGTGAATAATTTGAACAACACTATCGGAGGTGTTGTATTAAGTCCAAATGGCGTGAACAACTCTGCCAATTCTTTCTTCGTAATTGGCTTTGCCGCCTTAGTAGGACTTGTTTGGCTATGGCTCAACAAAAGAAAAATTGAACCCAATACAGTGGTGAAATTTGGACTCGCCTTTTTGTTCTTAGCTGGAGGGTTCTGGGTGTTTTATTACACCAAGTTTTTTGCAGATGGTTTTGGAAGAACTTCTTTAGGGATTTTTACTTTTGGATGGTTTGTGATTACGTTGGGTGAATTATGTTTATCACCCATTGGTATGTCTGCTATGACCAAATTATCTCCGGCCAAAACACAAGCAGTCATTATGGGTATGTGGTTTTTGGCCAGTGCTTATGGACAGTACTTCGCTGGAATTTTAGGCGCAAATATTGCCGAAGCTTCTGAAAACGCATCAAATATTGATAAACTGAATGTGTATGCTAATGGCTATTTGCAATTGGCCATTTATGCCTTAATTGCTGGTGTTTTATTAATTTTGCTCTCGCCCTTGGTTAGAAAATTAATGCAAGAAGTAAAATAGCCGACATTTACACCTCAAAAATATTTTTACATTTGTACAAAACTAAATCACTATGAAAAAAATAATTCTCATTTTATTGGTTACTTTTTGCACCTTAGAAGGTCACTCACAAAGTAAAGGCAATAAAAATCAATCAAATGAATTAAAATGGCACACTGATATGAAAGAAGCCATTACAGAGAGCCACAAAAAAAATAAACCCTTGTTACTTTTCTTTACAGGAAGTGATTGGTGTGGATGGTGTATTCGTTTACAAAAAGAGGTCTTAAAAACACCTGAATTTACTACTTGGGCTAAAGAAAATGTTGTATTAGTTGAATTAGATTATCCAAGAAAACAGTACCAAACCGCGGAAATCAAAAAACAAAACGCGGAATTAGAACAAGCGTTTGGCATACAAGGTTATCCAACCCTTCACTTTGCAAAAGCGACCACAAAAAACGGTAAAACAAATTTTGAGGGTCTTGGTAGTACTGGCTATGTTGCAGGAGGTCCTTCGGCATGGTTAGCTGTAGCCAATGGTTTCTTAGGAAAGAAAAAAGCGTAAGTACATACCATTCTAGTTAATTATTTTTTCAACGCAAAGTATCCCTTTTCACTAGTCACGTGAATAGGGATATTTTTTTGTTTACACGATTTTTTCCACATTGTCACTAGCGACTTATAATTGGAAGCGTCGACCACTACTTTTTTGGGATTACAACTTTGCAACAAGCGATCAAAATTGACTTTTGGCGAATGAGTAATGAGTACAATATCAACAGGCATCAAGGGGATTTTTACCACTGTACTATCCAGTATAAGAATACGATTCCCTAGAAAGTAAGCCACATTACCTAAGGGAGTGATTTTTGAAACAGCACTGAATGTGGCGGTTACATAATTCCGAACTGCCGTATTTTTGAGGATATTTTCTCTGTCTTTTTGATTCGCAAACACTGCCACTTTTTGCCCCACGCGTTCGCAAACAATCGTTTGTTTAGTGGTGTTTAATACTATCCATTCTTGGGTTGACTCGTACTTCAATTTGATAATAAAAAAGGAAATCTGAAAAAGGATTATGGCAAATAAAATTGCTACTGTTCGGTAAAACGTAATCCTTTTGACCCAGAACACAAAGGCAAAAATCAACATAAAACTTGTCCAGAACAACCAAGCATTAAAGGGAATATCTACAAAAATAAAACTTTCAAAAGAAGCCACCTGATGAATGATGGCATTCATAAACGAAATCCCCATTTCTAGTGGTTTGAAAATCCAAAAAGGTACAGTACTAAAATAAGCGATAATTACTACCACAACACCCAGAAACATGATTACTCCTATAAGTGGAAGCACGAGTAAATTAGTCACAAAAAACAAACCTGGAAATTGATGAAAATAATACACGCTCAATGGAAATGTTCCAATCTGTGCCGCAAATGAAACCGTCAATAAGTCCCAAAAAAATTGAAGTATCTTATGTTTAGGAGACCACAACAAGGTAAGCATGGGTTGCAACCAAACAATAAAAAAAAGAGCCACATAACTCAATTGAAATCCCACATCGAAAAGAAAATAGGGCTGAAATAGTAAAATCAATACCATGGAAACCATTAAAGTATGAAAAATAGAAGTACTTCTGTTCAAATACTGTCCAATCGCAAGAATCGCAAACATAGTGATCGAACGCACTACCGACGCTGCTAAACCTGCCAAAATACCAAAGAGAGTCAACAGTGATAAGGAAATTATCAACTTTAACAAACGTCCATTTTTGGTATTAGGAATCGGCCCTAGCAAAAAGTGGATAAAAAAAACTAGACTTCCGATATGCAATCCAGAAACCGACAATATATGTACCGCTCCAGCATATTGATAATCTTTGGCAATATTAGGGTCAATATCTTGCTGCTGCCCCAAAATTAAGGCCATGGCAACAGGCAAAGCTTTAGGATCAAAACCACTTTTATGAAGATTATCTACGATTTTGTCCCTTATACTAGAGGCAAAATACCACACGGATTTCTCTGGGGTAGACAGATAGCTGATCTCCTCGGGAACCAAGTAGATTTGGGCATAGATTTGTTTGTTTTTTAAATAAGTAGCATAGTCAAATTGGTTGGGATTTTTATTCAATGCATGATGAACTATCACCGAATTAAAGCGAAGTCGTGTCCCAACTATAGGCTGTTTTGCATTATTGTTTTTTTGTAAGTACAGCAGTAATAACCCCGTTTGATGGCGTTCATTGATACTTTCAACCGAAACAATAAAACGATCGCTGAACGTGTTACTCTTTAGTTTTTCTTTGATCACCACCTTAATCTCGTGGGGACTTTTATAAATAGATGGATCTTGATTGTAATGAAAAGGGGAATTACTTTGGGTATGTAAAGTTAAAACATTAATGCCTATCACAATAGAAAGCCAAAGTGCCGATCCATCAAAAACCCAATGGTACACGTCATTTTTGGTAACCAAAAAATAGGCAATACAAAAAAGAAGGACAGCAACAACTGTCAAGCCCATCAAAAAAAAGAAAGTAAACGACACATGATAGGCCGATACTAGACCTATTAGAAAGCCAATACTGAATTTGAAAAGCGGGAAACGTAGTAAGTTCATCCTACTAAAATACAAATTTTAGTAAGAATTTAAAGAATTAAATTATTTTAACTCCTTTACAATCAAGCGTGCGGTAGTACTACTTGCGCCTTTGCCTCCTAATTTTTCTTCTAGAATGGCATAATTGTCCAGCACTTTTTTACGATGGTCGGCTTGCAAAATCTTGTCTAATTCCTGCTTAATTCTTGAGGAAGTACAATCTTCTTGAATCAATTCAGTAACCACTTCAGCATCCATGATTAAGTTGACTAACGAAATATATTTGAGTGTAATGATTCTTTTGGCAATTTGGTACGAAATCCAATTGCCTTTATAACACACCACTTCAGGCACTTTAAACAAGGCCGTTTCTAGAGTAGCTGTCCCAGAAGTAACCAATGCAGCGGTGGCGTGCTGCAACAAATCATAGGTTTTATTAGACAAGAATTTAATATTATCCGAGGTAATAAACTGTTGATAAAAAGAAAAATCCTGACTAGGTGCACCAGCTATGACAAATTGATACCCTTTAAAATCATCAACCACACTTAACATAACACTAAGCATTTTGGTGATTTCTTGTTTTCGACTACCGGGTAAAATAGCAATAATGGGCAAATCATTTAGCTCGTTTGCTTTTCTAAAGGTAACATCATCTACCAAAGGATGTGCTTGAATCGCATCGATTAATGGGTGCCCTACAAAAGCCACTGGGAAATGATGCTTGTCTTCGTAAAATGTCTTTTCAAACGGAAGAATCACGTACATTTTATCAATATCTCGTTTGATTTCCTTAATTCTACTTTCCTTCCAAGCCCAAATTTGAGGAGAAATATAATAATGATTTTTAAAACCTAAGGCTTTTGACCATTTGGCTATTCTCAAATTGAACCCAGGGTAATCAATAAAAACAAGCACATCTGGCTGGAATGCCAAGATATCGCTTTTACAAAGTTTAATATTATTCAGAATGGTTTTTAAATTAAAAAGCACTTCGGCGAACCCCATAAAGGCTAAATCTCGGTAATGCTTTACCAAAGTACCTCCAACATTTTGCATCAAATCACCTCCCCAAAAACGAATATTGGCCGCTGGATCTTCTTGATAAATGGATTTCATCAAATTTGAACCGTGCAAATCTCCCGAAGCTTCTCCTGCAATAATGTAATATTTCATAAATAAATAATTGAAAGGTATGGTACTAAAAGAATGTCCAAACGAATCTACCATGATAAATGATCAGAGTGCATTCAAGAACACTGTTTGGGTCGCTAAAAATAATAAAAAACTACTCTAAACAACAAGAGGCAAAGGTAATAAAAACCCTTGCCTCTTGCTAATGATATGAAGTAAAACGAGTCTATTCTCGCATTTTGTACTCGATTTAATTTAACGAATATCTGAAAAATAACATGGCACTAAACCAAGATTTGGCATCGCCTCCTAAGGCTTCTTTTACACCAGCTCCAGGAAAAGTTTGTGCAAAATGTCCATGAAAATACCATTTTCTAGAATGAAAATATTTCCAAGTTAAGTTGACTTCCTGACCGTATTCTTTTTTAGGCATATAACTCAAAGCAGGGTTTCCTCCTACATTGTTGTTGTTAGCGGCTTGAAAATAAAAATACTGCGGCACCAATTCTACTTTTTTACTTACTCGCAAACTGGCTTGCACTTTATGAGCGATTAAATTACTGTTTTGCACAATTTTAAAATGATTAGCCCCCAATACCCAATCTTCTCCATTTCCTCCTGTCAATAATGGATCCCACCTTTCGAATGTTTTGGTAGTAGGATCGTCTCCAGAAAAATAGGAAAAACGATACATGAAAGTAGGAGACGCTTTGGCTTTGGCAAAACTCCAACCTACTTCAGCATAACCCGCAAAGGCCGACATATCAAAATTTGCATTCGTTTCGTGAGCCAACTCGGTTTTAATTAAAAGACCTGGCCTTCCTTGCGTTAAATTTTTGAAATACCTTATGTTATACACATTAAGTCCGTTACGTCTAAACACATCACCCGTAGGTGTGTAGTAGCCAAAGTCTGATCGAGAAACATTCAAATAGGTAAACCCTAATTTATGCCCAAGATTATTACCGTATTCGGTATTGAATCCATTGATCACGGTTCGAGAATCGATAACAGGTAATTCATCCGGATTGATTTGAAAAACTTGCAACATCCAATTGTTGTACTTGATGGTAGCCAATCCTAAATAATCGGCTGCCCATCTTGGATTGAGTTGTAACCCGGCTCTATCTCCTCCGTTAGAAGCAGTATTTCTGATAATAAAACCATTACCAATAGTAAACTGCTGTCTCCCCACCGAAAAGTTATAACTAAATAAATTCCCGTTTTTTAAGGATTTTGTCCCAAAAAAACCAACATAAGCATCATCAAAAGCAGTATAAATTCGGGACACATCAGTAAACAATTCCCTACCCGCTGTTCCACTCATTATGACACTTGCGCCACCATACAAATAAATATTGCGTTTATTAGACAATGTAGTGATACCGTACAAGCCTGCCGAAGCCCACGCTTCTCCCCAACCCGTGTACCCTTTACCAGCAGGTCCATTTACAAGTGGATTACCCTGTAACATAGCATCATCCCTACCGTACCAAGAATTGTTATTGGAATACAACATTTCGGCCAAGGCAAATCGAGTAGTGAGCAACGATTTATTATCCATATACAGCATTGGAAAGTCATTACCTCCCACTAAAACTCCACTCTTGGCAGGTTTGTCTTTTAGGTCGCTACTCAACTTCACTTTCAAAGTAACGATAATATCACCTGTAAGAGAAGGTCTAACTTCATAAAAAGCGTTTTCAACCTCCGGCAATTGTCTCACTTTGGCCGCATAAGCATCCAGTAAAATGGTTCGCACGGTACTTTGTGGGTACACTGGAAAAAGCATGTCAATTTTAGCTTTTAAATTTTTTTGACTTTGTTCGTCCTCCAAGGGATTTTCAAATTCAATAAAAACCGATTGAATATTTTCTCCTTCCAAAAAGTTACCGCTTTCTTGAGCAAAGGCCATATTGGCTCCAAAAAGAACCAATAATAGCAATAAGCTATATTTTTTTAGCATGTTATCTCAGATTAATAGGCGGTCCATCCACCATCAGTGGCGTAAGTCCCTCCTGTTAAATTTGAGGCCTCATCAGACAAAAGGAATAAAATAACTGAGGCTTGTTCCCAAGGAGTAGACATTCTATGTTTGCTATCATTGAGCATTAATAAACTTTCTGTTTTGGCTCCACCCATTCCGGTAATCCCTCTTTTTTTCACTTCTTTTACAAATTCGAAGGCTTTATCAGTCATTGGAGTTTTGGTTGCTGCCATGTTTACGGAGTTCACGCGAATTCCAAATGGAGCATAATCAATAGCAGCACTTTTGGTCAATCCATTTACTGCATATTTACTAGCAACATAAGCTGGATTTCCTGCTAAACCTGTTAGTCCGGCTATAGAACCAACGGTAACTAAGGCACCTCCTTTACCTTCTTTTAACAATTGCTTTAATACAGAACGCATAGATTTAAATGTCCCAGTAGTATTAACATCAATAACAAAATCCCAATATTCGTCAGTAGCTGCATCAACCGCTGCTGGAAGTAGAGCCGTTTGTTTGTCATAATTTAAAGGATCTCCAGAATGTATTCCATCCATAACGCCAGCATTCAATACTGCTCCGTCTAATTTTCCGAATTTTTTAATCGTTTCGGCTACCAATTTATTACAATCTTCGGTGCTTCTAATATCTGTTTTTACAAATAAAACTTTCCCACCATTGGCTTCGATTGTTTTGGCTGTAGCCATTCCTTCTTTTTCTAACCAATCTGCAATCACTACAGATGCGCCTTCTTTGGATGCCCTAATTGCTGTTGCTCGACCAATACCTCGGGCTGCTCCAGTTATAATAACTACCTTTCCTTTCAGTCGGTCTTTGGCAAAATAAGTAGAATCAATTGGGATGATGTCATTCTTTTTTGGAGTAGTTTGAGCATAAATCAAAGAAATCGTAAAAAAGAGAGAAAATACGAACAAAGTTTTAATTAAACTTTTAGATAAATATAGATTTTTCATATTTTAAATATTAAGTGAAACATAAATTATTACAAAGTATAAAATTAAAATAAATAATTAACTTATTCTTTAACAAATACTTAAATAATCTACAATCTTTTCTTATTAAGAATTTACACAAAAAGCTAAAACCCCTCTTTTTTCACCATCCTAAAATTCTAACTCACTTCGCATCAAACCTATGACAAACAAAAAAGAAATCTTTTGACTACAAAAAAAACAAGGTAGCTAACGCTAAGATAAAAACAGAAAAAACAACCCCTCGAGCCATCAATTCTTTATTCAACTTGAGTAAAATACCAAAAAGCGCTAAATCTAGCAACGATCCTATCGCTATTAATTTCCCTAAAAAACCTTGCGCTTTTAAAAATGCAACTCCGGTTGTAAATTCATAATCAGTAAAAAAAGTAACAAACAGAAAACAACCAACAAAAGCCACTAATAAACCTAGGGCTAAACCATAAAAAAAAGTTACTTTATTCATTCCAATTCCAGGTATTAAGAGGTTGTATAGCATGATGTGCAGTCAAATCAAATTGAACAGGAACCACTGAAATATAGCCTTGCCCCAAAGCCCATTCATCGGTATCCTCTCCTTTATCTTGATTCACAAATTCACCGCTAAGCCAATAGTAATCTTTTCCAAAAGGGTTGGTTCTTTTGTCAAATTTCTCCACCCATTGGGCTTTAGCTTGTCGGCATACTTTAATTCCTTTGATTTCTTCTTGAGCTAATTTAGGGAAATTCACATTTAAAATTACGCCACAAGGAAGTCCTTTTTCCAAGGTTTCCAGGGCAATTTTTTTTACAAAAGGTAAAATAGGGCTAAAATCAGCCTCCCAATTATAATCTAATAACGAAAATCCAATGGCTGGAATTCCTTCAATTCCGGCCTCAACGGCAGCACTCATAGTACCTGAATAAATCACATTGATAGACGAATTGGATCCATGATTGATCCCCGAAACACACAAATCCGGTTTTTGTTTCAATATTTCATTGGTTGCCAATTTCACACAATCTACTGGCGTACCCGAACAACTGTATTGCGTAACTGAATCCCCTTCTTTCGAAAGTTTATTTAAATATAAGGTGCTATTGATGGTAATAGCATGTCCCATGGCACTTTGTGGCTTATCAGGCGCCACAACTATAACATCTCCGATTTCGGCCATCACACTGATTAAGGCTTTAATTCCTGGCGCGGTTACCCCATCATCATTAGTGACAAGTATAAGTGGTTTTTTTCGATTCATTGCAGTTGTTTTAGAACAACAAATATAGCATCCAGCTTCTTAAAAAAACTTCAAATCTTCTTTTTGTTAACTTTTATCATAAAAAATAAATCCAATCAACATTTTTATATCTTTAACAAAAATTTATAGTGAGCCAATGTTTCTTGGTTTTATCTTTACATTAATTAGACTTTCATGTCATGAATGCAATTATTACCTATATGAAAAAGAATTTTAAAATTATTCTGGCTGTATTATTCTTGTCAGGTGCGCTGTTTGCGTTTAAAATAAATGGTTCAAGAATGAACGCAGACGATCCAGAAAAGGATCGCCTTTTACTAGAATTACTGACCTTTGTAATTGAAAAAGGGCATTATGATCCCGCAACTATGGACGATGAATTCTCCAAAGGAATATACAAGGACTACATACAAGCCTTAGATCCTTCAAAACGCTTCTTTTTGCAAAGCGATATCGACGAATTTGCTAAATATGAATTGGATTTAGACGACCAGATCAATAACAAAGAATTGACATTTTTTGAATTGACCTACTCCCGCTTGATGACAAGAATGGAAGAAAGCAAAAAAATCTACAAAACATTATTGGCTACACCCAATAACTTTACCATAGAAGAAAGTTTTGATACGGACTACGAGAAAATGCCGTATGCTACCAACCAAAAAGAATTGGTGGAAAGATGGCGCAAACAGATGAAATTATCTGCTTTATCCTCCATAACTGAGCGTTTACGTGTGCAAGAAAGCAAAACAAAACCTTCCGATACACCAGCAACAACATCAAGTGAGCAAGCTACAGAAAAAACGAAACCTAGCGAACTAAGTTCAGAATTGGGGATGGATGCAAGCTCAAAAGCTGAGAAAAATGTAAAAATCAAAACTTTTGCAGAATTAGAGGTTGAAAGCAGAAGCAACATCGAAAAATCACTAGACGAATCCTTTGGATTTATAAAAGATTTGACTCGAGATGATTGGTTTACAGTATACATCAACGCCATCATGTCTCGTTTTGACCCGCACACTAGTTATTTTGCTCCTGAAGAAAAAGAACGTTTTGATGTTAGTATGAGCGGAAAATTAGAAGGAATTGGAGCACGTTTGCAAAAGAAAAATGATTTTACTGAAATCAGCGAATTGATTTCAGGAGGTCCAGCTTGGAGAGGCCGCCAATTAGAAGCAGGAGATCTTATCCTAAAAGTTGGACAAGCAAGTGCTGAACCTGTTGACGTAGTCGGCATGCGTTTGGATGATGTTGTCAAAAAAATCAAAGGGCCAAAGGGAACTATTGTACGCTTAACCGTAAAAAAAGTAGACGGTACCATCAAAAACATTTCTATTGTTCGAGATGTAGTAGAAATTGAAGAAACCTATGCCAAATCAAGTATAGTAGAAAAAAACGGACTAAAATATGGTGTAATTTACTTGCCTAAATTCTACATTGATTTTGAAAATCGTGACGGCCGCGATGCTGGAAAAGACATTGCCCTAGAAGTAGAACGTTTAAAACAAGCCAAAGTAAACGGAATTGTTTTGGATGTAAGAGATGACGGTGGAGGATCGCTTTCAACCGTGGTGGATATTGCTGGATTATTTATTCACGAAGGTCCAATTGTTCAAGTAAAATCTGCTGGAAAGAAAAAAGAAGTATTGTACGATACCGATCCTAAAATAGAATGGGATGGACCGTTGGTAATTATGGTCAATGGTTTTTCAGCTTCAGCCTCTGAAATTTTAGCAGCAGCTATTCAAGATTACAAACGTGGTATTATCATTGGTAGCAAACAAACCTATGGCAAAGGCACAGTTCAAAATGTACATGATTTGAATCAATTTGTAAGAAATAGCTCGGTTGGTGATTTGGGAGCTTTAAAAATTACGACTCAAAAATTCTACAGAATCAACGGAGGATCTACACAACGCGAAGGTGTAAGTAGCGATGTAGTAATGCCCGATCGTTATGCCTATCTTAAAATGGGAGAACGTGATTTAGAAAACGCCATGCCATGGGATAAAATTGACGCAGCTCCTTATACGCCATGGAAAATGACGCAACATTTCGAAAAAGCCATTGCCAACAGTAAAGCAAGAATTGCGGCCAATCCTCAATTTAAATTAATTGAAGAAAATGCCAAATGGATTGACAGTAAAAGTAATGACAATACTTACAGTTTAAACATTGACACTTTCAAATCGGAGCAAAATAAAGTGGAGGAAACCGCTAAAAAATACAAACCGATTTACGACTATAAAAGTCAATTAAAATTCAGCTCATTACCACATGAATTGGAAGAATACCAAAAAGATCCTACGCTAAAAGAAAAAAGAGAAAGATGGCATGAAAGTCTTTCTAAAGATATTTATGTTGAAGAGGCTTTGAATGTTTTAGATGATTTACAACCCAAAAACCTTGTAAAAACAATTCCTGCCAAAACATTGAAAAACAAATTAGCAAAATCCTAACAGAATATTCACCAAACAAACGACTCAAAGCAAACTACTTTTGAGTCGTTTTTTTTTATAACACTATGGTAGCTTTTAAAACAACAATACTCCAGTTGGCACTCCTCTTTCTATCTTGTATCGATAAGACAGAACCCATGCTAACAATTGATGAAGTCAATAAATACAGCAATCCATCATCACCTATACCATCGCCTCCACAAAAGAAAAAAAACATCATATATCCCCCTACTTCGACTACTAATGTTATCATTAATCATGACTATTATACATTATCGTATCATGAAAAATACGAACAAGCCGAATGGGTGGCTTATGAATTAACAAAAGAGCAAATCGTTAATTACAATTACAAACGCCCCTATTTTATTCAAGATAAAAAAGTAACAACCGGATCTGCAGATTGGCGGAACTATAAAAACTCAGGATACGATAAAGGTCATTTATGTCCAGCAGCCGATCGAGAATACAATAAACAAGCTTATGAAAGTACTTTTTTGACCTCGAACGTTTCTCCTCAAAACCATGAGTTCAATAGTGGTATATGGAATCGTCTGGAAGAAAAAATACGATATTGGGCCGTAAAACACGATCGCCTTTATGTAGTTACAGGTGGCGTTTTGGCTCCCAACTTAAAAACCATTGGCACTGAAAAAGTAGCAGTTCCTAACTATTTTTACAAAATTATTTTAGAAGAAAACAAAGGTAAGTTTCGAATGATAGCCTTCTTGCTACCTAATGCCGAAAGTAAAAAACCACTGTATGATTTTGTAGTCTCCGTAGATAAAATCGAACAAATGACAGGCATCGATTTCTTCCCTAAATTACCTGATGAAATCGAGCAATCACTCGAAAAACAAACTAGCTACAAAGTTTGGAGTTTTAACTAACTACCGCATACTTATTACAAACAGCACTTTTTTAATCTCACTATTTTGCCGTTCCCCAATCAGGTCGGGCATTACGTTACAATCTTTTTGAGGCAGAAAAAAAGCCTCATAAAGGATTTTCACTGCAAACGAAGTTCACTGAACTCCTATGAAAATAGCATGAGTGAAGTAATCTCTAACCTAAATACCGCAATCAAGAACATTAGGTTTAAACTACCATTCATTTACTTTATTGGCATCCATTTTGATAAAAATAAACAGCAAAATAGTAAAAGCCCAAAGTCCTGAACCACCATAAGAAAAGAAAGGCAAGGGAATCCCAATGGTTGGAAAAATCCCGGCTACCATGGCAATATTGACAAAAAAGTGTAGAAAAATAATAGCCGCAACCGAGTAGCCATACACACGACTAAACTTGGTTTTTTGTCTTTCGGCCAAATATATAATGCGTAATAAAAGAATCACAAATAACCCAATAACTACAGTAGCACCTAAAAATCCCCATTCCTCGCCAACAGTAGTAAAAATATAATCGGTGTGCTGTTCAGGAACAAAGCCACCTTTAGTTTGAGTACCTTCTAAAAAGCCCTTTCCGAGCCATCCACCAGAGCCAATAGCAATTTCAGACTGATTGGTATTGTATCCAATCCCTTTCATATCTACTGTTTTTCCCAATAATATATTGAATCGATCTCTATGATGTTGTTTAAAAACATGATCAAATACATAACTCACTGAAAACACGAAACCCGTAATAAGCGCCAATAAAATAACACTTCTCAGTACATTTCTTTCAGCCAAACGGGATTTGAAATGAACTCCAACCAAGACCAAGGCCGAAAGAATCACCACCATATAAGATTCTAAAACAAGCGTTAATACAAATAGAAAAATCAAAGAAAATCCTGTCCAAATATACCATCCTGGCAATCCTTCACGATACAGCACAATAAAGAATATACAAAAAACAAGCGCACTTCCTGGATCTGGCTGAGGCAGTATCAAAAGAATGGGTAAAAAAACAATTGCTAATGCTTGAAACTGCCTATTCAAGTCTTTTAGATTGATTAAAGGATCACTTAAATATTTGGCCAATGCCAATCCTGTAGCTGCTTTTGCAAATTCAGAAGGTTGCAAAGTAAATCCACCAATCGCGTACCAACAACGTTGGCCTGCTATAGTTTTTCCAAAGGCAAACAACCCTAGCAAAGCAACTAAAGCTACGACAAATATAATTGAGGCATATTTTTCATAAAACTTACCATCAACAGACAGTACAGTAAAAATCAACGGAATAGCAAATAAAATAAAAAACAATTGTTTATCGGAAGTTCCGTCTTCAGATGACAAAGAAGACGAATAAATATTGAGCCATCCTAAAACAACTAATAGTATATAGATGATGACACAAATCCAATCGATATTACTGGTTACACTTTGGTTTTTCATTGTATGCCCGATGCTTTAGTTTTTCTTAGTACTGTCTTTTTTGACTACGGTCAAAGGTGCTGGATCTAGCTTTTTCAACTTCAATTGTGCGATAGAATCTTTGCGTCTCAATTCTTTTTTAACCTCATCATTCAAACCACCTAATTTTGCATATTGCCCTTGAAGGCTAATATTAAGAACTCTAGTTTCTAAATCGGTTCTAGATATTTTTTTCTTCAAATATTTTTCAATCATTAAACTCGCGATTGGCCCAGCTATAGTAGAACCAAAGCCACCATTCTCAATCATTACTGCTATGGCAATTTTAGGATTATCTTTAGGAGCAAAAGCCACAAAAATAGAGTGATCTTTCAATTGAGTACGAACTCCATTGATTTTTGCAAAATTTTCGGCAGTTCCCGTTTTACCGCAAATATCAATGCCCTCCACTCTAAGGCTTGACGCTGTTCCCATATTGTACACATCAAACAAGCCGCTGATAATAGGCTTGAAATACTTCTTATCAATAGTAGTAATATGCTTTGTGGTAAACTTTTTATCAATAGGGGTGTCCGCAATTTTCTTAATGATATGAGGCGTGTAATAATATCCTTCATTGGCTACCGTTGCCATCATATTGGCCAACTGAATGGGTGTCATCAAAACTTCTCCTTGTCCGATGGCATTAGAAACAATAGCTGTACTTCTCCAGCCACCATTAGGATACATTCGTTTGTAAGTGGCAGATGTGGGGATCTTACCTCTTCTACCCGTTGGCAAATCATATCCCATAAACTGACCTAATCCAAAACTTTTAACATGATTACTCCAAACATCTACTGCATAACTTGGCTTAGCATACTTATTGATGGTTCGCATATAAGCTGTACCAAAATAAGCGTTGCACGATTCATAAATCCCACGATGCAATTGTAGCATACCACCTCGACAATGGCAACGCATGAAACGACCTCTAGCATAACTAAAACCATGATTACAAGCTACTGCGGTATTTTCGTCAACCACTTGCTCTTGTAAAGCTACCAATCCGGTCATTATTTTAAAAGGAGAACCGGGAGGATATTCTGCTAATAAGCCTCTATCATACAAAGGTTTTGCAATTGAATCTCGGTACAACTTTGTATAATTTTTGGAACGCTGTCTTCCTACCAAAATCCCTGGATCATAAGATGGCGCAGTAATTAGTGCTAAAATCTCACCTGAACCAGGTTCTATAGCCACTATTCCTCCTCTTTTGTTGACCATCAATTGTTCGCCATATTTTTGAATCGCAGCATCTATGGTAAGAGTAATGTCTTTTCCAGGCTCAGCAACTGTATCAAATCGACCATCTTTGTAAGAACCAATTTCTCGATTGTATTTGTCTTTTTGAATATAGGTAACTCCTTTTACTCCTCTAAGAATTTCTTCATAACTCTCTTCAACTCCTTGTTTTCCGATTAAATCTCCACTTTTATAATATGGATTTTTCTTTATAATATTTTCATTTACCTGAGTAATAAAACCGAAAATATTAGCTCCATAATCTACTTCGTAATCCCTAAGTGATCGTTTTTGAAAATAAAACCCCTCATAATTTCGAATTTTCTCTTGGAAAGCTGCAAATTCAGATTTATTTAATTGTGCCAAAAACACTGATGGAAGTCTTGGACTATAAATAATAGCTTTTTCTATACTTTTTATAAAATCCGCTTTTTCAATATTCAAGAGTCTACAAAACTCAAGCGTATCCATTTTCTTTACTTCACGAGGAATAACCATGATGTCATACGAAGCTTGATTGGCTACCATGAGTTTTCCAAATCTATCGTAAATATAACCTCGTTCCGGATAATCGTACTTTATTTTAATCGCATTATTTTCTGACTTCAATTTGAAAGTATCATCAATAATTTGAAGATAGAAAATTCGAACTAAAAGCAAAATTGCTCCAATTATTATAAGGGTCGGCAATAAAATTTTTCTCATCGTTTATTTGGCTTAACAAGATATATGATGATAATCGATAACAATAAAGTAAAAGTGGAACTTAATAAGGTGCGCAATAATACATCTAAAATAAAACTAAACTCAAACGCTTCTAAGGTAAACAATACTAAATGATGCGTAATTGTAGCTATTAATAAAAAGGAAAAACGTTCGGGCGTTAGCACATCGTTCAATTTTACAGTTTGATATTCATAACTCAACCCAAAGGAGAATTTGAAAATCAAAGGTCGCATATAAGCCAAAACCAAACAAGAAGTAGCATGTACACCTCCTGAATTAGAAAACATATCTAACAGTAATCCCAGAAAAAAACTGGACACTAACAAAGCGGCCTTGTTCCCATTAACAGGATACAAAATAATGAAAAGTATATAAGGAAACGGGCTGATATACCCATAGAAATTCATATTATTAAAAACAATAATTTGTATTGCCAATAATAATAAAAAGCGGAAGATATTTACGAACAATGTACTACTCATCCTTTTTTCTTTGGTTTTCTAAGGCCTTCATCTCTTCGGTACCTTTGTTTTTTAGGATATAAACATGACCTAGATTAGTCATGTCATTGAATAATTTTATTTCTAAAGTATAGAAATTGGTTTGGTTATCTTTATCACGGAAAACTCTGTGAATCGTTCCAATATTAATATTTTCAGGAAAAATGACCGATTGTCCTCCAGTAACTACAGTATCTCCTTTTTTAATATCGGCAAGTCTAGGCACATCGATCAATTGCACAAAACCCGTACTTTTTCCATTCCAAATTAAGGAACCAAAGTGATTGGATTTCTTGATTTTTGCATTGATTCTTGATTTTTTATTCAAGATACTGGCCACTGTAGCGTAATTTTGAGAAGTATCATCAATAATACCAACAATTCCTTGGCTATTGATAACTCCCATATCCGGTTTTATACCGTCTTTTTGTCCTGCATCCAAGGTAAGATAGTTTTCGTAAACGCTGTACGAATTTTTTATGACTTTGGCCACTACAATATCCGAAGGCTTAACACCTTTGATACTGTCCATTTTAGTCATAAATGAAGAATCTTTAACCTGAAAAAGAGCACTTCGTAATCTTGCGTTTTCTAAAGCAAGTTCATCATTTTCCTTTTTCAGGTTAAGATATTCCTTGGCATTATTCACTTCTTGATAGACACTACCACTAATTACATTGGCCGAACTAATAATTTTACTCCTGTGAAAAGAATGAAATTGAATAGTAAGCGCTAATGAAATACCTAAAAGCAGCAAGAACAGTAATCTATAACTATTTCTTGTAATAAAATTAAATATTTGCTGCATTTTGAAATAAAAAGGTTAAGTAATTAGAAGCGAAAAAATAATTATAATGAAGTATAAAAACTTATTTGATTAAAATACTTTTAAACTTGGTAATGTTTTTTAATGCCATCCCTGTTCCACGAACTACTGCTCGTAAAGGATCTTCGGCGATGTATACTGGCAAATCTGTTTTTTGAGAAATTCTTTTGTCTAATCCTCTCAACATGGATCCTCCACCGGCTAAATAAATTCCAGTGTTGTAGATATCAGCTGCCAATTCAGGAGGCGTTTGTGAAAGAGTTTCCATCACAGCGTCCTCAATACGTTGAATGGATTTATCCAAAGCTTTAGCAATTTCACGGTACGAAACTTCTACTTGTTTTGGTTTACCTGTCAACAAATCACGACCTTGTACAGACATATCCTCTGGAGGTGTTTCTAAATCTTCAACAGCAGCTCCAATTTGAATTTTTATTTTTTCTGCTGTACTTTCTCCAACAAATAAATTGTGTTGTGTACGCATGTAATACACGATATCATTGGTAAACACATCACCCGCAATTTTTACCGATTTGTCGCAAACAATACCTCCTAAGGCAATCACTGCTATTTCAGTAGTACCTCCACCGATATCGACAATCATGTTTCCTTTTGGCTGCATAATATCAATACCGATACCTATGGCTGCAGCCATTGGTTCGTGAATTAAGTATACTTCTTTTCCGTTCACACGCTCACAAGATTCTTTTACCGCACGCATTTCTACTTCGGTAATTCCAGAAGGGATACATACGATCATGCGCAGTGCAGGCGTAAACATTTTTTTATTAAGTGCAGGTATACTTTTGATGAACATACTGATCATTTTCTCTGAAGCATCAAAATCCGCAATTACACCATCTTTCAAAGGTCTAATTGTTTTTATGTTTTCATGCGTTTTCCCTTGCATCATATTGGCCTCTTTTCCCACAGCAATAATTTTGCCTGATATCCTATCTCGAGCCACAATAGAAGGACTATCAATCACTACTTTGTCATTATGAATGATCAAAGTGTTTGCGGTACCAAGGTCTATCGCGATATCCTCAGTCATGAAATCAAAAAATCCCATACGTTTTTATGTATTGTAAAAATTAAATAACAAAGTTAAACAAATTAATGTTTGAAATGACGGGTTCCAGTAAATACCATTGCAAGATTGTTCTCATTGCAGTAGTTAATACTTAACTCATCTTTAATTGATCCTCCTGGTTGAATCACTGCTGTAATTCCAGCATTTTTCGCCAATTCTACACAATCAGGAAAAGGAAAGAAAGCATCACTTGCCATTGAAGCCCCTTCTAAACTAAAACCGAATGCTTTGGCCTTTTCAACCGCTTGCATCAAGGCGTCTACTCTAGACGTTTGACCAGTGCCAGAAGCAATAAGTGTGCCGTTTTTAGCAAAAACAATCGTGTTTGATTTGGTGTTTTTACACACTTTAGATGCAAAAATCAAATCTTTTACTTCTTGCTCAGTTGGTGCTGTAGTTGTTACTGTTTTCAAATCTGATGCTTGATCTGTAACATTGTTTCGATCTTGAATCAATAACCCGTTCAAACAAGTACGTACTTGTCTTGAAGGTAGCTCCACGTCGTTTTGAACTAAAATGATTCTGTTTTTCTTTTCTTGTAAAATAGTCAAAGCTTCTGGCTCATAAGCTGGCGCGATCACTACCTCACAAAATAATTTTGTAATTTCTGAAGCTGTAGCCACATCTATTGGTGTATTTGAAATCAAAACCCCGCCAAATGCAGAAGTAGGATCACAAGCCAAAGCCGCATCATACGCCTCGCTAATAGTAGCTCTAGTAGCCAAACCACAAGCGTTATTGTGTTTTAAAATCGCAAAAGTAGGCCCATCCGTTTTAAACTCATTGATTAAGTTTACTGCAGCATCTACGTCTAATAAATTATTATAGGACAACTCTTTTCCATGAACTTTGGTAAACATGGCGTCAAAATCTCCGAAGAAAAATCCTTTTTGATGTGGATTTTCACCATAACGCAATACTTGACCGTCTGCAATACTTTCTTTATAAATCGTTTCGTCTGTATTGAAATAATTAAAAATAGCTCCATCATAATGCGAAGAAACATGAAATGCTTTGGTCGCCAATACCTTTCTATCTTCTAATGTTGTAGTTCCATTTTGATTCGTAATCATATCTAAAAACAAACCATATTGATCCATTGAAGATACAATTACTGTGTCTTTAAAGTTTTTGGCTCCAGCACGAATCAATGAAATACCACCGATATCAATTTTCTCAATAATATCGGCCTCACTTGCACCAGACGCCACTGTTTTTTCAAAAGGATACAAATCAACAATTACTAAATCTATTTGAGGAATATCATATTCTTGCATTTGTTGCACATCACCTTCATGATCTTGACGATTCAAAATCCCTCCAAACACTTTAGGATGCAAAGTTTTTACTCTTCCACCAAGTATAGAAGGATAGGAAGTAACGTCTTCCACTGGAATTACTGGAATTCCAAGATTTTTGATAAAATCCTCCGTTCCTCCGGTAGAATAAAAAACAACATTTTGTTCGTGTAATTTTCTAACAATTGGCTCCAATCCTTCTTTAGAAAATACTGAAATTAAGGCCGATTGTATTTTTTTAGTAGTGTTCATGTGTAGTAGTTTTTTGAAAGCGCAAAAATAGTTAATTTTTACAAATAAAATCTACGGAATTTATGTAACATTTTTAATTAAATTCGTACCTATCAAAATAGCAGTTTGAACCAAAATTTAAACTCAATTTACACTAATTCAATTCTAAAAATATGCTGGTTTATTTACGATTGTTGAAAGAAAGTTTTCGCTTTGCCATGAATGCCTTATTGGCCAATAAATTGAGGACTTTACTTTCCTTGTTAGGCGTAACCATTGGTATATTTTCAATTATAGCCGTTTTGGCTGCAGTGGATTCTTTGGACCGAAAAATATCAAAAGATTTGAGCAGTTTGGACAAAAACACCATTTATTTGATGAAATTTTCATTTGGACCCACTGACATCCCACAATGGAAACGAGAACAATTCCCCAATGTAAAATACGACGAATACATCTACATGAAGGGAGCCATGACCCAAACCGAGCAAATGGGGTATCAAATTTTTACCAAAAGAGAATCCATCAAACATGAATCTAAAACTGTCAGCGATGTGAATATCGTACCCGTTTCGCATGAATTTATTGACATACAAGGATTAGAATTTGAACAAGGTCGTTTTTATAATGAATCCGAAGCTAATTCAGGCGCTGCTGTAATTGTTCTAGGCCACGAAGTAGCCAGTTCGTTGTTTGAAAATAGCGATCCTATAGGCAAAACCATTCGTTTGTACGGCAAACGCTTCTCAGTTATTGGTGTATTAAAGAAAAAAGGGTCTGGTATTTTTGACGAAGACGACACTTCGGCATTTATTCCGGTTAATTTTGTACGTCAATTGTTTGGCGATAATAATGATGGCTTGACCAATGTCATCATTTTTAAACCTGAAAGCGGTGTAGACATGGAGGCTTACAAAGGTGAAATTACCCAAAAACTTAGAACTTTACGCGGTTTAAAAGCAAGTGAAATTGATAATTTCTTCATCAATGTATTTTCTGGTTTTACCGATTTTATTGACGGAATCATTGGCCAAATGAATGTAGTAGGTTGGATTATTAGTGGCTTTTCATTATTGGTAGGAGGGTTTGGCATTGCCAATATTATGTTTGTTTCTGTAAAAGAAAGAACCAACCTTATCGGTATCCAAAAATCGTTAGGCGCCAAAAACCGCTTTATTTTGTTTCAATTTTTATTCGAAGCGATCATCCTTTCTTTATTTGGCGGACTAATTGGATTACTCTTTGTTTGGATTATTTCAATAGTACTAACCAACGCCTTAGATTTTGAGTTTGTTTTGGGATTCGGGAACATTGCATTGGGAACAGGTCTAGCGGCTTTTATTGGTTTGCTTTCTGGAATTTTGCCTGCAATTTCAGCAGCCAATTTAGATCCTGTGGAAGCCATTCGCACCGGAATGTAAGAAACAGTAAAGATTCTATCTCAACAATCAGATTCACACACCCATAAAAAAAGCCGTTCTATTTGTACAGAACGGCTTTAATTTTTATAAAAGATAATTTATCGTACTTCGTTATTTTGAATCAAATCGATATACAAATTAATCTTGTCTTTTAGCTCTTTTCTTGGAGAAATAAAATCTAAGAAACCATGCTCCAACAAAAATTCAGCCGTTTGAAATCCTTCTGGCAAATCTTTACCTGTAGTATCTCTTACCACACGCGGTCCTGCGAACCCAATCAAAGCGCCTGGTTCAGAGATATTGATATCTCCTAACATGGCATAGGAAGCAGTAGTTCCTCCTGTGGTTGGATCTGTACAAAGTGAAATATAAGGCAAACCAGCTTCGGCTAATTGTGCTAATTTTACTGAAGTTTTAGCCAATTGCATTAATGAAAAAGCAGCCTCCATCATTCGCGCACCCCCAGATTTTGAAATCATAACGAATGGCAATTTGTTTTGGATGGCGTGATCAATTCCTCTAGCAATTTTTTCACCCACAACAGCTCCCATAGAACCTCCGATAAAGGCAAAATCCATAGCACAAACCACAAGGTCTTTCCCTTTAGATTTTCCAACTCCTGTTCGAACAGCGTCTTTAAGTTGTGTTTTAGACATCACTTCTTTCAATCGATCCGCATACTTTTTCGTATCTTCAAAATGTAATGGATCTTTCGAGGTCATGTTGGCATCCAACTCAACAAATTCGTTATTGTCAAATAAAATTTCAAAATAGGTAGCGCTACCAATTCGTACATGAAAATCATCCTCTGGACTCACAAACAAATTACGTGCTAACTCATCAGCATCAATTATTTTTCCGGTCGGTGATTTATACCAAAGCCCCTTTGGAACGTCCATTTTGTCCTCGGTAGCAGTAGTTATCCCTTTTTCTTTTCTTTTAAACCAAGCCATTTATTAAGTATTCAGTGTTGAGCGTACAAAACTATAAAAAAAATGCAATAAAAAAAGTTGCAATATTCCTTAGTACAATTACCAGAAACATTACAACTTTTAATTAATCTAAAATTAAAGTGTATTTACGTTGTTCAGATCCGCAAATGACTGCTCTAATCTTGCATTGAACGTTACTTCACTTTCTCTAACCCATCTTCTTGGATCGTAGAATTTTTTGTTTGGAACATCAGCACCTTCTGGGTTACCAATTTGAGTTTTCAAGTACTCGATGTTTTTTACCATATAATCACGGATTCCTTCAGTATAAGCAAATTGTAAATCTGTATCAATATTCATTTTCACTACACCGTACCCAATTGCTTCTCTAATTTCTTCTAATGTAGAACCTGATCCACCGTGGAATACAAAATCAACTGGATTTGCTTCAGTTTTGAATTTTTCTTGAACGTATTCTTGAGAGTTTTTCAAGATTTTTGGAGTCAATTTTACGTTTCCTGGTTTGTAAACTCCGTGAACGTTTCCAAATGAAGCTGCAATGGTAAAACGTGGACTTACTTTCGATAATTCTTCGTAAGAATAAGCTACTTCAGAAGGCTGAGTGTATAATTTAGAACTGTCAACATCTGAGTTATCTACACCATCTTCTTCACCACCTGTAATTCCAAGTTCAATTTCTAAAGTCATTCCAATTTTACTCATACGAGCTAAATATTCTTTACAAATTTCGATGTTTTCTTCGATTGGCTCTTCAGATAAATCGATCATGTGAGATGAAAACAATGATTTTCCAGTTGCAGCAAAATGTTCTTCTGAAGCATCTAATAAACCATCAATCCAAGGTAATAATTTTTTAGCGCAGTGATCCGTGTGAAGAATAACTGTTGCTCCGTAAGCTTCTGCTAAAGTATGAATGTGTTTTGCTCCTGCAATAGCTCCTGCAATAGCAGCTTTTTCACCAGCGTTAGACAACCCTTTACCTGCATTAAACTGCGCTCCACCATTAGAAAATTGAATAATTACTGGAGCATTTAATTTTGCTGCAGTTTCCAAAACTCCATTAATTGTGCTAGAACCAGTTACGTTTACTGCTGGAAGTGCAAATCCTTTTTCTTTTGCATATCTAAAAATTTCTTGTACTTGATCTCCAGTAGCAACTCCTGGTTTTATGTTGTGTGCCATTTTGTTAAATTTTAAGTTATTTTATTTTTTTAAAGGTTCACAAAAATAAGCATTTCTATTTTTAGAAAGGGTAATTTATCCCAAAATTTAAGACAGATTTGGTAAAATTAAAGTCTTTAAACCAACGACTTCCTTCGGCATATCCCGGATTATAGGTTTTGAAGCCTAAATCAAAACGAACAACAAAAAAATTCAAATCATAGCGCAAACCAAAACCAGTACCTAAAGCAATTTCAGTAAGATCTTTTATACCCGAAAATCGCGCCGACTCAACATTCATACCATCGAGCACGTTCCAAATATTTCCAGCATCGGCAAAAACAGCCCCTTTTACGCTTCCTAATATTTTAAAACGAAACTCGGCACTTATGGCGATTTTCATATTAGCTTCATTAAAATCCAATACCGATCCCGTACTCCCAGGACCTAAACTATAAGGTTGCCAAGCTCTATTATCATTTGTTCCACCTGAAAAATAACTTCTTGAAAACGGCACGTAATCGGCATTACCAAACGGCACTGCAATACCGAAAAAGCTCCTAAAAGCCACCACGTTTTCCTTGGAAAAATCCCAGTGCTTAATATAATCCAATTCTAATTTCAAATATTCCGAATAGGGCAAATTGAAAAGTTCATATTGTCCTGTAGCATTTTTAGGCAACTTACTGGCTTTTGCTATCAAACTTAATAAGGTTCCCGCTGATTCGATTTTAGTTTTAAATTGATAAAAATCATTATCCTGAATGTCTTTCTTGGTAGATTGAGTAAAGGTGTAGCTCGTCCCCAGAATAAAATCATTTTCCGTCAATCGCAACCTTCGTTCTTCAATCCCTAACACCTCCTTATACTCACTATCCTCATACCCAATAGCCGTTTTTAAGTTTAAAACATCATCCGTAAATCCCGTTGTTCCAGAATTAATGATCAAATTTTTATTGTCATCAAAATATTTAGCTTCGGTATTATAGGTTTTAGCAATAGCATTTAAAGCATTGTAAGAAGAACCATAAACATTAAAATAATTGGCTGGATTTAAATTGCGAACAAATTGCACATTGACCAAATCAACTCTAGCGGTATTGTTTTTTATAGGATTCCAATTATAGGTAATCAATGTGGTGAAATTTTCTTTATCTAGACCAATATTCCTTTGCTTATTAAACCCTGAAGAAATCTGCGTATACGGAATCATTCGTTTGGGAATAATTTTATCGGTATTAAAGGGCAAGAAAATCCTAGGAAAATTCAACTTCAAATTGATTCCGAATTCCGTAACATTAAAAAACGCATCATTAGGATTAGCAAAATCTTTGGAAGATCCAATATTTCCACGAAAACCAATCTCTAATGTTTCGGCTCTATTGAATACGTTCCGAATGGTTTCGGTGATGCTTCCTCCTATACCAAAATCTTGAATATTAGAATGGGTAAAATCCAAAGTAGTGCCAAAACTAAACTTTTTCTTGGGCGACAAATACACTTTGGCAATCAAGGATTGGGCCGTAGTATCTCTTTTATCCACTTCATACTGTATACTAGGATAACCAAAAATTTTCAAGTTATTCAACGATCTGTTGGTCAAAACGGTCTTAGTATCCGCAAAAGAAGTTCCTTTGGTAATAAACACTGCATCTGTTATTGCTGCAGGCCTGTATCGCAATTTACCATGACTGTACAATTTAAAGCCATGGTACTCTAAACTATCGGTAACCGTCTCAGGTGAGTTCTTAGCTGAAAAATCAGTAAAAATTTTCACATCACTAATGGAAAACAATTTAAAAGGAGCCGTATAGGTCGAATCATTCTTCTGATAGGAATAATTATTTATTATCAAATCTACATTGGCTTTGTTCTTTTTACCTATTGTATCGATATCGAAAAGCACATAGTTAGGTTGAAACAAGTAAGCGCCACTGTTTCGAAAATAGGTACTGATTCTATTTTTTTCTTCTTCAAAATCACTGGTCTTATATTGTTTTCCGGGCTGAATTAAACGATTCCCTTTTGCTACATTGAACAAAGAATCCAATGCTGGAGAAGCAATTGACTGGGTAATAGAATCCAAAATAAAAGGTTCCGATAAATTAACTTTGTATTGTACCCTAGCCTTTTTAGCACTTAAAGTATCTATTGAATAGGTTGTTTTTGCCTTAAAATATCCTTGGTTAAAATAATAATTATTCAACCTATTTACCGTTTTCTGCGTTTTAATGGTATCAATAATCACAGGTGGCTCACCTACTTTCTTTAAAAACTGATGAATTCCTTTATAATAGAACGACTCCCCCAAACGATCTACTTGCTTTGCTGACAACCATTTTGCGCTTCGTTCATATTTCCCGGGTTTGTTGACAAATTTAGCTTGGTACGTAGAATCGGGATTTAAATTGGCCATGTTATATAAGGCCAGTCGTAACCTAAACCCTCCAAATGTTCCGTTAGGTACTTGATACATTTGATCGAAGGCCGTTGACTCCTTGATCGGCTTATCATTTACTATAATTTGGTTTTTAGTTAGTAAAAATTTGCCCTCAGGAACCCGTTTTACAGCATTACATGCCGAAATAAATATTGCAATTAGAAGAAATGCAACTACTTTTGTGGAATTCTTTTTCAAGTGTTCATATAAATTTAATTCAAAAGTACATTTTTTTATGGTTAGTAAAAACCAAATAAAACTTATCTCAAGTTTGCATCAAAAAAAGTTTAGAAACGCCCATCAATTATTTATTGCCGAAGGCGTAAAAGGGATTCAAGAATTATTGCATTCTAATTTTGAATTAGAGCATTTGTATGTTACAGTGGATCATTTTGAAACTGTTTTACCTTCTAAAAAAAGCCTAATTACTGAAAGTGAACTAAAAAAAATCAGCGCTTTAACCACTCCTAATACCTGCTTGGCTGTATTTAAAATCCCAAAAGAAAAAGCAGTCATCAATACAGGACTCATTGTCGCTTTAGACACGATTCGTGATCCTGGAAACATGGGAACCATTTTGAGACTTTGCGACTGGTTTGGCATTACCCAAGTAGTCTGCTCCGCAGAAACTGTCGATTTATACAACCCGAAAGTTGTACAAGCAACTATGGGATCTATAGCCCGCGTAGCCGTAAATTATTTAAATCTAACGGACTATCTCAAGACCACTTCACTGCCAATTTTCGGAACCTTTATGGAAGGTGACAACCTTTATACTTCAACACTTCCTACCGAAGGCATTATTGTTTTAGGTAACGAAGCGAATGGAATTTCTGCAGAAATTGAAGCCCTAGTAACACAACGCATTACAATCCCTAGATTTGGTGATTTACAACAAACCGAAAGTTTAAATGTAGCCACTGCCACTGCCATTGTTTTGAGCGAATTTAAGCGCGGCTGTACTTCTTAATGAAACGTAAAGTTGATAAAAACGGCTCTACTCTTAATGGATTCGATGTTATTGGTCCAAGGACTATTAGGGTCTTTATCTCTAATTAACTCGTCACTAATTCCAAAAACGCCTCGAATGGAGGGTGAAAAGATAAAATATTCTGAAAAAATATCAATCCCAAAACCCAGTTCATAGTTGGGTGTCCATGCTTTTACCCTAAACTTACCTTCTGCATTATCATCAATTGACTTGGCATTACTAGATAAATTTAAAGTTAACGAGCCTCCACCAAGTAAATATGGCCTAACATTACCTGTTCGTAAAGACGAAAATTTAACCAACAACGGAAAATGAATATACGTGCTATTCACTTCACGTAATTGATCAGATGCCGTGGGCGTAAACGGAAAGTAATCACTTGGATAATACAAATCACGCTTGGTGTAATACAATCCCGGTTCGAAGCGCAAATTAATGTATTCTTGTAAACGCAAGTCAGAAACTAAGCCAACGTTAAAACCTGTACTTCTTTTTACCAAAACATCTGGTAAATTATTCTTGTAATCCATTTTGAAATCATAGGCATTAAAACCCATATAAAATCCAAAATGCAATTTTTGCTTTTGAAAATTTTCTAAATTGATGATGGGGTCTTTGCTAAAGAGGCGTTTATTCCACTGAGCGGAGGCAAGAGCAAAAGACATCAAAAAAAGGAATACAGTTATTTTCTTCATAGGGAAACAGCGGGTGTCTAATTATTTTTTGGTGGCATAATAGATTGTTGCCACACCTAAAGTTTGCGGCATATCTTTTACCTCTATAAACCCCGTTTTTCGCAAAATATTGTTTAGTCTTTCACCATAAGGAAAAGCAGCAGAGGATTCAGACAGATAACCATACGCTGTATTGTCTTTAGAAAACAATTTACCAATGAGTGGCAAGATATTTTTACTGTAAAAATGATACCCTTGCTTGAACGGTGTTTTTTCCGGAACAGAGGTTTCCAAAATCACAAAAGTTCCGCCGGGTTTCAACACTCGCAGAATTTCAGTCAATCCTTTTTCTAAATTTTCAAAATTTCGAACGCCAAAAGCTACGGTTATGGCATCAAAATAGTTGTCTTCAAAAGGCATGTTTTCTGAATCACCTAAGAGCATTTCAATACGATCAGACAATTGTTTTGCGGCAATTTTTTCAACACCAACAGCCAACATTCCTTCAGAGATATCCAATCCAATAATTTTACTTTCAGGGGTTTGTGCCATTAAAATAGCCAAATCACCTGTACCTGTAGCAATGTCAAGTATGGTTTTAGGATTCGATTTGGCAACCAAATCCAATACTTTTTTGCGCCATTTTATATCGATACCAAAAGAAATTACTCGATTTAAATTATCATAATTTCCTGAAATGGTATTGAACATAGTAGCAACTTGTTCTTTTTTGCTAAGTTGCGAATCTTTATAGGGAGTTATTTTTTCGGACATCATTTTTTAATTTGCACAAATATACTATAAACTGTATTAACAGCGAATTGCTTTTCAAGGCAATCCAAAATGGCTATGAATTTAATGACAATTAAAAAAATCAAATTTTAACAAAAAAAACGCAAATATCACTAAAAGTGGGTATTGTATGGCACTGAAATTATAGTCAAATTTGCCAAGTAAAGAAAAATAAATGATAAGTATTCGTTTAATGGCACAACTCAAATGGTTTATACTTGCGCTAATAATCGCATTTGTTCTTGTTAGCAGTTTTGAAACTATTTCCTTCGGGAATGGTTCTTTTTTTGAAGCGCAAACTACGTTCTTAGGATTAAATTTGTTTTTGGAAATTTTAATTTTTTTGGCCTTTAGTATCTTTGTGGTATTTGGTATTAAAGGCTACTTTGAGTTTTACTCAAAAAAAATATCTAACATTATCATTACTGTAACGGGATCGATATTGTTTATTGGTATTTTATTATTGTTGTCACAAATACTGTTGCAAGAGTAAGCCCACTTTTACAAGTCATTTTTTACAAATAAAAAACATCCTTTGCGGGATGTTTTTTTGTTTTTGATGCCAGCTTCACAGTAGAGATTAAGTATTTATTTAACTCCTACTTTTTTTTTAAAAAAAATAGCTCTTCTAAAAAACAAAAAGTCCTTTATGAGCCCTGATCGCAGCGGCATCCTTTGCTTTTTTTTTCAAAAAGCAAAGATATAGCGGAGAGCAGGACGAGGCGTTGTGATGAAAAGGAAACGTTATGCTCCTTATCAATTACCTAAAGCTGTAAGTAAGCCCAATCGCCCCATAATAATAGGGGATGTTTACCGGATGGTTGACCTCTTTGGAGCGGTAAAAAAAAGTATACTGACAATTGAAATGGTTGTAGCGATACTTGATGCCCACGGCAGTGTGCCAGCGCCAACGAATTAGGTCTAATTCTACGGGGCTTTGTGTCCCAAAAAAGCCGCCTTGAACCGTTGCGTCATAGGCTTGGTACTGCAAACTAGGGTGGATAAAAAAATACAATTCCTCTGTATTGGTAATGCCTAAAACTCCGCCACTATAAAAATTAGAATGGGCTATGGGTTGCAAATTTTTCAAACCTATTCTTGCAAAAAAACCAGAATTAAGACCAGTTTGCACAGTTCCTAAAGTCGCTTGTCCTTGAAAATGAACATCAAAATGAGTCGCAGTGGCGTTTGGAAAAAGCTTTTGGGAAAAGCGAAATTGAGTCTGCAACGCAAAGGTATTTTTGATTTGGTTTTGCCAACCTTGCACATGGCGCAACGAAAAGGCATCGTGCAATCCGTTTTGCATTTCTTCGGCATAGGAGTTGGGGCCTACATAACCTATTTGCACCGCTCCTTGATAAACGGTATGGTTGGCCATAAAAAAGGTTTGATTGACCTCTCCAAACAAATACCCTGCAAAAGGGCGATCGTTGTCTTTAATGGCGTTGGCCAATCGGGTTCTGGGAGTATAAATGTATTGCCCTAATCGGAATTCCGTAGTCTTTTTTAATAAAGTTGAGGATTGTTTTTGATTTAAATACGCATAAAACAGTGTAATTCCATTGGTGTAATAGCGGTCATTCTTTAAAGAAGCATACAAATCATTGTCTAACTCTATTCCCACTTGCTGCCTATCGAAAGTTTGGGCAAAACCCAAAAAAGGCATCACAAAGAGCAGTAAAAACAAGAGTTTTAACTGTCTCATTTGTAGTTTATAGTTCCTACATGCCCCATTACACGAACAATTTTGGCTTTTCGATTGTTGATGTAAGAAGAGGAACTTGTCGCTTTGTATTTGCGCGGGTTGGGTAAAATAGCGGCAATTCCTGCGGCTTGCATTTTGGTCAAACTCGAGGCGTCTTTTCGGTACCAATATTGGGTCGCAGCATGGGCGCCATACACGCCATCGCCCATTTCGATGCTGTTCAAATAGACTTCCATAATGCGCTTTTTACCCCAAATCATTTCGATTAGTACGGTAAAATAAGCTTCTAAGCCTTTGCGCAAGTAACTTCTACCTTGCCACAAAAAGACATTTTTGGCGGTTTGCTGCGAAATGGTGCTTCCGCCTTTTATTTTTCGTCCTCTTTCGTTGCTTTTATAGGCTTTTTGCATCGCCAAAAAATCAAAACCATTGTGGGTCAAAAAGGTACCGTCTTCGCTAGCGATTACGGCTTTTTGCAAATTCATAGAAATATTTTCGATGGGTTCCCAATCGTGACTAAAATGATTCTCTTTTCCGTCAGCAACATTTTCAAAATAACGAATCACCATAAGCGGTGTAAAAGGAACAGGAACGAATTTAAACAGCACCACAAAAAAAACAGAAAGCCCAAAGAACCATATTAGCGCCTTGAAAAGAAAGCGTTTTATTGTACTTCCAAAACTAGATTCTTGTTTCTTCACCGGTTTTTTTGAAGTTGTCTTTTTTGGGGTAATTTTGGTTGCCATTATACTAAATCTGCTAATTCGGTTCCTATTAAACTGCCAATTGCCACACCCATTCCGCCCATTCGGACGCCACAATATACATTTTGGGACAGGTTGGTTACTATCGGATTCTTGCTTGCGCCTATACCCATAATACCGCTCCAACTGTGTGCAATTTCAAATTCTTGATTCGGCAAAATTACTTCTTTTAACAACTGTTCCAATTTTTTTTGAATAATTTCGGTTTGCCCCATTTCGGTGGTGGTTTCTTCTTCAAAAGCTAAGTTTCGTCCACCGCCTAATAAAATTCGGTCACCAATATTTCTAAAATAATAATAACCGCGATCCAAATGAAAAGTTCCTTTAATGTCCAAATTCGGAATAGGTTCTGTAATCAGCACCTGAGCTCGTGCGGGTTTTACTTGACCTTGCGTGAGTTCGGCAGCAAAACCGTTGGTAGCAAACAATAACTTTTGGGTCGTAAAACTAAAATCCCCTAAGGCTACTTCAACACCTGAACCCTTATCCCCAAACCCCGTAACCGTTTGCTGGTTCAGAATCAAAATATTGGCCGCTACAGCTTGACGCAACAATTCTTGCATCATATTTCCGGTATCAATTTGTCCTTCAAAAGGATTAAAAATCAGGTATTCTTTTGTCCCTTTAAATCCAAAACGATCCACTTCTTTCGTAAAAACGCCACCTCTAAAAATGGGATTCAAAATTTCATTGACAAAAGGCATTTTGTTGACACACTCAGTGTACAAACTCTCTTCGTCTTCCAAAAACAATTCATAGCCGCCAAAAGGTTTGTAATCCAAAACCGCATCAGGAATCCGTTTGCGCAACAATTGCAAACCCGACCAACGCTTTTGCACCAAAGCAATTACCTCCTCTTCGGAATGCGTTTTCAAATCTTCGACAATCTCCGAAAGACTTCCAAAACAAGCAAATCCAGCGTTTTTGGTACTGGCACCTTGTGGCAACATTCCTTTCTCTAACACCAAGATTTTAGCGGTAGGAAATCGCTCTCTCAATCGCAACGCGGCATGCAAACCAACAATGCCACTGCCGACAATCGTGTAATCTACGTCGGTAAACCAATTTTTTATTTCCCAATAACTCAAATGCATCTTTCGAAAATTTTTATAAAAATACTATTTTTTAGGAGCTATTTCCAGCTGTCCACTGTATCTTTTCTATTTTAAAGAAAAATAGAAAAGGATGCCGTTCCCATCTGGGCTAAAACTAAGTGCACCACAAGATATTTGCTTTTGAAAAAATTCACCCCTCCAACTAAAGTTGGAGGCAATTAATGTCCAAAAAAATACCTGAATAGTTACATTTTCACGAATCTATTAATATTATATGTACTTCGATTAGTGTCATTCATATCTACCTTCTTTTTTAAAGCGAACGCTCAGCAATCCAAAACAAGTCGATTTAAATGATTATTTTTACGTTTTTAAAATTGAAAACAATGAAAAAGATTCTTTTATTAACCCTATCCCTGATGAGTTTGACAACAATGGCTCAAAACACACTGACTCCCGAGCTGCTCTGGAAACTAGGTCGCATAACACCTCTAGGCCTTTCAAAAGACGGAAAAAACGTCATTTATAAAGTTAGCACACCCTCTGTGGCTGAAAACAAATCCAGCTCTAAGTTGTATTCGCTTCCCATCGAAGGCGGCAATGCCATCGAAATTAAAGACACCAAAGGGCTGCTAAACGACAAAAACAGCTCGCCCGACGGAAAATATCTTGTCTATAACGAAGAAGTAAAAATCGACAAAGTACACGGAAAAGATTTCTATCCCGAACTGGAAAAATCGAATGTACAAATCTACAACGGTCTAGATTACCGCCACTGGGACACTTGGAATGAAGGTAAATTCAACCACGTGTTTTATAAAGAAAACAAAGAAGGCGCCACAGGAATCGATATCCTAAAAGGTGAAAATTTCGATAGCCCACAAAAACCTTTTGGTGGAGACGAAGATTATACTTGGTCACCAGATAGCAAAAGCATTTTGTATGTATGCAAGAAAAAAGCAGGCACACAATATGCTATTTCTACGAATACAGATATTTACGAATACCAACTCGAAACTGGTAAAACCATCAACCGAACCGAAGGCAATTTAGGGTACGACACGGCGCCTCAATTCTCGCCAGCGGGTCACTTGACTTGGTTGCAAATGAAACGTGATGGTTATGAAGCCGATAAAAATGACATCATTGTAGATTTCAAAGGCATGAAAATGAACCTTACCGCCAATTGGGACGAAAGTGTAGACCAATTTATGTGGAGTCAAGACGGAAAGAACGTCTATTTTGTAGCTGCAGTAGACGGTACCAAGCAATTATTTGTGGTAAACTTCCCGGGAATGACTAGAATAGCGGTAACAGTACGCCAAATTACCAAAGGTGATTTCGACGTAAGTGATATTATTGGCTTTTCCGGCGACCAAGTTTTGGTAACGAGAACCGATATGAATCACGCTGCAGAAATTTTTTCTTATAATTTAAAGAAAAACACTTGGAAACAATTGTCTGATATCAACACCGCAACCTACAACACTTTAGCGTTAAGCAAAACCGAACGTCGCTATGTCACAACAACCGATGGCAAAAAAATGTTGGTTTGGGTGATTTTACCTCCGAATTTCGATGCAACTAAAAAATACCCGACATTGTTATACTGCCAAGGTGGACCACAATCTCCTTTAACACAAAGTTATTCCTTCCGTTGGAATTTCTCTTTGATGGCAGCACAAGGCTATGTAGTAGTAGCTCCAAACCGTAGAGGAATGTACGGCCACGGACAAGAATGGAACGAAAAAATATCAGGTGACTGGGGCGGACAAGTGATGGACGATTATTTATCAGCCATTGATGATGTTGCCAAAGAATCGTATGTAGACAAATCCCGTTTGGGATGTGTAGGCGCTAGCTATGGTGGCTATTCTGTGTTTTATTTGGCTGGAATTCACAACAATCGTTTCAAGACTTTTATAGCTCACGATGGTGTTTTCAATACGCAGAGTATGTTTGGCACCACCGAAGAAGTCTTCTTTAACAACTGGGATTTTGGAGGTGCATATTGGGAAAAAGACAATAAAGTGGCGCAAAAATCATACACTACTTTTAACCCAATTACTTTAGTAGACAAATGGAATACTCCAATATTAATTATACAAGGAGGAACTGATTTTAGAGTGCCAATTGGGCAATCACAAGAAGCCTTTCAGGCGGCACAATTAAGAGGTGTCAAAAGCCGCTTTTTATACTTCCCGGAAGAAAACCACTGGGTGTTGAAACCACAAAATGCCCAAGTTTGGCAAAAAGAATTCTATAAATGGTTGAAAGAAACCTTATAAATTAAAATCGTTGCTTCTTTATTTTGAGTAACGAAACATCATTTAATCTCATTCTAAATTTAAAAATAACAGAAAAAAATGTCCCTATTTTCAATTAAAAATTTATTGGTAGCCTCAGCTGTTTCATTGAGCATAAATACGGTTACCGCACAAGACGGTCTAGTCAATTCATTAAAAATAAATGCTAGCGAGAAAAGCAAAGAGAGTTTCAAATTCAAAGATGTTATCAACTTAGCGACTACCTCGGTAAAAAACCAAGGTTCTTCAGGAACTTGTTGGAGTTATTCTACCAATTCGTACTTAGAATCTGAAATGATTCGTTTAGGGAAGCAACCCGTAGAGTTGGCTCAAATATTCTCGGCTCGTAATGCCTACATCGAAAAAGGAAAAAATTATGTACGCATGCACGGAGCTGTAGCACTTGGCGATGGCGGCGCCTGTCATGATGTAATCAATATGTACCGAAAATATGGTGCGGTACCTCAAGAAGTTTATACTGGTTTAAACTATGGAACTACCAAAAATAAGTTTGCTGAAATGGCAGCCATCATAGAAGGTGTTTTAGCAGCAGTAGTAAAAAATCCAAACGGAGAATTGACTCCAAATTGGGAAAAAGCATATACCGCAGTAATTGACTCTTATCTAGGTGAAGCTCCTAAAAATTTTAATTACAAAGGCAAAAATTACACGCCTCAATCCTTCGCCAAAGAAGTGGTAGGAATTAATCCAGATGAATATATTGAAATTTCCTCTTTTACAGACGCACCTTACTATACCAAAACCATGTTGATGGTTCCAGACAACTGGTCTTTTGATCAAGTATACAACGTAAAAATGGACGAAATGACCGACATCATCGATCATGCTTTGAAAAACGGATACACAGTAGCTTGGGCTTCTGATGTTAGTGAAAAAAGCTTTAGTTGGAAAAATGGCATTGCTTTCGTTCCTACCAAAAAAATGGACGAAATGAGCAATGAAGAAAAAGAAAACCTTTTTAATGGTCCAAAACCTGAGCTAGAAATCACTCCAGAATTACGTCAAAAAGCCTTTGATAATTATCAAACTACTGACGATCATGCCATGCATATTGTTGGACTTGCAAAAGATCAAACTGGTAAAGAATATTATATCGTAAAAAATTCTTGGGGAGCCACCAATGATTACAAAGGTTTTTTATATGTGACTAAAAATTACGTGAAATATAAAACAACGGCTTTTATGGTAAACAAAACAGCACTTTCTGCTGATCTTGCCAAGAAACTTGGAGTATAATACTTTTTAAATACCAAAAAAAAAGGAGTCTGAATTTAACCTCAGACTCCTTTTTCATTTATAAACAAGTACTAAATTAGGATATCTCAAGCATTACGATGCAGAAATGCAAATGTCAAGCCATGACGAAAAACTACATTACACTAGAATACTCTTATCCAAAAAATTCTATCTTGGGTTATTAAAAAATGAACACTGGGCTAAAAGTCATCCTTTTTACAATGAAGTAATACAAAACAGGCCTGTTGAATTAGGTACTTATAAAATCCACGTTAATTATGAAATGATCTCCATTTTAGAAGAAATAGTAACCAATTCACACGAAGGAGCTTTAGTCCATTATTATTTACTGTCAAAACTTAAAGCCCTGTTTTTGACGACTCAAATTTGCGAAAGTGAAAAGAAAGTTGGTCTTCACAACATAATGAAGAAATAGAAAAACTAAGTGATGCTAAATTATTTTGGAAAAAAATTATCTTCAAAATCCCTCCATCAAACAATTGTCAAGAGCGGTATTATTGAATGAATGCAAACTAAAAAAAGGATTCTAACAACGCTATAATAGCACCATTCATTCCTTTATCACCCAATTGAGAATGCAACGAGCGCGCAAATTGCCTTTAGATAAAAAAACAATCAGCGAGGTTTCAGGATATCTTGGTTACAAAAGTGTTTCTCATTTTATAACTACCTTCAAAAAACATTTTGGTAGTACCCCAAAGCAATTGTTACTAGCGCTACCCGAAGATCTAAACTAAAAAAAGCGACTGTAATAAGTACAATCGCTTTTTTTAAAATAGTTCGCCTTTGGCTATTCTGGATCATTCATTTTAAAAGTATCCATAAATGCAGTAGTGTAATCTCCTGCGATATAACGAGGATCATCCATTAACTGTCTGTGGAAAGGAATGGTAGTTTTGATCCCTTCAATTACGAATTCATCCAAAGCTCTACGCATTTTGCTAATCGCTTCTTCACGAGTTTGTGCCGTAGTAATCAACTTTGCAATCATCGAATCGTAATTTGGTGGAATAGTATATCCAGAATACACGTGTGTATCTAAACGCACGCCGTGTCCGCCTGGCATATGTAAGGTTGTAATTTTCCCTGGAGAAGGACGGAAATCATTAAATGGATCTTCCGCATTGATACGACACTCAATCGCGTGTAAATTTGGATAATAGTTTTTTCCAGAAATTGGCACGCCTGCCGCTACTAAGATTTGTTCGCGGATTAAGTCGTAATCCACTACTTGTTCTGTAATTGGGTGTTCTACTTGGATACGAGTATTCATCTCCATAAAGTAGAAATTACGGTGCTTGTCTACTAAAAACTCTACCGTACCAGCACCTTCATATTTAATGTATTCTGCTGCTTTAACTGCTGCATCTCCCATTTTTTCTCTCAATTCATCGGTCATAAATGGAGAAGGTGTTTCTTCTGTCAATTTTTGGTGACGACGTTGTACAGAACAATCTCTTTCAGAAAGGTGACACGCTTTACCGTAAGCATCTCCCACTACTTGAATTTCGATATGACGAGGTTCTTCGATTAATTTCTCTAAGTACATCCCGTCATTTCCGAAAGCAGCGGCTGATTCTTGACGAGCGCCTTCCCAAGCTTTCAATAGATCTTCTTGCTTCCAAACCGCACGCATTCCTTTTCCACCACCACCGGCTGTTGCTTTCAACATTACAGGGTATCCGAATTGGTCCGCTAATTCTGCCGCTTGCTCATACGATTCAAGAATTCCAACAGAACCTGGTACACAAGGTACTCCTGCTTCGATCATAGTCGCTTTTGCAGAAGCTTTATCTCCCATACGATCAATCATTTCTGGTGCAGCACCAATAAATTTAATACCGTGTTCTTGACATATTTTAGAAAACTTAGCGTTTTCAGAAAGAAAACCGTAACCAGGGTGAATGGCATCTGCGTTGGTAATTTCGGCAGCTGCAATTATATTTGGCATTTTCAAATACGATAAGTTACTTGGAGCTGGTCCGATACAAACGGCTTCATCAGCAAACTTAACATGTAAACTATCCGCATCAGCAGTAGAGTAAACCGCTACTGTTTTAATGCCCATTTCTTTACACGTTCTAATAACCCTAAGAGCAATTTCGCCTCTATTTGCTATTAATATTTTTTTAAACATCTTCTTTTTTTTAAAATTACAAATTCCAATCTTCAAATTCCAATTCCTTGGATTTTGTGATTTGTCTATTGGAATTTTTAAAAATTATGATGGATCAACTAGGAATAAAGGTTGGTCAAACTCTACAGGAGACATATCGTCTACTAAGATTTTTACTATTTTTCCAGAAATTTCAGATTCAATTTCATTGAAAAGTTTCATCGCTTCGATAACACAAAGCACATCTCCTTTGGCAATAGTACTTCCTACCTCAGCAAAAACGGGTTTGTCTGGTGATGGTTTTCTGTAGAACGTTCCAATAATAGGAGACTTAATGATAACATATTTCGACTCTTCTGATGGAGCTGGTGCTTCTACTGGAACAGCTACTGGAACAGCCTGTGGTATAACTGCTTGTGCTGGCTGAAGCGCTCCTTGAGTAGGTAACTGTTGCACATAAGTAGTTTCAGTTACGTTACCTTCAAGTGTAGTTCTAATCGTGATTTTTACATCATCCATTTCTAATTTAACTTCAGCAACTCCAGAATTTGCTACAAATTTGATTAGGTTTTGAATTTCTTTTAAATCCATAATTGTTTTGTTTTAGTTTTAATTTATTTTGTGTCGTAGGCCCATTTTAAATAAATAGATCCCCACGTAAATCCTCCTCCGAAAGCAGCAAATATAATATTATCTCCTTTTTTTAGTTTCTTTTCAAAATCATGAAGCACTAAAGGTAAAGTAGCCGATGTGGTATTTCCGTAGCGTTCAATATTTACCAATACTTTTTCTTCTTCAAGATTCATTCTGTTGGCTGTAGCATCAATAATTCTTCTGTTGGCTTGGTGAGGTACCAACCAATCTACATTTTCATTCGTCAAATTATTTCTTTGCAAGATCAAATCACTTGCATCAGCCATGTTAGTTACAGCATATTTAAACACCGTTTTTCCGTCTTGAATGATATTGTGCATGTTTTCTTCTACCGTTTGAGCAGAAGTTCTAAGAATTGAACCCCCTGCTGGAATTTTCAAGAAATCACGACCCACGCCGTCGCTTCTTAAATATTCATCTTTCAAACCATATCCTTCATAATTGGGCTCGAATAAAACCGCGCCAGCACCATCACCAAAAATAATACATGTGGCTCTGTCGGTATAGTCGATTATCGAAGACATTTTATCAGCACCTATTAATAAAACTTTTTTATACCTACCAGATTGAATGTAGGCTGCTGCGGTAGACATTCCATACAAAAAGCTAGAGCAAGCGGCTTGTAAATCGTATGCAAAAGCGTTAGTGGCTCCAATTTCTGTAGCTACATATACTCCTGTAGACGCCACTGGCATATCAGGTGTTGCTGTGGCCATTATGATCATATCAATTTCGAGCGGATCAATATTGGCTTTTGTTATTAAATCTTGAGCGGCTTTTACAGCCAAGAAAGAAGTTCCTTTTCCTTCTTCTTTTAATATTCTTCTTTCTTTAATTCCTGTACGAGTAGTGATCCATTCATCGTTAGTATCCACCATAGTTTCCAACACTTTATTGGAAAGTACAAAGTCAGGAACATACCCTCCTACTGCGGTAATTGCTGCGGTAATTGTATTCATTATATAGACTATTTCAACCAAATATCACTATTTGATTTTTTTATTTAAAAGACCCGAAAATTACAAAATTTATTCTAAACCTATTGTTTTGAAATTTCTTATTTACAAAAATTATAAACAATAAAAAAAACTCCCACAAAGTGAGAGTTCTATCATTTCTTTTTTTAAAACATATTAAGCAACAGCTACAGACTTATCTATAACAACTTGCCCTCTGTAATACATTTTACCTTCGTGCCAGTAAGCTCTGTGGTATAAATGTGCTTCTCCTGTAATAGGACAAGTAGCGATTTGAGCTACAGTTGCTTTGTAATGTGTTCTTCTCTTATCTCTTCTTGTTTTCGAGATTTTTCTTTTAGGATGTGCCATTTTACTATATTATTTATCCGTTAATAGTTGCTTTAATTTGTCCCATCTTGGGTCAATATTGTCTTTATTCTGTTGTTCTGTATTCTTGTTGTTCTTTTCTTTCACTTCTTTTTTCACCGACAATTCACTTAGCTTCTCTAAAGCTTCTGATTGTAAAGTACCTTCTTTTACTCCTGGATGTACTCGTCTTAAAGGAACTGACAACACAATCATTTCATAAATATATTGTGCAATATCAATTTCAAATTCCCCGAATGGAAGAATTAATAATTCCTCATTATCATTGTTAAACGTTTCTCCAAAACGTACAATAAGCTTAATCTTGCCTTTAACTGGCAAATCAAACTCTTCTCCAGTTAAATCACAGGCTACCTCAATGGTGCCTTTGTGTTTAAAATCTAACTCTAATAAATTGGCTTTTTTTTCTAAAACCACCTTTACTTTGATGTTTGATTTTTCAAATTCATTAAAGTCAAAGATCTCAAAGAACGCTCGATTGATTTGGTATTCAAATTGATGTTTTCCCAGTTTCAATCCCACAAATGGAATTACGAATTCTTTTCTCTTGTTCATGGCATCAATAATTTTCCCAATTAAGTAATTACCTGAATCGGGGTGCAAAGATATAAAATTATTATAAATCTAATAATGTTATTTACCTTTTTTTGTTTATAACTATTTTTCTTTTGTTTTCAAAGGATTTAAAACCACCTCTTGATGTTGTATTCTTGATTTATAGATATCTAAAGCCAAATAAACCGCCTCTTTAAACGATGTAAAATCCGCCTGATTTTTTCCAGCTATATCATACGCTGTTCCATGATCTGGTGAAGTTCGGATTTTATCAAGTCCAGCGGTATAATTCACACCACGTCCAAAAGACAAGGTCTTGAACGGAATCAATCCTTGATCGTGATAGGCCGCAATAATCGCATCATATTTTTCATATTGATTGCTCCCAAAAAAACTATCTGCTGAAAACGGACCAAAAACCATGGTCCCTTTATCAAATAACTTTTTTATGGTAGGCTTAAGCAGGGTTTCATCCTCAGAACCAATAACACCTCCATCACCACAATGCGGATTCAAACCAAGAACTGCAATTTTTGGCGTATTTATACTAAAATCTTTAATCAGCGATTGCTTAATAGTCTCTATTTTTTTTACAATCAAGGCTTCGGTCAAGTGTTTTGCCACCTCATTTATCGGCACATGATCCGTAAGCAATCCCACTCTCAAACTATCATTCACCATCAACATCAAGGCATCTCCCTCTAATTCCTGAGCCAAATAATCGGTATGTCCTGGAAACTTAAAGTCCTCCGACTGTATATTATATTTATTAATAGGCGCCGTTACAAGCACATCTACAATCCCTTCTTTGAGTGCTTTGGTCGCCGCTACAAAAGACTTTACAGCATACTCGCCTACTTTATCATCATTGGCACCTAAATTCAAATCAACTCCTTCGCGCCATAGGTTATAAACATTAATCTTACCTAAAACTATCTGATCTAATTTATCAATTCCTTGAATACTTGAAGTAGATTCAAAACTTTTTTTCAAAAAGGATACAATTCTTACATTCGCAAAAATCACAGGCGTACAAAACTCTAACATTCTTGAATCTTCAAAAGTTTTTAAGACCACTTCGCTTCCAATACCGTTCAGATCTCCAATTGAAATTCCAACTATTATATTTTCTGCACTTTTATTCATGAGCTCCCGTTTTTTATTGCTAATTTTGAAGTGCAAATTTAGTAAAATAAAATAAGAATGTTTACAGGAATTATCGAAACCCTTGGCATTGTCCAAGAAATAAAAAAAGAACAAAACAACCTGCACCTTACCCTTGCATCGAGCATAACTTCAGCACTTAAAATCGACCAAAGCATTGCCCACAATGGCATTTGCCTAACAGTAGTAGCCATACAAAACAATGAATACACAGTCACAGCAATACACGAAACCGTTCTAAAAACCAATATTTCGTCATGGAAAATCAATGATGAAGTTAATTTAGAAAGAGCCATGAAGCTAGGCGATCGCTTAGACGGACACATTGTACAAGGACACGTTGACCAAGTAGCAACTTGTATCGAAGCCTACGAAACCAACGGCAGCTGGTACTACACTTTTGAATACGACACTACTTTAAACAACATCACAATCGAAAAAGGATCAATAACAGTAAACGGAGTAAGCCTAACTGTAGTGAATTCAGAAAAAAACAAATTTAGTGTCGCCATCATTCCGTACACCTATAAACATACTAATTTTCACAATTTCGAAATTGGCACCGTTGTCAATTTAGAATTTGACGTTATTGGCAAGTACGTAACACGTTTGCATTCGCTACATTAAAAAACATTATCCTCAATAAAAACAAAAACTCCAAGCTATCTTGGAGTTTTTGTTTTTATTTTATCATTAATGGTGTACAAACCATAAAAAATCGACAGTATCAGCATTGAAACTATAAAATCGTCAACAGGCAAGCTCGGCGGCGGCGGCGGCATACCTCCTCCAGAAGGAGTAGGAACAGACGCTGGCTGACCAAAAAAAATACCTCCATTACACAAAACAAGTAAGAGAGCCAAAATATAAGATGATTTTCTATATGTACTTTTCAAGTAAACTATTAGTTTGGAAATTGTTGCGCAAAATAACTACTATTTTGTTGTATAAAAAAATATTATTTATGTTTTTTTTATGAAAAAAAGCCCCTACTGTAAACTACAGCAGAGGCTTGATTCAAAATGTGGTCCCACCTGGGCTCGAACCAGGGACCACCTGATTATGAGTCAGGTGCTCTAACCAGCTGAGCTATAGGACCGGTTAAGAGTTTGCAATATTACTATTTTTTTTGGTTTAGACCAAATATTTTGGTCGTGGATTTTAAATTTTATCACCATTTATAAAATCAAAAAACGGAATCTACTGATAATGAAGTCCTCAAAAAAAATAAAAAAATCATTTAATTTCTTGGCATAATTCTATTAAAACGCCATTTGTAGTTTTAGGATGCAAAAACGCGACTAATTTATTGTCGGCACCTTTCTTTGGTATTGGATTTAAAACCACAAATCCTTCTTTTTCCAATCTCGCTATTTCTGCAACAATATCGGTTACATCAAAGGCAATATGATGAATGCCTTCTCCCTTCTTTTCAATAAATTTAGCAATGGGACTTTCTGGATTAGTAGCTTCTAATAATTCTATTTTATTAGGCCCATTTTGAAAAAAAGCCGTTTTCACTCCTTCAGAAACCACTTCTTCTTCTTTGTAAGCGGGAACTCCGAATAATTTTTCAAAAAGTAAATTGGATGCTTGCAAATCTTTGACCGCAATTCCTATGTGTTCAATTTTATTCATTTTTCTCACTTTTAAAGCCGCAAATATACCAACTATTGATTGACATACGTTCTGAAATATCCGCATTCTCCAATGACCTCTTGATAGTATTTGGTATCTGAATAATTTGTTTTCAACTTTACAAAACCATCAAATGCGATAAAATTCACTTCTTCCTCTGGAATTTCCCAAACACTCTCAATCGCGCTATACTTCTTGTTGTAGTATTCATTTCGCTCACATTTGGCCATCATGTATAAGCATTTGGCTTTTTGTTCTTTATTTTTTGCTGCCTCAAACGCTTTTTGATAATACATTTTGGCTAAGCTACAATCCGTAATCATTTTTTTGATTGGCGCTCTAAAACTATAGGGAGTAGAACCATATCCTGCAATTTGAGACTCATAAAACATTCTGGCATTCCCAAAATGAGTGATGTTATAAAAGGCATTTCCTAACAACAAACTATTGGTATACACCTCTTCTTTAGCCAAAATCTTATCTTGCATCGTTTTGATAGTGGTCAGAAAATCTAATTGTGAATATTTTCTTTTTTGATAGGCCACATGATCACAATCGTGACAATCTTTGATCCCACCATTAAAAGGATTCCCATAAAAAACGATATTTTGAAGCGAATCGGATTGCTTCATGAACTCAATAGCTGCGGGAATATCATTTTTGAAAGTAGCTTTGACTGCCTGAAAATTATTTATTTCAGCCAATTTCACACCATAAATACTTTCCCCTACTTGCTCTAAATCAGTCTTATTTGTTTTTGTCAAAAAGTTTTTCATAGCTAGCAAATTCAAACTTGAGTCATAAAATGAATTCCCCGTACTCCAACTCCAATAATCATTGGTATAATCAAACAATTCAGCCATCACTCTGTTGCCGCTAGCATTATAAAGTGAAGCCAAATATTTTTTACTCCATTTGGTAGCATTCCAAAATCTGAATTCTGGAATTCCTTTTTCTTTAGGCAGTTCGTGATACAACCAATTCAAATCTTTAATAATCGTCTTTTCGTTTTGAGCCGTTAACTTTTCTATTTTGCTCAAATTATTTACAAAACGAAGCAAACGCAACTGATAATGGGCTAGTTTTTTGGCAGGCATTTTTTGTTCCACTTTCGTATAAAAAGCCTCTGCCTTAGAGAAATCTTCTGTTAAAGTATACAAGTACCCCAAAGCCATATCCCACAAATAGGGTTGAACCGTGGTTCCAGCACCAGCGATTTTGGTCACTAATCCTAAAACTTCAGCATCAATCTTCTTTTTATTATCGGATTTGTTTTCAGAAACGGTTTGTTTTTTTACATCATTACTTTCTACTGTTTTAGAAAAAGAATGATTCATATTACGTTCTGTTTTGTTAATCAAACGCGTCAAGAGATAATCCAAATGGGCAGATTTTGGATCTAATTCAAAAATTTTCTCCACAGCACGAACCTCGTCTTTGTAATACCCTTGAATCGCCCAAAGCGCTGCTTTCTCCTGATTATCTTTGGCCATAGCCAAGGAAGCGTTCCAATCATTCTCCTCTTGAGGATGAAAATTGTAAGCCGAAACGATTCGCATTTCAGGGCATTTATCAAAAACTATCGCATAAAGATAATTAGACTTGGCATACTCTTTTTCTTTGTAATAAAATCCAGCCAAATAAGACAAAGCGCGATAATACAATTCATTTTTAGGAACAGTTGCTTCTGTTTTTTGAAAAAAATCAAAAGCTTCTTTGCGATTATCACTATAAAAATAAGCCTTCATGGTTTGAAACCAATACCTGTTTTTTAGAAAAGCATTTTTAGTGTTTTTATAATTAGCTTCGATGGTTTTGACTGTCTCTTCTTTTTTAAACGTTTTTACCGGAACGGGATCATAGCTCCAATAATCAGTGTTTACGGAAACGGTTTCTATTTGTTTTGCTAGATACAAGAAATCGATAAAGTTTTTAATTTTTGTGTCTTTTAACTTTAATTTGGAATCCCATATCTCCACGTTTTTAGTACTTTTTTTGGTTTTATAAAAAGCATAAATGTCTTGAACCGCTACTGCACTACTGTCAAACAAAAAGTAATGCACCGTGGCTGAATCGGCTTTCCCTTTTAGATACGTTTCCCAATCGGTTCTAATCGATGCATTGAACCTCGTGTTATAATTATCTTCAAAGCCAATGGAATAAAAAACATCCCCAGATAAAAAAAGTGGTTCGTAAGAAGCATCGACAAAGGTTTCGGGAGTAAAATTAGAATCAAATGAAAAATCATTAAAATCCCAACCACCACCACAAGCGTAAATTATACCATACACAAATAGAAAAATGGCGCTAAAAAACAGCAATAACTTGCTCAAAAATTGATTTTTCATAGTTATTAAAATTGAATTGATCTAAATCGTAAAATAGTATTTCGTTGGGAGATTTTTTAGTGTTTTCTTGTAAATCTGAGGCCATTTCTAACAAATCTGAAGCAGCAATCGCTTCTAATTTCAAGACATCATTTTCTTGATAAAAAACTCCATTTTTGTAATTTGATTGTATGACTCTAAAATATTTTTCGCTTTCACGTTTAAAATTTTCATCCTTTACTAAATCAGCTACGCTCAGTTTAGCACGAACACCTATTACTTTTTGGTTTTGAATATGAATAAACCAAGAATAAATAGGCAATGCAAAATTGAGTTGCAGCGGATACTTCTTTAAACTTGCCAAATACTTCTCGGCAATTTTTTGGTCATAAATTGAATTGAGCGAATCAGGGGCAATTTTCCCCATATTGTAATACATCAAAACCCCCGAATCAACATTGGGTATTTTAGTCTTTTTGAAATATTTTACTTGATGCAATCGAATGGTTGCTGAAATTCTTTTTTTTGAAATTCTTTTAAAAACCTCAACAAACTCCAAGTAGCGTTCTTTCGTGCTCAATGTCCAATCGCAATCCAGCTGAATCTCTTGACAAGCTATCCCATTAGCAGCATTAATTCTTGTGATTAAATCGAATGTTTTTTGAGCTACATCAGGTATTGCAATTGTGGTGTCTAAAAAAATTTGGTTCTTAATGTACACCACAGGAACTACGGTAAATTGCTGAATAGATGCTGTAAAATGAATCGGACTTGCGGGATAAACTTGATGAGCAGCAACATCTAGAGTAAGATCAAAATAACGCACATAGAGTTTTTGGACGTTGTTTAGCGCCAATACTTCTTGTTCTTTTGGAGTTAATTCAAAAATGGTTTTCCAATAATAAAAGGATATAGCCGGTTTTTTGCTAGGTTGGCAAGCCAAAAGCAAAAGTAATAAAAGCATAAAACCCAATTTATTTTTCAAAAGGCATAAGAATTAATAGTCTTAACAAATATATTAATAACCAACACGCAAAAACATCCAAAGCCTAAATTTTACTACAAAAGACATACCAATAAATCGCTAAATTATTTCGATTACAGTAAATATAATTGTTATTTTGTAGTTCCTAATTCAAAACTGCTATGTCGCAATCCCAATATCGTCTAATTTCAATTTTACTTCTATTCCTTTGTATTGGTTGTGCCAAAAAAGGAAGTATCACAGGCGGCCTGAAAGATACTATTGCTCCAACACTAAAGATGAGTTTCCCAGAAAACTTTAGTACTAATTTTAAAGGCAACGAAATCAAACTCACTTTTGATGAGTATGTAAAATTAAAAGGCATAGAAAAGCAACTCATCGTTTCGCCACCCATGAAAAATGAACCGCTGATTATTCCATCAACTGTAACGAAATACCTTACCATTAAAATTAAAGACACCCTACAACCCAATACAACCTATAGTTTTAATTTCGGTCAAAGTATTACCGATAACAACGAAGGCAATCCTTTGAACCAATTTAAATATGTTTTCTCGACGGGTCCTTACATTGATTCGCTTGCCTTGGGCGGAAAAGTAAAAGACGCTTATGAAAAAGAAGTCGAATCCTTTGTTTCTGTGATGTTGTATGAGGTGAACGAAAAATTCAAAGATTCAGTTGTCTACACCAGCTCACCAAGATACATTACCAACACATTGGACAGCTTAAAAACCTTTCGTTTAGAAAATCTTAAAGCAGGTAAATATCTTTTGGTTGCCATGAAAGACCGCAACAACAATAATAAATTCAACCCAAAGTCGGAAAAAATCGGATTCCATAAACAATATGTTACCATTCCAAACGACACCGTGTATGAAATTGAATTATTCAAAGAAGTACTCCCCTTTAAAGCCTACAAACCTTACCAAGCTTCAGGGAATAGATTAGTAATAGGCTATGATGGTAAGCAAGATTTTGAGCTGTCAAAACCTAAAATTATCTTGAAAAACAATAGCGAAACGCTCGAAAGTATTGTTACCCAATTCCCCAAAAAAGATTCCCTTCAAGTTTGGTTCAAGCCAATAAAAATAGATTCTTTACAATTGAATATTAAAAAAGAAGTATATCAAAATGACTTTAGCTTAAAAATCAAAAATCAAAAAAAGGACACTCTGAGCATTAGCGCTGTTCAAAGCGGTATTTTGCACATGAGAGATCATTTTACTTTAGAATCCAACACCCCTTTGGTTAAGATGGACAAAAGCAAAATTTTCATAACGGACAGCAAAACAAAAATCACAGATTTCACGCCTGTTTATGATGATTTTAATCAGAAATTAGCAATAAACTTTCCGAAAAAGACCTCAGAGAAATATCAAATTCAATTGTTACCCGGCGCATTAACAGATTTCTTTGAAAAATCAAATGACACTTTAACCTACAAATTGGAAACCCGAAATGAAAGTGACTATGGGAATTTGACCGTAAGCTTAGCTAACGCAAAAAGTTTTCCTGTCATTGTTGAATTAACAAATGAAAAAGGAGAAGTACTTGCTTACGATTACTCCGAAAAAAACACAAAAGTTGAATTCAATTTCCTAGAACCTAAAGATTACATCCTAAGAGTTATCTATGATGACAACAAAAACAGAAAATGGGATAGTGGAAATTATTTAGAAAAACGGCAAGCAGAAGAAGTAATCTATTATTCGAAAATTATAAAAGATGTCAGAGCAAATTGGAACGTCAACGAAACTTTTGACCTCAGCATCCCTTACACTCCTGAACCTAAAAAGAAAGAGGACAAGGATAAGAAGAAGAAAAAATAGAAGCGATGAACAATGATGTAATTGATAACGATTCTTGGACGAAACGAAATTGGAAATGGCTACTTCCAGCTACAATTGCAATCCTATTTTTGACTTTTTATACCATTATTCCAGTTTTAAATAACGAAGCTCCTCAGTTTATCAAAGCCTATTCTGATACTAAAGTTTTTGAAAAAGCGATTGCTATAGCCAATGCGAATTCGGATGTTAAAACTACAATCGGTACCATTGAAGCAATCGACAAATTAACTATTTTGGAAGGCAATATTGTTTATTCTAATAACGATACCTCTATAGCTTCGACCATTAGAATCAAAGGAAATCTTAATCAGGGAAAAATGGATTTTACAGCCAACAAAAAAGGAAACGAATGGATTTTTCAAAAGATTACCATACGCTGTAAAAATCCAAAAAAAGAAATCCATGTGCCTGAATAAAAGGTATTAAACTCACTTTACTTGATTTCAAAATCATCTTTATCCTTCAAGAAACCTAGTTTTTGTCTGGTTTCTACTAGTGCATTTTTATCCAAAGTAGCTACAAAAACACCTTCGGATTCTTGTGGTTTTTTATGACTTTTTCTTTGCCTGCAGTATACTTTTTATCTTCTCCCGCCAAAGTAAACAAGTGTCTTTTGTCATACAACTTTACTTCTCCCAAAGGGAAAACAAAGACCAATCGATTATAGAAATTTCCGTATTCGGCAATCACTAAACTTCCAGTGATAGCGGCATTTTTGGCTTTTGCCAATTGTCGCAACCATTCTATCGTTTCCCCTTGCATCGTTTCGGCAACCAATTCTGGACGCATGGTAAAACCTGAGGTAAACATTTCAGGCAATACAATTAGATCAACTTTTTCATCAATCGCATGGATTTTTTCTTCGAACTGAATGCGATTTTCAGCTGGATTTTCCCA
>NZ_JATV01000002.1 GCF_000611675.1 Flavobacterium succinicans LMG 10402 | reverse complement strand
ATGACAGTGATAGTTCTTGTGATATTTTAGTTCACAATGCATTTTCACCTAATAATGATGGGGATAATCAAGTCTTTACTATTGATCGTATAGAAAACTATCCAGAGAATACCGTAGAGATCTACAACCGTTGGGGTGTATTGGTTTTTGAAGTAGAGGGTTATGACAATGCATCGAAAGTGTTTGTCGGAATTTCCGAAGGTCGTGTAACGGTAAACAAAGCCGATGCTTTGCCTAATGGTACCTACTATTATGTGGTAAAATATAAAAAACCACTTAGTGGCGTGATGAAGCAAAAAGCAGGATTTTTATACTTATCACGATAGTTAACTCAAAAAAAAGAAAAAAAAGCCTGAGAGCTTGCTCTCAGGCTAAAAATAAAAGCATATGAAAACAAGATTAACCTCTTTCATTTTATTGTTAGTAGCGGCGGCGAGCTATGGTCAACAAGACGCACAGTTTACCCAATACATGTACAATACCATTAACATCAATCCAGCCTATGCCGGAAGTCGTGGTGCTATGAGTATTTTTGCCTTACACCGTACCCAATGGGTAGGGCTCGATGGTGCACCCACGACCAATGCCGTTTCGATAAATACTCCAATTAGCAATAGCAATTTAGGATTGGGCGTGTCGTTTGTGAATGACAAAATAGGACCAACCAATGAAAATACTATCTCGGCAGATTTATCCTATAGCATTCAAACATCAGCGGATTTCAAATTGTCTTTTGGAATGAAAGCTACGGCTAATCTGTTTAATTTGAACGCGAGTAAATTGAATCCAGTGAACCAAGGCGATGCACAATTTCAAAATTTGCGAAATGTATTTACTCCTAACGTAGGAGCGGGGATTTACTACCATTCCGACAAAGCCTACTTGGGACTTTCGGTTCCAAACTTCATTCAAACCAATCGCTATAATGATAATGAAGTAGCGATTTTCAAAGAAAAAATAAATTACTATTTCATTGGAGGTTATGTTTTTGATTTGTCGAACGATATCAAATTCAAACCCGCTTTTTTAACCAAAGTAGTAGAAGGTTCTCCTTTGCAAGTGGATGTTTCGGCTAACTTTATGTTTGTTGAAAAACTCACGCTTGGAGTGGCTTACCGATGGAGCGCAGCCATGAGTGCTATGGTTGGTTTTCAAGTTAGTGATGGAATGTATATTGGCTACGGTTATGATTTAGAAACGACCAATTTAGAGAATTACAATTCAGGCTCTCATGAGATATTCTTACGCTACGAGATTTTTAAGAACAGTAACAAAATACTAACGCCTCGATTCTTTTAAAAATTGATTATGAAAAATACTATCCTCTTCACAATATTGGCGCTAATTTTTTCTTCATGGAATAGTTATGCTCAAAAAGCCAAAGTTTCTTCGGCCAACAAAAACTACGGTAACTATGCCTATGTAGATGCGATTCAAACCTACGAGCGATTAGCTAACAAAGGGTATCAATCTGCCGAGATGTTCGAGAAATTAGGGAATGCCTATTATTTTAATGCTGATTTTGAGAAAGCAAAAAACCAAACTTCATTCAAACCAATCGCTATAATGATAATGAAGTAGCGATTTTCAAAGAAAAAATAAATTACTATTTCATTGGAGGTTATGTTTTTGATTTGTCGAACGATATCAAATTCAAACCCGCTTTTTTAACCAAAGTAGTAGAAGGTTCGCCTTTGCAAGTGGATGTTTCGGCTAACTTTATGTTTGTTGAAAAACTTACGCTTGGAGTTGCTTACCGATGGAGCGCTGCCATGAGTGCCATGGTTGGTTTTCAAGTTAGCGATGGAATGTATATTGGCTACGGTTATGATTTAGAAACGACCAATTTAGAGAATTACAATTCAGGCTCTCATGAGATATTTTTACGCTACGAGATTTTTAAGAACAGTAACAAAATACTAACGCCTCGATTCTTTTAAAAACTTTACCCTATGAGATTACGACCATCACAAGTCACGGTTCTTATACTCATAGCTCCCATGTTGTTGTGTGGTCAAAACAATCTAGTCCCAACGATCCATTCCGATAAAGAAATTAAGTCGAAAAGGTATGAAGTAACAGAGACCATTCATTCTGGATTTGGAAGTACCAAAGTCATGTATACGGTGAGTAATAAAAACTTGATTAATACTAATGATTTGGGACCCAATAACACTAGAGAAGTTAAAGAAATCATAGTGTACAAGAAAAAAAGTAGAGATCAAGAATCTATTTACAATACAAAAGAAATAAAAGAAGTCGACCAACCAAAAGTAATAAAAGAAGATGTGCTTGTTGTGGATCAACAAATTAATGCTGTAAAAACGATATCCATTGATCCCTTGGATACCTATGAACGAATGGTAGATCAGGGAATACGTTCAGCAGGATTATTGAGTCAACTAGCCGATGCTTATTTTTATAAAAATGAGTATACAAAAGCATCTCAATATTATCTTGAGTTCTTTAAAATTGGCAAAAAGATTAAACCTGAATATTACTTTAGATATGCCATGACCTTAAAGAACATAGGGCAAGAGAAAAGATCTAAAGAATTATTAGCAACATATGAAGCTTTGTTACAAAGCGAAAACAAAAAATAAACACACCCGATTTATACCATTAGATCATGAAAAAAAGAGTACTTTTTTATTTAGTCCTAACCACTGTTTTGAGTAGCGTAAGTTATGCTCAAAAAGCCAAAGTTTCTTCGGCCAACAAAAACTACGGTAACTATGCCTATGTAGATGCGATTCAAACCTACGAGCGATTAGCTAACAAAGGGTATCAATCTGCCGAGATGTTCGAGAAATTAGGGAATGCCTATTATTTTAATGCTGATTTTGAGAAAGCCTCTCAATGGTATGGACAATTGTATGAAATGGCAACAGAATTGGCGCCAGAATACTACTATCGTTATGCACAATCGTTAAAGGCCGTGGGCAAGACCAAAGAAGCAGCGCAAGTTTTATCCAAATTTGAAGCAAAAGCTAGTAACGACAGCCGCGCCAAGCGCTTACAAAACAACACGGATTATTTAGAAGACATCAAAGCCAATGTAGGAATGTATACCATTGCCAATGCGGGTATCAATTCTAAATATTCAGATTATGGCAGTGCAGTTGTGGACAATAAATTGGTTTTTGCTTCAGCTAGAGATACCGGCGGAGTAGGCCAACGCAAACACGCTTGGACCGGAGAACACTTTACCAATTTGTACGCAGCAGCCGTAGATGGTGAACTGGTGCCAACCCTTGCACAACGCTATGATGCGAATGTGAATTCTAAATTTCATGAAGCTACCCCTGTGTTTACCAAAGATGGGAACACCATGTATTTTACCCGAAACAACTATTTGGATGGTAAAAAAGGTAAAGATGCCAATAAGGTTACACTACTTAAAATATACAAAGCCACGCTAGTGAACCAAAGATGGACCAATGTTACCGAATTGCCTTTCAATAGCGATCAATTCAGTACGGCTCACCCAGCGTTGAGTCCTGATGAGCAAACCCTTTATTTTGCTTCAGATAGACCAGGTACTCTTGGACAATCTGATTTGTATAAAGTAGCTATTAATAGCAATGGAACTTTTGGCGAACCGACCAATCTAGGTCCCGAGATCAATACCGAGGGGAGAGAAACGTTTCCTTTTGTGACCAATGACTTTTGGCGAAGTAGAGAATGATGGAGCAGAGGTGAATTCTCCCAAAGATGATTTTTCATATTACCGCGATAGCGAGACCAATAAAGGATTTTTCACCTCGAATCGTGAAGGAGGTATGGGTTCCGATGATATTTATCGCTTTACCAGCAAGAGTCGTTGCCAACAAGTTTTAAAAGGAAAAATCACCGATAGCGATACTGGAGAAGTTTTAGCAGGAGCAGCAGTTACGTTGCTCAACAAGCAATACAAAGTTATTGGTACCACCACCTCAGATGATCAAGGTAATTATACATTTGCCATTGAGTGTCGACGTACCTACAACGTAAGAGCAAGTAAAACCGACTATAAAACCAATGAAAGCAAGATAAAAATCCCAGCCACATCAGGTGAAAGTATGGTGAATTTGGCATTAGAAAGTGCTATATGCAAAGTCGCTATTGGCGATGATTTAGGGAAATGTTTTGGGATCAAAATGATTTATTTTGACTTAGACAAGTCTAATATTCGTAGTGAAGCGGCTTTGGATTTGGCCAAAATACTCGATGTTTTGCAACAAAACCCAACGATGAAATTGGATATTCGTTCCCATACCGATTGCAGACAAACAGCCAAATACAACATGGCTTTATCTGAACGTAGAGCCAAAGCAACAATTGCTTGGTTGGTCTCAAAAGGTATCGACAAATCCAGATTAACCGGACGCGGATACGGAGAATCACAATTGGTAAACGACTGTGGTTGCGAACCAACAAACCAGTCTAACTGCACCGAAGAGCAACATCAAATGAATAGAAGAAGTGAATTTATAGTGACAAGCTTGTAGCTTTTTCAAAACAATAAAAATGCCCTCTGAAATACATCATGAGGGCATTTTTTATGGATTGAATTTTTTATTCATGAACTAAATCGGCAAGTAGTTTTTTATCTCCAACAATCCAAAGAATATCATCTTGTTCAAGTACAATATTCGATTCTGGATTTAATAAACGTTTGCCTCGTTTTTCAATTCCCACTACAAGTCCTTTGGTTTTTTCTCGGAGTTTGGATTCTTTGATACTTTTGCCAATAAAAACATGGTTTTTAAGTTCAATTTGTCGTAGTACAATATCGGGTTCTGAGATTTCTGGAGAAGCTTCAATTTCGTGCTGATCCAAGTATTTTTTGAATTCCTGTACTTGAGCATCGGTGCCAATAACGTTGATTTCGTCGCCAGGAAACAAGCGCTCATTAGCATCAGGAATATGTATGGTAATTTCTCCTCTTTTTATGGAAGCAATATTAATTCCGATACTTTCTCTTAATTGTAAGTTTTTTAAGGTTTCTCCAGCTATATTCGACTCAGCCGCGATATCAAAGATAGCCATGTGTCCGTCCCATGGTGATAAATCGCTTCGGCTTCTTTTGGCGAGACTTATTTCTCTATCATTTAAATTGGATAAAAAATGATTTTCTATTTTGTGATAGTGATGATTTAATCTTTTTTGAAACAGAAAATAAAGGGTAATCGCTACAACAAAAGCCACCAATGCAATTTTCGGAGAAAAGAAAATATTAAGTAAAAAACCAATATAAACCACCGCAATTAGGATTCGTAGCAGGAACAACATTGCCATCGGTCCTCTTGATTTTCGATCTTCTAATAATAGCGTTACTTCAGCAATCGCCACTCTTCTTAGCGATAAAGCCCAAAGAAAAGGAGCTAAAAACAGCAGCGTTATAAGCGCACCCAAAACGGAACCAAAAGGGAAAGTTTTTACCAAAGGTAAAATATAGGAAGACGATAGCAGTATTACAGCTATAATGATAATGGAATGTACAATAATTTGCATTAAATAAGCATTAATTACCGTTTTCCAGTTGTTTACCGTTTTGATGGCTTGCGTACTTGCACTGTATCGTTCGATTCGTTTTAGCCATTTTCGAGGTAATTTTAAGCTTAAATACTCAGAAAACGGACCAGAAAATTTAATCATATAGGGAGTCGTGAATGTAGTAATCGCCGAAACAGCAACGACTATTGGATACAAAAATGAACTCGTAACATTTAAGGTAATTCCCAAGGTGGCTATAATGAATGAAAATTCGCCAATTTGAGACAAACTCATACCAGTTCGTACCGATTCTTTTAAGGGCTGACCTGAAATAAGGGATCCAATGGTTGAACTTATGGATTGTCCAAATATGGTTACTACTGATAAAATAAGTACGGGTATTGCATGTTCTACTAGCGTATTTGGATCTATTAACATTCCGACTGAAACAAAAAATACGGCACCAAATAAATCTTTTACGGGTTTTAGTAGATGTTCAATATGTTCAGCTTGAGTAGTTTCGGCAATGATAGATCCCATAATGAAAGCACCCAAAGCAGGAGAAAATCCAACTTTTGCAGCCAAAATTACCATCATTAAACATAAAGCAATCGAGATGATTAGTAACATTTCGTCGGTTAACAAGTGTTTTGCTTTTTTAAGTACGGTTGGAATGATGAAAATTCCGCTCAAAAACCACAACACTAAAAAGAAAACTAACTTTAATATGGATTGTAATAACTCACCACCAGAAAAATTTTCGCTTACAGCTAAGGTGGACAATAAAACCATCAACAAAATTGCCACAATATCCTGAACAATCAACGAGCCAATTACATTTCCTACGAAGCGTTGTACTTTTACTCCCAATTCGTCAAAACTTTTTAGAATAATGGTAGTAGATGAAATTGATAATATCACTCCGAGAAACAAACAATCCATTCTGGACCATCCCATTAAATCGCCTATGGTATAGCCAAAATAGACCATAAAGCCTATTTGCGTTAGTGCCGTTATCGAGGCGGTTCCGCCAACTTTTATAAGCTTTTTAAAGCTAAATTCAAGTCCTAAACTGAACAACAAAAAGATGATACCAATTTCGGCCCAAACTTCGACACTTTTAATATCTTGAACCGATGGAAAAAAATCAAAGTGATTGCCAGCCAAAAAACCAGCTACTAAATATCCTAATACTAAAGGTTGCTTTAGTTTTTTAAAGATAAGTACTGCTATTCCAGCAGTCAGGAGTATTAAACCCAAATCCGTAATCAATGGTTCTAGATGGGTTGATGCTTCTGCAACTGCACTCATTGTTTTTTATTTTCAAAGTTATACAATCTCTATTTTTGCTAATTTACAAAAATCGTTTTTGAAATCCTGTTTTTGAGCTACAACAAAAAGTTAAAACTAAAAAAAAGCTATCGATTAGGATAGCTTCTTTAGGTAAAAATATTTTTTTGGACGATTAAATCCCAATAAAATTACTTGGTGTGATTTGTAGTAATTCAGCTTTTATAGCATCAGAAACATCTAACGTAGCAATAAATGCATGCATAGAATCTTTAGTAATTGCCTCATTCGTTCTGGTCAAACCTTTTAGCGCTTCATAAGGATTTGGGTAGGCTTCGCGACGTAAAATCGTTTGAATAGCTTCTGCAACTACAGCCCAATTGTTTTCTAAATCTTCGTGGAATTTACTTTCGTTCAATAACAATTTGTTCAATCCTTTCAAAGTCGCTTCAAAAGCAATAAGTGTATGGCCCATTGGCACACCAATATTTCTCAAAACCGTACTGTCTGTTAAATCACGTTGTAGTCTTGACAAAGGTAATTTGGCAGACAAATGCTCAAAAATCGCGTTGGCAATGCCTAAATTTCCTTCAGAGTTTTCAAAATCGATAGGGTTTACTTTATGTGGCATAGCCGAAGAACCAATTTCGCCCGCTTTGATTTTTTGTTTGAAATACTCCATCGAAACATACGTCCAAATGTCACGATCCAAATCGACAATGATAGTGTTGATTCTTTTTAAAGCATCGAAAAATGCAGCGAAATGGTCGTAATGTTCAATCTGAGTCGTTGGAAAAGAGTGGTGTAATCCCAAAATATCTTCCACGAATTTTTTACCAAATTGTCTCCAATCAATTTGTGGATACGCTACATGATGTGCGTTGTAATTTCCAGTAGCACCACCAAATTTTGCCGCAAACGGAATGTTGAACAACAAACGCATTTGTTCTTCCAAACGCTCCACGAAAACCCCAAGCTCTTTTCCTAAGCGAGTAGGAGAGGCAGGCTGTCCGTGCGTACGTGCTAACATAGGAACGTGAGCCCATTCTTGACTTAACTCTTTCAATTTGGCGATTAAACCAATCAAAGATGGCATATATACTTTTTCAAACGCTTCTTTTGTAGAAAGCGGAATAGCCGTGTTGTTGATGTCCTGAGAAGTCAATCCAAAATGAATAAACTCTTTGTGTGCTGAAAGACCCAATTTTTCAAAAGCGTCTTTTATAAAATATTCAACCGCTTTTACGTCGTGATTAGTAACTTTTTCAGTTTCCTTAATCCAAAGCGCATCTTCGGTACTAAAGTTTTTGTAGATGTTGCGTAAACTCTCAAATACATTTGGGTTTACTCCAGTTAATTGTGGTAAAGGTTGTTCGCATAAAGCAATGAAATACTCAATTTCAACCAAAACGCGGTATTTAATCAACGCTTCTTCTGAGAAAAAAGGCGCTAATGCAATTGTTTTATTTCTATATCTTCCGTCAATAGGAGAAATGGCATTCAATTCGTTTAAAGTAGTCATTGTTGTGTTTTTTGTTCGAAAGGCACAAAAATAAGCATAAGTGTTCAGTATTCAGTTTTCAAGACTTAGTTTTTTTTCTCTAAATTCAATAACTTTTGTTGCAATACAAGAATTCCTTCAGTAGCCTTAATTGCAATACAAGTCAGCGGATTTTTTACATTCGAAATCTTGGTCGCTTTGGGGTCAATATAAAAAATAGGAACATTTTTGGGCGCAAAATCCGTCAGTCCCGCCGCAGGATATACTTGCAACGAAGTCCCAATAATCGCGATATAATCCGCTTGTTCTACCAAATCAATCGCAGCTTCTAGCGCAGGAACCGCTTCGCCAAACCATACAATATGTGGGCGCAATTGGTTGCCACTCGCATCACAATCCCCAAGTTGCAAGTCACCTGTCCAATCCAAAACATAGGACTCATTTCGCGTACTTCGTACTTTAAGCAACTCACCGTGCAAGTGTAATACGTTTTGACTTCCCGCACGTTCATGCAAATCATCTACATTTTGTGTGACAATATGAACTTCAAAATCCTGTTCCAAATCCACCAAAACCTGATGCGCCAAATTAGGATGTACTTCCAACAATTGTTTTCTACGTTGATTATAGAAGTCCAAAACCAAGGTCGGATTCTTTCGCCATCCTTCTGGCGTCGCTACCTCCATTACATCGTGCCCTTCCCACAATCCATCGCTATCTCTAAAGGTTTTTATGCCGCTTTCAGCACTTATTCCGGCTCCTGTTAATACCACTAATTTCTTTTTCATATAAGTTATTCTTTAATTTTTATTTGGGCGTGACCACAGCTTCACAAAGGGGCTTATAGCAGTTGTGTTAGGCGCCCCTTTGCGAAGCTGCGGTCGGGCTATCCATACTACTTCGGTAGTTTATTCCTATCCCTCACGCAAAACAACAACTCAAATAAAATCATTTTTTCAATCAATTCCCAATTCCCAATTCCAAAATCCAAAACTCAAATACTATACTTCAACCACTTCTCACTTCTCACTTTTCCCATTTCCCATTTCCCATTTCTTATTTCACTTCTCACTTTTCACTTTTCACTTCCCACTTAAGACCATTCTTTTCTTATTTTTGTCCAAATAAAAAAAACGTTACATGATCGATTTAGACTATCTCCATTTTCTAGAAAATATTTTGACCGATAACCGAAAAGAAAAATTCCTAAAAGTACTTCAAGAAAGAACCAATCACTTTACAGTAGTAGTCGAGGACGTGTTTCAAATGCACAATGCTAGTGCTGTAATGCGTAGTTGTGAAGTTTTTGGAGTACAAAATCTGAACGTAATTGAGCAACGCTATGGTAAAAGTATCGACAAGGAAATTGCCATGGGTGCTCAAAAATGGGTAGATATCAACTCTTTTGATTCGGTAGGGAATTGTATGGATACTTTAAAAAACAAAGGTTACCAAATTATTGCTACCACACCACATACTGATGATTGTTTGTTAGACCATTTTGATATTTCTAAACCTAGTGCTTTTTGTTTTGGTACCGAAAAAGAAGGTTTATCCGAAGAAATCATGCAAAAAGCCGATGGATTTCTCAAAATCCCTATGGTAGGTTTCACCGAAAGTTTGAATATTTCAGTATCCGCAGCAATTATTTTGCAAAATCTAACCAATCGATTACGCAATTCCGATATTCCTTGGCAATTAACCGAAGCCCAAGTTCTCGAAAAACGACTCGATTGGGCACGAAAATCAATCAAAGACATCAAACGCATCGAGGCGCGCTATTTTGAGAAGAATTAGAAATTTATTTCACTAATTAACTTTATGTTTTTAATGTCGGTTGGATCCAATTCGTATAGATAAACACCATTATATCCTATGGCGTAAAGAGAGTTGTTTTTGATAATTAAGTCAAAGCATTTTTTTTCAATTATATTTTCTAAAACAGGTTCGGCTGGGTTTTGAATATTGAAAATTTTAATAACATCATCACACACTAAAAGATAGTTTGTTGAAAAAAGTGTAATTCCTTTGGGTTGTATGAGATTTCGACTATGTATTAGCTTTGGGTTGCTAAGGTTTTTTGTGTCATATACTTGTAAAACATTCACATTATTTCCGCATAATGCATTTGAATTTAAGGTTACAAAGGCATGTGTACTATTAGCAATCACTGGATCACATGCGGTAAAATGTTGTACGCTGGAAAGTTTTGTCGGGTTTTCAGGATTTGTTATGGAATAAATAAACATTCCGTTTCTAGAACCTATATATAAATTGTCTCCAAACGAAAACAAAGTTTCAATATTAAAACCAATTTGAGTTTCATTAACTTTTACTGGTTTTTGAGGATTTATTAATGAAAAAACATTGAGTTTCATCTCATCCACGCAATACAAGTAATTTCCTTTTATTGTAAAAACAGCCAAAGAACCTCCTTGACCAATCTCTGGTGTTGAGTTTGAGTCACTATCAGAACAGCCTATAACAATAAATATAATTAGTAAGGATATTATTTTTTTCATTTATTTCCAGTCTATAATTATTTGATTATTTGTTGGATTTCCGAAGCTTCCATCAGGAGCCCTTTTTTGAGGAAACACATTTTTATTTCTATTGGTTACCAGTAATTTATTGTTGCTCGTATCAAAAGTTGCAGTTACTAAATCTACAGCTTGGTTAATGAAAATGATTTCGTCAATGATTGCCAAATCAGTGGCGCCAGGCGCTTTTATAAAATGGATGAGAGTTGGCTTTTTAGGATTGGAATAATCATAGACGTGAAATCCTTTATTGACATCATTGATAAACATTAAATCTCCTTTAATGTATATTTTTCCAGATTTGATAATAGGTTGTGGATTTTGGAGAGCTATCGATTTTTCAAATGCGATTCTTTCCATTGTAACAGGTTTGTAAACAGGTTCACTAGTATCTCCTCCAGTTGTTGGCCAACAGGAATAAAAAAGGAAAGGAAAAATAAACAGTACTATTTTTTTGCTCATTGTTAAATGTTTTACTAAAGGTAAGAAAATAAATAAACAAGCTTTCGTTGTTTTTTAATTTTCACATTATCAAATAGTTATTTTTCAAAAAAAAACCGCCTCACAGTTGAGGCGGTTTTTAAAACTTATTTTAAAATATTTAGCTTACTAAAACCCAAGTTCCAGCTGCCAATAAGCTTTCAGCTTTTTTGTATTTCATCGTTTCTGTTTTGCCAGTAGCTACTTCTTGAATAGTTACCGTGTCATTACGATTAATTTTAGGCTGGTCGCGAACAATAGTTTCAGTCACTTGGCGGGCTTGTGTTTGTCCTGCCTCACGATTGATACTTTCGCTGTTCTCGATTTCGTCTTTATTCAATTGGTAATCGTCTTTTGGACGTTCTACTTCTTTAGCTTCTTGAATTCTTTGGTTTTCTTGAGCAGGTAAGTCACCTTTAAACAAGAATGAAATCACTTCTTTATTCACATTATCCAACATAGAACGGAATAAGTTGAAGGCTTCTAACTTGTAAATAAGCAATGGGTCTTTTTGTTCGTGAACTGCCAATTGAACCGATTGTTTCAATTCGTCCATTTTACGTAAATGTTTTTTCCAAGCTTCGTCTACAATCGCTAAAGTGATGTTTTTCTCGAAATCAGCTACCAATTGAGTTCCTTCAGAATCGTAAGCTTTTTTCAAATCAGTTACCACATTCAATGATTTGATTCCGTCAGAGAAAGGCACTACAATACGTTCGAATTGATTGTTTGGGTCCTCATATACACTTTTGATAATAGGGAAGGCCTCTCTAGCGCTTCTTGCTGTTTTTTCAGTGTAAAAATCCAAAGTAGCTTTGTACACTTTTCCAGTTAATTCCATTTCATTCAGTTTGGCAAAATCACTTTCGCTTACTGGTGACGTGATAGAGAAGTAACGAATCAATTCAAATTCGAAGTTTTTGAAATCGTTGCTAAGTTTATTGTTTGAAACAATTAATTCGCAAGTATCATACAACATATTGGCAATGTCTAGTTTTAGACGCTCTCCATGTAAAGCATGACGGCGACGTTTGTATACTACCTCACGTTGTGCATTCATAACGTCATCATATTCTAACAAACGTTTACGAACACCAAAGTTGTTTTCTTCTACTTTTTTCTGTGCGCGTTCAATAGATTTGGTCATCATAGAATGTTGAATCACTTCACCTTCTTGTAAGCCCATTCTATCCATTACTTTGGCTACTCTTTCTGAGCCAAACAAACGCATTAAATTGTCTTCTAACGAAACATAGAATTGAGAACTTCCTGGGTCTCCTTGACGACCTGCACGACCACGTAACTGACGGTCCACACGACGTGAATCGTGACGTTCTGTTCCGATAATGGCCAATCCGCCTGCAGCTTTTACTTCTGGTGTCAATTTGATATCCGTTCCACGACCCGCCATATTGGTAGCGATAGTTACCACGCCTGGTTTTCCTGCTTCTTCAACAATTTGAGCCTCTTGTTTGTGCATTTTTGCATTCAATACGTTGTGAGTTACACCTCGCATTTTAAGCATTCTACTCAGTAACTCTGAAATCTCTACGGATGTTGTTCCAATTAATACCGGTCTTCCTGCTTTAGATAATTCGGTAACATCTTCGATAACGGCATTGAATTTTTCACGAGTGGTTTTGTAAATCAAATCGTCTTTGTCAATTCTAGCCATTCCTCTATTGGTAGGAATTTCAACAACGTCTAATTTATAAATTTGCCATAACTCGCCTGCTTCTGTTACGGCTGTTCCGGTCATACCACCTAATTTGTTGTACATTCTGAAGTAGTTTTGCAACGTAACAGTAGCAAAAGTTTGAGTAGCTGCTTCAATTTTTACGTTTTCTTTGGCTTCAATAGCTTGGTGTAATCCATCAGAATAACGACGGCCATCCATGATACGACCGGTTTGCTCATCTACAATAAGAATTTTATTGTCCATGATCACATATTCTACATCTTTTTCGAAAAGAGAATAGGCTTTTAATAATTGTGTCAAAGTATGAATACGCTCGCTTTTTACTCCAAAATCTTGGAACAATTTTTCTTTAGCTTCCGCTTCAGCATCTTTGTCTAGTTTTTGTTTTTCGATGGCGGCAATTTCAGTTCCAATGTCTGGAAGAACGAAAAAGTCTGCATCTGTATCACCAGAAAGGAATTTAATTCCATTATCCGTCAATTCTACTTGATTGTTTTTCTCTTCAATTACAAAATACAAAGCTTCGTCAACAATATGCATTTCGCGATTGTTGTCTTGCATGTATTGGTTTTCGGTTTTTTGAAGCAATTGTTTGATACCTTCTTCACTCAAAAACTTAATCAATGCTTTGTTCTTAGGTAAACTTCTGTAAGCTCTCAATAAATTGAAACCACCGTCTTTGGTGTTACCTTCTTTGATTAATTTTTTAGCTTCTGCCAAAAATCCATTAGCCAATTGACGTTGTAAACTTACAAGGTTTTCAATTTTCGGTTTCAATTCATTAAACTCATGACGGTCTCCTTGTGGAACTGGACCAGAAATAATCAAAGGTGTTCTAGCATCATCAATTAAAACAGAATCCACCTCATCGACTATGGCGTAATTGTGTTTGCGTTGTACCAAGTCTTCTGGCGAATGCGCCATATTATCTCTTAGGTAATCAAAACCAAATTCATTATTAGTTCCGTAAGTAATATCCGCTTCGTATGCTTTTTTTCTTTCTTCAGAATTCGGTTGGTGATTGTCAATACAATCTACCGTCAAACCATGAAATTCGAACAAAGGAGCTTTCCAAGTGCTATCACGTTTTGCTAAGTAATCATTTACCGTTACCAAGTGCACTCCATTTCCTGTCAAAGCATTCAAATACAATGGAAGTGTTGCCACCAACGTTTTTCCTTCACCCGTTTGCATTTCAGAAATTTTCCCTTGGTGCAAGACCATTCCGCCAATCAACTGAACGTCATAGTGAATCATGTCCCAAGTGATTTCTTTACCAGCGGCATTCCATGAATTAGCCCAATTAGCCGTATCGCCCACAATGTTGATGTAGCTTTTGGTAGCTGATAATTCTCTGTCTTTTGGAGTAGCAGTAACGCTAATGGTAGTGTTTTCTTTGAATCGCCTAGCTGTTTCTTTTACTACTGCAAAAGCTTCAGGAAGAATTTCCATTAAAGTTTTTTCAGAAATATCATAAGCTTCTTTTTCTAAAGCATCTATAGCGATATAAATATCTTCTCTTTTGTCGATATCTGAGATGGTTTCTACTTCTGCTTTCAAAGCAGTGATTTTGGCATCTTTCTCGGCTCTAGCTTGTTTGATTTTTTCTTTGAAGAAAGCGGTTTTAGCTCTTAATTCATCGTGTGACAAGGCCTGTAAACTACTCTCAAAAGTTTTGATTTTAGTTAAATAAGGTTGTAATGCTTTAACGTCTTTTTGAGATTTATCGCCTACAAATACTTTTAGTATGCTGTTTATGAAACTCATGATTTATCGGTATTTCTGTTTTATTTTTTGTGTTATTTATAACAAAAAAAAAGCCTCTTTTTGGAGACTTTTTCTTGGGGTTGTTTTTTAATACTCATCCTCGTTCCAAAGATAATCTTCGTCGGTTGGATAGTCTGGCCAAATTTCTTCCATTGATTCATATATCTCGCCTTCGTCTTCTATAGATTGAAGGTTTTCTACTACTTCTAATGGAGCACCAGCTCTAATAGCGTAGTCAATAAGTTCGTCTTTGTTAGCAGGCCATGGTGCATCACTTAAATAAGATGCTAATTCTAATGTCCAATACATATTTTGTCGATTTAATTTGTGCAAAAATAAATTTTTTACGGAATAAAACAAGTAAAAAGTAATTTATTTTTGCGTAAAGTTAAGAACGTTATTTTTAGGAAAAAATTTACTTTCTAGGAATCCATTTTACTTCCTCAGCGTTTAAATCTAGAGTCAACTTTCGTGCCAACACAAAAAGGTAGTCAGAAAGTCGGTTCAAGTACTGAATAGCAATAGGAGCAACGGGTTCATTGTGACTCAAATGCACAGCCAACCGCTCGGCACGTCGACATACGCAACGTGCGATATGACAATATGACACGGTTGTATGTCCGCCAGGTAATACAAAATGGGTCATAGGAGGAAGAAGCGCTTCCATGGTGTCAATTTCAACTTCTAAAAATTCAATATCTTGATCTACAATACCTAGTTTTTTCAATCGTAATTCTCCATTTTTCATGACCTCTTTTTCGGGTGGCGTTGCCAATATCGCTCCAATAGTAAACAAACGATCTTGAATTTCGATGAGTGTGTTTTTGTAGTGATTGTCCATTTCTTGGTCCCGAATTAGGCCAATGTATGAGTTGAGTTCGTCTACAGTGCCGTAGCTCTCGATGCGAGCGTGATCTTTCGGTACACGGGTACCGCCAAATAGGGCTGTGGTTCCGGAGTCACCGGTTTTAGTATATACTTTCATTTTGATGGAATAGTGCTAAATGTATTGAGGATAACAATGTTTGTTAAACGCTGTAAATGTAAAAAAGACTGCCGAAAAGCAGTCTTTTTTTTGGTATTAAATGAATGTTAGAAGCCAAAAATTTCTTCTAACGATACTTTTTTAATTTCTCCTAATTTTTTCATTTCATTCATATCAATCTTATTTTCAGAGGCTACAATCGCATAACTGTAAGGTTTGTTGGCTATGAAGTTGTTGTGAAAAGTTTTGAGGTCAGTCATAGAAATTTGATCTACGGTTGAGAATATTTTTTTTCTTGCATCCTCTTTTAGTCCAAGTTCTTTGGCGGCTAAGTAATTAAAGATGATATTGTCTTGGGTGATTCTTTCGGTTTGAATGTCTTTTTTAACTTGACCTTTGGCTAAATTTAAATTTTCGCTTAATTCAGGTAAGTTGTTCAAAAGTTCATTCATCGCTTTAGAAGCTTCTTTGAATTTGTCAGCTTGACTTCCAACGTAGTTTAAAACTCGGTAGTATTCGTCTTTCTTTTGAGGTTCTACATAATATCCATAGGTGCTATAAGCTAAGGCTTTACTTTCTCGAATAGTTTGAAAAACAATGTCGCCAAAATAGTTGTTAAATACAGTAATGATTGCATTTTTATTAGCATCATAGGTTTCTGTATTTCTTACCCAGCGAGTTTCGGCTTGCACCATATCATAATTAGTAAAAAATACTTGATTTTGAGTTTGAAGTAATGGTTTGAAAACTTTAGCTGCTGGTGTAGCAGTGAATGAAGCAGGAACTTTATGTAGATCTTTTATTTGTTTAACAACAGTAGCTAGAGGTGCTGGTCCATAATAAATAATCGTTTGCTCGTAATTGTTCATGTTTTTCAAAAGACTCATTAATTCCTCAGTAGTTAAGGACTCTAATTCAGAATTACTTAGAACAGCATTGAACTTATTCACTGGACCATAAATAGCATAGTTAGTTAATCCTTGTAAAATAGCATTTTTGTTTGCTTTTAAATCTTTTCTGGATTTTGCTATTCTTGCTTTAAGTGCTATTAAAGCCTTTTCATCTGCTTTTGCATTTGAAATCACTTCTTCATACAATTGAACTGCTTTTTCAAAATTTTCTTGCAACCCTTCAATGCTTACGGTGGTGTATTCTTCGCCACTTGAGATATTGAAACTACAAGCTATTTTATAAAATGCTTTTGAAATTTGTTCAGCAGTCATTGTATCAGTACCTAAAAATTGGATGTATTGAGCAGCTAGTACTTGTTTTAAATTATGTAGGCCTCCAATTTTATAACGATATTTTAACCTAAAAATAGAATTGTCTTTGTTTTGAACATAAAGTACTTCTGCTTTTTCGATTTTTGATTTCTGAATGTCTTTGTTGTAATCCAAAAATACTGGTGTAGAAGCAATGCTTGGAATAGCGTTGACTTGTTTTAAGAACTCAGATTGTTTGTCCGCATTCGTCTCGACAGGAGTAATTTGTGGTTTTTCAATTTTAACTTTGTTTTTGTTTTCGCCTTTTCTTTTGTAAATCACTACATAATTTTCGCCGAAATATTTGTTAGCAAAAGCTACGATGTCTTCTTTTTTTAATTTTGACAAATCGTTTACATAGGCAACTTGATCTCTCCAGTCTAATTCTGAGGTAAAATTGCTCATTAAATTACTTGCGCGATCTCCGTATTTTTCAGTTTCGTAGATTTTACTTTTTTTAATGTTATTGATAATCGAAGGGATTAAATCATCATCAAAGTTTCCTTTCTTTAAATTTTCAATCTCAGCTAAGACTAATGCTTTGGCTTCTTCTAAGGTTTGACCAGTAGTAGGTGCTGCTGATAAATAAAGAACACTATAATCGATCAGGCTGTAGTTGAATGCGCTCGCGCGAAGCATTTTTTGTTTCTTAACTAAATTAAGATCCAATAGACCAGCTTTACCATTGGTAAACACTTGCCCAACTAAATTTGCTAATAAGGCATCTTTATCTTTGTTGCCAGGAAGACGGTAACCGATGGCAAAACTCTCTGCATCAGGACCAACAATTTCAACTGTTATTGGTGCGGTTATTGGTGCTTCTGGTTCAAAAGTGTATTTTTCAATGGCTTTAGGTTGCATATACCCAAAAGCCTTGTCTATTTTTGCAATTACTTCATCCGGATTAAAATCGCCTGACATAATTACTCCCATATTATTGGGTACATAATATTTGTTGAAATACTTTCGGATCTCAATTAGCGAAGGGTTTTTTAAATGCTCAACTGTTCCAATAGTGGTTTGTAAACCATAATTGTGTTTCTTGAATAAGTTGGAAAATAAAGCTTCCGAAACTTTTCGACCATCATTGTCTAGTGTTCTGTTTTTTTCTTCATAAACCGCTTCTAGTTCGGTATGAAAAATTCTTAGAATTGGATTTCTAAAACGTTCCGCCTGTACGGCTAAGTATTTATCCAAAGAACTACTTGGAACATCATCAGTATATACTGTTTGCTCAAAAGAAGTAAAGGCATTCGTTCCTTGTGCGCCCATAGCAGACATCATTTTATCGTACTCATTGGCAATGGAATATTTACTGGCAACTCCCGAAGTTTGATCGATTTTCTTATAGATTTCTTTTCTTTCTACACTGTCTTTGGATTGATTGAATTGCTCATACAAAGCATCAATTTTGTCTAATTCAACTTTTTCTTTAGCCCAATCTAAGGTTCCGTATTTATCTGTTCCTTTAAAAAGCATGTGCTCTAAGTAGTGCGCTAATCCAGTATTGGTAGCGGGATCGGTTTTGCTTCCGGCTTTAATAGCGATGTAAGCTTGGATACGAGGGTCTTTTTTGGTAGGACTCAAAATTACCGTTAACCCATTTTTTAAGGTATAAAAACGGGCTTTGGTAGGGTCGTTGGTTACTGTTTTATAAGTATATCCATTGCTAGTAGTTTCTTTCCATTCTATTTGATCTTGCGCAACCGTTGAGGCTACGCTGCATAAAATGAATAAGGAAAAAAGGGCTTTTTGTAACATAGTTTATGGTTTTTGGGTTAGTGGCTTTTTTAATAGTTTAATCGGTGAACTGTTTAATTATTCAATCTTTTAATCATTTAGTGGTGTCGGTTTCGATTAATCCGTCTCGTAAACGGATCACGCGGTGCGCGTAGGCAGCAATATCTTCCTCGTGCGTTACTAAAATTACGGTATTGCCTTGGGCGTGAATGTCTCCAAACAATTTCATAATTTCTACTGATGTTTTACTGTCTAAGTTTCCTGTGGGCTCATCGGCTAAAATAATCGATGGTTTATTGACTAAGGCTCTAGCAATGGCTACACGCTGACGTTGACCTCCCGAAAGTTGGTTAGGTTGATGATCCATGCGGTCGCCAAGATTCACTTGGTTCAATACTTCGGTGGCTCTTGTGGTGCGTTCCGTTTTTGAATGTCCTGCATAAATCATTGGTAAAGCTACATTGTCTAGTGCGGTTGTTCTTGGCAAAAGGTTAAAAGTTTGAAACACAAAGCCAATTTCTTTGTTTCTAATTTCGGCCAATTCATCATCCTTCATTTTACTGACATCTTTGCCGTTCAAAATGTAAGTTCCAGAAGTTGGGGTGTCTAAGCAACCCAAAAGATTCATCAAAGTTGATTTTCCTGATCCCGAAGGTCCCATTAAGGCCACGTATTCGCCTTTGTTTATTTCTAAATCAATGCCTTTTAATACATAAACCGTTTCGTTGCCTAGTTGAAAATTTCGCTTAATGTTGGTGATTTTTATAAGTGGTTCTGTCATTAGAAAGTATGTTAGAATGAGTGACTTTTATTTTTCCCTAAATGTAAAAGGTATTTTTGAAAGTATAAGTATCCAAAAGCTGATTTTTGTTACACCATCGTTTTGCATCTTGCAGACGTGGCTGATTGAGGGAACCAAAACTTTCGGTTAAACGCTGACTTTGCAAGTATAAAACCAACTTTTAAGTAAGCTCAAAAACCAACGTTTCTGAAAAGTGCTATTTCTGTTTTAGTAACCACTTTATTAATTTCTCATTATCCACAATACTCCAAGCATGAGGATGTCTTCTATTGTCAGGTTTTCTGTAACCTTTATTTTGTGTTGTTATTAATTCTGCACTTTGATTTCCAAGTTTATTTAGTTCATTAATCATAGCGGAGCATTCTGTCGCATTCATACTCGTAAAGTCTGTACCACGTTCTTTCATCCACCAATTTATGTCAGGTTCTGTGTAAATTCTCAAAGGTATTTTTGTCAATTTTTTAATTGCTTCTTGAGTTGTGTCTGAAAATGAGTAAGGCGAAATATTATAGTATTCAGTTAGTTTCGTTGTTGGACTTCCTCCAGTTTCTTTTTCAAGTCTTTCTATCATATAAACATTCTCTTGATTGGCTGAGTTATCTTTTGAAAGTCTAATTTCTCTTTTTGCGGAATTATAAAATCTTTCAAAGTCTAGTGGTGGGTCAATCGCAAAAACTGCTGTTGGTTTAATTTCTGCGTTTTCAGTATATTTAAGAACACAACTACCACCAATTGAAAATCCACCGACATAAAATTTCTGGTCAATCAGTTTGTGTTTAGAGGTTACATCTTCAAGAATTTTTTCAAAAGTTTGTTGGCTTAAATTGTCTACACCAAAAGATAAAACTCCATCTTGAAAGGTTGGTATAATTGTTAAAATTCCGTTTAATGCTAGTTTATTGGGTAAGTCAGTTTGTTGTAAAACGTTTTCGGCTGTTTCACCAAAACCTGGAATTAGAAAAATATATCCAGTCCAAGGAAGTTTTGGCGGATAAATTATTGTATAACAATTTTTTGTTTTATCGGTTTCGTCAAGAAAAACTTTCTCAATTTTTGGGATAAAGACTTTCTGTCCATTACAATTGATAGAAAATAATGAAAAAGCCAAAATTATCAAAATAAGTCTATTCATAATTGTCTGTGCTTTTTTTGTTTCGATGTGCCACTCTTAGAGGTAACTAATAACTTATTGACTTACAAAATCTATTTAATGATATTGTAAACAGTGGTAATTCTTTGTAAAATGGCATCAAAATCAATTTTTAAATCTTTCAATTCCCCTGTTTTTAAATCAAATACCCATCCATAGACCACTAATTTTCGCTCCAGATTGGCTTGCTGTATTTCGGCCATTTTTATAATATTAATGCATTGTTCTTGTACATTAAGTTCGACTAATCTTCGGTTTCTGGCTTCTTCATTAGGTATGGCTTCGAGTTCTTTAAAATGCAATCGATACACGTCTCTAATGTTTCTCAACCACGGATTTAATAAGCCCAAATCCGACTGTTGCATTGCGGCAGCAATTCCTCCGCAACCATAATGGCCACACACAATAATGTGTTTTACCTTCAAATGATTTACAGCATAATTAATCACTGACATGGAGTTCAAATCGTTGTTAGGTACCAAATTGGCAATGTTGCGATGCACAAAAACTTCTCCTGGGCGCAAACCCATCAGTTCTTCTGCCGTTACTCGACTATCGGAACATCCAATATATAAAAATTCGGGTGTTTGTTTTTTAGCTAAATTTTCAAAAAAGTCAGGATCATCTTTCATGTGTTTTTGGATCCATTCTTTGTTATTTTTAAAAAGTTGTTCAATCTTCATGCTCTTCTTTTTTATTTAGATCGTGATTAGATGTCGGCTGCTCACTTCGTTTCTTGTTTAAACCAAAGGTGTTGGTTTACATTTATATCCTAATTACAAAATGCTCTTTGGCTTGTTCTTTTCTAAAAAAAACCAAACCCCATTGATGCGTATCAATAGTTACTGTTACTTTAGGATGATTTTGTATCATTGCCCAAGCCTCTTGCATCTCTTTTGACCAATGAATGTCGTCAAAAATCCAAACCGTTTCATTGTGAGTCGTAGGTAGTAATTGCTCAAAATACCTTACAGTTGCTTCTTTGGCATGATTTCCGTCAAAATAAATCAAATCATATTTTTTGGCAGCCAATTGGTCTTCCTGTAAAAAATCCTCAAATCGAGTAGTTATCGCTTCAATCTGATGGAAATGGAAATTTTTGAACAGGTTTTTGGCTATTTTTCCCGTTTCAGGACAACCTTCAAGCGTTGTAATTTGGGCTTTTTTGTTTCCCAACACCATTGAAGCGGTTGCTAAACCCACGGATGTTCCTAGTTCTAAAATCGAGTTGGGCTCAAAGTAACGGGTAATTCGATACAGTAATTGCGCTCGTTTTTTCGAAATCCCAGCCGTTGCCGCAATTTGCGCAATGCTCCGATTAGCAGATTTAAAAACTCTTGATCCCGCGCCGAAATCCGTCACTTCAATCGCGTTTTTATCGGCCAAAAGGGACGATCTGTATTGGTTTAAAACGGCATAATCAGCATGTTTTGCTTTGTCATAAAAGCATTGCGTGACCAAAGTAAACACAAAAGGCGAATGTACCCCGTGTTCATTTTTGGAGAGCCATAGAAAGTGTAGGTACGATTTGAGTTGAAAAAACATACTATTGGTTTTTTTTGAAGCAACCCACAAAAGGCTTATTTACTAGCAAAGTCCCGCTATCCGCTATATCTTTGCTTTGAAAAAAAAGCAAAGGATGCCGCTGCTATCGGGGCTATAGACGAAGCTTGGGTGCTTTTTTATTTTTCATTATTAAGTATCCGTAAAAACAACAACACTACTGCTGAAGTTGATAAAAAAAAATAAGCCATAACAAAAAAGTAGTATGGCTTATTTATAAATGTTGTCTCCAAATTAATTAATCGAAAGTAATTTTACGTCAAAAATCAAAACGGATCCACCCGGAATTGGACCGTATCCAAAACTGCCATATCCTAAATGTGCAGGAACAAACAGTTGTCCGCTTCCACCTGTTTTAAAATAAGGGATGCCTTCTGTCCATCCTTTAATTACTTGATTTAATCCAAAAGTTGCGCCTTCGTCTTTGCTCTTGTCAAATTCTTTTCCGTCAGTAAAATATCCTTTATAAATTACCGTAACATTAGAAGTGGCTTTAGGATGTTCTCCCGTGCCTTCTTCATTGATGATATAATATAGGCCTGATGAAGTGCGTTCGGCCTTTAGGTTGTTTTTGGTCAAATAATCTTTAATTTCTTGTTCGTTTTGTGCGCTGTAATCAATAGCTTCTGTTTTATCCAAGCTGCAAGAAACAAATAAGGTTAGGAGCATAAATGCTGATGCTAATTTTTTCATTTTTACTGTAATTTTTAATAGTCGCTAAAATAAGCATTCATTATTTTAAGCAAGAATCTTTAAGAAAATTTTAAAAGTGTTATCCTTCTAATTTGGCCGAAAGTTCAAACCAACGCTCTTCTTTGGTTTCGATTTTCTGAATAATGACTTCTAATTCTTTCGCTTTTTTCTCAATTTCAACCACTTGGCCATCGGCAAAAAGCTGCTCTATTTTTGCTTTTTCCAGTTCCAAATCTTTGATCTCTTTTTCTATTTTTTGAAATTCTTTTTGCTCGTTAAAAGTCAGGTTACCTGTTGGATTGTTTTGTTTCCAATCTTTTTTCTCGGCTTTGTTTTCTTCTTTTTGTGCCACATCAGCGCTGTCTTCATAGGCTCTAAAATCAGAGTAATTTCCGGGAAAGTTTTCAATTTCGCCTTGTCCTCTAAATACAAATAAATTGTCGACAATCTTATCCATAAAATAACGATCGTGCGACACCACCATCAAACATCCAGGATAATCTAGCAGAAAACTCTCGAGCACATTCAAGGTTACAATATCCAAATCATTGGTAGGTTCATCTAGAATCAAAAAGTTAGGATTCTGTATCAAAACGGTACACAAATACAAACGCTTCAATTCGCCACCACTTAATTTTTCTACAAAATCATATTGCTTTTTGGCATCAAACAGAAAGCGCTCTAGCAATTGCGAAGCCGAAATAATGCGCCCTTTGCTTAGTGGAATGTATTCTCCGTATTCCTTAATAATATCTATAACCCTTTGATTGGGTTTCGGATTGATACCTGATTGCGTGTAATACCCAATTTTGATCGTGTCACCCACAATTACTTTTCCGCTATCCAGAGGTAAAGTGCCCGTTAGAACGTTCAAAAAAGTAGATTTTCCTGTCCCGTTTTTTCCAATAATCCCGATGCGTTCACCACGTTGAAAATCAAAACTAAAGTTATCCAAAATCACATGATCCTTAAATTTTTTCGAGATTTTGTGCAGCTCAATGATCTTGCTGCCCATGCGCTCCATGTTGATTTCGAGCTCTACTTTGTTCTCGCGACGGCGACTTTGAGCTTTTTCCTTAATCACATAAAAATCATCTTGACGCGATTTCGACTTGGTGGTGCGGGCTTTAGGTTGTCTGCGCATCCATTCCAATTCTTTAACAAACAAGTTTTGGGCTTTGTCCACACTAGCGTTTTCAGAGGCAATACGCTCTTCTTTTTTCTCTAAATAATAGGAATAATTGCCTTTGTATTGGTGTAATTTCCCGTTGTCTAATTCTATAATTTCGTTGCACACACGCTCCAAAAAGAAACGGTCGTGCGTCACCATAAACAACGTAATGTTTTCTTTGGCAAAATAACTTTCCAACCATTCAATCATTTCTAAATCCAAGTGGTTGGTAGGCTCATCCAAAATCAATAAGTCTGGACGATTGATCAAAATGATAGCTAAAGACAATCTTTTTTTCTGTCCACCTGACAAATTTTTAACCTTCAGCTTAAAGTCTTCTAACTTTAATTTGAACAAAATCTGCTTAAACTGCGTTTCAAAATCCCAAGCATTGTATTGATCCATTTGATCAAACGCTTTTTGGTAGGCTTCTTCGTCTTCGGGATTTTCCAACGCTTTTTCGTAGCGTTCAATCACTTTCAAAATTTCATTATCCGAAGCGAAAATACTTTCCTCAATCGTCAATTCGTCTTGCAAATTATGATCTTGCGACAAAAAAGCCATTTTAATGTCTTTACGAATCACCACTTGTCCCGTATCGGGTTCGTCTTCGCCGTTAATAATTTTCATGATGCAGGTTTTTCCTGAACCATTTTTGGCAATAAAGGCAATTTTTTGGTCTTTATTAATCCCAAACGAAAGGTTTTCAAAAAGGGTTCTTTCTCCAAAAGACTTAGAGATATTTTCGACAGATAAGTAATTCACTTGATAAGGTATGAGTTATGAGTTATGGGTTAGGATTGGTTTAAGAATCGTAACATTTGGCAAAAGTAAGCTATTCTATAGCCATTTGCGAATTATTTCTGAAAGGGTTAAGGTTGTTTTTAGGAACATCGGCAAAAGGCATTGTCAGGAAACATGGGTCCCGCTGTCGTTAAGTTAAAGATTAAACGAGGAAATGATTGCTGATTTTTGATTAATGATTTTTGATTGCTGATGTAAAAAATACTGAAAATCATTTGATTTTTATTTACTTGACCAAAATCAAAAATCGTTACTCTTCAATCAAAAATCTTTTAACTTAATGACATTCGTGTTAAGGAGTATCAATGGTTTTTATACATTAGTCTGATTTGTCAGTTCGAGCGCAGTCGAGAACCAATAGTGCCTTTCGACTGTACTTCGACTTCGCTCAGAATAAACTGCTCGATGTGACTTAAAAAGTGTAGTGCTTAATTGTAGTTGTTATTCGTGTTATTACTCTTTCAATCCTTCAGCTTTACCACATGCCATTGTTGCGGAATCTTCAAAAAAGGTTTTCTGACCAAAGCTTCATTGGTTAAATAAAAGGTATTGCCATCCATCGTAGCAATGCTCTCAATTTGATGAAATCGCATTTTTAGATTGATCCTTCTTTTGCCACCCGAAAAAAATTGATTTCCCGTAAAATCAGACAAAAGATATAAAAAAGGGCTTCCTTTTTTAGTGTAGCCACACAGTACTATTTTTTTTTCACGCTCCAAATAAGTAGCGCCAGTGATTAAGCCTTTGCAATCCCAAGAAGCTTTTAGTTGTGCCATTTGGTGGCCTGTGGTGTTGGGCAAAGCATAAAGGTTTGTAGTCGAAGTTTTCCATACTTTAGTGAACAAATAGATACTGTCTTTCGTTGCTATAAAAGCTTCGCAATCCCACTCGGTGGTGTTGGGTTTTTGTGGATTAAAATCCGTTTGATCACTATACGAGAAAGTGATGGTTTCAATATGAGGTTGCTCTTTCAGAAAGGATGTCTTCTCTATTTTTAAAATACTCAAATCTTTTCGATTCCCAGAATTGTTGTTGCCAAAGTCTCCTATATATAGGTAGGAACTATCTTGAGTGATTTCTTCCCAATCCTGATTCACTACTCCGTGCAGTTTGATTTTCTTTTTGATTTTTCCTGACCCGTCCAAGCCATAAAGCGTGGTGTCTTGGTCGTCATTGTGTGTCCAAAATAAACCCTCAAAAAATACTAACCCAGAAGTTTCTTTTAAGGAATCGGATAGTGGAGCAGAATGCAAGTGTTTTGTTTTGATCCTTGAGTGCTTATTTTTTTTGTTTTTTAGGATAGCAACATCATTAAGTTTATTCGTTTGAGGGTAAACGAACGAAAAACAGCATAGTAAGTACAACAAGAATTTCATAAACATTGATGCTAAGGGAAAGGTAAAAATACGGAAATATAGTTGTAATAAACTTTTAATAACAAGAAGGATTGGTAACGCTTTTGAAAGCATTTTATCTCATTATATTTGCATCATGCAATTATCTGTTATCATTCTCAATTACAACGTGCGCTATTTCTTGGAACAATGTGTACTTAGTGTTCAAAAAGCGTTAGAAAATATCGATGGCGAAATTATTGTGGTCGACAATGCGTCCTCTGACGATAGTTGCGTGATGATGCGAACACGATTTCCAGCCATACAATTGATTCAAAATAAAGAGAATCTGGGTTTTTCAAAAGGCAATAACATTGGAGTTGCTGCTGCCAAAGGGGACTATCTTTGTGTTTTGAATCCCGATACTGTTGTAGCCGAAGATACTTTTGAGAAGGTATTGGCTTTTGCTAAAGCTCAAAAAAATCTTGGCATTGTTGGTGTAAAACTCATTGATGGTTCCGGAAATTTTTTACCCGAAAGCAAACGAGGGGTTCCCACACCTTGGGTAGCTTTTACAAAAGTCATGGGATTGTACAGATGGTTTCCTTTTGTTTCAATTTTCACGAAGTATTATGCGCAACATTTACAGCCTGATCAAACCGGTAAAGTCGATATTTTAGTGGGTGCTTTTATGTTCCTCTCTCGTGAATTGTACTTAGAAGTGGGTGGTTTTGATGAAAATTGCTTTATGTACTCAGACGATATTGACCTATCCTATCAGGTGTTGCAAAAAGGAAAAGACAATTTTTATTTTCACGAAACGACAGTCTTGCATTACAAAGGCGAAAGTACCGTAAAAGATGGTACTTACATGAAGCGCTTTCAAGAAGCCATGCGTTTTTTTTATCAAAAACATTTTAGAATTTCCTTTTTCTTTGAAATTTTTATGGAGTTAGGGATTATTTTGTTTTCCATTTTAAAAATGTTTCAAGGAAAACCAAAACATAAAAAAGAATTCAATGCCTATTGTTTTTTTTCTGAAGATGAAAAAGTGGCGCAGGAATTACAGTTGGCTTTGGGAAAAAAAGTGGCGTTTCATGCTTTAAAAGGAGAAAAAATGGTAAATTCGTCTTCTTTTATAAAGGAAAAAGGAATCGAAATACTTCTGGATAATAATTATATTTCTTTTCAAGAATGCATCGCTTTTTTGGAATTACTAAAGAATAGAGGATTTACTTTTAAAATTCTTCCTAAAAGTTCTAATTTTTTAATAGGAAGTGATAATAATAACGAAAGAGGTACGGTTTTGAAAATTCCGAATAATTTATATAAAATGTAATTTACATTCGATTTATTTGTTAATTTCGCAAACAGAAAATAAAAAACACCGTTTAGGTTACTGATATGGCAAGATTTGAATTAAAACTTCCAAAAATGGGAGAAAGTGTTGCAGAAGCAACCATTACCAATTGGTTGAAACAAGTAGGGGAAACAATTGAAGCAGACGAAGCAGTATTAGAAATTGCTACAGACAAAGTGGATAGCGAGGTGCCTAGTGAAGTTTCAGGGGTATTAGTAGAACAATTGTTTCAAATTAATGATTTGGTTCAGGTGGGTCAAACCATTGCTATTATTGAAACCGAAGGTGGTGCAGTTGCAGAATCTGTTGTTGCTAATGCAGTTCCAGAAGAGGTGGTAGCAATCGAAAAGTCAATTGAATTGGCTAAAGAAGCCGTGCTTGCTCCAGTAGATTTTACGGAATCGGATAAGTTTTTGTCTCCTTTGGTAAAAAATATTGCCAAAGAAGAAGGAGTATCTGTTGTAGAATTACAAACTATTTCTGGAACAGGTAAAGAGGGTAGAATTACCAAAGTTGATATTTTAGAGTATATTAAAAATAGAGGAAATCAACCTAAAGTGGTTGCTACACCATCATTAATGGTGGATACAGTGTCGTCTGTGTCGCCAACTCCTGTGGCTACAAAAGCTGCTCCGGTTTCTGTTAATGGTGGAGACGAAATTGTAGAAATGGACAGAATGCGTAAGCTAATTTCGGGTTATATGGTAGCTTCTGTTCAAACCTCGGCTCACGTGCAGTCATTCATTGAAGTCGATGTAACTAACATTGTAAAATGGAGAGATCGTGTAAAAACTGCTTTTGAAAAGAGAGAAGGGGAGAAATTGACTTTTACTCCTATATTTATGGAGGCTGTGGCGAAAGCTTTGAAAGATTTTCCAGGAATGAATATTTCAGTTGATGGTGATTTTATTATCAAAAAGAAAAACATCAATTTGGGTATGGCAGCCGCTTTGCCAAACGGAAATTTAATTGTTCCTGTTATCAAAAATGCCGATCAATTGAATTTGGTGGGAATGGCAAAAGCAGTAAATGATTTAGGAAATCGTGCGAAAGCCGGAAAATTAAAGCCAGACGATACACAAGGCGGAACCTATACGGTGACCAATGTGGGGACTTTTGGTTCTGTTTTTGGAACACCGATTATCAACCAGCCGCAAGTAGGTATTTTGGCGCTAGGGGCTATTCGAAAAGTGCCAGCGGTAATCGAAACGCCAGAAGGTGATTTTATTGGAATTCGTCAAAAAATGTTCTTGTCTCATTCGTATGATCACCGTGTGGTAGATGGCGCATTAGGAGGAAGTTTTGTGAAAAGAGTAGCAGAATATTTAGAGGCATTTGATCCAAATAGGGATTTTTAATAAAAAACTAACAATCCAAAACCGACATAATGTATTTTATGTCGGTTTTTTTATTTTAATTTTTTTGTAAAGATTTGGATTTCATTCTGTTTGTTCCATTTTATTAAAGAGAAGTCTTTTTAGTCCTGCTTAAAAAAGTATATTTGCAATTGTAAATAATAGGATGAAATGGAACTGAAATTAAATAGACCCATTTGTTTTTTCGATCTTGAAACAACAGGTATTGATATTGGGAAAGATCGCATTGTAGAGATTTCAATTTTTAAAGTTTTCCCCAACGGAAACAAAGAAAGTAAAACCTGGTTGGTCAATCCAACCATTCCTATTCCTGCTGAGACAACTGCGGTGCATGGGATTACTAATGAAAAAGTAGCCAACGAGCCCACCTTCAAAGAATTGGCTTCGCAGGTGTACAATATGATAAAGGATGCTGATTTGGCTGGATTCAATTCAGATCGTTTTGATATTCCTTTATTGGCTGAGGAATTGTTGAGAGCAGGAGTTGATTTTGATATGAAGAATAGAGTTTCTGTAGATGTACAGACTATTTTTCATAAAATGGAAGAACGTACGCTAGCGGCGGCATTGAAATTTTACACCGGTAATTCGCTCGAAAATGCTCATTCAGCCGAAGCAGATACGATGGCTACTTACGAAATTTTAAAAGCACAATTGGATCGCTATCCTGAGTTGGAAAACGATATGAAAGTGTTGTCCGAATTTACGACAAGAAAAAAAATAGCCGATTTCGCTGGAATGATTGCTTTTGATAAAGACGATGAAGAGATTTTTACTTTTGGAAAGCATAAAGGTGTTAAGGTTGAAAAGGTATTAGAGACGGAGCCTGGTTATTTTAGCTGGATTCAAAACGCCGATTTTCCTTTGTATACCAAAAAAGTACTTACAGCCATTAAATTAAGAAAGTTAAACACAAAATAGAGTGATTAGTGAAAAGTAATTAGTGAATAGTATGTGTTTGCTAATTACTTTTTACTAATTACTATTCACTTAAGTTATGAAAATAATTTGCATTGGCAGGAACTATGTCAACCATATTGAAGAGTTAAAAAACGAACGTCCAGAGGAGCCAGTGGTTTTTATGAAGCCTGATTCGGCTATTTTACTAAAGCAGCATCCTTTCGTGATTCCAGAATTTTCAGAGGATATTCATCACGAAATTGAGTTGATTGTAAAAATTAGTAAAGTTGGAAAATACATCGAACCTAAGTTTGCACATAAATATTATGAAGAAATTAGTGTTGGAATCGATTTTACGGCAAGAGATTTACAGGAAAAACTAAAACAAAAAGGATTGCCTTGGGAAAAAGCAAAGGCTTTTGATGGTTCGGCAGTGATTGGAGATTTTTTGCCTAAAACTCACTTTAGTTCACTTGAAAATCTTACATTTGAGTTAACTAATAACGGACAAAGCGTTCAAAAAGGTTGTTCTAGTCATATGTTATGGTCTATTGATGAGTTGATTGCTTATGTTTCGCAGTTTTTTACGTTGAAAATAGGAGATATCATTTTTACCGGAACACCAGCTGGAGTTGCTGCTGTGCAACCCAATGATGTTTTAGAAGGATTTTTAGAAGGACAACAATTATTTAGAATACAAGTAAAATAATGGCTTTAAAATACAACCTTTCCAAAGTGTATGCGCTTTCGGACAATGATCCAGAATTTGTGTTGCAAATTTTAACTCTTTTTGTTACTGAAGTTCCAGAAGATTTGAAAAAAATCAAAGAAGGAATTGATGAGAGCGATCATAAATTAGCATACGCCTACGCGCACAAGACCAAACCTACTCTTGATTTAATCGGATTAAATGTCGCATTTGAAGAAATTCTCCAAATAGAAGCTTGGACTAAAACCGAAGGTCGAAAAAAAGATATTATAGAAACTTTCAAGAGCCTCAAAAAAAGGGTAAAAGATGCTATTAAGGAAATCAAAAAGGATTTTGACTTGTAATAGCTGATTCGAAAAGGATATTCATTTCAATTTTATTAGTATATGAAAGCAACCATAATTACTATCGGTGACGAAATTCTTATTGGGCAAATTATTGATACCAATTCAGCTTACATTGCAAAAGCACTGGATCGAATAGGGGTTGAGGTTAAAGAGATGCTTTCTATTAGTGATGATAGAAAAGCTATTTTGGATACGTTTGCTTCTTTGCAGAATAAGGTGGAGTTGGTGGTGATTACTGGTGGTTTAGGGCCGACAAAAGATGATGTTACTAAAAAAACGATTTGTGATTATTTTGAGGATACGCTTGTTCGTAATGTTGAGGTTGAGTTGCATGTTGTAGCTTTAATTGAAAAAGCATTACAGCGAAAAGCTTCGCAAATGAATATCGACCAAGCTTTGGTGCCCTCGAAGGCTACGGTATTGCATAATGAAGTGGGTACGGCTCCGGGAATGTGGCTCAAAAAAGAAAATACCGTTTTTGTATCGCTACCTGGAGTGCCTTATGAAATGAAATATTTGGTGGATTATCTAGTGGTACCTAAAATAGTTAGCGAATACGAGCGTCCTTTTATTATACATAAAACTGTGCTTACTTATGGTCAAGGCGAAAGTTTGGTGGCTGAACGCATTGAGCAATGGGAGGATGATTTGCCTAACTTTGTGAGCTTAGCGTATTTGCCAGCTCCAGGTCGGGTGCGTTTACGGTTGACGGCAAGAGGAAAAGATAAGCAGTTTTTGGAAGCGGCGTTGCACGATTTGTTGGCATCTTTACAAAATCTTATTGGTGATATTATTGTGGGGTTTGATGAGGAAGAAACTTTGGAAGTTGTTGTTGGTCGTATGTTAGTTCAAAAAAATAGGACAATCGCTACGGCTGAAAGTTGTACGGGAGGTAAAATAGCACAATTAATCGCAAGTGTCCCTGGGGCTTCTGGTTACTATAAAGGGAGTATAGTGGCATATGCTACTGCGATGAAAATTAAGTTGTTGGAAGTGCGTCCTGAGACGATTGAACAGCATAGTGTGGTTAGTGGAGAGGTGGCAAAAGAGATGGCGGTGAATGCTCAAAAAATATTCCAAACGGATTATGCTATTGCGACTACTGGTAATGCTGGACCAGCAAAAGGTGACTCTGAGGCTAGTGTTGGTAGTGTTTTTATTGCCTTGGCTACACCAAATGGTGTACTAGTGGAAGCGTTTAATTTTGGTCAGCCCCGTGAGAAAGTTATCGATAGAGCGGTAACTAAGAGTTTGGAAATGATGCAAAAAGAAATTTTAAAAAATGTGTAATAATTTTTTGTTTCATCCGTTTATTTTTCTTTTCTTTGCACCCTGATTTTGAATAACGATAAAAGATAAGATAATGTCAAGAGTTTGTGACCTTACAGGTAAAAGAGCGATGGTAGGAAATAACGTTTCTCACGCTATGAATAAAACTAAGAGAAAGTTTTCTGTAAACTTAGTGAAAAAGCGTTTTTATCTTCCAGAAGAAGATAGATGGATTACTCTTAGAGTAGCAGCATCTACGATAAAAACAATTAATAAAAATGGAATTGCTGCTGTTTTGAAAAAAGCGCAATCAGAAGGATTTATCAAATAATCTTTTTCCAATAATAACTATATAGCAAGATGGCAAAGAAAGGTAATAGAATCCAAGTAATTTTAGAATGTACTGAACACAAAACAACTGGTGTTGCAGGGACTTCAAGATACATCACAACAAAGAACAAAAAAAATACTCCAGACAGATTAGAGATTAAAAAATTTAATCCAATCTTGAAAAGAGTAACTGTTCACAAAGAAATTAAGTAATAACAAGTGGTTTTAAAGTCTCAATTGTTTAATTAGAGATTTTTAAAATACAAATAACATTTGAATCATGGCAAAGAAAACCGTAGCATCGTTACAAACCGCTTCTAAGAGATTATCAAAAGCCATTAAAATGGTGAAATCTCCTAAGACTGGTGCTTATACATTCGTAGAATCTATTATGGCTCCTGAAGCAGTTGATGAATTCTTGAAAAAGAAATAATTTTCATACAATTTATATAAAAGCTACTTTCTTTCGGAAGTAGCTTTTTTATTTTTTATATTTACGCTTTCAAATATTGCATTGATTTTTTTCATGACCTACTTAAACTAGCCCAAATGAGTTTTTTTAAACGTATTTTTTCCTCCGATAAGAAGCAGTCTTTAGATAAAGGACTCGAGAAAACAAAGACTAATTTTTTTACAAAATTAACAAAAGCTGTTGCCGGTAAGTCAAAAGTAGATGATGATGTGCTTGATAATTTGGAAGAAATTTTAGTAGCTTCAGATGTTGGAGTTGCTACTACTTTAAAAATTATTACTCGTATTGAAAATCGTGTTGCAGCAGATAAATATTTAGGGGTTGATGAGTTAAATGCAATTCTTCAAGAAGAAATTGCTGGCTTGTTATCTGAAACTAATAACGGAGAAGCTTCAGAATTTGTAGTACCAATCAATACTAAACCTTATGTATTGATGGTGGTAGGCGTAAATGGAGTGGGTAAAACCACTACTATTGGTAAATTGGCTTATCAGTTTAAAAAGTCAGGATACAATGTTGTTCTTGGAGCGGCGGATACTTTCCGTGCGGCAGCTATCGATCAGTTACAAATTTGGGCAGATCGTGTTGGAGTGCCTATAGTGCGTCAGGAGATGGGAAGTGACCCAGCTTCTGTAGCTTTTGATACTTTGCAATCAGCGGTGGCACAAAATGCCGATATTGTGATTATTGATACCGCTGGACGTTTGCATAATAAAATCAATTTAATGAATGAGCTATCAAAAGTGAAACGTGTGATGCAAAAAGTGGTTGCTGATGCGCCTCATGATGTACTTTTGGTACTAGATGGTTCTACAGGTCAAAACGCTTTTGAACAAGCCAAACAATTTACGGCTGCTACCGAAGTTACTTCTCTTGCGGTTACTAAATTAGACGGAACGGCCAAAGGTGGCGTTGTTATTGGTATTTCGGACCAGTTCCAGATTCCAGTAAAATATATTGGAGTAGGTGAAGGAATTGAAGATTTACAAGTCTTTAATAAGTATGAGTTCGTAGATTCTTTCTTTAAATAGTTTGATGTGAAAAATTTTAGCCCTTTATATTTGTACTTCATCAGTATGATTTGTCTTGTCTTGGCTAATTTTGTTAGAGGTAAAATGGATTATGCGTATGGCTTTTTTCTAGGAGCTGGCGGGGTTCTTTTTTTAATTGGTATTTACAAGAAGTTTAGTGCTAAGTAAAATTTGATAAAAGCTGATTTTTCCTTGCTTTTTCTATACTAATTTATTGTTTTTCCATCTTTTTAATTTTTTTTTAGTTGCTTTCCTTTTTGTTTTAAAATGTGGAATGCGAACTGTTTTTCTTTGTTTCTTTACTTGATTTACGCGTACTTTGTAATTAGAGCAGAGGTGTTGTTGTGCACTGTTTTTCTAGCCCTGATGGGAACGGCATCCTTTTGGTCCCGGGGTTCGGGACGACAAGATATAGTGGACAGCAGGAAATAGCTCCTTATAAAAATTAAAAATATTCTATGAAAAAAGTAGTTGTAGTAGTAACCCTTTGTTTGTTTTTTTTAGGGTGTCAATCTAAAGTTGAGAAAGAATCGGTGACTTTGTTGAATGGGTATTGGGAGATTGAGAAGGTGGTTTTTGAAGAGGGTGCGGATAAAGAATACCCGAGCAATGATAGTTTTGATTATTTTGAAATAAAAGGCGATACTGGATTTAGAAAGAAAGTAATGCCGCAATTGGACGGTACGTTTCAGGCGAATGATTTGGTAGAAACGATTCGTGTTCGAGAGAAAAATGATCAAATTTTTCTAGATTTCAAGACTGATTTTGCGCAATGGTCAGAGGAATTGATAAAGATTGATGCAAAGGAATTGGTCTTAAAAAATGCAGAGCAAAAAGAGTATCACTATAAAAAAACAGGTCCGATAAAAATTATTGACAATGGCAAAACGACTAAATAATCAGAATACGGTAGGGGATGTGTTGAAGCATATTATTGAGGCGAATAAACTGCAAACAGGTCTTAATCAGATTGATGTTCGTGAGGCTTGGAAAAATTTGATGGGCAATGGTGTAAATTCATATACTCAAGATGTGGTTTTGAAAGGTAATATATTATATGTAGCCTTAACGTCTTCAGTACTGAGGGAGGAATTGAGTCACGGGAAATCGAAAATAATTGCCATGATTAATGAGGAATTGCGTCGTGATGTGGTTAGAGATGTGGTGTTGAGGTAGAATGTGAGTGTTCAGTGGTCAGTAATAAGTATTCAGTTTGCTGTAGCGACTATATACTCTTTATTGAATTATAATTTTCAGGTAATAAAAAATCCCATTTTGTTTATAGCAAAATGGGATTTTTTTATGAGATAATTATTTTTAGTGCATTTTACAGCCCACTAAAAACTGTTTACTGAACACTGATTTAGAATTGCTCTCTTCCAGCAAAGTGGAAAGCACTTTCGATAGCAGCATTTTCGTCGCTATCAGAACCGTGAACAGCATTTTCACCGATAGAAGTTGCGTAAGCTTTACGGATAGTTCCTTCAGCAGCTTCAGCTGGATTAGTCGCTCCGATTAAAGTTCTGAAATCTTCCACTGCATTTTCTTTTTCTAAAATGGCAGCAACGATAGGACCACGAGACATGAATGCTACTAATTCTCCGTAAAAAGGTCTTGCAGCGTGTACAGCGTAAAAAGCTTCTGCATCAGCAACCGTTAATTGCGTTAATTTCAAAGAAACAATTTTGAAACCTGCATTGGTAATCATTGCTAAAATGTTTCCGATGTGTCCGTTTGCTACAGCATCAGGTTTGATCATTGTGAATGTTCTATTCGTAGTCATTATTTGGTTTTTTTTAAATTCGGAGCAAAAATATACTTTTTTATCAATTCCGATTAGTAAAAGACGAATTTAATTAACAATCTATATGCTTTAGAATGTTATTATTGTGAAATGCGTTGCTAGTGGCTGTATTTTTTGGATCAGTTTTGGAAGTAGTTGTTCACCATTTTCTAAATAGAATTCGGCAAAATTAGCTTGACGTTCTTGCAAACTTTGGTTAGGAAAAAGTTCATTTTGAAGTGCTGTGATTCGGCTCAAACTATCGGCTAATTTTCGTTTTTGTGCTTTTAGCAATCGTTTTTCAAGTTGTTCTAGTCCTTTGGTTTGTTTTACTTCTTGCGCTTTTACGGCGCCTTCAAAAGAACGGTCGGTTTTGTAAGCGAGTTCATTGAGAGCTTGAAACTGCTGTTGTAATTGCTGTTTCAAATCGCTCAAATCGATGGCGAATTCGGATAATTGTTTGGTTTTGTTGTTGATTAATTGCGCTTGTTTTTGGAATAAATCGCTCCAAGTCAAGGCTAAGGCATCGGCTTTTTTTAGCTGTTTTTCAGTAGCCAATACTACGGAGTTACGTACAATGAGTATTGGAAAAGTCACCTCTACTGCATCAAAAAATGATTTCAATTCTAACCAATACGCTATTTCTCCACCACCACCAATATAGGCTAGATTTGGTAGAATAACTTCTTGATATAAAGGACGCATCACTACATTGGGGCTGAATTTTTCAGGATGGAGTTCCAATTCAGCGAGTAGTTCTTGTTCTGAAAACTGAATTTTAGTATTGTTTATTTTGTACATTCCATCTTCAAAAATAATACGCTCTCTCAAGTTGTCTTCTATGTAAAACAAATTGATTTCACGAGGATTCACTTGAACAGTGTAATTACCCATTTGATGGATAGTTTCATTCACTTTTGAAAAAGCTGTTTGTTTGAGTAATTCTTCTTTTATGAATGGAATAAATTGTCTTTTTAGATTGGCATCATCAGCATCTAAAATGACTAATCCGTAATCGCTAAATAGAGCATTGGCTAAATATCTGGTCGCATCAGCTAAATTGGGATGCTTCAAATAAGCTTCTTGAAATAGTGTTTTTAGCTTTTCGGCATTGGTACTGCTTCCTAATTCTAGCGCAAAAATGGTTAAAAAATCTTCAAGACCTTCTGTAGATAATCGGCCTACTGGTCCAGTACTTTCTTTGTTCCAACAGAATTTTTTTCCTTTAAAAGTAAAGTAATTGATTTCTTCAAAATCGTGGTCTTCGGTAGCCATCCAATATATTGGAACAAAATTTTGTTCAGGATATTTTTGTTGTAATTCCTTAGTCAGATTGATGGTTGAAATGATTTTATATAGAAAATACAAAGGCCCAGTGAATAAATTCAGTTGATGACCTGTTGTAATCGTAAACGTATTCGATTGGTTTAACAGTTTAATGTTATGAAGCGTAGTCTCAGAAGCATTTATTTTGGCATATTGGGATTCTAGAGAAGCAACTAAAACAGCTCTTTTAGAGTCATCGAAGTTGGCTTTCTTTTCATCTATTTGAGGGCCAAAGTTTTCAAGAGTTGGGAATCGATGGTACAAAGGCTGTACGTTTGGTTTTTGGTCTAAATAGTCATTGATTAATGAGGAAAAATACCCAGAATTTTGAAAGCTGATACAGTCGGATGGCATAATATTGTTATTTGATGCTAAAATATCAAAAAATATTATAAGACATTGTAAAAAACTTCTCTTTAATAGGAGTGCTTATTTTAATTCATGAATATTTATTTGAATCGTTTACTGTGAAGTTGCTTCTTCTAAGTTAAGTTTTATAAATTGTAAAAATTGATTCATCAGATAAGATTAAAATAATAAAGCAACTCAATTTCAGTTGCTTTATGTTCGAGATAATTATAGTTGTAAAATTCACAACTAATTATGCTTACTAATGAAAAAGAAAACGATTAGTACTGCTACCATAAAAAGCATTCTGTATATTGATGCCTTAAATGTTGTCGTGCCATTGTTTTGGTCTTCTTTTCTTTGTTTAATTATATTAATAATCATGAATGGTACTATTGCAATTATAGATGCCGAAGTTTTATTAAATGTTTTTCAGTACAAAGTTTGGATTCTTTTTTTTTCTAAACTTTTTGCAAAAAAAAACCATCCCGATTTGTCAGGATGGTTTCATTATTAAAATATTAATTCTTAGAAACTGAAGCTTAATCTAGCAAAAACGAAACGACCGTTTTGACCAAATTGAGATACGTTTCTGGAATATACATACATGGTGATATCAGCCATTAAATATTATATACTGAAGCTAAAATTAAAAGTATGAGAACTAGCGTTAGAATAATTATTGAAATGAAATAATATGATTTTAATTTCCAACCTTCTTTGTACATTTTGTAAAAATTATAACAGTATAGAGAAACACTCAAAATCATCAGAGGGATTGTAAATAATTCTACAAAAGCACCCTCAATTTTTGTTAAATTTATATTTAAGTAAGAAATGCTAACTAAACAGGTAAAATAAAATAAAATAATTACACTAAATAAAGTGTTAATAATTCCAGTTTTTCTTTCTTTTTTCATATTCTATTTTTTTTAAGTTCTATATTATTCCCTATCAGCCCATGGTAAAGATGGTAATATTGGCAAGTATGGGACTGCTTCCAATTCTTTGTCAGGAATGCAACCGCTTAAGCAGAACCAACGAGGGTTACATCTTTTACATATTTTGTCATGGACATAACATGCCCAATGAAAATATAAACATGGCCCACTATAGTTGCCACAACACCCATGAGTAGAGCCATTTGGCCATCCAAACTCGTCAAATTCGTTAGGGTTATCTTTAGTATATTCTCTTAGATTAATTATTAATTCTGTGATAGATATTTCATCAGTTGTAATGTTCTTTAAAACTTCTTTATAAAAATAGCCTCCTTCCTGAATTGCTAACTCTGGATTTTGATTGATTTCGTCAAGAAAACTTTTAACATCTAATTTGAGATCTTCTTCAAGAATAAATGAGGATAGACCTTTTTCGAAACCAACATAAACCAAGAGGTAAAGATTATTTGAGTATAAAATAGGCTGTCTTTTGTGACAGCCTGCTTAAAAAAAATAAATTATATTTTATTGAAACGCATAAGTTGTTAATCTAAAATTACTAGATGCGCTTGTGAAAGTATAAATAGTATTAGAAAAAGTTATTTTAAATAATTCTTTTTTTACATACAGCCCTTTATCATCTAGAAGTTCTTTATCTATATTTTTCAAAAGTGCAGGTTCAGCGATAATTGCGCCTAAATTATTTTCCCAAGATACATGATTTAATTTCATCGTTTTATTTACTGTATCTTCCGTTACCGTCACATTATGATATATAGTAGTTTTACCTCCGTTAAATCTATATTCAATAAAACTACCAAAAGCTGGGTTGTTGAAAGTAAATTGAACTCTACTAAGTTTTTGGGTAGAAGATAATTGTGCATTTACTTGGTTTAAGAGCGTATTACATAAAAATGAATTAGATGGAGCAGTTGCTAGATTTGCTGCAATGTAAGCAAACCCAGTTGCAGGATTTCCTTTGCCTTCTATAAGAATTTTATAATCATCTGTTAAGATCAATGGTTTGTTACTATACTTGATGGTTGCAGTAACATTGTTTGTTCCTGTGGCAGTAAAGGCTCCGCTCGCACTATCATAAGTAAAGTCGGTTAGTTTTTGATTACCAACTTTGACAGGCGGACTTACAATAATACCAGTTGGCGTGTAAGCGATACCCATATTACTAGTCAAGTTAGTACCTGATTCTATCGAATTAGCTGTTGCATACCTAGTGGCTCCAGTGAAATTAAAATCAAATTGACTTGTTTTTGAACCATCGAAAGTTTCGAGAAGCCTGAATAGAGGTCTTGTGTTGCTACCAATAACATTAGGGATCATAGCGATGTTTTTAGCTAAGTTTGACCAGTCTTCGGCCGTAGCTTTTACAAAACGCAATTCTTTAAAACTTCTATTCGTTTTGAAAATGATTTGATCATTCTCTTTACCATAATAAAGGAATTGAAAGTCTCCTTTGTACCCCTTTCCTCTCAAACTTGCTACAGGATAATTGTTAGAATCAGACAATAAATGTATTCTGTTTTTTGTTGTAAAAACAAGACTTACTGTACTTCCTAATTCGATGCTGTATTCGCTAGAATACGTTCCAGTATCGCTATCGAAATCTGAGGCCATGTCTACTTTTCCCTGTTTAAATTTAAATAGGTGTGTGTAACCTCCCAACTGTGTAGTATCTGTAAAATAAACAGCTTTCCATCCGTATTGTGCGGATTCTAATAGGTCATTAAGCTCTTTTTGTTTTGCATTTAATCGTTCCGATGGAGTAGCGTTAAATGGAGAATCTAGTGATTCTTTATTATCACAAGAAAGAAATTGGAATACTAAGAAAGCAACCAATAAGTGATTAAATATTTTCTTTAATTTCATAATTTTTAAATTTATATTTATAAATTGTGTAGTTGAAATATGTTTTTTGGTTAAACAAATTGTGTTTAGAAACTAACATTATCCATTAATTACCGCATTAGTGTTTTTTTCAGCTTCATCTCTAAGTTTGTAGAAATCGATGCCAAAAGCGTCCTTGAAATACTTTACCACAACAGCTTCTTTACTTTTTATGCTAGCTTTTGCGGTGGTGCTTGTTATGGCATTTAGGATAGCTTCGTATTCTGCTTTTGAGTTAACCAACATAATAGATGCCATTTCTGCAAAATCTTCATTAATGTTTGACCTTGCATAGTCTGTAATGAAACCTTGTTCTCTAGCTACAGCTGTAGAAGTCGCATACCAGTTAGAGGTATATCCTGTAGGTGTAATTTTTGAAAATGTTTTTTCATCAAAAGGTTTAGTCTGGTTGAGAATATGTATGTATTCATGCTGTATTGTATGAATAAAACGTTTCACGTTTTCACGATTTTTTTTGTTGACATTGTCGGTTTCAAATAATGTAATGCGTTGACCACCTTCAGCTAAACCTAGTGTTATGGTTCCTGTAGTATTTAAGTTAATTCCCCCCACAAGCACAAATTCTCTTGGAGCAATTTTTTTTACAAAATCAGGACCTGCTATGGCTTTATAGCTTTCCAACCATATTTTTTGAACGATTTCTAGTGCAGGTTGTACTTTTGTTTGCAAAGGAGGGTATAAGAAGCGATTATTATCGACAACGTTTTGATTCCATTTATAAATAATATTAATGTTATATGTATTCAAATAATTAGTATCAATCCAGTTGTCTAATTCTGATTTAGCGGGTGTTGACAAATCTAATTGACTTTCTTTAAGGCCTTCCTCACTTGAACAGGCATTAAACAGTAGTGCTACTAAAGTAAGTAATGCTATTTTTTTTACTTGTTTTAATATTTTCATAGTTCTGTGGTTTTGTTAACGTGGATTTTTTTCGATTCCTGTATTAGATACGTGTAATGGGATTTGAATAGCTTTTCGTTTATCGTCTTTTGTTAAAATATTATCCGCTTGATTATATGATTGATGGGTTACTTTTAAAGCAAACCTTTTAATATCAAGCCATCTTAAGCCTTCGTGAATAAACTCTCTTCTTCTAATTTCAGCAATTGCTTTTATGTAAGAAGTTTGTATTGGAGTTAGTGAGTAAAACGGAGTGTATTCATTTTCTATGACCGGATACTTGGCTATAACTTTAGCTTGTGTAATTTTGTCAGTAGTGGCATTATAATTTTTTACACGAATAGATATGAAATAATCTAATTCTTGATTGGCTAAATCGATTTGATTCGTCATAATCAGTGCTTCGATTCGATTGAGGTACAATTCGTCATTACTTAATAATACAAGACCGGTAAACGGAAGACCAATTCCTGCATTTGCATTGGTGTATCTGAAGTATTCAGTAAATTTAGGAACGAAAATAGTGATTTGACCATTATACGATAACGGGCGATATAAATATTCTTTGTTTACTAAATTCGTTGTTGTTCCAAAAAGCTCGTCTCTATTGGCGCCTGTTAATTGATATCTGTTACGTCTAAAACTTCTAGAGTAAGTAGATGAAGCAGAAACAATCAATAGGTTAGTGTTTTCACTTTCTTGAGAATATTTTCTTGTACCTGTTTCAAAATCAACATCTAAATAGGATTGATAGTTTCTTAATTGATCAATTTTATTTGCAGATAATTCATTAGAAACTTCTAAAACCTTATTCCATTCGCCTGTAATGGCATAAAAACGACTTGCAAAAGTGTTTGCTGCAGCTTTGTTAAAGTGGAATTTTGGCAATTTGTAATCACTATTGACATATTTAAGGCCTTCTGCTAAATCTGCTTTAATGTAATTGAAAACTTCTTCTACGGTATTTCTAGTGTATTTTTTTATCAATACGTCCTCGGGCTCTAATACATAAGGTATTCCCAAATCAGTTTTTGCTGTTGCAGGATTATACCTTTGAGAAAAAAAGCTAACAAGCATAAAGTGAGAATAAGCTCTGGCCATAAGTGCTTCTCCTTTTTGAGGATTTAAATTACTTGGGTTGCCTAATTTTTTTATGGCATCTAGTGCTTGATTGGCATGTGCAATAGCATCATAACAAGCATCCCAATAAAAAGAAGGAGTGTCTCTTTGAATATCATCCTGTATTTCCCAGTTGTAATTTTGACTATTTTTTATAGTTGTCAGTGTTAAATCACCACTGTCAAAAACATTATCCGTCATTGTTTCAGCAAATTCCATATAGTTGGCTTGTGGATATGCATTAACTAATATTTCAGATATTTTTTCTGGTGTATTTAATTGTGTTCTGTTGTCAGGAATCTCAGAAAGGAAATCATCGCAACTAGTTGAAAGTACTAATGTCAATAAGAGACTTAGTGTTATATTTAGTTTTCTCATTTTTTTGGTTTATTAAAAAGATACGTTAAGAGAGAATGTATACTGGCTAGTTATCGGCTGAGATACTCCACCAGATCTGTAAAATTCAGGATCTTGTCCGTTTAGTTTTTTGTCAGAATAGATTAAAAGAGGGTTAGCAGTTGATGCTTTCATGGTAAAGATATTAAGTCCTAATTTTTTCTTTAAATCTTTAGGGAATTCATAGCTAATTGCTACATTTTTTAATCTTACAAAAGTACCATCAGCAACACGTTCGTCAGAAAAGTTATAGGCATTGTATGCTCTTGTTAAATCTTTTGATTCAGCCGCATAGTTGGCAATTAATCGTTTGTCAGCAATAACTGGAATTGTTGTTAATGCTTCATCACCTGGATTAATCCATCTATTTGTGAATTCTTTAGTAAAAACAGTTAAATCGTCATAACTGTCAGAGTATATAGGATTCAAACGAACTTTGTTTCCTCCTGCTGCAACAATAAGAACACTTAAAGACCAATTGTCATAAGTAAAGGTGTTGGATATACCTGCAGATTTGTTAGGTTCAATGGATCCTTCGTATTTTAAATACTTAGTTACATTATCTGAATCTTGAAAATTTGCTCCAGATACATTATCTAATTGACCTTCAGGCATGATGAAAGTAGGCAATCCTTGGCTGTTTAATCCTGTAAATTGATAAGAATACAAGGCATTTCTTGGATGACCTATTGTGTTTCCTCCAGTTCCATCTACTAAACCTAATACTGATGGTGTGTTTTGTAATTTTGTAATTTCTTGATTAAATATGGAGAAATTAAAAGAAGTTGACCATTTTAGTCTAGTATTGTTTAAGTTTCTTGTTGTAATGGCAAGCTCGATACCTTTAGTTTCCATATTGGCATTATTTCCTTGCTTTAATTTTTGACCTCCAATACCGGAAGTAGTAACAAAATCAACTAAATCAAACGCTTTACGTCTGTAAACATCAGTTGTGAATTGTATTCTATTATTAAATACACCCAAGTCTAAACCAATATTGGTTTCAAATTGTTTTTCCCAAGTTAAGTCTCCGTTTTGAAGTTCATCAATATTCAAACCAGTTTCTCTATCTCCAAGATTAAGACGGTCAGTTACAAAACTTCTATAGATAGCTAATGAATTTGTTGCTGGTCCAGCCGTAGCAGTTAAACCATATGAACCTCTTAAGCTTAAGGTGTTCAATTTTTCCATATTTTTCATGAAGGATTCCTCCTTAATATTCCATTTTCCACTAAAAGTATAGGTTGGCAGCCATCTAGAAGAACCGCTATTTCCTTGTCTATTAGAACCATCATATCTTCCTGTGATAGATGCTGTATAACGTCTATCGTAAGTGTATCCTACTTTTCCGAAGAAACCAACGGTTCTCTCTCTTTCTTCATTAAAACCAAAATATGATTCGCCACCATTTATTAGTTTTTCTAATATTCTAGGATCTGTAAATGCGGTTAAACCTTTATTATATTGTATTCCGTATGATGTGAAATTGTTACTATTTCTATCAACTGATCTAAGTTCTTGACCAAATAAAGCATCAAATTCATGAATCTCATTAAACACATTTTTGTAGCTAAAGCTATTACGAATATTAAATGAGGTTAAATCATTAGAAAATTTTCTTAATATTCCTCCATTTGGTAATACTGAAACTTTTGGTGCTGTTAAGTTGTCTGGATCTTGGTACAAAAAGATGTTTTGATCTCTTACAATAGTAGTTTCTTGAGCATTATAAGCACCAACTATATTAGATTTTTCTAAAATATTATGTTCTCTTGTTGTATTAGCACTTCTAATATTTCCTGTGAAATTGTAAGTGAATTTTGGACTTATTTTGTATTCTAAATCTGCTTGAAAACGAATGTCTTTCACCTTGATGTCCATATAATTGTTTTCTAATTCTTCAATTATATTTATGGGCGCCCAGTTGTTTCTATAGTACTCATAATTACCATTTTCGTCATATGGTCTTAAAGTTCTGTTGGTATTCAATACATAATTAAATGGGTTGATATCAAAGTCTCTTGTTGTGCTTCCGCTTACGCCATCTCTGAGGCTGTCATAACTTCCTGGCGCAGACTGGTTCCTCAAAGAGGCTTGTGTTGATAATGTAAGACTTAATTTATCATTAATAAAAAAAGTGTTTTTAATGTTTGAAGTAAATTGTTTTACATTGTCTGCTAATGTCCATCCAGGATCATTGTAAAATCCAAGTGATGCAAAATAAGAATTGTTTACACCTCCTCCAGATAAGTTCAAAGAGTGATTTTGTGTAATTGAAGGTCTGAATAAAGCGGCGAACCAATCTGTATTTGCTAATTCATACTTTTGTAAGAAAGCATTTCTGCCTGCTGCATCATTTTTAACTCCAAAAGTACCATTAGTTGTGTTGTAGGTATTAATTGCTCTAGAAAGAATATTATAAACACCTCCATATCGGCCTTGAGAAGTCGAAGGTAAGTCTAGGAACCCTTTTGCTTCAATCTCTTTAAGAATACTCATAGTTTCTTGAGAATTTAAAATGTCATATTGACTATAATTAGGTACTGTTCTTACAGTTTGTTCTAACGAATAGTTTATGTTTAATGGAGATTCTCTTTTTCCTTGTTTAGTGGTAACTACAACTACACCATTTAAGGATCTTGAACCATAAATAGAAGTTGCAGAAGCATCTTTCAAAATTTCAATACTCAAAACGTCATTAGGATTCAATCCAGCTATTGAAGAGCTTAGTAGTGTTTCTGAGTTACCAGAAGCTAGGTCTTGAAAAGATAGATTCACAATATCTTCCTGAACAATACCGTCAATTACCCAAAGTGGTTTTGTGTCACCAAAAATAGATGAAGATCCCCTAACTGTAATTTTTGGAGCAGTTCCAAAAGTTCCAGTTACGTTTTGAACTGTTACACCAGCTGCTTTTCCTTCAATCATTCTGCTGATATCAACAACTCCTTCAACTAATAATTCTTTTTCAGTGATTTTACTTACTGCACCAGTAAATGTTCTTTTAGATGTTTTTTCGTATCCTGTAGTTACAACTATTTCTTTAAGTTTTTCACCAACTTCTTTTAGAATAATAGTTGGAGGTAAGTTGTTTATGCTTACTTCTTTTGTTTCCATTCCAATATATGAAATGACAAGTGTAGTGTTGTTTTCAGGTACTGAAATCGCAAATTTACCATCATAGTCGGTAAGCGTTGTAATTTTAGTTCCTTTAACTAGAATGGTTGCTCCAGGTAGAGGGTTTTGGTCTTCGTCTACAACTTTTCCTTTAATGGTTCGCTTATCTTGATTAGTCGAATTCAATATTTCAAATTCAGTTGAACTTACTTTTTGTGGTTTGTTTTGTAAGATGATTTGATTGCTGACCTCAAAGTATTCTATATCAAGAGGACTTAGAATATTTTTTAGTACGCTAGAAAGTGACTCATTTGTTGCTTGGTAATTTACTATAGAGTTAAGTTGACTAATTCTAGAATTATATGAAAACTTTACATTGGCGGATTTTTCTAGTTTCTTAATTACTCTGTTTAAGTTCATGTTATTTAGGCTAACAGAAATCTTAGTGTCTAATTTTTTTTGTCCTTTAGCACTATTTGCAAGGGTAATTGTTGAAAACACAAATGCTAACAGGATTTGATATAATGTTATTTTCATGATTCGATAAAGTAATCGTTGTTTAACAACAGGTTTTTTCATAATTTTGGTTGGGTTTTTATTAGTACTTATTACGGGTATTTTAAACTCTTTTAATTACTTTTTACAGAAAGTAATTTAGTTTTTTAACAGGTGTCAAAATGTTACAGCATGTTGGCACCTTTTTTTTATAAAAATTTCACATAGGCATTAGTTTAATTACAACCCTCGGTTGTTATGATTATTTGATTTTCATTCATTTCGTAGCTGGTATTTTTTCCTAATGCATTGCATATAATCTTAAGTTTTTCCTGCAATGGTTCGTCGCTAAGGGATGTGGTAAGAAAGCAATCTTTAAGTTTTTGTTTTGGATAGACTATCTTAACTTGATAAGCTTGTTCAATAGTGTTGAAGATTTGAGAAACCGGAATGTCATTAAATTCAAAACTTAGTTGTTCAATATTTGTACTAGATTGAAATAAAGATTTGTCTTTAATGATATTAGTAACTTTGTTAAATGTTGCATCCTTTTTAGTAAAACGAACTGCTTCATTAGGTAATAAAGTGATTTCTTCATTTTTAATAGTACTATTTTTTTGTGACTTCACTTTTACTTTACCAGTCCTAACTAAAACTTCAATGTTGGGTTGGTTTTCAAAAGCACTAATTCTGAAGCTTGTCCCGACAACTTTTGTAACAATTTCATTAGCAAAAACAAGAAAGGGTTTCTTGGGATTTTTACTAATTTCAAAAAAACCTTCACCCGATAAATAAACTTTTCTTTCATTTCCAGTAAAATGTATTGGATAGCTTAGTTTACTGTTGGGCTGTAGTAATACTGAACTTTTATCAGATAATGTTATGATTTGAGGTTTGTTACTGTTGTTAATTTGCACAATAATGCCGTCATGAATGTTTTTTGTTAAAACATTATCGATTTTTGAAGCAGTATTTTTAAGATGTAAATTGTAAAAGCTGTATCCGATAAAAACGAAAAGTAATAGGGATGCTGCTAATTGTGTCCATTTAATATGTTGTATATTGAAGGTTCTTTTGCCTTTTTTTTGCTTCTCTTTTATTTCAATTTTGTCCCAAGTAGAAAGTAGTGCAGATTGCAGTTCTTCTCGGGTCAGTTTTTGTTCATTAGTTTTTAATGCTAAAATCCAAAGCCTAGATTCTTCTACTAATTTGGCTCGTTTTGGGTTTTCTAAAGTCCATTCTTCCCAGTTTTTATTGTCTTGGTTGTTATGTACCCATAACTTGAATGATTCGTCCATTAAAAAATCATCAATCTCAGTATAAAAGTCTCTTTTTTGCATCAGTGAAATATAGTTACTAATACATAAAGGGTAATATCTTTAAAATATACTCATCAAATTGTGAAAAAAAACAAAAAAAATAATATTATTTTGAGAAGTTGTTGCAGATAGGTTTTTTTTGAGGAAAACACTGATATTTGGTTGATAAAGATTTCACCTTTTCTAGTTTTTTTAAATTAAAACAATAAGATCTTGATTTGAATTTTTAATATCAAATGTTTTTTACTAAAAGGATTGAAGAGTCTCTTTTTCTTACAAAAGAGAAGAAATTTTTGAAAAAATGAGTAAAGTATAAATAATGGAACTCCAATCTTTACGAAGTTTGAGTAGCGATCTATGTAGTAAATTGCTTGTTGATTGATAGTTGATATTTAAAATTTCGGCTATTTGATCAATACTTAGTTCTTGATGATATCTAAGGTATAAAACTTCTTTCTGTTTTGAAGGAAGTAGGTTTATTAATTTGTTTAATTGAATTACTTTGTTTTTACTATCCTCATCTATAATTAGCTTGTGTTCAACAGAAAAGTCGAATAGAAATTCTAATGTTTTTGTAGAAGTAGCTTTTGTGAAAATTCTATCACGTCCGTGTTGTCTAGCAATTCTTTTGCGTACACAAGATAAAAGATAAGTTTTTGGAGCAATATTTTCATTTAAAGAGTTTCTGTACAACCAAACATCAACGAAAACGTCTTGTATACAATCTTTTACTTTTTCTTCATTTGAAGAAAAGGAATTTCCGTACAAAACTAATTGGTTAAAGTATTTATCAAACAGAGTTGAAAAAGCTTTTTCATTGCCATTAATTAATTGTTTCCATACTATTGCATCGTCAATTTCTTTGATATGTTCGGTGGTTGATTTCAATTTTACTTTTAGTATTTAGTGTTAGGTTTTTGTTAATATTTTGTAATAATACAATTAATATCAAAAAAACACAAATTAAACTATTTTTGTGTGTTTGTAATTTAAAATAATATATTTTTCTAATACTAATAATAGTAATACTGCTAATTTATTATTGTTTTATTAATAGTGTCTGCAATAGTGCTTTTGTAATTGATTTTAATAACATAGTTTAGCATAAACAACTATTTAGGCTGGAACTTTATTGATGGAGCGTTTTATTATTACTTTTGATTAGGTTTTAGAAGTTTTTTTAATGTTAAATTTTGTTATTTTTTTTATCATATGAATTTGAAACCAGAACATTGTCGGAAAAACTCGTTAAAATATGTACTTTTTGGCAGTTTGATAGGAACGACCATTGAGTTTTTTGATTTTTATATTTATGCTAATGCCGCTGTATTGGTGTTTCCCCAACTTTTTTTCCCGAGTACAGATGCTACTATGGCTACGTTGCAGTCACTAGCTACGTTTTCTATTGCTTTTTTATCGCGTCCCTTGGGTTCGGCTTTTTTTGGACATTTTGGGGATAAGATAGGTCGTAAATTTACCTTGGTAGCCGCATTACTAACAATGGGAGTTTCTACGGTCGCCATTGGTTTTCTGCCAAGTTATGCTAGTATAGGTATAGCCGCACCTTTATTGTTGATGCTGTGTCGTTTTGGGCAAGGCGTTGGTCTTGGAGGAGAGTGGGGAGGAGCTGTTTTACTGGCCATCGAAAATGCGCCACCGAATAAAAGAGCTTGGTACGGAATGTTCCCACAGTTAGGTGCTCCTATAGGTTTGTTGCTTTCGGGAGCTACTTTTTTGCTTTTAACAGACAGTATGAGCAACGATGATTTTATGAATTATGGTTGGCGAATTCCTTTTATCGCTAGTTCACTTTTGGTAGTGGTTGGTTTTTATATTCGAACTAAAATTTCTGAAACACCTTCTTTTGAGCAGGCTAAAAAAGTAGCAAAAGAAGTGAAAATCCCATTTCTTACGTTACTCACTTCTTATAAGAATCAATTGATTTTTGGAACATTGGCGGCAGTGACTACTTTTTTGGTTTTTTATTTAATGACGGTATTTACTTTAAGTTGGGCGACCTCTGATTTGGGTTTTACCAAAAGAGATGCTTTGTTGATTCAGTTGTTTTCTGTGCTCTTTTTTGCGCTGTTTATTCCTGTTTCGGCAGTGGTAGCAGATGCCATTGGGCGTCGCAAAATGCTGGTTTGGGCTACTATTGCCATAGCTGTTTTTGGTTTTTTCTTCCAATTTTTTCTTAGTTCGGGAAGTGCGGTAATGGTAACGGTTTTCGTTTGTATCGGCATGGCGTTGATGGGATTTACCTATGGTCCTTTAGGTACTTTTTTATCTGAGTTGTTTCCAACACAAGTCCGCTATTCAGGAGCTTCCTTGACCTTTAATTTAGCCGGAATATTTGGTGCCGCTTTTGCTCCTATGATTGCCATTTGGTTGGCTACGGATTATGACATTTCGTATGTGGGGTATTATTTGACGGGGGCTGCTTTGTTGAGTTTAGGTTCTCTTTTTATGATTTCTAGAAAAAGTCATCAGTTTTAGTGTCAGATAAAGTTTAGTTTTATGAAAAGTTAGGTTTTCATTGCATTGCTATCTGCTTTTTTGCTCTTACTTTTGCATCAAAATAATACCGTCTTGAAACCAAAACTCTTCCTCATCACGCCACCGTTTACGCAACTGAATACCCCATATCCAGCGACGGCGTATATCAAAGGATTTTTGAATACCTTTGAAGTGCCCTCAGAGCAAGCGGATTTGGGTATTGAGGTGATTTTGAAATTGTTTTCGAGAGAGGGATTGCAAGGAGTTTTTGCTCAAGCAACAACAAACCATAAACCAAAAAACATAAACAGTCAACGTATAATTGCTCTACAAGACGAATATCTCAAAACCATAGATTCAGTGATTGCTTTTTTGCAAGGCAAAAATCCAACGTTGGCTTTGCAAATTTGTCAAGAAGACTATTTACCTGAAGCGTCACGTTTTGCGCAATTGGAGGAGTTGGATTGGGCTTTTGGTACGATGGGAACACAGGATAAAGCCAAACATTTGGCAACTTTGTACCTTGAAGATATTTCGGATTTTATAGTGGAATGTGTCGATGAAAATTTTGGTTTTAGTCGCTATGCCGAGCGTTTGGGTCGAAGCGCGAATTCATTCGACGAATTATACGAGGCTTTGCAAAAGGAACCAAGCTATATTGATGGTATTTTACTATCTATTTTGGAAGAAAAAATAGCCAGAATTCAGCCTGAATTGTTTCTGATTTCTGTGCCTTTTCCTGGGAATTTGTATAGTGCTTTTCGTTCGGCACAGTGGGTGAAAAAGCACTATCCGAATATCAAAATTGCAATGGGAGGTGGTTTTCCTAATACCGAATTGCGCTCGCTTTCTGATGCTCGAGTGTTTGAGTTTTTCGATTTTATTACTTTGGATGACGGGGAGCTTCCGGTTGAATTACTAATTTCTAATATTCAAAATCCAAATACCAAAGAATTCAAACGAACTTTTATTCTAGAAGAAGGAAAAGTCGTTTATAAAAACAATGCTTCAAAACCTGATTATAAACAATCGCAAGTTGGTACTCCGGATTATACGGATTTGCTGTTGGATAAATACATTTCGGTAATAGAAGTGGTAAATCCGATGCATCGAATGTGGAGCGATGGGCGTTGGAACAAGTTGACGATGGCGCATGGTTGTTATTGGGGTAAATGTACTTTTTGTGACATTTCTTTGGATTACATCAAAATCTACGAACCTATAGCTGCCAATTTGTTGTGCGACCGAATGGAAGAAATGATGACACAAACAGGTCAGAATGGCTTTCATTTTGTTGACGAAGCAGCACCACCAGCTTTAATGCGAGCTTTAGCACTCGAAATTTTACGCCGAAAATTATCGGTTACTTGGTGGACGAATATCCGTTTTGAGAAAAGTTTTTCGGCCGATTTATGTCGATTACTCAAAGCTTCAGGTTGTATAGCAGTTTCGGGTGGTTTGGAAGTAGCTTCTGACCGATTGTTGCAATTAATTGATAAAGGAGTAACGGTTGAGCAAGTGGCCAAAGTGACTCGCAATTTTACGGAATCAGGTATTATGGTGCATGCGTATTTGATGTACGGGTACCCAACCCAAACGGTTCAAGAAACGATAGACAGTCTCGAAATGGTGCGTCAATTGTTTGAAGCGGGAGTGTTGCAATCCGGATTTTGGCATCAGTTTGCCATGACGGCCCATAGTCCAGTGGGATTGAATCCAGAGCAATTTGGTGTTACGCCAGAACTACTTCCTTTACAAGGTTCAGAGAAGGGGATTTTTGCCATCAATGACATTAATTATACAGACAAGACAGGTATTGACCACGAAAAATTTAGTTTCGGACTGAAGAAATCGTTGTTCAATTTTATGCACGGTATTTGTTTCGACTTTGAGCTGCAAGAATGGTTTGACTTTAAGATTCCAAAAACCAAAATTCACCCTGATTTTATTTTTAATGCACTTCAAGAAGAAGAAAATTTCACCACAAAACCTACAGCCAAAGTAGTTTGGTTGGGAGGAAAACCTTCGGTTGAAAATTTTACTAAATCCAAAAAAGGCAATTCGTGGGAACTCGCTAAATTAACCTTTCACGATAAAAAAGAAAGTTTTGCTATTCAAACCAATAAAGCCGAAGGCGAATGGTTGGTGGCTATTTTAGATAAAATTGCGGTTTCACAATCCAAAGTGTATTCTTTTCAAGAGATTAAAACTGATTTTGAACAACATTTACCCGATTTTGAGTTGTTTTGGTACTCAAAGCCGATGCAAACGTTGCGTGCCTTTGGATTGTTGATTTTATAGAGAGAACATTTTTCCTTTGAATCTATTATATATACCCATACCAATCAAAGCAGTTTCCTTGCTACCACGAAAATGACGGCGATTTTTTCAAATCAAATTAAAAGATATAAAACTGCTGCTGGTTTAGTTATTTATTTGATTTCTCTTATTGGGCAAACGCTTCTAAAACAGCCGCTAATCCGAGGGTCGTACCAAAAGGAATTGCAGATAAATCTACCCAAAAATCTGGATTATGATTCGAAAAAGGGAATTGTTTTCCTTCTTTCAGTGCCTTTTCAAAAACTTCATGATTAGCAATACCAACAATAAAGTAATTGTAAGGTACTTCTGGATGGTCTTTTAGTAATTCTTGAACATCTTCCGATCCCATAACTGGCGGAATGGATAAATTCTTATTCGGTCCAGCCATTTTCTCTAGCGCACCGTTAATTTTAGCTGTCAATGCCTCATTATTTTTCAACGTGCCAAGGTTTTGTTTGATTACTGTTTTGGGATATAGATCCTTAGGAAGATTATTGGCAACGGCGATACCTTCGTTTATCTCACTAATTCTTTTTAATAGAAGTTCTTTGTCTTGTTGTCTATACCAACGTAGGTTCAATTTCAATAACGCTTTATTAGGGATTACATTGTTGTCTATTCCTGCTTCAACAGCGCCAACCGTTAATACTACTGGAAATTGAGGGTGGGAGTTTCTGCTTACAATAGTTTGATATTGAAGAATAGCATTAGCTGCCATAACGATAGGATCTTTAGTTTGTTCGGGCGTCGATCCATGTCCGCCAACTCCAAAAAAGGTAACATCTAATTGTACTGCACCTGCCATTCGCTCACCCGGTCTGTTCAAGTATACTCCTACTGGGGCAGGGCCTGTGTGCATACCTAAAAGTAAGTCTGGAACTGGGACTCCTTTGGTATACATTTCATTTGCCATGGCTATTGCACCAAATCCGTTTTCTTCAGCGGGTTGTCCAACTAATACGAGGGTGCCTTTCCATTTGTCTTTTAACTTTACCATTTGTTTGGCAATGCCTAGCATCCAAGTGACATGAGCGTCATGCCCGCAAGCATGCATTACTGGTAGATCTTTACCCTCTTCATTTTTTCCTTTTTTGATGCTTTTGTAGGGAAGATTTGTTGCTTCTTCGACTGCAATACAATCCATGTCAGCACGATACATAATCGTTGGTCCATTACCGTTTTTCAGGACACCAACAACGCCAGTTTTGCCAACTTTTTCTGTAATTTGAAAACCTAATGCTTTTAACTCTTTAGCAATAATTCCTGAGGTTCGCACTTCCATAAAAGGAAGTTCTGGATTGCTGTGTAAATCTTTAAAAATAGCCTCCAATCTTGGCGTATCATTTCTACAGAGCTCTTTTAATTCTGTAATCGGAATGCCATTGATAGTCGCTTTTGAAGTTTCTGAATTCGCGGTCTGACTAGCTGAAAAATACGAAACAAAGCAAAAAACAAAAGTGGAAAGGATGGTTTTCATGTTTATTTTGGTTTTAAGTTGTTGAAAGTTAGTAAATTATTTTTATATATAGAAAGTCAAAGCAAATTTTAGTTCAGTAAATTGAAAAGAAAATGGAACTTATAAGGGTAAGCTGTTTTAGATAATTACAAAAAAAGAACTACTTAAAAATTCTCTGTGTTGAACTTATAATAACAAAGCAGGTAGTTTTGTATCTTATGTTTTATACTCCTTTGGATTATTAATTTTGTAATTTATTTACATTTTTCTTTCGAAATCTATCGTTAGAAAAACCAATTTTCATTATTTCTTTTAAAACAGTTTGCTACTTAGTATTTTTTGTATAAAACTTACTTTAACCGTGTTACGAAAACGTTTTCTTTAATTACATTTACCAGTACTAAAAACGTAAACATGAGTAGTAGTTATCAACTAAAAGTAAATGATACTTTTCATTTCGAATGCGATGCAGCCTCAGCCAATGCGCTAGATGTGGTTGCGACAACTGACAATCAATTTCATATTTTAAGTGAAAACAAGCGGTATCAAGCTCAGATTGTAGCTGCTGATTTTCATAAGAAGGAATACACTATTGAAGTGAACAATTCAGTGTATACTGTCGCCATTGCTGACGCTTTGGACCTTTTGATTAAAGAAATGGGATTTGATACCAGCACGGTACAAAAAGTAAATGCCATAAAAGCACCTATGCCAGGTTTAATTTTAGAAATCAATGTGAGTGTGGGACAAACCGTTCAAGAAAACGATAATTTACTCATTTTGGGAGCGATGAAAATGGAAAACAGTTTTCAATCGCCACGAAATGGAGTAATCAAATCGATTGCGGTAGCTGTTGGCGATGCTGTAGATAAAGGACAATTGTTGGTAGAATTTGAATAGAAGAAAAAAATAAAAAAAATACTAGTTGCCAATAGAGGAGAAATCGCGATTCGCGTGATGAAAACTGCTCGAAAAATGGGAATCAAAACAGTAGCGGTGTATTCTACTGTAGACCGAAATGCACCTCACGTAGCCTTTGCAGATGAGGCCGTTTGTATCGGTGAAGCGCCATCTAACCAGTCCTATTTGTTAGGAAATAAAATTATTGAAGTGGCCAAAGCGGTACAAGCTGATGCCATTCATCCAGGCTATGGTTTCTTGAGTGAAAATGCTGAATTTGCCGAAGAAGCCGAAAAAAACAACATCATCTTCATTGGTCCAAAATCCAAAGCCATTCAAATAATGGGTAGTAAATTGGCCGCCAAGGAAGCTGTTCTACAATACGATATTCCAATGGTTCCAGGAGTGGACCACGCGATTATTGATATTGATGAGGCTAAGCGAACTGCGAAAGCAATTGGTTTTCCTATTTTAATCAAAGCTTCTGCAGGAGGTGGAGGTAAAGGAATGCGTGTGGTGGATAATGAAGCCGATTTTGAAGCGCAAATGAACCGCGCCATTAGCGAGGCAGTGGCTGCTTTTGGAGATGGAGCGGTTTTTATTGAAAAATATGTGGCGTCGTCAAGACATATCGAAATTCAAGTGATGGCGGATAGTCACGGCAATGTGTTGTACTTGTTTGAAAGAGAATGCAGTATTCAGCGTCGTCATCAAAAAGTAGTGGAGGAAGCACCCTCTGCGGTTATCACGCCTGAAATTCGAAAAAAAATGGGAGAAGCTGCCGTATTGGTAGCCAAATCTTGTGATTATTTAGGTGCAGGAACGGTTGAGTTTTTGGTGGATGAACAGCTGAACTTTTATTTCTTAGAAATGAATACGCGTTTGCAAGTAGAGCATCCTGTGACTGAAATTATTGCTGGAGTTGATTTGGTCGAAATGCAAATTCGTGTGGCGAGAGGCGAAGCGCTTACATTGCAACAAGAAGATTTGAAAATTCACGGTCACTCTGTAGAATTACGTGTGTATGCTGAAGATACTTTGAATGGGTTTTTACCGAGTGTAGGTAATCTAGAAGTGTACCAATTACCCGAAGGCGAAGGTGTCCGAGTGGATAACGGATATGCTCAAGGAATGGATGTCCCTATTTATTATGACCCGATGTTGGCCAAATTAATCACTTACGGAGCTACTCGTGAAGAAGCTATTCAGCGCATGGAGCAAGCTATTGCGGATTATAAAGTGGTGGGTGTGCAAACGACCTTGCCATTTGGTGCTTTTGTAATGCAGCACGAGGCCTTTCGTTCTGGAGATTTTGACACCAATTTTGTGAAAAAGTATTACAATCCTGAAATTTTAAAAGAGCAAACCCAAAAAGAAGCATTGATTGCAGCAAAATTGGCGTTGAAACAGTATTTACAGGACCAAAAAGTGCTTCGATTGCCTAATTAAATAGGCGATAGGTACATTTTAATAACAACAGAAAAGTATGGAATCTAAAATTAAAGTATTAAACGAAAAAATAGCACTAGCCCAATTGGGCGGTGGCCAAGCGCGAATTGATAAACATCACGCTAGTAAGAAACTAACCGCAAGAGAGCGTGTGATGTATTTGTTGGACGAAGGTTCTTTTGAAGAAATTGGGATGTTGGTTACCCACAGAACTACCGATTTCGGTATGGAGAAGGACTTGATTTACGGTGATGGTGTAGTTACGGGTTACGGAACTATTAATGGTAGATTGGTGTATGTTTTTGCCCAAGATTTTACTGTTTTTGGAGGTTCTTTGTCTGAAACGCACGCTGAGAAAATTTGTAAAGTGATGGATATGGCGCTCAAAGTGGGTGCGCCAATGATTGGATTAAACGATTCTGGAGGTGCCCGAATTCAAGAAGGTGTCCGTTCTCTGGGAGGTTACGCTGATATCTTTTATCGCAACGTACAATCTTCTGGGGTTATACCTCAGATTTCTGCGATTATGGGACCTTGTGCGGGTGGTGCGGTGTATTCCCCAGCGATGACCGATTTTACTATGATGGTAGAAAACAACAGTTATATGTTTGTTACAGGACCTAATGTTGTGAAAACGGTAACCAATGAGGAAGTAACTTCAGAAGCTTTAGGTGGAGCCGTAACGCACGCTTCCAAATCGGGAGTGGCACATTTAACAGCTCCCAACGGAGTGGCTTTGTTGAACAGTATTAAAAATCTTTTGAGCTATTTGCCACAAAATAATAAAGAAACGACTCCAAAAGTTCCTTATGTTTTGAGTGATGAAGTACGAATGGAATTGGCTACAATTATTCCAGACAGTGCCAACAAACCCTATGATATGCACGAAGTGATTCGAGGAATTATTGATGCCGATTCTTTTTATGAAATTCATAAAGAGTATGCCGAAAATATCATTGTTGGTTTTGCCCGTTTGGGAGGAAGAAGTATCGGAATTGTAGCCAACAATCCAATGTTTTTAGCAGGTTGTTTGGATGTGAAGAGTTCTATCAAAGCTGCGAGATTTGTTCGTTTTTGCGACAGTTTCAATATTCCGTTGCTGGTATTGGAAGACGTTCCAGGTTTCTTGCCAGGTACCGATCAAGAATGGAACGGAATCATTGTACACGGTGCTAAATTATTATATGCTTTTAGTGAGGCGACCGTGCCAAGAGTGACGGTGATTACTCGAAAAGCCTATGGAGGTGCTTATGATGTAATGAATTCAAAACACATTGGTGCCGATATGAATTTTGCTTGGCCTACGGCAGAAATTGCGGTAATGGGTGCCAAAGGAGCCTCTGAAATTATCTTCAAAAAAGAAATTAGCGAAGCCGAAGACCACGAAGCAAAACTATTAGAAAAAGAAGCTGAATATGCTGAGTTATTCGCCAATCCGTATACCGCAGCACAACGTGGATTTATAGATGAGGTTATTCTTCCCGAAGATACACGTCGAAAGTTGTTGAAAGCCTTCAGTATGCTCGAAGGAAAAACAGTCAACAGACCAGATAGAAAACACGGCAATATTCCGTTGTAATGTTTTGTTTGAAAGATTACAATTGTGAGCGTTTATTAGTAAAAAATCCAAAGCTACTTTTCCCTAGCTTTGGATTTTTCATTAATATATCAATTTGAAATTGTTGATCAATAAGGTACTATTTGTGCCTCCTTCTAGCTGGTCACCATTAAAGCTTGATGAGAAAACTACTGAAATGTGAGTGACCGCTTCGTTTGCATTCGCATACAAACCGTTTTTAGGTTTTTGATATGCTGGGAAAGAGCTATTTAATTCGCCATAGGTTAGTGCTATGGTGATGGTTTTAAAAGCGTCGATTACTTTTTCCTCTGAACGAAACCAACCTGTAGCTACTCTTTTGACTTCTGTTCCACTTCTGTTTTCTAATAAAACATAAATATCGCAAGCATCTTTAGTGGTTAAAGTTTGTCCCTTTTTATCTAAATAAGGTGTTCCAGGGCTATAGGCATATTCCACAGAGAATTTTTTAGGTCTAGCGGCAAATGGGATTCCAAATTTTGCAGAATTTATTGGATTCGATAGATCTAATTCAAATTTACCCGTAAACATGGAGCCAGCAGCCATTCGTTGGTTGACTAATCCTGCTAAACCTCCCATATCTTGGGTAACCAACTTAGCAGCCAAATTGGTTCCATTAATAGTGAAAGGACTAACATTTGCATTTCCTAATGTTGTAACTCCAGCATTTCCGCTAGTCCATACGGAGTTGGCGTCTTTTCCGGGTTCGTAATAGTTTTTCGGTGTCATATACCAATCATCAAAAGTGCTGTTTTCCAGTTGTGGCTCGCTTCCTTCTTGTTTTACGGTTACAGTATAGGTCTTGGTTGAGCCATCTTCGGCTGTTACTGTATACTTTACGGGGTTGGTAAAATCTACTGTTTCCTCGATAGTTGGACTAACGGTTGCGAAGGTAGAAAGCTGTAGTTCTTGAGGTTTTAGTTGTTTAATATTTGCGCTAGCTGCAACGTTTACATTGATTGTTCCTAAAGATTCCTCAATAATAGTATTCCCAACTTGGTTGTTCAAAACAAAGCTCAATATTTTCTTTTGATTTGATTTTCCAAAATAATCCTCTGAGACACAGTTGGACAAAACGAGGCAAACAATCGTTAAGAATAAAAGTTTTGTTCTCATATGGCTAGGATTTGAAGAAATAAAAAAAGCTAATGTTTAACGATAAAATGTTTAGTTTTAAATCTAAATCATTGCTTTTGATAACTGTGTTTTCTACTTCGTTTATGGTAGTCCTTTTATAAGTGTGCGAAAGTCCTGCTAGATTTACTCCTACTTCAGTCGCAAAACCTTTAATGATAAATACTTGTATCCCAGGATTGATTCCAAGATTGTAATTGTTGGTAACAGCATAATAACGGGTTAATACATCATTGCTGGTATTTTCGGTTACTTTATTCTCCTTGTTCATTCCAAGGCTCACCACATTAAAAAGATTAAATCGCCCGTTGGGAGTAATGGGGATATAGTTTTTAATGAAGAAATATCCGCCAAGGCTACTTTTGGCTTCTTTGACAAAGGTTTGAACGCCATCCGTGTCTTCTAAAATCTGATTGAGTTTGGCCCAGTCATAACGCAAGGCAGTTCCAATGGCAAATGTTTTACTTAAAAAATAACCACCATTAGCTTGAATATTGAACCCATCTTTTTGTTTATCAATGACATTGGTGATTAAGAAATTTTCGTTTTGACTCGATCTGGTATTAGCACCTCCTGTAATTCCTATAAATGCCAATCCTTTTTGTAACGAAGTAAAAGGCGAAATTTCCATAGTAGCAGTAGATTGAGCAATGCTTTTGGAAGAAAAAAATAGCAGTTGAGTAGCTAGAAGTAAAAACAAGATGTTATTTTTAAATGGCATCATTAGAGGTATTTTGTGCTGTTATACTCCAAATTTCCAAAAAAAAATCGAACAATTGAATTTATTCATCCATAAATCTAAATCCTATACCATGGATGTTTTCAATAGTAATGTTGTTTTGGTGTATTAAAATTTTTCTTAAGCGAGATATAAATACATCTAAACTTCTGCCCATGAAGTAATCATCATTGCCCCATAATGCTTTCAGAATTTCCTCTCTTTTCAGTATAACATTTTTATGGTCTAAAAAATACTTCAATAGTTCGGCTTCTCTTTGGGTTAATTTAATTTTCTCAGTACTATTCCAAAGCAAGTAGTTTTTGGTGTCAAAAGCATACTTTCCTAGGTGATATTGCTCTTTTTTGGTTTGCGTTGATTTTCGACTTCTTTGTAAGAAAACTTTAATTTTGAGTAATAATTCTTCAATGCTAAAAGGTTTCACCAAATAATCGTCGGCTCCTAGACGCAATCCTTTGATCCGGTCTTCTTTGAGCGTTTTGGCCGAAAGGAAAATAATGGGAATATGAGTGTTGATTTTTCGTATGGCTTCGGCCAATTCAAAGCCATCTTTTTTGGGCAACATGATATCCAAAAGGCATAAGTCAAAAGATTCCTTTTGAAAGTATTCCAGAGCCATTTCTCCATCGCTACAGTGTTGTACATGGTATTGATGTTGTTCTAAATTGTCTTTTGTTAAAAAAGCCAAAGTGGCATCATCCTCGACATATAAAATTTTTGGATTATTCATTTTTGATTGGCAATAGTAAAGTTATGGTTGTTCCCAAATTGTCGTTGTTATGGGCAGTTATTTTCCAATGATGCAAGTCGCAAATTTTTTTTACATAATACAATCCGAGTCCAAAACCATTGATTTCATTGCTTTTTTTGGATGGAATACGGTAGAATTTATCAAAAATAAAAGGAATTTTTTGAGGTTCAATACCGATTCCGTTATCGACGCAGTCTATTTGTAAATGCTGTTTGGTATCGGTAAAACGCAAGGTGATTTCGGGTGTTTTTTCGCAATATTTTATGGCATTATCGAATAGATTATAAATGAGGTTCGAAAAATGAAAAACATCTGCATTTAGCTGATTTTTGGAGCTTTGATTGTCTAATCGAAACACCACTTTAGGATGTTTAAGTTGGTAATTTTCGATGATTTCTTTTACGATAGGAACAAAATCAAAATTAGTTTTTTGAAGTTGTAACGGAGTAGCATCCGATTTTGCAACCGTTAAAATTTTCTCGATATGCTGGTTGAGTTTGTTACTTTGTTCAATGATGATTTGGGTGTATTGTTCTAATTTTCGATCGTTTGTAATGGGTTTTTGTTGTTTTAAATAGTTCGAAGCGATTAGGATGGATGACAGTGGTGTTTTGAATTCGTGAGTCATGTTGTTGATGAAATCACGTTGCAATTCGGAGTATTTTTTTTGTTGCAAAAGTGTGTAAATCGAATAGACATAGATCAAAAGTATCAAGATGAGCGCTAATGATAACACAAACCAAAATTTTAACGAACTGAATAAAAAATTAGTTTGGTTGGGGAAACGTATGGCAAAGTAGTATACTAAATTTTTGTGCTTAGAAAAATGAATGGAGTGCGTAGAACGGTCTTTGTTGTCCAAAGAAACGTAGTTGCCATAAACCATTTCGTCGCTTTGACAATTGTAAATGGCATATTCAAAATCGGTAGTAAGGCCAATTTTTTTAAATTCTGATTTGAGGTAAAATTCTAAAATGGAGGCTTCGAAATCATTCTCAACATTGACAATATAATAGTCATTTGCGATTTTTTGAACCGGATTTTGCACAGGGATTTCTTGGTTGTTGCCTTTGTATATTTTTTTGGCCACTTCATAAAGTGCGATATAGGCTTTTTGATTGAATTTTTTTTCTTCAATTCTAAAGGCTTCTTTCGTCCATAGCAATTGCGCCAATAAAATACCAATAATGGCTAGTAATCCTATTACAATGATGCTATTAAGGCGATTGATTTTCACAAATGATTTTTTAATTCTGCTGTAATATTAAGTAAAATTATATTTAAATTTGGCCATTAACAAGTCGTTAACAATCATTTGAAAATGTTTAACAGCCACATGAAATAGAGTGAGTATATTTGAATCGAATAAAAATAGCATATTAAACAATTAAATATTAAAACTATGAAAATTTTAAAAATCTCCTTAATGGCAGTAGCTTTTGGATTAATGTCCTTCACTACTAGTGCTCCGGTACAATCTATGGTAAGCAAAGTGGCAGGTTATGCTAGCGCTTTGGTTTGGAAATCAGAAACGATTGATGTAGGTTCAATTCCTCAAGGAACGCCAAAACCGATTGTTTTTGAGTTTAAAAACACTGGAAAAACGCCTGTGATTTTAACTAATGTACAAGGTTCATGTGGATGTACAGCTACTAATTATACTAAGGAACCAATCGCTCCAGGTAAATCAGGAACTGTTACAGCTACTTACAATGCAGCAGCTATGGGTGCTTTTACCAAAACAGTTACTGTAACTTCTAATGCAGAAGCGACTCCAAAAGTATTAACCATCAAAGGAACAGTAGTTGCAGCTACAGCAAAAAGCTAAGACGAATTATTTATAATACAAATAGCCGTTTCAAAACTGAAACGGCTTTTTTATTGAAAACAATGTGGTATTTAGTAAGCGTACATGGTTGCGCTTGATTCTGCTCTGTTTTTTTTAACGATAGCAACAAACGGAAGTCCTTCTTTAGCTGCTTTTCTCTTCAGTGCAACGATGTTTTGTTGTTGAACTGATAGAGGTGTTTGTCCTTTTATTCTATTGGATACTACAGTATTTTTGGTAGTCGTTAATCCAGTAGATGCTTTAGGGGCAATTACCATTACTTTGTTGTAATCTTGCTCACCATTAATTACAATCTTATCTGAAACTTTAGTAGATTCATTAGTTGCGTTGTTAATGATTTCGGCAACAGCAAAAGCACTTATAGTTTGCTCTACTTGATCTTTTCCAGAATTAAAATAAAGCGTGTTGTTTTCGTTTTTGATGTAATTAACATTTAATTTTTCACCGTTGTGTTTAACTATAACATGTGATTGAGCCATTACTGTTAATGAGAAAGTAAAGAATAAAAATGTGATAAAATTTTTCATTGTATTATATGTATTGAGTTATGTATATTTTTTTGTTCTAAATAAGTGTTGCGTGTTGTTTCCTTTTCTTTCCGGTGGCGGATCATCTTTTTTTAGGTGTATACCTGTTAGTTGTAATGTGTTCCAAAAAGCGATTGGCTTTTGCTCTTCTTTTAAATGGTATCCAATAGCAAAAAGTGATTCAGTTCCGTTTATGTACAATGTTTCAAGTTCTTTTTCTGAATTAGTTTCACTACTAAAAGACCATTCAGATTGGTGTTTATTAGTGAGTTCAAAATAAGAGCATATTGTCCATATTAAGGAATATAAAAATATTAAGGTTAAAATCGCTATTTTTTTTGCTTTTTTCACATTGTAAAGGTATATAATTCGTTAAATGTGTACAATTTCAAAGTGGTTAAATATTAGTTAATCTGTTTCGGTTTTTCGATTTTTATTGATAAAGGTTCGATTTTTGTTTAGGGGCTCTTTAAGGGGGGCTGAATTTGAAAAAGCATCAATTTCAAGATTTTTTTGTCTTACTTATAGGGTGGTATAATACTTGTGAGCGTATTTTGCTTTGTTTCAATAAATTGTTGATTTGGACTTCTGGACTTCTTACTTTTTATAATTTTTTGTTAATGCTTTTTTGAGCTGTTTTTTTTCGTCTAGAAAGTAGGGAATGGGCATTCAAAAGCGTTGATTTTGAATCTTATAATGGAGTTTATTCGTGGTGTAGTAGGATTGATGTTTTTTTCTCTCGTTAGAGTGTTAGAACTGTTAAAATGTTAAGTATTTTCTAATCCATTAGTATAAAATCAGAAATAGATTAGTTTTGTAGACGGTTATGTCATATTTTTTTAGATGAATAGCTCAGTAATGATTAAAGATGTAAAGTATATGAAGAAAATCATATTCGTTTTTTTATTATTTGTATTGGCCTCCAACGGTTATGCACAAGTGGAATTTGGACCTAAGTTTAAACCTATTCCTCCAGCAAAGTTTCCTGCGGCTCCTAAGAAAAAAGTAATTCCTCCTGCTGAGTTGCCTAAAATTGATCAACCCAACGTTTTTAATTCACCTGAAAATCCTACTAAAACATCTACGACTATATCGAAATCAAATGATGTGTCGATGTTTCCAAAAGAAAAATTCATCAATCCTGGAGAAGAATACCTCAAGAAGATGCAAAAGGATGTGGATAAAACCTTGAACGAAAATAACATGCCGTTATTACGACGTAATTTTGATTTTGGACAAATCCATACCAAATCGAAATATGTGATTGTGAAGGTGAGAGATTATATTTATGTAGATGGTGATTTGCTGCGTATTTACCAAAATGCTACTATACTAAAAGAAGAGGTGTATTTGGGTGGCAATTACACGGAAATAAAAATTTTATTAGGCGAGGGCTTTAATAAATTGGATTTTGAAGCACTCAATACAGGGACAAGTGGTGGAAATACGGCTGAAATCATCATAATTGACGATCAGAAAAAAGTACTTTCTAAAAACTATTGGGACAATTTAGCGGCTGGTTTTAAAGGAACTATACTTTTGGTAAAAGAATAATTTTTGTGGTTTTCTAAAAAAATAAAAATTTTCAAAATTCAACTTTTCATTTCCGAAATTTAAAAGTATTTTTGCGCATGCAACACAACGTACTTATTTTAGATTTCGGATCGCAATATACTCAACTTATTGCGCGAAGAGTTCGAGAATTAAACATATTCTGCGAAATCTTCCCTTACAATCACTTTCCAAGTGATCTATCTCCTTACAAAGCAGTAATTCTTGGCGGTAGCCCATTTTCTGTTCGTTCAGAAGATGCGCCTCACCCTGATTTATCTCAAATTAGAGGAAAACTACCCTTGCTTGCCGTATGTTACGGAGCACAATATCTTTCGCATTTTAGCGGAGGTGAAGTAGCTGCTTCAAATACAAGAGAATATGGTAGAGCCAACTTGTCTTTTATCAAAGAAAATGAAGTCTTTTTTGAAGGCGTTTCTGAGAACAGCCAAGTGTGGATGAGCCACAGTGATAGTATCAAAGCTTTGCCTACAAACGGTGTTAAATTAGCAAGTACGCACGATGTTGAATTTGCGGCTTATAAAATTGAAGGCGAAACTACTTATGCGATTCAATACCATCCAGAGGTTTTTCACTCGACAGATGGTTCCAAAATGCTAGAGAATTTCTTGGTAAAAATTGCTGAGGTCCCTCAGAATTTCACACCAGGTGCTTTTGTTGAAGAAATCGTAGCGGAAATGAAAGAGAAAATCGGAAACGACAAAGTTGTTTTAGGACTTTCAGGAGGAGTAGATTCAACAGTAGCAGCGGTTTTATTACATAAGGCTATTGGTAAAAATCTATATTGTATTTTCGTAAATAACGGATTACTCCGTAAAAATGAGTTCCAAAGCGTTTTAGATCAATACGAAGGAATGGGATTGAATGTGAAAGGAGTAGATGCTTCTCAGCGTTTTTATGATGCCTTGGCTGGAGTTACTGATCCAGAATTAAAAAGAAAAGCAATTGGGAATGCCTTTATCGAAGTTTTTGATGATGAGTCACACAAAATTGAAGATGTTACTTGGTTAGCCCAAGGAACTATATATCCTGACGTAATCGAGTCGGTTTCTGTAAAAGGACCATCAGCAACTATCAAATCACATCATAATGTAGGTGGTTTGCCTGATTATATGAAATTGAAAATAGTAGAGCCTTTGCGTATGCTTTTCAAGGATGAAGTACGTAGAGTTGGTGCTACTTTAGGAATCGACCCAGAACTTTTGGGAAGACATCCTTTCCCAGGGCCAGGTTTGTCGATTCGTATTTTAGGCGATATTACCCCAGAGAAAGTACAAATTTTACAAGATGTTGATAAAGTATTTATTGACGGTTTAAAATCTTGGGGCTTATACGATAAAGTTTGGCAGGCAGGAGCTATTTTGTTGCCTGTAAATAGTGTTGGTGTAATGGGTGATGAGCGTACTTACGAAAAAGTAGTGGCGCTTAGAGCAGTTGAATCTACCGATGGTATGACGGCAGATTGGGTTCATTTGCCTTACGAGTTCTTGATGAAAGTTTCTAATGATATTATCAATAAAGTAAAAGGAGTGAATCGAGTGGTGTACGATATTAGTTCGAAACCGCCGGCCACAATTGAGTGGGAATAAAAAGTTTTTCTTTTTTACCACTACATAATTTAGTTGTTTAAATACAGTTACGGTGTTAGATTTATATAAAATCTAGCACCGTTTCGTATCTTTGAAAGTCTTTAATTTTTTAATGTAATCCAATGAATCGTTTTTTTGCTTTTTTATTAAGTTGTGTGTTTTTTGGCACTGCTGTGTTTGCTCAAGAGAAGGTGATTACTCATAAAGTAGCCAAGGGAGAAACTATTACTCAAATTGCACAAAAGTACAAAGTGAGTCCTCATGAAATTTATCAATTGAATCCAGATGCACAGTCCGGAATTAGTACCAATATGGTATTGTTGATTTCAAAAGCAGCCGTTAAAAATGATTCCAAAACTACTGCCAAGCCAATGGTTGCAACCAAAACAATCATGCATGAGGTTGTGGCAAAAGAAACGTTATTCGGTATTCAAAAAAAATATGACATTTCTGAAGCTGCTTTGTTTAAAGCAAATCCCTTTTTAGAAAAAGACGGCTTGCAAATAGGTCAAAAGTTGTTGATTCCTAATGCTGTTATGGCTAAAGCTGCTACACCAGCCACAGTAAAAGTTGTTGCTCCAGTTTTGCATGTAGTACAAGCTCAAGAAACTAAATTCTCTATTGCTAAAAAGTATAATATTACTATTGAAGAATTAGAGAAAAAAAACCCTGAAGTAGCTACAAATCTTCCTATTGGATTTACTTTGTTAATTAGAGGGAATCGACCTAAAGAAATAAAAGATGTCTCCGTTACTGCTTCTAAAATAGAACCAGAAAAAAATGATATCGATGCTAAAAACACAAGCCCTTTAGTGTATCAAAATTATACGGTCAAGCCCAAAGAAACCTTCTACAGCTTATCCAAATTAACAGGGTTGTCGCAAGAGGAATTAACAGTTTTGAATCCTGATTTGAAAAATGGAGTACAAGAAGGCATGCTTTTGAAATTGCCTTCAAACGTGAAAATTGAAACGCTTTCGTTGATTCAAAAAAACAAGACTCAATTGAGTGTGCAAAATGCAGGGACTGCTAAAAAATTAGTGTTGTTACTGCCTTTTAATACGGCTAAAATTGCAAATGACACCGTAAATTCAAGTATTGAGCGTTTGAAAAAAGATAAGTTTTTAAACATGACTTTGGATTTTTATGCTGGCGCTTTGATGGCAATTGACTCAGCAAAACAAATGGGAATTCAGGTTGATGTACAAGTTTTTGATTCTCAGGAAACTAAAAACAGTTCTCAAGTTCCTACGTTAATAAAAAACCATGCCATTAACACAGCGCAAGTAGTAATTGGTCCGTTTTATCAGAATAATGTTGAAAAAGCAGCTGAATTATTACTGGATGATAATGTAGCAGTGATCTCTCCATTGTCTAAGGATTATGGTAAATCGTATGCTAATTTATACCAATCTATTGTTTCTTCTGATGAATTGAAAAATACCGCTTTTGATTTTATGAAAAAGAAAAACGGGAATATGATCGCAGTTATTGATAAGAAAAAAGAATCGTCTAGGATTTATTTTGCTCAACAACAAAAAGACGTCAAAATTGCACCTTTGACTCCAACAGGAGGTGTAAATGTAGAAGCACTGAAAAGTTTGTTGAGTTTGGATCGCATGAATTATGTGATTCTTGAAACCGGCAGTACAACTATGATTAGGGCGACAATTGCTGCCATGATTTCAGTAATGAAAACTCATAAAGTGCAACTGGTGGTCTTGGAGCCTAACCCTACTTTGGATACGGATGAAATTTCATTTGCAAATTTAGTAAAGCTGCAATTGTTGTATCCTTCTGCAATTAGAGAAAATAATTCGGATGAAGCACAAGTTTTTGCGCAAAAATACCGTAAAGAAAACAATGTCTATCCTAGTTCATTTGCTACTCGTGGATTTGATGTGACTTTTGATACACTGATGCGTATGGCGCAAGATGTAACTTTCCAAGAAACTATGGAGAGTAAGGCAACGGAACAAGTAGAAAATCGATTTGATTACTCTAAAAATGAGGGTGGAGCGTATAATAATAAAGGGGTTTACATGCTCTATTATGATGCGGATATGACCATCAAACAAGCCAATTAATCGTTTTGGATCAAAATCAAAAACAACTCATCAAGTTGGCTCATACCAAAATGCCTTTTGGTAAATACGAAGGCTGGCATCTTATTGACATTCCAGAATATTATATCGTTTGGTATAGTAATAAAGGTTTTCCAAAAGGAGAATTAGGCGAACAACTGCAATTAATTTATGAATTAAAACTCAACGGTCTCGAAGATTTAATTCGCAATATCAAAAAGAAATATCCAAAACCGTGATCTTACTATTAGGAGCAACGGTTTTGAATATTTGCAAAGTATTCTAATGATTGGTTCAAACAAGGCTTTTGAAATTCTACTGAAACAAGCGCTAGTGTATTCCAATTAAATTTGTACTTTTGCCACGTTTTTTACACAACTACTTTACAAACACAACAGAATGAATCAAACGAAATATATTTTTGTTACAGGCGGTGTGACTTCTTCTTTAGGAAAAGGAATTATTGCAGCTTCATTGGCAAAATTATTACAAGCAAGAGGCTATAGGACAACCATTCAAAAATTTGATCCCTACATTAATGTCGATCCTGGTACTTTAAATCCTTATGAACATGGGGAATGTTATGTTACCGATGATGGAGCCGAAACAGATTTGGATTTAGGTCACTACGAACGTTTCTTAAACGTTCCTACTTCTCAGGCGAATAACGTTACTACGGGTAGAATTTACCTTTCGGTTATTGAAAAAGAAAGAAGAGGTGAATTTTTAGGAAAAACGGTTCAAGTAGTTCCTCATATTACCAATGAAATTAAAGACAGAATGCAATTGCTAGGTAAATCTGGCGATTATGATATTGTAATTACAGAAATTGGTGGAACTGTAGGAGATATCGAATCTTTGCCATACATCGAGTCTGTTCGTCAGTTGGTTTGGGATTTAGGAGAAAACAATGCTATCGTTATTCACTTAACCTTGGTGCCCTTTTTAGCTGCCGCTGGTGAGTTAAAAACGAAACCAACACAGCATTCTGTAAAAACCCTAATGGAAAGCGGAATCAAAGCTGATATTTTGGTGTGTAGAACTGAGCATGAAATTTCAGACGAAATTCGCAACAAATTGGCTTTGTTTTGTAATGTAAAAAGAGAAGCAGTTATTCAATCTATTGATGCTTCTACTATTTATGAAGTGCCTAATTTAATGTTAGAAGAAGGTCTAGATGTAGTAGCTTTAAAGAAATTAGACTTACCTAAAAAAGCAGCGCCAGATTTAAAAAATTGGAACACCTTCTTGAAACGTTTAAAAAATCCTAAGCATACCGTAAATATTGGTTTGGTTGGTAAATATGTCGAAATGCAAGATTGCTACAAATCTATTTTGGAAGCCTTCATTCACGCAGGAGCGGCAAATGAAACAAAAGTAAATGTGATTTCGATTCATTCAGAGCATTTGGATCCTTCAAATATTGCTGAGAAATTAGCTGGGTTGGATGGGGTTTTAGTGGCACCAGGTTTTGGTGAAAGAGGAATTGAAGGTAAAATAGAAGCGGTTCGTTATGTTCGCGAAAATAACATTCCATTTTTTGGTATTTGTTTAGGAATGCAAATGTCAATTATAGAATATTCAAGAACTATTTTGGGTTACAAAGACGCCAATTCTACTGAAATGAATGAGAATACGCCTCATCCAGTTGTGAATTTGATGGAAGATCAAAAAACAGTTACGGATAAAGGTGGTACCATGCGTTTAGGTGCTTGGAAGTGTGAAATTAAACCAGACTCGTTAGCGCATAAAATATATGGTAAAACCGAAATTTCGGAGCGTCACCGTCACCGTTATGAGTACAACAATGCTTATGTAGAACAATTGCAAAAAGCAGGTTTGATGGCTTCTGGAGTGAACCCTGATACTGGTTTGGTAGAAATCGTTGAGATTGAAAATCATCCGTTTTTTATTGGTGTTCAGTACCATCCAGAGTACAAAAGTACGGTAGCTAATCCGCATCCAATTTTTGTGAGTTTTGTAGCGGCGGCAGTTAAAGCTAAAAAGAAATAATGCAATAGCTGTAACAAAGTATTTGAGTTAGATTCTAACACTAAGCAGGGGTAAACTACTCTTGTTTTGAATTTTGAAGATAGATTATAATGGAAGAAAAAAAGATTGACATTAATTCAATTATCGGTTTTATACTGATTTTTGGTATTTTGGTTTGGATTATGTTCCAAAACCAACCTGATCCTAAAGTGGTGGCTGCAGAAAAAGCCCAAAAGGAATTGGTTTTAAAAGCTCAAAAAGCAAAAGAATTGGCAAATAAAGCAGTTGAAAAAGCAACTGTTGCAGTAGCCACTGGCGATTCTACTCAATTGGTAGCTTTGCAAAAAACATTAGGAAATTTTGCTTATTCTGCGACTTTGCCTTCTGCAAAAAATGATTTTACTACGATTGAAAATGAAGTGATAAAATTAAAAATTGCTAATAAAGGTGGTTATATCGCTGAGGCAACTTTGAAAAACTTTGAAAAGTTTAAAAAAGGTTCTGGTCAGTTGGTAGAATTGATAAAAAACAATAATGCTAATTTGAATATTGTTTTGCAAACCAATGACAACAGAACTTTAAATACCAAAGACTTGTTTTTTGAGCCTACTTTAACCAAAATAGGAGCGGATCAAGTGTTGTCTATGAAGTTAAAGTCAGGTCCAAATTCATTTTTGGAATATAAATACATAGTGAAGCCAAACGATTATATGATTGGTTTTGATTTGCGTTCTCAAGGCTTGAACCAAGTATTGAATACAGCTAAGCCTTTGGATTTAGAATGGGATTTGAAAGCTTTCAGAAATGAAAAAAGCATATCTTACGAAAATAAATACACTGAGATTTATTTTGAACATAAAGAAGGTAAAGTTGATTACGCTGGCTTAGGTGCAAAAGAAGAAGAAACTCTTGAAAAACCTACATTTATTGCTTTTAAACAACATTTCTTTGCTTCAATTTTAGTATCGAAAACGCCTTTTGAAAAAGCACAATTGGTTTCAACTAATCTTATGAATGATGAAAAAGTGGATACTACTTTTACAAAATCATTCAAAGCGAATTTACCTTTGACGTTTACTAATGGCGAAATTGATCATAAATTAAGTTGGTATTTAGGGCCATCTGATTATGAGACTTTGAATAATTATGATCAAAATCTTGAGAAAATCATCTCTATGGGTTGGGGTATTATTGGTTGGATCAACCGTTTTATCTTTGTGCCTTTATTTGGTTTATTAGGTTCGTTCATGGCGTATGGTATTGCGATTATTCTTTTTACTATTTTAATCAAATTGGCAATGTCGCCTATTACTTTCAAATCATTCTTGTCACAAGCCAAAATGAAAGTATTGCGTCCTGAAATTACTGAGTTGGGTGAAAAATTCGCCAAAGATCCAATGAAAAAACAACAAGAGACGATGAAGTTGTACAACAAAGCCGGTGTAAATCCAATGGCAGGTTGTATTCCAGCTTTGATCCAAATGCCGTTCTTAATGGCTTCGTTTCAATTTTTTCCTTCGGCTTTTGAGTTAAGACAAAAAAGTTTCCTTTGGGCAGATGATTTGTCTTCATTTGATGAGATCGTGAAATTGCCTTTCCATATTCCATTGTATGGAGATCATATTAGTTTGTTTCCAATTTTGGCGGCCATCGCAATTTTCTTTTACATGAAAATGACTTCAGGTGATCAACAAATGGCAGCTCCACAACAAGAAGGGATGCCTGATATGGCGAAAATGATGAAGATTATGATCTATGTTTCGCCATTGATGATGTTATTCTTTTTCAATAGCTATGGCGCTGGATTGAGTTTGTATAACTTTATTTCTAACTTGGTAACAATTTTGATCATGTTGGTCATCAAAAATTACTTCATTGATAGCGATAAAATTCACGCACAAATTCAAGAAAATAAATTGAAAGAACCTAAAAAACAAGGTAAGTTTCAAAGAAAGTTGCAAGAAGCAATGGAACAAGCTGAAGCTCAAAAAGCAGCTCAGCAAAAGAAAAAATAATATAGTATAAATTTTTTTGTATATGAAAGAGGCTGTCCAAGTTAGGACAGCCTCTTTTTGTATAAATCATTTTAATAAGTATTGCAACTAATTTTATTATTTTGGCAACAACACTTTGTCTAATACGTGAATCACACCGTTTGAACATTGTACGTCAACAGCAATAATATTGCAGTTTCTTGCACTTGCATCTTGCAATCGAGTTGGAGTAAATTTTACCGTTACATTTTGACCGGCAAAAGTATTAATTACCTGATCGTTTGTTAACTGCGTTGATAAAACGTTTGCACCAGTAACAACATGGTATTTCAATACAGTTTCAAGCAGGGTTGGAGGTATTGCAGCTAGACCAGAAAATTTAGTTTCGGTTAAAAATGATGCAAATGCGTCATTTGTAGGTGCAAAAACGGTGAAAGGTGAACTAGCTGTACCCGATAAAGTTGCTGCAAAACCAGAAGCTGGGTTAAAAGTAAGAGTAGCAACTAATGTAGTAAAATTTGGATTTGCAGTAGCATGCGTAACAATGGTTGGTAGATTGATTACAGCGTCTACGATATGAATCACGCCGTTCGAAGCCATTACATCAGCTGTAGTAACTTTGGCACCGCCATTCAATTTCACACCCGAAGTAAGGTCTACATACATACTCATGGTATTGCTTCCTGAAGCCGTACTTTTTGCTAATGTTTTAACGTATCCAGTAGTCAATGCTGTTGATTTTACAGTACCACTTACTACATGGTTTAATAAAATTTGTGTCAAAACATCTTTTGGTACATCAGCAACAGAAGCAAATTTGTTATCGGTTAAAAATTTTGTAAAAGCTGCATCTGTTGGAGCGAATACAGTAAAAGGACCAGCGCCTTGAAGAGTAGCGGCTAACTCAGCTCTTGTTAGCGCTTGTACTAAAATTTTTAAGTTGGAATTGTTCACCGCAATACCAGTAATAGTATTGTCTACCGGTTTTGGATCATTATTATCATCATCGTCGCAAGAAACTGCGAATGATAAAAATGCAATACAAGCCAAAGCCATTTTTAATTTTGATGCAATTTTCATAATCGTTTTTTTTTAATTGAGTTACAGTTAATGTTTTTTTGTTGTTCAAATATATTTACAAAAGACTAAACAAAATTACCTTTAAAAAATATTTATAATTTGTTGAATTGGTATAATGGATTGATAATGCATTGAATAAGCTTTTTTTGTTCAACTTAATAGTGTCAGTATTAAACAAATCTTAGAACAAAGGTTGGTTTTGTTATTTCATTTCATCTGAATAATTTTTAGGAAAGAAAGTAGTTGTACCTTTGCGTTCAATTGGAAAATATGAATTTGTATTTTTGATGTTTGAAGTAATTGATTTTTTTACACTACAATAAATTTTAAATAGTATGATTAAGAAAGTATGGCTTTTGGTTTTCTTTATACAGGTTTCAGCTTTGTTAGCGCAAACTGCGATTACAAATCAAGTTGATAGTGATGGTAAGAAAAATGGGCTTTGGAGAGGCTATTATGAAGAATCCAAAAGGTTGCGTTATGAAGGAACTTTTTTACACGGTAAAGAAGTAGGCGTTTTTAAGTATTTTGATGATACGAAAGCAGCCGATGTGATTGCCACTCGAGAGTTTAACGAAAAAGACAATTCGGCGTATACTATTTTTTACAATCAAAATAAATTTAAGGTAAGCGAAGGCAAGGTGGTGAATAAACTTTTTGAAGGAGAATGGATTTATTATCATTTCAAGTCGAAAGTAATAATGACGAAAGAGTTGTATAAAATTGGTAAATTATCAGGATTGAAAACGGTTTATTTTCCTGATGGCAAAGTGGCTGAAGAGACCCATTATGTTGATGGGCTAAAGGATGGAAGTAGTAAGATTTATTCAGATAAAGGTATTGTTTTAGAAGAAACAGTGTATCAAAAGGGGCAGTATAACGGACCAGCTATTTTTAGGGACACTAACGGTTTTATTGCTTCCAAAGGGAATTTTGTATGGGGTAAAAAAGAAGGGGTTTGGGAGTTTTATGAAAAAGATAAGTTGATAAAAAAACGAAATATGAGTTTTCAAGAGCCACTATCTAATCGCAAAACGAATTAACTTTTGCTTGGATAATTTCTCAACTAAATCTTTTGTAACTTTGCACCCTATTTTAAAAAAGGATTCTGATGAAAAAGAGAGTGGTTGTTGGTCTATCAGGTGGTGTAGATTCTAGTGTTGCAGCTTATTTGTTGCAACAAGAAGGATATGAAGTTATTGGGCTATTTATGAAAAATTGGCACGATGACTCTGTAACGATATCCAACGAATGCCCTTGGTTGGAAGATAGCAACGATGCTTTGTTGGTAGCCGAAATATTAGGAATCCCTTTCCAAACGGTTGACCTTAGTGAACAATACCAAGAAAAAATTGTGGATTACATGTTCAGTGAATATGAGAAAGGACGTACTCCAAATCCTGATGTATTGTGTAATCGCGAAATTAAATTTGCTGTTTTTTTAGAAATTGCTTTGAGTTTAGGAGCAGATTATGTGGCTACTGGACATTATTGCCAAAAGCGAACTACTGAAATAGACGGGAAACCGTTGTATCACCTTATTGCAGGTGCTGATACTAACAAAGACCAATCGTACTTTTTATGTCAATTGTCGCAAGAACAGTTGGCTAAATCTTTGTTTCCAATTGGAGCATTAACGAAACCTCAGGTTCGTGAAATAGCAACTGAAATGGAATTGGTTACCGCAGAGAAAAAAGATTCTCAAGGACTTTGTTTTATTGGTAAAGTACGTTTGCCAGAGTTTTTACAACAAAAACTGCAACCTAAAGAAGGTCAAATTATACAAATCGATAAAAATCATCCGATTTATACTTCAACAGATGAAGCTGAAACTTTAGCTTCTTTGTCTCATAAAATCACTTATACTCCAGATATGGGCAAGGTAGTTGGAAAACACCAAGGCGCTCATTATTTTACGGTGGGTCAACGAAAAGGACTTAACGTTGGCGGTACTACAGAGCCTTTGTTTGTTATCGCTACTGATGTGGTGACCAATACAATTTACACAGGTTTGTCTAGTAATCATCCGGGATTGTTTAGAAGAGGATTGTTTATTGATGCTTCTGAAACGCATTGGATTCGCACCGATTTAGCCTTGTCAGTGGGTGAGTCTAAAGAAGTAATGGCTAGAATTCGTTACCGTCAGCCGTTGCAAAAAGCCACGTTGCATCAAGAAGAAAAAGGAATGTATGTGATTTTTGACGAGCCACAATCCGCTATTACTGAAGGACAATTTGTGGCTTGGTACCAAGAGGACGAGTTGTTAGGTTCTGGGGTTATAGCTTAGTTTTAGTTCTTAGTCCTTAGTCCTTAGTGATTGGTTTTAAGTAAAAACTATAAAAAAATCTTCTGAAAAAAAGATAGTGTCGCCTAGCCCCGATGGGAGGGAATATCCTTTTTATCCTTTTTCGGGATAAAAAGATAGGAAGGACAGCGGGACCAAACGTGATGAAATCCCAAATTTTGTGCTCCTAAAAACGCTTAAAATTATAATTCATGATGTTTTTTTGAGTACATTTCGGCATGAAAAAAATAGTTTTTTTATTTTTCTTATTCCAATCTTTTTTGGTTTTTTCACAACAAGATGCTTGGGTGTATTTTGGGGATAAAACCAATGTTCAGAACTATTTGGACAACCCTCAATTGATGCTCTCACATCGCGCTATTGATAGAAGAACGCGACAAAAAATCGCTTTGGACAGTAAAGATGTTCCCATTCCGGCTTCGTATATAAAAGCTGTAAAAGCGTCCGCTGGAATTACAGTTATGGGGCAATCAAAATGGTTGAATGCGTTGCATGTTCGCGGTACTCAAGCGGATATTACTTCCTTAAAAAATTTAGCTTTTGTTGCTAAAATTAGCTTCGCAGATAAGTCCTTAAATGCGACAGAAAAGACAACTGCTGTGTCAAAAAATCAGCAGGTTCAAAAAAAATACAACACCGCAATTACTTATAATTATGGCGCTTCAGCCAATCAAATCCAGATGTTGAATGGGTATTTATTGCATCAGCAAAATTATACGGGGAGTGGTAAAATCATTGCTGTTTTAGATGCGGGTTTTCCTGGCGTGGATACCCAATTACCGTTTAAAAAATTGAGAGATAATAATCAGATTTTGGGCGGTTATAATTATGTAAACAGAAGTACGAATTACTATACTGGAGACAATCACGGTACATTAGTGCTTTCGACTATGGGAGGGAATCAAGACCAAGCTTTGGTCGGAACGGCTCCAGATGCGTCTTACTATCTTTTTGTTACCGAAAATGATGCTTCAGAAAATCCTGTTGAAGAGACGCTTTGGGTAGAAGCGGCAGAGAAAGCGGATAGTTTGGGTGTAGATATCATTAATAGTTCGTTGGGCTACTTTGATTTTGATAATTCTAAATATAGCTATACTTATGCCGATATGAATGGTGCTACAGCATTTATTAGTCGAGGAGCCGAAATTGCTTTTAGTAGAGGAATGCTTGTAGTGGCTTCTGCAGGAAACTCAGGGAACACAACTAATCCCAATATTGCTGCACCAGCAGATGCGGTTTCTGTTCTTACGGTAGGTGCAGTTAATGCTTCGAAAACTAGAGCTGTATTTAGTTCAATTGGCCCTTCTTTTGATGGTAGGGTAAAGCCAGAAGTTATGGCACAAGGAAAATCTTCTGTGGTTTCTAATGAATTTGGAAATATTGGTACAGCCGACGGAACTTCTTTTTCGAGTCCAATTTTGGCTGGAATGGTGGCGTGCTTATGGCAAGCTTTACCCGATAAAACCAACAAAGAAATTAGAGATTTGATTATTCAATCTGCTGATAAATATTTTACACCAACGCCACAACTAGGTTATGGAATTCCGGATTTTAGTGCGGCAGTAAATAAAGGGCTTCTAGTTACAATAGACAATCAAGATGTTTCATTTTCGTTGTACCCCAATCCTAGCAAGGGAACGGTTTGTATGACTTTACCTTCAACAGTAGAAGAGGTGCAGCTTACAATTTATTCTTTATTAGGACAAAAAATAATGGAGGTGCCTTTTTCAAAATCAACACCTTCTTTTTCTGTAGAAACCTTGTGGAATGGAGTATACTTGTACACTATTCAAGGAGGAAATTTTTCAGCTCAAGGAAAAATCATCAAATATTAATTTACAATTCAATGAATTCAGTTATACAGCTTTTTGGCATTCAATATCCAATTATTCAAGGAGGAATGATTTGGAACAGTGGTTATAAATTGGCAAGTGCCGTTAGCAATGCGGGAGGATTAGGCATTATAGGTGCTGGTTCTATGTATCCTGACGTACTTAGGGAACACATTCAAAAATGCAAAAAAGCGACTAATAAGCCTTTTGGCGTGAATGTTCCAATGTTGTATCCGAATGTGGAAGAAATAATGAATATCATTGTAGAAGAAGGTGTAAAAATCGTTTTTACTTCAGCTGGAAATCCCAAAACTTGGACCGCTTTTTTGAAAGAAAAAGGAATAACAGTGGTGCATGTGGTGAGTAGTTCTGTGTTTGCTTTGAAAGCACAAGATGCAGGAGTAGATGCTGTTGTTGCCGAAGGTTTTGAAGCTGGAGGACACAATGGTCGAGAGGAAACAACGACATTGACTTTGATTCCGATGGTGAAGCAAAAAATCAGTATTCCGTTGATTGCTGCTGGTGGAATTGCCACAGGAAGGGGAATGCTTGCGGCAATGGCTTTGGGCGCCGATGGTGTTCAGGTGGGAAGTCGTTTTGCTGCTTCGGTAGAATCTTCAGCTCACGATAATTTTAAAGAAGTAATTGTGAATGTAAAAGAAGGGGATACCCAATTGACATTAAAAGAATTAGCACCTGTTCGTTTGGTTAAAAATAAGTTTTACAATGACGTACAAGAATTGTATGCAAAATGTCCTACCAAAGAAGAGTTAGTTACTTTGCTGGGTAGAGCCCGAGCCAAACGCGGGATGTTTGAAGGTGATTTGGTCGAGGGCGAATTAGAAATTGGTCAGATTGCGGGATTAATTAATGAAATTCAACCTGTAAAAGAAATTATTGATACCATGATTGCCGAGTTCAAGCAAGCCCAAATTGAAATCGGACAACTCCAGTTTTAACTCCAACCCCAAAAGCCTCCCCATGTCAAAACCTACTATTTTATTTTTGTCTTTTGTCCTGTTTTTTTGTTTTCAGCTGTCAAACGCTCAAACCTATAAGTTTCAAACTTCGGGTTACAGTGTTCTACAGAAAAATGAAAAAGGAAAATGGGGAGATTGGTCCGAATTAGATTTAATCAATATCCCAATTACGTTAGATACTTCTAAACATCGAATTGTGGTCTATACCCCAATGCTTCAATTGTACAACATTCTTTCGTATGCAGAAATTGAAGAAAACAAAACCGATATCATTTATTCTTTTGAATGCAAAGACGAAAATGGTGATGCCTGCACTTTGATGATTATTACTCGCAAACAACAAGGCAATCGCAAGCAATTGTATATCAATTATGAGAATAGGATTTATTTGTATAATATTTAGTCCTTAGTTATTAGTGAATAGTAATTAGTCATTAGTGAATAGTAATTAGCTTAGAAACCACAAACCATAAACCACAAACCAAACCCTTTACCCTTTCTCAATATCTTTTATAAACTCATCATATTCAAGATAGAAAAGTTCTAAAGCATTCATTTTTTCGAAGAAAAAGTCAAAAATGTAGTCCCAGTGATTGCGATTACTCATACTGTACCCATTTTTTTCAACCCATATGCGGCTGATGGTTTTGCCATTTTCTAAAGTGTAGTCTTTTTCAAAAACCAAATCTTTGATGAATTCATCTTCCAAAATACCTTTCAAAGCTTCTAGTTTTTCGAAATATTGAGAACGTAAGTCATCATTTCGGTGCTCGATATCAATAAGTACTTGTGCTTTTTTATTATCTGCAAAAAATTTAAAAGAGAAATCTTTAATTTTTGTATCATACAACACCCATTTTCTTGGGTATTTCTCGGCGAAGCCTACCCAAAAATCGTGTTTTAACCGCTGATTTTCTGCTTTACTGTACATTTGAATTGAATTTAGAAAGTTTGGTTTGTATTCCAAACAAAACTATAGTATATTTATTGGAATGCTTGCAAAAATAAGTTTTACCTATGAATTTTCAAGATTTTCAGCAATATATCCCTCAAATACTTGAGGCTCCGCTTCCTGCTTTTGCTTCTCATATAAAAATGGCGCCAAAAGAACGAATCGAATCGTTGAAAGCGTTTAGTTATACAGATAAAAATCCACGAAAAGCTGCGGTTTTGATGTTGTTGTACCCAAAACAAGAGCAAACGCATTTGGTATTGATTGAAAGAAATTCTTATGAAGGCGTTCATTCGGCTCAAATTGCTTTTCCTGGTGGTAAGTTTGAAAATGAAGATGTGGAATACGAAACTACAGCTTTGAGAGAGTCCGAAGAAGAAATTGGAGTATCGCGTGAGCAAGTAGAAGTAATCAGACCTTTTTCTCCTTTGTATATTCCGCCTAGTAATTTTTTAGTGCATCCTTATTTAGGTATTGCCGTAGAACCTTTGCAATTTACTTTAGACTCCAAGGAAGTAGCCAGTGTTATCGAATTGCCATTGTCTGATTTTTTAAGTGATGCGCTTTTACATGAGACGAAACTGACGACTTCTTATGCTACAGATATTGCAATTCCAGCATTCAAAATCAATGACCATATCGTTTGGGGAGCTACAGCTATGATGCTGAGTGAGTTAAAAGAAGTCTTGTGTTTTGTGCTTAAAAAATCATAAATAAGCGCTGTTTTTCTTGATTTATTGTAAATTTATTGCAAGTTTAGCGTTTTCTAAACGTTAAGAAAATATGTCGTATCTTTGCACTCCAATTTTAAAAATAAAGTATAATGGGATTATTTAAGAGAAATCCTTTTGGTCACATTCTTTTTATCAAGAAATGGTTAATTCGAATTTTTGGGGTTATTACCCACCGACGATATAGAGGTTTTAATGAATTGCAAATTGAAGGTTCTGAAATTATTCGCAATTTACCCGATAAAAATGTGCTTTTTATCTCCAATCATCAAACCTATTTTGCCGATGTTGTGGCGATGTTTCATGTGTTCAATGCTAGTTTAAGTGGTCGAGATGATAGTATTATTAATGTGGGGTATCTATGGCAACCCAAAATGAATATTTATTATGTAGCTGCCAAAGAGACCATGAAAGCAGGTATTCTTCCAAGAATTATGGCTTATGTAGGTGCGATAACCGTAGAACGCACTTGGAGAGCTAAAGGGAAAGATGTGACAGAAAAAAGAGAAGTAAATCCTAATGATACAGAGAATATAAAGATTGCTTTGGCCGATGGCTGGGTGATTACTTTTCCTCAAGGCACGACCAAATCTTTTAAGCCTGTTCGAAAAGGCACTGCTCATATCATTAAAGAACACAAACCTATTGTGGTACCCATTGTGATTGACGGTTTTCGACGTTCTTTCGACAAAAAAGGGTTGCGATTAAAAAAGAAAGGCATCCTACAATCGTTTATCATCAAAGAGCCCCTCGAAATTGATTATGAAAACGAAACCATTGATGAAATTGTAGAAAAAGTTGAATATGCCATTGAACAGCATCCATCGTTCTTAAAAGTAATACCCGCAGAGGAGTTAGAGGCGGAAAACGAGTTGAACAAATTGAGAAAATGGGAATATTAATATAAAAAAAGCGGTCAAAATTTTGACCGCTTTTTTTATAAATCTATTTTCTTTAATTCTTTGTAATTATCTAGTAATCGTTTCAATAATCGTCCATATATAATTCGGTACAAGAACCAAAAAACGACCAAAAATAGCGCGACAAAAAGTATTAAAAATAAGAATGTAACTATCGTGATTGTCATGTTGTTTCCAATTTTGTTAGTGAGTTCAATCGTTTCTGGATTGTATTTGAAAGCAATATAAAAACCAATGAAGAATGCTAAAACTATTTGAACCAATTTGTAATATACGTAATAGTTGACCGTTTTTCTAGTTTTAATAATGTCTAGCATCAGCTGTTTGGTAGATGCTGTACTAGTTATAGTGCGATAATTTTTATAAAATAGATAAATAAATACCAATAAAACAAAGTAATCGAAATAATCATACATCTTAAAATACAATGTGAATTCTTCGTGTTTCATTTTTTTGAAATAGTCATCTATATTAACACCTATAGATAAGAGTGACCATAGAACCAGTTCCAAAATACTCAATATCAAAATCCACTTTACAGTTGAAGAAGATTTTCTATGAATCATGTTGTAAATGTCCTTTTCACTAACTTGTACAAAAGAAGCTTCGTTCTTTTGCCAATCTTTTTTTAACAAATCCAGTTCTTTCATTAGGCTAATGGATTTAGTATTTTTTTTAATTTTCCTTTAATTCTATTCATTTTTACTCTTGCGTTGACCTCGCTAATTCCCAATGTTTCGGATATTTCAGTATAATCTTTGTCTTCAAGATACATAAAAATTAATGCCTTTTCGATATCGTTCAATTGGTAAACGGCTTGGTACATTAATTTTAATTGTTCTTCCTCTTCATAGTCATATTCAACTTCTGGAGTATAATGTTGCCTTGCTTCAAATTCTGTTGTAGTCACTGCTCTTTTGTCTTTTCGATACAGCGTAATGGCGGTATTAAGAGCGACTCTGTATGCCCAAGTAGAGAACTTACTGTCGCCTCTAAACTTTGGAAAAGCTTTCCATAACTGAATGGTAATTTCTTGAAACAAATCCTTATGCGCATCCTCACCAGACGTATACAACCTACAAATCTTGTGGATGATATTCTGGTTTGCTTGCAATTGCGATACAAAGGATTGTTCTAAATTATCGGCCATATAAACATTAGTGGTTCAAAACTAATTTTTGTTACAAATAAAAATATTTTTTAGTAGGAGCACAACTTTTAGGAGTACAAAAACGAGTCGTCCCGCTATCCGTTACAATCTTTTATGGCAAACACTGCCATAAAAGGATTTTCACTACTATCGGGGCTATTTTACGCGTTTTGTTTTCATAAGAAATACGAGTTACAACGAATGCTGCTTAAAATAATTAACCATCAAATCCACATATTTACTGTAGCCTTCCATTCCATCTTTTTGTTGGTTCATTTTTAGGAAGTTGTCGTAAAAAATATGAAATCCTTTGTCGATAAAAGTGTCGTATTGTTTCCAGAAGGTTTCACTTTCTTTAAAGTTGGCTACTACTCCAGGATGAATCGTTTTTAAAAATTGCGCCACTTTTTTTTCATCACGTGCTTGCCAATTTCGCAAACAATAGCGCAAGGCCAAACTATACCCCGAATATTGAATGTAAGCATCTTTATTTTTTATCGAAGCCAAAAAGCCAATGAAATTGCATTCACTTTCACTGGCAAAACCTATTTGATGCGCCATTTCGTGATTCGCAGTCATCGGAAAACTGTACAAAGGTCCCAAACCATTCACTTGCGCTTCATTGGTAAACGGATTCAAATAGCCACCAAATCCCATATACGTCAGCGGAATACTAAAAAGCGATTTCTTGATACTTAAATTACTGTATTGAAACATCGAATGTTCTCGAGCCAAGTTTTGGTATCCATTCGCATTCATTTGAAACAATTGAGATTTAGAATAAGGGACAATTACTTTACGATTTTTGTCTTTCATTAGTTTTAACTGAATCGCATTGGTTTTGGCAATGAGTTGTTGTGTAAAACGAAGCAAATCGGCATCTGAATATTCTCTTTCAATTTTCATTTTTTCATACAGCGGTTCTCTATAGTAATTGAGTCCCCAAAGCAAATGAAAAAGAAAATAAACCACCGATAAAAAACTTAAAATAGAAAGCGAGAGTTCTTTCCATTTTTGTCTTGGTGCTACACTTTGGTTTTTCTTATTTTTTTTGAGTAACCAAAACCAACGAATTGCCCAAATAATTAGCAAAGCATACAAAACATCGCCCAACGAAAAAGGAACTTTCCCTAAACTGATTCGTAAACTATTCGAGATAAAGACATAGAGGCCATTGCTGTACCAACGTTCGATGGATTCTGGAAAAAATCGGATGATTTTTAGTACTACAATCTGAAATACGAGGAATAACGGTAAAAGGTATTTTCTTTTCAAGGCTTGACTTTTGGTATAAAAATAAGGATTAAATCCGTCGTGCACTTTCTTTTTTTGTAAATTTGAACCTTAAAATACTTCACTATGGAAACTATTGCTGATAGAATTACAATTGACGATAGAATTTGCAACGGAAAACCTACCATCAGAAACAAGAGAATTACCGTTAATACTATTCTTGGGTTTTTGAGTTCTGGAGATTCTAGAGAAGAAATTTTGTTGCAATATCCAAGCCTCGAAAACGAAGATATTGATGCCTGTCTTAAATTTGCATCTGAATTAATGAACAGGAATTTTACTATTAAAGAGGTTGCCTAAATGTTAAAATTTTTAATAGACGTCAATCTACCGTACCACCTTTCCATTTGGAATTCGGATTATTTTATTCATCAAAAGAATATAAACGATGAATGGTTTGATGAACAAATTTGGGTATATGCAAAGGAAAACAACCTCACTATAATTACTAAAGATGTTGATTTTTCCAATAAAATGATGTTAAGCAATCCTCCTCCTAAAGTAATTCATATCCGATTTGGGAATATGAAGATGAAAGATTTTCACGAGAACATTTGTAAAGTTTGGGATAGCGTTGTAGAAATGAACGCTAGGCATAAATTAGTCAATGTTTTTAAAGATAGGATAGAGGGAATCGAATAAGTAACACTACAAAATAATGAGTCAAGAAATAAGAAATTTAGAGCCTAAAGCACTTTGGAATCAATTTACTGATTTGAATGCCGTACCACGTCCTTCCAAAAAAGAGGAGCAAGTGATTCAATTTATGAAAGATTTTGGGAATCGTTTGGGGTTGGAAACCTTTGAAGACGACATCCGAAACGTAATCATTCGCAAACCGGCTACTCCAGGAATGGAAAACCGTAAGCCTATCGTGTTGCAAGGCCATTTGGATATGGTACACCAAAAAAACAATGATACCGTTTTTGATTTCGAAGCTCAAGGAATCGATATGTATGTTGATGGCGACTGGGTTCGTGCTAAAGGAACTACTTTGGGAGCCGATAACGGTTTGGGTGTAGCTGCAATTATGGCTGTTTTAGAAAGTACTGATATACCACATCCTGCTATTGAAGCCTTGTTTACTATTGATGAAGAAACAGGAATGACAGGGGCGCTGAACCTGCAAGGCGGGATTTTACAAGGTCAAATATTATTGAATTTAGACACCGAAGAAGATGACGAAATCGACATTGGATGCGCAGGTGGTATCGATGTAACCGCTACAGCCGAATACGACGAAGAGAATACGCCAGAAGGTTCTGTTGGCTATAGTATTACCGTAAAAGGTTTGCAAGGCGGACATTCGGGTATGGATATTCATAAAGGGTTGGGGAATGCCAATAAAATAATGAATCGTTTGTTGTTTGACGGCTTTGATAACTTCGGATTACAAATTGCGTCAATTGCTGGAGGAAGTTTGCGTAATGCGATTCCGAGAGAGAGTGTTGCCAAAGTGATTATTGCCGCAGTTTACGATGAAGCCTTTGTTTTTGATATGCAACAAATCGTGAATGAGATTAAAGCGGAGTTCAAAACTACTGAGCCTAACCTAGAAATTGTTTTTGAAAAATTAACTGAGGTTCCCGCCAAAGTAATGCCTTCTATAGCGCAGTTTTATTTTGTACGTTCGATGTATGCGGCGCACAACGGCGTGTATCGTATGAGTGCTGATTTTGACAATTTAGTAGAAACTTCTAACAATATTGCCAAAGTAATGGTAGGCGAAGGACAGTTAACTGTACAATGTTTGACCCGTTCTTCGGTAGAGTCCTCTAAAATGGATTTGGCGAATGCTTTGCGTTCTGCCTTTGAATTGATGGGATGCGAAGTAGAGTTTTCTGGAGCTTATCCGGGATGGACGCCTAATCCAAAATCTGAAATTTTGGATGTGTTGGTTGGTATTTATGAAAAACAAAACAATGCTAAACCTAATGTAGTGGCTTGCCACGCAGGATTAGAGTGTGGAATTTTAGGAACCAATTATCCAGAAATGGATATGATTTCTTTTGGACCAACGATTCACGGAGCCCACTCGCCAGACGAAAGAGCAAGTATTCCTTCTTCTCAAAAATTCTGGAAATTCTTCTTAGAAATTTTAGCAAGTATTCCTGTGAAATAATTAGTTTTTCAGTTGTATAGTGTTCAGTGAATTGCTGAACACTATAAACTGATAACTGAACACTAGTTTAGTCCCTTTTGGGACTATTTTTTTTATCTCGTTTTTCTTCTTTCTTTTCCTTAGCCGTTTTTAGCGGCTCTTTTTTTGCTGTTTTTTTAGCATTTAGACTTTTTGCCATAATTGTTTTCTTTAGTGAATCAAGTAAAGGTAGGTTAATTTAGTGCAGTTAGTACAGATTAAGAAGAACCTAGTTTGAAAATGAGATTGGGAAAGAAATTTTTTGTAAATGTAATTATGGTTATGTTTTTTATAAACTATAATTCAAGTGAATACTCCAACGATAATTGGCTTCCATTTTACTATTGGCCAAGTGTTGATTGATAGGGAGCATAGCATTAATTCCAAGAGAAAAATTGTCTTTTCCTAGTTCTACACCAAGTTTGCTAAACAAAACATCTCCAGCAGTATTAGGTAAATTCAACCCATACTGTTTATTGGTAGCATAAACTTCTCCCGCAATTCCTAATTGAGGTACAAATTGAACAGCGGAAGTATCAAATAAATAAAACAGCGTGCTGCCATAATTGAACTGATTTCCAAATTGGTATTGCTTTTTGTTTTCTGTTTTTACGGTATAATTGGCCATAGTATGCAATCCTAATTTTCCTTTTTTAAGGATGTATTCTGTAGCTAATAAAAAATCCCAACTCCCAGTTCCGACTTGAAAACTTTGGTTGATATTTCCAGCATTGTTAGTTTCGTTAAACTTCCCAGTGGGCATTTTTACCCCACCTCCAAGCTGTAATTTATGAATCAAAAGAGTGCTGTCTTTGTGTGTTTTATAAATAGTATACAATCCCATAAGGGTGATGTCGCCCAAACCTTTGATGGATTCGTTGCCAGTGGTCCTCTCTCTGTTGTGAAATTGGTACGGAACCAGTAGCGAAAGTTGTAATTGCTCTGTAATGGGAATTTTACTCCAAATTTGAAGGGTATTAAAGTGTTCGTCTACCCAAGGCGAATTAGCAAATATGCCGTCTTGGCTAGCGTAACTTTGATAAAAATACCGAATTCCAACAAAATTAGAGTTCAGCATAGAACTGAAGCCCATACTTCCGCCACTTGCTGAACAGCCGCAAGCATCACAAAAATCGTCATAGCTTTCTATGAGCATCTTTTGAAAGGTAAATCCCGAGATTGGATCTTCTGTCGTTGCACTAAATCCTATTTGATGGCATAAAATAAGAAGTAATAGGAATATTTTTTTCATTCTTGATGGGTTGTTTTTATGTGTGTTGACAATTTTTACTAACTTTTTAAAATTCCGAGAATCGTTTATCGGTGAGGTATTCGTAATCGGTTAATGTTTTCAAGAAGGCAATAAGTTGTTCTTTCTCCTTAACGGAAAGTGTGATGCCTATTTTTCCATTTTGTTTTAAAATAGGATCCAAAGTTGTTGCGTTTTCGACTCCATTGGCATAATGATCTAAAACGGCTTCTAGTGTACCAAAGCGTCCGTCGTGCATATAAGGTGCTGTTTTTTCGATGTTTCTTAAACTTGGTACTTTGAATTTGTATAAATCGGTGGCTAGTTCTGTCACTCGGTAACGTCCCACATCGTTTACTGCTGGATTTACGGGTAGGCCATTGTTTCTAAAAGAATGGTCGGTCATTAAATCTGTAGCGTGACAAGAGGCACATTTGGCATTAAAAACAGTATAACCTTCTTTTTCGGTTGTGCTGAGTGTGATGCCTCCTTCATTTCTTCTGAATTTATCAAATTTTGAATTGCTTGAGGTAACCATTACCATAAATTGTCCCAAGGCTTTTAGCATATTTTCAGAATTAATTAATCCGTCAGTGAAAGCGGATTTGAATAACTTTCGGTATTCAGGGTCATTTTTCATCATTGCAAGCGCTTTGTTGAAATCGCCATTCATTTCTATTGGACTGGTAAAAGGAATGATGGCTTGTAAGTCCAAATGATTGGTAGCGCCATCAAACATAAAGGTAGTTTGATAGGCTAAATTTTGAATGGAAGGCGTATTTCGTGTGCCTACAGCACCGTCTACTCCGTGACTTACGGTGTGTCCGTGGTGCGTAAACGCTGTTTCTTGTTCGTGACAAAAACCACAAGAAACGATTCCGTCTGAAGCCAATCGTCCGTCATAGAATAATTTTTTTCCTAATTCGAATCCTTTTTCTGTCAATGGATTATTGGCAAAATTATAGGCAACTGGAGGAAAGTTGGATGGGACTTTGAAGTCGATGGGTACATTTTGATAGTCTTCGTCGTTGTCATTGGAACAACTCAAAAGAATAGGAAAAATGAACAACAATAGGTATTTTGCTTTCATTTGTATGTGTACATTTTGTTATTAAAAAGGGAATCGCGATAACTTGGGTTAGCGATTTTGGTGAAAAAACGATTGAAAGCAGTTTCCTTTTGAATGTTTCCAAAATATCCTAAATGTTGGTCTTCTAGCCCCGACAGAAGGGAAAAACCTTGTGAGCTGGCGTTCAGCTCACAAGTTTTGGAATGATGGCGGGAATCTTGTTGACAAAAATGCCTGATGATTCGCTCCTTATTCTTAATAGATGAATACTTTCAATCGCTTTTTGTGAAGTGGATTAGTCGTTATGAACGTGATCTACTTTGAACATTTGGTTAACATTAGTTGTAATTAAGGCTAATTTTGAACCACTCATAATCATAGCACCCATAGCACCCATATTGTTGTCTGTCAATTTGATGGTGTTGGTTCCGTCTACCACTTTAGAGATATCTGTGATGATATGTACTTGTGGGGTAATGTTGGTTCTCACTAATGCTTTGGTAGCTAAATCCAAAGTGATTTCAGTGTAGTTGTAATCGGTTCCTGTTTGTCCAGTGTGAATCATAAACGAAGTAGGAGTTGTTACTGTACTTGAAGTAAAAGTACCTTCGAAAGCTAAGAATTTGTATCCTGCAGTCCAGCTCCACATCATTTTTGCTGCTTGTGCTTTGGCTAAGAAATCGCCTTGTCCTGTGGCACCAAGTTCCCATTGTGCTTTGTCTACTCCAATTCCGAATTTTACTTTGGTGTAGTTAGCCGCTGGAATGTTTTTTAATTGAGCTTCTAAACTAGCTGGAGTAGCTTCGTCTATAATGAAATAGCTTTCGCTTTTTGGGTAAGTGAACGTTGTTCCGTCTTCTTTGGTCAACACAATGTTACTAACGATGTATTTTACTGTGCTGATTTTTAAGACTTCGTTGTTGGCTGTTGTATTCGCTTGTGAAGTTAGAATAAGGTCATTTGCTTTGAAAGCGTTATCAAATTCAAGTGTTAAAGCTCCTGTTCCTGTGATTGCTTCGTCGTTATCGTTAGAACATGCGGTTATAGTTATTATTGCTGCTAAAGCTAAAGTTGCTTTTAAAATATATTTTTTCATGAGTTGGTTTTTTACTATTATGATATTCATTTGTTTTTTTGCATGATTGTATTGAAAAAGAACTTGATATATGTACTTTTTTGAAATGACAGAAGTGCCTTTTCGAATTAAAACGCACGAAATCTTTCAGATGCAATCATTGCTTGACATTGTATTTTTCATACAAGTCAACGCCTTTCAATTGAGATTGAAATCGATTTTGAATAAGATTATAGTAAAAAGGAGGGAGGTCTGAAAGTTGAATTTATTTTGGAAATAGTTTTTCCAGACGTATGAAAAACGTTCAACTTGGTTGTTGAAGTTATCAGAGTGTTACTTACAAATGATGTAGGTGTTGAATGAATGAGATAAACGAAATCTGCTTTTTCTTTCAGAATATTTTCCATTTTTTTCTCATTCTCATCAAATTTTTTTAGGCTTTTTTGTAATTCACAACGACCATTACAAGTATTGTTGACTAATTTTCGCTGTACACAAATGGTTTTGATGATTTGCTCTTGATTGGCTTTAAATTGGGTGTATATCACTATATTCCCAAAAAAAGGGAATAGCAATGTGAGGGTTAAAAGATATACGCCAATTTTTTTCAATTGCAAAAGATGGAATAATTATGGCGCAAATGTAGAGCAACAATTTAGAAAACAAAATTTTTTTTACAAAAACTTTAATACTTTGAGCGAGTGAAAATTACAATTATATTAACAATAAGTTTTTAATAAATGATATAGTACTTATGTTATATTGATAGATAAATTGGTTAAATTTAGCTCAAAATAAATAATACCACACTTTATTTCCATATAAAAAATGAATCACTATTCTGTAGTTATTGTTGATGATGAAATGATCAACATTGAAATTTTAAAAAAGATAATATCCACGCATTGTTTAAAACTTGAAATTGTTGGAACAGCCAAAACAATTGAAACTGCTATGCTTGAAATCACTCAAAAAAAGCCTGATATTGTTTTTTTAGATATTAATATCCGTGAAAAACAGATATTTGAGTTATTAGATCAACTTGAAGAAGTTGATTTTCAAATTGTTTTTGCTACGGCATTTCCAGGTTATTTTTTTAAAGCTAAGGTGTATGATCCTGCTGATTTTATTCTTAAGCCATTTAGTGAAACAGCAGTGGTAGATGCAGTTAAAAAAGCAGCAAAACGAATTAAGAAGTTGCGAAAAGCAGTGGGGGAGTAATTACTTTTTTTTGAGTATTTTATATTCTTCGTAGCAACCACTTATAGCATCCATAATTTGTAAGTCGTTAGCAGTTTGTATGAATGAATCTGAGTAACTGCAACGCTTCAAAATATCAGGAATTTCATTTTTGTCAATCCCTAATAATGTAGCGATCATTTCGCGATCATATTTAGATTCCAGTGCTTTGCGCACGGTATCGTCCTTTTTTAGTTCCTTTAGACGTTTTAATTCTTTAGGTTTTTTTCCGAAAAAATTATACAGCATATCTGCTGGATTAAAAATTGAACCGAGTACTTTTCCAAAGGCATCTGGTGAGTATTGGCCTCCTTCGTATCCTGCAGTTAGTCCTGAGATACTGTATCTGAAGTTTTCTTTGATGGGTATTAATTTAGAATCCACCTCTAAATATCCTGTTAGGTTAAAAGGGCGTATGACTACTTCTTCTAAAGCAATCGCCTTTTCGGTAAGTTTGATGGTTGTAGTTTTGTTTTTTACCCAGTCGTTAGTAACACGAACTTTAATGGATTGAAAACCAAGTAACGAAACGTGTATTGTGTCACTGACTGAAATCTCAATTTCAAAATTTCCTTTGGTATCAGTAGTTGTTCCTTTTACTTTGTTGACATTGATGATGTTGGCATACGACAAAGGTTGGTTGGTATTGTCATTTACAATAGTTCCAGAAACTTTTAAAGATTCATTAGATTCTTGTCCGAATCCGATAGCGGTAAGTAATAAAAAAAAGAAAACTACAAAATGTTTCATATACGAATTTAAAGTTTTAAAAGTAGTAAATCGCAATTGAATATTTTGTAGTTTTCTTGGATATTTATAAGAAAATTAACAATGCATTATTAATCTCTTCTTGGTCTTCTTGGACGTGGTGTGTCGCCAAAACCTTCAGATCTTCTAGGGGCTCTTCCTGATGCGTCACCTTCTCTTCTTGGAGCACTTCCTCTTTCGCTTCTGAATCCTCCCTCTCTTGGAGCTGAGTTTCTGTCGCTACGGAATCCGCCTGATCCTTCTCTTCTTGGAGCAAAGCTACCTTCTCTTCTTGGAGCAGCACTTCTACCGCCAAAACCTCCAGAACTTCTGCCATTATGGTCGCGTCTTCCACCACCATCATTTTTAGAAATCTCTACATTGATACGACGTCCTTCTAATTGTACATTATTCAAGATGTCCATTACTTTATCAGTATGTTCAGCATCAGTATTAAAGAAAGAGAATCCTTCTTTTACATCTACTTTGAATACGTCATCGCGACCTAAGTCTAAAGTCTCTTTTAAGAAATCTTTCAAAGTCATCCAGTCAAAGTTATCTCTAGAACCGATGTTTACGAAGTAACGAGTAGCACCGCTATTGTTTTCTCTTGAAGCACCGTCTCTATCGTCACGTTCACGTCGGTCTGAGCCTGATGATTGGCTAGATAAATCTCTGTTTTTCTTATAGTAGTTGATAAAACGGTTAAATTCTACCGATACCATTTTCTTGATTAATTCTTCTTTGCTCAAGCCTTCTAATACATCATTGATTGCTGGAAGGTAGTTGTCAATTTCGTGATCTACTTCCGTTTCTTTGATTTTGTTGGCTAAGTGCAATAATTGAATTTCGCAGATTTCAATTCCAGATGGGATTGTTTTTTCTTCAAATTTTTGTTTGATGATTCTTTCGATAGAAGAAATTTTGCGCAATTCACTTTTGGTAACAATTACAATCGATGTACCTAATTTACCAGCACGACCGGTACGGCCAGAACGGTGGTTGTAGGTTTCGATTTCGTCAGGAAGTTGGTAGTTCACTACGTGAGTAATGTTGTCTACGTCAATTCCACGTGCTGCTACATCGGTAGCTACTAGCATTTGGATTTGTCTTCCTCTAAACGATTTCATTACCCCATCACGTTGTGCTTGTGATAAATCTCCGTGTAATGCTGCAGCGCTGTATCCGTCTTCGATTAATTTTTCAGCTACTTGTTGCGTATCTCTTTTGGTACGACAAAATACTACTGAGAAAATGTCTGGATTAGCATCGGCTAAACGTTTCAAGGCTTCGTAACGATCTCTTGCGTTTACCAAATAAAATTCGTGTGATACTGTTGCAGAACCTGAGTTCTTAGTTCCCACTGTAATTTCAACTGGGCTGCTCATGAATTGTTTTGCAATTCTTGCTACCTCGGCTGGCATGGTTGCAGAGAATAACCATGTGCTTTTTTCGTCTGGAGTATCTGATAAAATAGAGCAAATGTCTTCGTAGAATCCCATGTTCAACATTTCATCTGCTTCATCAAGTACACAGTAATCAATGTTTTTGATGTTTACCAAACCTCTATTGATCATGTCTTGCATTCTTCCTGGAGTAGCTACAATAATTTGTGCTCCTCTTTTAATTTCTCTAGCTTGCTCTGTAATACTAGCTCCACCATAAATAGCTACTACGTTGATACCTTTTTCGTATTTTGCGTAGTTTTTTAACTCGTTGGTAATCTGTAGGCAAAGTTCGCGTGTTGGCGATAAAACTAATGCTTGTGTATTTCTGTTGTCGGCATCAATTTTTTGGATTAGCGGAAAACCGAAAGCTGCCGTTTTCCCTGTCCCTGTTTGAGCCAACGCAACCATATCTGTGTCTTTTTCCAATAATAGGGGAATCGCCTTTTCCTGTACCTCTGACGGATTTTCAAATCCTAGATCTAAAATCGCCTTCAGTAACGATTCATTCAATCCTAATTGTTCAAATTTGTTCATTATGTATTTTTAAAATAGGGTGCAAAATTAGTGTTAATTTATCAGATTAACTAATGCTATTTTAAGTTTTAATGAATTATTATAAATTGATTGTCAGAAAGTTAGCTTTTTGATTTTTGATTTTTATGTTTTAATAGTCTTTTTAGATGTGAAATTACAGCAAGAAATTGTAAAAAATGTTATAAAAAAAGGTACAATTTTGATTGTTAATGAGTTGTGTTCAGAAAAGTAAGTAAGGATTGTGTGGCGATACCTCGGTGACTGATTTTGTTTTTAGTTTCAAGTGAAAGTTCTGCAAAAGTCTCTTTGTAATTTTCAGGCTGAAAAATAGGGTCGTATCCAAAACCACCCTCACCTTTTTTTTCTGAAGTAATGTTTCCTTTGGCAATGCCAGTGAATAAATATTGTTCTCCTTTAAGATTCAGGCAAATCACCGTTTTGAATTGAGCGTTTCTGTTACTTTTATCATTTAAAAGATGTAATACTTTGTTCATATTGTCTTCAGCGGAACGTTGTTCTCCGGCATAACGAGCAGAATAAACCCCAGGCTCGTTGTTTAAAGCTTCTATTTCAAGGCCAGTATCATCAGCAAAGCAATCATATCCATACTTTTCGGTGATGTAATTCGCTTTCATAATAGCGTTTCCTTCGATAGTTTCTGCCGTTTCTGGAATTTCCTCAAAACAACCAATGCTTTCAAGACTCACAATCGTGACGTTATCGGGAAGCATACTTTGGATTTCTTTGATCTTGTTTTCGTTGTTGGTGGCGAATACTATTTTCATTTGGGTTAAGATTTATAATGATTTAATAACGAAGCCTTACATAGACGTGTTTAATTCCTTTTTTATCCGAATCTCTTTCGTCGATTTCGAGAATGTCGGTTAGGGATTTGAGCATTGGGGTAAGTTTGCTAAAGCCATAACTTCTAGGGTCGAATTCGGGTTTGTTTTTGACGATTAGATTTCCCACATCGCCTAAAAATGCCCAGCCATCATCATCGCTTATGGCGTCTATAGCATCTTCAATAAGGTCAATAGTTGGATTGTCTATTTTGATAGTTGTTTCTTTTTCTACTGCTTTTTTGGTGTCAGATGGAGTGGTAGTGGCTTTAGGTTTTTTCTTTTTGGTAGCACCTTCTAAAACTTCTATAAAGACAAAACGATCACAGGCCACAATAAAGGGGTTTGGGGTTTTCTTTTCACCTATACCAATGACTTTCATACCTGATTCTCGTAACCGAATGGCGAGACGGGTAAAATCGCTGTCGCTTGAAACAATACAAAAACCATCAACTTTATCGGAGTACAACAAATCCATTGCATCGATTATCAAAGCGGAATCGGAGGAATTTTTTCCCGTGGTATAACTATATTGTTGAATAGGTGTAATGGCGTGTTCTAATAAGACCGATTTCCATCCATTAGAATTGGGTTTTGTCCAATCGGCATAGATGCGTTTGGTGGTTGGTGTGCCGTATTTGGTGATTTCTTCCATCATGCCTTTGATGTTGCTATACGGAACGTTGTCGGCGTCAATAAGGACGGCTAGTTTTAATTCTTTGGTGTTGTTTGACATTTTTGATGCTTTGGTGTTCAAAGATACAAACTTTATGGTTGGTGCTTTCTGTTGATTGGTTCGAACAGATAAAATTTTTAAATACTGATTTTGAAATTAAATTATCGGATACAAAAAAAAGAATAATAGTTTTTAATGTAATTTTAATTCTTTTAATCTGTAAATCAGGTAATTATACTTATTTTGTGTTTGTAGTTTAAATTTTAGTTTTGAAATATAATATCAAATCTATTTAATTAACCTTAAAAAAAAACACTATGGAAGATTTTACAAAAACAAAATGCATTGATCTCCAATTAGTAGGAGGTGATGGGGGAGGAGTATTTGACAACTTCAAAGAAGATGGAAGTCTTATCTCTCGAATTGATACCTGGGCAGATGATAATCGAATGCGTGGGATTAAAATTTATTATGCTAATTCAAGGAATGGATACAGTGATAGTGATGAGAGTTTTATGTTTGGACAACAAGCAGGAGGACAACAAGGTAGTTTTATCTTTCAACCAGGTGAATTGATTAAATCACTTTCGATTTGGAATACAAAATGGGATGGTAATACATTTGTTGGTGCATTTAAAATGGTAACTTCTTTGGGTAATGTTTTTTATCCAAAGGAAAAAACCAGTTCGCATAAGGAATATGTTTTGAATGTAGGATATGGAGCGGTTGTAGGTGTTGCAGGAAGATCTGGGAATGCTTTAGATAAATTAGGTTTTTATCTTATTAAAGATGCAAGAGCTCTTGAACTTTCTGATGTGATTTATGAGAAAAAAGAGCTTCCGGAACCTAATAATGTTGACTTAACAAATATTACATATAATAATGACACCTCTGAACCACAAGAGTATGAGTATAGCTATTCTTATACTGAGTATGATAGCTATAGTTGGGAATCAAATAGTGGTTTTGAACAAAGTTATTCAGTATCTATTTCTGCTGAAGTGCCCGAGCTTGAAGTTGGTGCAGAAGCTACAGCTAGTTGGGTTTATTCATACGAGACTATGGAAAGCACAGAAAAATCTACCACCAAGGAAGTAAATTCAGTCTATCCAGTAATTGTTCCTCCATACACTTCTGTTTCACTTGAAATGAGTTACTATAGTGGTCATTGTAAGTTATCGTACACAGGGCTTGTAGAAATTACATTGGTAGGAGGAAATGAAACTTTTAGCTATTATACTTACGGAGAATATGCTGGAGGTAATACTACAGATATTATAGTGACTGTTATAGAAACTCCAATAGATGCGGAAGGAGATGCCGTTGGAGAGAGTTTAGAAAAAAGCATGGTTGTTTAATTAGCTTAATGGCTATATAAAATTTTATGAATTGACAATTTTTAAAATTTAATATTGTTACATTGAACGAAAATAGATTAATTTGATTAGGCTGTCCAATAGTAAGGACAGCCTTTTTTTATGCAAACTATTAGGTTGTTTGTGTAAATATAAATTTTATAAATGTGAAATTCTCTAAAGTTGCATTTGTTTTTTTTTGGAACTCCAATTTTTAATATAATTTATTATTAGTATTTTAATTTAAAAAAGGAGATAATTTGTGGTTTGAAGAATGAATTTTTATGTAGTATAATCCAAGGGTATTTCTTACGATTAATTATTTGTAATAAGAGTATTTTCTATATAGATAATATGGGGTAAAAATTTATTGTTAAATAAAAAGGTTTCTTAAATTAAGCTTTTTTTTTAAATAAAATAAAAGGAGTTAGGGAGTAATTATAAATTTTAAATATTTAATTTTGCGCATTAATAAAAATGTAGTATTAAGTCATTATATTATGGTAAAAGATTTATTCGAAAGAATCCAAAACAATAAAGGGCCTTTAGGGAAATGGGCTTCTCAGGCAGAAGGTTATTTTGTTTTTCCTAAACTAGAAGGAGAATTGGGACCAAGAATGCAATTTCAAGGAAAAAATATATTGAATTGGAGTTTGAACGACTATTTAGGTTTGGCCAATCATCCAGAAGTGCGTCAGGCAGATACGGATGCTGCTATCGCTTACGGTGCAGCTTACCCAATGGGTGCGCGTATGATGAGTGGGCACACGAAATATCACGAGCAGTTGGAGCAAGAATTAGCTGCTTTTGTGATGAAAGAATCGGCTTATTTGTTGAATTTTGGTTACCAAGGAATGGTGTCTATTATTGATGCTTTGGTGACTAAAAACGATATCATTGTGTATGACGTAGATTCACACGCTTGTATTATTGATGGGGTGCGTTTGCATATGGGGAAACGTTTTACCTACAAACACAATGATTTAGAAAGTATGGAGAAAAACCTGCAACGTGCTACTAAAATGGCGACAGAAACAGGTGGAGGAATTTTGTTCATTACTGAAGGTGTTTTTGGAATGCGTGGACAACAAGGTAAATTGAAAGAAATTGTAGCCTTGAAAGAAAAATACAATTTCCGTTTATTGGTTGATGATGCACATGGTTTTGGAACGCTTGGAAAAACAGGTGCTGGAGCAGGTGAGGAGCAAGGTTGTCAAGACGAAATTGATGTGTATTTTTCTACGTTTGCTAAATCAATGGCGAATATTGGTGCTTTCGTTGCAGCAGATAAAGACATTATCGATTATTTGAAATACAATTTGCGTTCTCAAATGTTTGCCAAAGCGTTGCCAATGATCCAAACTATTGGTTCGCTGAAACGTTTGCAATTGTTGCGTGAGTCTTCTGCGATTAAAGATAAATTGTGGGAAAACGTAAATGCGTTGCAAAACGGATTAAAAGAAAAAGGCTTCAATATTGGAGATACTAATACTTGTATTACTCCTGTTTACTTAGAAGGAAGTATTCCAGAAGCGATGGTGATGGTGAACGACTTGAGAGAAAACTACGGTATTTTCTTGTCGATTGTTGTGTATCCAGTAATCCCGAAAGGCATTATTTTATTACGTATGATTCCAACAGCTTCTCATACTTTAGAAGATATTGCAGAAACTTTGGCAGCTTTCGAAGCGATTCGTGAGAAACTAGTTAGCGGTACATATAAAGAAATTGCAGCACGCACTACAGTAGATATGGAAGCTTAATTTTTTTAGGTTTTCACTTATATAGAAAATCCATTCGTTTTGGCGAATGGATTTTTTTTGTTTTACTGAGGTTAAAACTGACCACTGAGGACTGAAAACTGACTACTTTTTTCTTAAAGAAGTTCTTTTCTAAACGTTTTTCTTCTACAATGAATGGTGGGGTTGAAGTTTTTCCATAGCAATTGAATGGCTAGATTGTCTGCCAATTCAGGAGTGCGGATGCAGTTTTGAATACCTTTTTCGGTAAAAGTGGTATGGTATTCTTTAAAAATAATAGCGTGAACTCCTTTGTTTTGGTAGTCGGGATGAACGCCAATTAAGTAAAAAAGAACGTCTTTGCTGTTTTTTCTTGCTTGTAATAAATGAATGAAACCAAAAGGAAATAATTTGCCTTTAGCTTTTTGTAGCGCCTTTGAAAAACTTGGCATTACTATGGCAAAAGCGACTAGATTTCCGTCTTTGTCTTCTACATATTTGATATATTCTGGATTGATGAAGTTGATGTATTTGTTTTTGAAATATTCCTTCTGAATATCTGTAATCGCTACAAACGAGGAAAGTTTGGCATACGATTCATTGAATAAATCAAACATTTTGTCTACATACGGAAGTACATCTTTGGTTTTGGTGAAATTGATGGCTTTTAATTGGTATCGCTTTCTAATCAATTCCTCTGCTTTCTCGAAAGTTTCTGGTTTTACATTCGAAAAAGGGAATTTATTTTCGACATATTCTTTTTCGGTAATGTAGCCCAATTGCTCAAAATGTTGCGCATAATAAGGATGATTGTACCAAGTAATCATCGTGCCAATTTCTTCGAAGCCTTCAGTTAGTACGCCCACTTTGTCTAGATTAGAAAAACCCATTGGGCCTTCTACGTATTCTAGGTTGTTTTTGCGCCCCAATTCATACACTTTTTCAAGTAGAGCTTGGGTTACTTTTATGTCGTCAATAACGTCAAACCAACCAAAGCGCACCTTTTTTTTCTGTTGATTATTGACTTCATCCCAATTGATAATAGCAGCGATTCTTCCAACAATTTCTTGATTTCTTTTGGCTACAAAAAAATAGGCTTCGGCATTTTCAAAAGCAGGATTTTTTGATTTGTCAAAAGTTTCTAATTCATCTGCAATTAGTGGTGGTACCCAATATTTGTTGTCTTTATACAGAGAAAAAGGAAATTTGATAAACTTGGTAATTTCTTTTTTGCTTTTGGCTTCGTGAATCGTAATCATGTGTTTTTAATGTAATGTGCAACTGCGAATATAGCTTTTTGTTCTTGAAAAAAAGCCCTATTTAGGGCTTTTGAATTAATTAAACTGTGATTTTTTTTTCTTGGTTTGAGAAAGGTGTTCTTTTCGGTCTTTTGCTTCTGCTTTTTTGTAAAAGCCATCATAACGCCAAGAAACCCCAAATCCACCATAAACAAAGGAAGGTGTGTCTTTGAAAGTGGTACTTACAGAGGCATCAATTTGGAAGTTGTTGTTCACTAGATACGCTGCTCCACCACGAACAATCATGTCGCTATAAAAATCGGAATTGTAGCCTTGATTCTCAATAAAACCGGACCATCTTTTACTGAATCCACGAGTTAAAGTGACTACGTAGCCATAACTTGGATAGTCTGTACCTATGTAATCGGCAATGATATTAGTTACAAAAACCCAACGACCATCGCCAAAATGATTTTGAGTAATCAGCATGGCTTTTGGAGAAATGCCAGATTCCAGTGAAAAAGCATATGGATTTCCCTCGAACACAAAATTGGCGCCTGCATACACGGAAACTGCAGGTACTAATTGCCTCCAATTAAATCGTTGGTTGGCTTTCCAGCTGTATAAATTTATTTTTTTCTCGTAGTTTTTAAAAGGATCATAAATTAAATATTTCGCTCCTAAATTGGTTTGTCTGAAATTGGCTCGGTTGATCGTGCTAAAATTAGTCACATATTGGTCGTTTTGGTATTGTATATCAGCAATAACTTCTAATCGTTCTAAAAAAGCTCCCCAACGTAGAGTGGCATCTATACCAAATCCATTTACATCATAATTTAGTAAACTATGATTGGAAGTGATACCATACACACCCGTTTCTATTTGAATAACATGTTTTCCTACGCCATAAGCCGACATGGTTTCGCCAGGACGATTGGAGTTAATTTGATCAGTATATTGACCGTACTGTAAAAAAGGAGTAAGACTACATGCGAATAAAAGTAACGTTCTAAATGAATTCATAGTGGTCATTGTTTTATTGTGAGATAACGTAATCAAATGTACTATATTTTGGTAATTTTTTTAAAAATATTTCAGAAGCTGTGCTCTACTCTTTTTTTGACATAAAAAATGCCCGCAGCAAAAACCGCAGGCATTAAATTTTAATATAAAAAACTGTTATAATCTGTATTTCAAGGTCGCCATAACTTGAGTTGGCGCAATTGGATTTATACTATAGTTTTCGTGTACGGTGTAGTTCAATTCGTTGGTGATGTTGGATACTTTGCATAACAATGAAACTTTTTTCCATTCATATCCTATCGATAAATCTACGGTAGCATAACCTTCCAAAGGAATATCTCTATCTTCGATAGTAACAGTATAGGATTTTGGATTTGTTGCTGGCTTGTTTTCAGTCCATACGTAACGGTCATTCCAACCTCCTACACGGTCACCAATATAGCTGGCCATAGCGCCTAAGCTTATACCTTTAAAAAAGCCTTCTTGAATTTTATAAAAAACGCTAAAATTAGCCGTATGCTTTGGAGTTCTGGTTAATAAATCTCCCTCTATTAAACTTCCACTTGTGCCTGAAGTTTTGGTGATTTTTGTTTCATTAAAGCTGTATCCTGCCATCAAGTTAAGTCCTTTCATCGGATTGGCATTGATATCAATTTCAATTCCTTTTCCTTTAGTTCCACCAACTAATTCTTTTAAATTGGTATTTACGTTTGGTGTAACACCATCTGAACCAAATGCTGCAGTTTGCGCTAGATTATTGTTTTCTATAATGTAAGCAGTTACATTTGTAGTAATTAAACCTTTCATAAAGTCTTTTTTGATTCCAACCTCGTATTGGTCAATAATTGAAGGATCAAGTGGTTTTAAATCTACTGTCGTACCAGTGTTTGTTGTGAAGGAGTTGGAATAACTAGCAAACAAACTTGTTGTTTTGTTAGGTTGAATTACAATACCACCTTTTGGCGAAAATGCCGTGTTGATTGTTTTTGCGCCTTCTACAGGTTTTGCGTTTTGGTATGAGGTGGTAATGGTATTAACATTGTTTATTTTTTCGATAGTTTCTTTGGTAGTCGTAACATAATTTTCTTGCCATGACCATCTAATTCCAGCCAAAACTTTAATATAATCATTAATCGTGATTAAATTTTGCGCATAAACACCAAAACGTTGAGTGAAGGTTGTAGCTAGCTGTGTAATTCTGCTGTCGTAAGGTACATTTCTACTTTGAGTATTGTAATCGTAGTTTAAGATATTAATAGCAGTCGATTCAGTTGTTATTAAGTCAGCAGGTTTTGAAGGGTTAAAGAATCCAAAAGTATAATTAGGTGCCATTGAGTCTTCGAAATCTGCACCTGTAAAAATTTGGTGTTTAATTTTTCCTGTTTTAAATGTTCCTTGTAAACTCAATTGATTTCCAAATATATTTTCTGAAGCATCTAAGCGAGTTAAACCACGTTTCCAATTTACTTCTTTTACTCCAGCAGCATTTGTAGTGTATACTAAACCAGACATTTGAGCTGTAGATAGTTGCATTCTTCTGTAGGTTTGATAGGAACTATTGAAATTCAATTTCCAATTGCTGTTAAAATCATGTTCTACTAAAACAGAAGCACTTGAGGATTTCGTATTTCCATTGGACCATTTGGCGCCAAAGAATTGATTTCTTGGTAAATCTAAAATTTCTTTTCCAACCAATCCTGTTCCAAAATCCGGTGTCCAATCGGCACTTAGATAATCTCCCTGTAATGTAATTTGTGTTTTTTCAGAAAGTAAAAATAAGAACGAAGGATTAAAATAAATTCTATCATTAGTCACAAAATCTCTAAAACTTTCTGATTTTTCATAAGAACCATTGAAGCGATAGGCGATGGATTGATTCAAAGGACCATATACATCAAAGGCTGGTTTGTAATAATTGTAGCTTCCCATTTGCATAGAGAATTCCCCGCCTTCATTAAATTTTGGTGTTTTGGTAATCATGTTTAGGATACCGCCTGGAGCTACATTGCCATAAAGTAGAGCTGCACCACCTTTTAAGAATTCTACTTTTTCAAGTCCTGAAATTTCTGGTATAGATCCGCCGTTAAATCTGAATCCGTTTTTGAACATATTGTTCGCGGTCATATCATAACCTCTGGACCAAAATGACTCTTGTGCTCCGCCTCGTGCTGATCCAACATAAATACCATTAGCATTTTTGATAACATCACTCATACGAATGGATTGTTGCTGCTCGATAATTTCTGCACCAATTACCTGTACAGTTTGTGGATTATCCATAGGTTTTAATCCTGAACGAATGGCAGAAACTGGCTTTCTTTGTTTATGTGCCGTAACGATAACTTCGTTCAAAGTACCACCTTTCTTGTTTTTTACCGTATCATTTTCAAACTCGTACGATTCAATTTCAGTTTTTTTATCGGCTGTAGTAGCCTGTGCTTGATTTGTATCTTGTGCACTACTAGCAAAATAGCTTAATAGTATTGCGGGGAGTAAAATATATTTCATTTTGTTTATTTGGAATAATTAAAAATAACTATGCAAATATAAACTCCTTCTATGAAATCACAAAGCTTATTTAGATTAAATACCAATAAAAACTTAAAAAACATGTAAATTACTGATTAGTAACGGTTTGTGAGGTTGTGTTTTTTGTTGAGTTGAATTTTATAGTAACGTCATGTCTCTTTTTTATGATAAAAGATTGCTTTTTTAATGCTTAATTGAAATGAAAATGGCTACAATCGCGTCTTCAATTTCTTTTTGAAGTTTTTGGACCGAATCGCTTTTCCTTTATCCGTAATCATAATGCAGCTGTAGTCCGCGAATTTTTCGAGCAAAAGCAATCCTTTTTGTTGTCCCAAAACAATAAGCGAAGTGCTCAAACCATTCGCAGTTTCGGCATTGGGACCAAAAACGGTTACGCTACACAAACCCGTAGCAGGATAACCCGTAGAGGGATTAATGATGTGCGAATAGCGTTTGCCATTAAAAACGACATATTTTTCATAACTCCCAGAAGTGGTTACGGCTTCTTGCCTTAAGGGAACGACAGACATAATTTTTTCTGGTCGAAAAGGGTTTGTGATGCCAATATTCCAAGGTTTGCCATTAGGCTGCGTTCCCCACGTACTCATATCGCCAGAGCCATTAATGATTCCAGCGGGAATGCCTTTTGCAAGCATCATAGCGCGACATTTATCGGTGGCGTAGCCTTCGCCCAAAGCGCCAAAACCAATTTTCATTCCTTTTACTTTCAAGAAAATGGTCGATTGAACGGAGTCTAATATGATGTTTTGGTAGCCCACTTTTTCAACCGATTTTTTAATGGCTTCTGCCGTTGGCATCTCGGTCATCGACCCGTCAAATTTCCAAATCCTATCCATAGCCGCAAAGCTAATGTCAAATGCACCCTTGGTAATCTTTGAAAATTCAAGCGCTCTTTGCGTCAATTCAAATACTTCTTTGTCGACTTTTACGGGGCGAATACCCGCATTTTGATTCACTTCCGAAACTTGAGAAGTGGGTTTCCAGTCCGAAATCAAATGCTCAATACGAGTGATTTCGGCAACAACAGCATCGATATTTTCTTTTGCCGTGGCCGAATCTTGGGCAACAATCGTAATGTCAAAACGCCCGCCCATAAGCAAAGTCGTTTTTTTTCGTAGCACCTGACTGTGACACGAAACACTCCAAACGAGTAGCAAAAGGAAAAGATTTTTGAGTGACATATTTTTTATTTCAGATAAATATATTGATTTTGGGTGTGCCCCTCCCGAAAAGGTCGGGTCGGGCTGTACGTTCCCGCTTTTTTTGAGCAAAAAAAATGCTCAAAAAAGAGCTCCACTACCATCCCTCACACAACCGTTCCTAAAGAAAATGAGTTGATAACCATTCGAATTGTATCGAAAAACGGGACGATGTAAAGCGCTACAAACTATCATAGACGCTTCTTTTTTTTGTATTCCTGCAAGGTCTCTTTTTGACCTTGTAGGTATTTCAATTAAACAAAGATAAATACAAGGTTTTGAAAACTTTGCAGGAAATTGTTACAACACGATTAATCTTTAAATAGCTTCTCCCGTTCCTTTGTAGAGGGTCAGGGTGAGGCATTCTAATAACAATCGGTCAAAATTTGCCCTTTGGCTTTATAATCTGAAACGCTTGTATTGGATTCCTCTAAAAGGGTTTCGAACACTTTTTCTACATCTTTTTGCATCGTCAAAGAACCGCAAATCATAATAACACCATTTTCATTCAACAGCGCTTTGAAAAAAGCAGCATCACGCTCGACCAACTGTGTTACACGACAGCCGTTTGCTGTTCTAGATAAGGCCAAATTAAAGCTTTGGAGTTTTTGTTGCTCCATCATTTCTTGGGCTAGTTTTGTATAACTGGCAACGCTTTTAGTCTCGGTTCTAAATCCGCAATACAAATGCGTTTCCGTTTTGGGTGTCGACTCTTGAATCATTCCTAAGAACGGCGCAATTCCAGTTCCATTAGAAATTAAAGCAACTTTGGTAGCTTGTTTAGGGAAGTGAAAAGCGGTATTCGTGATTACTCGTGCTTTTATTTTGGTACCTATTTCAAGTTGATTCAAATAACCCGAACCTAATCCGTATTCGTGTAATTTGACCACCAATTGTAGTTTTCCGTCGTGTTTACCGATGGAATATAAACGCTCTCTACTATCGTTGGCAGGATAAATGGCTAACAAATCTCCCGACTGGAATTTGGTCGTCCAAGGCGTTTTGAAGCTCACTAAAAAGGTATCTTCGTCTGTGGACACTTGTGTTTTGGCTACAACTTCAAAAGTTTTTAGTCCCTTTGGTATTTCATTGTAAAGCGATGGAGTAGTGGCAAGCGGTAAGGAAGTTACGGCATTCCATAACTGAATCCAAGCCACAAATTCTTCTGTTGATTTGTTGTTTATGGTATCTAACGGCACTATGGTTTCGCTCCAATTTTGTTTTGCTAATGCAGCTTCTACATCATAAGCAAAACCACAAAAATCCGCATAGGATTTAGACCCAAAACCAATAATAGCGGTTTTGATTTTTTGTTTTTGTGTAGTTTTGCTCAGTAATTCAATAAATTGATTCGCATTAGATGGAGCATCGCCCATACCGTGAGTTGCTGCAAAAAGAAGCAATTGTTCTGCTTTTGGAAACAGGGTATAGGAATTCATCTCGGCGAGATACGCCTTTTTGCCAAGAGCAATAAATTGTTGTTGTACAGCATTGGCAAATCGCAAGGTACTTCCGTTTTCGGAACCTACAAGTAGAATGATTTCGCTGTCTTTGGCCTTGAACTTGTTTTTGATGCGGCTGGCTCTGCGTCGCAACGTCATCGCAAATCCAGAATAAATAAAGAACAACAGATTGATACTAGCCAAACCTAGAACAACAGCCCATAAAATGCTAGTTCTTCCGGTGTGTAAATCGAGACTTAGGTCTTTCAATTGTGTGGTGGTTGCCGTTGGTTTTACGGTAACTACAGCTCCAGTTATTTGATGTACTTCTATTTCTTTATCTTTTAGATGAATGATAAAGTATTCTTCAGGATCATCCGAAAAAGGAAATTCGATTTTGGTGACATCGGACAAAAGTGTGGTGTTGAATATAGAAGTATTTTGTTTTTTGGACGAAGGCAGGGCTACCGTTTCGGTTGCTGAAGCATCGTTTTCTATAAAAAAATGAAACTTTTCAAGGGTAAGATACGCACCAGTAATCGCAATGATAAGTATTGGAACTAGCGCTAATCTTCCAGTAATAATGTGATAATATTGGGCGAAGTTTTCTTTTACAACTTTTGAAAACACACTTCGAATGCTTCTTTGACGATTAATGATTAAGGCCAATCCAGAAAGCGCAATAAGCGCCAATAAAAATGAAATAAAACCAACGATAAATCGTCCAGTTTCCTTTAAAAACAAAGAGCGGTGTAAAGCCGTAGTCCATTTAATGAATTCGCTTTTTGGACTTGGTTTCCCCAGAATTTTACCATTGGTTGGATCTACAAAGGCATTAATATCATTACCTTCTTGATCGATACCTTGTAAAGTAACAAATTGATTGTGATCTACACTTACCGCTGTTATTTCAGGATAGGTTTTTCGTAAAACAGGAAGCGTTTCTGCTAACGTAATTTTATCGAAGTTACTAACCTGGTAAGAAGGGATCTTTTCTTGAATGGCATCTACAGCTAGAATGGTACCTGTTACGGAGGCTAGTACTAAAAAAAGGGAAGAGAAAATCGCTAGGACCAAATGGGCGTAGCGCCAAAAGGAAAGAGTCATAGAAAAAGGACTTTTAGTTTTTATGATGTACAAATTAAAAAAAACGAAGTCAAATGAGATTAAGGATATTCCTCAATCTTAAATGACTTTGTCTATTTTTTCAAGATGTTTTTAGATTTTATTGAAACGTACGTAGCGGATATATCCTTTACCATCTGTTTTGGCAGTTAAACCTTCGGATGTTAATGGGATTTCGGCATCGGTAACATAGTATTTGTTATCTTCTACGGCGCTTTCAAAACGGAGTTTGTAGCCTTTGTTGATTTTAGCATCTTCTATCTCGATAGTGGTAATGCTACGGTCTCCACCAGTTACAGAAGCTCCAGTTTTGGCACTAATGTTTTCTTTTTTCTTTGATTGGTATTTATGCCATTCTTTTAGCGTGTTGTACCATTTTTTATCATCACCCATTAGATAAAGGGTTTTTTCGTATTCACCTTTTGGATTGATTAACGATACCACAATGTAAGCTCCTTCACCCACATAATTTGACATTTGCAACATGCATTTGTATTTGCTAGTTTGGGCTGTGGCTTGAAACGATAAAAAACTAATTAGTATGAGTAAACTTATTTTTAAAAATGATTTCATTATGAGGGTAAATTATGAGTTATGAATTATGAGTTATGAATTATGTTGTTGACTTTACTTGCTAGTTACTAAGGACTAATCACTAAGTACTAACTCAACTATTTCAAAAACTCTAAATCGATGTTCTTTTTGGTTAACGTTTCGTTTTCTTTAGCTAGTAAATATGCAGTTTCGTCAAATTCTGTTTTGCTGTCTTTTTGTGCACCGTTAGCAACTAAGTATTTCAAGATGGTTTCATCTTTGGCTAGCATAGCGGCTTTGTGTAAAGCTGTTAAGCCATCATTGTTTTTTGCATTAATGTCAATTTTTAGTTCGGCCAATTTTTCAATCAAAGCTAAATCATTTTTGACAACTGCAAAGTGATATAAGGTACTTCCGTCTTTTTGAGGACTAGCCAAATTGAATCCTTTATCTTTAAAAATAGTGATTTTAGCTTGAAACGGATCCGATTTTGACTCATTTCCAGTTTGCGGGCCTCTTCTTTCTGTTGACTGTGGACGATAGGATTGTATTAAATAGTATCCTAAAGTGTATCCGTCTTTATCCACCACCGAAAGATCAGCACCTTTGCTTAGTAGATAATTGAAAATTTCTGGTGAACCCGATTTTACGGCTAACGTTAGTGCAGATTCTTTTTTAGCGTTTTGAGCATTAATGTTGTTAGTAGTTATAGAAAATTGTTTTACCACTTCTATGTCATTGCCAGCCGATGCAAGGAGTAGAGGCGTGTTGCCATCATTATCTTTTGCATTCGGATCCACTCCTTTTGCTGTAAAATAATTGATAATTTCTAATTGATTGGATTTGTTAGCTACCAAATGCAACACGTTTTCGTTGGATTTGTTTGTAGCTTTAGGATTGATTTTTAGTTCCTCTACCAAAAATTGATAAGCTGCCAAAGGTGTTGTTTCTCTTCTAGAACCTTGTGCCGCTATTAAAAGGGCCGCTTCAGTAGGTTTTACTCTTTTGCTCAAAAGTGTTTTCAAAAAAGGAATATTTCCAGTTCTTGCAGCATAATCAAACGCTGTAATTCCGTTATTATCCGTGTCGTTTAGTGAAAGACCTTTGGTGCTTAAGTAATCAGCAAGTGTTAAATTTGTATCAGAAGCGATTGCCTTTAAAAGTAGGGTAACGCCATCTTTATATTTTTGTTTAGGATCGATTCCTGCTTTAAAGAAAGCGTCATAAATTTTAGGATTCGTTTGTCCATTTGAAGCAGCAAAAGTCAAAGGTGTTTCGCCTTTACTATCCTCTAAATTAATGTCGGATCCTTTTGAAAGTAGATAGTTTACAATATCAATATTACCTTTATTAGCTGCCCAATGAAGATAAATTCTGCTGTCGTGAGTGAGCTTGGTAACTGGGTTTCCTTTTTGTTCTAATAAAAATTTGACAGTTTCTGTCGGTGCATTTGAATTGATAGCGATAGTGGTCACATCAAAGGCGTTTGCATTACTTGCTACAGGATTATTGCCTTTTTCTATTTCGGCTTTTACCGCTGCAACATCTGGTGCGTTTTTCCAAAAGGACTGATCGAGTAAGCTATTTTTTTGTTGGGCACTGCATAATAAAGTAACAGCAAATGCTAATGGAGTTATAAAGTATTTTTTCATATTTGGAAAAGTAAAACGATAGGGTTAGAGTATTATTTAGAATAAATAAAAATAATAGCAAAAGTAAAAATAAAAAATTAGCTACCAATATTTATTTGTCTTTTATGCACCGTTTTTTATATGCTTGTTTAGATGCAAATAAAGGCAAAAGGTTTAATGGAGTTTCATAATTTAAAGCGAAATATTTGTTTTATTTAGCTTTTTTCTGCCATACCAAATCAGGCAACCTGTAATGGGCAATGTGGCGATTAATAAACTAATCAAAAAAGCAAAAACTTTACCTGCTAATCCCATTATAGCTCCTGTGTGAATATCATAATTCATTCTCAGTAATTGGTCTGATGTATCTGCTTTAGATAATTTTCCGTAGATGTGAGTTACTTCTTTTTCTTCTAATGTATTTTGGTCAAAATAGCGATAATCGGTTTTCCAGTAGGTTCCTTTTTCTAAGTTAGCATTAGTAGCTATAGCGCTTTTTCGGTTTTCAGGTGGATGTACTTCAATATAAGCGGCCTTCGGGTATTGTTCTTGCATGAGCAGAAATACTTTGTCCAAAGGGTTCTCTATTTTTTTTGCTAGTGTTACTTCTTTTGAGACGGGGTCTTCATAGAGTAATGACTTTTCTCCTCCTATTATTTTGTAATAGCCATAAGCAAACCAAGGAAATCCCCAAACGAGTCCTGTTATGGCAAAGATTAGACCGATTGCTGAAACATAAAATCCCGTAATATTATGTAAATCGTAGTTTTTTCGTTTCCATTTTAGACCTTCTTTCCATCGAAACCAAAAACGTTGTTTGGCTGCTTTCTTGTTTTTTGGAAACCATAAAATTAAACCAGATACAAGTAGTACAAGGAAGATAAGAGTAGCAGAAGCAACTACAACTTGTCCAATTTCATGAGGTAACCACAAGTAGAAATGACCATCTAATATAAATCTAAAAAAGCCATCTTCCATATTGGCTACTTTTAGTACTTTGCCCGAGTAGGGGTTCAAGTATACCACATAATGATAGGTAGGTTCATAATTATAAAAGATAGCTTCTATAGCTTGGTCAGGAGTATTGTATTTTAAGGCATGTAAGACTTTGTTAGGCAATTCTTTCTTAGCAATTGGTACTAATTGCGAAGGCAAAAGAAAAGGGACTTTTTGTTTTTCTACAAAGCGGTATTCTTGTGTAATGTTCTGAATTTCTTCCTGAAAAGCATACAAACAACCTGTTACAGCTATGATAAAGACAATAATTCCTGAACCCAAGCCCAGCCAAAGATGCAGTAGTCGAATGCTTTTTTTAAAATTAATTTTTTTCATTTTAAATGATTAAAACTCCTCACCGAAATGAGGAGTTTTGTTAAACAAAAACAATAGCAATTATGAAAACTAAAACTTATACGATAATCCAGCGGTAAGACTTCTTAATCGTTGAGGGGTTACCGTTGACCAACCAGAAAAATACTTCTCATTCAATACGTTATTTAATTTTAAAACAAAATTGAATTTATCGTGATTGTAAGACAAAGCAGTGTTCAACACGGTGTAATCTGGTAAAGCAAAAGTGCCTGTAGTACTTCTGTTTAATGTTTTGTATTCGCTAGCATAATTTCCGCCAAGACCAAAGCCAAAGCCTTCTAATGCGCCAGATGGAATGGTATAATTTGCCCAAAGATTGATTAATGTTTCTGGTCCCGCTTCTTCTGGTCTAAATCCTAAATAACCATCTCCAGGGTTGTCTTTGGTTATTTCACTTTTATTGTTGCTCACGCCAGCGATGATGTTAAGTCCTTTGGTTGGATTTGCTGTAAAACTAATTTCTACTCCTTTGCTATTCACTTCACCGCCCTGAAAAGAATCGTTGATGTTGTTTGGATTGGTCATTAGTTTGTTTTTTACATCAATATTGTAGTAACTAATCGATGCTGATATGATGTCTTTGTACAGATTGGTTTTTAATCCAAATTCATATTGATTGGCGTGTTCGGGGTCGAAAGATTTCATTCTTGGATTACTTCCGTCAACATTGCTAACTTCTTTTGGAGCCACGTTGGTAAATCCATTCATATAATTTCCAAAAACAGAGACTTTGTTTTCAATGATTTGATACACGGCGCCAAATTTTGGAGAAACAGTTGTTTGAGAATTACTTTCATTAGCTGTTGACGATTTGAAATTATCAATACGTAAACTTGCCATAACCGAAAGTTGATCTGTAATATTTAAAACATCAGAGGCATATGCACTCAAGACTTCGGTTTGTGCATCTGTGTTACCTTCGAAAGAACCCACGAGTAACTTATCAACGCCTGCTTGGGTAACATCTCCTGTATCGGTTTGATTCACAAGTGATACTTTACCATTGCCAACCCAACCAGTACTTCCGTTGATGGTATTGATTTTTAAATAATCAGCACCAACGACCAAACGATTTCTTAAGGAGCCAATTTTAAAGTCTCCGATGAAATTTTGTTGCAAGTCCGTGCCTAAGGTTTCACCATTTCTTTTTGAAATGAATCGGGTGAATTCATTTCCATTGGCTGAATCCCACAAATAGGAATAATAACCATTTGTTTTGCTATTATTTCTTGATAATACAGTTTGTGAAGTCCATTTTTCAGAAAGCTTATACAACATTTGTGCTTGTAAGTTGAAACTGTTGTTGTTGATCGTTAACTCATTCGAAGTATATGATTTTTTGTAATTGTCTTCAAAAATAGCTATCGAATTAAATGACAAAGGCGCAAATCGGCTTAAGAAAATCATTGGTGCATTGGCAGAAGTGCGATTGGTAAATTCGGTTGTAATTAAGAAAGACAATTTATCATTTATCTTATAGCTCAACGAAGGTGCTAAGAAAAAGGATTTCGCAAAACCTGCATCTTGAAACGAATTCTCTTTTTGATGAGCCGAAGTCACACGAATTGAAGCGTCTTGGTTTAATGGGATATTTACATCGGCAGTTACTCGATTGAGTCCGTAGGATCCTGAAGTATAGCTTACTTCTCCGCCAAAGTTTTGAAATGGTTTTTTGGTCACTACATTAATCAACCCTCCGTAAGAGATGAGGCTGCTTCCAAATAAAGTTCCAGAAGGTCCTTTTATCACTTCGATATTGTCGATGTTTATAGGGTCTATGGTTCCGTTATTAATCCCTGGCAGACCATTAATCATTGTGGGTTGCACAGCAAATCCTCTCATCGAAAAGTACTCAGCACCATCGCCTCCTCTTCCGGTTGATTCCCACAAACGAGAAATTCCTGTGGCATTTTTTAACGCATCATTAAAGTTGGTAACCAATTGCTCTTTCATCAACTCACCAGTAACGGTGTTGTACACTTGTGGGTTTTCGATATTATTCAGTGGCATTTTAGCAACAGTCGTACTTTTCTCCCTTTTGTATTTGTACTTGTTGCTAATTTCTACTGATTTTAATTTGTTAATGGTATCTTTTTCGGTGATTTGACCATAAAAAGCATTGCTTAATAACAATGCGGTTGTGGCTAGTAGTATTTTATTCATTTTATTTAGATTAATTAAAAATAATATTGCAAATATAAAAGCCTCTTTGATATAATCAAAGTTTATTTAGAATAAATAAAAATAAAAACAAATACAGTCTTCTATCCGTTTCAACAATAGTATTTTACGGATAAAAAAAACCTCGATTTTTTAGAATCGAGGTATGAAAAGAATAGGGATAGTGTTATTTTACCTTTTTCAGAGTATAGGTTTCAGCCGAAGGTTTCCCCGCTTGAATCCCTGATATCTTGGCGATCAAAGTCGAATCTTTTGCTAATTGATATGTTATTTTTTGAGGGTAATCGTGTTTAGGGTTTTCGAATACCAAGTTTTTATCTGTAGCTGAAGTTAACGGAAACGCAATGGTTTGGTCATTGTTTTGACCTTTGATGGTGGCTTTGTAAATAAAATGAGGGCCATTTTGTTGCAACACAATAATTTCGTTGTGCAATGTATCTTTCCCTTTTATAAAATACGAAGTGCCTTCAAAGGTGCTGTCGTTTACAGATTTCCATGTTTCTTCTAAAATTCCTTGTTCAGATTGCTGGGTCCATTTGCCCAACAACCATTGCGAAGCTTTGATTTTTTCATTTTTGTTCGCGTTGTTGTTACAGGACGCAAGTGCTACAAAGACCAATAAAAGTGTCGTTTTTTGAAACATGATGCAAATTTTTTGTTTGGATTGATGGCGCTAATTTATGAAAAAAGTTTGCGTTCTTAACCGCAAAGATCACAAAGTTAGCGCAAGGAACGCAACGCTTAGCGAACTTTGCGTAATTCTTTGTGAACTTTGCGGTTGAATAGAATTAAATGCTTTTCTCTAAAATAGAATATACCAGTTCTTTTGTCGGTTTTTGATCTTTTAGTTTTTCTCTAACCCTTTCAAAAGTAACTTTAAAATCACAACCCAATTTATAATCGCTACAACCGTAAGCCGTTTTTCCTTTTAGCACTGTTCCTTTTTTGCATTTTGGGCAAGTTAAAGTATCAAGTGTCTTTTTTAATTCGGTTTTCTTTGGTTCTAATTTGAGTTTGAAATTTTCTTCAAAACGGATTAAACCCTCAACTGATCCTGCATCGGTTTTAAAGTCTTTTAAATTTACAGTTGATCCTTTTTGAAGCAAGCGCAAATATTGACTTTCAGAAATCTTTTTACCTTCAAAAACATAGGGAAGTACAAAATCGCAACCCGATTTATATTCACTACAACCATAAGCCGATTTTCCTTTAATCAAATTTCCTTTTTGACATTTAGGACATAAGGCTGCCAAAATTCCTGCCGCTTTCTTTTTCACTACAACAGTTTCGATTTTTGGAACATTTGCGGCGTGCGAAATATTGGCACGTCTGGTTTCGCTTCTCACTTCATAGACTAAATTATCCACCATTTGCTTCATATTTTTTATGAAAGCCGAAGCCGTATAGGTGCCCTTTTCAATGTCGCGCAATTGCTTTTCCCAAGTTCCTGTGAGCTCTGCTGATTTTATCAATTCATTCTGAATGGTATCAATCAATTGCACTCCTGTTGGTGTGGGCAAAACTTGTTTTTTATTGCGGACTATGTATTTTCGTCTAAAGAGCGTTTCGATAATATTCGCGCGAGTAGAAGGACGACCAATACCATTTTCTTTCATTAATTCTCGTAAATCCTCGTCGTCTACTTGTTTGCCTGCGGTTTCCATAGCTCTCAACAGTGTAGCCTCGGTAAACTGATTGGGCGCTTTGGTTTCCTTTTCTAAAAAGGAGGGTTGGTGTGGTCCTTTTTCGCCAACCACAAAATTCGGAAGGAGGTCTGCTTCTTTTTCTTTGGCATTTGTACTGAGCGGAGTCGAAGTATCAAAAACAACACGAAATCCTTTCTTTAAGATTTCCTTCCCAGTAGTTTTGAAATGTACCTCGGCTGCTTTACCAATTACGGTAGTGTTAGCCACCAAACAATCGTCATAAAACACAGCGATAAAACGCTTTACAATGCTATCATATACTTGCTGCTGATTGAATTGTAAATGGCTCTGCACGCCAGTAGGAATGATGGCGTGGTGGTCGGTCACTTTTTTATCGTTAAATACCTTGGGCGATTTTTTTATCTTTTTTGCCAACAGCGGTTCAGTCAGTGCAGCATATTGCGTTAAGTTTTGCAAAATAGCGGGTACTTTTGGATAAATGTCGTTGGGCAAGAAAGTAGTATCAACTCTAGGGTAAGTAACTACTTTTTGTTCGTATAAAGTCTGAACAATTTTAAGAGTTTCCTCCGCCGAAAAGCCAAATTTGGTATTGCAATACACCTGTAATCCCGTTAAATCAAAAAGTTTTGGAGCATATTCATTGCCTTTCTTTTTATCGATACTAATAATTTCGAAATCACTTTCTTTAACTTTGTTGGCCAAAACCGCTCCCTCGTCTTTATTCAAAAACCGCCCTTCTTCATAACTAAAAAGCGTTTCTCTGTACAAGGTTTGCAATTCCCAATAGGGCTGAGGTTTAAAATTTTCAATCGCTTTGAAGCGTTCTACAACCATCGCCAGTGTAGGAGTTTGCACCCGTCCAATTGACAATACTTGTTGGTAACCACCGTGTTTTACGGTGTACAAACGCGTGGCATTCATCCCCAACAACCAGTCACCAATGGCTCTAGAGAAACCCGCATAAAACAAATTATCATATTGTGACGCTGGTTTTAGGTTTTGAAAACCTTCTTTAATAGCCTCTGCGGTTAGAGACGAAATCCATAAACGTTGTACTTCGCCTTTGTACTTCGCTTCGTTCATTACCCAACGCTGAATGAGTTCTCCTTCTTGTCCAGCATCACCACAATTAATCACAACTGTAGCTTTGTCAAACAAACTTTTGATGATGTTGAATTGCTTTTGAATTCCCGAATTCTGCACCAATTTAGTTTCAAATTTTTCTGGAAGCATCGGTAAGTTATTCAAATCCCAACTCTTCCAGTGAGGCCAATAATCGTTTGGTTCTTTTAAGGTACACAAATGCCCAAACGTATACGTTACCGCATAACCATTACCTTCAAAATACCCGTCGTGCTTGGTATTCGCGCCCAATATGGTGGCAATTTCTCGAGCAACACTGGGTTTTTCGGCAATACAAACCTTCATTTTTTCTTTATTAATTTTGAAGGCGCAAATTAGGAATTTAGAAATTGAGAAACCATCAAAACAGGCAGGAGTTATGAACGAATCTTTTGGTTGTACTTAGGAGCAGCAACAATAGTTTACCCTCACGAATCCTCCTGCTGTCCGTTATATCTTTCCTGCCGAACCCCGGCAGCAAAGGATGCCACTCCCATCAGGGCTGGACAAGAACGTCTCCTTTTCATAACATAAAAAACAGATTTTTTTTTGTAATAAAGCCTACATGATAGCGAACTGACGAAGTAAATCCCCGCTTTCGGGTTATGTTTATGTGTTGTTTAGTTGTTAAATACTTAAAAAAAACAAATAGTTTGCAAATTGAAAACTTTTGAATACATTTGTTAAATGAAAATCCTTGTAAAGAAAACCGTTTTATTTTACACCGAAAAATATCCCATTTCCAAAATGCCATTATTGATTTGGTACAATGAATTTTCCAAACAAGATTTTCAAAATTTCAATGAGCTCAAAAGAGTTTATGGAAATGCGAGTGTAGTCAATAACGAAAGGGTTGTTTTCAATATAAAAGGGAATGATTTTAGATTAGTGGTTTCGATTAATTTTCTTCAGACCGCTTGTTATGTAATTTGGTTTGGAACGCACAAAGAATACGATAAAATAAATGTTGCAACTGTTGCTTTTGACACAGCAATTTTGAACTATAAAAAGCAATAAAGATGAACTGGAAAGTACTAAAAACCGAGGAAGATTATACAAAAGCATCCATACGATTGATGGAGCTATTTCACGCGAAACCAAATACAGCAGAAGGTGACGAACTCGATTTGCTACTGGTTTTGGTCAAAGATTATGATGAAAAACACCATCAATTACCCGAATTGGATGCATTGGAAGTAATTAAATATAAAATGGAAGAAATGGGAATCAAAGCCAAAGATCTCGAGTCCATCATTGGAAGCAAAGGACACGTTTCAGCCATTCTTTCTGGAAAGCGTGAAATTACCTTGAAAATGGCGCAAAAGCTTAAAATTTTTTTTAGCCTTCCAGCCGAAGTTTTTTTGCATAAAGCTTGAAAATTGATAGGTTTCAATAGCGTTACGGCTATTGGTAACGAGTTTTTATAAATAAAAAAAAGCTGCAGGAATTGTCTCTGGTAGCTTTTTGCTTTTTATGCTTGAAGTTGTAGACAAGGATTGCTCCCAAGCGATAGCGAACTGACGAAGTAAATCCCCGCTATCGGGTGCAAAGTCAGAGACATTCGCGCAGCACACGCAAGAAATTTATTCATAAATTAAGAACAGTTCGGGTACTATTAGTCGTAATGATGTCTACATTTGACAATTTGAATTTCATCATCAATAAACCTGTAGATTAATCTATGTTCATCATCAATTCTTCTTGACCAAAATCCTGCATACTTGTGCTTCAATGCTTCGGGCTTTCCTATTCCTTCAAAAGGATTTCTAGAAATATCTTTGAGTAGGTCATTTATTTTTTTAACTTTCTTCTTGTCTATTTTTTGCCAGTATAAATAATCTTCCCAAGATTCATCAACAAAAACATATTTCATTTTAATCCTCAATTAAGTCTTTAGAAAATGACTTACCACTTTTAAATTTATCAATTGCAGCATCTAACCTACTTTCATTAGTTCTGTTTGATAATTCATGATTTGTTGCAATCAGTGAATTGTATTCTTCAAGTGAAATAACAACAATCCCTGAATCTTTTCCACGATTTATAATTAGAGTTTCAAAGTTTAATGCTACTCTATCAAAGTAAGATTTAATATCTTTTCTGAAATCTGAAATATTTGCTACCAACATAATTATTGTAATTTGTACAAATGTATGTACAATATTTGATTTTACACAATATTTGTCAAATTATTGCCGCCAACGTAAGTCTGTGAAAAAACTTCGTTTATTGATTTAGAAAAAACGTAGTCAAAAATGTTTAGGGGTTTGGCACGTAAATCATTCTAAAGCTATTCCCTTAAAAAGTCAGGAGACTTTTATCATATTTACGGTTTACAACACGATGTAAAACGGCCCGAAGTCAGAGACGTTCGCGCAGCACACGCAAGAAATTTATTTATACACAAGAACACTTGGGACAGCGGATGGTAGGCATGGATTGCAAATCCGCGCTATCGGGTTTGTCTTGTTTTGTTTCAAACTACAAGAGATAAATATAAGCAACAATAAATAAAATGTTTTTTTCATAATTATTAAGGTTTACTTTTTCTAATCATTTTTATTTTATAAGGATTTAAGGCATTATCAATTGCATAATTCGTCATTGAATAGCTTTGGCAAGTCTCCAAATACAAAACCAATTTTAAATTAAGCCTAAAAACCAAATTGCTTGTAGCGTGTGTTAGGAGCAGTTTATATTGTGAACTCAAAATCGTGAGGAATTGTCTTTTCATTAAATTCAATTTCTTTGTCGATGCTTGTTAGGGATTTATTTATTTTTAGTTTACAAATAAATCTTTTGTCATCTTCGATTTCCAATGATTCTACTTGGATTATCTGACTAAATAATTTGTAATCAATTTTGGCATTTGTTTTTAGTCCTTCTATTTCTGTTATATCTCCTTTTGAAATTGCTCTTTGTACGGTTTGAATCCATTCAACAACTTGATATTTTAGATGCTTACTTAAATTAACTTTTATTTGAGGAACAGAAGCTTTCAATATAGGAATAAGCTCGTGATAATTTTCTTCAAGTTCAATATTGTCATTACTTGTTAGAATATATTCTCTTTCTGTGTGGAAAGATGAATTTTTATCTTTGTCTGAGAAATTTAAATAATCAAGAGAAGTTTGGGTATAATAATTTTCTATTTCTCCTTTTGGGAAAATAAAAATGTTAGCTGACTTTAATGCCTCTAATAATTGATAAAAACGAGGTATTATAAAATTAATTTTTGCTTTTTGTTGTTCAGAAACAACAAAAATAATTTTCTCTTTAAATTTTAGTAATCCGATTAGCAGTGCAGTAATAACTGTGTGTCTTTTATCCGATATTTGAGATATAGGTTTTAGAAAATCAATCAAGTGGATTATGTCATTATCTGTCGAATTTTTAGCTATTAAATCATCTGCAATTTCTTTTAATTTTCGTTCTAAGTCTCCAATAAGATTTGCTAAATCTGTACCTAATCCTTCATTTTGAACATAAGTTTTGCATTCTAAGCTTTCTTGTGCAATCTCCCTTAATTTTCCTTTGAATAAAGCATCTAAGTCAGCAATTATTCTCGCTTTTATTTGAAGTTTATTACAAAGCCTAAAAAATACTGCTAATTCATCTTTTCCACCTACATCAATTATGCTAGAACCAGAAGCACTAATGTTGTAATTTAATTTGTCAAACAATAAAGTTATTATTTGTTGGTCTGTATATCCTTCAACAAATACGGGGTTTGTAGAAAAGAAAAATTGCTTGTGATGCGTATTAAATCTTGGCAAAAACTTTTTTAAGATATATTCATCTTGTTCTTCTAGTGCTTCCACAAAATTCGGTGGTTGATTGTAGTGGCATACAAGTATACTTTTTAGATCATCAATAGTTCGTAAATCTAGAAAATATGGAGAATGAGTTATAATAAAGAAAAGTTTTTTACTTGGGTCACTTTTGGGGTCGCCAGCAAACTTTCTAATCTCGCTTAAAAAAAATGATTGAAACTGTGGATGAAGATGTAACTCGGGTTCATCAAGAACTAGACAATTTTTACTTTCATCATATAAGAAAGTTAAAAGAGTCACTAACTCTTTTAGTCCGTGGCATTCACTTTCTTTTAATCCGTATTCAGCTCCTCCAATATTATTCTGAATTTTAGGCTTTAGAAAACCGCCTTCTTCAACTAAACGTATTGTTTTATTGAAAATATCAGATAATAAAGCTTCAATTTTTATTCTAACATCTAAACGTTCCTTTAAAATTACAAATGCGGAAGCGGATAGCCCATAATTTTCTCCTTGTTTTTTTAAGTCATCAGTTTTGGATAAATCAAATCCTTTTGTTAATGGTAAGCCTAATCCATTTGAAGTAAAACTAGAATAAGCTTGCTTTTCTAATCCACTTAGTCTTTCAGCATTTAAAAGTCTTGTTTTGTAGCCATTAGTATCTAATTGTTTTTTTAGTTGATCAGCAAATAAGGATTTTCCTGTACCATTTGGTCCGACAATTAAATTGATTTCTCCCCATTCATTTTTTGAAAAAGTTTTTGTTGTCCATAGTTCAGTAAGGTTAATCGTAATTGGAATGCTTATCATTTAGTTTTATGTTAAATTGCTGTTAAATTGCCTACAGGTCTGACAAAATCATTCTAAGCAATCCAATTTTGCGTAGATAGGTATGATAAGTCTCATAGCGCATTAGCTTTTCAAATATATACAATTTTCATTACAAAATTTATTGTCTTTGTTTTGTTTTTGAAGTTTGGGATAAAAAACACACACCCCCAGCCCCTCTCAAGAGGGGAGTTATGACTGCAAGGATTTGGGTTTTCCATATTAATAGTACTTTGGGTTTCGTTATGGATAGTTTTCCATCAACATAACTTCTAATCTCTAACTTCTTATTTCTAATTTCTAACGTTTCTAGCCCTGATGGGAGCGGCATCCTGTGGCTCTGGGGTTCAGAGCCACAGATATAGCGGAGAGCAGGATTAAGCTCCTAAAAAAATCTGAAAAGGGGTTTCTGTAAATTGCTTTCTTTTTTGTATTTTTGCCGTCCAAAATATAAGGACAAGAATATGTTAGATAGACTTCAATATGTAAAACAGCGTTTCGACGAGATTTCGGATTTGATTATTCAGCCCGATGTTATCGCGGATCAAAAACGTTATGTACTGCTTAATCAGGAATACAAGAGCATTAAAGCCTTGGTTGAAAAAAGAGAAGAATACATTATTGTCTTAGCCAATATTGATGAGGCTAACGAAATTATTGCTGATGGTAGTGATGCCGATATGGTGGAAATGGCCAAAATGCAATTGGATGAAGCAAAAGAGCGTTTACCACAATTGGAAGACGAAATCAAATTTATGTTGATTCCGAAAGACCCTGAAGACGCGAAAAACGTGATGGTGGAGATTCGTGCGGGTACGGGTGGTGATGAAGCGAGTATTTTTGCAGGAGATTTGTTCCGTATGTACACTAAATATTGTGAAAGTCAAGGTTGGAGAACCTCAGTGGTGGATATGAACGAGGGAACTTCGGGTGGTTTCAAAGAGGTGATTTTTGAGGTTACAGGAGAGGATGTGTACGGAACTTTGAAGTTTGAAGCGGGTGTTCACCGTGTGCAACGTGTACCACAAACAGAAACACAAGGACGTGTGCATACTTCGGCAGCCACAGTTATGGTGCTTCCAGAAGCAGAGGAATTTGATGTACAAATTGATATGAACGATGTTCGTGTGGACTTTTTCTGTTCGTCAGGACCTGGTGGACAGTCGGTAAATACGACCAAATCTGCCGTTCGTTTGACGCACATTCCAACTGGTTTGGTGGCGCAATGTCAGGATCAAAAATCACAACATAAGAATAAAGACAAAGCGTTGAACGTATTGCGTTCTCGTTTGTACGAAATGGAATTGGCCAAAAAACAAGCCGAAGATGCTTCAAAACGTACGTCGCAAGTGAGTTCAGGTGACCGTTCTGCTAAAATTCGTACTTATAATTACGCTCAAGGTCGTGTAACCGATCACCGAATTGGTTTGACCTTATATGATTTGGGTAACATTATGAACGGTGATATTCAGAAAATTGTAGCCGAATTACAATTGGTGAACAATATGGAAAAACTCAAAGAAGCTAGCGAGGTTTTTTAATAAAGAGCTGCTCAAAAAAAAGATTAACATTTACTTAATTTCATTTAAGTAAATGTTTTTTTTGTGCCTATTATATTTAGATAATCTAAATCTTATTAAATATTACATAATTTAAATTTTAATCAATTCAAAACCAATTCAATGAAAAAAAAATTACTTTTTTTTATCTTATTGTTAGCTGTATCGTCTGCTAATGCGCAATCTTATGTAGGATATTCTTCGGATAATTATACTGGAATTCATGGAGTGCTTTTTAACCCAGCTTCCATAGTGGATTCACGTTTCAAAACGGATATTAATTTGTTTTCCATTAGTACTGCTGTAGGAAATGATTTGTATGGGGTGAAAATCACCGATATCTACAAAGAAAATTATGATTTTGACCGTCAATCAAAATTTACTCCTTCATTCAAAAACAATGCGGTTATCAATGTTGACTTTTTAGGGCCTTCGTTTATGTTTAACATTGCGCCAAAGCATGCTATTGCTGTTTTTACTAGAGTTAGATCCTTTACCAATGTAGTCAATGCAAATGGTAATTTGATTAATGAAGTTAAGGAAGGGCTTGACTCTTCGAATGATTTTGCTTATTCTGTTGGGAGTTTAAACACTGTTTCAAATACTTGGGGAGAAGTTGGTTTGTCTTACGCAGGTGTCATTTTGAATAAAAGACAAAACTTCTTGAAAGGTGGTTTTACGATTAAATATTTACAAGGTGGTGTAAACGGTTACGCCAATACTAAAGATTTATCAGCTGCTTTTGTTAAAAATTCGACCAATCCAGATTTAAGTGTTTTGGCCACAAACGGTTTAGTAACTATTGGGGGTAGTCAGGATTTTGAAAACAATTCGGAGGTAGAATTCGATACCAACTCAAGTGGTTTAGGATTTGATTTAGGATTTCAATATGAATGGAGACCTAATTATGATCAATATGACGTAAGTAAAGCTAAAGCTGTAGATAATAAATTCAAGACGTTGAACAAATATAAATTACGTTTTGGTTTTTCTATTACAGATATTGGATCCATAAATTATTCGAAAGCGAAACAAGATACGTACAATGTTACGGGGGCAGTTACTCAAAAGATGATCGATGATATTGGGGATGTGTATGAGTTTTTAAATGCTAATTATACTAAAGTTTCTTCTACAACGGGAATCAAAACCAATTTGCCAACTGCTTTACATGCAAATGTTGATTGGCATATTCATAACAAATTCTATTTGAACTTGAATAGTGATATTAGTTTGGTGAATAAAACGGCTGTGAATACAAACAGTATTGCAAATGCGGTGGTTTTAACGCCTCGTTTCGAGACTAGATGGTTTACCTATGCTATTCCAGTTAGTTATATGCAATACACAGGGACACAAGTAGGATCTTCTTTGAGATTTGGACCTCTTTTTGTAGGTTCTAGTTCTGTTTTGACCAATTTAGTTTCTAGTAATTCAAAAGGGTTGGATTTTTATTTAGGTTTTAAATATCCTGTATTTCAAAAGAAATTTAAAGATAGAGACGGAGATGATGTTTTAGATAAATTGGATAAGTGTCCAAAAGTTGCGGGACCAATTGAAAACAAAGGCTGTCCATGGCCTGATACCGACGGAGATTTAGTAGTAGATAAAGATGATAAATGTCCAACCGAAGTGGGTCCTGTAGAAAACAACGGTTGTCCATGGGGTGATGCGGATAAGGATACGCTTTTGGATAATGTTGATGCTTGTCCAACAGTAGCAGGACCAGTTGAAAATAAAGGATGTCCTTGGCCTGATACCGATGGTGATTCAGTTCTTGATAAAGACGACAAATGTCCAAACGAAGCAGGATTAGTCGAAAATGCAGGATGCCCAATTTACGATGCGGATAAAGATGGAATAAATGACAAAGAGGATGAATGCCCTACTGTGGCTGGACCAGCAAGTAATAAAGGTTGTCCAGAAGTTACCAAAGAGGTATTGAAAGAACTAAAAGTTCAGGCAAGAGCAGTGTTTTTTGTGACCGGAAAAGCGGTGTTACAAAATACAGATAATGGCGCTACCGACGGACGTTTGGATGCTATCAAAGAAATCATTAAAAATTATCCAAATGCAAAATTCTCTATTGAAGGGCATACGGATAATGTAGGTAATCCAAAATCCAATCAGAAACTTTCTGAGGCAAGAGCCAAAGTGGTGATGGATGCTTTGGTAGCCAAAGGAGTAAATCCAGCAAATTTAACTTATGTAGGTTATGGTGCGACTAAACCTGTTGCCAGTAACAAAACAGCAAAAGGTAGAGCCGAAAATAGAAGAACCGAAGTGATTCACGTAGGAACTATCTACGAAGGAAAATTATAATTTTTGTAATTCTAAATAAAAAGCCATTCTTAATTGAATGGCTTTTTTTATTTTTGCACCACTTCTCAAAAAGTACCATTGTTCTTCAATTAACGCGCTTAAAATAAAATAGAAATGACAACATCACAACTACTAGAACAAATCAAAATCAAAAAATCATTTCTATGCGTAGGCTTAGATGTTGACTTGAATAAAATTCCACCACATTTATTAGCAACAGAAGATCCAATCTTCGAATTCAATAAAGCCATTATTGATGCGACTCACGATTTATGTGTGGCCTACAAACCCAATACGGCTTTTTTTGAAGCGTATGGCATAAAAGGTTGGCAGTCGTTGCAAAGAACCATTGAATACATCAATGCGAATTATCCTGAACTCTTTACGATTGCGGATGCAAAACGTGGCGATATTGGGAATACGTCTTCAATGTATGCCAAAGCCTTTTTTGAGGATTTGAATTTTGATAGTGTCACGGTGGCACCGTATATGGGAAAAGATTCGGTAGAGCCATTTTTAGCTTTCGAAAACAAACACACCATAATGTTGGCCTTGACGTCTAACGAAGGCGCTTTTGATTTTCAAACCTTATCGGTAAATGGTATAGAATTGTACAAACAGGTTTTAGAAACCTCAAAATCGTGGAAAAACAGTCATAACTTGATGTATGTGGTTGGCGCGACCAAAGCTGAATACTTTACTGAAATTCGTAAAATTGTACCTGATAGCTTCTTGTTGGTTCCTGGTGTTGGCGCACAAGGCGGCAGTCTGTCTGAGGTTTGCAAATACGGATTGAATAGTCAAGTTGGTTTGTTAATCAACTCGTCTCGTGCTATTATTTATGCTTCGAATAAAGAAGATTTTGCCGAAGTTGCAAGAGCAGAAGCTTTGAAAATGCAACAGGAAATGGAGGAGATTCTTAGGTTAAATGTTTAAAGTTTAAGGTTTAAAAGTTTAAAGGTTTAATATTGTTTGTTTAAACCTTTGCGTGCTTTGCGGTTATTTTTTTAAACATATAAGGCATATATGGTCATTGAAGTTTTTTCTTTGCGACCCTTGCGTAAATCTTTGCGTCCTTTGCGGTTAAATTTTTCAAACCATTTAAGGCATTTAAGGTCATTTAAGTTTTTTTGTGAACCTTGTGTAAGTCTATGTGCTCTTTGTGGTTAAGTTTATCAAACCATTTTAAGGCATTTAAGGTCATTGAAGTTTTTTTGCGACCCTTGCGTAAACCTTTGCGACCTTTGCGGTTAAGTTTTTTAAACCATTTAAGGCATTTAAGGTCATTGAAGTTTTTTCTTTGTGAACCTTGTGTAAGTCTTTGTGCTCTTTGGGGTTAAGTTTTTTACCACGAAGAAACACTAAGAACTCACGAAGCAGCACAAAGCTATTATTTTAAACTTTGCGGCCCTTGCATAAATCCTTGCGTCCTTTGCGGTTAAATTCAATCAGTATGAAACAACTAACAGATCAAATCGGTACTTCTCATTTTTTGGAATCTACACCTCGTCGAATTGTATCGTTGGTTCCCTCACAAACGGAGTTGTTGTTTGATTTAGGATTGGAAGACCAAATCGTTGGAATCACCAAGTTTTGTGTGCATCCAAAACAATTGCTTACAACCAAGAAAATAGTTGGCGGTACTAAACAAGTTCATTTTGATAAAATAAAAGCCTTACAACCTGATATCATTATCTGTAACAAAGAAGAAAACACGCTGGAAATGGTGCAAGAACTTTCAGCAATTGCGCTAGTTTGGGTGACGAATGTGGTTACGATTGCAGATAATTTTCAAATGATTACGGATTTTGGATTGCTTTTCGATACAACTGCTGAAGCCAAAATTTTGAATGAAAGTATTCATTTGGAGTTGGCTGATTTTACAACTTTTATAGCAACTATTCCTACTCAAAACGCAGTCTATTTTATTTGGAAAAAGCCTTATATGATAGCAGGTTCAGGTACTTTTATCAACGAGTTGTTACAATTGAATCGATTTGATAATTTTTTTGGAACACAATCCCGTTATCCCGAAATAGCTGTTGATGCGTCAACTCGATATGATGCTGTTGATTTGGTGTTGCTTTCTTCGGAACCTTATCCTTTTAAGAATGAAGATGTAGCCGAATTCACTTCATTTTTCCCTAATGCCAAAATACGTTTAGTCGATGGTGAATATTTTTCTTGGCACGGCAGTCGATTGTTGAAGGCGATCTCTTATTTTAAACTATTTCATCAAACGATCTTAACGGAGTAAGAATTCTTGGCGTAAACCTTATGTTTTACCGAGTTTTGCAGTGTTTATTAGCGTTATGCATCGTGATGGGTTTTGTGTTTTATGGTGTATTGTGATGTTGGGATTGGTTTATGAAAATATTATTCTATTTTTACCAAAAAAAGATATATGCTTAACTACACGCTATACAAGAACGATACAACTACGCAATGGGTAACTTTTGTTCATGGAGCGGGAGGTAGTTCTTCGATATGGTTTAAGCAAATTCGAGATTTTCAAAAGCATTACAATGTTTTACTTTTGGATTTACGTGGTCATGGGGAATCTAAACCCACACTTAAAGCGGCTTTTAAACAGAAATATACTTTTTCGGCTTTGGCGAATGATATCGTGGAGGTTTTGGAGCATTTAAAAATTGAACGTTCTCATTTTGTAGGCATTTCATTAGGAACGATTTTGATCCGTCAGTTGGCCGAAATGTATCCTGAAAAAGTACAAAGTATGATTTTGGGTGGTGCCATTTTGAAAATGAATTTCCGCTCACAAATTTTGATGCGTTTGGGTAATGCTTTTAAGTATGTATTGCCTTATTTGGTCTTGTATCGTTTTTTTGCCTTTGTCATTATGCCTAAAAAAAGTCATAAACAATCTCGTATTATGTTTATCAACGAGGCGAAAAAATTATACCAAAAAGAGTTTATAAAATGGTTTAAATTGACTGCCGAAATCAATCCAGTTTTGAAATGGTTCAGACAAGTTGAACTAAATATTCCAACACTTTACGTTATGGGAGAAGAAGATTATATGTTTTTGCCTTCTGTTCGAAAAGTTGTCGAAAATCACTATCGCTCTTCAAAGCTTTTTGTGATAGAAAAATGTGGTCACGTGGTGAATGTTGAGCAACCTGTAGTATTCAACTCGGCAGTCCTATCTTTTTTAACTTCAGCGCAATAAAAAATGCCGACATCCAAGGACGTCGACATTTTTATAACTAACCAAAACCAAATAATAAATAACCAGTTTATTACTCTGCAAAGGTCGACATAAAGTCGAGGTGATGTTGTTAATTTTTTGTTATTACTTTGTTGTCAATAAGTTAACCTTTAAAACGGGTTTTTTTTTAAGGTATTTTTTCTTATTATAAAATGTTAATCTTGTAATGAAAACACCTTTATTAATAGAGGTGAAGTCCTTGATTTTAAGTTAGTTCTGATGTTTTTTTCCTCTACAGCAATCATTTTGAATACTCCTTCTAAGGTTTTGTTGGTAACATAGTCATTTAAGTCAGGATTCACTTTTGAAACCAAGGGAACCGTATTGTATTTTTGAACGATTCCATTCCAAATTTTATCGGCACCAACCTTTCCGATGGATTGTTGTACTACAGGAAGGAATTTAGCATATAATTCTTTGTTGGTAGATTGCTGTAAATAGGTTGTTGCTGCATTTTCATTGCCCATCAAAATGGTTTTGGCATCTGCAATTTTGATGTTTTTTATAGCAGCTACAAATACGGGAGTTGCTTCTTTTACGGCATCTTCAGCGGCTCTATTTAGGGCTTTAATTCCGTCATCTGCAAGCGAACCCATTCCTAGTTTACGTAATGTTTTGTCGACTTTGGTTAACTCTTCTGGCATTACGATTTTGACCAATTCATTTTTGTAGAAACCGTCTACTTGCGTCAATTTCGATACCTGTTCGGTGATTCCTTTGTTTAAAGCTTCTTTTAGTCCAGCAGCAATATCTACAGTTCCTTTTTTGTTTAAAAGGCCAGTTGCCGTTTCGGATGATTGTTTTAGAATATTTTTGAGTTGAGCATTACTAATAACAGGGAATAAAATAAGTAGGAATAAAAATTTCTTCATTAGGATTTTTTGGGGTTTTTTAATTGAAAAGGCTACAAAAATACTACAGTTTTGTTGTTATACACCATAGTTTTTCGTTCTGCATGCAATTTAATGGCTCTTGCCAAAACCATTCGTTCTAAATCACGTCCTTTCATAATAAAATCTTCTATAGAGTGGCTGTGGGTTACACGAGCAATATCTTGTTCGATGATTGGGCCTTCGTCCAAACCTTCGGTTACATAATGACTAGTAGCGCCAATGATTTTTACGCCGCGTTTAAATGCTGAATGATAAGGTTTAGCCCCAGGAAAAGCGGGTAAGAAAGAATGATGGATATTGATAATGTTGTTTTGGTACTTTTCAATCAGTTTAGGGGTAATGATTTGCATATAGCGCGCCAATACAATGAAGTCGATATTGTATTGAGCTAATAATTCTAATTGTCCTTTTTCGCCTATTGCTTTAATTTCTTTGGTGAAAGGAACGCAATAAAAAGGAATAGCAAATTGTTCGGCTACTTTTCTTAAATCTTCGTGATTGCTAATGATTACAGGGATTTCAAGTGGTAATTCACCAGCACTATAACGTCCCAAAATATCGTATAAGCAATGATCGTATTTAGAAACAAATAGAGCCATTCTCGGTTTTTGCTGTTGCGGATAAATTTTCCAATCCATATCAAATGGAAGGGCTAGATTGGTTTCAAAATCAGCTTTTATGGCGTCGATAGGCCATTTTTCCGACTCTAATTCACATTCCAATCGCATAAAAAAAACATTTTCATCGGCATCCACGTGTTGGTCCAAATAAATAATGTTTCCTTCTATCGAGGCGATATAGTTGGTAACTGAGGCTATAATTGACTTTTGATCTTTACAATGTATGAGGATGGTAATTTTTTGCATTTTTTCTTTTAATTGTGCTTTATTGCTAGGTTTTAAAATGTTTTTATCATTAAACGTACTGAATGACTATTTTTTTGTTTATTTGAGGACAAAATCTTGTTTGTTTTAGAATCAAAAGAAAACGTTTTCTTTTGATTCTATTGCGATTAGTTATCCTTTTTTACCAAAACTAACTTATTTTTTTTAAGAAATAGCAGCATTTAGTTGTTTTATAGTAATTCAATAAAATGCTAATTTTTATTTTAAAAAATGTGTAATTTGGCGCTATTAATTATCATATTCATAAAATGGAACCACAAAAACCTTATATTCCTGTTAATAAAGTAAGAATTGTTACCGCAGCCTCACTCTTTGACGGTCATGATGCCGCTATAAATATTATGCGTCGTATTATTCAGTCAACTGGAGTGGAGGTAATTCATTTAGGTCACGATCGAAGCGTAGAAGAAGTGGTGAATACCGCCATTCAAGAGGATGCTAATGCGATTGCAATGACTTCTTATCAAGGTGGACACAATGAGTATTTTAAATATATGTATGATTTGCTTCAGGAAAAAGGAGCAGGACATATCAAGATTTTTGGTGGAGGCGGAGGCGTTATTTTGCCTTCAGAAATTGAAGAATTACATCAGTACGGTATCACCAGAATTTATTCTCCAGATGATGGTCGCGCAATGGGTTTGCAAGGCATGATTAATGATTTGGTGGAACGTTCTGATTTTGCTATTGGCAATCAATTAACCAATGAATTAGAATTAATTGAAGATAAAACACCAACTGCTATTGCGAGATTAATTTCGGCGGCTGAGAATTTTCCAGAAATTGCAAAACCAGTTTTTGATACAATTCATACTAAAAATGAAACTTCTAAAATTCCCGTTCTAGGAATCACAGGAACTGGTGGTGCAGGAAAATCCTCTTTGGTAGATGAATTGGTTCGTCGTTTTTTAATTGATTTTCCAGAGAAAACCATTGGATTAATCTCTGTAGATCCATCAAAACGTAAAACAGGTGGCGCCTTGTTAGGCGATAGAATTCGTATGAATGCAATCAATAATCCTCGAGTTTATATGCGTTCGTTGGCGACACGTCAATCTAATTTGGCTTTATCTAAATATGTAGCCGAAGCAATTCAGGTGCTTAAGGCGGCGAAATACGATATTATTATTTTAGAAACTTCAGGAATCGGACAATCGGATACTGAAATTATGGATCATTCAGATGTTTCTTTATACGTAATGACACCTGAGTTTGGTGCAGCTACGCAATTGGAAAAAATTGACATGCTTGATTTTGCCGATTTAGTGGCCTTGAATAAATTCGACAAGCGTGGTGCTTTGGATGCGCTTAGAGATGTGAAAAAACAATACCAACGCAATCATAATTTATGGGATGTAAATCCAGATGAAATGCCGGTTTTTGGAACGATTGCTTCTCAGTTTAACGATCCAGGAATGAACACGCTCTACAAATCGATTATGGATAAAATTGTAGCCAAAACGAGTTCGGACTTAAAATCGACTTTCGAGATTACTCGTGAAATGAGTGAGAAAATTTTTGTCATTCCACCACATCGTACTCGTTATTTATCTGAAATAGCAGAGAACAACCGTAAATATGATGAAACCGCTTTGAGTCAAGAGCAAGTGGCTCAAAAGTTATACGGAATTTATAAAACAATCGAAACGGTTTCTAATAAGAAGCCAGAACTCAATAAAGCTGGAATTGATGAAACCCTTTCAGAGTTTGAAACTCTGAAAGGGTTAGATGAAAACCGCATCTTTTTGAATTTACTTTTGAATCAATTCGACAAAGTAAAAATGGATTTAGATCCTTACAATTGGGAAATGATTCTGACTTGGAATGAAAAAGTAAATAAGTATAAAAATCCAGTCTATACCTTTAAAGTTAGAGATCGTGAAATCAAAATGGCGACGCATACCGAGAGTTTGTCGCATTCACAAATACCCAAAGTTGCTTTGCCAAAGTATAAAGCTTGGGGTGATATTTTGCGTTGGTGTTTACAAGAAAATGTTCCAGGAGAATTTCCATTTACTGCAGGATTGTATCCTTTCAAACGCGAAGGGGAGGATCCTTCCCGAATGTTTGCAGGTGAAGGTGGACCAGAGCGAACGAATAAACGTTTTCATTATGTAAGTGCAGGTTTACCAGCGAAAAGATTATCTACTGCTTTTGATAGTGTGACTTTGTACGGAAACGATCCACACATTCGTCCTGATATTTATGGTAAAATCGGAAATGCAGGAGTTTCTATTTGTTGCTTGGATGATGCTAAAAAACTGTATTCTGGTTTTGATTTGGTGCACGCTATGACTTCGGTGAGTATGACCATCAATGGACCAGCGCCAATGTTGCTTGGATTCTTTATGAATGCTGCTATCGATCAACAATGTGAGATGTATATCAAGCAGAATGATTTGGTGGATGAAGTGGAAGCTAAGATAAAAGCGATTTACCAAGAAAAAGGAGTAGAGCGTCCAAAATATCAAGGTGATTTACCAGAAGGTAATAGTGGTCTAGGATTACTACTTTTGGGAGTAACAGGGGATCAAGTGTTGCCATTGGAAATTTATAATGAAATAAAAGCCAAAACATTAGCGCAAGTTCGTGGTACCGTTCAAGCGGATATTTTAAAAGAAGACCAAGCACAAAACACTTGTATTTTCTCTACGGAGTTTGCGTTGCGACTAATGGGTGACGTTCAGGAATATTTCATTGCGAAAAATGTCCGAAACTTTTATTCGGTTTCAATTTCAGGCTATCATATTGCCGAGGCTGGAGCTAATCCTATTACGCAATTGGCTTTTACTTTGGCCAATGGTTTTACTTATGTAGAATATTACTTGAGTAGAGGAATGAACATCAATGATTTTGGACCAAATTTATCGTTCTTTTTCTCGAATGGTGTAGATCCAGAATATGCAGTTATCGGACGTGTTGCCAGAAGAATTTGGGCGAAAGCTTTGAAAAATAAATATGGTGCCAACGAAAGAGCTCAGATGTTGAAATACCATATTCAAACTTCAGGGCGTTCTTTGCATGCTCAAGAAATTGATTTCAATGATATTCGTACGACTTTACAGGCTTTGTATGCGATTTATGATAACTGTAACTCTTTGCATACCAATGCGTATGACGAAGCTATTACAACGCCAACTGAAGAATCGGTGCGTAGAGCTATGGCTATTCAGTTGATTATTAATAAAGAGTTAGGTTTGGCTAAAAATGAGAATCCAATTCAAGGTGCTTTTATCATCGAAGAATTAACTGATTTGGTGGAAGCAGCCGTTTTACAAGAATTTGATAGAATTACAGAGCGTGGTGGAGTGCTTGGAGCTATGGAAACCATGTACCAACGTTCTAAAATTCAAGAAGAAAGTTTGTATTACGAAACATTGAAACATACAGGTGAGTTTCCAATTATTGGGGTAAACACATTTTTAAGTTCTAAAGGATCTCCAACGGTAATTCCAGCGGAAGTGATTCGAGCTACCGAAGAAGAAAAGCAATACCAAATCACCATGTTGAATAATTTGCAAAAAGCCAATGCAGATTTGGTTGCCCAACATTTGAAAACCTTACAGGAAGCAGCTATTAAGAATGAAAATATCTTCGATCATTTGATGGAAGCAACAAAAGTATGTTCTTTAGGGCAAATTACGGCTTCTTTGTTTGAAGTAGGTGGACAGTACAGAAGAAATATGTAATCCTATTTATTGAAATACAAAAAGAAAGGCTGTCAATACTGACAGCCTTTCTTTTTGTATTTTAAATAGATTTTAAAATCTAATACTAGTATACATGCTCTTTTTGGAACAGAGTCTGTTTTTAATGTGTGAAAATTAATTGTAATTCTAGTCAATACCTTATTGAATCATTGTTTTTTATTAAAATTTAATTTAGTTGTGTTTTGAATTTTAACTACGCATCAATATAATTATGTCTAAAATTGGTTTGTGATTTTTTTGAGTATAATGTGGTATATGTCGTTGAGATTAAGTGGACTAAAATATGATGTTTGATGAAGTCTGTGTGTTAAAATCAAACTAATTAATTATATTTGCTTTATCGTTAAATTTTAACATAAATTTCGTTAAATTTATTTCAATTTACTAAAAAAAAACAAAACTTTTAATGTTTTGTTAGTCAAGGTGTTGTGTAATTTTTTTTGAATTATCTTTTATTATGAAAAAAACTTTATTGCTAATGTTTTTGGTTTCTCAGTGTATCTGGTCACAAAAACATGATCCACGTCAGGATATGATGAATTTTACTCCGGGAAAGATCATCGTAAAATTAAAAGACAATGTTAATGCGAAAATTTCCTATACAAGTAAAGGTGTAGGAGCTACTAGTGAAAACATAGGTAAGCTTCTAGGGATTGAAAATAAAGTAGCTACAACAACTGTTATGTTTAACCAGCAGTCTGTTGAAAAAAGCACGATGCGAAAACAAGCGGGTTTTAAAGACAGTAGATTAAAGGAAGTACATTCTTTAAAAAATACTTTTGTACTCGATTTAAAAGACAAACAAGAGAATGTTTTAGCGCTTGCGGAAAATCTTAAAGCAAATCCAAATGTAGAGTATGCCGAACCGGATTATAACTATAGTGTAAATGACTTTACAGTTGATTCGAAAATCTATACTGAAGCCGATTTAAAAAATACAAAAGCAACAACTACACTTGTCACTCCAAACGACCCTTTGTTTAGCCAACAATCGAACATTGCTGCAATACACCTTAACGAAGTTTGGGATACCTATGGTACAGGTAATGGTTCCCAAACTATTGCCATTTTGGACACAGGAGTCGATTACAACCACCCTGATTTGGAACCTAATATCTGGATAAATACCAAAGAGTTGAATGGTATTGCTGGATTTGACGATGACGGCAATGGGTTTATAGACGATATACGAGGCTGGGATTTTATCAATAATGATAATGCGCCACTTGATGATAATATGCATGGGACGCACGTGGCAGGAATAGCTGGTGCAGTAGGTGGCAACAATCTTGGAGTGGCCGGTGCTGCATGGAATGTCAAACTGATGCCTCTAAAAGTTTTTCAAAGTAATGGTGAGGGAAATGCAAGCACCATTGCTTTAGCTGTGCAATATGCTAGTATTAATGGTGCAACTATCATTAACATGAGTTTTGGTTCTTTTGCTGAATCGATAACCTTACGTAATGCCTTAGAAAATGCCTATGCCACTAGTGTATTGGTTGGGGCAGCAGGGAATAATGCAAGTTGCATAGGTCCTGGTCTATGCCCAGATAAGTTACCAGGAGTTCCATTTTACCCTGGGGCGTACTCTTTTGTTTTGGGAACGCAAGACATCGCTCAATATTCAAACTATGATCAAGATGGATCCATCTTTTCGAGCTATCCTAATTTGTTAAATTATGAAGTTAAGGCTCCGGGCTCTGGGATCATGAGTACGGTACCCAATGGAGGATATCGTTCTTTGACAGGTACTTCTATGGCCGCTCCTTTGGTTTCTGGTGGTATTGCATTATACTTGCAACAAAAACCGAACGATAGTAAAGAATTGTTGTTTGGTAATTTAATAAATACATCGGCTTCGTTTGTGAACTTCAAAGCAGCTATGGAGGTTACTCCAACGCCCGAATTGAAAGTTTTGTCTGCTATCAACAAGGACAATAGCAATGGGCAAAATGGAAATGGCTTCTTGGAACCGAATGAAATTGTGGATGTTTTTCCACTCATTAAAAACTACTGGGGTCCTACTAATGATGTGAGAGTAGGGATTGAATTTGCTGAATTTGAAGACCAATCCAAAGCCACTATTCTAGTACCCGAAATCGCTATTGGCTCCATAACGGCCTATGCAAGCCTGCAAGACTTAACAAAAGCCTTGAAAATACAAATTGCTTCCAATGTAGCCAATAATGTCAATATCAAATTTGCTCTAAAAGTGTGGTCGGGCCCAAATAAAGAGTTTCTAACTTCTACGGAATATGTGATTACTGTAAAGAATTCTATTCTTTTATTTGGGATTATCAATAAAGATATGACTTTGTACGCCAATAAGGAATACTTGGTGTCCGACAATGTCATTTTTTCAGAAAATGCGACAATAACTATTGAACCCGGGACTACTATTCTAATTTCCGACAACAAGAAAATTTCTTTATTTGATAGTTCTCGCATCGTTGCTTTAGGCAATAGAGAAGGAGTAATTACTTTTCAAAATGAGGCAAATTTCTGGTCTGGATTTGAATTTTTGAGTGATAATCCAAATGCCTCAATATTAGATTTTGTTACATTTAAAGGTGTATCTTCAAGTTCTCTTTTTGGGAGTAATTCAAGAAATATAAACGCTTCCAATTTATTAGTTGCATCAAGTTTTTTCCAATTTTTAATTTATAGTTATAATACCATTTTTTCCAAAAGTAATTTTTATTATAATAAGACTTTGCGTTTGGGATATAACCTATCAGTTAGAGGTAGTAATTTAAATATAATAAAGAACAATCCAGATTATGCAGGAATTCTTTTTAATCAAGATTATAATTATTTTAGTGAATTAAATATATTTGACAATGTACTTTCTTTTGATATTAATTCTGATAGAACCACAAAGCCAATTTCTGCTTATTTGGGCACATCAGACCCATCTAAGTATAGAAGAGAGGTAAGAGATGTACTGAACTATTCAAGTTATTCTGGTCTAATGAATATGAGTACTATTTCCAAAATCCCTTATGAAGAAAACCATGGTATAGTTTGGAAGGTGCTAGTAAATGGAAAAGATGCCCAAGATGAGTATGAGCAAATAGATCCAGTAGGAATAGGTACGCATCAATTTGACATCTATTTTAACAGAGCAATGGATACTAATTATCCGCCCCAAATAAGTTATGGAGTAAGAGAACCATACAACCAAAAAATTATTGCAGAAAAAGGCACATGGTCACCTGATGGTAAAATTTACAGCGTGACACACGAAGTGAAAATTGGTGCTGCTGATGGAATCAATAGGATACGAGTAGAAGGTGCCAGAGATTTGGATTATTTTGATATTCCTGTTGAGGATTACAGGTTCAATATGTTGGTGCAAAGTGCTGGTTCAGCTTCTGTAGGTTTTGAAGCTACTCCGGGATTGGGGAAGGTTGCCTTAGATTGGGAAGCGCCAACCGATACTGTACTCGAAGATGTTTTGGGGTACAATATGTATCGTTATAAAGCCAATACAGATGGCTCTTTTACAGATCCAGTAAAAATTAACCAAAACCTTATTCCAACCGCAACCTATACTGACTTTGATGTGGTAGAAGGGCAAAACTATTACTACCAATATAAAATTCTTAGAACCAATTTAGAAGAAACCGATTATTCGAAGGTGGTGGCTTCTAGTCCACTGACCTCTAAGCTCGGAGACGGTAATGGTGATTTCGATGTGAATGTAATGGATTTAGTGCAGTCTGTGGATTATATTTTGGGGAACAACCCTACTCCTTTTATCTTCAAAGCAGCCGATGTCAATGCAGACCAATCCATTAATGTTTTAGACATTGTAGGAACAGTTGATATCATTTTAAAACCTAAAACAGGAAAAACAGCGTCTGCCAAAAACAACATCACCTTTTACTCTAAAGAAGCGATTGGTGAGGCATTGTTTTATTGGGAAGGAAATGATTTGTATGTGGAATCAAAAAAAGCAATAGGAGGTGTCCAACTTGCGTTCAATGCTGATTTCGATTATACAAAATCAGCTGCCGTTTCTGGTTTTGAATCGATTGCTTATCCACAAGACAATCAAAAAGTTATTATGATCTATAGTTTTAATGGTACTACGATTCCGGCTGGAAAAACCAAGCTTTTAACCAAAAATGCGGCTGTAGGAGGAGATTTAGATATTAGCAAAGCAGTGGTAGGAACACCAAATGGTAGCAAACTAAATGCACTATACAATAAAAACGCAATACCTGACATTAACGCACCTTTGCAAACTAATTTTTCTGTTATCACTAGTCTGTCTCCTAATCCAACCAAAGGAACAGTGAACATAGAATACTACTTGCCAGAAAAGATGGATGCCGTTTCATTCAGTGTTTTTGATTTATTAGGTCAAAAAGTATGGAATCAAGGTAATTTTAAAAACACCTCTGGTTATGGCACGGCCAATCTAGAATTGAACAATCTTAGCAGCAATGTGTATATTTTGGTCATGGATGTGGAGAGGAATGGAGAGCTAAAAGATAGAATTGTTAAAAAAATAATTGTTAAAAAATAACAATGAAATGTAAACTATTTTTCTTACTGGTCTTCGTCAATTTAGTGCCATCAACATTATTTGCTCAAAATACGCTTTCCTTTCAAGCTGTTGAAGTGGGAACTGGTTCTGATTTTGAGATAAGCATTTCATTGCAAAATCAAGATAATATTGCTGCTTTGCAATTTGACCTGAATTACAATGCAACTGCAATTGAATTATTGAGCGGTCATGTTTTAACTAGTATGGCCCCTAACCATTCCCTTTCCGTAAGCAAACCGTCGCCTGGAATAATACGAGTTATCATTTATTCGGCATCCAACGCAGTCTTAAATCAGAGCTTAGGTCAATTGGTGCATCTTAAAATGAAATCCAAAACGGTAGCGGGTACTTTTAATTGTAGTTTCAGTAATGTAATTGGGTCCTCTCCACTAGGGGCTGGGATTCCTATCACAGGTAGCAATCAAAATGTTGTAGTAAAAGGCCCGATGCTCAGCCTTTTGAGCAACAGTATAGATTTTGGTAAAACTCCAATTGGGAGTACTCCAACACGCCAAATTTCGATTCAAAACACCGGCAATCTCCCTTTGGTACTTAGCGGAAATTCCTCGATTGCACCTTTTGCTGTTCTTGATACGTATCCTGTTAGCATAAGTCCAAACGAAACCAAAAAATTAACAGTTGGGTTAAATACCGCTACCAAAATAAATACCACGTTGCATCTTGGGTTTCAAAATAATGACCCAGATCCGATCAGAAACATACAAACTATTGCCTTAAGTTCAACAGTTTATGCTGTTAATGAAATTCATATTGGTAACGGCAGTGGCACTATTAATACCGAAATTGAGATTCCTGTTTATGTCAATAATATGGAAGCTTTTAATGGTTTTCAATTAGACGTCTTGCTTCCCGCTGATATCGCCTATGTGAATAATTCTGTTATACAATCCTCACGGTTTAATGGTCATAGTATTAGTGCTTCTGTTGTAAATGGGAATACCTTGCGGTTTATCGCATTTTCAAGTTCAAACAAAGAGTTCAATGGAAACAATGGCGAATTGTTTCGATTCAAATTAAAACCCGCGGTATCGTCTGGGATTTATAATTTGAGTATTTCCAACCCGATACTTTCCAGTACCACATTGGGTAATATTGTGTCGGATGCATTCAATGGTTCTATACAAATTAGCGCATCAAATCTAAGTTTAAGCACTAATTCCATCTCTTACGGAAACATTCCTATTACAGAATCAAGAACAACTGATGTGACTTTATATAATACAGGTTCTTCGCTTCTGATTATAGATTCGATCGTAACCTCTTCTAGCCAAATGGTCATTAGCACGCCTTTGCCAATTGAGATTTTACCCGGTGCAAGTAAAATGGTGGAGCTCAAATATAAGCCAACGAATAATGGTTCTTTTTCTGAAACAATTTCTTTTAGATATAACGGTCCCGATTTACAAAAAATAGTAAATGTTCAGGCTTCTGTTTTTTCTCCTAATTATGTAATGATTCAAAACCAAGTGGGGATTAAAAATCAATTGAATAATTTTTCAATCCTACTCAAGAATAATGATGCCGTAAGAGCTGTACAGTTTGACGTTGAACTTCCTTCTGGTTTTATCTTACAATCCTCAAATCTCACAACTACAGCGAGGTCAGCAGGTTTTAATGTGTCGGCTTCATTATTAAGTGGAAATAAATATAGGATTTTGTTATATAGTTTCTCTAGTGCATCTATAAGTGCAGGTAGTGAATCAATATTAAACTTCCCTGTGTTTTTAAATGCTAATCTCAGTTCCAGGAATTATTTTTTTGTTTATTCCAACGTTATTTTAAGTAACACTTCAAATCAAAATATCGCTAGTATAGCATTAGAGGAAGGGAAAATAACACTCAATGACGCGCCAATAGCGGTTGCCGATCAAATCGCAGTTGCCGAAGCAGGCACAGTAACTACTCTTGTTGGAGGTGCAACTAGTGTGTTGACCAATGATACCGATGCCGAAAACAATCTACTTAGTGCGGTCTTGGTATCAGGTGTAAGCAACGGTACTTTGACTTTGAACAGCAACGGTACATTCAATTATGTACACAATGGTTCTGAAACAACTTCAGACAGTTTTACTTATCAAGTAAATGATGGAAATTTAAATAGCAACACAGTTACAGTTAGCATAACAGTTAGTCCAGTGAATGATGTTCCAATAGCAATTGCCGATCAAATCACAGTAGCCGAAGCAGGTGCAGCAACTACTCTAGTTGGAGGTGCAGCTAGTGTGTTGACCAACGATACCGATGCAGAAAACAATCCACTTAGTGCGGTCTTGGTATCTGGTGTAAGCAATGGAACTTTGACTTTGAACAGTAACGGAACATTCAGTTATGTTCACAACGGTTCTGAAACAACTTCGGATAGTTTTACTTATCAAACAAATGATGGAAAATTAAATAGCAACACAATTACAGTTACTATTACAGTTAGCCCAGCGAATGATGCTCCAATAGCGGTTGCCGATCAAATCACAGTGGTTGAAGCAGGCACAGCAACTACTCTTGTTGGAGGTGCAATTAGTGTTTTGGCCAACGATACCGAGGCCGAAAACAATCCACTTGGTGCGGTCTTGGTATCTGGTGTAAGCAATGGAACTTTGACTTTGAACAGTAACGGAACTTTTACTTATGTTCACAACGGTTCTGAAACAACTTCGGATAGTTTTACTTATCAAGCAAATGATGGATACAGGAATAGTAATGTTGTGATAGTGTCAATTTCAATTACAAAAAATCTATCAACAGATTCCTATGAAAAAACAATCGAAGTCGTAGCGCATCCAAATCCAACAAGAGATATTGTTGAAATCGCAATACCTGAAGAATTGGTTTTGGAAAAAATTGAATTGTATAATAGTTCAGGGGAATTGGTAGGGCGATATAGTACAAATGTAATTCCGTTTCAAAGTTTTGCTGCTGGAAATTATTTTTTAAGAATATTTACATCGAAAGGGAGTATTTCAAAAAAAATAATTAAGATATAACTATTGTCGTTTTCTGAAAGTAGTTAAATAAATAGTGACAATGCCAAAAGTAATTCGAGCTACCGAAGAAGAAAAGCAATACCAAATCACCATGTTGAATAATTTGCAAAAAGCCAATGCAGATTTGGTTGCCAAACATTTGAAAACCTTACAGGAAGCAGCTATTAAGAATGAAAACATCTTCGATCATTTGATGGAAGCAACAAAAGTATGTTCTTTAGGGCAAATTACCGCTTCCTTGTTTGAAGTAGGTGGACAGTACAGAAGAAATATGTAATCCTACACTTTTAAAATTGATATAAAGACTGTCTTTCGTTAGGCAGTCTTTTTTTTGTTTTGTAGCAAAAGTTATATTTTAATTAAATTCCAGAATTTTTTGTAACCTTTATAAAAAGTAATCGTATAATTGTTAAACTAACTTAACAATTATGGATTTTCTAGAAAATTATGAACCACTTCTTAAGGCTTTCTGGTATATTGCTTTACCGGTAAGCATTTTTTTTCTATTACAAACTATTACCACCTTTGTGGGATTAAGCGGTGCTGAAGCCGATGCTGATACCGAAGGCATAGATGGTGATATGCCATTTGAGGTATTTACACTTCGAAACTTGATCAATTTTTTATTAGGATTCAGTTGGACAGGAATTTCCTTTTATCAAAGTATCAGCAACAAAATGATCTTAATTGGAATTGCTGTTGTTGTGGGTGTGCTTTTTGTGGGGCTGTTCTTTTTGTTGATCAAGCAAATTTTAAAACTTTCGGAGGATAATAGTTTTAAACTTGAAAACACCCTTCATAAAACTGCCGAAGTGTATTTAACCATTCCTGAAGCTAAATCAGGTAAGGGCAAAATTCAAGTGAGTGTCAATGGTGCGTTTCATGAATTGGATGCTATTACCTTTTCTACAGAAAAACTGCCCTCTGGTAGTACCGTAAAAGTAGTCGGTGTAGAAGACCATTTAGTTGTTGTCGAAAAAATCTAATTTCTTATTTATATGTCACAAATCATTATTATTGTTGTAGCCGCTATCGTGCTATTTGTAACTTTTGTTGCTTTGATTTCTCGCTACAAAAGATGTCCTTCGGACAAAATTTTAGTTATTTATGGAAAAACTGGTGGGACTTCTGCCAAGTGCGTGCACGGTGGAGGAGCCTTTATTTGGCCTGTTATTCAGGATTATTCGTTCTTAGATTTAAAGCCTATTTCTATCGAAGCCAATTTGACCAATGCCCTTTCGAGACAAAACATTAGAGTCGATGTGCCTTGTCGTTTTACCATTGCCATTTCTACAGAAGCCGATAGTATGAATACGGCTGCCGAGCGTTTATTAGGTTTGGCACCAGAACAAATTCAAGAATTGGCTAAAGACATCTTATTCGGACAATTGCGTTTGGTTATTGCCACCATGACCATTGAAGAAATCAACTCAGATCGTGATAAATTTTTGGATAACATCTCTAAAAATGTGGACTCTGAATTAAAGAAAATTGGTTTAAAACTGATTAACGTTAACGTAACCGATATCAAAGATGAGTCTGGTTATATTGAAGCTTTAGGAAAAGAAGCAGCAGCCAAAGCGATTAACGAAGCTAAGATTTCTGTAGCAGAGCAAGAAAAGATTGGAGAAACAGGTAAAGCAATGGCTGATCGTGAAAAAGACGTTCAAATTGCAGAAACTCATAGAGATCGTGATGTGAAAATTGCGATTACTAATAAAGATCGTGAGGTAAGTATTGCGGCTGCTTTTAAAGACGAAAGTATTGGTAAGGCAGAAGCGCTAAGAGATACTCGTGTAGCTACTTCAGAAGCAAATGCTATTGCGATTCAAGGGGAAAATGAGGCTAAAATTGCTATCGCTCAATCTGAAGCCGCTAGAAGAGAGAAAGAAGCAGAAGCGCTTCGTATTGCATTGGCATCCGAAAAAGTACAACAAGCCAAAGCGCTCGAAGAATCTTACGTAGCCGAACAAAAAGCAGAGACAGCACGTGCGGAAAGAGAACGTTCTACTCAAAATGCCAACGTGGTGATTCCAGCTGAAATTGCTAAGCAAAAAGCAGTGATTGATGCACAAGCAGAAGCTGAAAAAACCAGGGAATTGGCCAAAGGGGAGGCTGATGCTATTTTTGCAAAAATGGAAGCAGAGGCTAAAGGTCTTTATGAAATTTTGACTAAGCAAGCCGAAGGATATCGTGAAGTGGTAAGTGCTGCAGGTGGCGATCCAACCAAAGCATTCCAATTGCTATTAATTGAGAAATTACCAGAATTGGTAAAAACACAAGTGGAAGCCGTTAAAAATATTAAAATTGATAAAATCACCGTTTGGGATTCTGGAAACAATGCTGATGGCAATGGGTCTACTGCCAATTTTGTATCAGGAATGATGAAAACCGTTCCGCCATTGAATGATTTATTCAATATGGCAGGATTGAATTTACCTACCTATTTAAAAGGTGAAAACGACCCGAAAGAGTCAGTACATACGATCGATTCTTCAACAGAAAAAGAAGTATAATTCATCTTATCCAAGAATTTAATTGAATAAAATGTTCTCAATGTAGGTTCGAAAACTGGATTTCAAACAAAAAGGCAGCTTTCAAAATTTAAGAAAGCTACCTTTTTTGTAGGTATTATTATTTGGAATGATTACGCCTCTTTCTTGGCCTTAATCACAAAAAACAAACCAACAACAATAAACGGAATACTCAACCATTGTCCTGTTGATAATATGTTGCCTAGATTACTTTCAAAACCGCCTTGACTTTCCTTAACCGATTCTACAATAATACGAACGGTAAATAAAAGTATTAGAAACAAGCCAAATAAAAACCCCGGTTTTTTACTAGCATCTGTTTTCCAATACAAGAAAAACAAAATGGCAAAAACGAAGATGTAACCAAAAGCTTCATACAATTGTGTAGGGTGTTTTGCTGGTACTTGTGCTAGTATATCCGCAAATCTTGGGTCGGTAGCAATAGCAGTATACGCTTCATTTGGATTCGGAATACCTGTAGCATTTACTACCTCTCTTGGGCTAAATTGATCTCTCAAAAAACGAATACCAAAAGAAGACGTAGTTTCTTGACCAATGATTTCTGAGTTGAAAAAGTTACCCAAACGCACAAAAATTGCTCCACTTGCTACAGGAACCACCACACGATCCAAAATCCATAACTGTGGACGTTTCAAAATATTTTTGCTGTAAAAATACATAGCGATCACAATCGAAATTGCAGCACCATGACTCGCTAAACCTGTAAAACCAGTAAATTCCCATCCATTAATCGTTTCACGAATGGGAAGGGCAATTTCTACCAAATGATTGCGATAATATTCCCAATCATAAAAGAACACATGGCCCAATCGCGCCCCAGCTAAAGTAGCCAATACGGTCCATATAAAAAGCGAATCCAATTTTTCGATCGATTCTCCTTCACGTTCAAAAATATGTTTCATCAGGTACCAACCCAATCCAAAAGCCACTACAAACATGAGGCTGTAGTAACGAATCATGAAAAAGCCCAAATCAATTCCTTCAGTTGGATTCCAAACAAGGTGCAAAGCGTGTGTCATTATGTTTTTTGTTTTTCGTAAAAATAAAGATTTAATGTAATAAAAATATCAAATATTTATTACTATTTGTGTTCGCATTTTTTTTCGGGTACCGGATCATATCCCTTTCCGCCCCAAGGATGGCAATTCAAAATTCGTTTGATACCTAAGTAACCGCCATAAAGAAAACCATGAGTCTGCAAGGCCTCAATCATATAGCTTGAGCAAGTCGGCTCGTAACGACAGGCCGCAGGTGTAAAAGGTGAAATCGCACCTTGATAAAACCGAACCAAAACAATCAGCGGATAAGTAAGTATTCGATTCAACATACATTCAGATTCAAAAAAATTAGAAAATAAGCAGTTTTAGGAGCAGCAAACAAAGGGAATTTCAGTAAGCATGGGTCCCGCTGTCCGTTATATCTTTGCCTTTTTAAAGAAAAAAGGCAAAGGATGCCACTCCCATCGGGGCTAAGGACTAAGATGTTTTTTGTTCACGCAGCATTCAAATTGCTAACACCACACCTCTCACTTTTCACTTTTCACTTTTCACTTTTCACCTCTCACTTTTCACCTCTCACTTTTCACCTCTCACTTTTGCATTATAAACTAAAAGTAGTTCCTTCTTTTCCGTCTTTTAACTGAATGCCTAGCGCCAATAATTGGTCTCTAATTTGGTCCGAAAGCGCAAAGTTTTTGTTTTCTCTGGCTTGCTTTCTCATGTCAATCAATAACTGAATGGTGCCTTCTAATTTATCGTTACTGCTATCTGAAATTTTTTCATTTTCAAGACCTAAAACCTCAAATACAAAAGCTTCTACAGCGGTTGTAAATGAAGCCAAATCTTCTGCTGTTATGGTTTCCTTGCCGTCTTTGATGACATTAATATAACGAACACCTTCAAATAAATGCGCAATCAAAATTGGTGTATTGAAATCATCATTCATCGCGTCATAACACAATTGTTTCCAATCTCCGATTGCAATAGACGACTGAGCGCTTGTAGGCAAGTCTTTCAATAACGAAAGAGCTTCCATTAATCGTTTGTATCCTTTTTCGGCAGCCACAATAGCATCATCCGAAAAATCAAGAATACTTCTATAATGTGCCTGTAACATAAAGAAACGCGTCACTGAAGCAGAAAACGGTTTGCTCAAAATAGTATTGTCTCCGGTCAAAATCTCTCCTGGCAAAATATTATTTCCAGTCGATTTTGCCATTTTTTTACCATTCAAAGTAAGCATGTTGGCATGCATCCAATAATTCACAGGTGTGTGTCCAGTGCACGCTTCATTTTGAGCGATTTCACATTCGTGATGTGGGAATTTCAAATCCATTCCACCACCGTGAATGTCAAAATGATTGCCCAAGTATTTTGTACTCATTGCAGTACATTCTAGGTGCCAACCTGGGAATCCATCACTCCAAGGCGAAGGCCAACGCATAATATGTTGTGGTTCCGCTTTTTTCCATAAAGCAAAATCTTGAGGATTTCGTTTGTCGGATTGACCGTCTAAATCTCGAGTATTAGCCAACATATCTTCAATGTTTCTACCACTCAAAATTCCGTAATGATGGTCTTCATTAAATTTTACCACATCAAAATAGATAGAGCCATTGGCTTCATAAGCGAATCCATTGTCTATTATTTTTTTGATAATTTCAATTTGCTCAATAATGTGTCCAGTAGCTGTAGGTTCAATACTCGGAGGTAAAAAATTAAAAGCACTCAAAATACGATGGAAATCAACAGTATAACGTTGGACGACTTCCATCGGTTCCAATTGTTCTAATCTCGCTTTTTTAGCAATTTTATCTTCTCCTTCATCTACATCATCTACAATATGACCTACATCGGTAATGTTACGCACATAGCGAACTTTGTATTCCAAATGCAATAAATAACGGAAAATCACATCAAATGACATAAAAGTTCTCACGTTCCCTAAATGCACATTGCTATACACCGTTGGACCACAAACATACATTCCTACATTTCCTTCGTGAACGGGTACAAATGGTTCTTTTTCTCCAGATAGAGAATTGTATATTTTGAGGGGTTGATTACTATATAAAGGCATTTTTGTTTATTGTTTATTGTTTATTGTTTATTGTTTGTTGTGTAGATTGAATTATTTGAATTTGAGACCTTTCATCTCACAATTATTTAAATAGTTCATCATTGCACCGATTTTGTTTTTTTCTAATTCAACTATTTCATTCAATTTGAAATGCTGTTCTTTCGTGATTAGATTTTTGTCAAAAGCTCTGTAGGATTGTGATTTTACTTCCCCAGCAGAACCTTTTGCAATACTTAAAAATTGAATAAACTCTCGATTGCCGTTTCGCTCAAAACCTTCGGCAATATTGTCCATTATTGGCCCTGAACTTCTATCGATTTGGTTTCTCAGTGAATAATTAGTTTTTAAGTTGGTGTTTTGAATGAGAAATTCAACAAGCTGGCAAATTTCTCGTGCCAAACTCCAAATTTCTAAATCTTCAAATTTTTGAATTTTTCCCATCAGAACTATGAACTAAGAACAACAAACCATAAACTCTTAGAATTTCGTTTCTAGTTTAATGTAATCCAAGAATTCTCTTCTGGTTTGAGCTTCTTTGAATTTTCCACCAAATTCTGAGGTTACCGTACTACTTTCGATATCTTTTATTCCTCTAGAATTTACGCAAAGATGTTTAGCATCAATCACGCAAGCTACGTCTTCGGTTCCCAAAGCATTTTGTAATTCTTGTACAATTTGCATAGTCAAACGCTCTTGTACTTGAGGTCTTTTTGCATAATATTCAACAATTCTATTCATTTTAGACAAACCAATTACAGTACCATTAGAAATATAAGCCACGTGTGCTCTTCCTATTATTGGTAACAAATGATGTTCGCAGGTAGAATACAAGGTGATGTTTTTTTCTACTAACATCTCACCATACTTGTAGTTGTTGTCAAACGTTGAAGCTTTTGGTTTTTTATTTGGATTTAAACCGCCAAAAATTTCTTTCACAAACATTTTTGCTACACGATTTGGGGTACCTTTTAAGCTGTCGTCTGTTAAATCCATGCCTAAGGTAAGTAACATGTTTTCGACGTCTTTTTTGATACGTTCTATTTTTTCTTCATCCGAAATGGAAAAGGCATCGTCTCTTACTGGGTTTTTTGCACTAGTGCTAATATGGTTGTTTCCAATCTCGTCGTGGAATTCTTCGTTATTTATCATTAAAAAGTACTATTTATAGGTCTATTTTTTTTAGAGGGTAAAGATAAATAATAAATAACAACAAATTCAATCAGAATATCGAATTAATTGATTTGTTTATTACGCTATTTTATTGGCTTTAATATGATAATGTACGTACAAAATAGCGTAATAAATTTTAATCTTAGGCTGTAATTTCTTGGTATTGCTGCAAGCCTTCTTTTAAGATGTGAATGGCTTTTGTTAAATCCTTTTTGTTCAAAACGTAAGCAATACGTATTTGGTTGAGTCCCATGCCTGGTGTGGAATAAAAACCTGCAGCTGGAGCAACCATTACCGTTTCGCCATTCAATTGATAGCTTTCTAATAGCCATTGTGCAAAATGATCGGTATTGGCAATGGGTAATTGTGCAATGCAATAAAAAGCGCCTTTTGGTGCTGTGACTTGTATGCCTTCTATTTTTTGTAGTTCTTCAATGACTGTATTACGTCTTTCTCTGTATTCATTAATAACCTCTTCAAAGTAAGCTAAAGGGACATCGATGGCGGCTTCACAGGCAATTTGCTCCACGGTTGGTGGACTCAATCGTGCTTGTGCAAACTTCATCGAAGCGGCAATTACTTCTTTGTTTTTCGTTACCATACATCCAATTCGAGCGCCGCACATGCTGTATCTTTTAGAAACCGAATCGATCATGATAACATTCTGTTCTAAACCTTTGAGATTCATCACCGAGTAATGGGTGTCACCATCATAAATGAATTCACGGTACACTTCGTCAGCAATCAAGAATAAATCGTGTTTTTTGACTAAAGCGCCTAACTGCTCGATTTCTTCTTTTGAATACAGATATCCAGTTGGGTTATTGGGATTACAAATTAAGATCGCTTTGGTTTTATCCGAAATTAATTTTTCGAATTCAGAAATAGGAGGTAAAGCAAAACCTGTTTCGATGGTTGAATTTACAGGAACGACTTTAGCGTCAGAAGCCGCTGAAAACGCACTGTAATTAGCATAGAAAGGTTCTGGGATAATTACTTCATCATCTGGATCCATAATACTGCCCAAGGCAAATAGCAAAGCTTCTGAACCTCCTGTGGTAACAATTATATCTTCGTAATCTACTGCAACATTTTGGTTGGTGTAAAAAGTAACTAGTTTTTTTCTATAACTTTCATAGCCTGCTGATGGGCTGTATTCTAATAAATCTAAATCAATATTTTTTATAGCATCAATGGCAATTTGTGGACTCTTAATGTCTGGTTGTCCAATGTTTAGATGGTATACTTTTAGTCCTTTTTTCTTAGCGGATTCGGAATAGGGAGCCAATTTTCGAATTGGTGACTCTGGCATTTGTCTGCCTCTGTTGGATATATTTGGCATTTTGTAATGATTGAGGTGCAAATTTGCAATTTTTTTCTAAAATAAATGATTTAAATCACTCAATTATATATCAAAATCCAAAAAATATGTTGCATTTTTTGTAATATTACACAAACCCATTTCAAATGAAAGTTAAATTCTTCTTAGTCTTTTTTTTAATTCAGTATGTTCCTTTTCAGGCTCAAGAAGGTTTTCGTTTTCTCTCCAATCAAACTAAAACGGAAGTCCCATTTCAATTGATCAATAATCTTATTTTTATTACTATGGAGGTCAATGGTATTCCCTTAAATTTTTTATTAGATAGCGGGGTTGAAGAAACTATTTTGTTTAGTCTTGATGAAAAAAAAGAATTGAATTTATACAATGTTGAAAAAGTTTTACTTCGAGGGTTGGGCAGTGAGGAATCTGTAGAGGGTTTGAAATCTACCAATAATAATTTGTTTGTTAATGGTTTGGTAGCAAATAAACAGTTGTTTTATATTATTTTAGATCAAAAATTCAATTTATCCTCTCATATCGGTATTCCAGTTAACGGTATTATCGGTGCTCCATTTTTTAGGAATAATTTAGTTGAAATTAACTACATTAAGAAGAAATTAGTAATTACTAAACCTTCCGCTAAATACCTACAAAAACTAGAGAAAAAATTCACTAAAATTCCTATTACTATTGAAAATGCTAAACCTTACTTGACCGCAAAATTAAAAATCGATAGTATTGTTAAGGAAGCAAAAATGCTAATTGATATTGGTAATAGTGATGCGATTTGGGTTTTTCAAAATCCGACTGTAGGAATAAAAGTGCCAACGAAGCATTTTGACGATTTTTTGGGTAAAGGATTTAGTGGTGATATAGAAGGCAAACGAGCTAAAATTAATGAGGTTCAATTGGCCGATTTTAATTTCAAAACACCTGTTGTAGCTTTTCCCGACTCAAGTTCGTTAAAGCATGTACGAATGGTTCCGAATAGAGTGGGATCTGTAGGGGCCGAAATTTTTAGAAGGTTCAAAGTAGTTTTTGACTATCAAAATCAAAACATGTATTTGAAAAAAAATCACACTTTTAAATCGCATTTTAAATACAATAGAAGTGGAATCGAAATTGAACAAAATGGTTTGCGATGGGTGCAAGAATACATAAAGCTTGAAAACAATCAGCTCGTGTCGTATGCCAATAGCGGACAGCAAATAGCTAAAAGTTTCAATGATTTTCAGTATAAATTTGAATTAAAACCCAATTATTTTATTTCAAATATTCGAAAAAAATCGGCAGCAGAAAAGAAAGGATTACTAGTGGGTGACGAGATTCTTTCAATTGATGACGTATCGGTTTACAAATATACATTGCAAAAAGTGTTAAGTCTCTTTATGGTAGAGGAAGATAAGCAAATCACGATTGTTGTGCTGCGAGAAGGAAAAGAGTTAAAGTTCACTTTTAAACTTGAAAATGAACTTTAACCTTTTTTACTTATGATTTTTAGATGACTTCGCCTTTTATTTTCAAGGCTACTCGTCCATTTTCTTGATTTACGGCATTAGTTTCAACAGTGATGGTTTTTCTAATTGGACCTACAGCCATGTTGTATTTTACTTGAATTTCACCAAACTGTCCTGGTTGAATTGCAGCGTTAGGTTTACTCAAAATATTGCATTCTTTTGTAGAAAAGATATTGATGATTTCTAGTGGAGCATCGCCTGTATTTTTAAATTCAAAAGTACGAATACCGTTATCTGCGTTTTTATTGACTTTACCGTAATCGATAGTATTATCTGGTGCGGAAAATTCTATTTTAGGACTATTTTGTCCAAAGCTTGTCATTGAAATAAACAAGATCGCTATGATGGTAAGGAGATTTTTCATGTTGTTTACTTTAGTTGGGCAGAGTAAATATAGTTTCTTTTAATTAAGACACAAATTATTAAATCGTTTTTTATACTCTACTTTATTAATTACTTTTGTCCACAATATACAACAAACATTGAACCAGAAATTAATTTGTAATTTGTAAGTATCTTATAGCTTGTAAATCAAGGACTAAGAAGTTTTGCAAACGTTAATAAAAAAATAGATCCCTTTAAAATGAATATTCCTGCACAATTTGACGCTAAAACTATTGAAACGAAATGGTACGACTATTGGATGAAAAACAAGTATTTTCATTCAAAACCAGATCACAGAACGCCTTATTCTATTGTAATCCCACCTCCAAATGTTACGGGAGTTTTACATATGGGGCATATGTTGAATAATACGATTCAAGATGTTTTAATTCGAAGAGCTCGTTTGAAAGGGTTTAACGCTTGTTGGGTGCCAGGTACGGACCACGCATCGATTGCTACTGAAGCAAAAGTAGTAGCTAAATTAAAATCAGAAGGCATTAATAAAGCCGATTTGACGCGTGAAGAATTTTTGAAACACGCCTACGATTGGACAGATAAATATGGTGGAACCATTTTAGAACAATTGAAACAATTAGGTTGCTCTTGTGATTGGGATAGAACCAAATTCACAATGGATCCAGATATGTCGGCTTCTGTTATCAAATCTTTTGTGGATTTGTATAACAAAGGAATGATTTACCGCGGCTACCGAATGGTAAATTGGGATCCTGAGGCTAAAACTACATTATCTGATGAAGAAGTAATTTACGAAGAACAACAAGGAAAGTTATTTTTTCTAAAGTATAGCCCCCCAACCCCCGAAGGGGGAGCTTCAACTAATTCTGAAGGAGTTATTGTTGCTACAACTAGACCAGAAACAATCTTTGGCGATACCGCAATTTGTGTCAATCCAAACGATGAAAGATATTCACATTTGATAGGTAAAACTGTTGTAGTGCCTATTTGTGGTAGAGAAATTCCTGTTATAGCCGATGAGTACGTAGACATGGAGTTTGGAACAGGTTGCTTGAAAGTGACACCAGCACACGACATGAATGATAAGACGCTAGGAGAGAAACATAATTTAGAGATTGTTGATATATTCAATGAAGATGCGACTTTAAATAGTTTTGGTTTACATTACCAAGGCAAAGATCGTTTTGTAGTTCGTACCGAAATTGCTCAGGAATTAGAGTCAATTGGTGCTTTGGCTAAAACCGAGATTCATTTAAATAAAGTAGGAACCTCTGAAAGAACTAAGGCCGTAATCGAACCAAGATTGTCTGACCAATGGTTCTTAAAAATGGATGATTTAGTAAAACCAGCGATTAAATCGGTTTTAGAAGATGGCGATATTAAATTGCATCCTTCTCGTTTTAACAACACCTATGCGCATTGGTTGAACAACATTCGCGATTGGAATATTTCCCGTCAATTGTGGTGGGGACAACAAATTCCTGCCTATTTCTATGGTGATGGTAAAGAAGATTTTGTAGTAGCTGAAAATATTGAAGAGGCTTTAGCCTTAGCCAAAGAAAAAACTTCTAACTCCTCACTTCTAACCTCTGACCTTCGTCAGGATCCAGATGCTCTTGATACTTGGTTTTCTTCTTGGTTATGGCCAATGTCTGTTTTTGGTGGCATAATGGATCCAGAAAACGAAGATTTTAAATACTATTATCCTACCAATGATTTGGTTACTGGACCAGATATTTTATTTTTCTGGGTTGCCAGAATGATTATTGCGGGATATGAATATGCTGGTGAAAAACCATTTACGAATGTGTATTTAACAGGATTGGTTCGTGATAAACAACGTCGCAAAATGTCGAAGTCTTTGGGGAATTCTCCTGATCCTTTGGATTTAATTGAAAAGTTTGGTGCCGATGGTGTTCGTGTAGGTTTACTTTTGAGTGCTTCTGCTGGAAACGATATAATGTTTGACGAAGAGTTATGTAATCAAGGAAAAGGTTTTTCTAATAAAATTTGGAATGCTTTCAAATTAATCAAAGGTTGGGAAGTTTCTGAAACGATTCCACAACCCGAATCTTCAAAAGTTGCTATTGAATGGTACGAAGCGAAGTTGCAACAAGCCTTGGCTGAGATTGAAGACAATTTTGAAAAATATAGAATTTCAGATGCTTTGATGGGAATTTACAAATTGGTTTGGGATGATTTCTGTTCTTGGTTCTTGGAAATGATCAAACCTGCTTATCAACAACCAATTGATAAAGCTACGTTTGATAAAGCCATCGAAATGTTAGAAAACAATATGAAATTGTTGCACCCTTTTATGCCTTTCCTAACAGAAGAGATTTGGCATTTAATCGCGGATAGAACCAAAGAGGAGGCTTTAATTGTTTCAACTTGGCCAGAAATTAAACCATTTAATTCGGCATTGATAGCTGATTTTGAAAATACAATCGAAGTAATTTCTGGAATTAGAACCATTCGTAAAGATAAGAACATTCCGTTTAAAGATACTATCGAATTGAAAGTGGTGAACAATGATAAAGCTTCTACTTATTTCGATGCAATAGTAACTAAATTGGGGAATATAAATTCATTAGCATACGTTTCAGAAAAAGTGGATGGCGCTTTGTCTTTCCGTGTAAAATCCAACGAATATTTTATTCCGATTACTGGAAATATTGATGTAGCAGCAGAAATTGCTAAATTGACCGAGGAATTAAACTATACCAAAGGCTTTTTGAAATCGGTTCAAGGAAAATTAGCGAATGAAAAATTTGTGGCTGGTGCACCTGAGAAAGTAATTGAAATGGAACGTAAAAAAGAAGCCGATGCCTTAGCCAAAATTGCCACTATTGAGCAAAGTTTGGCGGGATTAAAATAATCTTTGGTTTTTAGTCATACAACAAAAATCCCATCTCAGTATTTTGAGATGGGATTTTTGTTGTATATACGAATGTGTCAGACTTTACTTTTGTAAAGAGTGATTTTTGACTGAAAGGGAGTTAATTATTGCTTTCCGTAAAAATATTTCTGAAAATAGTATTGATTAATATCTCAAAAAAGTATCCCCAGATTTTAATCCTAAAGCCAATTCTTCTAAGGTGGTAGTTTCTAACATTTCACTCAATCCGTTGCGAATGGCTTTGAATTTGTCATGAATAGGGCAGGGGTGCTCTTCGGAACAATCGGATAAACCTAATCCGCATCCGGTAAAAACACGATCACCTTCTAGTGCATTCACAAGCTGGGATATCTTTATTTTCGAAATACGATCCAGAGGAATTTCAAATCCTCCTCCAACGCCTTTATTGGAATCGATTAATTTATTTTTGGTTAGAATTTGCATGATTTTAGCCGTAAACGCCTCGGGAGAATCAATTTTTTTTGCTACTTCTTTTAATCCTACTCTTTTATTTTGATAAGATTCGGAAGCAATAAAAATTGCCGCTCGAATGCCGTATTCACAGGTTTTTGAAAACATACTAATAATTTTAGTGGCACTGAGTCAATGCCATAATATGGTAGATTTTTAGAAAAAAACACACATTTAGTCAGCTAGTGAAAATCGTGCTGTATTATGTGTACATAATAGTTATGCTTCTGCAAATTTATTCAAATTAATCTAGATTGTTTTGAGCTTTTATCGCAAAATAGATTATTATTTTATTGATAATTATTGCTGGCTACGTAAAAAAATAATACAAACTGAAAAACAAAAGTTTATAGAAAACACAAAACCCTAAATGCAAAAAAATGTATTCATCGCATTTAGGGTATTTTTAAAATAATTCAACTAGGCTACAAATTTTTTCTCAAGTTCAGCAGCTGCTGGAAATAAAATATTGTTTTCAAGGTGGATGTGTTTGTGAAGATCTTGTTCAAATTCCTGAAGCATGGCAAAGGTTACTTTAAAAGTATTGCAAGCATAGGAAGGAGGCGTATAATTGTTGGTCAATTCAGCAATTTTTCTAAAGCGATCGCCTTCGTTTTCATGCTCATGCATCATCATGGCAATAGGATTTTCCACGGTTCCAAAATGGGGTTGTTCTAATAATTGATCAGTTAAAGTAGCATTGACCATTTTCTTGATGAAAGGAAATAAAACCAATTCTTCTTTTTTCATATGTTGTGCCATATCTGCAGCGCAACCCAAGAATAGGGTATTAATTTCTAATAATTCAGGATGACTAGGTCCATGAACTTTACATAATTTATCTAAAAAAGGAAGCAATACATTGGTCTTTTCAACTACAAAACGGTGATGCGTCTTTTCAATATAATCGGCTAATAAATCCAAAGGCCAAGATTTGAAATCAATTGTCGTATCGGTTGTGTTGGCTAGAACAGCTTCGATTTCATTAATTATAGTTTGGCTATCAGCCCCTTTTTTTTCGCTGGCTTCTGCTATAGTTCTGTTGCCTTTACAGCAAAAATCGATTCCGTATTTAGAGAATACTGCAGCGGTCCTAAAATCTTTTGCTACAAATTCTCCTATGGTAGTAGTGTTTGTTGTGTTCATACTATTTGAATTAAAATTGGGTACAAAGGTACTTATTTTTCAATAAAAGACAAATTTATCTTTAATTGAAATTCTCAAGTGTTAATTAATTACAAATAGCTACTAAATTTTTATTAAAATGATAATTATCATAAAAAGACAAAAATGTCTTTAATATTTTTGTTTATAATAAAGTAATAATTAGAATTCAAACGACTAACAAAAATGAAAGCACGATGGATTAGAAGAATGTATCCGCCACCAGAATGGCGCCCTGCAGTATTGTTGCTAATAGGGATTATTCTTGGTTTGGGATTGTACATGCTAAAAATTGGTAACGTGGCGTCCTATGCCTCTGATGATCCAAAGGCTTGTATTAATTGTCATGTTATGAATACAGAATATGCTACTTGGATGGTGTCTTCTCATGCCAAAAAAGCAACTTGTAATGATTGTCATGTACCGCACGACAATGTTTTTAATAAATATTTCTTTAAAGCGAAAGATGGTTTGTATCATGCCTTTGTGTTCACCACCCGAACGGAACCCGAAGCCATAATCATGCACGAACCCGGTCAAAAAGTAGTAAAAGAAAATTGTATTCGTTGTCACGATAGACAATTAAAAAATCCAAAACAATCTAGCCTAATGGCAGATTATGATGTACATAGAACCGACAGAAAATGTTGGGATTGTCATAGAGAAATGCCTCACGGTAGAACCAAAAGTTTGTCAACCTCCTCCATGCTCGGAAAAAAAACAACCGAAGAGGATGATAAAATGCCAGAATGGTTAGCAAAACAATTAGAAGAGAAAAATAAAAAATAAATAAATAGCACTTAAAATGGATCCAATCAAAAAAAGAAACATAAGAAATTGGTCGTTTCTTATCGGTACAATCCTAATCGTATTTGTATTAGGAATTTTAGCCTCATCAATCATCGAACGAAAATATGAATCTCGATTTGCAGGCTTAGAAAAAAAGGATATCCACGAAAATGACCCTCGTAATGCAGTGTGGGGTGAACAATTTCCGCAGCAATACGAAACCTATATGGCTACACAAGACACTTCATTTAGAAGTATGTATAACGGTAGTGCCATGATTGATGAATTGGCCGAAAACCCAAAATTAGTGATTTTATGGGCGGGTTATGCTTTCGCAAAAGATTATACACAAGGTCGTGGTCATGCCTATGCGATCAAAGATATTCGAAATACGCTACGTACCGGCAATTTGTATCCAAACGATACGACCAAAGGGATGCCAGGAACTTGTTGGACCTGTAAAAGTCCTGATGTGCCTCGTATTATGGCCGAAAGAGGAGTAGCTGAATTCTATAAAACTTCTTTTGAAAAATTGGGACCAGAAATTGTAAATCCAATTGGTTGTGCGGATTGTCATGATGCGAAAACAATGAATTTGACCATTACTCGTCCTGCTTTGATCGAAGCGTATGCCAAACAAGGAAAAGACATTAAAAAAGCTACGCATAACGAAATGAGATCGTTGGTTTGTGCGCAATGCCACGTTGAATACTACTTTGATAAAAAAACAGTAGAGAATCCAAAAGTTCCTTATCTGACTTTCCCATGGGAAAAAGGAATGACGGCAGAAGCGATTGAAAAATATTTTGATGAAAAAGGCTTTGAAGACTGGGTACACCCAATAAGTAAAGCCAAAATGATTAAAGCGCAACACCCTGATTACGAAACCTTCACCACGGGGATTCATGCCAAAAAAGGGGTTTCTTGTGCCGATTGTCACATGCCTTATAAAACAGAAGGAGGAACCAAATTTACCGATCACCACTTACAATCTCCTTTAAACAATGTTCAAAATTCTTGTCAGGTTTGTCATAGAGACGATGCCAATTCTTTGATTGACGATGTGTACACCCGTCAAAAAAGTATTAAGGAAAATGTAACTTCTTTGGAAGAAAATTTAGTAAAAGCACATATTGAAGCAGGTCAAGCATGGAAATTAGGAGCTAAAGAGGCTCAAATGAAAGATATCTTGATGGATATTCGTCACGCACAATGGCGTTGGGATTATGCTACAGCTGGTCACGGTGCATCTTTTCATGCTCCAGTTGAAATTGGTCGAACTGTTTCCTCTGGTTTAGCTATAGCCATCGATGCTCGTGTAAAATTAGCGAGAGTTTTGGCTGCTTTAGGTCAAAAAACGCCAGTACCAATGCCTGATATTTCTACAAAAGCTAAAGCTCAAGAATACTTAGGGTTGAACATGAAAAAATTGCATGCCGACAAAGAAAAATGGAAAAAAGAAGTATTGCCAACTTGGGATGCTAAGGCAAAGGAAAGAGAAAGTAAGTATGGAAAATAAAACTAGAAATGAGACATCATGGGGGTATAGAGAGTCCATCATTGTGGGTGTTACGCTATTCCTTTTGGGGGTTGTTTTGCAAATAGTACTCGGCAACAGTCTTGAGTTACGTTTGGAATGGCCTTTTAACATGATCTCTTTTGTGATTCATATCGTGTTTTGCACCATGAGTTTTGTTCTTTTTAAAAGTTCAAAACTCATCAGGTGGATCACTCGTGTGCCCGCTTCAATGGTAGCTATTGTGATGGTATTGCTATTGACAATGCTAATAGGAACTGTACCTCAAATTCCTGAAAACGAGCCAAGTTTTGTTACCCTTTTGGGATTAAATAAAATCACACAAACTTGGTATTTCTTACTTTTAGTTTTCTTTTTTTCTACCGCTTTGTTAATGGTTAGTATCAAAAGAATCAGTTTGGGAATTCGTTCTAATTTAGGTTTTTTGGCCAATCATTTGGGGCTGTATATAGCTTTAAATGCTGGAATTTTTGGTTCGAGCGATTTGATTCGTTATACCATGGAGCTCAAAGAGGGTAAGATCTCTTGGGTGGCTAATGACGAGAATAATAAAGCTGTTGTCATGCCGATTGCTGTGGTTTTGGAAGATTTTGTAATGGAAGAATTTGCACCCAAATTAGCTCTGATCAACCAAAAGGGAGAACTGATCAAAGAGAAAGGTAAAAATTTGATTTTAGTCAAAAAAGGTGTCAAGGCCCAACTAGAAAATAATTATGAAGTTGAAGTTGTCGACTATATTCCTGATGCCGTCCGCTTTGAATCTATGTACCGTTCCGTAAATCAAGAAGGAGCTACTCCAGCGGTTTATGTTAAAGTGGTTAATAAAAGTAGCGGTTTTAAAAGTGAGGGTTGGTTAGCCTCGGGGTCTTTTTTGTACGATCAACAATCTTTGAATTTAGATCAACATCAATATTTGGTTTTAACGAAACCGGAGCCTAAAAAATTCAGTTCAAAAATAAAAGTGTTCACCGTTGACAAGGAAGAATATTCGGCTGTGGTAGAAGTAAACAAGCCTTTTGAGGTCATGGGTTGGAAAATGTATCAATTGAGTTATGATGATCGATTTGGAAAATACTCAACCACATCAACTATTGAGTTGGTAAAAGACCCTTGGTTGCCTGTAGTATACACAGGAGTCTTTATGATGATTGCTGGAGCAATTTATCTCTTTTTTATTGGCAATGTAAAATCTAAAAAAAATGATTGATTATAATTCATTTTATTATGTCAGTGGAGTATTATGGTTGTTGTCCATAGTGTTCTTACTGTTGTCGTTTAAAAACTCGAATACTTTTTTAAAAGTAGGTTTGGTTTTTAATGCCATGGCAATACTAGTTATTATTGGTTTTGTAGTTTATTTATGGCAGATGTTAGACCGTCCACCCATGAGAACTTTGGGTGAAACCCGATTGTGGTACGCTTTATTTTTGCCCATTATCGGAACCGTTTTTTATCTGAGATGGAAATACATTTGGATATTGTTTTACACTATTCTTATGGCATTTTTGTTTCTTACTTTAAACTATTTTAATCCTGATATGTACTCCCAAACGTTAATGCCAGCGTTGCAGAGTCCTTGGTTTGTACCTCATGTTATTGTGTATTTGTTTTCGTATGCTGCGCTTGGTGTTTCTTGTCTTGTTGCTATTAAAGAAATTCTAAAACCATCTAGTAATAGCCTTCAAATGGCTGATAATTTGGTGTACATAGGCACGGCATTCTTAACTTTAGGATTGTTATTTGGGGCATTATGGGCCAAAGAAGCTTGGGGGCATTATTGGACTTGGGATCCAAAAGAAACTTGGGCCTTTTTAACCTGGATCGGTTATATTCTTTACATCCATTATCGATTCTACCATCCAAGAGAAGATAAAAAAGCCATGTATTTATTGGCATCTGCCTTTTTGATCTTGTTAATCTGTTGGTTTGGAGTGAATTATTTACCTACTGCACAGAATAGTGTGCATACTTACACTAATTCTTAAATTAAGCCTGTTTTTGATTTAATTATTAAAAACTTACAAAGCTTATAAATATTTTTAATAAATTTAACATAAAATGATTTTTATCATAATAAAAGATAAATATGTCTTTTATTTTTGAACAGTAAATTAAATACATTTAAAATGAATACTCTAAAAAAGTTTTTCCTTGTCGCGATAATCGGTTGTAGTCATCATGTTTTTTCGCAAGAGTTTGATGTTGATCTTCAGTTACGACCTCGATTTGAATTCAGAAATGGTTTTAAAAGTCCTCTTTTAGATTCGGAAGATGCCACTTCGTTTATCTCGCAACGCTCTCGTGTCAATTTCTCTTTTCATCAAGATAAATTAACAACCAAGTTAAGCGTTCAAGACATTCGTACTTGGGGAGATGCTGCCACAACTGCCACTGCTGGTAAAAACGGTTTGGCTGTTTTTGAAGCTTGGGCAAAATATAATTTTAATGACAATTGGTCAACACGATTAGGACGACAAGTACTTTCGTATGACAATGAAAGAATTATGGGAGGTATTGATTGGTTGCAACAAGGACAAAGTCATGATGCGGCATTAATCAGTTACAAAAAAGGTAAAAGCCAACTCGATTTAGGGTTTGCTTTAAATGCTAATGCGGAGAATTTGGTGGAACCTAAAAATCCTTATACCACCAATTACAAATCGATGCAATATGCATGGTTTCATAATAACTGGTCAAAAATCAACATGAGTTTGTTGTTTTTAAATACAGGGTATGAATTTCAAAAAAATACAAACGAATTAGAAGTAGATTACAAGCAAACCTTTGGGACCTATCTTACTTATAAAGAAAACAAGTGGGATGCTAATTTAGGATTGTACGCGCAAACAGGACAAAGTGCAGGCAAACAATTGAGCGCTTGGTATGCTTCAGGTTTTGTAAATTATGCTATTGTGGATGGTTTTTCAGCAGGATTAGGGTATGAATATCTTTCAGGAAAAGATCAAAATGATACCGATGCTAAGCTGAAATCATTTACACCATTGTTCGGTACCAACCATGCCTTTAATGGTTTGATGGATTATTTTTATGTAGGGAATCACCAAAATAATGTGGGTTTACAAGATGCTTATTTAAAATTGAATTACAAAAATAAGCAGTGGCAATTTACTTTAGTGCCTCATATTTTTAATGCACCTAGTAAAGTATTTGATGCTCAAGGCAAAAAAATGGATAGCTATTTAGGGACAGAAATTGACTTTACCGCCTCTTATGCCTTGCAAAAAGACATCGTTTTAAGTGGTGGTTTTTCACAAATATTTACCTCTTCTACTTTAGAGCGAGTTAAAAATGTTACCAATGCTGCCGATGGCAACAACTGGGCTTGGGTAATGGTTTCTTTCAGTCCAAAATTATTTAGCACAAATAACAAATAGGCCTAAAGTGTTGATGTTTAGGTTTTTTTAATTAAATTAGGGGATTTTAATCCCCTTTTTTGTTTGAAAATAATATGTTTCTTGTAACAATTGATATAAAAACAATTTATGAATAATTTAGTACAATCTCATAAAATCCTTTTTCTAAATACCTTGGCTTTTACCATTTGCTTTGCTTGTTGGACACTCAATGGTGTATTGGTTACTTTTTTGGTAGATCGTGGTATTTTCAACTGGAGTGTGGTACAAGTGGGATGGTTGCTTGGAATTCCTATTTTATCAGGATCGATTTTCAGACTACCAATAGGTATTTTGACCGATAAGTTTGGAGGTAAAATAGTTTTTTCTATGTTATTGTTACTTTGTGCGGTTCCTCTTTTTTTATTGCCCCTAGCAACTAGTTTTTGGAGTTTCGCTGTTTTGAGTTTTCTTTTCGGAATGGTTGGGACTAGTTTTGCCGTTGGTATTGGGTATACCTCTGTTTGGTATCCGCAACATTGGCAGGGAAGAGCGTTGGGTATCTTTGGGATGGGAAATGCAGGTGCTGCTATCACTACTTTTGTAGCGCCCACTTTGTTGACCAATTTTTCTCAAGATAATCCTTCCGAAGGTTGGAAAATGTTACCCATTACTTATGGCGTTGTTTTAATAATTATGGGTTTATTTTTTATCTTTTTTGCTAAAAATAAGAAATCAGCTGTAGAAGGTAAGGAGATTAAAAATCTTTTAAAACCTCTTAAATCCGTTCGTGTTTGGCGTTTTGGAGCATACTATTTTCTAGTTTTTGGTTGTTTTGTAGCCTATTCTCAATGGTTATTACCCAATTTTATGAATGTTTACCAAACTTCATTAGTCATGGGAGGTATGTTTGCTACACTATTTAGCTTGCCTTCTGGAGTAATTAGAGCCTTTGGCGGTTATCTATCTGATAAATTTGGGGCACGAAAAGTAATGTATTGGGTGTTGGGTTCTTCAATCGTAATCAGTTTTTTGTTGATGTTTCCCAAAATGGAGATTTTCACTGCTGGACCAGGAGTTTTAGCCACTGATAGTGGTGTGGTTACCCAAATCACTTCCAATGAAATAAAAATTGATGATAAAGTTCACACTATCAACAGCAAAAAAAATGTTGAAACTGAAAAAGCAGCTATTTTTCCAGAAAAAACTTCTTGGCAGGAAATACTAGTGAAACAAAATCAGGCGGTCAAAAAGAAGGAACTTATTGCTAAAGGAATTACCCAAATTAAGTTTGAAGCCAATATGTGGGTATACCTAGTTTTAGTCATTTTGATTGGGATTTCATGGGGAATTGGTAAGGCGGCGGTATACAAACACATACCAGAGTACTTTCCTAATGAAGTGGGTGTAGTAGGAGGAATGGTTGGGTTAATCGGAGGTTTAGGTGGTTTTTTGGGGCCTATCATTTTTGGGTATTTGCTCAGTACAACCGGTTTGTGGACGAGTTCTTGGATCTTCATTTTTGCTATTTCAACGATTTGTTTACTATGGATGCACAAAACCATCATCAAAGCTATCCGAGTACAAATTCCTCAGTTTTCTAAACATATAGAACATGAATAATAGGTGTTTTATTTGCAAAAACATCGAAAATTTATAGATAATCATTTTTTAAAAGTATTGCTAACATAAAAAAAAATCACACATGAAAACATGGCTAGATAAATGGGAACCAGAAGATAACGAATTTTGGAAAAATACAGGTAGCGCAATTGCTTGGAAAACGCTAACAATAACTACACTTTCATTAATATTGTCCTTTGCCTCATGGTTTATGATGAGTGTAATTGCGGTAAAATTACCAGGCTTAGGATTTTCTTTTTCAAAAGATCAACTTTTTTGGTTGGTGGCTATTCCAGGATTAGCTGCAGGTTTTTTAAGGATAGTACACACCTTTATTTTACCAATTTTTGGAACAAGACACGTGGTAGCTTGGGCGACCATTATAAAATTAATTCCTGTTGTTGGAATTGGTTTTGCGGTTATGGACAACAGTACTCCTTTTTGGGTATTTGCGGTTTTGGCTTTTACGTGTGGTTTTGGTGGAGGTGATTTTTCGTCATACATGCCAAGTACGAGTTTGTTTTTTCCAAAAAGACTCAAAGGAACTGCGTTAGGGATACAAGCGGGTATTGGTAACTTTGGTGTGTCTTTGGCTCAGTTTGTAACACCTCTTATTTTAAGTGTAAGTCTTTATGGTGCAGGTTCTATTTTTACAAGTATTGATGCCAAAGAAGCTTTAAATGTTTTTAAAACTGTAGACGTTGCCAAACAAAAAGAGGTTTTTGGTACACTAGAAGTTGAAGTGCAGAACGCCTTATTATCTTCTATAAAACCTACTGTTTTAGATTCTGTGAAGGCTACTATTGCTTCAGCTGACACTGCTACACTTTTATCAGCCTTACCTGCCAAAGCCAAAGCCAAAGCTATAGCTAATGCAAATCCAAAACTAGCGGAAAAAATCTTAAATAATTTAAGTTCAGATAATAAAGCGGTTGTGAATAAGCAAATTTTTATTCAATCTGCAGCCTTCTGGTATGTTCCTTTTTTGGTGCTTCTTGCGATTATAAGCTGGTTGTATTTGAAAAGTATTCCCATGCATTCTTCTATAAAAGAGCAAATGGATATTTTTGGTAACAAACATACTTGGTATTGTACTATTACTTATGTGATGACTTTTGGAACTTTTGCTGGACTATCAGCTGCATTTCCATTAATGATTAAGTTCTTATATGGCGATTTTCCTAATGCTCCGGATCCTTTAGTATATGCTTTTTATGGCCCATTAATTGGTTCTGCGAGCCGTGTAGCCTTTGGTTTTGTAGCCGATAGAGTGGGTGGTGCTATTTTGACTACGCTTACAGGGGTTGGTATTATTGGTGGCTCAATTATTTTGATTGTTCAAGGTCTTGTCGCTCCTACTAGTTTAGATCAGTTTCCGATGTTTGTTGGGGTAATATTAGTGATGTTCTTTTTTACAGGTGTTGGTAACGCTGGTACCTTTAGACAATATCCTATTATTTTTTCACACGATCCGCGTCAAGCTGCCGGTGTTATTGGGTGGACTGCTGCTATAGCTGCTTTTGGGCCTTTTATTTTCTCAAAATTAATTGGAAATAATTTATCTTCTAATGGTACTGTAAATCAATTCTTTATTGGTTTGATTTTATTTAGTATCTTAGCTACAATCATTAATTGGTGGTTTTATAATAGAAAAGGTTGTGAAAAACCAAGTTAATTGAAAGTCTTGAGTATTTAATTTGTTATAAAATATAATGAAAAATAAAAATCTTAATACCAAAGCATTACTAATTGCAACAGGGCTTTCTATAGTTATGATTGTGTTGGTGTTTTTTGGTTCCAGAAATTTGCAAAATTTTGATGCGGCTTTAATTACCTATTTATTTGGAACCGTTTTTGCTTTTTTCGGAATTGTCTATCGTTATTCGGTGTGGTTACAACGCCCGCCGACATGGATTTATTTCAAAAGGGGAATTACTTATTTGGTAACCGGTAAAGTGTTTTCTCATTTTTGGTTTGCCACGAAGGAATCAGTTGAAAATATTGCTTTTCAAAAATTTATTTATCCAAGAGGGAAATACCGTTGGTTAGCACATTTTATGATTGCCGTGGGCTGTACCTCTGCTTTTTTGATTACCATTCCACTCACCTTTGGTTGGATTCATTTCGCAATGGCGCCCAATACTATTTCTACCTATGAGGCCTATTTCTTTGGTTTTAAAGTAATGGATTTTGAACTCGATTCTATTATGGCTTTTCTAACTTTTCATGCTTTGAATTGGTCCTCGTACTTGGTGATTTTTGGGTCTTTATATTATTTAAGAAGACGTTTAACCAATCCAGGTTTAATTGCTACCCAAACTTTTGAAGGTGATTTATTGCCATTGATTTTGTTAATTGCTATTTCAGTAACGGGTTTAGGTTTGACCTATTCTTATCAATTCATGAAAGGTTTTGCCTTTGATTTCTTAGCAGTTTTACATGCTGTTACGGTGATACTATTTTTGATTTGGATTCCCTTTGGAAAGTTTTTCCACATCATTCAAAGACCCGCTCAAATTGGGGCACATATCTATAAAAAACAAGGTATGAAGATGGGTATGGCGGTTTGTCCTCATACTGGGGAAGAATTTGCTACCAAATTGCACATTCAAGATTTGAAAACAGTAACAGAGGAGTTAGGTTTTGATTTTTCTCATGAAGACGGTACCTCTCACTTGGACTTGAGTCCTGAAGGAAAGAGATCTCGATTGGCACAAGCTCATTTGAAAGCAAGACAAGCTGGAGGGAATTTGTTTGGATAAAGCCCCCCAACCCTCAAAGTGGGAATTGTTGAAGATAAAATAAGGAATTTAAGAAAATAAAAAAATCCCAATCACTAATTCCCCCTTTGGGGGTTAGGGGGCTAATAATATATAAAATGGCAAAATTACCTACAGCAGAAGAAAATATCATTGCCAAGTTTGGGCCACATTTGAATTATGCTCCCAAGGATGGTTACGACGGTAAAGACGAACCTGACAAAAATGTAAAAACCCATTGTTGCTTTTGTGGTATGCAGTGTGGCATTGAGTTATTGGTCAAAGACAATAAAGTGGTTGGTTTTGAACCTTGGATGGAATTTCCATTTAACGAAGGAAGATTGTGTCCCAAAGGAGTACAACGCTATTTGCAAAACAATCATCCAGACCGATTACTTTCTCCACTTAAAAGGATTGAGGGTAAAGGATTTGTACCTACTTCTTGGGACGAGGCTTTAGGTACAACCGTTTCAGAAATACAACGTATTCAGGAAAAATATGGTAAAGATGCTTTTTCGATGCTTTCAGGTGTTTCATTGACCAACGAAAAAAGTTATTTGGTTGGAAAATTTGCTAGGGTAGCCTTAAAAACCAAAAACTTAGATTATAACGGTCGTTTGTGCATGGTGAGTGCAGGAGCGGGTAATAAAAAAGCCTTTGGTTTGGACAGAGCTTCAAATAACTATTCTGATTTAGAATATGCCGAAGTCATTATTGTGGCTGGGGCCAATATTAGTGAAACGTTTCCTACGCTAACCCATTGGATTTGGAAAGCACGTGACCGTGGTGCTAAGATTATTGTTGTCGATCCAAGGATGATTCCTTTAGCAAGAACAGCCGATATTCATTTGGATGTTCGTCCAGGAACGGATTCAGCTTTGTATGGTGCTATGTTGAAATATTTAGTAGATCATGATCTTTTGGATCACGATTTTATTGATAATTACACTTCTGGATTTCAAGAAACCATTGATGCGGTTAAAGATTATACTCTAGAATGGGCAGAGGAAGTGACCGGAATTGATCGAAATAAAATAAAGGCTGCAGCGGAATTATGGGGCAAAGCAAAAACTAGTTTTTTATTACACGCACGAGGAATTGAACACCATTCTAAAGGAGTAGATAATGTTGTAGGCTGTATTAATTTAGTATTGGCAACAGGTAGAATCGGGAAACCTTATTGTGGTTACGGAACGATAACAGGGCAAGGGAATGGTCAGGGAGGAAGAGAACACGGTCATAAATGTGATCAATTACCTGGAAATCGCGACATTGAAAACCCTGAACACCGTAAGTATATTTCTGAAGTATGGGGAATCAATGAAAAAGACTTACCCGGAAAAGGTTTGTCTGCTTATGAAATTATCGAAGCCATTCACCGTGGAGAAATTAAGGGATTGATTTCGATTTGTTTCAACCCTCTAGTGTCATTACCAAACAGCAATTACGTACGTGAAGCACTAGAGAAATTAGAATACTACGTTTGTATTGACTTTTTCTTGAATGAAACGGCTCGTCATGCCGATATGATTTTAGCGGGTTCCTTACAAGAAGAAGAGGAAGGCACTACTACTTCGGCAGAAGGTCGCGTCATCCGTATTCGTCAAGCAGTAACGCCTCCAGGTGATGCTAGAACGGATACTTCTATTTTATTAGAGTTGGCGGATCGCTTGGGAGCTAAGGATAAATTTACTTATGAAAATAGTGAGGCAATTTTTAACGAATTACGAGTAGCGTCTAAAGGAGGAACAGCCGATTATAACGGAATTACCTATAAAAGAATAGAAGATAATATGGGTATTTTTTGGCCATGTCCCACCGAGGATCATCCTGGAACTCCAAGACTTTGGGAAGATAAAAAATTTAAAACTCCAGACGGTAAAGCGCATTTTAATCCTGCACCATATAAATTACCGGGCGAAGTAGTTGATGCAGATTATCCAGTGGTTTTGACTACAGGTCGAGTGGTTTCTCAGTATTTAAGTGGAACACAAACTCGACGTATAGGGAAATTAGTAGATCAATTTCCAGAACCGCTGCTAGAAATTCATCCCAAATTGGCTGAGCAATATGGTATTCAACAACGAGAATTAGTAAAAGTGTCTACTCGAAGGGGTGAAGGAATTTTTCCTGCGAATATAGTTGAAACCATCAGAGAAGATACTGTTTTTATCCCTTATCATTGGTCAGGAAAAAAATCAGCGAATCAGTTAACACCAGGAACTTTAGATCCCGTTTCTAAAATACCTGAATTTAAAGTTTGCGCTTGTCATTTGGAACCCCTAAAAGAAATAGCTGGACCTTCTAGAGAATCAACTGCATTTGCTAGTGTTTAATCTATAAAAAAGAAATATGAATTACACCAGTTTCAATACAAACGAGGAATTTTTTGTAGATATGCAAAGATGCATTGGTTGCAAAGCTTGTGAAATGGCTTGTGCCGAATGCGAGACTAATGGACAGGACTCTATGATTCATGTCAATTATGTAGATAGAGCGTCGACAATCCAAACCACAGTTCAGGTTTGTATGCATTGCGATGATCCAGTATGTGCCAATGTTTGCCCAGCCGATGCCATCTCAAAAGACGAGTTCGGTATCGTGCATACCGCCAATACTGAACGTTGTATAGGTTGTTCCAATTGTGTGATGGCTTGTCCGTTTGGCGTGCCCAAAAAAGAGGAATCCTACGATTTGATGATGAAGTGTACCATGTGTTATGACCGAACAAGCATTGGTAAAAAACCCATGTGTGCAACTGTTTGTCCTAGTGGTGCTTTGTTTTATGGAACCCGAGCCGAAATAGAAGAAATGCGTCCCAATAGTAGTCCAATCAATACTTTTATTTTTGGAAAAGAAGTGGTCAATACCAAAGTTAATATTATGATGCCTAAAGGAAGTACGGAATTAATCATTTATTAAAAATTCCCAACTCCAAAGGGGTAACTTCACAGCACATTAAACACCAATAACCGACAACTCACAACTCATAACTAATAACCGAAAACAGATAACTGTCTTATGTCAAAAGAAGATAATTTAAATAAAAATTGGAAAAAAGATTTTCCTATTCTCAAGCAGCAAGCGAGTAATGTTAGCCGACGAGATTTCGCTAAGTTTCTTACGCTAGTTTCTGGCGGATTAATGGTAGGAAGTGGACTAGTAGCCGCAAAAGCTTACATACTTCCAAAAGAGGAAGTAGAAGGCGAGCATTTTGTGTGTAAAAAAGACGAAATTCCTGTAGGTGGCACTCGTGCATTTGTCATTGAAGGCAGTACTATTCCCTACATTTTGATACATTTAGAATCAGGTGAATTCAAAGCTTATGAACAAAAGTGTACTCATTTGTCTTGCTCTGTTTTTTATAAACCGGGTACAAATGTAATTTATTGCCCTTGTCATAACGGCTCCTTTGATGCCAATACAGGAGAAGTGTTAGCAGGGCCTCCACCAAGAGCATTACCAAACTTAGAAGTTTTTTTAAAAGGAAACGATCTCTATGTAAAAGCAGGGCAACAGGAAGCTAAAGTAGTTTAAACTAACAAAAATATTATGAGCACTTTTAGAACCAGTCAGAATCAAGCCAATCCTAACAAACTTAATAATATCCTTTCTACGTTGATATTCATTTTGATATTGAATGTCACCATACAAATTTGGTTGTTGTATGCCGCTTTGAACAATGCATTAGAAAACAATCGAGAGATATTAATTCCTGCTTTTATAGCATCTTTAATTCTTTTTTTAATCGGTTTTGGATGGTTGTACTATTTGCCTTCAGGGAATAAACAACAACAATAAAGACGATTTATGTTACATTCTGACACAGTAAAATCAATTCGGAATTGTATTTTTGAAAGCATCAAAAACTGATTTTTATGATTACCGTTTCAGAAGCCTTCTCAATTTTACAAAGTAATATACCAACTCCTCAAGAAGAAAATTGTTCTTTGCTTGAAGCTAGAAAAAAGATACTTTCACAATCCATCCTTTCACCAATCAATATGCCTCCTTTTCGACAATCGGCTATGGATGGTTATGTGGTTTGCTTACATGAAAGTTTGAGCTATCAAATTATTGGTGAAATCAAAGCGGGTGATGCCGAATCTTTTGTATTGCAACCAGGTCAAGCTGTAAAAATATTCACTGGCGCTCCTGTACCTGATTCGGGACAAGCCATGATTCCGATTGAGAAAGTTTTAGTTGAGCAATCAGTTTTAACCTTGCAAACCATTCCAAAACTCCATGATAACATTCGACCTATAGGAGAGCAAATTAAAAAGGAAGATCTAGCTCTTGAAAAAGGTACGTTACTAGATGCTGCAGCTATAGGTTTTTTGGCTGCTTTGGGGGTAACTAGTGTGCCGGTGTATAAAAAACAAAGTGTAGGTATAGTGGTAACAGGCAACGAATTGCTTGCTCCTGGTTTGCCTTTGACTTACGGGAAAGTGTATGAAAGTAATGGTGTAATGTTGGAAGTCGCCTTATTAGATGCTTTTTATCAAAATGTGACGCTGTATTCAGTAAAAGACGATTTTGAAAGTACTAAAAATACCCTTCAAGAAGCTATAGCTCATCATGAAGTGGTGCTGGTTTCTGGTGGGATTTCGGTAGGGGATTATGATTTTGTAGCGCAAGCACTTCAGGAATTACAAGTAAAAACCTTGTTTCATACAGTGAATCAAAAACCTGGGAAACCTCTTTTTGCAGGAAAAGTAAATGAAAAGATGATTTTTGCATTGCCTGGAAATCCTGCGGCTTGTTTGACCTGTTTTTATGTGTATGTGTTGCCAACATTGCAAATGATTTCTGGTGCATCTGCTCGGTTTGATGCTACAAAACGAATAGGTATCAAAGATAATTTAACGGTAAATGCTACTCGTTCTCAATTTTTAAAAGCTTTTGTTACTGACGAAGGGGTGAAGATTTTATCGCATCAAGCCTCGTCAATGTTGAATTCTTTTTCGCTTGCCAATGCGTTGGTTTATGTACCCGAAGGCAATTATGAATTACAAAAAGGAGATATGGTACAGGTCTATTTGCTCTAGTCTGAATTTCAGTATTTCACATCAGCATTTGATAGATAAGAATACTTTATGATGTTAAGTAGGGTGGAATACAATACATTTCGTTATATTTGATAAAAGATAACGAAACGACAATTGAAAATTAAAAGTAAAATTTGGATTGAATCCGAGGATGGAATTTTGATAAGCGAAGGTCGCGTAAAGCTGCTAAAGCTTATAGACGAGACAGGCTCGTTGAACAAAGCCGCAAAAGCCATGAATTTGTCGTATCAAAAAGCGTGGAAGTTGGTGGACGAATCTAACCGATCAGCACCTAGCCCTTTGATAACAACTCAAGTTGGAGGAAAAAGTGGAGGAGGCTCGGTTTTGACTCCTTACGGTAAATCTTTAATCGCTTCATTTGAAGCCATCAATCGCTCTTGTTGGACATTTTTAGACGAACAATTAAAACAATTATAGTATGACGGTTGCTTTGCTTTTTGATTCACCACTCTTGTTACTACTTTTGCCCATTGTGGCTTTTTTGTACGCTAGTGTGGGGCATGGTGGAGCAAGTGGCTATTTGGCTTTGATGAGTCTTTTTGCCTTGCCCATGACGTTTATGAAACCAACCGCTTTGGTGTTGAATATTTTAGTTTCGGCGGTATCTTTTTATTTTTATTATAAAGAAAAAAAAATGAATTGGTTGTTGTTTTATCCTTTTGCAATTACCTCGATTCCGTTTTCTTTTTTAGGTGGTTTTTTGACGATTAATGCGTTTTATTATAAAATCATGTTAGCCACTGTTTTGGTTTTTGCAGTGCTAAGATTACTGGGATTTTTTGGAAAAGAAATAACGGAATTACGAGCGGTAAATCTTCCTTTGGCCTTGGGTATTGGTGCTGTAATTGGTTTTTTGTCGGGGTTATTAGGAATCGGAGGGGGAATTGTATTGAGTCCCGTACTCTTGCTTTTGGGCTGGGCGAATATGAAACAAACTGCCGCGGTTTCGGCATTATTTATTTTGGTGAATTCAATTTCTGGATTAATTGGTTTTGTTTCCAAAGGGGGTATTGTACCAGAAGCCTCATTACCATTGATAGGAATTGTTTTTGTAGGAGGATTATTGGGAGCCTTTTTTGGTAGTAAAAAAATGAATACCCATCAGTTGCGTTACGTTTTAGCTTTGGTATTAGGTATTGCTATTTTAAAATTGTATACAACCGCATAAGAAGATAATAGACGAAAGATAAAAGACTTAAAAAAGAAATCGATTTAATACGTCATTGAATATTTTTCAATTAATTAGAATAGAGCTATGGAAAACGTTATAACTGCTTATATTTTGGCTGGAGGGAAAAGTCAGCGCATGGGTACAGACAAAGGTTTTTTGGAATGGAAAGGACAATCTTTTATGGCCAATATTATCGCTGCGGTAACGCCTGTAGTGGGGGGGAATATCGTAATTGTCTCTTCGGATGAACGATATGATGCTTTGGGTGTAACCCGTATTTCGGATATTGTTTCCAACAAAGGACCCTTGGGAGGAATCTATAGCGCTTTGAAACATACCGCTACCAAACGGAATCTGATTTTGAGTGTCGATGTTCCAATGATTTCCTCCGAATTGCTACAGTGGTTGGTCGATGCTCACTCAAATGCATATCAAATGACGCAAGTACAAGTCGATGAAAAATCCTGTCCTTTGGTGGCAGTGTATGATCGGTCGGTACGGATTCTTTTGCCAGAATTTTTATCAGCAAACCAATTAAAAGTAAGGAAATTTGTCGAAGAGCTTAGCCATCAAACCCTAAGTGTTCCTGAACAATGGAGTGCCCAATTACAAAATATCAATACACCTGAAGAGTATAAAAATTTAAATCAATGAGAGTTACGCTAAAATATTTTGGTTTGCTGGCAGAAATCACCCATTGCCCTGAAGAATCATTAGAATTGAAGGCCGATGTGACTACACTTTTGGGATTGAAAAGTGCAATCGAAAATCGTTTTCCCGCTTTTCAAAAAACAGTTTATAGCATTGCTTTGAATCGATCCTTATGCAATGACGAAGTTGCTTTAAAAGAAGCTGACGTTATCGCTTTTTTACCTCCATTTGCTGGAGGATGATAAAGAACTTTTTTTGCTATTCACAAATTATTAAAAAAATGAAACATTTAAGTCAATTAAGTTTTTAAATAGTAGCAATTTCATTTATAAAATGAGTGGTAAAAGTTCATAGGAGCGGATTGAAAATAGTATTTAAAGCAAAATGCATCAGATTGTTTTTATTATTGAATCGAATTCAAGGATTTACTTTTATGGACTTCATTTTTTCTTTAAAACCTAGTCAATCAAAAGGATGCTTACATGACTTAAATGTTTAAACAGAATTAATTACAATACTTTAAAATGCAAAACAACACTCGCTATTCCCGACAAATCATCCTTTCTGAAGTGGGTGACCACGGCCAGCAAAAACTACAAAACGCTCGTGTTTTGGTGATTGGTGCTGGTGGATTGGGTTGTCCCGTTTTGCAGAACTTAGTAATAGCTGGTGTCGGACATATCGGAATTGCAGATGGCGATGTGGTCGACGAATCCAACTTGCATCGGCAACCATTGTATACGATTTCGGAGGTTGGGAAGCCCAAAGTCATGGTGGCAAAACAAGCCTTAACAGCGCTCAATCCTGAAGTGGAAATTGAAGTTTTTCCTGAATTTTTCGAGCCTAATAATGCAGGAACTATTGTAGCAAAGTACCAAATCATAGTCGATTGTACTGATACCATTAGCGTTCGGTATTTGATTAACGATGTGGCGGTGGCCAAAAGAATTCCAGTCGTGTACGCTTCTATTCACAAATTTCAAGGGCAAGTTTCGGTGTTTAACTATCAAAATGGACCTTCTTATCGCTGTTTGTTTCCTGAAAATGAAGAGGGAATAACCATTCCGAGTTGTGCGATGTCGGGTGTTCTGGGAGTGGTTCCACAAGTCTTAGGAAGCTTTCAAGCTACGGAAGTGCTGAAAATTATTTTAGGAATCGGAGATGTCTTGTCAGGGAAAGTCTTGCTGTATGATGCTTTGAATGGTCAAACCCAAATCATAAATTTCGCCAAAAATCAAAAAGCGATTGAAAAGGGAGTAGTTAACGGAAATAAGATATTGAATAGTAAGAAACCGCACAATGTTCTGAGCCCAGCCATTTTTTTAGAAAAATGCAATCATCCTGAAGTAGTTGTAATTGACGTTCGGGAATTGGATGAAAGTCCTGAACATAAAGGAACGAATATTCTTCTGGTTCCTTTGAGTGAATTAGCGGATTACAGTGAAAAATTGAATAAAAATCAGGAAATAATACTGTTTTGCCAAACAGGTCAGCGGAGTCTTGCAGCGATGCAGTACCTGCAAAAATCAGGATTTACTAGTGTTTCCCATTTGGAAAAAGGCATCGCATCTTTGAAAAACCAAAATAAAAGTATAACCACATAGAATCATAGTGTATGTATAAAGAGTTAAAGACCTAATAGGAATAGCACTATTTCACACATAGATAAGCTATGTGAATAGTGAAACGTCTATTTTTTCTTAATTAAAACAACTACAAATTCTATGATTCTATGTGGTAAATACCTTTACCAATCCAACATAATTAAAATAATAGTTGGTAAAACTATGTGTCAATTGTTACCAAAAAAATAATAATATGAGCAAAAAAGAAAATACAGTTCCTAATGCTGCTCCCTCCCTTTCGGGGAGGGCTGGGGTGGGGCACAAAAGCTCCTTTATCCAAGGACAAATCACCGCCGAGTTCATAGGGAATTCCATAGCCAAGCACCAAAGCAAAACCAGCATTGGAGCTCATAACATATTTCTCGGACAAGTGCGTGCCGACGAAATTAACGGAAAAAAAGTAACAGCCATCGAGTATTTGGCTTATGAAGAAATGGCAGAAGCTTCATTCCATAGCATACGCGAATCGGCTTTTGAAAAATACGATTTAACCTGTATGCATATTTACCATAGTTTAGGGAAGGTGAATGCGGGAGAAATTTGCCTTTTTGTCTTTGTTTCCGCTCCGAGACGCAAAGTAGTTTTCGAAGCCTTGGAATATTTGGTGGAAGAAATCAAAGAAAAAGTCCCCGTTTTCGGAAAAGAAATTTTTGAAGACGAAACCTATGTTTGGAAAGAGAATAAGTGATAGGTTTTTAGTAATTAGCTGTCAGTCCTTAGCTTTTAGATAAAGACTTAAATAACTAACATTAAATTTTAAACCTTAAACCTTAAACTTTTAAACCCTAAACTATTAACCCACAAACCCTAAAAATGGTAGACATCACCCATAAAATAATCACCCAACGTACTGCAACGGCTCAAGCGATAGTAAAAGTTGGGACACCTGCCACGATGCAAGCGATTGTCAACAAAACCGTACCCAAAGGAGACGTTCTAGAAGTAGCCCGAACTGCTGGTTTGTTCGCGGTAAAAAACACCTCCAATGCCATTCCGGATTGTCATCCTATACCGATTGAATACACCGGAATTGAATACGAATTATTAGAGGATTCTATACTAATAAAGGTGACCGTAAAAGCCATTTACCGAACCGGCGTTGAGGTTGAAGCCATGCACGGTGCTTCTATTGTGGCCTTGACCATGTATGATATGCTCAAACCTATCGACAAACAAGTCGAAATTTCGACCATCAAACTCCTACACAAAAAAGGCGGTAAATCCGATTTTGGCGCCAAAGAGAGACGGGATTTGTCTGTAGCGGTCATCGTGTGTTCCGATAGTGTGTCGGCTGGCAAAAAAGAAGATCGTGCGGGTAAAGTCATCACCGAGAAAATAACGAATTTAGGGTTGAAGATATCTCATTATGCCATTATTCCAGATGAAATCAAAAACATTCAAACCACTATCAACCAACTCTGTGAAGACCAAAAAGAGTTAATTGTTCTAACCGGCGGCACAGGTTTGTCCAATCGAGACGTTACACCAGAGGCGATTATTCCATTATTAGATCGCCGAATTCCTGGTATCGAAGAAGCGATACGTTCCTACGGACAACAGCGCACGCCTTATGCTATGTTATCTAGAAGTGTGGTGGGTTTCAAAGGTAATACGTTAATTATGGCTTTGCCAGGATCTACGGCAGGAGCTAGCGAATCTATCGATGCTGTTTTTCCATCGGTTTTGCATTTGTTCCAACTTTTAAATGGCTTTAATCATGGTCAATAATTCCTTTTTGTTGCAGGATACGCACCAGCGTAATCATTCTTATTTGCGTATTTCGATTACCGAAAAATGCAATTTGAGATGTACCTATTGCATGCCTGCCGAAGGAATTGCATTAACGCCAAGACCTCATTTAATGACCGAAGACGAGATTGTTGCCATTGCGCAAACCTTTGTGGATTTGGGCGTGACCAAAATTCGACTTACGGGCGGTGAACCTTTAGTGCGTAAGGAAGCTCACAGTATTATCGAGCGATTGGGACAATTGGGGGTTCAGCTTACTCTGACGACCAACGGATTGTTGGTTCACGATTTTATTCCCACGTTTAAAAAAGCAGGAATAAATGCGCTGAATGTAAGCATTGACAGCTTGCAAAAAGAAAAATACAAAGCCATAACGCGTAGGGATTCTTTGGATCTGTTATGGAAAAACATAGAATTGTTGTTGCAAAATGATTTTCAAGTTAAGTTAAATGTGGTGGTAATCAAAGGCTTTAATGACAATGAAATTTTAGATTTTATTGCATTGACCAAAGCACAAAATCTTCAAATCCGTTTTATCGAGTTCATGCCTTTTGATGGCAATCAATGGAACAAAGAAAAATTGGTTTCCTATGCCGAAATCATCGAACAAGTACATTCGGTCTATTCGGAAACCCAATTGCTCCGAATGCAAGACCAGCCCAACGATACCGCTAAAAATTATAAAATCGAAGGGTTTAAAGGTAGTTTCTCCATCATTAGTTCTGTTACCAATCCGTTTTGCAGTACCTGCAACCGCATTCGCCTCACCGCAGATGGGAAATTAAAAAACTGCTTATTTTCCAATTCAGAAACGGCTTTGTTGCCCAGTTTGAGAGCAGGAGAAGCCATAGCCCCCCTCATTTATAAAAATATCCAATCCAAACACGCCATGCGCGGCGGTATGGATGACGATGCCAAGTTCCAGAATCCCGATTTTTTCTCTCAGAATAGAAGCATGATTAAGATTGGGGGATGATAGAGTTAAAACTTGGAATATCGTAACTATTTAGTTTTTTGGGACATTAATTGCCTCCAACTTTAGTTGGAGGGGTGAAATTTTAAATATTTAAAGGCTTTAGCCAAAATCAGCTGCTTTTATTTGGCTAAAGCCAACACAATCCATCCCAATAACTCCAGCTAAAGCTGGAGCCAATTGAAAGCACGACAACCTGAATAGTTACAAAAGTTTTAACATCTTGATTTTTAATATGGATATTGCTTTTATAATTTTTTTCTAAGCCATCATTCCCTTCACAAAGATCTCTACAAATTCCTTCATTTTGGCAATGATGCGGTCGCCGATAGTTCTGGCTTGTAGGATGCTGGGTCGGTTGTCAAGGCATTGGAATACTTCATCTTTTATGGGTTCTCTACCGCTGTAGATGTAGGCATCTATTAGGGCTTTGAATTGGGCTTTGTCCAGGTGTTCTTCTTCGCACAATTTGCCTAACGCCAAAACTTTTTGGTCTAGCCAGTATTTTTCAAATTCGTCTTCGATGTTGTCGCCGTCTTTGATGTTGGGGAGGTTTTCGTCAATGAATTTCTGAATCAACTCGCGTTTGCTTCGCAACTGAATATCGCCTCCCAATAAATCAATGATAGCTTTCTTTTGTGCAGCTGCTGCCGATGGTGTTTTTTCTCCTTTCAATTGCGCTAACAATTTCAGGATATAGGCCACATTAATTTGATCACGATGAATTAATTCCAATTCAAAATCAATATCATCCAAAATAGATGTTTTTTGCTTTTGCGTATCTTGTTTTACTTTTTCGTAAATGTCTAGGTATTTGCTTTTGTAATCTTCAAATTCTTGTTCCTCAATTGGTAAATCTTCCCAATCAAAATCTGCGTAGGATTGCAAGACATTCATGGCACGCATTAACTTTCTGAAGGCTTGTACAAACTTTGCTTCGTCTTCTTCGCTCTTCAAGTCATTTACGCTTTGGTGCGTTGGGGTGATTTCTCGCAACAACTTTAGGGCTTCGTCAAATTTCTCGGCTATTTTTTCATAGTCTGGCATAGTGACTACTTCGATGGCCTCTTTATTCGAAAACAACGTAATGGCATCGTCGGTGGCTTTTTTGAGGTTCCTAAAGGCTAGAATGTTTCCTTGTGATTTCTGTTCCCCAAGGATTCGATTGGTTCTAGAATAGGCTTGTATTAAACCGTGTTGTTTCAGGTTTTTATCAACGTAAAGGGTGTTTACTTTTTTGGCATCAAAACCCGTAAGCATCATATTTACGACTATGACAATATCCAATCTATCTTTCTCGTGATTGAAGTTTTCTTTTTCACGGTCTTTTAAGCGTTGGCTGATGTTTTTGAAATAATTTTCAAACTGTTGGCTGTCTTTGGTGGAAAAACTGGTGCCATACATTTTGTTGTAATCTCCAATGTAAGTTTCCAATTTGTCTCTGGTACGCTTGGATTCATAAGGAGTTGGCGCTTCTGCTAATACATCAAAATCGACTTCATCACTGGGTAGATAATCCTTTGCTTCTTCTGAATCTTCATTGGTGCCGTAGGTATAAATAGTTGCTATTCGCAAATCGTGTGCTCCAGCTTCTTTCTTTTGTTGGAATAAATCGTAATACTTGATTAGATTGTCAATACTACTTACTGCCAATAATGCAGAATAGTCTCTATTGAAGGTCTTTTGATTGTGATAGGCGATAATATAATCGACTATTTTGTTGATTCGTTTTTCGGAATCCAATACTTCTTGTTTGTCAATGTCTTCGACTTCGATGTCGATAAACGTATTGCTTTTGTTTTTGTATTTACCAATGTACTCAATCCCAAAACGCAGTACGTTTTGGTCTTTTATAGCATCCGTAATTACGTATTTGTGTAAGCAATTACCAAATAAGTCTTTAGTAGTACGTTTTCCATATTCATTCTTGGAGGCATTTTCGGCAAAAATGGGTGTTCCTGTAAAGCCTATCAATTGGCTTTTTTCAAAGAATTTGGTGATGCGGTCGTGCGTATCGCCAAATTGCGAACGGTGGCACTCGTCAAATATAAAAACGATTTTCTGATGGCGTAAGGCTTCTATTTTGCCCGAAAAACGTTCTGAAATGGCATTGTTTAGTTTTTGAATCGTGGTTAAAACCAACTTTGTATTGTCTGTTAATTGTCTGACTAACGATTGGGTGTTGTTGGTCACATCTACGCTGTCTTTTTTGAACGCGTTGAACTCATTCATCGTTTGGTAATCCAAATCTTTTCTGTCCACCACAAAAACCACTTTGTAGACTTCGGGCAAATCCATCAAAATTTGGCTCGCTTTGAATGAAGTCAGGGTTTTTCCTGAACCCGTGGTGTGCCAAATATAAGCGTTGTCATTGGAGTTTTTAACTTGATGGATAATGGCTTCCGTGGCGAAATATTGGTACGGACGCAGCACCATCATTACTTTGTGGGTTTCGTTGATCACGATATAATGCGCAATCATTTTACCCAAATGTTCTGGGGTTAAGAAGGTAGCGGTAAACTCGGGTAAGTCGGTGATGTTTTTATTATTAGCATCCGCCCAAAAGAAGGTTTGTTTGACCGATTGCAGTTTGTTATTGGCTAGGTATTTAGTATTGACCCCATTGCTGATGACAAACAATTGCACGTATTGAAACAAACCGTGGTTGCTCCAAAAGGAATGCATTTGGTAGCGATTGATTTGGTTGAAGGCTTCTTTGATTTCGATACCAGAACGTTTCAATTCTATTTGGACCAATGGCAAACCATTAACCAAAAGCGTAACATCATAGCGATTGAGATAGCTTCCTTCTAACGATATTTGATTGCTAACCTGATATAAATTTTGGCTTGTATCTTCGGTATTGAAAAAGCGTACATAAAACGAAGTTCCATCTTCTTTAGTCAATTGATACCGATCCCGAAGCGTTTTGGCTTTTTCGAACACATTGCCTTTGGCCAAATGATTCAAAATGGCATCAAACTCTTTAACTGTAAAGGTGGTTTCGTTAAAAAGTTCTAACTGATTTTTGAGATTGGAAACTAACGCATCTCCATCCTGAATTTTTACAAGGGAATAATGCAAACCAATCAATTGCTTGATTAAGTTGTTTTCTAGTGTGGCTTCGGATTGGTGGCTCATTTTTTCTTGTGAAATTTATCTTTGTTCCATTTTGAAGGATTATCTTCTATATAATTTTGAATAGTATCGAATGCTCTTGAATCACGGATAATATGATCGTAAAATCGGGATTGCCAATTAAAATCGGCATGAATTTTACGCATTTCAAAACTACACCTGCCTTTATACCAACGAATGATTCGGGATATATTTTCATGAAACATCGGATTATTATTTCCGGAAAAACCACCTTTTTTATCATCATCATCATCATCATGTACAGGCGCGATTAATCGCGTCTCTACGTGTGCATTTGCATTGGCATTTTCCACATTTTCATTTTTAGACGCGATTAATCGCGTTTGTACGTATTTATTTATAATTAATATGCCATGCATATGATTGGGCATAATGACAAAATTACCCAATTCTACAAAAGGAAATTTATTCGGAATATCTTCCCAAATATCATGGGCAATTTTTCCCAATTCATTCAATTGCATGGCGCATTTTTCATCAATCGTATCCCGTAGAGACGCGATTAATAGCGTCTCTACGTTTGCATTGGAAACATCCGCATTGGAAACAACATCCCCAAACAAACATTTCATTTTATCGGTGCATATTGTGATAAAATAGGCACCATTGGCGCCATAATCCCAATTTTGCAATCGGGCAGATGGAATACGATATTTATTTTGAAATTTTTTCATATTTCATTACTATTAAATATCATCATTTTTTTATCAAATGATTCATTTTGCTATATGCTATCCGCAGTACAGACGCGATTTATCGCGTCTCTATTATTTTTCACAATCCGATTTCACAAATATAGACGCGATAAATCGTATTTCTATCATCCTTCGCAATTCGATTTTATAAATATAGACGCGATAAATCGCGTTTCTACCATCCTTCGCAATTCGATTTTATAAATACAGACGCGATAAATCGCATCTCTACAACATTCGAAATCGCAATTACGGCATGCATTATCTGCAATTCTATCCGTACAGACGCGATTTATCGCGTCTCTTTCATTCCTCCCAATTCGATTTCGCAAATATAGACGCGATAAATCGCGTCTCTACCATTCCCAACAATTTTATAACGCACAAATATAACGCACAAATAGACGCGATAAATCGCGTCTCTACGCAAACATTTTTTGCAACAATCCTTTTTTAAATCCTTGTGTTTTTTCTAATTCGCTATTCGTGTTTTCTATTTTGGTATCGATGCTGGATAAAAAATTGGCGATTTTTTGTTGTTCTGGCAGGGATGGAATTGAAATATGAAATTTTGAAAAATCTGTTTTATTTATTATCGGTAATGTTGTATTTGCTTGCGTTGTTTTGATATATGGAGTTAAATAAAACAGCCAATAATAAACATATTCGAAACTATTAAATTCATTTACGATTAAAGAGTTTATCTGTTGATTTGTAATAGATGGATATTTTGAAATACACATTTTGCCAATTGAAGCAATGCAAGTATAAATTATACTATTAATTGGTAAGGTTTTAATTTTATCACTGCTCTTTACATAACGAGCAGTGTTTTCCTGATATTTAATGTCATCTTTTATATCTGTTGGAGTTATAAATTGTATTTCTCCATCCCACAAATTAGAATCATTTGTACTTGGAGTTTTTCCTGTTACAATTTTTCCAACATCCCCCAACTTTTTCATCTCCCAATCTGGGTAGTCCTTTCCATTCTCGTCTTTGAAGCGCAATTTGCCTGAGAACAATTGTTGCATGACGCCTTTTTTGTATTGCTCTAATAATTCCTTTTTGCGGGACAATTGCTGTATTTTTTCATCGACCGCACTTAAAAAAGAAGCTATTTTTTGTTGCTCTGGGAGGGTGGGAAGAGGAAAGATAGTTTCTCTTAAAGTTTTTAATGATAAATTTTTAATTGTTGAACCAGTTAATTCAGAAATAAAAAAATTTTGAATTTTATCAGTATGAAATACATGAAAATAAAAGTCTGTGTTTTCTTTGAAATTGAAATAACCAACACTTTTTCCCAGCATTACTTTTTCATGATTATATTTTGCAATATTGCCAATTGTTCCATTTAAAGAAATTAATATAGTGTTTTCATTTAGGCTTTTATCATTTTTTGTAAAAATTGTATAATCGACTTTTTTTGTCTTTTCTGTAATTTCAATTTTACCATTTGTTAAATTATTACCATTGATAAAATGAATATCAGAATCGTCAGAATACTTAGGTGTACCATGAAGACCATCCCCAATTTTATGAGCTAATTTTCCTAATTTTATTTCTTCCCATTCCCCATCAAACCCAGGAAATCGCAATTGTGGTACGTTTCCTCTATTCATGGCAGGTGTTTTTTTGCGTTAGGGATAGGAGTGAAAATCCTTTTTTGCCTTTTGTTAGGCAAAAAAGATTGTAACGGATAGCCCGACCCGATAGGGGAACGCCCCAATACTCTTGTATGTACAAATTGGTATTCATGATTAAAATGGGGTTTCGATTCCTAATTCGGTACAAAAATCGGCAATGGTAGCATCGGTTGTTTTGCTTTGGGTGGCTAAGGTGCGCAATTCCTCTGTTATGGCTTGTAGGTCTATGGCATCTTCTTCTTCGAAGGTGTCTACGTAGCGAGGGATATTTAAATTATAATCATTTTCGGCGATGCTTGAAGAGACGCCATGCATGGCGTCTGTACGATTGCCGGAAATGGCGGCGATATGCGAATATTTCTTTTCCTCGGTGCGGTTTTTATAGGTTTCGATTATTTTGTCAATGTCTTCGGTACGCAATACATTTTGGGTTTTTACCTTTTCAAAGTGTTGGCTGGCGTCGATAAACAAAATGTTTTCGGGATTGGTTCGCTTTTTCTTCAACACCAAAATACAAGTCGGGATGCTGGTGCCATAAAAAATATTGGCGGGTAGCCCAATTACGGCATCGAGGTAATTTTTTTCTTTGATTAAATATTCGCGTATGTGTCCTTCGGCACCGCCACGAAACAGCACGCCGTGTGGGAGCACTATGGCCATGGTCCCGTTTTCGTCTAGTTGGTGTACCATGTGTTGTACAAAGGCAAAATCGGCTTTGGAACTTGGCGCTAGTTTTCCGTAGGCGGAGAAACGGTCGTCGTTCATGAACAAAGGACTCGCTGACCAATTGGCCGAAAACGGTGGATTGGCTACAATGGCTTCAAAACGCAAATCGTAATGTTGTGGGCGCTCTAGGGTATCTTCATTCTTGATATCAAAGCGTTTGTAATGCACATCGTGCATAATCATGTTCATACGACAAAGGTTGTAGGTCGTAGGATTCATTTCTTGTCCGTAAAAAGCGCTGACGTCTTTTACTTCTTTGGCTACACGCAACAATAAGGAACCCGAACCACAAGTAGGGTCGTAAACGCTTTTGAGTTGGTCTTTGCCAACGGTCACAAGCTGAGCCAAAATGCTACTGACTTGTTGGGGCGTGTAGAATTCGCCAGCTTTTTTTCCAGCGCCACTAGCAAATTGCCCAATCAAATATTCGTAGGCATCGCCCAGCACATCGCTATCGGTATTTTCTAAATCAAAGTCGATTTCGTCGAGATGCACGAGGACTTTTACAATGAGTTCGTTTTTGTCGGCTTCGGATTTTCCAAGTTTGTGCGAAGTCAAATCGAGGTCGGAAAAGAGGTTTCCAAAATCTTCTTCACTTTCGGAGCCCATAGTGCTTTGCTCAATATGTGTCAATACTTTGGACAAATCGCCCAAGATAAAATTGTTTTTTCCACCTGCGTTGCCTCTGCGTGCCAATTCTGAAAACAATTCCGATGGTAATAAAAAGTAACCTAATTTATCTAAAGCAAGTTGTTTGATTTCTTCTAAAATTGCGGCTTCTTTTGCATGTCCTTCAATGTCCTGAAAGGTTAATCCATCGGGTTGTAGAATGGTGTTGGCATACAAGTCCATCTTTGTACTTAAGTACTTGTAAAAAATAAACCCTAATATGTAATCTCTGAAATCATCGGCATCCATTTTCCCGCGAAGGGTGTTGGCAATATTCCATAGTTGTTGTTCTAACTTTTGTTTTTGTTCGGCTGCCATGAAGCAAGTACTGTTTTGTATTAAAATGAATATAAAATAGCGCTAAAAGTACCGAAATTTTATGGAAGAGAAAGGCGGGAAACCTTAAAATATATGAAAAGAGCGTAGAAATTGATAAGAGATTAGAATTAACTCAGGGTTGTTTCTTTTGTCTTTTACTCTTTTGAATGAGATAGTAGTGTAGTTTTTATTCTTGGGTTAACTAGATATTGGGACTCCAAGTTTCTGGTGTTGATCCTATACAATAGCGCGAAAGTATTAAAATGAAAAAAGCACCTCGTTGAGGTGCTTTTCGCGGAGGAAGAGGGATTTGTTTAAAAACCCTAAACCGCATATATACTACGATTTGTGCTAACTGATTTACTCAACTACCCCGAATTGTACCCCTTTAAATTTAGTGGCATTTACTTCTTGTTGATAAAACAATTTCACGAACAATTAATCAAATTTTATTTGAATAATGTCATAAAACTATAGGGCATAGTTAACTATTTAATGAACAAGTTACTCTTGTCTTTACCCTAAAATTAAAGGTTGAACCTGTTCAACTTTTAGGCAGGTGTATTGGCAAAACTCTTCGATGGAGAAGAACTCATTTTCTTGCTTGTTAAGCTTCGTTCTGATTTTTTGTAATAAACGAATGCTTTGACGATAACTTTTGCCGGTGATACGTTTTATGTCTTTTGGGTAGATACACAGCCTCTTGTTTTCTGTTTTCATACTCTATCTATAGCTTTGATCGGGCTTTTACTTACTTATAACTGCTCTTAACTTTTTATCAAGAAGTATAAAATTATAAAAAAAGCATTTGGTTATTCCTCATGAAACAAGATGCGATACCTTTCCTCTAACACTGTTTTGTATTTTTCTTTGTACTCTTGAGACAGAAAGGAATGATCAATCCATCTGATGGCTATGGGTTTGTTTTTTTGGAAGCGTTTGGCTATGCCTTTCAATTGCTTTTGGTTTAGTCCTAGGCCAATTCCTAATCTTTCGAAATGTTCCCATTTGAGTTTTTTCTTTTTTCCTTCTAATGTTAGGGCTAACTCTTCGGTGTCGTCTGGGTTGACAATGGCTACATTTAATAAATCGTAGGCAGGAGATAGTGTCCAGGTATCGTTGGAATAGATCATGGAAAAGTTCTTCAAATGCATGTCGTTGTTTCCGGTCAGGAAACTAAAAATACCCAATTCTAGAAAGTACAATTTGTCGAGCAGGGTGTTATCGGAATACTCGTGCAATGCTTTACCAATTTTTTCCATCGAGCTTTTGTATTTATCGAATGCTTCGGTGATTTGGAACATATCGAGCATGTGGATCTTCTCTCCTGTATCCGTTCTGTCGATACGTTTAGTGATATAGGAGAGTTCGCCTGATTGCAATCGGATCAAGCTTGATTTTACCGTGTTGATGCCAAAAGCTTCGGCGATGCGCATGGTAACATGTTCGTTTTCGGGCATTTCGGAAAAGTGGTCTGAGGGCGGTTTAAAAATGTAATTTCCTCCCAAAGCACCTACTACGGTTAGTCGGCCTTTATTGCCATCATTTATGGTGTCGCTTACAATGGATAAGGATAATTTGGGTTGCACTCCCGGAACGGCCACGCTCCTCTCCACCACATTTTTGGCCAGCTCCGCCATTTGTTTTAGCGAGTGTTCAAAGATCGGTTGTTGCTCGGTACCAAAAAAAACGACACTGCACTGCTCGTGAAAATCGCCAACGTTAGTATCGTTCAATGACTGATAACAATGTAAACATTTCTTACTCATTATCGTTTGGTATTGGTTGTACACTGACCGCTCCGATACAATTTTGGCAACAAGCCAGCAGTAGTCCCATTCGGTCGTTTGGATTGATTTTCCAGCTTTTGGAAGCAATGTCCAATAGCCAGCCTTCGGGAATTAGTCCTTCAAAAAATGGGAATAATCGTTTTTCACTATACATTTTGACGCTGACAGGCATCGTTAGCGAGAGGCATTCTTTTGGATGATCTTGTACGTACGTTTCCTCATATTGAAAAGTGTATTCCCCTTCATTGGTTTCAGTGAGTATTCCAGCTAGGTATTCTTTGTAATATATGGCCGCTTTTCTCATGCTCCTTGTGCTTCATTTTTTGATAATTCTCTTGCGTTAACTGGTGCTAAGGTATGTCCAAACATTTTGAGTACTTGATTCACTTTTTCCAAATTCAGGTTCTCTTTACCCTGTTCTATTTTTCGAATCACGGTCAGTGCCACTCCAGCGCGCTCTGCAAAGGCTTCCTGCGTTAGTTTTACCTCGTTTCTTTTCTCTTTTACAAAATTAGCCAGTGTGTTCATGATTATATGCTTTTGCATTGATTATAAACAAATATACTAAATTATATGTTAAAGCATATAGTTTGTGTAAATATTATTTTTTTATATGTAAAAGCATATAGTTTGTGAATGTACAAAGATATTGATAGATGCTATTTATGTCCAGGCATTTTGAATTTATAAAATGAAGTACTCCTTTAAAATGTGAAATTTTGAATGATTAGTAAAGGGTACTAATTAAAAAACCCTTTAAATCATAGGATTTAAAGGGTTTTAATTCAATTTGCTTTTCAGCTGGCGGAGGAAGAGGGATTTGTTAAATCCTTTTCAGCCCATGTTTTATAGGGGTTTAGCAGAATCTATTTTCTAGGGTCTCGATTATCAACCTTAAAAAAGACGCTCTTTTTTGACAAATCTTATGATACAAATATAAGAAATTAAGTTGGTTATACATGTTCAAATAATAGTTAAGTATGACAAAATTATCCAAAAATTAGCGGTGTAACCTGTTCATGTTTTATACCTGTATAGTGGCAAAATTCATCAATGGTGAGTAGCTCGTTATCGAGTTTGTTGAGGTCTTCTTTAATGCGGTTTAGGAAACGGATACTTTGACGGTAACTCTTGCCAGTGATAATCTGGATGTCCTTAGGGTAAATTACGATTCTCTTAATGGGTGATTTCATACTCTATCTATACTTTAAACTGGGCTTTGTTATGGCTTAATCATTAGTAATTTATGTTGCCGTTATAAAATTAAAAGTACTAAAATTTTTCTTCTTTTTTACGGGTTGATTTAGTGTCAATTTGGTACAAAAATGACATTTGGACCAATGTTGTTCGTTTGGAAAGTGGAACATCAATTTTCATTACAATTTTGTATTGGATTTGAAAATGAAATGTTGCAACACGATTTTTTTCCAGAGTAACGAATGAATCAATTATTTAAAAATTAAAGTATTATGGCAAGACAGAAAGGCATAATTAAATTAAAAGGTACTATCGGGGATATTACTTTTTACAAAACGAAAGACGGGCATTTGGCGAGAGAAAAAGGCGGTATTGACGCTAGTAGAATCGCTAATGACCCTGCTTTTCAAAGAACGCGTGAGAATGGTTCAGAGTTTGGAAGGGCTGGCAAGGCTGGCAAGGTGCTTAGAACCGCGTTGCGTCAGGTGTTAATCAATTCGGCAGACGGGCGAATGGTAAGCCGTTTGACCCAAGCCATGACCAAAGTCATTCAGGCGGATGCGACGAATCCTAGAGGGTTGCGTAACGTGATTGATGGCGAGGCTGAATTGTTGGCGGGGTTTGAATTCAACATTGGTGGGAAGTTGGGAACGACTTTGTTTGCTCCATTTGTTGGAACAATTGACCGTGTATCTGGAACGATAGGCTTGAGTATGGCACCTTTTGTACCCACTACTATGATTGCAGCTCCTTCTGGGACTACGCATTTCAAAATTATCTCTGCGGGTGCAGCGATCGATTTTGAAGCTGAAACTTTTGAAGTGGTGAATTCTGAAACGGCAATCTTACCTTGGAATATCAATCCAACTTTGGCCATTGACCAGGACAACTCTGTGAGTGCTAACAGCACGAATCCATTGTTTTTGGCTTTAGGCGTGGAGTTTTACCAAGAGGTGAATGGGCAAATGTATCCGTTGAAAAATGGAGCGTACAACCCGCTTTCTTTGGTGCAAGTAGTCGGATTGTAGGATGGTTTTAGTCTTAAAAAGACAGTATTTCCCCGAAGGAACCAACGGACAACTCAAATGTGAGGGTAAATTGATTTGTACTACTATTGAATTGCCTTGGAAGAATAATGAAAAGAGGGTTTCCTGCATTCCAGAGGGGGAATATTGTATTAGAAAGCGCTACAGTCCAAAATTTCAGTGGCATTTGGAGGTGATGGATGTCCAAAACAGAAGTTTGATTTTGTTTCATCCTGCCAATAATGCTTTGCGAGAATTGCACGGTTGTATTGCACCGGTAACGAAGATATCTGGTCCCGGATTGGGATTGCTATCTCGAAAAGCATTTACCAAGCTAAAAACGTTAGTTTTTAAAGCTTTGGATCAAAACGAAAGTGTGTTGTTGATTGTTGAATCTTAATCCTTAGAATCCGCTAGCATTGACGTTATTCTTTATGAAGGGTTTCGTCCTTCGACTCTGCTCAGGATGACTGCTCAACCTGACAAAGCAAATGTCATTTTATATTGCTTTATTAAGTATAGAAATTAGACTTCAGGACAACAAGGAATAAAAAAATATAGAAAGTATGAATGTAATTAAAAGAGCAAAAGCTCCCACCCCAAAATTTTTCAGAGTGTTGCGCACCATAGGTTTGGCCTTGGCGGCTGTTGGAGGGACACTTTTAGCAGCTCCGGTAGCATTGCCCGTAGCGATTACTACTGCAGCAGGCTATTTGGCCGTAGCAGGTGGGGTAATTTCTGCGGTAAGTCAATTGACTACAGAGAGTCCTGTAACCCTAATCCCCGAAGTGGGAACTGAATTAGACTCTGAAAAAGGGCAAAAAAATATTCGAGATGGAGACTAGTGTGACCACCAAAATGGGCACTGCCTCAGGAACTTTGTTGAGTATTGCTCCGAACATTTTTTCGGAAGATATTCTCAAAACGATAATTTTGGCTGTAATAGGAGCGATTGTGAGTTTTTTAGTTTCGCTCCTTTTAAAGGGATTGACAAAATCAAAAAAGAAATAATTCGGGTTTGGCGTGGTAACCTTTTCCCGAATTTATAGGAAAGCCTGGTCCAATTGGATCAGGCTTTTTTTGTTTCATTAAATGTTTAATAACAGTTCCGATGCAGCTTTTCTTGTTGTCTCTTTTGTATTTTTACTGTCAATAATAAATTGTAACGATTCAGGAATTAATCCATTTTTATAAATTGATTTTGAAGATGAAAGTCTTGATTTTTTTGAACTTTCTGAAAACTTTTGAAATTGAGGATATTTTTCAGAAATCTCATGAATAGTAACTTTTGGATTGATAAGAATACTTGGGCAAAGAATTTCTGTAAACACCTGCATCCCGATACTTTTTAGCCATCTAAGCAAATTATTTTCTAATTCTTCTTCAATTTCATTTGGGATTTCATTACTAGCTGGCGTATTTATAATTTCAGTTTTTTCTTTTTTCTTCTTTAGATGATTATTTCTTGGAATCGGTTTTTCAAACCATTCTATACTTTCTAATTTAGAATCAGTGGGTTGAAAAGTATGAGCGAGCGTTATGTTTTCAAATTCTTGGTATTCTTTTGGGAATTCCTTTTCTAAGTAGCTCTTTACGTATTTTATTAGCTCTAACTCTTCCCCAATATTTTTACCTTTATAAATTAAATGGTCTTTTTTTGGAACCAAAAATGAATTTAATGGATGTACTAATCTAACAAAATGAGCTTTTAACAGGCTCTTTTGAGTTTCATTAAGATTATCTTTAGCATGTCTTATTTTTGAATCTGTATCCCATTCTTTTCTATCTGGATTCGGAAAAAATTCTCTTAAATTCCTTTTACATAAATCCGAGTAACCATATCCTGTTGGTTTTATGTGAGCCAAATAATATCCCTTAGAATTTAGAGATACTCTTACTGCTTTGTTATTTGTATAGAAACTTAGTTCTTTTTCATTACTGGTTAAACCAAAAGAACAAATTAATTTTTCCTGATTAAAATAGTCAATTAGTTCGTCCTCTTCTATTGTTTGTCCTGATAGTTTAAGGCCAGTAAATAGCATGGAAAAAGTGTTGTCGCAAAAAACCATTTTAGTTCTATCCGGAAATCTTGTTAAAAATCCTCTACGTAATAAATCGTAATTGTCTTTTGAAAAAGAACCATATAATCTCAGAAATAAGGTTGCTTCAGGATGTTCTATATAATTTAATAAAGTTTCATGTGTATTTTTAATTTCATTTACATGTTCAAACTGGGGTTTAATTAATTGATTAAAAAAATCTTCAATGTTTTCAGCCTTACCTGAATTCAAACTATTGAATTTATGTTTTCTAAGTTTTTCCATTTATATTTTTGGTTGTTAATCTTACTAGTTTACTACTAAAGATTTTTTAATAGGTTTTCGTAATTATAGTTAATTGGAGTACTCAAGACATAATTTGTATCCTTTGTTTCTAAATTGTTTTTTTTGGGCATCGTAATTATACAATCTTTACAATCGTAACCAAATTTCTGAAATAATTTATATTCCGTCAATAATGCATTATACATGCTTTCTTTTAATCCCTTAATTTCACTGTTCAAATCATGAAGCAGTAATTTATCTTCGTAAATGACTTGACCTTCCAGTGTTGTAAATGTTTTGGTATTGGATTGGACCAAGTAAACACTTAATCCTTTGTCAAAATCTATTTCAATGTCAAATTTATCATAAAAAGAGTTCAATTTAGTTCTAATTTCGATAAAGTTAACATGATTTTTTTTGATAAAATTAGTTAGTGTTATTCTTGCTTGATCATGACTTTTGTAGTTTTCCCCTTTGCTTTGTAAAAGTACGTCAATAGTATTTTGATATACTTCAAAAACCCGTTTCCGGGCTTCAATTAGGTCATTGTTTTTAAATTCCTGATTAATTTCGATCAAATCCTCAGGATTGTTTTGAGAACGGTATAAGGTTCCTTTCAAGAGATAATAAAAACAATGATTTGAGTAACTAGATGTATTGTTCATAATTTAATTTTTTATGTTTGTCTATATATCCTTAAATTTTTCAGATTATAAACGTTTTCAAGTATTTAACTTTTTTTTAACAAAAAAAATACTGGTGCGTATGCTTTATTTTGATTTACTAAAAAAGTTCCTATTTTCATGGTATCTCGGACAATAAGACCCATTTTTTATCTCTTATCATACCGATTCAAATTAACTCTCCTCATTTCGTGTATAAGAACACTATTTTGATGTAATTGGGTTTCTTTTTGTTCCAATAACCTCAATGCCAGAGCCTGTTTTTTGTGTAGCTCATGTTCCTGCAGCATTTCATTGATTTTAGACGAAAAGTTCTTTTTGAAATCTGAACTCGTAAAAAGTGAATTACTGACCTGCAAAGCGATTGGAGCCAGAATTTTGCTTTCCAAAGACTGTACGCCAACCAATTAACTGTTGTTGCATCTAATTGAATTGAATATTGAATCATAAAGCTGTTTTTGAAAGGCTCTTTTTTGTGGTTTTCCACTGTTAAAACCTTTGTTGAGTATGAATATCTGATTTTCTTTATAAAGTGTTTCTCTTTGGTGGGTTTTAATGATAAATTGTGTCATGGCGTATACTATTTTAAATGGCTTATTTTTTTTTAAACAAATTTTGATGAGATCAATTCAAATACTCTATGCTCATTAGGCGTAAAAAGAGGCCAAAATCACGGGTTTCGTTTAAATTGTCTAGAAGTCGTAAGGCCTCATCTTTTGGCATTTGGAAACGATATTGCATCATATCTCCGCCTTTTATCAATCTATCTTTTTGGATGCTATATACATAGTCCCCTATATAATCCCCGCCTTCAATGATGTAATAAATTGGTGTTTTCATATGTTGATATTTATTGATTTTTATCGGTCATATGTAATTCGCGAATCATTATTGGTTTTTCGACCAATTTTGATAGGCTCATTTCATAGTGTAAACGTTTTTGAACAACTGACTTTTTAAAAAATATTTTTTTTCGGAAATCGAGATTTTAAAATCTATAATGAATAATGAAAAAGAAAGCCTCCTCGTAAAATCAGATTTCAAATAAGAAAGAAAAAAATGGAAAATACTCTCTAGAAAAGAAAGCTTTCGGTTTTTCACCGAAGGCTATTCTTTTCAGAGGAAGATTTTTCATTTTTAGGCCTGCCGGTTCTTTTGTTTTGAAATTTGATTTTGACCTTTGCTTTTCTTTTTTTTTATTTCCTCGAAATCCACGTGATTCCACTAAAATTAGAGGTATTGAATTATAGTCGGATTTTGATTTTTTGCATTGGCCGCTTGACGAAATTCCAATAAATTTTAATCGGAGAAAAGACTTGAATTGGAGCAGCTGCAGCTCTGGTAATTCCACTAAAGTTGTTTTTGCGGAATGGAGGGGCGGGAAGTGGAAGAAGCAGGTGCGAAAAATACCGACCCAGCAGTGCTTAGGCTCACAAGGTAACAATGCTAAAAAGAAATTTTGTGATGGTTCCGATACAATGCGAATAGTTATGTGAATTCCAATATACTTTCACCTAAAAGCTACGACCATCACAAACACTAAACACTGATTTTTGCCTTGTGAGCCTTAGCAATGGTAGGACTCGGATTTATCAGCTGGTTCTTCCACTTGCCGCCCCGGAATGGAGCGGGTTGTTGTTATGGACCTGCAGTCCACCAGCTGCTGGGCGGAAGCAGCACTACTAAGTCCGGCGCATTTTCGCGCCGAGCTAAAAAGGCTGGAGCCCAGCAGCTGGCACTAAATATTTACGCCAGCCGCAACCCCGCAGCGCTTAGGCTGGCAGCTGATAAGTTATGCGGAAGCTTTATTACCAATACAAATGATGCGGACTACTTTTCTCTGCCAGCCTTAGCGATGCGTGGGATTGCGGCGTTCCTATTTTTTAGTGCCCTTTTTTTACCTGCTGGTCCTATAACAAAAGGACGTGTCTCTTGTTTGCAGGGAGTTCCTTGTTTGGGAATATTTGATTTTTGAGGTATTTCAAACAGAAACGGGGATTTGAAATGTACTGGAAACCTGTTGGAACATTCGTCAAAAAGCAAAGACTGAACTTTCCTAGTGTGCTGGCAGTAGCGTGAGCAAGGGTATGGATTTTTATGTTACGATAAGAAACTAAACGCCTTCATGAAAATTCATACTCTTGCTGGCTTTTTTGATTTTGTGGGTGCTTGAATAGTGAGAAGTGAAAAGTGAGAAGCAGAATGTTTTTTGAAATGAAAAAGCACCTACAAAAGCAAAATGCAGGGACTTCCTAGTGCGTTGGCAGTAGCGTGTGCAAGGGTATCGATTTTTTATTTGTGTACTACGATGTTTGTGATTGCTTTTTTGTGGCTCGATGCCTGTAGGTCTCAAAAGAAAGAATATTTAATGTGAGAAAAGCGTTCTTATGGAAACGCTGAACATTGAGCCACAGAAAAGCAATGTACTACTCTATTTCTGACAAATAAAAAATGATACTCTTGCTGGCTTTTTTTGATTTTGTGGGTGCTAGAATAGTGAGAAGTGAAAAGTGAGAAGTAGAATGTTTTTTAAAACGGAAAAGCACCTACAAAAGCAAAATGCAGGGACTTCCTATTTTTAAAAGCCCCAATGCCTACAAAATGTTTATATGTTGCTCAATAGCCCCGATAGTAGTGGAAATCCTTTTTGGGCTGGTGTTCAGCACAAAAAGATTGCAGCGGATAGCGGGACGATGTTGCCTGATAAAGCGCTATTATTGCTGCTTCTAGAAAAAAAAGTGATGATGATTGTGATAGTTTAATTGCTAGTATTTTAAAAGGTTGTGTGCGCGGATTACTACGTCAGTTCACCTTGATAGTTTCCAAAACTACTAATGGGGTTATAATGCTTAAAAAAGAGAACCGAAGTTTAGATTTTTGGCTACTAATTTCACTTCATAGGGATATGCGAATTTTTGGATAGGATCGTGTTGCAACCATTTTTGTTCATCTTCTGGACGAAGTATAATTGGCATTCTTTTTTTGATGTTATGAATTTCTGCCATTAATGGATTGGCTTCTATGGTCACAATTGTGTAAGTGTTTTTTTCTTCACCTGTTGCTGGATTTTGCCATTTTGAATATAAACCTGCAAAAGCGAACAATTTTTCGTTTTCCAAACCAATTTCAAACTTTGATTTATTCTTTCCTTTGGTATCGTGCCATTGCCATTCATAAAAGCCATTGGCTATGACCAAACAACGTTGATTTACTACGTTCCTAAAAAAAGGTTTTTCCGTAACTGTTTCAATTCTAGCGTTGAGGGTTAACTTTTTTATTTCCTCGTCTTTGGACCAAGAGGGAATTAAGCCCCAGTTATAATGTGTAATGATTTCGGGTTGTTCATCAATAATAATGGGATTCAATGCAAAATCAAATCCATTAATATTTTCTTTAGGTTGAAAAAGCGCTATTTTATCGATTTTGGCTTTGAATCGATTCTCTACTTCAGTTGCTGCTTTGGATTGTTTGGAATGGAAGCACATGTTCGGTTATCGTTGGTGAGTTGAAAATTATCCTGAGTTTGTTGTACTACGTGTATGAACAAAAAATCTTCCATAAAGGTACTTTTTTTGAGAATAGGGTTTATCGGTATTACAATGTTTTATGAATTCCTATGTTATATAGTATTCCTCAAAGTTTGCAATTTTGCGAAGCCATCCTCTTTTTAAAGCTACAATATCTACAAAATGGTAATATGCTACACTTTAGCCCCGATAGGAGTGGAAATCCTTTTTGGGCTGGTGTTCAGCGCAAAAAGATTACTTCGTCAGTTCGCTATCGCTCGGGTGCAGCGGATAGCGGGACGATATTGCCCTATCAAGCGCTATGATTGCTGCTCCTAGAAAAGAAAGTGATAGATGAATTTAAAGCTATTATTTCTAGTGTTTTGATAACGCTGTGGGCACGGATTGCAAATCGATATCGAGTTAAATTTCAGTTGTTATATCACTGAGGGTTTGGATTGCAAACCTGCCTATCAGGTTTTGGGGGCTAAATTAAGATTTATTTTTTGTTTAACACTAAACTGCCAAACTCAAAACCTATATACCAGTAAGGCTATTACTTAAATTTGTTGTAGCTCTTGGTAGCTGGCAATGTATTTAGAACTTAATTACTAGAATAAATAATGTAATAAAGATTACAAATACAGTAATTAAGCTTATTTTTTTCCAATTAGAAATTTCTTTTTTATCTTGTTTCGCTTTGCTCTCTAATTTAAATATATATTCGATAGAGGTTTCTAATCTGATTTTGTTTTCTAAATAATGCTTAATTTCTAAATTATGTTTTTCTAAAATGCTCATATTTTCGCTCTTCAATTTTCTGTTTTCATTCTTTAATTTCGATATTAGAGTTGTATTACTATTTATCGTGTTTTTGTTTAATTCATTTTCATCAATTAAGTTTTCATTCTTTTCTGTTAGATTAGTAATGCTATTCTCAAATGATTTAATTTTATTTTTTAAATCAAAGATGTTATTTGTTAGTGAATTAACTTGTTTTTCTAGATTTTGAACTTTTTCACTCTTATTTTTAATATTATTTAATTTGAATGTAAGTAATCTTTTAAAGACTGGTTTTAAAGTGTCATTTCTAAATTGTAATGCTTTATTTAAATTATCATATGAATTACCATAATTACTATTATTAAAGTCAATAATGCATTCTTTATAATAATAATTTGCTTGACTATTTGTTAGTTCATCTGTAATAATTTGCTCATTATTTGAGTTTTGAGATAAATTAATTACTTCTTCTCGAACAATTATATCACTTGGTTTTATTAGTGTTTTTAATTTTATTCCTTCAAAAGTTTTACATCTACTTAAAGCAACATATGTATGACCAGCAGAAAATGCACCATCACCCATATCTATAATAACGTTGTCAAATGTTAATCCTTGACTTTTATGAATTGTTATTGCCCAAGCAAGTTTAACAGGAAATTGAGTAAATGTTCCAATTACTTTATCTATTATTTTTCCATTTTCTGGATTTATCTCGTACTTAATATTTTCCCAAGTAACTTTCTCAATTTGGTATGTATCAGATATCTCTTTATTGTTAATTGTAACAAATATTTTATCATCTTCTAAACTTTGTATTCTACCAATTGTACCATTGACCCATCTTCTATCCCTGTCATTTTTGACAAACATTACTTGTGCATCAATTTTAAGTTCTAAAATTTTATTTGTAGGTAATAAATCCTCATTATTACTGTTTTCTCTACCAAAAACACCATTGATTAGACCTTCAAATAGGATTTTATCTCCTTTTAAAGTGTTTATTTTTGTTAAATTTGTTGCATCAACAATATCCCTTTTAGTTGCTAATGTAATATAATCTTCATTTTGATTAGGTATGAAATTTGGGGAGTAACTTTTATTTAGTTCTTGTATGTCTTCTAATTGTGCACTTTTGGTTCTTACTTTATTTAGTAAAGAGATAAATTTTTCATCGGTTTGACGATATACTTTTTTTAATTCAATATTTAAAAAATCTACTTCTTGAAAAGTTTTAGCCGCAAAAAAATACTTTGAATTATAATGTTCTCGCAAAATATTCCATTCATCATATTTTGCAATAGGTTCTAATTGAAATGTATCACCCACAAATAAAATTTGTTTACCACCAAATGGTAAATTCCTTTTACCTCCAAAATTTCTTAATCTAAAATCTATAGCATCAATTGTATCCGCTCTCACCATTGAAATTTCATCAATTATAATTAATTCGGCTTTTGCTATAATATCTTGTTTTTCTCTACTAAAATTATAGAAACTTTGTTTTTGAGTATCATTAAATTTTTCCCAGACGAATGGTGTAAATGGAAGCTGAAAAAAGGAGTTAATAGTTGTGCCTCCTGCATTAATTGCTGCAATTCCAGTTGGTGCAACTATTATGTAATTTTTAGTAGTATTTTGAGCGATATATCTTAAAAATGTTGATTTACCAGTACCTGCTTTACCTGTTAAATATATTGAGCGATTTGAAAATAAAATTAACTGTTCTGCAAATTTAAATTCACGATTGTCAATGTCAAAATTTTCAGGAATATCATTCATATGCTTTTTTTTTATCGCCAACGGTTGGCAACTTGGCGGTGTGACGGATTGATAAAGCCTAAACTTTCGATTAAATACAGACTTTTCAAATACAAAGCGAACTTTAAATTAAGTCCAAAACCCGTCATATTGCCAACGGCGGCTGGCAGTAGTTTATTTTATCAGATTATTTTTGAGTGACACAAATTCTTCATCAGAAATCAATCCTTTTTCTTTCATTGAAATAATTTTTCGAGTTTTTCAATATTATCATTTTCATTATTTATAATGGGCTTGATATTTGAAGAGTGGGTTATTTGAAATTTACTTTTATAATTTTTTAAGATGAAAAAATCCACTTCTTTTCTGTGTTTGTTCTTACACGAGAAAAGTAGTATTTTCTCAATTTTATTTTCTAAATAACTTATACTTAATATGTTTTCCGCCATATTTGTAGCAACTTGCTTTTGTCCAATTCCAGTCATTCCACCAACAATTGCTCCAACAGGCCCTAAAATTAATCCTCCTACAATTGCTCTTCCAATTACTGATTTATTTTTCTGTTCAGATAGCTGACTTTGCCCATCCAAGTTTACACTTAAAATGTTCGATTCTAAAATACCTACAGAATAATAACTTATTCCTTTCATAATTTCTATCTGTAAACCTTTAGGTCTAAATCTCAGGTTAATTAGCGCTACAACTTCTGTAAATAATTTGCCATTGAGCAGTTCGTCAAATGGAGTAATTCCTGAAATATAGTCTAATTTATTTACTAATCTTTTAGGTGTCCAAATACTTTCTTTGTCAAGATATGTATTCAGTTCATTTTTGCCTAATAACTTCATATGATAATGTTCTGTTTACTTCGATTTTCGTGTTAAATTTCTCCCAACTAGCGTATAGCCGCTACAAACCATCGCATATACTCCTAAAACAGTGTTGTTTTATAAAAGTTTGTAAGCTTTTACTTTCCAAATATATGCTATTTTTATTGCATTATTCAGCTTTAATAGTAATTATTTCTTTTATTTTGGTGGTGAAACAAGGAGAAAGTTTTTCTTGTTTCATTTTCCATTGGCGGCCAAGGGATTGTGTGGCGAATTTGATTTTATTGGTGCCGTAAGATTGGTTGAGTTTGTCGATGACGCTCATTAAAGGTTGGTGCTTTGGGTTGCTGGTGTTGAATAAGGAAAGTTGGGTTTCGCTGTTTGGGGTAAGTCCCATTACGATTACACTAGCTTTTTTGTAGTGGTAGCCTTCTTTGAAAATGGCTTTTAATCCTATTTGAGCGTAATGGTTTAACTCAATAGTGGAGTTAGTTGGGAAATCGGTTTTGATAACAATGTTTCGGGAATATTGGGGTTGGTCTTGGCGGAAATAGTTTGTATGAACAAAGACCATAATCATATTGCAATGGCTGTTTTGTTTGCGTAATTTTTGTGCGCAAGATGCGGTAAAGGTAGCTACCCGTTCTGCCATATCTTCCAATTTGGTCATTGGCTTTTCGAACGAACGTGTCGTGGCGATCATCTTTTTGCTTTTGGGTATTTCCAGATTTAAAGTAGGTTTGCCTTCCAATTCGTGTTTTAACCTCAACCCTACTACCGCCATTTCTTTACGTACCCAATCATCAGGGAGTTGAGTAAATTGATATGCAGTGAAAATCTTCTTGGCTTGTAATCGTTTGGTGTGTTTTCTACCAATCCCCCAAACGTCCTCAATTTTTGTCCATTTCAAGGCTTTGATTCTTTTTTCTTCAGTATCTATGACATAGACGCTTTTGGTGCGTTCTGGGAACTTCTTAGCAATCTTATTGGCTACTTTGGCCAAGGCTTTAGTTGGGGCGAATCCCACACTGATGGGAATGCCTGTGTTCTTGGTTACGGTGCGTTGGATTTGAATACCATACTCTTCTAAATTGTAAAGGTCGAAGCCTTTGAATTTTAAAAAGGCTTCATCGATACTGTATATCTCGATCTCTGGTGTATACGTAGACAAAATATTCATTACCCTACTGCTCATATCTCCATACAACGCATAGTTAGAGGAATAGATAAATACTTTTTGTTCCTCAAAGAGCTTTTTGTATTCGAATGCAGGTGCTCCCATCGGTATGCCTAATGCTTTAGCTTCATTTGAACGCGCGATAACACACCCATCGTTATTGGACAGTATTACTACTGGTTTACCAATTAAGTGGGGTTCAAAAACGCGTTGGCAAGATGCGTAGAAATTATTGCAGTCGACTAGGGCGTACATTTTTTTGGGTATTGGGTATTGGGTATTGGGTGTTGGGTTTGAGTTGATGTTTAAAAGGTTTAATGTTGTTTAATCGTAACTACTTTTATGTTGGCGATGCTATGTTATGAAAAACCACCCCACCCTTCGGGCACCCCTCGAGAGGGGAATTAAAAAGATTTGATGCTGTGAATGACGATGCCCCAGATCATGAGTTCGTTCTCGGGGGTGACTTTGATAGGTTCATAGTCTTCGTTTTCGGCAATAAGCCAAACAATGTCTTTTTCTATTTTGATGCGCTTTACGGTGAATTCTCCATCAATTTGGCAAATGGCAATTTTGCCGTCTTGGGGTGCCAAACTTTTGTCTATAACTAGCAAATCACCATCGAAGATACCTGCATTCTTCATAGAATGCCCTTTGACTTTTGCAAAAAAGGTACTGTCTTTGTGCTTGATTAGATGTTTATTGAGGTCTATACTGAGTTCTAAGAAATCATCTGCTGGGGATGGAAACCCAGCACTGATGCCTGTGTCCATAAATGGAATTTCTAACTCTGTGGTTAAATCTGCGGTGTAGAATTCGAGTGTGGTGGTATTTTGCAGTTTACGAAGTTTCATTTCCCTATAGTTTTTCAATTTTGAAATACCCTATGACGGTATTTCATTTTGCAAAATTAGAGAAGATAGTTATTGCTTGTGTGGAAATGAGGGGAAATAGTTATTAACGGAGGCAGTTATCGGTTATCGGTTTTCTGTTGAGTGATGGGGAAGCGACATAACTGTAGATTGAGTTGGGTTAATGCCTTTGTCCAAAAAAAACAATATTGCTTCACTATAGCACGATAGCAGTAGACAACTCGCGAGTTGTCCGTACAGCCCTAATTATATGCTATTTGTTAATCAAATTTAGGAGATTTTTTAGGATTTAATTTCAGTTGTTATATCACTGAGGGCACGGATTGCAAATCCGCGTTATCGGGGCAATGACCCGAGTGGCTGTAATGGTTTAGTTTGTTCATTTCAGTCTTAATCCAATAGGTATTGGTGTACCTTTTTTCCAGCGTTTTTTTTATACTATTGGTTACTTCTAGTATTGAAAAAATAGTTTTATCGTTGCTTATTTCGGGCATACTTATTTTGTGTTTATCTCCCTAGACTGGTTTTGTTTCCTTTATTTCAAAGATACAGTACTTTTTTTATTGTTGAAGCATTTATTCAATAGGAGAGATGAGGAATGGGATTCGGGATGGGGAATGGGGATTCGGAATGATGAATTGGGACAGGTCGCGACCTGTCCGTACGGGATTATAGTTTGAATTCTGCCCAGAGGGGGTAGTGGTCGGATAGCATGAAGGAAAGGGCTTGTTTGGTGAGGCCACGGTTGGATAGGGCGGTTTTGAGGAAGTCGTAATTGCCGCCTGTTATGAATTCTAATGATAGGTTGTTTTTCTTGTTGCTGTTTTGGAACCAAGCGATTTGGTCATAGTATTTGGTTTCATCGAAGATGGAACGGGTTACTTTGTCGTTTTGTAAAGCAGGTGGGATATACAATCCCTCGGATATAAAGGTTTGGTTTAGTAAGTCTCCGCGTTTGTCAATGTTGAAATCTCCTAAGGCGATTAGGTTTTGGTGGTAGACGTTGATGTCGTCTGCCCAACTGGCCAACCATTTTGCGATGCCTTTAAGCTCGGTGATGCGGTCGCTCGAGGTATTACCGAAAAGGATGTGTAAGGTTACTAGAATAAAGGTTTGGTTTTGTGCTCTAAAGCTCACCGCATAAGGGGAACGCACAAATTGTTTGTCGAGCATTCCTTTGTTGATGGTTTTTGTCCATTCGTCTGGAACTACTAGTTCGCAGGCTAGACCGGAAAGGTTTACGCGACGGGTATCAAAGAGATAAGCCATACGTTCGCCATTGCCGACATCGCCTTGATTTACGTCTGTTAGGATTAAAGACCAATCTGAACCTAGGACTTTCAGCACATCGCGTAGACCTTTGAGATTGGCTTTTACTTCCTGGACTGCTATCACATCAAATCGTTTGATGATCTCGGCTATGCACACCAAGGAATGTAAATCTCTTTTGGGACTGTCGGTAGGAGCGGATGTCCATTTGCGGGTGATGTCACCAAATGCTCTAATGTTCCAAGTGGCAATGAGTAGGTTTTTTTCTAGTTTTTTGGGTGGTATTTTTAGGTCTAAATCTTCTTTTAGTTCTTTGAGATTGGCTGCTACATCCACTGGTAATTTATCTTCAATCGTATCCATTGTTTTGTGCTTTGGGTTTGAATTTAAAGATAGGAATTTTATTTAATAGGTTGAATGCTTGAGTGTTAAATAAGTGTTGTGGTTTGGAATGGGGATAGCTTGCGAGCTGTCCTTACGGGATGGGATAACTACTTAATTGGCGAATTAATTTATTTCTATTTTGTACAATTTTGTTTAATTAGAATGAAATGTGTATTTTTGTAACAAATAATTGATCCTTAATAGAAAACAGTTAAATCAAAACTCACAAAAATATGGAAGCCACTACAGGATTGGTAATAAAAGGATTGCGTGAAAGATATGGATATACACAAGAAAAACTAGCTAGTTTTCTTGATGTGAAAAGGGAAATGATAAGTTTTTATGAAAATGATGAAAGAGAGGTACCGTTAGCAATTTTAGAAAAATTATCGGATTTGTTTGGTGTAGAATTAGCTATTTTTTTTAGTGAAACCGTTGAGGAAGCTATGGCTGAAGTTGTATTTGCCTTTCGAAAAGATTCTGTCACAGCAAGTGATATGGAAAAGCTTTCGGATTTTGGAAAAATTGTAAAGAATTATATTAAGATAAACCGATTGTATCATGGCATTAAATGAGAAAGTTTTAGAAGCTCGAGCCAATAAATTCCGAAGAGAATTAGGATTGGGAACTGATTCCTCAATTGATTTGGAAAAGCTATTATTGACTTTAGGTGTTTTGACCGTTTACAAGCCTTTGGAGAGTGCGTTTTCTGGTATGGCACTTAAAACCAATGACAGTTTATTTATGTTGATTAATTCGGCGTTGCCAGTAGGAAGGCAAAATTTCACCATAGGACATGAGTTGTATCACTTGTTTATTCAAGATCATTTTAATTTTCAAATGTGTAATGCTGGTCAATTTGATAAAAGGGATAGAGAAGAGTATAATGCAGATATTTTTAGTTCCTATTTTTTAATGCCTGAGGCTGCATTGATTAAACAGATTCCAGAAAAGGAATTGGGGTGGGGAGAAACACTTTCATTGGCTACTCTTATAAAAATGGAGCAGTATTTTGGTGTTTCAAGAGCTGCTCTTTTGGTTCGATTAAGTAAAGGCAAATACATTCATTATGAAGATTACAAACCTTACTTAAAAGGCGTCATTAAAAGCGCTGTTGAGCACGGTTACTCAAACGCACTTTATGTAAGAAGTGATGAAGAGAAAGTAGTAGGTGATTATGGAATAAAGGTTAGAGCATTATTTGATTCAGAAACAATTTCTGAAAGTCATTATCATTCTTTGATGTTGGATATAGGATTCGATATTGATGATCCAAAATTTAATGATGATGGGGAAGAAAACTAATATAGGACCTAGGATATTATTGGATTGTGATGTAATCATTCATTTTACTAAAGCGGGGCATCAGTTGCTTTTGCCTAAAATTTTTCCCAATCGATTTGTTATTTTGGATAAAGTAAAAGACGAATTGAACAAACGGAAAAAAAGTATCGTAGCGTTGGATAATTTTATAGAGTGGTCAATGATTGAAGTACTTCCTTTTCCAGTCGATAAAGCTATACTAATTGAGTATGCTCGTTTAAAAGCTACGATGGGAGATGGAGAGGCAGCTTGTATGGCTGTAGCTAAACACACAAAAGATTATATAGCCAGTAGTAATTTAAAGGATATTAAGAGCTATTGTGATTATTTTGGTATTGTTTATTTGACTACTATGGACATTCTACTAGAAGCCTATTATAAAGGTGTCTTGAGTGAAAAAGAATGCGATGCTTTTATACAAGAAGTGAAAGCAAAAGACAGTAAGTTAATAGCTGGCATTGATACTATCAAACAGTATGAGGAAAGTATAAAAAATAACCGAAGCAAACAGGAATAGCGCTTCGGTCGGTTGAAATTAAAACTTTGGACGGTATTTATTTCAGCTGCAAAAGTAATAGAATTCTATTTATTACCTAATTATTCCTTGGGTATTTGATCAAACACCTCAGTATTAAATGGTTTGATTGCAGTAAATCTGAAAGCTATGGCCAAAAATGGTACACCGGGAGACGGACATCGCAATGGTGCAGTGAAAGAAAGAAGTCAGACTTATAATCCAACAACCGAGCAATGGGTTAAGCGTGATGCTAACACTGGTCGTTTTATGGATGTTAAGCAAGATGGTACTCCTTTTAAAGGCGTTCGCAAAGAAAAATAATTTCTTTGTTGTAATTCAAAAGAAGTGTAGCGCTTATTCTAAGTGCTACACTTTTTTATTATAAGGTTGTTTCTAGATCATTCAAGTAGGAGCGAAAAAAAACATTTTTGAGAAATATGCTTCATATTAATTAGTACAGTTCGCGAACTGTCTGTACAGGGCAATATAACATTCAAATTTGTTAAGCTAGTTTGAATCGAATATTGCTTTTTTTACATTGGGAGCAGGGATTACAAATCCACTATCTGGAAATACTTGCTAAAAATTTAGTGTTTACTTTTAGTCTTTTCTTCAATTTGATATTTAAATTTTCAACACCTAAGTCGTGTCTAATTAGTTCTGCTATAGATTCTATTTTATCCAAAAAATTATCAAAATAGTCATTGATTTCTTCTTTTGAGCCTTTGACAAAATTAGTTTCTTCGAAAAACATTTCATAAAAAGCTTCAATTTCATCAATTATATTTTGAGGAAGAAATAAGCTATTCTCAATAACTGATTTTCTAAACTCATCAAATTGAAAATCTATTTTGTTATCAATAATTTTGTTTGCTTCTTCATCGAACGAGTTACTTGCTTTTAAGTTAAAAGATTCATCTATAATATCTTGGAAGTGACTAATCAAACTCATTGAAGCAACTAATAGTTTCTGAGCGGATTCCATTTTGTATTTATAAAAATGGTTTTCATTTTCTAACGTTTTAAAAAACAAATAGTTTTTATAAGTAAATAATGTTGCAATGATTACGCAAATTGCTGAAATGCTATTGAAGAAAGTATTATGATCGAAATTCATATAAGGTTATTAATTATTAGGGACCAATCATTTTTTCTTGATTTATCATCTTCGTTGAAGTCTGAAAAGTTGAACCATCTAAATTTTACATCTTTTTTGGGTTCTTTTGTTCTGGAGTGAGGTTTTTCGATATAACTAATATAAACTTCATTTACACGATTTACAAAATCATCGTATTGATATATATAAAACTCATTTGGCGCATTTACTTTTAGGTTGACTAATGCTAAAAACAAATTAGGATTGTTTTTTCTTGTAGTAATGCCCGTGCTTAACTTCCAACCTTGTTCGTTTTTCAAACCCATTGTTTTAACTTGTATCGCAACGTGTTTTGAACCATCATGATTAGTAGCAATAATATCAAACAAAGGATTGTTTTTGGGTGTTAATAGAGGCAATATATTGAGTTTGCTTAACTCTGAACAAACAAAATATTCTCCTGCGTTTCCTGTTAAGTTATAAGTGTTATTCATTAGTCTTTATTATAAACAGCCATCCATTCCGGTCTATTTTTAATTTCTTTAAGAAAGGCAGCTTTTAAAAATTTTGATTCTTTATATTTATCTGCTTCATAGTTCTCTATTTCAAAGTCCAAAATAGCATCATATGGGTTTCCATTATTTATATCTTTATTGAGATAAATTCTATTTTTTATGGCACGTAGTTCTGTGAAAGAAAAGTCTCTCACTTCCTTATTGTATCTTTCAATAATCCCAAACAAATAATTCCAAGTAGAGTTTTTATTAGCATCTTCTGTAAATGAGAAGCTTATATCTTTTGTGTTTAATTTGAGATAATCTAAATCGTCACTGTCATTTATTTTTACAGAAACTTTAATATCATCACGTTTTGCGAAACCATAGTAGGCTAGACCATTATGTTCTTGCGGTGTTTTTGTGCCTTTTCTTTTTTTATTACACTTTTCGCAAACAGGAAATAAATTATTGAAATTAATTGCAGCGAAAGGATATTTAGAGATAGGGAAAAAGTGGTCATTATCCTCTCTAAAAGCTGATTCTTCAGGTTCAATTTTTACTATACCACAACATGGGCAGTATATATATTTATCATTTACAAGACGATTATAATATTCTAATTTATTTCCTGGCACTTTGGCTAAATCTAAAAGCCTTGAATAGAATTTTCTTAGTAATGGTAACATTGAATTTTCAACAACTTTTGGTAATGTTCCTAATTCAATTGCTTCAAGTCCGTCGCATAATTCCTCAATTCTATTATTTACATAAAACGCTTCTCTAATATCTCCTCTTTCATCATCCAATAAGGGCTTACATTCTTCATAAATTTTATCAACATCTTCTTTTAACCAATCATATTCTAAGTAAATTACTTCAAATTCACTATTAATAAGTTGTTGGCAAGTATTTTCATCTGAAGCATTGCACCATACTTCACACACCAAATGCTGTAGCATTTTATGTAACTCAAAAATAGGGTCTTGTATAAATTTATAAGTTCTTAGCATTGTTATTTTGAGTTGTTTATTGATATTCGATTTAACCTTGCTAAAACCATATCCTTTTCTATCGATTCTCCTAAAATTCTAAGTTTTGCTTTTTGTTCTTGTACTTTTTTATCCGAATCTAAATTACTAAAATCGATTTCATCTAAAACTGAATGAGACAAGTCGCCTATAGATTGTCTGTAATCGAATAACTTGTCTAAAATTAACTCAACAGAAGTTCCGTATGTATTAAAAGCATTGTCGAGTTCTGATACTTTTTTTGCAGTAGTAATGCCTTTCTCATCTTTTTCGAAAAGAATAACATTATCAGGCATACAATCTGAAATAATAAACGGAGAATGAGAGGTTAACAAAACATCTTTTAACAAATGAACATTGAAATCCTTTCCTTTATTTCCAGATGTAATACTGTCATTTAAAATTTTCACAAACTTTGCTCTCCAACTTGGATTGAAATGCGTTTCGGGTTCATCTAATAATAGTAAGGTTCTACGGTCTTTTAACAAAAGACATATCCCCATAGTATGTATAAATTGATGTTCACCATCGGAAAAACTTCGTAATAACAAATCTTTTATTTCTCCTGTTTTCTTTAATTCTTTGGTGATATAAAAGTCTAAAAAATGAAATACATCTTTGGATGGGCTTGGAGTAGGCAATTTCCCGTCAGTATAAACTCCTTTGGAGCGATAAACATCCGTCTTGATGTCATCTTCAACTAGATAATTGTTAAGTTCATATAATAAACGAAATAGTTGAAAGCATTCAAATCCATTGTTAAAATGCTCTCTAAAAACCGCTTTAGTTGCATCATTTACAAAAAAATCTAACCAAAGTGTATCTGTTTTATAATCTAAAAACCAAGCAGTAGCGCAATCTTTTAATATGTAAATTTGATTGTGATCAATTAACTTTATAATTGGAATTTTATATTCTTTTTTATCTTTTTCATTAATAAAGGTAAAATCTTGGAGATGTATATTTATTCTAAAACTTCGAAGTCCTAATATGCCAGTATTATCAACGCTTCGCAGCGGTTCTAATGTTTCATCGTCTTCAAAAAGTAAACAAGCTAATAAAACGGCTTGACTCATATAATTATCAATATAAATTAAACTGTTTTCTGGCTCTTCAAAATTACTGTAATTGTCGCGAGTAGCTTGTTTATATTCGTCCAAATGAATTAAACGACTTTTTACAAAAGGTAAACTTAAAATTTCATTTTCTCCAGATGAGTAACCTACAATATGTGCTGGCAAGTATTCTTTACCTTCTGCTGCGGAATCTCTTAATTTAGGAGGTACTAATGATACTTCTTCAACTTCTGTTGAAGAGTCAAAGGGAAAAGGATGTAAAAACATTTTTGGTTCTTTACCCTCTTCCTTTTTAATTATTACTTTGTCGAAAAACGCTACTGAATAAAATTTTCTATTGTGTTGACCAATTAGATATTCTAATGTAAAAGCATCAGGAGTACATTCATTTCTTCTGAAATTATCTGGGTTTTTTATGCTATCAGGAATGTATTTAGCTACACAAACTTCAAGATGATAGAAAATATTAGCGATTGCTTCCAAAACATTAGATTTACCGCTACCATTCAAACCTGCAAAGCAAAACGGACGAAAATCCCCCATCTTATCTATGTCACTTAATGAGTGGAAATTTATTTCAAAACCTTGTTGTAAGCTTCTAAAACCGTCTTCGTTTTCTATTTTGAGTTTTAGTAATTTCATTACAAAGTGAGTTTTATGCTATTTGTTTTTTTATCAAAGACTTGTTTTATTTTTTCTTCTTTTAATAGTTCAAAAACAAAACTTTTAGCTTTGTCATACAAGTGTTCTTCATAAAATTTATTTTCGTTTACTTCATTTTTATCCAATCTATCCAGTAACAATTGTATTGCTTTTTTATCGGCATTATCTTTAAAATATTCATAATCATTTTCTAATAAAACTTCTAAATCAACCGCAGTATTAAATTCTAATTCTCCATTAAAAGCACTTTGAGATAAACCGTTTAATAAGTTTTCTAATTGGGTTTTGGATTGATTTAGTTTTTCTATACTAGCTTCTATTTTTGAATATATTTTATGGAATTTGTTTTGTAAACTAATTTGTGGATATGGAAAGGTAATACTATCTAATATTCCAGTATTCATATGACTAAAAGCATCTTCGCCTCCTTTTTTTAATCTAATTATACCACCTTTACTAAACTTCATTAAATAAATAAAATATTTAGGCAATAACAAATCACTATTTAATCTCAAACGAATTAAGTTGGTACTTAAAATTGAATTTTGAAATTCAGTTTTAACGACACACATTTTTCCAACAGTTCCTGCTCTTGAAATTATAATATCATCATTAACAACATTATATCTTTGTAATTCGTTAAATTTTTCATTTGGGATAAATAAATTTGGTTTTGGATTGAATTCCATATTTTTAGAAATATTATCCATATTCCAAACAGGTGTTCCATCTTCTGTATAATCTTCAATTTTTAAAGCACTTCCGAAAGGACCACATTTTGTTCCGTTTTTAGGGTCAATATAGAATTCTGTTAAATTTCTTAATTCAAAACCTTTTTCATTTTTTACAGGATCTCCAAACATATCCAAAAAAGTAGCTCTCAATAGCTCATGAAACTTTTGAATTGTTTGTTCTCTTTTATCAATTAAACTTTTGGCTTTATCTAATATAGCTACAATCTTATCTTGAGTTTCTAGGTCTGGAAGTGGAATGTCTAAATTTTGAATATAAGGTTTAGAAATGTGTTTCAATCCAGCACCTTTAAAACCTTGCTCTAAAATTCTAATATTAGTAAAAATATAATAGTAAACAAATTTAACATTGAATGATTTGTTAGGTTTTGCAATTGAAACTAAACAATCTGTAGAGGTAGCAAAAGGTTCATTAACATAATGAATACTAGGTAGTCCACCAGTTCCAAAAATTAAGGCTTCATCAAAATATTGCTCTGTATTAATCCATTTTGAAAGTGTCGGGCTTGATGTGTAGAATGGAAATCGTCCAATCTTTAGGCCGTCACCAGCCTTGACTTTTGATTTGGGTCCAAACAGAAATAATTCTTTAAACTTTTCAGTATCCATTATCCTATTAAGTTTTTAAGTTCTTCCATTTCAATTTTAATCTCGTCTTCTAAAACAAATAATGCTTTTAAAATATCTTGTGGTGGCTCATAAGTTTGCTCTTCATATTCAAATTGTCTGTAATTGTTATAACTTAAATCAAAACCATTTTTTATAATCTCGTCAATTGGTACAAAGAAATGATTTTTACGTTCTATTGGTGTGCTTGTCGCTCTGTTTTGGTATGCATCAACCGCAATTGGCAATGGGTTTTCAGCCAATTTTCTTCTATTATCATCTAAACTGTAACCATCGTTTGCTAATTCATAAAACCACACTTTTTCTGTATGCCAAGTTGAGCTATCTTCTTCTACTTTAGTAAATACTAATATTGCTGTTTTTACCCCTGTGTATGGTTTAAAAGCTCCACTTGGTAAAGAGATAACAGCTTCAAGTTGGTTGTCTTTTAATAATATTTCTCTGGTTTGTTTTTGTGCTTTACTACTTCCAAACAAAACGCCTTCAGGAATAATAACTGCTGCTTTACCACCGGAACGTAACATTTTAGAAATACGAACTAAAAATAACAATTCACTTTGAGTAGCGTTAATTTTTAGTTTATCGCTCATTCCACCTTTGTCAATTCTACCCGTAAATGGAGGATTTGCCATAATTACCGAATATTCACCATCGGCATAACGTTGGTCATATATTTTAGACAAAGTATCCGTATTCTCAATTTGTGGTATCTTAATGCCGTGCAGCATCAAGTTCATTAACCCAATACGCACCATAGTTTGGTCAACGTCATAGCCATAAAAAGCTTTTTCATGTAAAGTGTCCCAAACTTCTTTTCGTGATATGGCATCACCACCATATTTTTTGAAACGTTTTAATCCGTTTTCATCTTCTGTGATTTCATCTGAACTACTATGTTTTGTTAATATGTGTTGGTATGCTCCCACTAAAAAACCACCAGTGCCACAGGCTGGGTCACAAATTTTGTCTGTCCAATCTGGGTCAATTATTTCACACATAAACTGAATTAAGTGTCTTGGAGTTCTAAATTGACCGTTCTTTCCTGCTGAACCAATTTCATTAATTAAATACTCATATACATCACCTTGTGTATCTTGAAACTGTTGCCCAGCGTCTTGTTGGATTTTTATATCTTCATAAATTTCATCAATCGCTTTTACTGCTTCATCTAATAAAGCAGAATTATTTATAATGAAAATTGCATCTTTCATATATCTGGTATAGGGTTGCGATGGGTCGTTGATGGTTTTTATAAACGGAAATGCCTTGTCGGAAACCAATTGTAGCATTGTGTCAGGGTCGAGTTTAGAGAAATGTGACCAACGACAATCTTGATAACCTTCAAAAATTGAACTATAATCTTGTTCTGAGAATATTGCTTTAGCTTTCTCTAGAGCATCAGCATCATCTAATCTTTTCATAAAAAGCAAATACGAAATTTGCTCAATGGCAGTAATTGGATTTGAAATTCCTCTACTCCAGAATTTATCCCAAAGTTTATTGATTTTTGATTTTAAGTCGTTTGATAACATTTTTTGTTTATTATAAATTATGATAATTGGTTTTAAGCGGCAACTTTTTGAATAATAGTAATGATTTCTTCAATTTCTTTAGGAGAGAAAACACCCATTATACCTTGCGGATGCAATTGCGTAAATGGTGGATTTATTAAATCCTTTTTTTCTATTTTGCCTTTGTCAATCAGAAATTTTTTGAGCACTTTCATAAATTCAATTTGATTGTTTGAAAGGTAGTTGTGTTCTTTAATAAAGACATCAAATGCCAAAGTAACAGTTTCTTCAAAAGAATGTATTACTTCAACTTGTAGTATGTGTTTTATGAATTGTAAAAACTTGGCGTGTTGGTTGCCATAAACTCTTTGTAGTAGTTTTTCGGTTACAAATGGGTCTTTTTCATTCATCATTTGTGCTAATGTTTCTAACTCTTCGGATGAAATATTCTGCCCTTGTTTTATCTTTTGTAAAATTGGATTTTGGTCTGCGAGCTCTTGCACCATAACTTCGACCATTTCTTTGTATCGACTTACACTTACTAACTCATTTTCGGGTCCAAATTCTACCATTTCTTTTTTGTAAGTCACATCCTTAAGGTTTAGACTTTCTTGTTCGTCTCCACCATCAAATCGTTGACGAAAACGCATTAACGGAGCAATTTTATCAATGACTACTTGTAAATCATCTTCAGTAGTATTTATCCAAAAACTATTCTTTAATGCCTTGTTTATAGTTGTTTTCTCTTTAGCAACTATTCCAATATTTAAAGGTAATTCGGTTATTTGAGAAACAATTAGTTCTTTTAAATTATCAATGTCTTGCAGTTCGTTTTTGAGTTGCGCTAATGAAAATTCTACGATGTCTTTTTCGAAACGCATTGCTTTAAAATCAACTGAGGATAAAGCTCTCATAATAGGAGCAATGGTTTGGTCAAGAAATTCTAATTTATCTTCGCTTAAGTCATTCCAAAAATTAGGTATTAAAACTTTTTCTAAATCGGTTAAATTATCTTGAACTACGACATTATTTTTAGGTAAAGCGTTTAGTAGTTTTTCTAACTCTAATTTTTCGGTTTCTGCGACTTCTGAATGTTTTTCAATAGCCAAAACTAGTTTTTCTAAACGCATTTTAAACAGACGCACTGGCAAAGCTATTTGAGATTTGTTTTCCTTTCCTTTTGGATTGAGTTTAAAATATTCAAAATTATCCCAACAATCAATGACAAGAAATTTATCTTTTTCGTGACACCAACTTCTACGTTGATTAGCATTTAAAACTCTTGTTCCTCTACCAATCATTTGCCAAAATTTGGTATAAGAGAAAACAGGTTTTGCAAATACTAAATTGACTAATTCTGGAATATCAATTCCTGTATCTAGCATATCTACGCTTATAGCAACTCTAGGGAAGTCATTATTTCTAAATTGGTCTAGCAATCCGCCTTTTCCATAAACTCTTGGGTCGTCAGAAACTATAACTTTGGCAATTTCGCCAGCACCTTGAGGATAGAACTGGTCGAATACTTCTTTTATTCTACGAGCGTGTTTCATTGTCATACAAAAGAAAATAGTTTTGCCAGGCAAAACACCATTTGGGTCTTTTATACATTCTTCCCAAAACTCTCTTACAATTAATGCATTCGTTCCTTTGTTGGTAACAGCTTTTTCAATATCTGTACCTTCAAAGTTTATTTCTATTGGATCTTTACCTTCCGCAATTAATTTCTTTTGGTCGTCTTCGCTTATCGAACTTAAATGTATTCCTTCTTGTTGAAATTTGGTAGTCAATTTCATTACTTCGAAATTGGACAAATAAGGCGGAATATTATTTACTGCTTCTTCAAAAGTATAGGCAAATGTAGGCAAGCCGTCTTCACAATCAAATAATTCAAAAGTATTGTGGTCTATTACATCTGTTGGTGTAGCTGTTAATCCTAAGATAATGGTATTGAAATAATTTAATACATTTTGATAGACGTTATAAATAGAACGGTGGCTTTCGTCAATCACAATTAAATCGAAAAAGTGCGGAGATAAACCTTCTTTTTCATTTTCGATTATGTTTAGCATTGTTGGATAGGTTGAAACATAAACTCTTCTATCTGTAGCTAATTTTGTTTCACCAGTTTGAGGCCAAACCGAATATTGAGGAGCATTCTCTTTGAAAGCTTCTATGGCTTGATCTCTTAATGCAATTCTATCTACTAAAAACAATACTCTCGAAATCCAACCAGCACGCATTAAGCCATCAACCATTGCAATACAAGTTCTGGTTTTTCCAGTTCCAGTAGCCATAATCAAAAGAAACTTTCGCTTTCTCTCTTCCATAGCTTCAAAAACGGCACGAATAGCTTGGATTTGGTAAGGACGACCTGCAATATTGGTATTTATTAATTCATCCGCTAATGACTTTTGATTTTTGCGAATAAATGCCATACGTTCCAAATCAGAACGAGTAGGGAAAGCAAATATTTTTCTTGGTGCATAGTTGTTAATATCCCAAAAGTAAATATCATTTCCATTGGTGTACATACAAAAAGGTAATTCACAATTGAATTGTTTTTGAATGTTAATCGCATATTGTTTGGCTTGTTCTTCGCCAATTCTAGCATCAACAGAAGTTTTTTTGGCTTCAACTACGGCTAATGCTTTACCGTCTTTACCTAATAACACATAATCACTAAACTCTGTGCCATAAGGCGTTGGCGGTTCATTGACAATATCATTTTCTTTTGTAATGAAAAACTCTTCAATTACTTGAGTTCTGTCATTGATGTTCCAACCTGCTTGTTTTAAGCGGTTGTCAATGATTTCTTTCCGTGTTTGTTTTTCGTTTTTCAAGAATCGTTATATTTTACTCTATAAATTTAGTATGTTTTATAATTTTTTTTCAATAAAACGTTCTAAATCAACTATAATTTATTTTTTTAAAACAGTTGCAAGCAAATCACTGAATACAGCTGGGTAAGTTAGTATAAATAATTATCCACTAGAAAAATATATATATTGTTTTTGAATAATCTCAATACCTGCAAACCTACAAAAAAGCAATTGAAAGAATGCTGTGGGAAACCGTAAAATGTATGAAAATATCATAGTATTTGCTGCGTTTTGGATGATTTTGATATGTTACGATTGATTTTGATGGGGTTAGAGTTTGTTTTTGGTTTAAGGGTTTACAAGTTTAAGGTTTAAGGTTGTTGTTGAGTGGACAGGTTGCGGAATTGGGACAGGTCGCGACCTGTCCGTACGGGGATTATCTTTTGTCTTTAGATTGAACATCAAAAGCTATGAGGTTGAACATTTGTCGCATTCTTGAACGGACGCGATCCCCATAATAGGCCTCTAGTTCTGAGGCCGAGAGGTTGGTGGTTACATGGGTAAGGGATTTTTCATGTATGAACGAATCGTATCGGCTAAGAATGATTTCGGCCATCACGTTACACTCATTGCCGAAGTGCTTGATTTGCTTTTCGGTGCCCAAATCATCAAAGCAATAGGTGGTGAGTTTGATTTGTTGGTGTTCTTTTTTGGTATATGGCAGTAAGGAATCATATCCTTTTTTGGCAAATTCAAAAGCTACTTCTCTGCAGGGTTTTATTTTGTAACTGAAGTTTGTAGCACAGAAATAGTTGAGCAAAAACATCATGGATGTTTTGCCACAGCCTACAGGGCCCGACAAAATAATGCCTTTGTTTGGGTTTAAATTTAATTTTGTGATGGTTGCATAATCGCGAATGGCAAAAGTGATCAATTTATGAATGACTGGAATGTCTTCATCATAAATCATGAATTGATTGCCAAAATGGTATTGTCCAATGTGCTGTACAGCTGCCAAACATTTGTCAAAGTTGTACATTTTGACCCCATTTTTCACCACAAATGTTTTTTGAATTTCGTTATAAGGGTTCATCGTATTGCTTTTGATTTGACGTTTTTAAATTACCTGGTACTGGATTTGAAAAAGCGATTTGTACTGGCTTAAACGATTGCAAGTTTAATATCCAATTGTTGGCAGCTGCTTGCCAATTGTACATTTTGGATTTGCCTCCCACGAGCCAGCCGTTGCTTTGAAAATGATTAAAAAAGCGTTCGCCTTCCACTTCTTCTGTATTTTGCGAACTGAAATACTTTTTCACTTCCTCAAGCTTTGGCGGAATGGATTGTGGGCTTTCTTTTTTTTCGCGCAACTTTTTTTTCTTTTTTTCTTCAATGAGTAAGCTTTCGTTTTTTTCAAAATCATTTTCCTTTTTCATTTTTTTTTCGTGTGTGCTCTCGTTTACAAGGTTTGAAATGTTTGAAATGTTTGTATTGTTTATATAAGATACCAGCGCTTGTCTAGGAGTTGGTAAGGTACTTGTCTTTTGCTTGTTCGTTACTTGTTCGATAGGATGTTCAGCAACATGTTCATTAGGTTGTTCATTAGGTTGTTCATTAGGTTGTTCATTTTTTGGTTTTCTTAGTTTTTTCTTACTAGGCTGTATAAGCTCAGTTTCTAGAGGGTTGACATGGATTAAACTGCCTTTGAAAGGATTGTGAGAGGGTTCGTAAATTATGTATTCTTTAGCATGCAAATCGTTGATGCATTTGTGATACGTTGCTTTGGAATATATTTTACTAATGCGCATCATTTCATTCCTAGTAATGCTTATTGGATTCTGAAAACGGTTGACATTCCAAGTTTGAAATAGGGCCATGTAAAGACTCACATGGGTTGGGTTGAGGTCGGTATCATAGATGATTTTTTGAAAGAAACCCGAAAGGTGTTTGATGTAGTTCATTTTTGAGGGGTTAGGGTTGTGGGTTGTGGGCGATGGGGTTTGGGTACTAGTACTCGTACTACGCACTTGGTGGGACGTAAATCGGGGAACGAACTTATTACTTCGTACTTCAGCTACTCCTTTTGTTTTGTTCGAGGAGGGTGGTGATGGTGTCGCGAGCGTAATAAATAGTACCGCCGATTTTAGTAAAGGCAAGTGTTCCATTGATACGGAGGTTTTGTAAAGTACCTGGAGATATGTTGAGCATTTCTAGGACTTCTTTGGATTTAAGCCATTTCTGTTGGATGGGGGAATGAGCATGTACCAATTGGGCCATTTCAGAAAGGAGTTCGTTTTTGAATTGTTGTAAGTCTTCTTTGGTGAGTACTTCGATTGCCATAATAATACGTTTTAAGGTTTGATGGAGGCAAATAGAAAAATTTAAGTGATACCAAAACAGTTACACAGGGGGTTGCAACCCCAAAAAAAAAATGAAAAAAACAATGATTTTTTGTGTTTTTTAATAAATGTTGGTGTGAAATACTACGAAATTGGGGGATTTGATTACATTTGTGGGAATAGAAAATAATTGAGTTACGACTCAATACATATAGCGAAAGTTACAGAGCCACAGAAAACCGCCAAAAAATCTCAACAGCTCACGTAATAACTGTTCGCCTACGCAATGCGTGGGCTCTGTTATCGTGTGCTGTGGGTGCTTGGCGGTACCTCTGTGGCTGGTGATGGATGTCCCACGCAGCTTGTTTTAATCACTTTGACTTGCACAAAATATAAATTATGTACACACCGGTACAATACATCCCAAGTGAGGAGTTGTTGCTTTTTTTGAAATTGAACCAATTGGAGACTTTGGCTGAATTGCTCACCATCAGTGATGCCAATCTGCTCAAGATGCGCGGTTTTGGGTATCGAATTTTAAAAGAGATATTATTGCTTCGAAAGCTCTAAATGTTTTTCGATGCGCTTTTGTACGGCTTCTGAAGCGCTATTTTCAATGTTGTAATACTTGGCACGCAAACTGTCATAAGAAATGTTTTCGGCTTTTTCTGTTTTGCATATTTTAGAGAAAATCCGAATAACCTCTTTGGTGGAGGTGTTTCTTATGGTTCCTGCTTCGATCATGATTCTGATCATAAAAGCCAACTGTGGCACTGAAATACCTAATTGTAATTTTTCATTATCGTCTTCGACCTCTTTTGGAACTACAATTTCCTTTGTAATGCTTTTTTTTCGATTGAGATAAATGATTTCTTCTTCAATCCAACCGATTACTTGGTTTTCTATAGACGGTAGCTTTTGATTGTACGGAAGTGTTGTTTTGCTTTTGGATTGGTTGAATTCTTTCAGGTGGAAAAACATTAAATCCAATGCTTCGACTAGGGTAGCGCAATTGTTGCATTCCGTTTTCAAAATGCCTGAAAAGAAATCCAAGAACTCAAACGAATTATAATTCATTTCTTTCAGCCAATGACACCAATCTATAGTGGAAATTTCCCTAGGATTCGCTTTGATGAATTTGAATATTTTGTTGAGGTAGTTTTTGGAATATTTGTACTGCTGGTGGCTGATTTTTTCTTGGACTTGCAATTCCGATAGTACTAACAAAGGTTTGTAAATGATTTGCAGGAGCTCTTTATCAATCACCATAGCCAAAATCGAATTTTTGACGCAATCTAGTTTGGCTGCTATGGCTACTTCATCAGAAAGTACCGTTCTATAGGGTACCATGGATTTGTCGTTTAAAAAGGCGGCATATTCTCGCTCTAAGAAAATCAATAATTTTTCTAAGTGATAAAATTGGCATTTGAGGCAATCGATTTTATCATAAGCTGTGGAATATTGGTATAATTCCGTTTTGCTTTTCGGGTCGATATGCTTTAATACGACATGCAAATGGGCTTCTAAGGCCGATTGCATTTTGTGAATGAAATGTTTGATTTTGACATTTGATTTGGAATTGAACACTTGTTGTTTGATGGCGCGTATGATGGCTACATTTTCATGCTGCAGTATCAAGTTGGTGTATATTAATTCCTGTTCGTTTAATGGGATTTCAGTAATGCTGCATTTCTCATACACAAAGAATTTATTATGGCAATATTTGTTCTTGGCAATGAAAATTGGTTCCCCGGTTAAATCGATGATTGATTTTAACTCGGGGATATATTCTAAATATTCGTTGTAATAAATAATGGATTTTAATTCTCCAACTTCTACTTGTGGCAGCAAGGAATGTGTCTTTTTGCAGACGCTTAAATTGTTTCCCTTCTTAATGGGATGTATCTCTATTTCAAAAATTCGATAGGATTTTTGTTCGTTGCTCGTCAGCTCTTCGGCAATGGTTTTGTTGCTAAAAATGGTGGGAGAAATGGTTTGTTGAAATATAACATCATAACGGTCAAGTATATAGGATACTTTCATATACATTAATTAAAAACTTACTTATTTAAATTTGCTCTTTCGGATAAATTTGTTTTCATGAATTAATAAATAATGTGGTATTTTTAATTAATCTAGTCGCAATATATGTTAATTATTTGTAAAAATACTACAAAATTAACATAAATTAATTGGCTGATTTTAAGTTGTTGTTGATTGCTATTTTGGAAAACTTGTCTCTTAAAATGTTCATATCCTCGGCCACTTTTTTGTCTAATACTTTGGCATAATGTTGGGTTGTTCGTAAGTTTTTGTGTCCCAGCATTTTGCTTACGGATTCGATGGGTACGCCATTGGTTAGGGTTACGGTAGTGGCAAAAGTATGACGAGCAATGTGAAAGGTTAGTTCTTTTTTGATTTTACAAAGCGTAGCGATTTCTTTCAGGTAGGCATTCATTTTTTGATTGGATAGGATAGGGAGTAGTTTGTTTTCGTTTACGGATTGTGGATGACTTTCGTATTTGTCAATGATCATTTGGGTTACCGGAAGGATTGGGATTTTTGAAGCGGATTCTGTTTTTTGTCTGTGTGTGAAAATCCATTTTTCGCCGTCAATACCAATACTTATGTGTGATTTGTTAAGGTTTTTCACGTCAATATACGCTAGCCCCGTAAAGCAGCTGAATAGGAAGATATCGCGCACCAAGGAAAGTCGGTCAGTACCCATGTCTTTGTTGATGATTTCTTGGATTTCTTCTTCGGAAAGAAAAACTCTTTCTACTTCCTTCATTTTGGATTTGTAATTCGCAAACGGATTGCGTTCTATCCAATGATTAGCCAAGCATATTTTGATAATCTTGTTGAAGTTTTTGATGTATTTTACCGCTGTGTTATTAGCACAGTTACGCACGGTACGAAGGTAGAATTCATAGTCGGTGATGAAAGCATGGTCGATTTTTTCAATATCAATATCTGTGATGTTGTATTTCCATTGTAAAAAGTCTTTGGTATGCTTCAAAGAGGTCTCGTAGCGCTCTAGGGTGCCAGGAGCGTATTCTTTTCCAAGTAGGGCTTTGATTTTGTCGTTGTGGTCTTTGAAGATGGGGATGAGCGTACGGGTTCTTTCGGTAGTGCCAAGTAATCGCAATTTGAATTCCTCGATGGTAACCGGAATGTCGTCTTTTAAGAGTTCAAATTGAATGACATTGATTTTGTTTCTAATCATATCAAGAATATCATTAATTGAACGTGCTTCTTCTGAATTGCCCTTCATTCTGCTAGCACTTGATGACCATTTGGCTGGATCCACAAATTTTTTGGTGCTATACTCCAATCGTTTTCCGTTTACTGTTAATCGCACATAAACAGGGAATAGTCCGCTAGAATTGCTCTTAGTTGCTTTTGCATAAAAATGCAAAGTGGTTTTAACTTTCATTTTTAGAACCTTTAAATTATACAAATAAGTTATAATAAGGTTTGTCTAAATGCAAGATGTTCATTAAATGGTATGGGTTACAAAAGGGTTGCAACCCCTAGTAAAATCAATGCTTTTCGATTGTTACCTCTCCATTTAGCGAGACCCTATTTTTTGAAAATCTAGGATCTCGATTTAGCACCTTGAAATTTGATAAAGATTGTCTTTTTTTGAAAGTTGATAAAAGCAAAAACCCCGTAAATCATAAGATTTACGGGGTTTTGAGGACTTTTGAAAGTCATTCTGCGGAGGAAGAGGGATTCGAACCCCCGGACCTGTTACAGTCAACAGTTTTCAAGACTGCCGCATTCGACCGCTCTGCCATTCCTCCAATATGTTGCTATCAGTTCGTGATTGCGAGTGCAAATATAAGACTCTTTTTTGGTTGTGCAAGCGTATTTTTAAAAAAATTACGGTTGCTTTTTGAAGTTTTTTTTAAGTGTTTCATACTGTTTGATTTACAAGTGTGAAAAAAATAAAAAAAAAGAGTCCTTAGTTTAATAACTTACATATTCGGTAATTTCAAGACCGTAACCAATCATTCCTACACGCTTTCCTTGGGCGGTATTGGTTACCAAACGAATTTTTGAAATGTCTAAGTCGTGAAGAATTTGTGCGCCAATACCAAAATCTTTACTGTCAATTTTAATTTTTGGTGCTTTTAGCTCTCCGCTGGCTTGTAGTTCTTTTAGTTCGGCAATTCGGCTTAAAAGGTTGATAGCTTGCATGTCTTGATTGACAAAAATCACTGCGCCTTTGCCTTCTTTATTGATGATGGTAAACATGTCGTCTAGCTGTTTATCGGCATTATTGGTCAAGGTGCCTAATAAATCGTTATTAACTTGTGAAGAATTGATTCTAGTCAAAATAGATTCGCCTGTATTCCAAGTGCCTTTGGTTAAGGCAATATGAACTTGTTTATTGGTGGTTTGTTGGTAGGCACGTAATCTAAAAGTACCGAAACGAGTCTGAATGTCAAAATCCTCTTTTTTGACAATCAAACTATCGTGTTGCATTCTGTAAGCGACCAAAGCTTCGATAGAAACTAATTTTAAGTCAAACTTTTTGGCGACTTTGACTAATTGTGGTAAACGTGCCATGCTGCCGTCTTCGTTCATGATTTCGACAATGACTCCAGCAGATTTAAAGCCTGCTAAACGGGCAAAATCAATAGCAGCTTCCGTGTGTCCAGTTCTTCTCAAAACACCGCCTTGTTTGGCGATAAGCGGGAAAATGTGTCCCGGTCTGGCTAGGTCGTGTGGTTTGGTGTTTGAATCTACGAACGAAAGGATTGTTTTGGCTCTGTCTGATGCCGAAATTCCAGTGGTTACACCATTCCCTCTCAAATCTACCGAAACAGTAAATGCGGTTTCCATTGGGTCGGTGTTGTTGCTAACCATAACATGAAGGCCTAATTCTTTACAACGACTTTCTGTTAAGGGCGCGCAAATCAATCCACGACCGTGAGTGGCCATAAAATTGATCATTTCAGGAGTTACTTTTTCGGCGGCGGCCAAAAAATCGCCTTCATTTTCACGATCTTCGTCATCTACTACGATGATCACTTTGCCTTGACGAATGTCTTCGATGGCTTCTTCAATTGTATTGAGTTGTATTTTGTCTGCTACCATGTGTAGTGTTAGTTTTTAGAGGGAAATATTTTTTTGAACAATTTTTGAAAAGGTTCTGTTATACGATCCAAATTGATGATTCCGATATCGTTTATAGCTCTGTAGGTTAGTAAAATGGCTAGGGGAGTTAGTATAAACGAGGACATCCAAGCGCCAACAAAAGGTGTGAGTCCATCTTCTTGTGAGACTCTTTTACCAAAAGTGTTGATGAAGTGAAAGGTTATAAAAATTAATACTGCAAAAACTATCGGAAGTCCAATGCCTCCTTTGCGAATAATGGCTCCTAAGGGTGCTCCGATGAAAAACATTAAAAAGCAAGCAAAGGCGATTACGAATTTTTCATAAATGACAAATTCATGTGCATTGATGTTTTTTTGCTTCATTTTTAGATCCGAAAGGGTTCCTTCTATCGATAATACAGTACTTTGAGTATTGGCTAATGCATTTTTATAAATAGAAGCTTTTTCGTCGATTGTAAACATAGCTAAAGGATCCTTACTGTTGATGATTTTTCTTTTTTCTAAAGTATCATTTGCAGTAATTGGAGTTGATATCAGTGATGTTGCTGTTTTTTGACTGATGTTTTCAGTGAACGATTTTAGCTCTGTCGCCTTGTTTTTGGTTAAGGAATCAATAGTATATCTCAACTCGGTCACATCAAGCATTCCTTTTGTATTGGTTTCTTTGGTTTCCTCTACTGTAGGTGTGTTCAATTTTGACAAGTCGATATTGATAATGTCTTTTTTGAAGGCGCTTTTTACAAAAGGCATTTTGTCTCGGTCTTCGTATTTTTTAGGGATAACATCTTCGTAGTAATAACCGTCTTTCAAAACTAATTGAAGTAGGTTAGAGGCTTCGTTGCTAATTAATTCACCTGTTTTGGCTTTGATAACTGTTTTGTTACCGTCGCCCATAATCGATTTTTTGTGAATAGTGACATCAGAGAGTAGGTTGCCTTTTTCACCTGATTTTTTGTTCACTTTTATGTTGTAAATGCCTACGGTGTTAAATTGTCCTTCGGCAATGGCTAACGCAGGTTTTACTTGGGCAATATTTCTTCTGAAGCTTATGAATTTGTATTCAGCATAAGGAATGACACTGTTGGCAAACATGAAAGCCACGATACTTAACAGTGTTATAAAAACAATTAGGGTTCTAAAGCATCGTTGTAGCGAAATTCCTGAGGACTTGATGGCGGCCAATTCATAATTTTCTGAAAAACTACCAAAAGTCATAATGGAAGCCAATAATACGGATAAAGGCAAAACTAAAGGAATGATTCTTGGCATTGAAAAAAGTAAGAATTTAACAACCATGATTAAATCCAAGTCTTTTCCTGCTAATTCAGTAATGAATAGCCAAACGGTTTGAAGAATAAAAATAAAAAAAAGGATAACAAAAACCGTTGTAAATGTAACCAAAAATGATTTTAATAAATATTTGTCAAGTATCTTCACCTAAGTTTAATCTAATTTGTTAATGTAGTAATTGGGGTATTTACTCGGAACAAAGGTAAATTGATTTTTTGATAATGGTTGATTTGTTTTGAAAGAATTCACCGTTAAGGTGGTTTTGGTGCCTTTTTTGCCAATTTCAATCAAATTGTAAATGTGTTTGGTTTGAATGTCAATCCCTAATAATATTTCTTTACGTTGGTCTTTGGTATTGTTCGGGATTAATTTGATGTACTGAATTTTACGTCCTCTTACATTTTGAACAATATCCATAGAGTACTTGTAACCTGAATTGAAAAAAGTCAACATTTTTGAAGGCGTAATCGCGTTATCGTCATTTTCATTCAGTTTTGAAACGGTAATTTCTTCATCTTCAGGAACGATGGTGTATGTTTTTTTACCATCGAACAATTTGGTTACACCCATGAAATTCAACACATACATGTTGCCATTTAGGGTAACATTTCCTTTACTGTCTTGATTGATGTTTTCTTTTGCGTTTTGTAAACTGTATTTGAAATCAATAGTAATGTTTTTGTAGCTTTTGACTTTGGCAGTAACCTGATCTAGTAAATCTTTGGCTTTTTTATCTTGCGCTTGAAATGTAAACGAATTAAAAAGCAAGAAGCAGGCTAACGTACTGTAGTTTAAAAGGGTTTTAAAATTGGATTTCAGTGTGTTGTGTGTGTTTTTTTTAAGACTAAGTAACATTGTTTTAATTGTTTAGTTCGTTGTTGAAAAAATGATCAAGAGAACTCATATCCGATATATTTACATTTCGTGCTTTGCTGCCTTCAAATGAGCCCACAATTCCTGCGGCTTCTAATTGGTCTATTAATCTTCCTGCTCTATTGTAGCCAAGTTTGAGTTTGCGTTGTAATAAAGAAGCAGAACCTTGTTGGGCATTTACAATGATTTCTGCGGCTTCTCTAAATAAGGGATCTCTTTCGGAAACATCTACATCAAGATTAATGCCACTTTCTTCTCCTACGAACTCAGGTAGTAAATAAGCAGTAGCATACGCCTTCTGTGATCCGATGAATTCGGTGATTTTTTCTACTTCCGGAGTATCAATAAAGGCGCATTGTACACGAACGACATCATTTCCGTTGGTGTATAATAAATCGCCTCGACCTATTAATTGATCGGCGCCTTGGGTGTCTAAAATGGTTCTAGAGTCGATTTTTGAAGTCACTCGAAACGCAATACGAGCGGGAAAATTCGCTTTAATTAAACCTGTAATTACGTTTACCGATGGTCTTTGGGTGGCAATGATCAAATGGATTCCGATGGCACGTGCCAATTGAGCCAAACGAGCAATAGGTACTTCTACTTCCTTGCCAGCGGTCATAATCAAATCGGCAAACTCGTCGACCACCAATACGATATAAGGCAGAAAGCGGTGACCTAATTCGGGATTTAATTTTCTAGATTTGAATTTTTCGTTATATTCTTTAATGTTACGCACCATGGCATCTTTCAACAACGAATAACGATTGTCCATCTCTACGCAAAGCGAATTTAAAGTCGCAACAACTTTAGCATTATCGGTAATAATGGCGTCTTCGGTATCGGGTAATTTGGCTAAATAATGTCTTTCTATTTTATTAAAAAGTGTAAGCTCTACTTTTTTAGGATCGACCAATACAAACTTCACTTCTGCCGGGTGTTTCTTGTATAAAAGCGAAGTTAAAACCGCATTTAACCCTACAGATTTTCCTTGACCAGTCGCACCAGCCATTAGTAAGTGAGGCATTTTGGCCAAATCAACTACGAAGGTTTCGTTTGAAATGGTTTTTCCTAAAGCGATCGGCAACTCCATTTCAGCTTCTTGAAATTTAGCAGCACCAATCACACTTTTCATCGAAACCATGGTCGGATTCTTATTCGGAACTTCAATTCCAATGGTTCCCTTTCCTGGAATTGGGGCAATGATGCGAATGCCTAAAGCTGAAAGTGATAAGGCAATGTCATCTTCTAAGCTTTTAATTTTCGAAATTCTAATACCGGCTTCGGGTACAATTTCGTACAAGGTAACCGATGGGCCAACGGTAGCTTTAATTTGTGCAATTTCAATTTTGTAATTGCGTAAAGTTTCGACAATCTTGTTTTTATTTTCTTCTAATTCTTCTTGGTTGATGGTAATGCCTCCCGTAGAATATTCTTTTAATAAATCAAGTGTAGGGTATTTGTAGTGCGACAAATCCAAAGTTGGGTCGAACAAGCCAAAATCTGACACTAGGCGAGAGGCTAAGTTTTCTTCAATAATGGTTTCCTCTGCCGCTTTTTCAATTACAAAGGCATTATCATTCGTTGCAATTACTTCTGGCGCTACCGAAAGAGGCTCTGGTTTAGGTTTAACTTGCAGATCCAAATTAATTTCAGACGAATTGCTAATGGTTGGTTTTAGTGCTTCTTTATTGATTTCAAATTGTGACCCCGTTGTTTTTAAATGAAGAGTGTCATCGGTCATAACCTCTTCTTCGAGAGCAAATTCTTCTAAATTGTAGGCGCTTCCGCTATCTTGAGCATAAGCACTACTGGCTATTTCTTGTTTGATTTCTTCTTTGGTTGATAGAAAGATATTTTGAATTTTCTCGGGAGAAATTTTCAATTTAAAAATCAAGTAAATCAATACGCCAAATAATAGCAGCAACAAAGCACCTGTTTTCCCTAAATAATCTTGTAGTAAAAGATTGACTTCGTAGCCTACAGTTCCTCCTAATTCGGGTATCGAATCAAAGAAAAAACCGAGTAGTACAGCTAAAATAACTATTAGAAATAAATCCCAAAACCAAATGGATTTGAGCTTGTTTAGTTTAAGGTTTAAAAATAAAAATAATCCAGTCAAAAAAAGTAAACGCACATAGAGAAAAGAGGCAATGCCAAACCCTTTGTAAATGAGAGCATCTGCTAAAAAAGCACCAATTTTTCCTAGCCAATTTTGTACCACTTCTGATCGATCCGTCATGGTATTGATGGCACTTTGATCTTCGTGTCCGTGAAGAAAAAAGGAAACAAAGGATACTAAAAGACCTATTGAAAATAAAATCAATATACTGCCTATTATTAGTTTTCTTTGCTTGGATAATTCCCAAAAAGGGACATTTGGAGTTGTAGTATCAGCCGCGGATGCTGCGGTGTTTTTTTTGTTTGATTTTGCCATTCTTATTTTAAAGTATGCCTAAATGAATTTTGGGATGTAAATGATTAAACCTATAATGATAGCAGTAATTGCTGCAAAGAAAACAGATCCTGCAGCAATATCTTTTATAAAACCAATTCTCTTACTGTAGCTTGGATGAATAAAATCGGCTATTTTTTCAACAGCGGTGTTTAAACCCTCAATGCTCATTACTAGACCAATAGCAAAGGTTTGAAACAACCACTCCGTAGCCGAAATTTTCATTATAGCACCTAAAATACTAATGAGTATTCCAATTGAAAATTGAACCATAATACTATGCTCTGTACTAATCAATTTTAGGGCGCCTTTGAAGGCATAGGTAACACTTTTTAATCTTCCGGTTACAAAAGAATTGTCTTTTTGAAATTCCATATAGTATTTATAGTACAGCTAATGCCGCTTCGTAATTGGGTTCGTTAGCAATTTCTGAAACTTGTTCTGTGTGCGTAATAATTCCATTTTCATTAACAACGATGATTGCTCTTGAGTGTAAACCAGTCAACGGGCCATCCGTAATTTCTAAACCATTTGCTTTACCAAAACTACCCACTTGGAAATCAGATAAATTGATTACGTTTTCTAATCCTTCAGCACCACAAAAACGTTTTTGAGCAAAAGGTAAATCTCTAGAAATACACAAAACAACGGTGTTGTCTAGGGTACTTGCGCTTTCGTTGAATTTTCTAACTGAGGTAGCACAAGTTCCGGTGTCGATACTTGGGAAGATGTTTAAAACTAATTTTTTACCAGCAAAATTAGCTAGTGAAGCTACTGATAAGTCATTTTGAATCAGTTTAAAATCTACTAATTTGCTTCCTACTTTTGGAAGCTCTCCTGAAGTGTGAATTGGATTTCCACCTAATGTTACTGTTGCCATATGGTTGTTTTTTTTGAGTTTCAAAAGTATGAATTTTTTTTAAGATTAGGGTTTCCTTTAAGGTAAGAATTTAGGTGATAGGAGTAATTGTTGTGCTTGTATTTTGTAGTATTGTTAGGAATTATTCGTTTGGTTTTATTCTTTTTTGAAGATGAAAAGTTTTTAGATGGATTATTTTAATTGAAAATATTCAATAACTTTTTTGTGATTTTTATCTAGGAGGCAGAACCCAAACAGCAGTGATTTTTTACAATACCTTATTTTTAATTAATTACGAATTTTAAATTTGCTCGGAAAGGAAATGTTTGCAGATTGAAGGATGAATTCATCGGTCTTTTTGGAGAGAGTTTAATCGCATTATATTTAATTGCATTTCGCATTAGTGTGATGATATAGTTATATAGATTTTGGCTAAAGACTAATACGAAACTCATTATTAAAGAACGTGCTAAAGCCCATTCCTATTTAAACTTTGCAAATGAATAGTAATCCCCAACTAGGGTTAGTAAAGTGTTTTTTATTATTTTCTCAAATTTAATTGCCTCCAGATTTATCTGGAGGAATTAAATTAGCATTTGCTTCAAATTGGCTTTAGCCGAAAGGATTATAGATTTTGGCTAAAGCCTAATAAGAAACTCATTTTAAAGAATGGGCTAAAGCCCATTCCTATTGAAATTATGCAAATAAATAGTTTTGATTACACTCCAAGTTTATAAATGTCATAGTATCTTTTGACAAGCCCGTTTATATATCGTTTCAAATAGTTCTCGCTCAAAAAGGAGTTAGACCAATTGTCGTAACGTTGGCATTGAATACCTAAGTAAAAAAAGTATAAACTTACGCCAAGCATAGGAATAAGTCGTTTTTCTTCTGCGCTTATTAGTGTTATCGATTCGTACCCTTTAATGAAATTGTCAACTTTAGGCTGGTAATCTTTTGCCTCATACTTTTCAATGTTGTGAAGCTGTAAAATATAATACCCAATGTCTAAGCAAAGCCAACCGTTTCCACAGAAGTCAAAATCGAAGATGGTTACTTTATTATCTTTTGTGATATTTAGATTGTCAAACCAAATGTCGAGATGCACAACTCCTTGTCGAATTTGAGAAGTGTCGGCATTTGCGAATTGGTCTAACAAATACGATTGAGCCAATTGCATAAAGGCCATTTCTTCGGTGTCATTGTTTAAAAAATGTGATACTTTTTGTAAAGAGTCAATAAGAATTACTTCAGGGGTATAGTCTATCCGATTTAATTTTTGATTATTGGTGACCTTATGAAGTTGCGCCATAAGTTGTCCAATTTGAAAATGTGCTTCTGGTGAAGTTATGTGTAATTTTTCTCCTTTTGCAAAGGTAAAAAGCACCCCAGACCTTTCACCTTCTGGGGCGTTTAATGTTTGTATATAATTATCTTCATTATCAGATAATGGATAGGAAACAGAAATGTTATGTTGTTTTAATTGCTGTAATAATTTAATTTCTTCTCCAATTGCTGCTCTTGTTCGCCAGTTTAAACTATACACTCTAAACACAAATTGGTCTGATTTATCAATTATTACATACGTGTCATTGATCCCCGCTTTTATCAATTGGCATTTGGTGTCTTTGCTCAATGAATGTTTTTCCTGTAAAAACAGTCCGAGATGAGTCGCTGAAAGATTAGAATTGCTTACTGGAAAATGTGTCATTTGTATAATCTCTTATTTGTTGTAAAATTGTGTCTGCCGTCCGCTGCACAAAGCACCCTTACTTTGTACTTTTTTATGCTTCTTAAAAGACGTAAACCTACTAAAATCCTCTAATTATTAAACTTATTTTTTTTTTCAACTTCTTCATATTGTGAGGGCAAGGTTTCAAATCTGCATTATCGGAAATTTTACAACAGTTACTGCTGTTAGCGGTAGTTTTTATTTTGTTTCTATTTCAAATATTTTGTTTCCATACGCTCCTAAATAATGTTTTACTATTTTTTCATAAACTTTATAGCCATCATCTACGTTGGTAAAAATAAGTAACCCTTGCTTTGTCTTTGGAAAAATAAATACGATAGTTTGACAACCTTTGTCAGAACCACCGTGGGATAAAGCATATTCTCCATTTCCAAGATCATATATTTCAAAACCAAGTCCAAAATGTTTTCCATTTTTGGTTTCGACTTGATTTTTAACCATCTCGGTAAATAGGTCATCACTTAAACCATCGCTATTCATAACGCTTGTCAAGAATTTTCCATAATCTTCAACGGTTGTCAATAAATTGTCAGCACCGTTGGCTGTTTTGTTTTTTTCTATTTCGTAAGCCATTCCTTTAGCGTCATAACCTATTGCAAATCGTGAAATATCTGTTTTATTGTTCCAAAAATAGTTGGTGTCTGTCATTTGTATTGGTTTAAAAATCAATTCACTTGCCAATTCGTTAAGTGATTTATGAAATTTTCTTTCTAACGCATTTCTCAAATATTCAAAACCTTCTCCCGAATATTGATACTTCGTTCCTGGTTCAAATTCAAAATGAAGTTTTCCGTCTTTGTTATTTCCACGCCAATTGGTAAATCCAGTTTGATGGCTTAAAATATGTCTTGTTGTAAGTATTTTGCAATTTTTGTCTTTTGAAACATCAGGGTCAATCCAATATTTAAAAATAGGTTCATCCAAATCCCATTTGCCTAAATTTACTAATTTTAAAGCTACCATAGCCGTTATGGGTTTGGTTAGTGAAGCGACATTAAATATAGTGTTGTATGGAGCCGTTATGCCTTTTTTTATGGTTCCAAATACTTTTACTTGTTGCAATTTTCCTTCTTTAATAACGCCAATTCCTAAAGTAGGTACTTTGTTTTCTAGTAACCACTTTTCAATTTTAGTATCGTTGTCAAAAATGGAAGATTGATAATTAGTATTATTGTTGTCTTGGTGGTCATAACTCAAACTTTTGGTTAATTTCCAAACACTATCTTCCAAAAGCCAAACGTGAGTAAACTTTGCTGAACCAGCAAAGGTTTCTTTATAACCTGAAATCGTTTCATAGAATTTATGATTTCCTGTTTGAATGGCTCCATATAGTACTTGGTTCTTATAAAGAGGAAAAATTTCGGTACTTTCTGTATTTAATTCGCGCCTTGATTGGTAAGTTGTTGGCGATTTACACAAGCCATTTTTAAACTTGTATAGAAACTCTTTTTTATAGGAAATACTGTCTTTGTCGTGAAAGAACTCAAACGTATCACTCAACAAGTGTTCAAACTGAGTGATGTTGCAATGATTAAAACCTACCTCAAACAACAGACTGTCTTTGGAAAGAATTGTTTGGTATAATGCTGAGTTTTTCTCGATTTGAGCTTGGCTTTTTGTTCCAAAAAACAGAACAATGATAAAGCTAATGATAATTTTTTTTGTCATAATTTTTTTTGTTTTTGCGATTTTAATTCTAGAAACAAAGCTATGTGCTTTGCGTTTTAAAATCGTAAAAACAACCCTGACAATAACCTGACAACTACCCGTCAGTTTTTATAGAATGCTGAAATTCAGTGTAAAAAAAAGCTTTTTTTCTTTGTCTAAAGCTACTGCGTTTCTAAGGACAATTATCACATTTGAAATTACAATTAGTGCCATAAGCAAGATTGTGAATTGATTGCCTAGTTTCAAAAAAATACCCAACATAAAAATAATTGGAGCCATTATAGTCCAAAGTATTTGTATGGAAATAAGTTGCTTTGCTAGGCTGTTTCTTTGTTTCATTCTAAACATTAGGAGCAATGGAATGATAATATTAAAAGGAGGAATAATGATAAACGGAATGGAAGAAAGATTGATTAATTTTAGTTTGGTAAAATTGATTAAATCGGTTTCTTGGTTTTTATCGATTTCTACGACATTTGCTAAATTTTCCTTTGTGGGTTTTTCAATAAGTAATTCATTCGCTTCAATTGCTAATACTTTGGCCAAAACTTTAAGGGTGTATCCTTTGGGTTCTTTTCCCGTTTCAATTCGCTGAATCGTTCTTACAGATACGCCCGATTTTTGTGCTAATTCTTCTTGGGTGAGGTTTTGAGATTCTCTGATGGTTTTTAATTTGGACATATTTTTAATTGATAGTTTTGTTTTTAGAAAATGAACACTTAAGCTATGGTATAGGCTACAACAATAGTAATGTTTGCTGCTTGAGCGACGAATTAGGTAGTTTGTCGTTACGGAGCGGGTTGCCTTTTTACATCATTCCTTTGATTGATACAAAGCAATTCTGTTTCCTTCTGTGTCTTCAAATTCTGCAACAAGTCCAATTCCATTATCTGTTTTTGGGTATAAAATTTGTCCGCCATTTAAAGTTGCCAATTGCAGTGTTTTATCAATATTTTCTGTTTTGAAATAAATTACAACCCCGTCTTTTGTTGGCTTGTAGATTGCTCCTTTTGCCAATGCACCTGAAATTCCTGAATTTTCATCAAAAAAAGGAAATAATGCCATTTCATTGTTATCAATGATTTCTTTGTCAAAGTCAAATTGGAATACGGTTTGATAAAATTTTATTGCTCTATCAATATCGTTAACTGGTATTTCAAAGTAAATGATTGGGTTTGATTTTTTTACCATATTGACTTTTTCAGTTTGTTTAGTTGACGTTTTTGAATGGTCACCACAAGAAGTTAGAAGGAGCATAAAAAGTCCAATAATCGTTGCTTTTACTATTTTCTTAGTTTGCTTCATTTCTTTTTCTATTTTGTCAAGTTCTGTGTTGTCTTAAAAAAAATCGCAGATATTCTATTGCTACAGAAATTATTGCTATTTTCAGATTTGATTAATCATCACAAATATAAAACCAACTTTTTATTATATCTGCACTAGGAAGTCTCACGACTTTATATTTTTGTTTTAAGTTTTATCTAAATTATACATTAAAATCAATTGCATCTCACTAAAGCGAGATGATTTCATTATTAAAATATATGCTTTAGCCGAAATTATTATAGATTTTGGCTAAAGCCTAATACTAAACTTATTTTAAAGAATGGGCTAAAGTCCATTCCTATTGAAACTTTGCAAATGTATAGCATTCTAAATTAGATTAGTAGAGTGTTATTTTCTCATATTTAATTGCCTCCAGATTTATCTGGAGGAATTAAATTGGCATTGGCTCTAAATTGGCTTTAGCCGAAATTATTATAGATTTTGGCTAAAGCCTAATACTAAACTTATTTTAAAGAATGGGCTAAAGTCCATTCCTATTGAAACTTTGCAAATGTATAGCATTCTAAATTAGATTAGTAGAGTGTTATTTTCTCATATTTAATTGCCTCCAGATTTATCTGGAGGAATTAAATTGGCATTGGCTCTAAATTGGCTTTAGCCGAAATTATTGTAGATTTTGGCTAAAGTCCAACACAAAACTCATTTTAAAGAACGGGTTAAAGCCATTCCTATTGAAATTATGCAAGTAAATTGTAATCCAACTCAGGTAAGGACAGTGTTTTTATTTTTCCTCAAAGTTAATTGCCTCTAGATTTATCTGGAGGAATTAAATTAGCATTTGCTCCAAATTGGCTTTAGCCTAAATTATTATAGATTTTGGCTAAAGCCGAATAAGAAACACATTTTAATGAATGGGCTAAAGCCCATTCCTATTGAAACTTTACAAATGTATAGCCGGGAGATTTTTGGTATTTACAAGGATTACAACATAAAATTACAATCGTGGGAAATCCGACCCTTTTTTCATCTTGTGCAGGGATGTTAGCACTGCGATTAAATCTCTAAGTAAATAGTTTTTAGAGGTTTTTGCAGTTATTACCTTCTATAAAGTTTTAAGCATATTTTTCACCATCATTAAACTATTATTTTGATTTTGTAATGATGATAACATACTCTCGATAATAGGTCTTGTAAGTGGTTGTGAAATCACTTTATATGCTTTCGCAGATAAGTTGTTTTCATATTCTTCCCTAATAAAATTTAAGTATTTTGAGAAGCTCATATTTTCAAATAGTAGCTTTTCAGAAGCATTATTTTCATTAATATAATTTTCTAAAAATTCTTGTATTTCTAGTGATAACTTTTGGTTCATTAAAAAATGAACTTTCAAGTTTTCTATTTCCTCTTTCGGCTCAGGTAGTTTTATTTCTGTTGGTTTTTGTCCTTGTATATAAGTAGCTAAAGCTATTATAATTCCAACAATTGCAATTATCATTTCTATTGTCATTGTATTTTGGTTTTAAATATTACTGTCAATGTTCCGTTGGTAAAAGCAGTTTGTGAATAAATTAAGCCCATTTACAGATTTGCCAAATCATCCCAAATCCGTTGTTGTGGCTGTTAGGCGACGTGTTTAATCATATAGCCAAATATTTATTTTATCTGACGGAATTGGATGTCCAATTTGCTTTAGAAGTATTTTAAATGTTTCTTGGATTTCTATTTCATCATCAATAGATAGCATTAAACGTAATAATATCCAAAATTCAACTTGATTAGCGTCTAAGTAAAATTCTTTTACTATTTCTTCTTCTTTTAAAAGTTTTATTTTGAAATTACTTTCAATAGGATCAAACTCAAAACTTATTTCGAATTTATTTTTACCGTCAGTTATTTTAAATTCATACCACACCGAATTAAATTTGCCTGATACCGAGCGTATAAAAAGGTCAGCGACATCTAAAGCTTCTTTGATTTCTGCTATGCTTGGTTTTTGATAAAAATGTTCTAATTTGTTTCTTAATGTTCTGAATTTTGAAATTATTAAGCTAGGAGCAAGGTTTAAAGCATTTATTATTTGGAGTTTAATAGGTATATCAGCTTCAAAGTCAAAATAATTAAGGAAATTTTTCACTATTGGATTAAAGTTGTCTGAAGAATTTACTAATATTTCAAATGTTTCATCAATTTGGCAATCGATTGCTCGCTTTGAGTTTGTTAAGCTATTTATATAACCACGGTCATTATTTTCTTTTAAATCTTCTTTTGCAAATCTTAAAAAATCTTTTGGTGAAATGTCAAATTGTTGTTCTTCAAAGTTAGTTCCAATTTCTCTTGAGATATATAATTCGGTTAAATCTAGTTTGGAATAAGTAAGGATTTCTAGTATTAATGAACTCATAGTGTTGTCATTTTTGGGTTGATGTCGCCTAACTTTTGTATAGGCGAAACAAATTTTCTCTCAATACAACCAGAAAGTTCGTTTCGCTTTATTTTTTTCTTACAAATCATCAAAAATGTTTCCTTTTAGCCCCGACAGCAGCGGCATCCTTTGCTTTTTTTCTTTAAAAAAGCAAAGATACAGCGGATGGCGGGACCTATGCTGGCAAAAAAGCCTATTTTTCCTGCTCCTTAGAAGGCAACTATTGTAAAGGTTTGTCTACTACGGGGCGTTCGGCTCTATTGGCCAATTCCCAAGCCATAGCAAAGGCCAATTGGGTTCTTTTGGCTAGGGCATCAAACTCGATTTTGCTGACTTCATCGGTTTTTTTATGGTAGTCTTCGTGTACGCCATTGAACAAAAATACCGACGGGATGCCATTTTTAGCGAAGTTGTAATGGTCGGAACGCTCATAAAAATGATTGGGGTCCTTCTTGTCGTTGTATTTGAAATCCAAGTCCAATTGGGTGTATTTTTCGTTGGCGGCCACGGTGATGTCGTGTAGCTGACTCGACAATCTATCGGCACCGATTACGTACACATAATTGTTGGTTTTGGGATGGTCAAAATCGCGACGCCCAATCATGTCAATATTGATGTCGGCGATGGTATTTTTTAAGGGGAATAATGGGTTTTTAGCATAAAAACGAGAGCCGTGTAAGCCGTGTTCTTCGCCTGTAACATGCAAAATTAAGATGGAACGTTTAGGGCCGTGCCCTTGTTTTTTTGCCATTTGAAAGGCCTGTGCAATTTCTAAAAGCGCCACGGTTCCTGAGCCATCGTCGTCGGCACCGTTGTAAACGTCACCATTTTTAACACCTACATGGTCGTAATGGGCAGAAATGACCAAGATTTCCTCTGGTTTTTCAGTTCCTTTGATGAAGGCCCAAATGTTTTCGGATTCATTGAGTTTGGGACCATAATTGGATTTCATGAACTCGGCGGGTACTTTTTGGTAATAGTCGGTGGCACCATCGGGAAACGAAATACCATTTTTCTTGTATTGTTCGATGAGATAGCGACCGGCTTTTTTTTGGCCTTCGGTTCCTGTGTCGCGTCCTTCCATTTCATCGGAGGCAACGATAGTGAGGTGTTTTTTCAGGTCGGTTTGGGTAATGGTGGCAAGGTATTTTTGTAAAGGCGCTGCTTTGGTTTTGTTTTGCGCTGTACAGGAAAGGCTAACAAGTACAGCACATACTAGTGCTTTTTGGATCATTTTTAAGGATTTTATTTAACGCAGATTCAAATTATTTTAGATGATGTAGTGGGTTAGTATGGCCACGAATACACTAAATTATTTTTGTTAATCGTTGCGGTTATTTTTTTTAAGTGTGTTGTTTGATTACCGCAAATTCGCAAATTATTTTTAGAGAAAGCTGTGGTTTGTATGGCCACGAATGCACTAATTTTATTTACCGCAAATTCGCAAATTATTTTGATAGTGTTGTGGGTTAATATGGTTACTAATGCTAATTTTTATTTATTGCAAATTCGTAAATTAAATTTTAATGTATGTTATTTATTTACAAAAAAAGCGCATATTATTTTTTACTATGATTTACTAACAATTTGCGGCTAGGTATGTTATTTTAAATGAGTAATAAAAAAAACACCCTCGTGAAAAATTTACAAGGGCATTTCAAGTATAGATTGGGATTACTCACCAGGATGATAGGTTTTCTCAGCATTTTTTTGGACGTCTTCTTTGTAGAATAAAACGTCTTTGAATTGGACGTTTTGATACATTTTGGCTTGGTCAAAAAAGTGTTTCGAGTTTGGGTCTCCCGAATTTCCTCCTGCCAATAAAGACTTTGCTTTTATCTTTGGACCAAATTCAACCGCGCAAATAAAGCTGTTGCCGTTGTAACCATATCGTTTTTTGCTGTTGTTTTGGTACGAACTTTTGAAAGCAGGTAAACTTCCCCACAATACAGAAGCGGTACCCATTGCTAAACTTTCTTGGTTGTCGTCATAGGTTAAATCAATAGCTCCCGAAGGACGTTGAAAACGGTTGATGTCGCCCCACGGAATTTCCCATTTTCCAAATTTGGCTTGCAGTTCTTGAACAACTGCTCTTAATTGTGGCAACATATCATTAATGCCCGCTGTTTTGGCAAACTCGGTCATATTTTCTACTTGGTCTTTTTCGCCTTCGTCAATGTAGACTTTTTGTAAAATTGGATTCAACTTGAACGCCCATTCATTGGCCAAGGTAGTCGCCACAGAGTTTGCATTAGAGTAATAATTCCAATTTTTAAACACTTGAATAGGAGCTTCCAAATCTTTGAATTTGGGTTCTTGAGCTTGAGCGTCTTTTTGAAAATTGGCAATCAAAGCAGGAAGTAACATTTCAAAAGCTGACAATTTGGTGTCGTAACCATCCGTAATCAAGTTGTCTAAGGTGTATTTTTTGTCTTGACTAAAAATACGAACGGCATTGATTCCTCTAAAGTTTTCCCCATCAGGCGCCATATAAGGCAAATAGTTAGATTCTTTTGGGCTATTGTTGCCTGCTACAGAATAGGGAGTGGAGTTACAATTTTGGAGCCATCCGTTACTTGGATTGTACAAATGCACGGTTTCGGATACTGGATGCAAACCTTTCCATTGGGTTTTGGAAGTGGTGCCATCGACTACTTTGGCCCAATTGAGACTTTTGTCGCGCATCGGAATAAAGTTTCCGTGCCAATAGGCAATGTTTCCTTTGTTGTCGGCATACACTGTATTGTTAGATGTATTGGCTTTTAAATCCATCGCTTTTTGGTAGTCATCAAAGCTCTTTGATTTTGTTCTTACCCAACTTTGCACCAAACTTTCCATATTGCGGTTTTTGGATTTCAAACTAATCCATTTTCCGTCTCGCTTAGCCATAATCGGACCGTGAATCGTAAAATAGGTCTTGATTGTTTTGGAAGCCATTTGTCCTTTATCCAAATACTTTAGAACGATTTTTTTTTCTTTTACAGGCAATAATTTTCCATCGTATTCATAAAATAGTTTTCCTTTTTGCTCGACTATTTTTTCTGCATACATATCGGCTACATCTACATTTGAAGAAGTATGCATCCAGCCACAGTTTTCATTAAAACCTTGGTAAATAAAAAACTGTCCCCAAGTCACCGCTCCGTATGCGTTCAATCCCTCTTGGCTACTGATTTGGATTTCGGGTCTAAAATAAAAAGTAGTGTGTGGATTGATGTATAAAAGTGCATTACCCGTCACCGATTTTGAAGGAGCAATAGCAAATCCATTAGAGCCTGTTTGCACATTTACATCTCTTTCAATGTAAGCTACTTTGTCGTTGTTGCCAGAGTAAAAAGCTTTCAGTTCGCCCGTGCTTAAATCGGCGGTGCTGATTGCGCCAATACTGCCATCGGTCCAAAGTAAAGGAAACCAAGGTTCAACACGAGTTAGTAATAATGGTTTTACATCAGGATGCTTGTACAAGTAATAGTTGATGGCATCGGCATAACTGTTCATTAGTTTTTTGAGCCAAGGTGCCGCTTTTTTGTAATCGGCTTTGGCTTCTTCTGCGTCAATAAGTAAACGGGTTTCTAAATCGTTGTACAAAACACCAACACCTTTTACTTCGGCCAAGCGGCCTAACTTATCAATATAGTTCATCTCGACACGCTTAAAGTCGTCTTCGCATTGGGCATACAACATCCCAAAAACAGCATCAGCATCTGTTTTTCCGTACACGTGGGCAATGCCCCAATTGTCTCTGATGATGGTGACTTGTTTGGCCTGTTGCTCCATTCGTTTTACTTCTGAAGCCGTTAATTGTTGTGCCCAAATCGAAGTCATGGGACTCAATAGTAGCATCCAAACAATAGCCCAATAGTGTTGTGTTTTCATTTTATTGAATATTAAATTTTTGACCTTCAATCAAAACGCTCATTTCTAAAGATTTGATGCTAACGAGATGATTCTTTGGCGCTTTCTTGATTTCTTTAGGATTTTTAACCACGATGACTTCGCTTTCGCCCACGACTTCTACGGTTTTGTCTCTGACAACAATGGCAGTGCTTTCGTCAATTCCAATTCCAATATGATTTGGAAAATCGACTAAGCCTGTCAGCAAGCGATTGTATCGACTTCTTTTTAGAAAATGTTGGTCAATAATGACGTTTTTTACTAAGCCCAAACCTGAGTTGATTTCAAGATTATCATAACGGATGTTGTCAAAGGTTTCGGTGTATTTGGTTTCTAATTTTTGGTTTCCAGTAATCATATTTTCGCACATCACAGCTGCACCAGCGCTAGTTCCTGCAATCGTACTGCCGTTTTGATGGGCTTTGTGAATGGCATCATAAATAGGAGTTCCGCGAACGACGCCCATAAAACGGGTTTGATCGCCGCCGCTTATGAAGATGAGTTTGGCTTTTTGAAGCGAATCGGTAAGAACTTTATTTTGACTGCTGGTTTTGTCAAAATTGAGCATCACGATAGGATGTGGGGTTAATTTGCTTAACTGTTTTTTGAAATAAATATAGGCACTATCAGGTTCTTCGCTAGACATTGGAAGCACTACAATAAAATCTTTGGTTTTTAAATCAGCTACTTTTAGCATTTGATTCATCAATACATCAGAGCGCTTTCCTCCACCAATGATGAATAATTTTCCTTTGTTTTTTTGAGCTTCAACTATAGTGGTTGATAGTAAAAGTAGGGTAATAAAAAGCTGGTTTAGTATTACTTTTGGCAATTGCATAATAAATGGTATTAATAGTGAAAAAGTGTTCAGAATGAGATAGTGTTATCTTGTTTATTCTATAGAAAGAACACCATCCGTAACGTACATATTTTGATAAATTCCGCCAGATATAGTGGTCCAATTGGTTAAATTAAAAGAGCCATTTCCAGTTTCTTTTCCTCCAATTAGGTAGGCTTGAACGGCTTTTTTATTATTTATCCAATTGAGCTTGCTGCCTGCTACACATTTCTCAGGTTTTTCACTACTGGCTTTCAAAAAATAAGCAAAACCAGTTCCATAAACTACCGCTTTACCATTTTCGTCAATACAAACGGCTGTTTGTTCTTGCACACCAATTCCTTTGGGTTGTTGCCAGTTAAATTCAGTAGCTAAACGTGCTAGAAAAGTGATTTGTCTGCCTTTTCTATCAGGGTTATTATAATGGGTGTCGGTAATTGTATTTTTAAGAAAAGGATTGTTGATAAAATCACTTTTTGCTAAAGTAATTTTTGAATTGAAAGGATTTAAAAGCGCTTCCTCGGAAGTTATGGTGTTGTTTTCGGCGGTAAAAACGGCTTCACCAAGAATGGCACAACCTGCGCTAGTTCCGCCAACGGGTACTTTTTTCACATTAATTAGGTAATTCAGTGCCTCTTCAACGGGAGTGTTTCTCCAAAAGCGAATGTAATTGGCTTGGTCTCCACCAGCAATGAAAAGCATTTCCGCTTCTTTGATGCGTTCCGCTACTTTTGGATTATTGGCAAGTTCGGCACTATTTATAAGTAAGGTTTCAACAGAATTTACTTGGCGGATGCCATTTACTTTTACTAAATCGTATAAGTATTGATTATAACCTGTTGTCCCTGATGCTCTAATGATTACTACATCTCCTCCGATGCTTTTATTGATCATCCATTTCATTGCGCCGTCTACATCGGTAGAGCCTCCCATTAAAACGGTCCCAGCACTAGTAGTTACTGTAACATCTTTTGGATCTCCAACAATCCCTATCGAAGAAGGGATAGCAGTGTAGGCGGGGGTTGGAGTTGGTTTTTCGGATTCGTTTGAATCACTACTGCAGGCTAATAAACTGAACGATAAAAGAAAAGAAGAAGCTAGTAAAACGCCATTTTTGGTTGGTTTGGTTAGAAAATCAGGGAACATTATTTAGTGGTTTATAAGGTTACATTGCGTTTAAAGGCACACCCTAACTCGATAATAGAATCGGTTTTGGCAATACCGGGAATATTATCTATTTTTTCGTAGAGTAACTTTCTCATGTGCTCATGATCTTTTGCAATCATTTTGATATATAAGGTAAATGAGCCTGTAATGAAATAGCATTCGGTTATTTCAGGTATTTTCTTTAATTCATCGATTACACGTTTAGAATCGGCATCTTTGTTTAAAGTGATACCAGTAAAGGCACCCCAGTCATAGCCGATTTTTTTTTCATTAATTACGGGTTTGATTCCGGTTAGTACACCTTGGTCCATTAACCTATTAATTCGTTGGTGAACCATGGTGTTTGAAATTTTGAGATTGGAAGCAATGGCAGAGTACGCCATACGGCCATCTTTTTCTAATTCTTTAATGATATTAATGTCAAATTCGTCTAATATTTCCATTTCGAAAGGCTTTTTTAAAGTTAAAATCACTTTTTATATTCTTTATAAAAGTAATTATTTTTATTTCATTTCAAAGTTTTAGTACAAATGAGACTTCAAAAATAACAAAATGACTTTATATATTTATAAAAAAACGAAAATTTGTTTTTATTTTTAAAATATTAAGTCAAAACACATTTTTTTTATCCTATTTTTAAATAAAATTAGTATTTTTGCTTTATAGATATAAATTAAAGACCAAAAAAATGATACAATCTGAACTAATACTTTCTTCAAAATCGGAAGTTTTAATCGAAAAAGAAAACCAATTTGGAGCCCATAATTATCATCCGTTACCGGTAGTTTTAGAACGTGGAGAAGGAGTTTATGTTTGGGATGTTGACGGCAAAAAATACTTTGATTTTCTATCGGCCTACTCCGCGGTGAATCAAGGACATTGTCATCCAAAAATTATTGGAGCAATGATTGAGCAAGCTCAAAAGTTAACCTTAACTTCTCGTGCTTTTCATAATGATAAATTAGGCGTATTCGAAGAATATATTACGGATTATTTCGGCTTTGACAAAGTTTTACCAATGAATACTGGTGCAGAAGCAGTAGAAACGGCTTTAAAATTATGCCGTAAATGGGCGTATGAAGTGAAAGGTATTCCAGAGAATCAAGCACAAGTGATTGTTTGCGAAAATAATTTCCACGGAAGAACAACTACTATTATTTCTTTTTCTAATGATGAAGTAGCGCGTAAAAGTTTTGGTCCTTTCACCGAAGGTTTTATCAGAATTCCTTATGATGATATCGATGCATTAGAAAAAGCGTTGCAATCTTCACCTAACATTGCTGGTTTTTTAGTGGAGCCTATCCAAGGTGAAGCTGGAGTATATGTACCTTCTGAAGGGTATTTGGCAAAAGCTAAAGCACTTTGTGAAGCGCATAATGCTCTTTTTATAGCCGATGAAGTACAAACAGGAATCGCTCGTACAGGTCGTTTATTAGCTACTTGCGGGAATTGTTCTTGTGAAAAAGGGTGTGAAAAAACACCTGAGGTAAAACCAGATATTCTTATTCTCGGTAAAGCCATTTCTGGCGGAGTGTATCCAGTATCGGCAGTTTTGGCCAATAATGAGATTATGAATGTGATTAAACCAGGGCAACACGGGTCTACTTTTGGTGGAAATCCAGTGGCTGCTGCCGTGGCTATTGCTGCTTTGGAAGTGATAAAAGATGACAATTTGGCTGCTAACGCAGATCGTTTAGGAAACATACTTAGACAAGGTTTAAATGATATAGCTGCCAAAAATCCTTTGATTGCTTTGGTAAGAGGAAAAGGTTTGTTGAATGCTATCGTTATCAACAGCGATGAAGATTCTGATTTGGCTTGGGATATTTGTTTACGATTTAGAGATTATGGTTTGTTGGCTAAACCCACTCACGGGAACAAAATTCGTTTTGCACCACCTTTGGTTATTACCGAAGAGCAAATTCAAGAGTGTTTAGCGATTATTGAAAAAGCGTTAAATGACTTTATCTAGGAAGTTGTATGAAACCTATTAAATTAATTAAAAATAGATCCGATATCGGAGCGGGTACTCGTGGCTCTGATTTGGGGGTAGACGCTATTGAAATTGCAGCCATCAATCAAGGAAGTGATTATTTTAACCAGTTTCCTTTTGAAGATATTAAAACGCACAACGAGTCGATTTATGATAAAGATAGAAGTACAGTAGCCAAGCGTATTGAACACGTGGTGGAGCAGTGTATTCGTTTGAATAATTCGATTCAGAAAAACTTAAAGGATTATTTTCCTATTGTGCTTTCAGGAGATCACTCCTCGGCTTTAGGAACCATTAGTGGGATAAAATCTGCATTTCCAGAGCAAAATGTTGGGGTGATTTGGATTGATGCCCACGCCGATTTGCATTCTCCTTACACGTCACCTTCTGGGAATATTCACGGAATGCCTTTGGCAGCAGCATTGGCAAATGATAATTTGGATGCTAAAACAAATGCTGTCGACCCTGATACTCAAAAGTATTGGGAAGAAATGAAGCAAATAGGGTACAAAGGACCTAAAATTCAGCCAGAAAATTTGGTGTATTTTGGAGTTCGTGATACGGAAGAAGCTGAAGATCAACAAATGGAGCGACTGTCTATTCGCAATTATAAAGTAGACGAAGTACGTTATAGAGGTTTAGAAACTTGTGTGGCAGAAGCTTTAGTAAAGCTGTCGCATTGCGAAGTTTTGTATATATCCTTTGATGTTGATTCGATGGATTGCGACTTGATTTCGTATGGAACAGGAACACCAGTAGCCAAAGGATTTGATCAATATGAAGTAATTGCAATAATAGATCAAATTATTAAAACCAAAAAAGTAGTTTGTATTGAAGTAGTTGAGGTGAATCCTTTATTGGATACCAAAGGGAATAAAATGGCAGAGACGGCATTTCAGGTGTTGGAGGCGGTTACTTCCACATTAGTTTTACCCATTGAGTAAGTAGGTTTTTTATATTTATTTGGTTGAAAAAGCTTAAAATCGCTCTGATTTTAAGCTTTTTTTTGCTCAAGTAAATGTTGGTTTTTATTTAATATATGCAAAAAAAACCACTCCGAATGTTGGAGTGGTTTAGAAAAACTAATTCAAAAAAAAATATTAATATCCAGGATTTTGAGTGATTAACCCATTTACATCTTTTTCTCTTTGTGGGATTGGGAAAACTAATAAATCAGAGTTCCATGCGATAGAAGAAGTTACAGAACCTTTAGTTCTTTTAATGTCATGAACTCTAAAACCTTCCATGCCTAACTCTAGCTCTCTTTCACGAAGAATGTTTGCTAGTGTAACAGTGCTAAACAAAGTAGCTTTTGCTCTAGTTCTTAATCTATTGATGTCATTTAGTGGCGTATCACCAGTTGTTGTTCCTGCTTGGAAATTAGATTCTGCGCGAATCAAATACATTTCGGCTAAACGAATAACAGGTACATCTCCAAATTGACTAGTAAATTTAGAAGTTAATCTACGACCGTTTACAGAGTTGACGTAATTGAAGTTTCTTCTTTCATCATTAACATCGTCAAATTTGTTTAAATATGTTGATCTCAATTCGATATCACCACCGCGGCCTCCAAATAATCCAGAAGCATAGAAAGTGATCAAGGCGTTGCTACCTGTTTGATTGGTAATTTGGATGGCAAAAATATCTTCAGCCTGATTTACTTCATGGTTGAATGCTTCCTTATATGTAGCCATCAAGCCTGCTCCACTGTTTGCAATCACGTCATTAGCAGCATCTCTTGCAGCCGGATAGTTTTGCATTTGTAAATATACCCTAGCTAAAAGTGCTTTTGCAGCATATTTGTTGGCGTAAAAGCTGTTGTTTGCAGGAAGATTTGCATATGCTTTGTTTAAACCATCAATAACAATTGCATAAACTTCTTCTACCGAGCTTCTTTCTTTAGGGTATTCTTTAGTGTAATCGTAGATTGCTTTATCTCTAACAACAACTCCTAATTGGCTGTTTGTTTTACCAGCTTCGTAAGGTTTAGCAAAAAAACGAACCAAATCAAAGTAGGCCAAAGATTTTAAAAAATTAGCCTCGGCTACCATTTTGGTTTGTTTTGCCGGATCAGCTACTTTATCTATATTTTCGATCACAACGTTTGCTGCATTAATGATTTCATAATTTCTTGCCCAGATGTTTTGAACAAATCCATTATCTACTAGCATAGTTTTAGTGTACATCTGTCTAAAAGGCACAAAAGTACCTCTCCATCTTAAATCTGTTGTGGTAGTAGATCCTGTTTGGCCAAGTAAATCAGCTGAAACTTGTATTCTACCTCCGTATGCATCACCACTGGCTGCAATTGCGTAAGTACCTGTAAGTATGTTTGTGATACCACTCTCAGTACTTAATGTGATTGTGTCATCCTCTCGTTGTCTAGGGTCGATTTCTAGTTCATTCTCACAACTAATAAACATAGCGGCAAGTAGAGAATATATGATTAATTTATTGACTTTCATTTTTGTTGTTATTAGAAATTAATATTTACACCCAATGCAATAGTTCTCGCTGGAGGAGCAGAATAAAACTCTTCCCCGATGGTAGTGCCGTCATCTCTTCTTGCTTCTGGATCATAACCAGAATAGTTGGTAAATGTAAGTAAGTTTACACCTGTTCCGTAAAAACGAACACTACTCATTCCTAAGTCTTTCACTACACTGCTTGGTAGTGTAAAACCGATTGTTAAGTTTCTTAAACGTACAAAATCAGCTTTTTCTAAGAATCTTGTGGAGTGACCTGTTCCATTACCGCCATAAAGTCTTGCTTGTGGTACATTGGTAATATCACCTGGTTTTTGCCAACGGTTTAATTGGTCTACAGTTTGGTTATCTAAGTAATCTCCAGAAACAGATTGGAAGATACCTGCAGAATTGTAGATACTAGCTCCCCATTCTCCTTGGAAAGTAAATGAGAAATCTAAGCCTTTGTAATTAATGGTATTTGTTAAACCCGTCATCAAAGTCGGGAAAGGATTTCCTGCAATAATTCTTTGTGCTGCTGCATAATCGCTAGTTTTTGTTCTGTCGATAGAACCATCAGGATTTAATGTGTTTAAATAAAATAATGCGTCACCGTTTTCAGGGTCAACTCCTGCATACTCTTTTAGGTAAAAAGAAGAAACGTTTTCGCCTACTCTATTAATTGTGAATGTATTGATTAAATCTTTGTTGTCGTTTGGTAAAGAAAGTACTTTAGTTTTGTTTGTTGTTAAATTAAAACTTGTACTCCATTTGAAGTTTTGAGTGTCAATGTTTTTGGTGTTTAACACGAATTCAACTCCTTTACTTTCAAGTTCACCAATATTCTTATTGATCGATGTTGCACCAGAACTCAAAGCTAATGGAACACTAAATAAAAGACCATCGGTCGTTTTTTTATAATAATCTGCTTCAATATTGATAATGTTAAATAAGCCTAATTCAGCACCAAAATCTACTTGAGTTGATTTTTCCCAACTCAAATCAGGGTTTCCTGCCTGAGTAAAGGTTAATCCTGATTTAAGGTTATAAGAGTTTGGTCCGTAAAATTGTCTTGACGCAAAGTTTCCTAGTTCAGCATTTCCAAGTTCACCCCAGCTTCCTTTAAGTTTCAAGTAAGAAAGTATATTGTTTTCTTTTAAGAAACTTTCCTCAGATACTACCCATCCTGCAGATACAGCAGGAAATGTACCATATCTGTTGTTTGCTCCAAATCTTGAAGACCCATCGCGACGAATACTTGCTTTAAGTAAATATTTATTTGCATAGGTATAGCTAATTCTGCCGAATTGAGAAGCAAAAGTATAGTCAGTTTCGTTACCCGATCCTGCGTTTACTTCAGCACCACCATCTATGGTTGTAAAACTATCATTAGGAAAATAAATGCTAGTAACATCTTGGTATCTTCTGTTGAATTTGTTGAACTCTATACCAGCAACTATGTTTACATCGTGTTTTTCTGCAAATGTCTTGTCGAATGTTAAGTAGTTACTAGTAATGTAGGTCTCGTTGTTTACAGAACTTGCGAAGACTTCTCCGTCAGTGGCCATGTTCGGAAAGTTTTTTCCGTACCAAGCATCTTCAGTTTGCGACATTAAATCGTAAGAAAAATCACTATTTGCTTTCAAATAAGGTAGGATTTTAAATTCACCGTACACTTTACCAAGAACTCTTCGAACTAAGGTCTTATAAAAAGAGTTATCAGCTGCTTGTACATAGTTAACATACTCTGTGTTTTGGTTAGGAGAGCCATCTGCTAAACGGACAGGTGCTAAAGGTGATTGAGCTACCATTTGCAATGGTGTTGTAAATGAGTTGTCATCTTGAACTCTATTAATTTGAGCTCTAGAAAAACTTAAGTTCATTCCAGCGGTAAAACGATCTGTCAGTTTATGTGAAATATTTGTTCTAGCAGTTATTCTTTCTAAATCATTATCTACAATAATTCCAGTTGTGCTATTGTAAGCGCCTGAGAAAAAGTATTTAGTTTTTGCATCTCCACCTGATACTGCAAAATCAGCATCAGTAGTGTATCCATTTCTAAAAGCAAGGTCTTGCCAATCTGTGTTAACTTCTAAGTTTCTCCAGTCAGTTCCTGCAGCATATGCATCAAAATAAGACTCCGCCTCTGCAGTATCTCCTGTACCATTGATGGAAGCCTCTTTAAATAATTCTACATATTGCGCAGCATTTAACCATTTTCTTTTATTAGTAGCTTCGCTAACTCCTTGCGATAAATTGATAGAAAAAGTTCCTTTTCCTTCTTTTCCTTTTTTAGTGGTAATAATTACAACTCCATTGGCACCTCGAGCACCATAAATTGCTGCCGAAGATGCATCTTTTAATACGTCAATCGATTCGATTTCATTTGGACTTAAAGTCAGTAATGGGTTTGTTGGTGCTCCATTATTTGATTCATTTGTTGTTATCAATGGTATTCCATCCAATACATATAATGGTTCTTTTCCAGCACTAATACTTGCAGCACCTCGAACACGTACGCTAACTCCTCCTTCAACTTTACCGTTAGTTTGCGTAATTTGAACCCCAGCCAGTTTACCAACTAAAGCGTTTTGTACGTTTGAAACGGGTACTTGTTGAATGTCTTTTGCAGTTACTCTGGCAATGTTATCCGTTGATTTCTTTTTGGATTGCGTACCATAACCTACAACGACCACATTTTCCAGTACGTTAGAAGCATCTTTTAGTTTTACGGAAACTTTTGATGCAGCTTTTACTTCAGCTGTTGACATCCCCACAAAACTCACGACCAACACATCATTAGTCGAAGCTTTTAGAGCAAAGACTCCCGAAAAATCTGTTTGCGTACTTGTTTTCGTTCCTTTTACTAGTACGTTAGCCCCTGGGATAGGAATTCCGGCCTGATCGGTAACGGTTCCCGTTACAGTGAATTCTTGGGCGACAGCGATTTGCACAAACAAGGCAAAAAGCAAACTCAAAAAATGCTTTAAATTGATTCTCATGTTGCTATTATTAAAGATTAGTTGGGTCAAATATCTTAATATAATGTTAAACACAAAAGGATATTTTTGTTAAATTTTTTTAAATAGTATTTTTTTATTAAAAAATTGATTTTTTATTCTGTTTATTGTTAAATATTTCTTTTTGTTGTCTTTTTTTAATTTAATTTTAAAATTTAGCTAATTGTTTGTTGTTTATTGTTTTGTGATTTTGACTTTAATGAAGTCTATTTTGGTTGCTTTTTATTTTTTTTTAAAATAATTACGTCAAATTTAAAACACTAGTGTGTTTTATTTACTTTTTTTTAGCAAATAATAAATATTTGTTATTATTGTTAATTATGTGTGAAATGTTTTTATAGTTAACTTTTTAGTCTTCATTTATAAATTCGAGAATCATCTTTTTGTATTAAACTATTATCTTAATAACTAATAGATTTCGGTACATTTTTATGTAATGATGTTAAACTATTATAAAGGAATGATTTTGAAGAATTAATAAAAAGCTATTCTTTATACTCTACGTTATAAAGATTAATACCTTCTTCCATCTTACACAAATAAAGTTAATCATCACAGAAAATTGAATTCACGAAAACGTTTTCATTTATTTTGTATGCATGCATAATATATCGTTTTCTTTTTCTATTTTTGACTGTTATAAAATTTTAAAAATGGAAAAACAATCGTTACAGTCTCTTTTGCAGATCACACATCCAGTGATTATGGCTCCCATGTTTTTAGTGTCTAATACCAAAATGGTGATCGAAGGGATGCATAGTGGTATTGCAGGATGTATTCCAGCCTTAAATTATCGAACCCTTGAAGATTTACGTGCGTCCATTCAAGAGTTGAAAAAGGCCAAAGTCGCTGGGGGTAGTTTTGGCTATAATTTGATTGTCAATAAATCGAATGTAAAATACAAAGAACAATTACGAGTGTTATGTGAAGAAGGAGTGGATTTTATTATAACTTCCTTGGGTTCTCCAGAAGAAACGATTAAAGAGGCACACAAAGCTGGTATAAAGGTCTTCTGTGATGTAACTGATTTGGCTTTTGCAAAAAAAGTCGAAAGTTTGGGGGCAGATGCGATTATTGCTGTTAATAATCTTGCAGGTGGACACCGTGGAAATACTGCTCCCGAAGCTTTAATTCGATTGTTGAACAAAGAAACCAAGTTGCCTGTTATTTCTGCTGGAGGTGTAGGTTCCAAAGCTGATCTTGAACAAATGATGAGTTTTGGTGCTGCTGGAGTATCTGTGGGTAGCCCGTTTATTGCCTCTGTTGAAGCTGGTGTTTCTCAAGAATACAAACAAGCTTGTGTGGATTACGGCGCCAAAGATATTGTGATGACCGAACGTATTTCGGGAACGCCTTGTACTGTTATCAATACACCTTATGTGCAAAAAATTGGTACCAAACAAACCGCTTTAGAAGCTCTTTTGAATAAAAATAAAAGTCTAAAAAAATGGGTTAAAATGATCCGTTTTTACATAGGTATGAAAGCTACCGAGAAAGCCGCAACGCAAGCTACTTACAAAACCGTTTGGGTTGCTGGACCGAGTATTGAAAATACTAAAGCCATTTTACCGCTTCGTGAAATTGTTAAAGGTCTAGTAGGTTAGTATGTACGAAAGAGTATACTCCGTTTTGAACCGTTATTTTGAGGCGGCTACATTGTTCAAAGTGTTGTTCAATTGGTCGCCGATGTATCGAAGAAGTTGTGGTAAAATCATTCACGTATCGAAAGATTTACATACCGTTCTAGTAAAAATACCGTTGACGTATAAAAACAAAAATTATGTGGGTTCCATTTTTGGCGGTAGTCTTTTTGCGGCTACGGATCCAATTTATATGATCCAATTGATGCAAATTCTGGGTAAAGAATATGTAGTTTGGGATAAGGCGTCTGTTATCCGTTTCAAAAAACCAGCGTACACAGTGGCTTATGCTGATTTTTGTTTCACTCAGGATGAAATTGCCGAAATCCAGTGTCGTGTGATTACTGAAAAGGAAGTCAACTTTGTAAAGCATTTAACGATTACTGATGGTAAGCAAATTATTTTTTCAGAATTGGAGAAGACAATTTACATCAGTAGTAAAGCGCATTATAAGCAAAAATTAGATCGAAAAAAAGTAGAGCAGGCTCAATAATAAAGCCTAAAATCTAGTAATTGACAAAGAGCGTATTGCTTTTCAAAGAGAGCTTCTACCACATCGGTTACATACTCTTCTTTTTGACACAATTCAAAAAAAATTTTATCTAAAACATAACTATTTGCTGTAGCGGTTACACCGTAACCAGAAATGGCTCTTGCGCCAGTGATGTCCAGAAAATATTGCGCTTCTTCTTCTTCGAGATCTAAAATTTTGGTATTAGCAAAGTGAATGATCTTGCCCTTCATTCTACCATCAAATAACTCGGCAATTTCTTCTAGACTATACAAATAATCGTTTAAACAAATTGAATTGGCTTCGCCAGGCATGACCAAATAAATGATTTCGTAGGCTTTGAAATTATTGTCATCGTACAGTAAAGTGGTTAAACTTTCCTCGAGGCCTTCAATACTGTCGCAGGCTTTGTAGATACTGGTTAACTTGCTTTGAAAAGCCATTTTTTCAAGGTGCTTGAGGACTTCCGTATCTTCAGCAACGCTGGCATCGGTGACTCCTTCAAGGCAAAATATTAATTTGTTATGTGGCATAAGATTGGTATTGAAGCGTTTGCAAAAATATTATTTCTTTCGCGTTTTGTTTTAGTTTTGTGGGCGTAAAATTCACTATTTTTTTTAAAAAACAGTTGCTTTGGTTCTTTTTAAAATTGTGAATATCTATTTTGAGATTCGTTCGTTTTCTAGGGCTTAAAATCTATCTTTGGCACCCTAAAAATGATATAAGATGAGCACAACTTGGTACGAATGCAAAGTAAAATATAGAAAAACGGATGAAACTGGCGGTCAAAAGATTACCACCGAACCTTATTTAGTGGATGCTTTATCCTATACCGAAGCGGAGAAGCGTATCAATGAAGAAATGGCAGCCTACATTAGCGAAGAATTTAAAATCACCAATATTAAAGTTGGCAATTACGCCGAAATTCACCCTTTTGAAAATGCCGATCGTTGGTTCAAGTCCAAAGTGTCGTTATTAGCTTTTGACGAAGAAAGTGGTAAAGAACGAAAAACCAATATGTATCTTTTGGTACAAGCCAATGATGTGAAAGAGGCGTTTGATAACACTATTTTTGCCATGCAAAATACTATGGGTGAGTATGCTATTCCGGCTATTTCTGAATCTCCTATTGTGGATATTTTTCCATATTTTAGTGGAGAAGAGGACGAAGCTGAAGCCTTGGAGCGTTTCAATACCTTGAAAGCTTCTACGGCTCCTAAATTCACGACAGATACTTACGAAGCCGAGGCTTTAAAAGCGGAGCTTATCGAAGATTTGGAATAGCTCTCAATTGAGTTAAACCTAAAAAGTCTGCAATCAACTTGATGTGCAGGCTTTTTAGATTTAGGAAACCGAATTTATTTATCAATCGAACCTAAAACGCGTTTCATGAACGTGTTTAAGGCTTCTTTTTTATCGGTACCTGTTTTTACCATTTTGTTTACTTCTAATGCACCGTACATATTCGAAATCAATTCGCCAATCACGTCCATCTCTTCATCTTTTAAAGAAGAAACTTCAGTAAGTGCTTCTAAAACTTCAATAGCTTCAATAATATAATCTTGATCGTTTTCTTCTATAAATTGTGTGAGGTGTTTGATAACAGGGAGTTTCATTCTTGTAAAGGTATAAAATTGAAATATTTTTTTTTGAGAAGCTATTAGGCGATTTCTTTTACTAAATCAGCCAAAACTTCCGCTTTATTGGTTTGCGTTTCGTTCACTAATTTTCCTCCAACAAATGTTGCAAAAGTTGGTAAGTTAGTCACATTGGCTAATTTTCTAGATTCTGGCGAATTCTCAGCATCTACCAAAACAAACGTCAAGTTTTCGTTTTCAGTAGCCATTTTTTTGAATTTTGGCTTCATAATTCTACAATTACCACACCAAGAAGCAGAATATTGTACTACCACTTTTTCGTTTTGTGCTACCAAAGCACCTAATGTATCTTCGTTTAATTCGATTAACATAATTTAAATTTTAAAATTCAATTTTTAAAATCCCAAATTCCAATTTTTTGATAGTGTTACAAAGAACTACATTGGAATTTGGAATTTAAAATTTGGAATTTGTTATTAGTTTAAGCTTAAGTATTCAGCAGTACTTTTTCTGTCAGCACTCATTGCTTCTTTACCAGCTTCCCAGTTAGCTGGACATACTTCACCTTTTTCTTGAACGTGAGTGTAAGCATCTACCATACGTAAGTATTCGTTTACGTTACGACCCAATGGCATGTCGTTTACACTTTCGTGGAAAATTTTACCTGTTTCGTCAATCAAATAAGTAGCTCTGTAGGTTACGTTTGAACCTTCAACAATTACAGAGTCAGTTTCTTCGCTGTAGCTTGTAGACTCAATATCTAAAATACCAAGAATGTTAGCTAAGTTTCTATTGGTGTCAGCCAAGATTGGATAGGTTACTCCCTCGATACCACCGTTGTTTTTTGGAGTATTCAACCAAGCAAAGTGAACTTCGTTCGTATCGCAAGAAGCACCAATTACGATTGTATTTCTTTTTTCAAATTCTGGTAAAGCAGCTTGAAATGCGTGTAATTCTGTTGGACAAACAAAAGTGAAATCTTTTGGGTACCAAAACAACAATACTTTTTTGTTATTGTTTACCGCTTCTTCAAAAATGTTGATTTTCAAATTGTCTCCCATTTCAGAGATAGCATCAACCGCAATACTTGGAAATTTTTTACCTACTAATGACATAATTATATGATTTTAAATTTTGTTTTTATTTCTGTGGCAAAAATAAGCACTAAGTACGGGTGGTACAATAAAAAGTAATTATAAATTGCTATTATCGAATAACGATTGCTTATTTAATAAATTTATAACACTTTTTAACGAAAACGTTGTATAATATTTAAAAAACTGACAATTAGTAACTTGGCTAGTTTTCTGCTTCTTTTGGAGCGGGATACAAAGCGCTTTTTTAGAGATAATGTCCCGCTGTCCTTCCAATCTTTTTTTATAGTTAACAGGTTATGCCAACCTGTTAACTATAAAAAAAGGATTTTCCCTCCCATCGGGGCTACGAAGTAAGAATGGGTGTCTTATTTATAAGCAAAAAAACGATAGCTTCATTACTATCGTTATTTAATATGGATTATTGTTGTTCATTACAGTATTTTGAGTTAGGGATTGGAGTCAATGTCATTAAGTTAAAGGATTAAATGATAAAATGATTGCTGATTTTTGTTTAACGATTTTTGATTTCTGATGTATAAGATGCTGAAAATCATATAATTTTTAATTCACTTGCTCCAAAATCCAAAATCAAGAATCGTTAATCTTCAATCTAAAATCTTTTAACTTAATGACATTGGGATTGGATTGTAGCCTAAAGTCCGATCCTTGTGGTAACGTCCAAATAGTGCCGTTTTAAAGAATATTTTTCAATGTTGTATTACTTCAAGAGCAAAGTCACAGGCAAAGTCCCTTCGTATTCTTGGTTCAAAGCGATTTTTTGAGCCGCTATTTCTTGAAATTCAGGAAGATCTTGATAAGCAATCACTACTACCGATGCGGCTGTACTATTTGGAAGCACTTGCAGCGCATACGGATTGCCAAACAAATGCAACACCACTTTCTTTGTTAACACCACTTCACTTAGCCAATTGATTATTGCCTCTTCAATTTCAAAATTAGCGATGGGTTTGGCCTTTGGAACAAATAAAGCAATAACCAAAGTGTCATATTTGTCTATTTCTTGAAGTTTTTCGTCTAGATTTTCGTCGTTCAATGCAATCGAAAAGCAATCGCCTTGAATGGTCTTTTCCAATCCTTTAAAAAACGGATTATTGCTGTCTTTGTAAAGACTTACTTTGGCTATTTTTTGGCTCGAATTGATAAAATCGGTTATAGAGGTTGCGCAGTTTTTCTGAACTAGCGTGATCGATTTTTCAGCACATTTTTGGTTAATTGTTGCTGTAGTTTTCCAATCTAAGTTTGGTAAGCTGATTTCGTTTTCTGTAATAAGTCCAGCTTGTACTTTGCATTTCCAAATACGTTCAAAACTAGCTTCAATTCTTGAAACATCGGCTCTTTTTAAGATTTCCTGAATTCCTTCAGGGACATTTTCGGCAAAACATAACACATCGTTGCCCGCGTTGAAAGCTTCCCATTCTAAAATTCCTTTTTGAGGATACAGTTTGGAAACGCTATGCATATTCAATGCATCCGAAATGATTAAACCATCGTATCCCAATCGTTCTCGGAGTAATCCTTCAATCACTGCTTTAGAAAGTGTCGCCGAAGTATTTTCTCCATCATTTAAAGCAGGAACAGCCAAATGACCAATCATGATAGAGTCGACCTTGTTTTCAATTCCTTCGATAAAAGGAACTAATTCATTGGATAGCAATTCGTCTAATTTTTCATTCAGAACAGGTAATCCTAAATGGGAATCAACATTAGTATTACCGTGACCAGGGAAGTGTTTTAAACAACCCAAAATTCCCGCAGCCGTCATTCCTTTTAAATATTCCAAAGCGAAGGTGGCGACTTTATTTTTGTCTTCGCCAAAAGAGCGATATCCAATAACGGGATTGTTTGGATCGGTATTGATATCTGCCAAAGGAGCCAAATTATAATGAATACCTGCTGATTTTAAATCGTTGCCAATTTGTTTGCCAACTTCATAAATCAAGTGTTTTTCGGTCACTGGAATAGCTCCAAGTGTAATAGCATAAGGATATTGAGGTGTTTTTTCAATACGCATTGCCAAGCCCCATTCGGCATCTATAATCATTAATAGCGGAGTTTGTGCTGCTTTTTGGTAACGTATAATTAAGGCTTTTAATCGTTCGTAACTTTCGTTATTGAATTCAATTTTTTTGTTGCCTTCATAGTTGGTGGCTGCACTAGCTCGACTGTGAAAAAAGGTTAAGCCACCAATATTGTATTCACGAATCAAGCGTTCGGTTGCTTGAATGTTTTCTTCGCTGTCGTTAATAAATACGGCAGGAAAAAAGAATTGTCCTATTTTTTGTTCGGTTGTCATGTGTTGTGTTATTGTTTTTCTGTTTCTTTTTTTCCAAAATCATAAGGAAAAATCAAAAAGTGAGATAAAATAATCCCAGGAATTGTCGCTAAAAAGACCCAAATAAAGAAGTTGCCATAGCCCAAATACTCTTGAATATAACCACTTGCCATTCCAGGAAGCATCATTCCCAAGGCCATAAAACCAGTGGCAATAGAGTAGTGGGAGGTTTTGGATTCTCCTTCGGCAACATGGATCAAGTACATCATGAAAGCTGCAAAACCAAAGCCATAGCCAAATTGCTCTATAACGACAACTGCAGTAATGTGTGGATTTAAGTTGTAATCAAAAACAGTTTTCAAAAATTCAAAATGAATATTGATGATATCGGAAGGGTGAAAATGCGATAGGTAGATAAAACCAAGTATTGGCAAATGCATCGTTAAAATCATGGGGAGCATCCATTTTCCAAGACCGTCTCTCGAAATTACGATACCTCCAATGATACCTCCAATAACCAAAGCGGCTACTCCAAATGTACCATAAATTACGCCTACATCTTCGGTACTCAATCCCATTCCGCCTTTAGTAACGTCATCAATTAAAAAAGGAGTAAGCATCTTCATCAATTGGGATTCTCCTAATCGATACACTAAAATGAAGGTTAGGATCAATCCAATTTGCTTTTTTTGAAAAAAAGTCACGAATACCTCTGTAAAACTTGCTTTGTGATTGGCATTACTACGAAGGTATTCCTCCTCAACTTCGGGATTGGGAGTCATGAAAAAATTATAAACAGTAATAAAAACCATGATACTAGCTACCACGAGCATGGTATAAGACCAAGCTTTAGTATTGTCGCTATATTTTTCTTCCAAATAACCCGCCAAAAGTACCATTACACCATTGGCAGTAAGCATGGATAAACGATAAAAAGTACTTCGGATCCCTAAGAAAAAAGATTGTTTGTCTTTAGTTAATGCCAATAAATAAAAGCCATCAATGGAAACATCATTGGAAGCAGACGCAAAAGCAGCTACCCAAAATAGAGCTAAACTCAAAAAGAAAAAATGATGCATAGGAATGGTTAGTCCTACAATAAGAAATGCAAGGGAGATCAGCAGTTGCATGGCCAAAAACCATTTTCTTTTGGTAGCATGCAAATCAATGAAAGGGCTCCATAGTGGTTTGATCACCCAAGGTAAGTATAATAAACTCGTATACATCCCGATATCTTCGTTGCTAATGCCTAAATTTTTGTACATTAAAACAGATACTGAAATGATAATGGCATACGGAAAACCTGAAGCAAAATTTAATAGTGGTATCCAATACCAAGGTGATTTTTCGGAATTCATAAAATAGGGGATCAAGTTGGGTTAGTCTTCGTTGGGTAAATCAACAATGGTTTCTTTGCTTTCATTGCCATAAAAGTCAATAAAAGTGAAGGCAATGGATTTGTTTTCATCAATTGCGATTAGCGGAATGCTAAAGTTAATGACTGTTGATTTTGGGTCTATAAAATATTTTTCAATAATCTGTTCCGGTTTGTTGATGTCGATTTTAGCATCTTTTTTTGCAGCATAGACCATTACGTATCGAACTTTGGTATTCAAAGGTATTGGTAAAGTGAAGGTGCAGTTTGTAGAATCAATTTCAATATGGTTGATCACCGGGTTATCAATAACAATATGTTTTGATCTTGGAACAGGTAGCGGAATTGCAGGATATTTATAATGATGATTTTGCAATATATTGGTTACTTCCTTATGGTTGTTGATGAACCATTTAGCGCTATAAAAGGCATTTCCTTGAACATTGTGATAGCTTCTGGTTAAGTCAATTTGATTTGGGATTTCATGAATATTGTTCCAATTTTTATCCGAATCGTTCTTTATTTTATAGGTACCGTTACCGATGTATAGGTTGACATCCGAAGTGTTTTCAGACCACCATTTTAAAAGTTTAGCATAAGAAGCTGTTTTGTGATTGATGCTCCAATACAATTGCGGTAGGACATAGTCGATCCACTTGTTTTGCATCCATAATAAAGGATCTGCATACAGATCGTCGTAATTGGTTTGTCCAGATTGGGTGTCAGAGCCTTTAGGATCTACTGACTTGTTGCGCCATACACCAAAAGGACTAATACCAAATTGTACCCAAGGTTTGTGTTGTTGGATTACGGTATGTATTTTATGAACGAAAATAGTAACGTTGTTTCTTCTCCAATCTTCTAAATTCATTCCATTGCCATATTGCTTAAATGAGGCGGTATCATTGAAATTTTCTCCTTTAATCTTGTAAGGGTAAAAGTAATCATCAAAATGTATGGCATCAATGTCGTATTTGACCACTACTTCCTCTACTATTTTGGCCAAATGATCTTGAACTTGAGGGAGAGCAGGATTGTAGTATATTTTTCCTCCATAAGAAATCATCCATTCAGGATGTTTGAAAACATCGTGGTTTGGGCTCAATTGCGCTTTGTTCAAGTCAAAAGTAGCACGGTACGGATTGAGCCAAGCGTGGAATTCGAATCCTCTTTTATGAGCTTCTTCGATCATCCATTCTAAAGTATCATAATTTGGTTCGGGGGCTTTTCCTTCTTTTCCAGTCAAAAAACGAGACCAAGGAGCTAAATCTGATGGGTAAAAAGCATCTCCAACACTACGAATTTGGACAATAACCGCATTATAGTTTAGTTGCTGATAAGTGTCTAGTATTGCTAAATAATCTTCTTTTTGCTTTGCAACCGAATCGGTGCTTTTTTTCGGCCAATCAATATTCACAACCGTTGCTATCCAAACTGCTCTAAATTCATTTTTTGGATGATGTTCTTTTCTTTGGGCAATGCCATTATTGGTAATACAAAAAAGGAATAAAAGGAATAGTGGAAAGAAGTGTTTGTGTTTGGTCATCAGTACATCATTTATAACGCTTTCAAAAATAGTTTTTTTTAGCATAGAAATACGAATTATAGTTAAAAATCCAACTAAAAGTTGTGTTGTTTCTTACGATTATTTTGTTTTGAAAACGATTCTGATCATCTTGTTTTTTCCAGCAGCAATGGCAGTGGTGGGATTCAAAAAACGAAGAGTGTAAAGGGTGGGATCTGAACTAATTTCATGCCAAGTCGTACCACTATCTTTTGAATAATGGATACCGGTTGCTCCAACAGTAAGCAACCCTTTTCCTTTGCTTTTCGGGATAAATTGTACACATGAAATATATCCAGGACCTTTGTTTTCTCCAATAAGTTTCCAGCTTTTTCCACCATTAAAAGTGATGGCTTTGTTGCTATGATTTTGCTTTGGTAACTCATAATCGCCTCCAGCAATACAACCAATTTTTGAATCATAAAACGCTCCGGTAAAAATCCCAGTCATTGTTTTGCCTTGAACAATTGGGGTCTCATGCACTTGCCATGAATTTCCTTTATCAGAAGAATAAAAAACTCTTGCTTTTTTTCCACCAGAAACCAGCCAAGTATGATGGCCTTGTAGGATGATATTGGTGTTACTTGCTGCAAAAGCGCCTTCTTCAGTTGTGTTTTTAAAGAAGGAGGCTGTTGGTAATTCCTTCCAAGTGGTGCCTGCATCGCGGGTGATGAGTATTTTAAAATAGTCATCTATTGGGTCACCCAAAGCAATTCCTTCTTTTGTGTTCCAAAATTGGAGACTATCAAAAAATATTTTTTCATGGTTGTTTTGATACACCAATTCAGTCGTTCCTTTAGTTTTATCAATCTTATACAAAAAAGCAGGATTAGCGATAGAGAGTGTAAAAAGATGTGTAGACGTGAGTGCCGAGCTGCGAAACTCTAGTTTATGACTGAGGTTTTCAATTTTTTTAATAATTCGTTCCTTTTTAGTTAAATCGAAATACCCGTAGCGATTTTTATCTGCAGCAAACCAAACTTTGTCTTTTTCAAGATTCAAAGTACGTATGCTGATGGTATCCGTAAAAAGAGTATCTATCGTTACTTTATTAAAATTTATTGTTGTTGATTTACTGTTTTGGCCATTGCTAAATATACTGTATAATATGCTGAAACATAGAGATATTGTTGGTTTTGGTTTCATTTTGTTCGTTTTTTTATAGACAAAAATACGATTTTAAGAAGAATAACGCAGGCACTGTAAGATCTTCTTGGCACAGTAATTGGTTTGTAGCTATTAGAATCTAAAACCAATAATTATGAAAACCAAACTACTTTTTTCAGCCCTACTAAGCATTGTAAGTATAGCAACTACTACTGCTCAAGGACGTACTTCGATTACAGTTGCCAACAATGAACTAAGCGATCATTTGGATTTAAAAGCGGTGGCTTCTGTTTTTGGCGCCTCTCAAAACATTCAGGATTTTGAACAACGATTAAATGATCCAAGAAGACAGCTTTCTAATTTAGATCTTAATTACGATAATCAAGTGGATTATTTGAGAGTGATTGAATCTGTAGAAAACCGAACACATGTAGTGGTGATTCAAGCGGTGTTAGGAAGGAATTTATTTCAAGATGTTGCCACCATTGACATTGAGACTGATCGTTACAATACGTTGAGCATACAAGTGGTGGGTGATGTTTTTTTATATGGTCCAAATTATATTTACGAACCAGTATATTATCAAACTCCTGCCATATACGCCACTTTTTATAGTAGAAACTATCGTCCGTATTGTTCTACTTGGACTTGGAATTATTATCCTTCTTATTATGCTTCATGGCGTCCGTTTCCCGTATACCGATACCGTGATAACATAATTTCTTGTATCGATAATCATAATGCCTATTATTATGTAAGTTATAGAAAAAGCAACAGAGCGCATAGTATTTGTGCGCCTTATCGTCAAAATTATTATGAAAAAAGATATCCTAATTATTCATTTTCCAATAGGAATAAATACGTTACTAACAGATATGAATTAGAAAGACGTGGCGGAAATCGAGGTAATAAAGAAGGTAATGGAGTAAATCATTATTTGAATACTAGAGGAGAAAGTGAAAGAAGAGAAACGGTGTATCAAAATCCAGCAATATATCCTAATCGTACATCGAATACAAGAGCGAATCGCAACGAGTACAATAGTCATTCAGTAAATAACGAATCACGAGATACTTATTCAAACCGAAGAGTAATCGTGTCACAATCAGATGTAAATAGAGGAGAATCAAATTGGAGCGAAATAGATACAAAACGCTCGCAAGGACAAGGGGCGAGAGATAAAATGAGAGAGTCAAGATCCGCTTCATCAAATGAAAATGATAGTGATGAAATGTCAAGAAAGCATTCACAATCAGTAAACCCAGCAGATGGCAATAGGATAAGCAGGGTAGGTAATAGAAGAATTTAATTTTCTAAACATAAAGCACGGCAATTAGGTCGTGCTTTTTTTAATTATTTGTTGTAATAAAATCTTGTTATATATTTTAAAATACTAAATTTGGTGCAGTTTTTTAATTTTTTTTCATGAGCACATCGCACAAAGACCTGCATAGTAAATTGACATTAGGTGGTTTATTAATTTCTTTAGGGATTATTTATGGTGATATTGGTACATCACCTTTATATGTAATGAAAGCTATACTTGGCACACACATAATTGATCCCGATGTTGTATTAGGAGGAGTTTCCTGTGTTTTTTGGACTTTAACATTACAAACTACTTTAAAATATGTTATTCTGACCTTAAGTGCCGATAACCATGGAGAAGGAGGGATTTTTGCGCTATATGCTTTGGTCAAAAAAACTAAGATCAAGTGGCTTATTGTTCCTGCAATAATTGGTGGTAGTGCTTTATTAGCCGATGGTATAATTACCCCTCCAATTTCGGTTTCGTCAGCTGTAGAAGGGATTAAGACGTATAACCCTGAAATCAATACGGTACCAATCGTTATTGCTATTTTGGTGATGCTGTTTACAATTCAGCAGTTTGGTACTAAGTTAGTAGGGCGGTTTTTTGCTCCAATGATGACCATTTGGTTTAGTATGTTAGCGATTTTAGGAACTATACAGGTTTTTTCACACCCTGAGGTATTTAAAGCGATTAATCCATATTACGCCTACAATTTATTATCTATTCATCCTGAAGGATTCTTTGTACTTGGATTTGTTTTTTTATGTACTACAGGTGCAGAAGCATTATATTCCGATATGGGGCATTGTGGAAGAAAAAACATCCGCATCAGTTGGATTTTTGTAAAAGTAGCGCTGATGATGAACTATTTTGGTCAGGCAGCTTACTTGATCAATCAAGGGGGTGAAACTTTACAATCTCTTGGAGGAAAGAATGGAAATCCATTTTATTTAATTATGCCAAGTTGGTTCCAACCATTTGGAATTGTTATTGCAACACTTGCGGCAGTAATTGCTTCTCAAGCTTTAATTAGTGGTTCGTTTACTTTAATAAATGAAGCCATGAGATTGAATTTTTGGCCTAAAGTCAAAATTAAATATCCTACGGAATTGAAAGGACAATTGTATATTCCATCCATTAACTGGTTGTTGTTAGCGGGTTGTATTGGTATTGTGCTTCATTTTAGAGAATCAAGTAATATGGAACATGCTTATGGTTTAGCGATTATACTTTGTATGATAATGACTACCATATTATTGAATTATTATTTAATAATGAAGCGTGTGAAATGGTATTTTTTCATGCCCCTTATTTCCTTGTATTTAATCATTGAATTTAGCTTTTTGGCTGCAAATGTTACAAAATTTTCCGAAGGTGGATATGTAACTTTATTTATTGCATTAGTTTTAATATCTGTAATGACCATTTGGTATTTGGCTAAAAAAATTAATAAAAGCTATACTAAAATTGTAAAAATTGACAATTTCAAAAAAGTATTAGTGGAATTGAGTAATGATCTGACCATTCCTAAATATGCAACACACTTAATCTATTTGACTAATGCTGGTCGAATAGATGAAATTGAAGAAAAGGTGATGTACTCCATTCTTCAGAAAAGACCAAAAAGAGCTGATATTTATTGGTTTGTTCATGTAAATGTCTTAAACGAACCGTACAAAAAAGAATACAAAGTAACCGAAATTGTAAAAGACGATTTATACAGAATAGATTTTAATTTAGGATTTAGAGAGCCTACCAAAATTAATTTGATGTTTCGTGAAGTGATTCTTGATATGGTTAAAAGGGGTGAAGTAGATGTGACCAGCCGTTATGAGTCTTTAAATAAAAACAATATTATTGGAGACTTTAAATTTGTGCTTTCAGAAAAATTCTTATCCAATGATTCCGATTTATTATGGCATGAAAAAATCATTATGAATTCTTATTTTTTAATTAAAAAATTGAGTTTATCTGAAGAAAGTGCTTTCGGTTTGGATAGTAGTTCTGTGAAAATAGAAAAATTCCCAATGGTGCTTCACGCTCCCGAAAATCTCGGACTGCACAGAATCAAATAATACATACTTTAAAAACACTGTTTTTTGCAGTGTTTTTTTTTGGGGATTAAAATTATCAAAGAACAATGCGTACTAAAAATTTAACATTCAACCAATAAATAGTACCTTTGCATTTCAATTATTTAAAATGAGATTACACAGAAATTTAGTTTACACTACGATAGACGCTTTGAATGCGATATTCAATGAAGGAGAATATGCCGATAAAGTTGTAGCGCGTTCTTTAAAAAAAGACAAACGTTGGGGAAGTTCCGATAGAAAGTTTGTTGCCGAAACCATATACGAAATAGTACGTTGGAAACGATTATATGCTGAAATTGCCGAAGTAAAGGAGCCTTTTGATAGAGATAATTTATGGAGAATGTTTTCAGTATGGGCCGTATTAAGAGGCTATCCAATTCCAGATTGGAGACAGCTTGAAGGTACGCCAGAACGAAAAATTAAAGGACGATTCGATGAACTTTCAAAAATTCGTGCTTTTAAAGAATCTATTCCAGATTGGATGGATGAAGTAGGAGTTAAGGAGCTTGGTGAAAAAGTGTGGTCCAAAGAAATCGCTGCTCAAAATCAACCAGCCAAAGTGGTGTTAAGAGTAAATACGTTGAAAACTACAAAAGAGCAATTAAGAGCGCTTTTGATGGATTTGAATATTGAAACTGATACCTTACCAGATCAACCTGATGCCTTAGTTTTACGCGAAAGAGCTAATGTTTTTTTAACGGATGCTTTTAAACAAGGATTGTTCGAAGTTCAAGATGCTAACTCACAGTTAGTAGCTGCTTTCTTGGATGTTAAACCTGGAATGCGCGTTGTAGATACTTGTGCAGGAGCAGGAGGAAAAACGTTGCATATAGCCGCCTTGATGGAAAATAAAGGTCAGTTAATTGCTATGGATTTATACGAAAGCAAACTCAAGCAATTGAAAATAAGAGCCAAAAGAGATAGTGCTTTTAATATTGAATATCGTATCATTGATTCAACTAAAGTCATCAAAAAGTTACATCAAAAAGCGGATAGAGTATTGATTGATGCTCCATGTAGTGGACTTGGTGTTTTGAAAAGAAATCCTGATGCTAAGTGGAAATTACAACCTGAGTTTATTGATAACATCAGAAAAGTACAATCTGAGGTTTTAGAAAGCTATTCTAAAATTGTGAAACCAGGTGGAAAATTGGTGTATGCAACCTGTTCAGTACTTCCTTCTGAAAATCAAGAACAAGTGAAACGCTTTTTAACTACTGATATCGGTAAAGAATTTACTTTTATCAAAGATCATAAAATTTTAGCTTCTGAATCGGGTTTTGATGGGTTTTATATGGCATTATTAGAGCGAAAAGAAAATGCAGTTCAATAGATTATTACCTTAGGGAAATATCTTTATTACGATAATTTTGTAAACAAACAACCAAAAGAACAGCTGTTTTTTTGGTTGTTTTGTTTTTATCTGCTTTCAGATAATTTTCACGGTTTTTTTTTGGATGATTTTAACCTATAATAGTTGCTTTTATCAGTGTTTATCCCTAATTTTTACCCAAATTTTTTTCATAAAATAAATTATTATTATGCGACAACTGCTCACTCATTTTTCTCGACTTTTTGTTGGGGTTTTATTTATTATTTCTGGATTAATTAAGCTAAATGATCCTCTAGGATTTTCTTATAAATTGGTAGAATATTTTAGCGAGGCGGTTTTTAATGTGCCTTTTTTGTCACCATTTGCTTTAGCGATTGCCTTGTTTTTAGTAATTCTTGAAGTAGTTTTGGGTGTCATGTTACTGTTAGGATATCAGACCAAATGGACTATTTGGAGTTTATTACTCTTAATCATTGTTTTTACTTTTTTAACGTTTTACTCGGCATATTTTGATGTAGTAAAAGATTGTGGTTGTTTCGGCGATGCCTTAAAATTGAAACCATGGGAAACCTTTGGAAAAGACATTGTTTTATTGGTCTTTATTTTGATTTTGTATTTCAATCAAAAATGGATTGAACCATTGTTTGGTTTGGGTACCCAAAAAGTGATTGTTTTAGCCGCTTTTTTCTTGAGTTGTTTCATGGGATATTGGGTTTTAAATCATTTGCCTTTGATAGATTTTAGACCTTTTAAAGTAGGAAATAATATCAATGAAGGAATGGTTATCCCTGATGATGCACCCAAAAGTGTGGTAGAAATGGTGTTCATTTATAATGTAAATGGCGAAAATAAAGAGTTTACTGATAAGGAGTTAATGCAAATTCCTGAAGGAGCCACCTTTGTAGATCGTAAAGATAAAGTTATTAAAGAAGGGTATGTGCCTCCCATTCATGATTTTACCATGGAGAAAGATGGAGTGGAGTATAGAGACCTTTTTTTAAGAAATGAAAAATTCATGCTAATGGTAGCCTACGATTTAGAAATTGCAGATGCCGATGGAATGAAAAAACTGGAAGCATTGCATCAAAAAGCTGTGAAAAAGGGATACAAAGTTATTGGTATGACAGCTTCGTCTCCAGAGCAAATAGCAAAAGCTCAAAAACAATATGGTTTGACCTTTGATTTTTATTTCTGTGACCCGATTGCTTTGAAAACGGTGGAGCGTGCTAATCCAAGCATAGTGTTACTTTCTAAGGCAGTGGTTGTGCAAAAAGTACACCACAATGATATCGAAGATTTAAAGTTGTAATTGATTTAATTTTAACTTTATAAAGTGCGGCTATTCTTGTAATAGGCGCATTTTTTTTGTGTTATCGCTTTTTTAAGAAGGTGTTCTATCTTGGTTTATGTATAGTGAAGTGTCGTGATAAAATCTTAACTGCGCTTTACAAGGAAGATTTGTCAGACCCAAATAAGGCATCATCTTTTTTGCAGATTTTTATTTATTAACGATAACGTTATTTTTTTGGTTATTTAACAAAAAAACAACTAAACTGTAAAATCAATTTCGTGATAGATGAAATACTTTCTTTAAATTTGTAAAAACCAAAAAAATACATTTATGAAAAAAATGCTAGCTATTTTTATCGCTTTTGCTAGTTTTTCTTGTTCTCAAGCGCAAAAAACCAATTTTTCACCTGTTGCTTTGAATGAAAAACTATTGTCCTTGTCAGACCAACAAGTTGCTTTTAAGGATATTTTAAAAAAGAACAAAGGTAAAACTGTGGTTGTTGAAATGTGGGCGTCTTGGTGTGGTGATTGTGTAAAAGCGATGCCTAAATTGAAAGCATTACAAGCTAACCATCCCGAAGTGAATTATGTTTTTATCTCTATGGATAAAACAGCCGATAAATGGAAACAAGGCATTGAAAAGCATGAAATAAAAGGAGATCACTATATGGCCAATGACCAGATGAAAGGAGTATTTGCCAAAGCAATTGATCTTGATTGGATTCCAAGGTATATTATAATCGATAAAAAAGGCAAAATTGTGCGTTATCGAGCCGTTGAAACCGATTTTGATGTTATTGAAGAAACCTTAAACAGTTTAAAATAAATTACAAATTCAACTATAAATACAAAAAAGATGAGAAAGAAGATTGTTGCAGGAAACTGGAAAATGCATAAAAATGCTACTCAAACACAAGAATTATTATCCGATTTATTAGCTAAAATACCAGCTCAAACCAACGCACAAGTTATTGTAGCGCCTACTTATATTAATTTGGCTGCTGCTGTAGCTAAAGTAGAAGGTTCTGCTGTGGAGGTTGCAGCTCAAAATCTTCATCAAGCGGAAAGCGGTGCTTTTACCGGTGAGATTTCTGCTGATATGATTAAGAGTGTAGGAGTGAATCATGTTATTTTAGGTCATTCAGAGCGTAGAGCTATTTTTCACGAAACAGATGCCTTGATTGCAAGTAAAGTAAATACAGCTCTAGAACATGACATGACTGTTATTTTCTGTTTTGGAGAAGAGTTAAAAGACCGTCAATCTGGGAATCATTTTAACGTTGTTGAGAACCAATTGAAAGACGGTTTATTCCATATCGCTGCCGCTGATTGGGAAAAAGTAGTGTTAGCTTATGAGCCAGTTTGGGCTATTGGTACAGGTGAAACAGCTTCTCCTGAGCAAGCACAAGAAATGCACGAATTTATTAGAGAAACGGTTCGTAAAGCATTTACTAGTGAAATTGCAGAAGATCTTTCTATCTTGTACGGTGGAAGTGTTAAACCAGACAATGCTAAAGAAATTTTCTCTAAACCAGACGTTGATGGTGGGTTAATTGGTGGAGCTGCGTTGAACGCTTCTGATTTTGTAGCTATCATCACTGCTATCTAAGATACGAAATCATTCTTAAATATCGTTACTAAAAAACGGCTGTCTATTTAGGCAGCCGTTTTTGTTGTTTTTATTATGTTCCTTTTGCTTGATTCTGTAATAAACAGCATTTTCGCAACTTATTATTTGGGCGTTACCACAAGGGTCGGGCTTTACGCTACAATCTTTTTGAGGCAGAAAAGCCTCAAAAAGGATTTTCGCTTCAAACGAAGTTCACTGAACTCCTATTAAAATAGTATAAGTGAAGTAATCCCTAACGCAAAATGCTGTAATGAATAGCATTAGGCTGTATTTTTAGTATTACACTAAATCAAAACGATCTGCATTCATGACTTTGGTCCAAGCTTTTACGAAATCTGTAACGAATTTTTCTTTGGCATCGGAATAGGCATATACTTCAGCAATTGCTCTTAATTCTGAGTTAGAACCAAATATTAAATCGACTCTACTTCCAGTCCATTTTGCAGTACCTGTTGCTCTGTTGCGACCTTCAAATGCGTCATCCGAGCTATTAACAGCACTCCAAGAAGTACTTAAATCCAAGAGGTTTACAAAGAAATCATTACTCAATACTTCTTCTTGATGGGTGAATACGCCTAGTTTTGAATGATTAAAATTGGTGTTTAAAACACGTAATCCACCAATTAAAACAGTCATTTCTGGGGCTGTTAGCGTAAGTAATTGTGCTCTATCTATCAGCATTTCCTCAGCAGAAACCGTAAATTTAGTTTTGGAGTAATTTCTAAAACCATCCGCCATTGGTTCTAAAAGTTCAAAAGACTCCGTGTCTGTTTGTTCTTGTGTAGCATCGGTTCTACCAGGAGTGAACGCAACGGTTAGGGTATGTCCGGCATTTTTAGCAGCCTTTTCAACACCAACATTTCCGGCTAAGACGATCAAATCACCAAGAGATACTGTTTTGTTATCGGTTTGCGCAGCATTAAAATCATGTTGAATAGTTTCAAGTATTCCTAATACTTTATTCAATTGATCTGGAAGATTTACTTCCCAATCTTTTTGAGGCGCTAATCGGATTCGCGCTCCATTGGCACCACCTCTTTTGTCAGAACCACGAAATGTTGAGGCAGATGCCCAAGCAGTGGAAACTAATTCTGAAATAGTTAAAGATGAATTTGCTATAGCGGCTTTTAAAGTGTTACTATCTTCATTGTTGATTAGTGTGCCAATTGGTTTCGGAACTGGATCTTGCCAAATTAATTCTTCTTTAGGAACTTCAGGTCCCAAATAGCGTGAAACAGGTCCCATATCACGATGGGTTAGTTTGAACCATGCTCGTGCAAATGCATCGGCAAGTTCATCAGGGTTTTGGTGAAATCTACGAGATATTTTTTCATAGACAGGATCCATTTTTAAGGCCATGTCTGCAGTAGTCATCATCAATCGTTGTTTTTTGGTTGGGTCGCCAGCAGCAGGGGCCATTTTGGCATTGGAAGCTTCAGTTGGTGTCCATTGATGTGCGCCTGCAGGACTTTTGGTTAATTCCCAATCGTATCCTAATAAAACATTGAAATAATCGTTGTCCCATTGTGTAGGGTTTGGAGTCCAAGCGCCTTCAATTCCACTAGTAATTGTATCGTCACCTTTACCGGTTCCAAATGTGTTTTTCCAACCAAGACCTTGTTCTTCTATAGAAGCTCCTGCTGGTTCTGGTCCTACATACACACTTGGGTCTGCAGCTCCATGGGCTTTTCCAAAAGTATGTCCACCTGCTACTAGGGCTACGGTTTCTTCATCATTCATGGCCATACGGGCAAATGTTTCACGAATGTCTTTTGCGGAGGCTAATGGATCAGGATTACTATTTGGACCTTCTGGATTTACATATATTAATCCCATTTGAACAGCTGCCAATGGATTTTCAAGTTCTCTATCTCCAGTATAGCGTTTGTCTTCAAGCCATTTTCCTTCAGATCCCCAATAAATATCTTCTTCAGGTTCCCAAACATCTTCTCTACCGCCACCAAAACCAAACGTTTGTAGTCCCATAGATTCCAAGGCACAATTTCCTGCCAAGATCATCAAATCTGCCCAAGAAAGTTTCTTTCCGTATTTTTGTTTTATTGGCCAAAGTAGTAATCTGGCTTTATCTAGATTTCCATTGTCTGGCCAACTATTTAGTGGAGCGAAACGTTGTGTTCCAGATCCTGCGCCACCTCGCCCGTCTGCTGTACGATACGTACCAGCACTATGCCAAGCCATACGTATAAATAGTGGTCCGTAATGACCATAATCAGCTGGCCACCAGTCTTGGGAGTCGGTCATTAGGTCAAAAATATCTTTTTTGAGTGCGTTATAGTCCAAACTATTAAAGGCTGCTTTGTAGTCGAAATGTTCTCCCATAGGATTCGATAGCGAAGAATTTTGTCTTAGAATGGATAAATTCAATTGATTAGGCCACCAATCACGATTATTGGTTCCTGAGCCTGCACTTTTAGTTAGAGTACCGCTTGAAAAAGGGCATTTGCCACTTGCATTGGTTTTTGGATTGTTTTCCATAGTATTTTGTTTTAATGTATTGATCGTTATGATTGCTAAGATAGCGCGTTTTTATCTATTTAAAAATTAGTTACAATAGATAAAAACTATTTTAAGATGTTTTTTTTATTTATAAAGATATTAAAATTGTATAAAATTATTGATAATCAGTGTTTTGAATTTTGTATTGCTTTGGGGTATAAAAAAAACCTCCCAGATCGTTCTAGGAGGTTTAAGGTTTTATTTTGAAGAATTTACTTGTATTTATTTTACATTTAGTTTACTGTTCTTTCGGCTAAAACTAAAGTAAATGACCAATCCTATCAGTAACCATATACCGAAGTAAATCCAGTTCCATACACTTAATTCGGCCATCATATATAAACAACATATCAAACCTAGTAATGGGATTAGTGACAGATTTTGACGATACGCCCAAATAGATAATCCTATTAAAGAGAATAAGAAGATCCACATTGGTATTTTATGTTTAAATAAATCAAAACCACTTTCATATTTGAGACTGTCATCAATTGGCAATCCAGCTACTATGGCTTTATATTCAGCCTCATTTTCAGCATGAATACTTAACAAATTCTCTAAATCGATCTCTGATTTTGGCGCTTTGCTTCCTTCTGTAGCAATTAAATAATCTCTTACAGTTTGAGATTCTTCTTTGTTGAGTGAGGTGACAATACTTGAAGGTTCGTTTACTTGTGTAGTATTGGTAATAAAATCCATGGTTGCCTGTTTGTTGAAAGTAAAAGCAAATACTAGACCTGCAATCAAGAATAACGGCATAATGAATTTTGAATTTACATAAGGCGTTTTGAATTTTCCACGAGGGATGTCTGTTTTATTTTGAAGCGATAAAACACCTGCACACACTAATACAAAAGCAAATAATGTTCCAATACTACATAAGTCTGTCACCATTGTAAGGTTTAAAAATAATGCTGGAACTGCCACTACAAAACCGGTTACGATTGTAGCAAAGGATGGTGTTTTGAATTTAGGGTGAACGGTTGAAAATTTCTTTGGTAATAATCCGTCTCTACTCATGCTCATCCAAATACGAGGTTGTCCCATTTGGAATACTAACAATACGCTGGCCATGGCTACCACAGCTGATACAGCAATAATGCCGGAAAGCCATTTTAAATCTAATTTATCAAACACAAAAGCCAAAGGATCTCCAACATTTAATTGATTGTAGCTTACCATTCCAGTTAATACTAATGCAATCGAAATGTATAATAAGGTACATATAATGATAGCCCACATCATTCCTTTGGGTAAATCGCGCTGTGGATCTTTACATTCTTCAGCAGTTGTTGATATCGCATCAAAGCCGATGTATGCGAAAAAAACAGCGGAAACTCCTTTTAAAACCCCCGAAACACCATTTGGAGCAAAGGGCTGCCAGTTGGCAGTGTCTACATAGAAAATACCAACAGCAATAACTAATAGTACAACACAAACTTTTATAGCGACCATTAAATTACTCGCATTTCTAGATTCTTTCATGCCGCGATACACCAAAGCTGTAATTAAAACAATAATTAACAAAGCAGGTAAGTCAGCCACCAAATGAAATGATCCAATAGTAGGAGATGTGGTCCAAGCGGTGTAGGCCATTTGTGTAGCTGTTTCTAAGTTTTCAAATGATTTACCGCCTTGCATTAACGCGGTGGCTTCTTTGAACCCGTTTGAGGCAGTCAAATAATCCATTTGTACCCATTGTGGCAGGATAATGCCTCCACTTTCTAATAGTCCAGTGAAATAATCACTCCATGAGATGGCTACTGTTATGTTTCCAACTGCATATTCCATGATCAGTGCCCAACCAATAATCCAAGCTATTAATTCTCCAAAAGCAACATAGGAATAGGTGTAAGCACTTCCAGATACAGGGACCATTGAGGCAAATTCAGCATAAGCAAATGCGGCAAAACTACAAGCTATTGCTGTGAAAATAAATAAAAATATTACTGCAGGTCCACCGTCTGCACTAGCTTTCCCAATGGTGCTAAAAATTCCAGCACCTACAATGGCGGCAATTCCAAATGCAGTTAAGTCGCGAGCGGTTAAGTGTTTTCCTAAGGCATCATGTCCTTCGAGGTTGTTTTTTTCAACTTGTTTTAGAATGTCTTGAACTGTTTTTTTTCTAAATAAACCTTTTAATGCCATTTTTCGAATTTTATTGGTACTGTTGTTGTATAAATGCCTTGTAAATAAATGTTTTACTTTCTTAAACTAATGTTAAGATATGTTTTTTAACTGTTTTTCAAAACGATATAATGTTTTTTGTTTTTTATTTTTGCTGTAAAAAGAATAAATTCATTTTTAATACGTTAAAAAAGTCAAATATATGTAAAAATGTTTTGTTTGAAAAAAAATACATTTTTTTTATTTAAGATTTTATAACTTTTATTTTACAACGGGCATAAAAATAGTAATATACTAATTATCAAACCCGCAATTCAACATTTTTTTAGCATTTTGTAGTCAATTAATCCATTGATGAAATAAATAGATTTAAATTCAACTTGTAAATATTTAAAGTTTGTTAAATTTTATTTGAAGATTTGATGTGCTTAGATATTTGTTTTATAAACATTCGGTCTGTTGAAAAAAAATAATTACTATTAATAAGCGAAAGCAAGGTTTTATTGCTTTTGAAGTTGAATGTTGATATTTTAGTTAATTTTGAAAAGATAAATAACAGTACATTCAAATGAATTCAAACATAATCAAATTATCTAAAATTGCACAAAAAGAAGAACGAAATATTATTGGTTTAATGTCCGGAACTTCGTTGGATGGTTTAGATGTTGCTTATTGTAAAATTACTGGAGAGGGTATACATTCTAAAGTGAAATTGGTTCATTTTGAAACGATACCTTACGATACTGAAACAAAAAACGAAATTCGAAAAGTTTTTGCCAAAAAAAAGATTGATTTTCAGCAGCTGACGCTTTTGAATGAATGGATTGGCGTATTGCATGGGAACATGGTAAATCAATGTTTGAATCAATGGAACTTATCGAGTAACGATGTCGATTTGATTGCTTCTCATGGTCAAACGGTGCTTCACGCTCCAAAATCCTTACACCAACAAGAAAAATTCCCAAATGCTACATTGCAAATTGGTGATGGAGATCATATTGCCGTGCTTACACAATGTATCACGATTTCGGACTTCCGTCAAAAACATTTGGCATTGGGAGGTGAAGGAGCGCCATTGGCGGTGTACGGAGATTATTTTTTGTTTAGCACCGATTTAGAAAATCGTATTTTGTTAAATATTGGTGGAATTTCAAATTTTACTTTTTTGCCAAAATCTGGAGATTTTCAAGATGTTTTTGTTAGTGATACTGGAACTGGCAATACGCTGATGGATGCTTACACTCGACTGCATTTTCCTGATCTAGCCTTCGATGTCGATTCAAAAATCGCTCAATCAGGTTCAGTATCTTCGGATTTGTTATGCTCATTAAAAAACCATGATTTCTTTAAAGCTCCTTTCCCTAAAAGTACTGGTCCCGAATTGTTTAGTATGGAGTATTTAAATCGCTCTATGCAAGAATCTAATACTACTACATTAGGTGTCGCTGATGTTTTAGCCACCTTAACTCGATTTACAGCCGAAACCATTGCGGAGGCTATTATTGAAATTAGTGCTACTAAGTTATGTACTTCAAATAATTTATCTATTTATGTTTCTGGTGGAGGTATGCATAATCCGTTGCTAATGGACAATTTGAGGCAGTTACTTGATTTTTCAATACAATCCACTCTTGATTTAGGTATTGATGGTGATGCTAAAGAAGCAATACTCTTTGCTCTATTGGCAAATGAAACTGTAGTAGGAACCTCTTATATTAATGCCAATACTGTTACTCAAAACACCCCATATGCTAGTATGGGTAAAATTTCGTTTCCATTGTAGTTTTTATATACGCAAAAATACGTAGCTTTTTTTATGTATAAATGATTGTTAATATTTTTATATATTTTATGTAATTTAATAAATTTATTAATAATAAAATAAAATATAATCACTTAAAATTAATTTTATTTATTTTAAAGCTACTTGTTTGGTTTTATTGTTAAATTTAACAGTATAAAATTGATGATTGTTTTAATTAAATCGATTAGTTCTTTTTGGTGTAAAAAAAATTCTGTTTTTTTGATTTTATGTTTGTTGATGATTTTGCCTTTCAAAAGCCCTGAAGTTTTAACCTAAAACCTACGAAGTTATGGAAAATAATAAATCCCTTAATAGTTTTCAATGCTTTGTTTCTAACTCTAGTACTAAATCCAATAACAATAGCAGTAGTACAAGTTTATTATTGAATCAAAAAAAGCTTATCAGGGAGATTAATTTTCTTGAAAAGTCGGTAGTTGAATTACAAAAAGAAAGAGAAAAATTAAATTTACAGTTACTTCACGAAAAAAATAATTACAGCAATTCAAATCAATTCTCTAAGAATGATGTCCAAGAAGGATTGGAAGAAATTATGTTTATTATTTCTCATAAAATTAGATTGCCACTGACTAACATACTTGGTCTTACAAATTTGTTAAGTGCAGAACATAATGGAGATGCTGATAATCTTGAAATAGTTGAATTGATAAAAAAATCGGCAACAGATCTTGATGAATTTACCAAAGAATTGACTTTGTTTATCAAAAAAATGCATCGTAGAAAGAGAATGGATTTGTCTAAATAGCAATAGATAAAACATTTTGTATTGAATATTATCTGTTTTTTACATCTAATTTTTAAATCTATAGCCATGAAAACTTTAATTCTATTATTGGTAAGTGTTTTTACATTTGCACAAAGTGATAAAGAAAATTTCATTGCATTTTCAGGAGCGGTAGATGCTAGAAATTTATTTTTAGGAAGTGAACCGACTAATTATAAGTCAGGAATCAATTATTTACTTCAATTTGCTATGGTTTCAAGAAATTATGAAGTAAATGTTGGATACGAAAGTTTTTCTATTACCCAATTCAGTAAGTTTACGATTGGTTTTGGATATCATATTCCCTTACGTTTTAACATAGGAAGCTTATTGATTAAGTCAACAATAATTCCATCAATGGAGCCAACTTTAATCAATAGATGGGGTAATTGGGGAGGTGGTATTTCCTATGATCAAAAAAGTTCACATATTTCGGTGGGCGGAAACTTGGCTTATAGAATTAATATTTCTGATTCAATAGCAATCGAATATTTATTTAATGTTTTGCCAAGAGTTGATCTTAATGCTATGTATGGTGATGGAAGTTGGGATAATAGGAGAAGTTTGAATGGAATTCCATTGGTAGGAAGTAATTATTTTAAGTTGATTTATAAATTAAGAATTTAAGATTATATGTTTCATTTTTTATTCTAACAAAAGTTCATTCGGAAGTGGAATGAACTTTTGTTTTTTTTATTTGTTTTTGTTACGATATTGTTGTAGTAATTTGCGGTCAAAATCAATTTCAGATTTTCTGAGTTTTAGAATCTTAGTGGGTATTAAGATACCTCGAAGTGCTTGATTGTATTTTTTTCTACAATGATATTGTTCATCATCAGTGTTTTCTATTTGATTCAAAAAAACTAAGGCTTCTTTTTCGCTCATATTGTCTAGGGAGCCGTCGTTTAATTTCTTGGCATATGTTTTCATTTTTTGATGCCTTAATTCAAATTGTTTGTCGTCATAGGCATTGTAAACAGGCCAAAATTTAGCTGCTTCTTCGGGAGTCAAGTTGAGTTCGGTAGTCAAAAAAGCTACTTTCATGGCTTTGATTTGATCTCTTTTTTCTTTTAATCTTTCATTTTGACCAAAAGCAGTAAATGATAATAGCAAAATAATCAATGGGAGAATATGTTTCATTGTAATGTATTTTTTAATTTTATTTTATAGACTTTATTCAATTATAAGTTGCTCTATGTTTCCTTCTTTAATTAAGTAATCTTCAACGGTTGTCAGATCTGCACTCGTGGATTCTAACAGCGGTAAAGATTGGTTTAGGTTTATTTCATTTATTAAGTCGTATTCAGTAATATTGGGTTGATAGGCTAAATAATTCTCTAAATAAGTACTGTCAAATTCTGTAGTGCTACTATGAAAATGATTGTAAAGCGGTATACTCAACACACCAATCAAAATGGCTGCTGCTGCCCAAATTAATTTTTTTCTTTTTGAGAAAAGCGGAATTACTTTGGCTTCTTTATTGGGTAGATCCGCAAGAAGTGTAGCCGAAAAGGTGTCGAAATAATTTTCAGGAACCTTAAATCCAGCAGATATCTTGGGATGTTGATCTAATTTGAATTCTTTCATAATGTTTTTAGACTAATAAGTTGGCAAATGGTTTAATTTTCAGTCATAAAAGTTTCTATTTTTTTGGTGGCATGATGGTAAGAAGCTTTTAACCCTCCTACCGATGTTCCCAGAATTTCTGATATTTCTTCGTATTTTAAATCTTCAAAATATTTCATTTTGAAAACCAGTTGTTGTTTTTCTGGTAAGAGAGCGATTGCTTTTTGTAATTTAATTTGAATAGCATCTCCTTCAAAATAGACATCGGCTTCCAGATTTTGCAGTATTTTATCTTGCAACTCTTGTGAACTCACCTTGTTTTTTTTGGCCTTTTGATTTAGAAAAGTCAAAGCTTCATTAGTAGCTATGCGATACATCCAAGAGAAAAGTTTGCTATCTCCTTTAAAATCTTTTAAATAACGAAAAATTTTAATAAATGTATTTTGCAAAACATCGTCAGCATCATCATGATTCAAAACTATGTTTCGAATATGATGGTACAACGGTCTTTGGTATTCCTTCAATAACAGCTCGAACGCTTTATTTTGCGTTTTCGGATCTAGTAATTGCTGGATAAATGCTTTTTCGTCTTGCAAGTGTTACACTTTTTGTGGGTTAGACTAGCATTTACTTCGAAGGTTTAATTGTCGATTTTCTTTTTTAGAATTCAGAGGGTATCTCTTCCTCAATAGTGGTTTCCACAGGTTTTTTCTTTGGGATATACGTTCGAACAATTGGAGATGGAACAACTTTTGGTTGAATAGGAGTATAGATCGTTGTAATCCATTCAGAAGGTTTTGTGCTTTTATTCTTTCCAACGGTATAAACCTCAATATGAGAAAATGTTGTTGCTCTGGAAATGCCTTTTGTGTTAAAATAACTAGCAGTTTTATCTAAAGCTTTTAACATGTGCCTATAATCCCCTTTTGCTATCGTTTTTACCGCAGGGAAACCTTCAAGCTCGCCAATAGTTATGTCTTTTTCAATACTTATTAAGTTTTCGTCTTGGATCGGGAGGCAAAATGATAGTTTTACTGTTTCTTTGGGTAAGTCGTAAAGATGGTAGATGATAAAGGGTACTCCCGAGATTTTAATGCCATTCGCACTACAATAGTTAGTTAATTTCTCAAAAACAATTTTACTGTTTTTTGCAATATTACTTGTTTTACTGCTAAAAGTTTGGCTGATATAATTTGTTGAAGTTTTTCGAACTTCACCTACTACTTTAGAGGAATAAGTATTCATTTCGTAGTCTAAGATTTTATCTAAATTGATCAAGCTCTTTTCGTAAATACTTCCTAAATTACGTTCAACTCCTCCTTTTAAAGCGGCCAACATTTTTAATTCGAAACTCAAGTTACCTTTGGTTTTCCAAGTGACTTTTGTACCTCCAACAGTATCCTTGAAGTTCCAAAGTACCTCGGATTCGGTTCCGTTATTGTTTAGTTTTTGAACAATACTCTCATTGATTTTGCTTTTTATCGTCACAATATCACCTGTTCCTTCTGCTCCTGTCCACGAACATGAGGCTCCATTTCCAGAAGTAATACCAGAATAAGTCATGTTTAAACTCGAATCTTCAAGCATCCAAGTGTTGAAATCGGGCCAGTTTTGGTAGTCGTTAACATAAGTAAAAACGGCCGATTTAGGTGAGTTGATTACTTTACTGCGTTCCAATTGAAAATCACCTTTTTGCGTAGCAATAAAGATAGTAGTGGCAACAATACTGAGTAGAAATAATAAAAAAAGATACTTTAGGATTTGCATGAGATGTAAAATGTAAACTTGAGTAAAGTTAAAAATTTTATTCAAAAAAGGAGTCTATGAAATTTAATGCTTCAAAAAAATCTTAATAATAAACAAAATCCCAATAAAGGCAATAAATCCTAGTAAAATTTTATAATTTCCTTTATAAAAAACGCGATGTAAATTCGCGTCTTTTCGGTAGGCAATTATCATTGCAAAAATAAAGGCGATGGCGAAGCAGGCTCCAAATACTAATTGTCCTTGACTAAACATAATGGTAATTTTTTGTACAAATTTAAGGAATTGATTAGGAATTATTGCTAATTTGTACTTTCAATTCATAAATCAAAAGTATGCAAAAACAAATAGAAGCGGTAAAGGAATTTCATACTGCATTTGCCATAGGGCATAAAGAACAACCCCACGCTAATTTGGGTGAGGCAAAACAGCTGCTTCGCTTTAATTTGATGAAAGAAGAAAATGAAGAATATCTTGAAGCCGCCAATACTAATGATATTGTTGAAATTGCTGATGCTTTGGGCGATATGATGTATATTTTGTGCGGTACAATCATCGAACATGGATTGCAAGATCATATTGAAGCTGTTTTTGATGAAATTCAACGAAGCAATATGAGTAAATTGGGCGAGGACGGAAAACCAATTTATAGAGAAGATGGTAAAGTTATGAAAGGACCTAATTATTTCAAGCCTGATTTTTCTAAGATTCTCAAGATTGTTGCAGATTCAAAATAAAACGAAAGGCGATTTTCATCGTGAAAATCGCCTTTCGTATTTTTTATAAAGTATATATTAGATTTTTACAGTCCAACCAAATGGATCCGCTTCTAATTTGTGTTGCATTTTAGTTAGTTTGCTTTTCAATTGTTCTGCGTAAGAGTTTTCGATTTTAGGTAATTCGTAATATTTATCTTTATACGAATATCCAACAATTGGGTTAACCACTGCCGCTGTACCTGCTCCAAAAATTTCTTTTAATGTTCCGTTGTTAGAAGCTTCTACTAGTTCGCTAACCAAAACTGGTCGTACTTCTACATTGATGCCTTCTTTTTTGGCTAATTCAATTAAACTTTTTCTAGTAATTCCATCCAAAATTCTCTCGCTTACTGGAGCAGTCAACAATGTGTCGTTGATTCTGAAGAATACGTTCATGGTACCAGCTTCTTCAAGTTTAGTATGTGTCGCGTCATCTGTCCAAATTACTTGCTGGAAGCCTTCTTTGTTGGCTAAAGTAGTTGGATAAAATTGTGCAGCGTAGTTTCCGGCTGCTTTTGCAGCTCCAATTCCTCCATTGGCAGCTCTACTATAATGCTCAGCAATTAAAACTTTTACTTCACCAGAATAGTATGCTTTTGCTGGAGAAAGAATAATCATGAATTTGTATTCACTTGAAGGGTTGGCTACTACACCATCACCTGTTGCAATCATAAAAGGACGTATGTACATCGTATTACCTAATCCTTTCTTCACCCATGCTTCGTCGATTTTCAAAAGTTCGTTCAGTCCATTCATGAAAACTTCTTCTGGAACTTCAGGCATTGCCATTCTCACTGCCGACGCATTAAATCTTTTGTAATTTTCATCGGGTCTAAAAAGCCATAGATCATTATTGTCGTCTTTGTAAGCTTTCATTCCTTCAAAAATAGCTTGTCCGTAGTGAAAAACTTTGGCCGATGGGTCTAATAGAAAAGGTTGGTAGGGTTTAATTACAGGTTGTTGCCAAGCACCATTTTTAAAATCGCATTCCAATAAATGATCAGTAAAAACGGAACCAAAACTTAAATTATCAAAATCTACATCGTTTATTTTGGAAGTAGTAGCTTTTGTGATATCAATTGTTGTTGTTTGAGAAGTACTCATGATTAGGTTTTAATAGTTAAATTCAATAGCTAAAATCATAGAAAAAATGCTTCTTTTGTATGATTTTTATTTTTTTACAAAATTAAATAAAAAAGCCTATAAATAGTCCTAAAATTTTTCTCTCTGTTGAATTTGATAATGATTTGTAATTTTTCTAATAATCAGAATTATTTATTGTCTTTTTGATGAAAGAATAAATAAATACTTGAGATTTTGTCTGTTGCATAACGTTAGTAATGATTAATTTTGCTTTAAAACTAAAAACAAAATTCACAAATTTATTTTAATTTGTTTTAATTCAATGATAATGTTATTGTTGATCAAATGGTTAGTGATATTTTGAACAAAAAATAACGATAATACAATTACTTTTACCGCTATGAAAAGAAACGTGATTCAAACGTTGGATGGTTCTACCACGATCCAAATTGAGGATTGGGATGAATGTTATCATTCTAAGCATGGTGCAATACAAGAAGCCAAACATGTGTTTATCAAAAACGGATTGGCTCTTTTTCCTGCGCAATCCCTCTCCATTTTAGAAATAGGTTTTGGTACGGGACTCAATACTTTTATTACTTTTCTAGAAGCCAAAAAACTTCAGCAAACCATAAGTTATGTTGGGGTCGAGGCTTATCCAATTTCTGTTGCAGAGTTACAGGGTATGAATTATGTTTCGGAATTGCAGGCAGCAAGCGACCAAACAGTTTTTGATGCTATTCATTCTAGTGATTGGGAAAAAACTGTGGCGTTAGCTTCTAATTTTTCGTTAACTAAAAGGCAACAATTTTTTGAAGACATTAGTGATCAAGCGCAGTATGATTTGATTTATTTTGATGCTTTTGGTTATAGGGTTCAGCCGGATTTATGGAGTACCGAGATCTTTAAAAAAATGTTTGATGCACTCAAGAATAAGGGTGTTTTGGTTACGTATGCTGCTAGAGGCGTTGTAAAGAGAAGTATGATAGAAGTAGGTTTTACCGTCGAAAAATTAGAAGGGCCACCTGGTAAACGAGAAATGTTTAGAGCCACAAAGCGCGTGCCTTGATAGCACTTCGAAAACGTTATTAATTGCATAAAAAAACTATAAATCTTAGTTTGCTTTGTAAAAGCAAAGCATAAAAAAAGTATTTTTACAACAAGATAACCCCAAAATCTTATTTTATTATGTCTAAAATAATGTTTGATTACACTAAATCAGTGCTAGAAAGAGTAAGTTTTGACCATAGTCTTTTTTGTAAAGAATTAGAAAAAGCCATAAGAACTTTGTTGCCTTATGAATTGGAACAATTAAGAGAATGGTTGTTTGATTTTACTGAGAAAAAGCCAGAATTAAAACAATGTTTAATAATTGTAAATAGATAAAAGAAAGGAACCTGTTTAGGTTCCTTTTTTTATGTTTACTTTTTTTGGACAGGACTAATAATTTCAACATTTTGAAATACAATTGCTCCTTTAATTACTCCGGCAATCGTATTGCGCAAGGCGTCAATGATTTGAATTTTTAGCTCGTTTTTTGGGTAAATTAAGCTAATTTCTCTAGCGGGTTTTGGCTCTTTGAAATGTTTTAGTTTTCCTTTGTCAGATTCTTTCAAATCCAAGGTATGAAGATAGGGGAGTAATGTGGTGCCTAAGCCTTCATCAGCTAATTTGATTAAAGTTTCAAAGCTGCCGCTTTCAATAGTGAAGTGGTTGACTTGATTGGAATTGCTGTTTTTGCATAAATTCAAGATGCCATCTCTAAAACAGTGTCCATCTTGCAATAAAAGAATTTCATCTAAATTCAAATCGCTAACCTCTATTTCTTTTTTGTCAAAATGCTGATGACCTTCAGGAATGTAGGCAACAAAAGGTTCATAATACAAAGGAATTTCCTTTATTTTTTCTTCTAGAAGTGGAGTAGCCGCAATGGCAGCGTCCAGATGTCCATTATTTAGTTTGGTGATAATTTCAGCAGTATTGAGCTCTTCAATAATCAATCGTATTTTTGGATATTTTTTAATAAAATTATTCAAAAACATGGGCAATAAAGTAGGCATGATAGTAGGGATGATTCCTAAGCGAAATTCTCCTCCAATAAATCCTTTTTGTTGTTCTACTATATCCTGTATGCGATCTGCTTCGTTAACAATATTTTTGGCTTGATTTACAATTTTTTGACCAATCTCTGTAAGTTGTATTGGCTTTTTGGTTCGGTCAAAAATTTGAACACTTAGTTCTTCTTCTATTTTTTGAATTTGCATGCTGAGGGTGGGTTGCGTCACAAAGCATTTCTCAGCGGCTAGAGTAAAGTTTTTATGCTCTGCTACGGCGAGCACGTATTTTAATTGAGTAATTGTCATTGATAGTAAAATTTGATGTAAAGATAATTACAATCAATTAAAGTGATCGTGATTTCTACTTTTAATTCTAAATTCTTGCAGGAATTAATGAGCGATGCCTTAAATCTAATATAATTTTTAGCAGTTTATAATGTTTGATTTGATGGCAGGTAATATCATCATCGTACTTTAAAGCTTGTATTTGTTTTAATAATTATTTTTTACCTCAAAAAAAAAGTAACTTCGTATGAGTTAAAAACTAAATGCAAATCGTTTACAGTAAGTGTCTTGTTGGTTTTGTGTTGTTGTTGGTTGCGTTTTTTTATTATTTATTTATGATTTTTGTTTTAAAAATGAATGTTGGATTTAGTAAATTTGAAAAAATTTTTTCAATATGCAACTAGCTTCATTTAGTGGTTTTATAAAGACATTGTTATACATGATCATGTTTTACTATGTTTTTAAATTTTTAGCTAAACTTTTTTTGCCGATATTAGTTAAAAAAGCGGTTGAAAAAGCCGGAGAGAGTTTTCAGCAACAACAACAGTATTCACAACAACAGTACAATCAAAATAATAGAAACTATACTCATCAAGATGAGATTATTGTAGATACTGCACGTTCTAAAAACCCAAAAGAAACCAAAAAAGTGGGAGAATATGTGGATTACGAAGAAATAGATTAAATTTGTGCGCTGAAGCCCTTTTTTTAATCTAATTCAAATCTGAATCCATTGAAAGTTATAAATAAATTCTATCCGCACGCATTAGCTATTTTAGGTTTTGTAGTTATTTCTTTAATTTATTTTTATCCTGTTCTACAAGGAAAACAAATTTTCCAGTCTGATATCGCTCAGTTTACTGGGATGGCCAAAGAACAAAATGACTTTAGAGCCATCGAACATCAAGAACCTTTTTGGACAAATTCTGCTTTCGGTGGAATGCCTACCTATCAGTTAGGTGCAAAATATCCTCACGATTATATTGGTGCTCTTGATGATGCAATCCGATTTTTACCTAGACCAGCTGATTATTTATTCTTATACTTTCTAGGATTCTACGGCCTTTTATTGGTCTTAAAAATCGATCCGTTAAAAGCATTTTTTGGTGCAATTGCCTTTGGTTTTTCTACTTATTTGATTATTATTTTGGGAGTGGGACACAATGCTAAAGCCCATGCCATTGGGTATATGCCGATGGTTGTTGCTGGTTTTATTCTTGTTTTTCAACGTAAATATATTGTAGGTGGTTTGGTTACTTTATTTGCTACAGCCCTAGAAATTAATGCAAATCACTTTCAAATGACGTACTATTTGTTGTTGTTTTTGTTGATTTTGGTAGGGTATTATTCGTATCAGGCCATCAAAGAAAAACAATATCAGGATTTAGTAAAAAGTTTTGGGATTTTGGCGATTGCAGGGATAGTTGCAATTGGTGCCAATGCGACCAATTTATTAGCAACTTCTGAATATGCTGCTTTTAGTACGCGTGGGAAAAGTGAATTGACATTTAATCCAGATGGTTCTCCTAAATCGGGAGATAATGGGTTGACTCGAGATTATATTACAGAATACAGTTATGGTATCATGGAAAGCTTTAATTTGATTTCTCCAAGACTCTTTGGTGGTTCGAATAGTGAAGCTGTTGGGAAAGACAGTGCTATGTTTGAATTTATGGTGGGTCAAGGTGTTCCTGAAGATCAAGCTGCCGATTTTGCTAATGGATTACCAACGTATTGGGGTGATCAGCCAATTGTAGCAGCGCCTGCGTATATTGGAGTTGTGGTTTTCTTTTTAGGTATTCTGGCTCTTTTTATTGATGAACGAAAAATCAAATATGTTTTTTTTGGAGGAGCAATGTTTACTTTGATTTTATCTTGGGGTAAAAATTTTCCTTTGTTAACTGATTTCTTCATAGATTATATCCCAATGTACAATAAGTTCAGAGCTGTTTCTTCTATTCAAGTGGTACTCGAGATGTGCTTTCCTGTTTTGGCGATCATGGGGTTACAGTCTTTTTTTACTCTAGAAAAGCCACAACAAACTAAAGGAATTTTGCACACTGTACTATTTGGTTTAGGTGTTATGATAATTCTATTTGTTAGCAAAAGCGCATGGAATTTTGCCGGAGCAAATGATGGCTTGTATTTACAAAACTATGGTCCGGGATTTGTAGACGCACTAAAAGCAGATCGTATGAGTTTGTATAGTGCCGATTTATTGCGTTCATCTTTTTTTATTATTGTAGTAGCCGCTTTGTTGTGGTTGTATACCCAAAAGCGTTTGGCACAAAACACAGCCATAATTTTGGTCGGGATTTTGATGGTTTCAGATCTTTTCTTTGTGGATAAAAAATATGTTTCAGGAAAAGATTTTATGAATGGTAGAGAAGTGGCAGCTCCATTTCAGGAAACTCCTGCTGATATTCAAATTTTGAGAGATCCTTCTAATTATAGAGTTTTTGAGGTAAGTGGAAATCTATCAAGCGCAAGAGCTTCGTACTTTCATAAATCTCTGGGAGGTTATCACGCAGCTAAGCCTAGAAGAATTCAGCAATTATTCGATTATCAAGTCGCTAAAAATAATATTGAGGTTTTAGATTTTTTAAATGTAAAATACATCATTCAGACCGATAAAGAAGGCAAAGAATTTCCAACAGTTAATCCTAATGCGAATGGCAATGCTTGGTTTGTAAGTCAAATTAATGCAGTTTCTTCTGCTGATGAAGAAATGAAAGCTTTAGATAAGTTTGATTCTAAAAATGTGGCAATTGTCAATACAAAAGAGTTTGCTATTCAAAATAAAAACTTTGTAAAAGACACTTCAGCGGAAATAACTTTGGAGGACTACAAACCGAATCACTTAACGTACACTTCAAGTAATGCTAATGCTGGTTTAGCAGTGTTTTCTGAAATGTATTATGCTAAAGGTTGGAAAGCCTACGTTGATGGTAAAGAAACTCCAATTTACAGAGTAGATTATGTTTTGAGAGCTATTGAAATTCCAGCTGGGAAATACAAAGTAGAATTCAAATTCGAGCCACAAGTGGTTCAAACAGGAAGTATTATCGCCTTGGTAAGTTCTATTGGAATGCTATTGCTTTTGGTAGGAGGTATATATGTAGAGAGAAAAAAATCAAGAAAATAGAGTAAAGAAAGAGATGAAAACTAAAGCTAAAATCGATGCTAAAAAGGTTGAATTGCAAAAAATATATTTGGAGCGATTGGAACGATTTATGTCATTGGTCGAACTTTCATATGCTTTAAAACACGCACCTAGAGTTATACAGAAAAAATAATGCTTCCAGAAATAGTAAATATTTGGACAATATTCAACGAAAAAAATGTTCGTTATCTAACTATTGGAGGTCTTGCTGTAAATATTTATGGCTATACAAGAAACACTGGTGATATTGATATATTATTAGACGATACTACTGAAAACAGAATCAACCTTAGAGCCGCTTTTAAACAAATTGGAATAGGAGACTTTCCTCAAATTGAAACGATGCAATTTGTAGCAGGATATACAGATTTTACAATTTCGTATGATTTACGTTTGGATGTAATGACATCTATTAAGGGATTGGAAAATGCAAATTTTGATGAACTACTTCAAAATGCAACAATTGTTTACTTAAACGAAGTTCCTGTGTATTTCATTGATTATGATAGTTTGATACTGGCAAAAAAAGCGACTAATCGATTAAAGGATCAATTGGATATTGAGGAATTAAATAAATTGAATAACAAATAACTTGAAGAAAGATATCAAAAAACTCTTAATCATCACATATTATTGGCCGCCAGCCGGTGGGCCAGGGGTGCAACGTTGGCTTAAGTTTGTGAAATATTTGCCCGATTTTGATATACAGCCGATTGTTTATATTCCGGAAAATCCAACTTATCCCATAGTTGATGCTCATTTGGAAAAAGAAGTGTCGCAACAAGCCATTGTTTTGAAAAAAAGTATTTTTGAACCCTATCAATTGGCCTCTTTTTTTTCTAAAAATAAAACCAAAAAAATAAGCTCTGGAATCATTCCTAATCAAAAAAAGCAATCCTTTTTGGAAGCGTTTTTATTGTGGATACGTGGAAACTTATTCATTCCAGATGCCCGTGTTTTTTGGGTAAAACCTTCTGTTGCTTATTTAGAAAAATACATTGCTGATAATAATATCGATACCATCGTAACTTCAGGTCCTCCGCACAGTTTGCATTTGATTGGACTGGATTTGCAAAAAAAAGTAAACGTAAAATGGTTCGCCGATTTTCGTGACCCTTGGACGACTATTGGCTATCACAAAGCCTTGCGTTTGTCTAGTTATGCAGCCAAAAAGCATAAAAAATTAGAACATCAAGTACTGAATGCTGCCGATACGATAATTGTAACTAGCAAAACGACTAAGACGGAGTTTCAAGCCATTACTTCAAAACCTATTGAAGTTATTACGAATGGCTATGACACGGAAAATGTAGCGCCACAAACGTTAGATGCCAAATTCACATTGGCGCATATTGGCTCGTTTTTATCGGAACGCAACCCACTGATTCTTTGGGAAAGTTTAGTAGAGTTACTTGCCGAAATTCCTGACTTTAAAAAGCAACTTGAAATTAAATTGATGGGTGCTGTTAGTCAGGAAGTATTGGATACGATTACCCGATTTGGACTCAATGACTATTTGAATAATTTAGGCTACGTGTCACACGATGAAGCTGTAGCGCATCAGCGTAAATCACAAGTTTTATTATTAATCGAAATTGATTCAGAAGATACCAAAAGCATCATTCCAGGGAAACTTTTCGAATATATGGTTTCTGGAAGACCAATTATCGCTATTGGTCCCAAAGACTCTGATTTTGCCGAAATTATTACAGGAACCAATACTGGTGTGTTCTTTGAATATGATAAAAAACAGCAATTAAAAGCGACCATTTTATCCTACTATCAACAGTTTTTGGAAGGAAAATTGCAGTCGAATCCTGTTGGTTTACAAAAATATTCCAGAAAAAGTTTAACCAAAGAATTAGCTACTCTTTTAACCTCAAAACAGTAACTTCAAACCTCTAACTTCTAAATTCTACCTTCCAATAATGGGCATTGTTTTAAATCAATCATTAAAGAATACAATAATAACTTACATCGGTTTTGGAATAGGAGGGATAAGTACCTTATTTTTATTTCCACCTATTTTGGGTAAAACCTATTACGGTTTGTCAAATTATATTTTGTCTTGTGCTAATGTGTTGATGCCTTTATTTGCTATTGGTATGCAAAATACTTTAGTGAAATATTATTCGCAATGTAAAAACGAGGAAGAGAAGAATCAGTTTTTGTCTTTTACCATATGGTTTCCGCTTTTGTTAAGTATACCATTGATTTTGATAGGGTTGTTTTTCTATGATGAAATTTTGTTTTTTGTCACCAAGAAAAACCCAATCGTAAAAGACTTTATTTGGTTAATTCCGTTTGTAGGTTTGTCTATGGCGTATTTCGAAATATTTTATGCGTGGGCAAGAGTACATATGCATTCTGTTTTTGGAAATTTCATTAAAGAAGTAGGACTGCGTTTGTTTTCTTTATTAGCTCTTTTGGCTATGTTCTTCAAGTGGATAACGGCAGTTGAGTTTATTTATCTTACGGCTGGAATTTATTTTATTGCTTTTTTGGCGACCATGTTTTATGCGTTTCGAATCAAGAAACCTGTTTTTCAATGGGTTATTCCTGAAAATGCGAAAGGAATTATTGAATATTCCTTTTATATTATCCTCTCAGGAAGTGTAGCCAATTTATTGCTTGATGGAGATAAAATCATGCTCAATCAATACCTTGATATTGGCGATATTGGAATTTACTCTGTTGCCACCTTTATAGCGTTGGTAATATCGGTTCCCAGTCGTGCCATGCATCAAATTGTGTACCCTATTACGGCCAAATTAATGCATGAAAACAAATACGGTGAATTGAATGGTTTGTACAAAAAAACATCGATTAATCTTCAAATAGTCGGTGGTTATGTCATGCTTGGTATTTTTGTAAATATCAATCAGTTGTATGAATTGTTACCCAAAGAATTTGCTGGTGGTATTTTGGTAGTGTTTATGATCGGAATTTCTAAGTATTTCGATTTGATTTTAGGAAACAACAACGCGATTATTTTCAATTCTAAGTATTATCGAATGGTCTTGTTTCTTGGTGTGATGCTTGCTGTACTGACGTTTTTATTGAATTGGTTATTTATTCCACTTTACGGAATCATTGGTTCCGCTTTTGCCACATTATTGTCGATTACAGCTTACAGTTTGGCCAAATTATTTTTTGTAGTAAAGCGTATGCATTTGTATCCATTTAGCAAACAAACGCTTGAATCTATTGGTGTTTCAGTAGTTATTTTTGTGTTGTTTTATTTTTGGCAATTTCCCTTTCATCCTTTACTTGGGATTGCTTTAAAGTCAATATTACTTACAGTGGTTTATGTTTATGTTAATTATAAAATGGTCATTTCGCCCGAAATCAATCAGGTTATCGATACGCTTTTTATTAAATTAAAAATAAAAAAATAGTATTCACTCCGTTTAAATAGTAGAAATTCTGTTAAAAGTATGTTGTTTTGTCGTTATATTTGTTAAGCAAAATTTCATAAAAAATAATGTTTAGGAGCAGTGATCAAAGGATTTTTTGGTCACATCGTCCCGCCATCCGCTATATCTTTGCTTTTTTGGCAGCAAAAAAGCAAAGGATGCCGCTGCTGTCGGGGCTAAAAGGAAGCATTTGGCTTTCTTGTTTGCATTACAATGAAATTACATAGTTTAATTCAAAGACATTCAACTACTATGAATCGCACGAAAGCCTTTAGAATTCTTTTCATTTCATTCATTTTTACTACCATTTTGTGGGGTCAAAATTCAATATCACAACCTGATGTAAAGACCGCTACAACCATTAATTCAGATGTTGTTTCGACTATAAAAGAGCGTTATCCAGTAGCTCCTTTTAAAGACACGCTTTTTTATATTCATAACAAGATTGGTGCTTTCACACCCGAAAAAAGAGCTAGAGCGATTGAGGATCGTATCCGTCAAATTTATAGCGATCCATTATTTGAAGCCGATTCTTTAAAAATTGCTCCTGCTGATATTTCTTTGGATGTTGTTTATAAAGAAAATTTTGTAATACTTTCAATTACCACAACCGATGCAAGTATCGAAAAGATGGATGCTGAAGCGTTAGCTAAAAAAAGAAAGGCCATCATCACTACCGCTATTCAAAATGAAAAGAGCAGTAATACTTCCTTAATATGGCTAAAGCGTATCGGACTTGAAGCATTATTTGTAGGTTGTATTGTATTGCTTTTATATGCAATTAACGTGGCATTTAAACGGTTCATGTTTTATCTCATGAAAAACGATGAACGATTTTTTAAAGGCGTACTTTTAAATAATTATCATGTTTTAACACCTAGAAACCAACTCTTTTTTACTTTAAAATTGATAAAAACGCTTCGTTTGGTGTTTTACGGTTTAGTTTTCTATCTGTCGATTCCCTTACTTTTTAGTGTTTTTCCTTCAACGGAAGGTTATGCCACAAAGTTGATGTATTGGATTTTGAAACCTGCAAAATATTTTGTTTCTAGTTTTTTAGCATACCTTCCTAATTTGTTTTCAATATTGGTAATCTTTCTGGTATTTCGATATTTGGTAAAGATTTTACGTTTTTTTGTAATTGAAATTCAAAAAGGCAAAATTCAAATTAATGGGTTTTATAGTGATTGGGCGCAACCTACCTTCAATATAATTCGTGTTCTTTTATATGCGTTTATGTTGGTGATTATTTTTCCCTATTTACCGGGTTCAGATTCTCCTATTTTTAAAGGAGTTACTGTTTTTGTAGGGGTGTTGTTTTCCATCGGTTCGTCTAATGCCATTGCCAATATGGTGGCTGGATTGGTTATCACATACATGCGACCTTTTAAAACCGGCGATTTTATAAAAATTGGAGAGGTAAGTGGCGAAGTTATTGAAAAAACAGCCTTGGTTATTCGGCTGAGAACTACAAAAATGGAAGATGTAACGATTCCAAATGCCACAGTTTTATCGAGTTCTTCTATCAATTTTTCTTCAAATACGGATAAGAATACATCGGGTTTGGTGATTCATAGCACGGTGACGATTGGTTATGATTGTCCTTGGCGTGAAGTTCACAAAGCCTTACTTGAAGCAGCAAGCCGAACAGAATTAATTGAAAAAGATCCTATTCCTTTTGTATTACAAACTAGTTTGGATGATTTTTACGTGTCATACCAAATTAATGCTTTTACAAAATCGCCTAAAAAACAGCCCATAATTTATTCGAGTTTGCATCAAAATATTCAAGATTGTTTTAATGAAGCGGGCATCGAAATTATGTCACCACATTACAAAGCCCTTCGTGATGGAAATCAATCAACAATTCCTGAAGCGTATTTAACAGAACACTATAAACCCACTTCTTTTGGAGTAACTATTGAAGATAAAAAGCAACAAACCGAGTAAATGAATTTTTTGTAATAATGAACTTTGTAATTTCTTGTTTTTTTCTAAAATATCACTAAAAGTGGGTATTGTTTAAGCGCTGTTGTTATGGTAGATTTGCGGTATAAAATTGCTATGTACCGAAACAGAAATACAAAATTAACCAACCTATGAGTGCGCAAGAATTAGCCAGATTTACCGAGTCTATCAACTCTAAGTTAGAGCAAGGATTTGTTTTAGAAGAAAAAAATGATACGCTACCTTTTGCCGTTTTATCTAAAAAACGTAAAAGAGTAAACCATAAATTTAACTTTAGATTGTCTTGTTTAACGCTTGGCGTTTGGTCTTTCGTTTGGTTGTATTTGAGCCATATTTCTAAAGCCAAGAAAATTGTAGTGGGTATGGACGAAGATGGCAATATTTTTCAGGAAAACTGTTATATGGGATCTTAGTTAATTATACTTGTAGAAGAGTAAGCCACGAATTGAGATATGTTGTATCTGAATTCGTGGCTTTTTATTTAGAATACTATTATTTCAATTTGTCTTTTAAATATTTAGCTGTAACCGATTTTTTGTTGGTAACGATTGCCTCAGGTGTACCAACTGCTAATAATTGCCCTCCATTTTCGCCACCTTCAGGTCCCAAATCAATAATCCAATCGGCACATTTTATCAAATCGAGATTGTGTTCGATCACCAAAATCGAATGTCCTTTGTCAATCAAAGCTTCAAAGGAAGCGAGTAGTTTTTTGATATCATGAAAGTGTAGTCCAGTTGTAGGTTCATCGAATACAAACAACGCTTTTTCTTTGGTAGCTCCTTTCACTAAAAACGATGCTAATTTGATGCGTTGTGCTTCGCCACCTGACAAAGTCGAAGAAGATTGCCCCAATTGTACATAGCCCAAGCCAACATCTTGCAAAGGTTGAAGTTTTTGCATGATTTTGCTTTGTTTGTGTTGGGTGAAAAAGGAAATCGCATCATCGATGGTCATCGTTAAGATGTCATGAATGCTTTTTCCTTCGAAGGTAACTTCTAAAACCTCTTTTTTAAAGCGTTTTCCATTGCAGGTTTCACAAGGCAATTGTACATCGGCCATAAAGACCATTTCTACATTGATGCTGCCTTCTCCTTTGCAGGTTTCGCAACGACCGCCATCCACATTAAAAGAAAAATGTTTGGCTTGGTAGCCTCTTACTTTGGAAAGCTTTTCTTTGGCAAACAAATCACGAATGTCGTCGTAGGCTTTGATGTACGTTACAGGATTAGAACGAGAACTTCTTCCTATCGGATTTTGATCCACATATTCAATGTGTTTGATGTGCGAAAAGGAGCCTTTTATTTCGGTAAATTGACCGGCTTTTTCGCCAATGTTTTCCAGTTTTTTTTGCATGGCCGGAAACAGTATCTTTTTGATTAAAGTACTTTTGCCACTTCCTGAAACCCCAGTAATCACGGTCAGTACATCAAGTGGAAAAACAACATCAATGTTTTGAAGATTGTTTTCTCTAGCGCCAATAATTTCGATATAATTTTTAAAGGGTCTTCGTTTTTTAGGCGTCTCAATAGTTTTGGTGCCACTCAAATAATGAGCAGTTAAGGAGTCCGCTTGTAAAATTTCAGTATACGTGCCTTGAGCTACAAGATTTCCTCCCAAAGTACCGGCTTCGGGACCAATATCAATAATCATATCGGCGGCTTTCATGATATCTTCGTCATGTTCTACCACAATCACGGTATTTCCTAAATCACGTAAGGAAAGTAAAACGGTAATTAAGCGTTCAGAATCTTTAGGATGCAAACCAATGCTAGGTTCGTCCAAAATATACATGGAACCCACTAAACTGCTTCCGAGCGAAGTAGCCAAGTTAATACGTTGTGATTCTCCTCCCGATAAGGTAGACGAGTTGCGATTTAAAGTTAAATAATCCAGCCCTACCTCGGTTAAAAAGGCCAATCGATTATTGATTTCAATAAGTAAACGTTTGGCAATTTGTTGTTCGTAACTATCTAATTGGATGTTTTGGAAAAAGGCTACCAGATTTTTAATGGGTAAATCTACCAAGTCTGAAACGGTTTTGCTATTGATTTTAACGTAGGATGCTTCTAGGCGTAAGCGTCTTCCTTTACACGTTGGACATTTGGTTTTTCCTCGGTAGCGAGAAAGCATGACGCGATTTTGTATTTTATAATTCTTTTCTTCTAACTCTTTAAAGAAGTCATTCAACCCTTGAAAGTATTGATTTCCTGTCCAAATGAGTTCCTTTTGTTCAGGAGTTAATTGAAAATAAGGTTTATGAATCGGGAAATCAAATTTGTAAGCGGTATTGACTAATTCATCTCTAAACCAACTCATACTTTCGCCACGCCAAGGATAAATGGCATTTTCGAATACAGAAAGTGTGGTGTTGGGTACGACTAAATCTTGATCGATACCTATTATATTGCCATAGCCTTCGCAAGCCGGACAGGCGCCATAAGGATTATTAAAACTAAACAAATGCACATTGGGCTCTAAGAATGAAATGCCGTCCAATTCAAAATTATTCGAAAAAGAGATTCGATGGGTTTGATTTAGTTCTTGTAAAAAGCATTCGCCTTTTCCTTCATAAAATGCAGTTTGGACAGCATCAGCCAAGCGATTATAGAATTCCTCTTCGTCTTTTACCACGATACGATCAATTACCAATTCGATGGCTAATTTTTCTACTTCTTTTGGTTTTTTATCGGCAATTGAAGCTATGAAATCGTCTAAACGGAGCATTTCATGATCGACTAAAACCCTTGCGAAGCCCTGTTGCTGTAGTATTTTTAATTTATCGTCAATTTTTCTTCCTTCTTCCACATGTAAAGGAGCAAGTAGCAGCCATCTGCTGTCAGGCGCCAATGTTTTAACACTATTAACGACGTCGGTTACTGTGTTTTTTTTGACTTCTTGTCCAGAAATTGGAGAATACGTACGACCAATTCGGGCATACAATAATTTAATATAGTCATAAATTTCAGTAGAAGTTCCCACAGTAGAGCGTGCATTAGTAGTATTTACTTTTTGCTCAATGGCAATAGCAGGTGCTATACCTTTGATATATTCCACTTTGGGTTTGTCTAACCTACCAAGGAATTGTCTGGCGTAGGACGATAAACTTTCTACATAACGGCGTTGACCTTCGGCGTATAAGGTGTCAAAAGCCAAACTTGATTTACCAGAACCTGAAAGACCAGTGATGACCACCAATTTATTTCGAGGAATCACCACATCCACATTTTTTAGATTATGAACTTGAGCGCCTTTGATAATTATATTTTTTTTGGGGTCTAGTGTAGTAAGATCAATCGACATAATAAAAATGAATTTGTACAAAAGTAAACAATTTTGGTTGGGATGCTGCTTTAGAAAAGTTCGGTAGCGGTACAAAATGATCTTTTTTTAAACTATTGATTTTTATTTGTATTAATATTTTTTTCTTTTCTTATAGCTCCTTTTTAATCTTATTAAAGGTTTTTATGTATAATTTTACAGAAATCATACTACTATGCGTTTACTTCAAAAGATACTGTTGCTTACTTTTTTTACTTTTTTAAATGTATCTGCACAGGAACTTCCACCCATTATAAAACATTCTCCAATAAGTTATGGAGGAGGTAATCAAAATTGGATGATTGCTCAAGATCAAAATCAATATTTGTATTTTGCCAATAATGAAGGTTTGCTCACTTTTGATGGTTCAAAATGGGACTTGTATCCTTCTCCCAACGAAACGATTTTCCGATCAGTGAAAGTAATAGGTGAGCGAATCTACACGGGCTGTTACATGGAATTTGGATATTGGATTCGACATAAAAACGGTCGCTTACTGTATACTTCGTTAAGCAAGAAAGTTTTTAGTAAAATTCAATCGGATGAGCAGTTTTGGAACATTCATAGTTATGATCATTGGGTTGTTTTTCAGTCTTTGAACAAGATTTTTATTTTTGATACTAAAAAAAATACATTTAAAATAATCCATCCAAAATCGGGTATTTTAAAATCGTTTAGAACTTCTAGTGCTATTTGTTTTCAAACGAACGATAATGAATTGTATGAAATTGTAAGTGGTAAAGCCATTAAAATTTCTAATGATCCTATCTTGAAGCGCAATAAAATTATTAATGTTTTTGCCATAGAGAAAGGGTTGTTGATACAAACTCAGGACCAAGGTTTTTATACTTTAATTGAAGGTACGGTTTCTAAATTTACAACTTCTATTGATGCGCAATTGTTTTCTAGCAAAGCTTATAGTAGTTGGAGGTTGTCCAATGGAGCAATTGCCATCGGAACCATATCGAACGGTGTTTTTATCATTGATAAGAATGGCGCATTGCAACATCACATCAATCAGAGTAACGGATTAAGTAATAATACCGTTTTGTCGTTGTTTGAGGATAATGATGCGAATTTGTGGTTAGGTTTGGATAATGGTATCAATTGCATCAACTTGAATTCACCTGTTAAAACTTTTTCAGATAACTCGGGTGTTTTGGGAACCATTTATGTTTCAAAGAAAATAATCGATTTTTTGTATGTAGGAACCAATCAAGGTCTTTTCTTTAAAAAATACAATTCTAATGATTCTTTTAGGTTTGTTTCTGGAACGAAGGGTCAGGTCTGGTCCTTGTTTGCTTGGAATGGTGAATTGTTTTGTGGACATGATTCAGGGACATTTGTAGTGAAAGGCGCAATTGCAGTTCCTATTTATAGAGGTTCAGGTACTTGGAAGTTTAGTACTATTCTCAATAAGAAAGATGTTCTTTTACAAGGTGATTATAGAGGTATTTCAGTACTCCAGAAAATCAATAATCAATGGGTGTATAAAAATAAAATTGAAGGATTTAATTATTCGGCTAAGAATTTTGAAATCACTCCTTCCCTTGAGGTGTATGTTAGCCATGAATACAAGGGAATATTTCGATTACAGTTGGATCGGCAATTGACTAAAACCAAGTCTTTTTATACGTATTCCTCGCCTAAAAAAGGAAAGAACGCAAGTTTGATTAAATACAATGGCGTTATTTACTATGCCTATAAAGAGGGAATCTTTAAGTTAAATCCAAAGACCAAACAATTTGAAAAAGATGCTTTCTTAAGTGCTATTTTTAAAAAAGAAGAATATACTTCCGGAAGAATGATAGTGGATGATGCCAACCGTTTATGGTTATTTACTAAAAATTATGTTCATTATTTGTCACTAAGCAAACTCGATGCACAATTAAAAGACAATGCCTTTCCAATGCCTTTAAACATCACCAATTCTATGGTGGGTTACGAAAATTGCACGCAACTCTCTAATTCTGTTTATTTATTTGGTACGGTTGACGGTTATTATACTTTAAATTTAGATGACTTAAAGCTAAAGAAATACAAAGTAGCCATTACTAATATTACAGTGAATCGGTTGAATGAAGAAGCTGAAGCGTTTTCAACAGAGGCTGAAGGAGAATATAACCACAAACTCAATAATTTTTTATTCAATTATACTGTACCTGAGTATAATAAGTTTATGAAAGCTGAATACCAATATATGTTGGAGGGATTGGATGCGCGTTGGAGTAGTTGGAGTGCTAAATCTTCAATAAATTTCAAAAATTTACCACCAGGTGATTATGTTTTTAAAGTACGTGCTAAATTTTCGGATAATAGATTGGGAACGACTGCTCAATATAAATTTTCAGTTTTAAAACCATGGTATTGGACTAATTTAGCTGTATTCATTTATTTCATTTTGGCCTTGGTCATGGGCTATTACATTCATGCTGCTTACCAAAAAAATTACGCTAAACAAGAAGCAAAATTAATTGAGGAAAACAATTTTTTACTTGAAATTAAAGAATTGGAGAACGAAAAGGAATTAATGCGCGTTCGAAATGAGCAACTATCACAAGATGTAGATTCCAAAAGTCGTGAATTGGCTGTTTCCACCATGAGTTTGAATAATAAGAATGAATTGTTAGAATTTATCAAAGAAGATTTAAAAAAGTCTGCATCCCATTCTACCTCAAACATACGTACAGTGATTTCGACTATTAATAAAAATATTACTAAAGATGATTCTTGGCATGTGTTTAAAGAGGCGTTTGATAATGTAGATAAAGATTTTCTAAAGAAGGTAAAAGTATTGCATCCAACATTAACGCCAAACGATTTAAGACTCTGTGCTTACCTTAGAGTGAACTTGTCCTCTAAAGAGATTGCTCCTTTGTTAAATATATCGGTACGTAGTGTGGAAATTAAAAGATATCGTTTGCGTAAAAAAATGGACTTGTTACATGAACAAAGCTTGGTAGATTATATTTTGAAAGTTTAAAATGTTAATTAAATCTAAAAATTACCTATACAACACCTCAACATTTATAAAATGCGAGGTGTTTTTTGTTTCCGGATGCCGGATGATTTAACTTTTGTAAGGCTATTAAATACAAGGCTTTCCGTTGTTTTTTTTGTTTTTTTTAGGATTGTATGTTTTTTGTTGAGGTACTTTTTGGAACTACAACGTGATAGTTAGCTAATTTTAACAAATCAATAAAAAAAACAAAGTATGAAATCGAAACTACTATTTATTTCATTTATGTTGCTATCCATTTTAGGATATTCGCAATCAAATGAAATCAGCGGAACTGTTTTAGATGCCAAAACGGGATTAGCACTGCCAGGTGTTAATGTTAAGGTAAGCAACAGTAATCAAAGTACCTCAACGGACTTTGATGGAGGCTTTAAATTATTTAAAGTGGCTCCAAAATCAACTCTAATCTTTAGTTATATAGGTTATGTTGATTACAAAGTTACCGTTTCAGGTAACGAAAAATTAGTTATTAAAATGAATGAAGAATCCAATGCCCTCAAAGAAGTAGTGGTTATTGGATACGGAAGTCAAAAGAAAAGAGAAGTAACAGGAGCCGTTTCGGTTTTGGATGCTAAATCTCTGGATGTGATTAAACCTATTAAAGTAGAGCAAGCTTTACAAGGAACGGTTTCAGGAGTAAACGTAACGGCACAATCAGGTGCGCCTGGAGCTGGGTTAGACATTCGAATTCGTGGTATTGCTACAAACGGTGAAAACAGACCAACTACCATTATAGATGGTTACATTGGTGAGTTAGGTTTACTAAACCCAAATGATATCGAAACCATTACGGTATTAAAAGATGCTCAAGCAGCGATCTACGGTACGATTGGTGCTAATGGTATCATTTTGATTACTACCAAAACAGGTAAAAAGAATGCTAAAACAAAAGTAAACTTCAACACTTATGTTGGTTTTCAAGAAGCCTCAAGATTATTACCTACTTTGAATGCCACAGAATATGCTTTGTTACTAAACGAAAGCTACGCTAATGGCGGACAAACCATTCCTTATCCAAATGTATCTGGGTTAGGAAAAGGAACTAACTGGCAAAAAGAAGTTATCAAAACGGGTGTTCCAATTATCAACCATGATTTTACCATCTCTGGTGGTGCCGAAAAAATGACGTATGCCATTAGTGCTTCTCATTTAGACCAAGAAGGTATCGTAGGAAATGATAAATCTGGGTTTTTAAGAAACACTGCTAGAATTTCTCTTGGTGCAGATTTAACTGATAAATTAAAGTTGAAAACCAATGTTATTTATACCTATTTCAATAGAAAAACATTAAATGAGAACGGTTTAGGATCTGTATTGTTCAACGCTTTGAACGTTCCTTCTACTTTAAAACCATATGATGCTCAAGGTGATTTTACACTTGTTCCAAGTACTGCAGGATTAGGAAATGAAATTATTAATCCGCTTGAGCAAATTGACAATACATACAATGATTACAATTTCAAAAAATTGAATGGTAATTTTGGTTTAGATTACAAAATGTTTGACGGATTTGTACTTTCTGCTACAATGGGTTTCAATACCGCTCATAGCGATTCTAGAAACTTTGCCAAACAAGTAAGCTACGGTGGAAAAGTATTTGATGTAGTGCGTAGCTCAGTAACACAAGGAAAAGTAAATGATAACGATTACTCTTTCGATATTTATGGTACGTACACTAAAAAAATTGGTGAAGATCACAACTTAGTAGCTACCTTGGGTAATACTATTTTTAAACAATGGGGAAGCGGATTATCTGCTACAGGTTACGATGTACCAAACAACTCTTGGGATTTTGCCGATATTTCATTGACTACCGGATTTTTGGCAGCAAAAACCAATAGTTCTTATGTGTATGATGAGCGTAGATTGTCTTATTTTGGTAGAATGCAATACGACTACAAAGGAAAGTATTTATTATCTGCGATGTTAAGACGTGATGCTTCTACTAAATTTGGCCCTAACAATAGAGTAGGTTATTTCCCTTCTTTTACTGCAGGATGGATTATCTCAGATGAAGGTTTCTTTGGTGAGCCAAAAGCATTCAACTTCATGAAATTAAGAGCGAGTTATGGTACTTTAGGTAACGATCAAATTCCTAACAATGGATATTTAGGATTTTTAAATGGTGAGGCTTCTTATGTTTTTGATGGCATATTAACCAATGGTACTGCCGTAGGACAAACCCCTAATTCCGACCTAAAATGGGAAGAAGCACGTAAATTTGACGTAGGTTTGGATTTCAAATTTTTAGACAATAAATTATCAGTTATTGCCGATTATTTTATAGATACTCGTAAAGATTTATTAATTCCAAATATTCCAGTTTCTGGTATTATTGGTACCAATGCGCCAGGTGCTAGTTCACCAACAATCAATGCTGGTACCGTTCGTAACTCTGGTTTAGAAATGTCTTTTGATTATAAAAAAACATTTAGTAATGATTTATCTTTAAGTGTTGGGTACAATGTTACTTTCTTGAATAATGAAGTATTAGAGGTAAACAACGGTACAGGTTTTATTGAAGGAGGTTCATTTGGAGTAGGTCAACCCGCTCCGTCAAGAATGGAAGTAGGAAAACCAATTGGCTATTTTTATGGATATAAAACCGATGGTGTTTTTCAAAATCAAGCCGAAGTTGACGCACATCCATCTCAATTAGCTCTAGGTGCTAATGCTGCTCCTGGTGATATTCGTTTTGTAGATAACAATGGCGATGGTGTGATTGATACTAAAGATAGAACCAATATTGGTGATCCAGTTCCTGCTGCAACCATGGGATTCAATGTGCAATTGAATTACAAAAATCTTGATTTTGCTGTGTATACTTTTGCTTCAGTGGGTAATGATATGGTGCGTAATTACGAAAGAACATTATCTGATGCCAACCGTTTGAATTATGTTTTAGACCGTTGGACTGGCGAAGGTTCTACCAACACAACGCCAAGAGTAACAACTGGTGCTACTTCTAACAATGTTTTCTCTGATTATTTCGTAGAAGATGCTTCGTATTTAAGAATTCAAAATATTCAAATAGGGTACTCGTTAAGTCCAAATTTTACTGAAAAAATCGGAATCTCAAAATTCAGGTTGTACACAGGAGTAAACAACTTATACACCTTTACTAAATACAAAGGTTATGATCCAGGAGCGTCTGATGGAAAACCTATTGGAGGAGGAATTGATTACGGGTTTTACCCAATACCAAGAACCTATTTGTTAGGGTTAAACATTAATTTTTAATTGCCATTACAATGAAAAAATATCTTTTTATATCGATTGTAACACTTATCGTTACTTCGCTCTCCGTTACTTCTTGTACGGATGAGTTTGTAGATCGTCAGCCAGAATATTCAATTGATTCTGAAAATTATTTTAATTCTAAAGAAGAATACGACAGAGCTTTAATTGCAGCTTATGACTTATTGCAATCTTCGTATGTGAATGTTTTATTAGGTGAAATTGCCTCTGATAATACATTGGCAGGTGGTGAAAGTCCAACAGATGTCATCGGTTTTCAACAAATTGACGACATGATTCATACTCCCGTAAATAACAACCTACGTGATATTTGGAATTGGATGTTTGCTGGAGTGCAAAGAACTAATTATATCCTAGAATTTAAGGACAAAACTAATTTTACTGGGAAAGAGCAAATTATTGCTGAAGCTCGTTTTTTAAGAGCATATTACCATTTTGAGTTGGTAAAATGGTTTGGTGGAGTTCCAATGAAAGGAGATGCTCGTTTTAAAATTGGAGACGAAAAAACCATCAAAAGAAGCACACCAGCAGAAGTATATGCTGCTATTGAAGCCGATTTGATCTATGCTTCTCAAAACTTGGCAGCCATTCCTTCTGAAAGAGGAAGAGCCACCAAAGGAGCAGCATTAGCATTATTAGGAAAAGCGTATTTGTATCAAAACAAATTTTCGCAAGCAGCTACAACTTTAGAGAGTTTAATTACTACCAATACGTACTCTTTGGTTACAGATTACAACTCTATTTTTGAAATGGCAGGAGAAAACAACGCTGAGTCTGTTTTTGAAGTTCAGTATACTGATATTAAAGGTGCTGGTTTTGGATGTTTACAATGTAGTGAAGGTAACGTAGCAGTAGGGTTTAATGGTGTGAGAAACTACTCAGGTGGTTTATTCACTTCAGGGTTTAGCTTTAACGTTCCTACTAAAGAGGCTTTTAACGCTTATGAAGGTGGAGATAACCGAAAAACGGTTGCCATTCTTGATATCGAAGCTTGGGCTGCAAGTACTGGAGCTACTTTTGGAAAAGGAAACGAACACACAGGATATTTTAATAGAAAGTATTTACCAAGAAAACGTAGTGCTGATGCTGCAGGAGATTTGAACTTGACTAATCCAAACAATTACAGAGCGATTCGTTATGCCGATGTGTTGTTAATGGCAGCCGAAGCCTTTAACCGTGGAGGAATTGATGATACCAAAGCAAGATTGTATTTAAATAAAATACGTCAACGTGCTTTTGCGGATGATAATCACAATATTACTGCTTCTGGTGCAGCATTAACTGATTTCATTTACAGAGAAAGAAGATTAGAATTATTAGGCGAAGGGCACCGTTTCTTTGACTTGGTACGTACTGGAAAAGCAGCAGGAGCCATTCCAAACTTTAAAGCTGGAAAAAACGAAATTTTCCCTTTACCTATCGAAGAAATTCAATTTTCAAACGGCAATTGGGAGCAAAACCCTGGATACTAAACAATAAATATTATGAAAAAAATAGTATATGTTATAAATATGTTAGTGCTTGCCATCATGGTGGGTTGTACTAACGAGAATGATGTAGTCGATATCAATGGATTGGAAAACCCAAAGAACATTTCGGCATTAACCACCGTAACACAAGACAATACGGGATTGGTTACCTTCTTGCCTCGCGGGGAAGGAGTTACACGTTACGAAATTTATTTTGGGGACGGTACCAAAGAACCTGCTTATGTTGTGCCAGGTGGAACGGTTGATCACAAATACAAAGAAGGCGTTTATGATGCTAAAATTGTGGGTACTACTTTAAATGGAAATAAAACTGAAACCATTCAAAAAGTAGTGGTTTCGTTTAAAGCTCCACAAAATTTGGTGGTGACAATTGAAAACGATAAGCAAGTTTCCAAAAAAGTAACCGTTACTGCCAAAGCTGATTTTGCTTTGTTCTATGATGTTTATTTTGGAGAAGCTGGGAAGCCTAATCCAATTTCTGGAAACAACGGAGAAGCGGTTTCTTATACTTATGATCAACCGGGTGTGTACAAAATTCGTATAGTATCCAAAAGTGCTGCTATTCAAACCACGGAGTTTAGTCAAGATTTTACAGTGACGGTAGTTAACAAGCCTTTTGCTGCTGCACCAACACCTCCAAACCGTCAAGCTGGAGATGTGATTTCTATTTATTCTGCCAAATATACCAATTTAGCGGGTACTGATTTCTTTCCAAATTGGGGGCAATCTCAAGCGGGTTATGCTGCTACTGAGTTTGATTTAAATGGCGACAAAATGCTAAACTATATTAACTTGAGTTATCAAGGTACTCAATTTGCAAACAATGTTGACGTTTCTGGTATGGAGTTTCTTCATATGGATGTTTGGACTGCGGATGTTCAAAAATTCACGACTTTCTTAATCAGTAAAACTAGTGGTGAAAAACCAGTAGTTAAAGATCTTGTAGCAGGCCAATGGACTAGTATCGAAATTCCAATTACTGCCTTCACGAGTCAAGGTTTAACAGTGAAAGATATTTTCCAATTCAAGTTTGAAGGAACTCCTTCTGGAAAAGGATCAGTATTTATTGATAACATCTATTTTTATAAAACTCCGGGTGCTTTATTAGAATTCCCTATTGATTTTGAGTCTTCATTGTTGACTTATGGATGGGAAGGTTTTGGAGGTATTGAAGGAAAAGCAAAAGTAATTGCTAATCCTGATAAGTCTGGAGCTAATGTATCAAATAAAGTAGTATCTATTGAAAAACCTTCTGGTGCTCAAACATGGGCTGGTGCTACTATTGAGTTGGATTCTAAAATTGATTTCTCCAAAGGAACTAAAGTAAAAATTGCCGTATGGTCTCCAAAAGTTGGTGCAACTATTTTATTCAAAATGGAAGATAAAACCAACGGTGGAATCAATTTTGAGGTAAAAGCAACAACCACCGTTGCTAATGCGTGGGAAGTGCTGACCTTTGATTTGGCAGGTAAATACGATGCTACTAAAACGTATAACAAGGTAGCTGTTTTTCCTGATTTCGATGTGGCAGGAACAGGAGCGACTTATTATTTCGATGATTTGAAACAATCTAATTAATTCAAAAGAACATGAAAAAAATATTTTTAAATATAATAGCGTTCTTCAGCTTACTAGCTTTAGTAAATTGTCAAGACGATAACGTAGAGTTTGGCGCTTTGGGCGCACCTACTAACTTGGCTGTAACCTTTGATATAGTTGGTAAAACGGCACAAACTCCAGATGGAGATGGCTCAGGAAAAGTGAAATTTACAGCCAAAGCTGATAATGCAATTTCTTATAAATACGTTTATGGAGACGGCGTTTCAGAAATTGCTCCTTCAGGAACGGCAGAACATGGTTTTACCACGGTAGGAATCAATACCTATACCGTTACTGTAATTGCCAACGGTAAAGGCGGTGTAACTTCTTCTGTCACTGTAGATGTAAAAGTATTCAGTAATTTTAGTGATGAAAAATCTACTACTTTACTTACTGGCGGAACGGCTGCTGGTAAAAAATGGTACATTGCTGCTAACGAAGCAGGGCATTTTGGAGTAGGCCCCAATAGTACAGATGAAAAACAAAATTATTTCCCGCTTTGGTATAGTGCTGGTCCTTTTGAAAAAGGAGCTACTTGCTTTTATGATGGAGATTTTACTTTTGCTCTGGTAAATGGCAAAATTCAATACACTCAAGACAACAAAGGCAATACGTTTTTCAATAAATTATATAAGAGTGTTGGCGGTGGTACTAATGGTGGTGATGATCAATGTCTACCTTTCAATTCAGCAGGGACTAAAGTTGTTGCTTTAGCACCATCTACTTCTTTTGTTACTAAAAACAAAGAAGCAGCGACACAAACTACAGGAACAGTGATGAACATTTCTGACGGAGGTTTTATCGGTTATTATGCTGGTGCCACACAATTCGAAATCCTTTCTATCACAGAGAATAGAATGGTTGTTCGTTTTGTGCATGGAAGTGTACCTGCAGAAGCATGGTATTTAATTTTGACCACTACAAAACCTACACAAGCCCCCGTGGATAATTTCAACAAATTAATCTGGGAAGATAATTTTGATACTGCTGGTGCACCTAACACGGCTAACTGGTCGTATGAATTAGGTGCTGGAGGTTGGGGCAATAGTGAATTGCAAACCTATACCAATAAAGCTGAAAATGTAAAAGTTGAAGGCGGAATGCTTAAAATTACAGCAATAAAAGACGGTTCTAATTACACCTCTGCTAGAATTAAATCCGAAGATAAAGTTAAGTTCAAATACGGTAAAGTTGAATTTAGAGCCAAAATGCCAGCAGGTGTAGGTACTTGGGGAGCAGTTTGGTCGTTAGGACAAGATCATAAAACAGTAGGCTGGCCTAATAGTGGCGAAATTGATTTCTTAGAATATGTTGGAAAAAATCCAAATGAAGTAATCGGTGCGTTCCATTTTCCTGGCAATTCAGGAGGCAATGCTATTGTAGGTAAAACGACTATTTCTAATGCAGCTACTGAGTTTCATGTGTACAAAGCTATTTGGACTGAGACTTCTATCAAATTGTATGTAGATGATAAATTGTATAGCTCATTAGACAACAATGCTGCTACTGTTTACAACAAAGATTTCTTCTTAATCTTGAATGTGGCTATGGGTGGAACTCTTGGAGGACCTGTTGAATCCTCATTCACTCAGTCTACCATGGAAGTAGATTATATTAGAGTATATGGTAAATAATAGTTTTTAAGTAATCAATAACGAGTAAGTTGTACAAGCAGCTTACTCGTTTATTGATACTATAATCAAAAGCAGTTTTGTGTTTAGTTTTGACACCTGTTTTTGAAGCTTTTTTTATAATGTAGTACGATACAATACTGCTTAAATCATATTTTCCAACCATTTTTTTTAATGCTTTTTTCAATTTCTAAGGATGTTGAGAAAAACATTGCAATAAAATATCAAAAAATTACATGAACAAAATTATTGTAGTAGTTGTTTTTTTAATCGGCTCATTATCTTTTTATGCTCAAAATAACAAGGTAGTTGTACATCAAGACAAGACAGGTTTAGCACTTCAAGTAGATGGAAAAAAATTCATGGTCAATGGCATGAATTGGGATTACTTTCCAATAGATAAAAATTATTCCTACATCTTGTGGGAACAACCCGAAGCTTTTATTGTTAAGGCTTTGGATCATGAAATGGGGCTGTTAAAAAACATGGGTGTAAACACCATTAGAGTGTACACTGGAATCCCCAAAAAATGGATAGAATACATTTATTCAAAGTTTGGAATTTATACCATGCTCAATCATTCTTTTGGTCGTTACGGCGTGGCTGTGGATGGAAATTGGATGCCAAATACCGAGTATGCCGATACTAAAGTTCGGGAATCACTCCTGAAAGAAGTCCAACAGTTAGCCCTAGAATATAAAGACACCAAAGGATTGTTATTGTATTTATTGGGGAATGAAAATAATTATGGTCTTTTTTGGGAAGGTGCCGAAACCGAGAATATTCCCGTTGAAGACAAAAAATCAACCAAACGCGCTAGAGCCATGTATCAGCTTTTTAATGAAGCGGCAGTTGCTATGAAAGCGGCAGACGTAGCGCATCCAGTTGCTATTTGTAATGGTGATGTGTTGTTCCTTAATATGATTAAGGAAGAGTGTACAGCCGTTGATATATTAGGCATCAATGTCTATCGCGGCATTTCTTTTGGTGATTTGTTTGAAACAGTCAAATCATTCGGAAAACCGGTAGTATTTACCGAATTCGGATCGGATGCTTTTAATGCCATCACCCAAAAAGAAGACCAAAAAGCTCAAGCCGAAATTCTAAAAGGCAATTGGAAAGAAATTTATGAAAATGCCGCTGGAATGGGAAAAAGTCAAAATTGTATTGGCGGTTTCACTTTCCAATTTAGTGATGGTTGGTGGAAAATGGGACAAACCACTAATTTGAATGTGCATGATACCCACGCATCATGGGCCAACGGAGGATATGTTTTTGACTTCGAAAAAGGAAAAAACAACATGAACGAGGAATGGTTTGGGATTTGTGCCAAACAAAAAGCTGCTGACAATGATGTCTATGGACTACAACCGAGATTGGCCTATTATCTTTTGAAAGAAATACACCAAATTAATCCGTATGCCAAAAACTTCTCGAGGGCAAAACTTCAAAAGAAGATGAAAGCCATTGAAGTCAATAAAATAAAAATAAAATAATTGGAATAATACCAGAAGTAATTTGTTTCTGATATCCAAAACAATTGAACTAAATAGATAATAAATTAAAAATAATATCTCATGACTCTAGTAGAATTAGAAGGAGAAAAATATTATAAAATAGAAAATAGCGACGAGTTAAGACCGTTTTTTATGAGCATCGTTAGCGATTCCGATCACTGGATGTTTATTTCCAGCAACGGTGGTCTAACCGCAGGTAGAAAAAACGCCCAATTTGCTTTGTTCCCTTATTATACCGATGATAAAATTACCGAATTAGTAGATACTACCGGAAGTAAAACGATTGTTCAAATGCATTTGGACGGACAAACGCAACTTTGGGAACCTTTCAGCGATCGTTTCAACGAAAAGTACACTTTGACCAAAAATTTGTACAAAAGTTTCTATGGCAATAGCATCATTTTTGAAGAAATCAATACCGATTTGAAATTGACCTTCCGTTACCAATGGAGTTCTAGCGATCGTTTTGGATTTGTAAAAAAATCATCTGTTATCAATAGCTCGGATAAAGAGTATCAAATTACCGTGTTAGACGGTCTTCAAAATGTCATGCCATATGGGGTGCATAGCGATTTACAAAACAGCACGAGCAACTTGGTAGATGCCTACAAACGTTCCGAATTGCACGCAGAAAGCGGTTTAGGTATTTTTGCCTTAAGTGCCATCATTGTGGACAGGGCCGAACCTAGCGAGGCGCTGAAAGCCAATGTAGTATGGTCATTAGGTACTGAAAACCCAACGTACTTAGTGTCTTCAAAACAATTGCCTGCTTTTAGAAAAGGGCAAAAAGTAACTCAAGAAACCGATAATAAAGGTGAAAAAGGCGCTTATTTTGTAGTAAGTGAACTTTCAATAGCCGCGAATGCTACCAAATCTTGGAAGTTCGTGACCAATGTGAATCAAAATCAAGCACAAGTAGTGGCCCTTTGCGAAGCGATTACTACCGATGCTTCGCTAGAAAATCAGTTGGACCAAGATGTCGTGTTGGGTACCCAAAATTTAATGGCGCTCAATGCCGCCTCTGATGGCTTACAATATACCGCTGACAAACGTTCCGATGCGCGTCATTTCTCTAATGTACTGTTCAACTGTATGCGTGGCGGAATTTTTGACGAAAATTATCTGATCGGAAAAGACGATTTTGTGTCTTATTTTGAAAAAGCCAATGCCGAAGTTTTTGCCAAAAACCAAGCTTTCTTTGATAATTTAGGACAAGAATTCAATTATACCGACTTATTGCAAAGCCTAGAAAATCAAGAAGATCAGGATCTAGTGCGATTGTGTACCGAATATTTACCGTTAAAATTCAGTCGTCGTCATGGCGATCCAAGTCGTCCGTGGAATAAATTTTCCATTAACACCCGCAACGAGTCAGACGGTTCCAAAGTACTAGATTATGAAGGCAATTGGAGAGATATTTTCCAAAACTGGGAAGCCTTAGCCTATGCCTATCCTAATTTCATCGAAGGTATGATTCATAAATTCTTGAATGCTTCTACTTTTGATGGCTACAATCCGTACCGTGTGACCAAAAGTGGTTTCGATTGGGAAGCCATAGAACCCGATAATCCTTGGTCCTACATCGGCTACTGGGGCGATCATCAAGTGATTTACTTGCAGAAATTTTTAGAATTTGCCGAAAAATACTACCCTGGAAAACTACAAGAGTATTTTGATAAAAATTGCTTCGTATATGCTGCCGTGCCGTATACCATCAAACCTTACCAAGACATTTTAAAGAATTCAAAAGAGACCATCGATTACAGTCACAGTTGGGAAAAAGTAATTCTCGAGCGTAAAGCCCAATTAGGAGCTGATGGCGCTTTGTTGGTGACGGCTAAAAATGAAATTCATCATGTTAATTTCATCGAAAAGATGTTGGCGATGATCTTAGCCAAATTATCCAACTTTATACCCGAAGGTGGAATTTGGATGAACACACAACGTCCAGAATGGAATGATGCCAATAATGCTTTAGTGGGGAATGGCGTGTCTATGGTGACCCTGTATTATTTACGTCGTTTCATGACTTCATTCGGTACGATGTTGGCTGCTTATCCAAAGGAAAGTGTAGCAATTTCTAATGAATTGTTGCAGTTTTTTGCTGGTATTTCAGAATGTTTCATCGAAAATGAAAAGGGGCTGGCAGGAAAAATTGACAATGTACAACGCAAAGCCATCTTGGATGAGTTGGGTGAAGCCGCTTCAAAATACCGTTTGCACATTTATAGTTTTGGTTTCTCTGGGCAAAAACACGCCTTGCAAGTGTCGGAATTAGTAGATTTCACGGCTTTAACGTTACGCTTTTTAGATCATACTATCAAAGCCAATGAACGTACAGACGACTTGTACCACGCCTACAATTTGATGTCTATCGAAAATGAAGGCGTAACGATTTCTTACTTAAGCGAAATGCTAGAAGGGCAAGTGGCGGTTTTAAGTTCGGGCTATTTGAGTTCAGAAGCGGCGCTAAAAACGATTGATGCAATGCGAAACAGTGCTTTGTATCGCGCAGATCAAAACACCTACATGTTGTATCCGAACAAAGACTTACCTAAGTTTTTAGAAAAAAACTGTATTCCAGCACAAAGCGTTCAAAAATCAAAATTGCTTTCCCAATTATTAGCCGATGGAAATGGGGCTATTGTGAATCAAGATAGGAAAGGGGTGTATCATTTTAACGGTAATTTCCATAATGCCGATGATGTGAAAAAATCCTTAGCACAACTTCAGAAAAAGGAGCAATACAGCGCTTTAGTGGCACAAGAATCGGCACTGATCTTTCAAATTTTTGAAGAGGTATTCAATCATAAAGCTTTTACAGGACGCTCCGGGACATTCTTTGGTTATGAAGGTTTAGGTTCTACATTCTGGCACATGATTTCGAAACTGCACGTAGCGGTTCAAGAAGTGCTGCAAAAAGCCACCGAAGAACAAAAAGAACCAACGCTAGTTGGGGCTTTACGCGAGCATTATTATGGAGTGAAAGCCGGAATTGGCGTACATAAAACCACGAAATTGTATGGTGCGTTTACCACCGATCCGTATTCGCATACACCATCACACCGTGGCGCACAACAACCGGGTATGACGGGACAAGTAAAAGAGGATATTTTGACCCGAAAAGGCGAATTAGGATTGCAAGTCAAAGCTGGTGTTTTGTCATTTGCTCCTACCTTTTTAGATAAAAATCAGTTCTTGACGCAAACGGAAGAAGTAACGTTTTATGATCTTCATAATGAGAAATACACCCTGACGTTACACCCTGAAAGTTTGGCTTTTACGGTGTGTCAGGTGCCTGTAGTGTACCAATTGGCGGAGCAAGAGGCAATCGAAGTACATTTTAAATCAGGAGCCAAAGAAAAGTGGGACGGTACTACCTTGACCCACGAGTTAAGCCAAAAAATTGCCAACAGAACTGGTGAAATTAGGCTGCTTACGGTTTCTTTAAAGTCCATTTAAAATGAAAAAAAACAGCCCAATTATTGTAGTCCTACTGCTAACGATGGCTTTTTTGAGTTGTAAATCCACCCAAACTTCCTTACCCAAAGAAGTTTCGGCGGCAACGCTCTTGGGCAATCCCAACTACCAAGCCATGTGTTATGGTGGGTACCGAACCAATTCCAGAGAAGTGGTGCCTACGTTGGCGCAAATTGCAGACGATTTGAGGATACTTTCGGCTATGAATGTTAAAGTCTTGCGCACCTATAATGTGCATTATGCGGAAACGGCCCGTCTGTTAGAAGCCATTCGATTGCTCCGAAAGGAAAACCCAGCTTTTGAAATGTACGTGATGCTAGGCGCTTGGATTGATTGCAAGAATTCATGGACCGATCAGCCTTTGATTCGTAATCAAGACAGCGAACGTAATCCTATCGAAATTGCCGAAGCCGTTCGCTTGACAAAATTGTATCCCGACATCATCAAAATAATTGCCGTGGGCAATGAAGCCATGGTCAAATGGGCCTACGCCTATTATGTAGAACCCAATATTATTTTGAAATGGGTGAATCATTTGCAAGCCTTAAAGCAAAAAGGCGACCTACCCAAAGACCTTTGGATTACCAGCTCCGACAATTTTGCCTCTTGGGGCGGGGGCGACAAAGAATATCATGTGGAAGACTTGACCCAATTGATGAAAGCGATAGATTATATTTCAGTGCACACCTATCCGATGCATGATACGCATTACAACCCACAATTTTGGGGAGTGCTGCCAGAGGAAGCGAATCTTTCTGAAAAAGAAAAAATTAACAAGGCGATGGAACGCGCTCGAGACTATGCCATTTCGCAATTTTCGAACGTAAAAAAATACATGACCTCCTTAGGCATCAACAAACCAATGCATATTGGCGAAACAGGTTGGGCCAGTGTGTCGAACGAGTTTTATGGTACCGAGGGCTCCAAAGCTACCGACGAATACAAAGCCGCAGTCTATTTCCAACTTATGAGAGACTGGAGTACAACCACAGGCGTGTCACTTTTTTACTTTGAAGGGTTTGACGAACAATGGAAAGATAGCAAAAATTCTTTGGGGTCTGAAAATCACTTTGGATTGATCAATTTACAAGGCCAAGCCAAATATGCACTATGGAATTTAGTAGATCAAGGCGTTTTTAAAAACCTTACCCGTGATGGAAAGTCCATTACAAAAACTTACGATGGAAACGAAGCAGCGTTGTGGAAAGAAGTTAAAACTCCCGCAATGAAGCATTAATTAAAGTAACGAAAAGTAATGGAATGTTGATGAGGTAAAACTGCTTCGATATGATAGCTCATTACTTTTTTAAATAAAAAAAATATGAATAATACTAGTAAAAGCTTGGTCAATAAAGTACCGATGGGACAAAAAATAGCTTTTGGATTGGGGATGTTAGCCAACCAAATGTTTCCTGCGGCACTGGGTATATTTATGGTGGTTTTGGTAGAGAATTTAGGCATGCCCTCTTGGATGTGGGGAGTATTGTTTTTTGTACCACGAATTGTCGATGCGTTTTTCGACCCTATCATGGGATTTATTTCAGATAATACCAAATCAGTTTGGGGCAGAAGAAGACAGTATGTTTTTTTGGGTTCCATAATTATGGGGATTTCATTTATAATTATGTGGCAGTTATATCGAGAAGATAGTGTGTTGTATAATTTTACTTTTTTCCTGATTTGGTCGCTTATTTTTCACATCGGACTATCTATTTTTAGTGTTCCTTATGTAGCCATGGGGTATGAGATGAGCGATGATTTTCATGAGCGTACATCCATCATGGCTGTTTCACAATGGATTGGTCAATGGGCATGGGTAATTGCGCCTTGGTTTTGGGTAATTATGTACGACCCTTCATGGTTTCCTAATGCCGATACTGCGACTAGAACTTTAGCAGTTTGGGTGGGTATTGTGTTCATGATTTTGGCTATGGTACCAGCTATTTTTATCAAAAGTAAATCCACACAATTTGATGATAAATTAGAGCCATTAACCTTCAAAACCATTGGAGGAAGTATGAAAGAAATCTTGTTGAATTTTAAAGAAGCCTTTCGTAATAAACCGTTTAGAAAGTTGTGTATTGCTACCTTCTTTATCTTTAATGCCTTTAATACAGTAGCAGGATTTACTTTTTTTATTGTGGTCTATTATTTGTTTAATGGAGATACCGCGGCTTCGGGTATTTGGCCTACACTTTTTGGTTGTATTGGGGCATTGTCGACCACTTTTATCGTCATTCCGATTGTAGCCTGGATGTCTAAGAAAATCGAAAAAAAGAAAACCTTTTTAATTTGTCAAGGTATTTCCATTTTTGGCTATATTTTGCTTTGGTTTCTCTTTATTCCAGGTAAACCTTATATGTTTTTGTTTGCCTTGCCTTTCTTCTCCTTTGGTATCGGAAGTTTATTTACCATGATGATGTCTATGACAGCCGATGTGTGTGATATGGATGAATTAGCTTCAGGAAAAAGAAGGGAAGGAGTGTTTGGAGCTATTTACTGGTGGATGGTAAAGTTTGGTTTTGCTATTGCAGGGCTTTTAACAGGAGTAATTATGTCGGCTGTGGCCTTTGAAGCAGGTGCTGCTACTCAATCAGAAGGCGCTGTTACTGGTTTACGACTTTTCTTTTCAGGAATTCCTATATGTGGGACCTTGATCGCCATGTGGATCATGAAAGACTATGATTTGAGCGAAGAAAAAGCCAAAGAAATTAAACAAGCATTGGATCAAAGGAAAGCCTTAACAAAGTAGGAAAACATACTTCATTTAGTCAAAAAAATGATAAAGTTATAGTGCTGCTTCCTTTATTTGTAAATTATTCGTTTTTTTGTTCAAGGAGCAAAGAAAAAAAACAATACTATGCAAGTAGTATTGTTTTTTGCATTTAAATAAATAAAAGTTTGTTGTAAGATGTGACTTCGGATGTATTCTACATGATTTACAATATTTGGAACACTAATAAACTTGGAAAGAAATTGAATCTAATTAAATATAAACAAATGAGAAAAAAACAAATACTATTGATACTTATGAGTTTGATACTGCAAATTAGTAGTGTTTTGGCTCAAAATAAATCCAAATACACTGCGGTTAGTTTAGACAAAAAGGTGTCAGGGTTATTAAAAAAAATGACACTCGAAGAAAAAGTGGGACAATTGAACCAATACAATGGTTTTTGGGATGTTACAGGACCCAAACCACAAGAGGGTAAAGCGGCCAAGAAATATGACGATTTAAGAAAAGGCTATGTTGGCTCGATGCTTAATGTTAGAGGGGTAAAAGACGTGCGTGCCTTGCAAAAAATTGCGGTAGAAGAAACCCGTTTAGGTATTCCTTTATTATTTGGTTTTGACGTGATTCATGGTTACAAAACCATAAGCCCTATTCCATTAGCGGAAAGTGCGAGTTGGGATTTAGAAGCCATTAAAGCCTCGGCGGCCATGGCTGCGGAAGAGGCTGGAGCCGTTGGTATCAACTGGACCTTTGCGCCCATGGTGGATGTTGGTAGAGACGCGCGTTGGGGACGCGTAATGGAGGGAGCAGGAGAAGATCCTTATTTAGGTAGTTTAATTGCCAAAGCTAGAGTCGAAGGTTTTCAAGGCGATTTCAGTTCGAATAAAAACATTTTGGCCTGTGCCAAACATTTTGCTGGCTACGCTTTTGCCGAGTCTGGTAGAGATTATAATACGGTAGACATTGGCGAATCAACGCTTCACAATATAGTGATGCCTCCTTTTAAAGCAGCGGTAGATGCAGGAGTGTTGTCGTTTATGAATTCATTCAATGAACTCAACGGAATTCCTGCAACGGGTAATGCATATTTACAACGTAAAATTTTAAAAGGCGATTGGGGATTTCAAGGATTTGTCGTTTCTGATTGGGGATCTATTCTAGAAATGCAATTGCACGGTTATGCCAAGGATTTAAAACAATCAGCCGAATTTGCTCTAAATGCTGGATCGGATATGGACATGGAATCCTATGCCTATGTTGATCATTTGGCACAATTGGTTCGCGAAGGAAAAGTAAAAGAAAGCTTGGTAGACGATGCGGTGAAACGTATTTTAAGAACCAAATTTTTATTAGGCCTGTTTGATGATCCGTACAAATATTGTGATGAAGCGCATGAAGCCGCCACGGTAGGGAAACCCGAATTTCAACAAACCGTTTTGGATATGGCCAAAAAATCTATTGTTCTATTAAAAAACAATAATGAGTTGTTGCCTTTGAAAAAATCAGGTCAAAAAATTGCTTTAATTGGCGCTTTGGCTTCGGATAAAACCAGTCCGCTGGGCAACTGGCGCTTAGCTGCTGACGAAAATTCAGCTGTATCGGTTTTAGAAGGAATGCAAGCCTATACCGAAAATGAATTGATTTTTGCCAAAGGAGCTGAGGTAGTGACCGAAGAACCTAAATTTGTTTTTGAAGCCAAACTTAATACCACTGACAAAAGTGGTTTTCCAGAAGCCATTGCGGCTGCCCAAAAAGCTGATGTAGTGGTGATGGTTTTGGGCGAACACGGACTACAATCAGGTGAGGCGAGAAGCAGAGCCGATATTACCTTACCAGGTGTGCAACAAGAATTATTAGAAGCGATTTATGCAGTCAACAAAAATGTTGTTTTAGTATTACAAAACGGACGTCCTTTGGCTATTCCTTGGGCAGATGAAAACATTCCAGCCATTGTTGAAGCTTGGCAATTAGGAGCTCAAAGTGGGAATGCCATTGCACAAGTGCTATACGGTGATTACAATCCGAGTGGAAAATTACCCATGACCTTTCCACGTAGCGTAGGCCAAGTCCCAATTTATTACAATCACAAAAACACAGGACGTCCTTATGCATTAGATCCTGGTACCGTTTTTTGGTCGCATTTTATTGACGAAAAAAACACGCCTTTGTACCCTTTTGGCTATGGTTTAAGTTATGCTAAGTTTGATTATGCGGATTTGAAATTATCTGCTCCTACTTTAAAATCAAATGGAACAATTGAAGTGTCTGTTGTGGTAACCAATTCAGGAAAAGTAGCAGGAAAAGAAGTGGTACAATTGTATATTCATGACTTATTTGCCAGCGTAACGCGTCCAGTACTGGAACTAAAAGGTTTTGAAAGGATTGAATTACAACCTAACGAATCCAAAAAGGTAACCTTTACCATTGACGAAAAAATGTTAGAATTTTATTCTGCCAATAATAAATGGGAAGCTGAAAAAGGGGAATTTAAAGTGTTTGTAGGAGGCAACTCGGCTCAAACGTTACAAGCTGATTTTCAATTAATCAACTAGTATTTAAATAGGGGCATTCAATAAAACCGTCTTAAGGAAATCTCAGGATCAAAGGTTGATCGCGATATTTTCTTAAGACGGTTTTATATTTTTATTATTTCCTATTAGGCTTTTGTTGCAATGGGAATAATTATATAAATAGGAGAATTCATAAACTACTTTTTTGATGGCAGTACTTGTATTGTTTCAAAGAATTGCTTTTTATTAAAAAAGTTAAAAAAAACAGTTTGTTTTTGGGAAAAATAGTTAAATTTGACACAATTAACCAACCAAAATTTTGTAGAGCCTATAGCATAAAATTACTTTTTTAGAAAATTCCCCAAATTTAATTCAACTAAAAAGTATAGTTATGGCAACTAAAAACTTCACAGACGCATATTTAGTGCAAGCTTATGTTTCAGGCAATGAAGCAGCATTAGAATTGTTAATTAAACGCCATGAATCAAAAATATTTGGATTCATCTATTCCAAAATTCCCGACAGAGACTTGGCCAATGATATCTTTCAAGATACCTTCATGAAGGTAATTCGAACCTTAAAAACAACCACATACAACGAAGAAGGGAAGTTTCTGCCTTGGGTGATGCGTATTGCCCATAACTTGATTATAGATCATTTTAGGAGAAATAAAAAAATGCCATTATTTCGTGAAACAGAGGATTTTTCAATCTTTTCCATCATGTCAGATGATAGCTTGACAATCGAAAATCAATGGATAACTAATCAAGTAGAAAGAGATTTGAGACGTATTATTGAAGAACTTCCAGCAGATCAAAAAGAAGTCGTGATGATGCGCATGTATCAAGACATGAGTTTCAAAGAAATATCAGAATCTACAGGAGTTAGCATCAACACAGCACTAGGAAGAATGCGCTATGCCTTGCTTAATTTGAGAAAAGTGATAGACAAACATCAAATTATTTTAACGAATTAATACTAAAAGCTAATTATTGTCGTTATTTTAGAGTTATTTAATTTTTTAACTCATAATTATTGCAATATATGGCAAAACTTTACTCTAAAAAAAAGGCAGTTATCCAAGAAATGAAACCGAAGGCAACCGTAGTTTCTTTTCTTTTAGATTACTCCAAAGCCCTTAGCGTTGTAAAAACCGCTACAAAAAGCTATCAAATTCTAAAGAATTAAAATCCTTATTCCAGAGAGGTGGTCTATAAACAGACGACCTCTTTTTTGTTTTATCAACGAATATTCAGATCATTATTTTCCTTTATAATAATCTTCAAGAACGGATTTGCGCCCAATCGTTTTTGTGATAATGTCTTTTTCCATGTCCCATCCTCTTGCGGGCGAATATTGCCGACCGTACCAAATAATTTGTAAATGCAAATCATTCCATCGCTGTTTTGGAAACAAGCGTTTGGCATCTTTCTCCGTTTGCACTACATTTTTTCCGTTGGTCAAATTCCATCGGTACATCAAACGATGAATGTGCGTATCTACGGGAAAAGCCGGTACACCAAAAGCCTGAGACATCACCACACTGGCCGTTTTATGTCCCACAGCAGGCAATTCCTCCAGCAGTTCAAAACTCTCAGGGACTTGCCCATTGTGTTTTTCGATCAAAATCTCCGATAATCCGTAAATACCTTTTGATTTCATGGGCGACAAGCCACAGGGGCGAATAATTTCTTTAATTTCCTCCACCGAAAGTTTTACCATATCATACGGATTATCGGCTTTAGCAAACAAAAGGGGCGTAATTTGGTTCACTCTCACATCCGTACATTGTGCCGAAAGTAGTACAGCAATCAATAATGTATACGGATCTTTATGATCTAATGGAATGGGAATTGTAGGGTATAAATCTTGTAAAGTTTCAATTACAAAGTCAACTTTCTCCTGTTTGGTCATAGTACTATTTTATAAAAAATAAGGTTTTATCCTTAATTGTGTGGTTTTTAAAAAGTAATAACTTAATTTTCTTAGTGGTAGAAAAAAAAATCACTTCTATTTCCTGCCCACTTAATTCGGAGTAAAAACCAAAAGTAAAAATAGTCTATTTTTTATAATGTGCCTAATCCAGCTATCCGTTACAAGTCCTCCCTCCAAACTGTCTTTTTCTAAGGCCCAAAAGGAGCTTCCGTTGGTCGCTCTTTTGAGCCAAGAAAAAAGGCAGTTTGGAGGTCCGGGCTTTCCACTACTATCTGGGGCATAATAGAAGAACGAGAAGCAAAGTGGATAGAAGAACGATCTTTAGGGGACGCATTTGACGAATCAATCCTCCTAGAGCAAAAGTACTTTTTTAGTATATTTACCAATAAATATTTTAAACAATCATGAAGTTAGACATACTAGCCTTTGGCGCACACCCCGATGATGTGGAATTGGGCTGCGCGGGAACCATTTTAAAAGAAATAGCTTTAGGAAAAAAAGTAGGTATTGTAGATCTTACCCGTGGCGAATTAGGCACGCGAGGATCAGCTGAAATTCGCGATCAAGAAGCCACTGCAGCCGCCAAAATATTGGGTGTTTCCGTACGAGAAAATTTAAGTTTTAGAGATGGATTCTTCATAAATGATGAAGCCCACCAACTCGAAGTCATAAAAATGATCCGAAAATACCAACCCGAAATCGTACTTTGTAATGCCGTAGACGACCGTCATATCGATCATGCCAAAGGGAGTCAGCTGGTTTCAGACGCATGCTTTCTGTCGGGTTTGGTGCGTATCGAAACTACTCTTGATGGGCAATTGCAAAAAGCTTGGCGCCCTAAAGTGGTTTACCATTACATCCAGTGGAAAAATATCGTGCCAGATTTTGTAGTAGATGTTTCAGGTTTTGAAACGGAAAAAACTGCCGCTATTTTGGCTTATCGTTCTCAATTTTACGATCCAAATTCTAAGGAACCGGAGTCACCCATATCAAGTAAAAACTTTTTAGAAAGCCTAAATTATCGCTCCCGCGATTTAGGTCGCTTAACAGGCGTAGAACATGCTGAAGGTTTTACAGTCGAAAGGTATTTGGCAGTCAATAGTTTAAGTGATTTGAAGTAATTTTATTGTATTTTTTTTCAAAAAACCTTTGCAGAAGCAAACAATTGTTCTATATTTGCAACCGCTAAGCAAAAATGGTGGTTGTAGCTCAGCTGGTTAGAGTAGCGGTTTGTGGTGCCGCGGGTCGCCGGTTCGAACCCGGTCAGCCACCCAGAATAAAAGCCTTGAAGAAATTCAAGGCTTTTTTTGTGTCTTTATTTTTTTACTTCTTTTTGTAGGGTTTCAAATAATAGGGGATCATTCGGATTAAGACATAATTCTCAAAAAAAATCACGGGTATTTATTCAAAAATCTTGTAAACTCTTTGTAATGTTGGGTTTCTAAAAATAGCAAATGATCGCCTTTCATTTTTTGGTTATATGTGCTATATTGCATGAAAATCCAAAATTGGTTTATGGTTGAGCAAAATACTTATAACGAAGACAATATACGTTCACTCGATTGGAAAGAACACATCCGAATGCGTCCTGGAATGTATATCGGGAAGCTGGGAGACGGTTCGTCGCCGGATGACGGTATTTATATCTTATTAAAAGAAGTTTTAGACAACTGTATTGATGAGTTCGTAATGGGCGCTGGGAAATCTATCGAAGTGACCATTAAAGACAAAACGGTTGCGGTTCGCGATTATGGCCGAGGTATTCCTTTAGGAAAAGTAATCGACGTGGTTTCTAAAATGAATACTGGTGGAAAATATGACTCTCTGGCCTTCAAAAAATCGGTAGGATTGAATGGAGTAGGAACCAAGGCGGTGAATGCTTTGTCCAATTATTTTAGAGTTGAATCGGTTCGTGATGAGAAGCAAAAAGCGGCTGAGTTTTCAGCAGGGAATTTGGTTTTAGAAGAAGATATTATCGAAACCACCAAACGTAAAGGAACCAAAGTTACTTTTATCCCCGATGAAGCCATTTTTAAAAACTATAAATTCAGAAATGAATATATAGTCAAAATGCTAAAAAATTATTGTTACCTAAATACTGGGCTAACAATCATCTATAACGGTGAAAAATATTTTTCTGAAAATGGATTAAAAGATTTATTAGATGAAAATATTGCCGAGGAAGATATGGTGTACCCTATTATCCATCTCAAAGGGGATGATATTGAGGTAGCCATGACCCACAGTAAATCGCAATACAGCGAGGAATACCATTCTTTTGTAAACGGTCAAAATACGACGCAAGGTGGAACGCATCTTGTAGCTTTTAGAGAAGCCGTAGTCAAAACCATACGTGAATTTTACAATAAAGCCTTCGACCCTTCGGATATTCGTAAATCCATTGTGAGTGCGGTTAGTATCAAGGTGATGGAACCTGTTTTTGAATCCCAAACCAAAACGAAATTAGGTTCTACAGATATGGGTTCTGAGCCAGGAATGGCATCGGTTAGAACGTTTGTGAATGACTTTGTGAAAAATAAATTAGACAATTTTTTACACAAAAATCCAGAAACAGCCGATTTGTTGCTTCGAAAAATTCTACAAGCCGAGCGCGAGCGTAAAGAATTATCAGGGATTCGAAAATTAGCGAAAGACCGAGCTAAAAAAGCCAGTTTGCACAATAAGAAGTTGAGAGACTGTCGTGTGCATTTACCAGATATCAAAAATCCAAGATATTTAGAAAGTACGTTGTTTATCACCGAGGGAGATTCGGCTTCGGGGTCGATTACCAAATCGCGTGATGTGAATACACAAGCGGTTTTTAGTTTGCGTGGTAAACCTTTGAATTCTTACGGAATGAGTAAGAAGATTGTGTATGAAAATGAAGAATTCAATTTGTTGCAAGCGGCTTTGAATATCGAAGAAGATATGGGTGACTTGCGTTACAACAATATTGTAATTGCAACCGATGCTGATGTCGATGGAATGCACATTCGCTTGTTGTTGATTACCTTTTTCTTGCAATTTTTCCCTGAATTAATCAAAGAAGGGCATTTGTATATTTTGCAAACGCCACTTTTTAGAGTTCGAAATAAAAAAGAAACCATTTACTGCTACTCTGATGAAGAGCGCAGGGATGCCATTGAAAAATTAAAACCCAAACCAGAAATTACGCGATTTAAAGGACTAGGGGAAATTTCGCCAGATGAGTTCAAAAATTTCATTGGAGAAACCATCCGATTAGATCCTATTATGATGGATAAAAATACCTCAATTGAGCAATTATTGTCTTTTTATATGGGTAAAAATACACCAGATCGACAAGATTTTATCATCAAAAACTTGAAGGTAGATTTGGATGTGATTGAGAAAGAGTAATATTTTAGAAATGAACAAGAAAACAGTAGTACTCATTATATTAGCTTTTGCCCTAGGTTTTGGTGGGACATTTTTTATTATCAGAAGCAATGATCATAAAGAATGTGGAATAGTTACCAAAAAAGTGAAAGACAAAAACGGAAATTTGGTGACCACAGAAGAACATATTTGCAAAGAAAAGTATTCTTTTTAGTGAACTTCAATTTAATTTTTTTAGTTGTGACAAATGACTCCAACTAGATAAAGTTCCAATAATAAAATTTTGTTTCTGTTTAATGGAAGACATTGAAAATATATCAATTCAAATAGAGAATATTCATTCTTATTTCAGCGATTACGCAAATCGTCAGGTCAATTATGCGTATACATTGCGTAATTGGTTGATTGGTATGTATTTGTTTCAAATTGAACAAAAGGGAAAAGAAAGGGCTGAATATGGTGAAAAAATATATAAGAATTTAGCAAAAAAATTAAAAGAGAAAAACATAAAGGGTATGTCCTTTATGATGTTGCATAGTTTTAAAAACTTCTTTTTGACCTATCCCTCAATTATTCAATTAGTCACTGAGCAGTTTCAAAGTTTTGAAAATGAAAAGCTTGTAATTATCCAATCAATGATTGGAGAATTCAATTTAGAAAAAAAAGCCATTCGACATTCAGTAATTGAACAAACTAGAAGTAAAGAAGAGGTAAAATCTATTGCAGTCGAAAATCCGGGTCTATTCATTAGTAAAATAAGTTTTACACATATATTAGAGTTTATTAAAATAGAAAATGCTTTACAAAGAAGTTTTTATGAAATTCAGACTGTAAAAAACAATTGGACGGTTAGACAACTTCAACGAGAAGTAAATTCACTGCTCTACGAGCGAATTGGATTGAGTACCAATAAAGAATTACTTTTAAATAAACTTAAAAATGATCATTTTAGTACTTTTTCTGACATAGTAAAAAATCCTTATATTTTAGAATTCTTGAATATTCCTGAGATATCCTCTTATTCAGAAAATGATTTAGAACAAAGTATTATCAATCATTTACAACAATTTCTGATAGAATTGGGACGCGGATTTTGTTTTGAAGCGAGGCAAAAAAGAATTTCATTCAATAACAAGCATTACAGGATAGATTTGGTTTTCTATCATCGAATACTAAAATGCCATATATTAATTGATTTGAAAATCGGAGAGTTTGACCATTCAGATGCTGGACAAATGAATCTTTATTTGAATTATTTCAAAGAAAATGAAAGGACAGAAAACGATAATCCTCCTATAGGTATTATTTTATGCAGTCAAAGAGATGCTGCTTTGGTACATTATGCTACGGGTGGATTATCACAAGAAGTTTTTGTAAGCAAATATAAATTACAACTTCCAACAGAGGATGAACTTAAAGAATTAATTAAGAGCGATGTGGAATCTTTTCAAAATAGCGATTAAATATACCATAAATGAAAGACGAAGAAGAAGATAACATCCTTTCCAACGAAGACGAAAACAACGACGCCAGTTTTGATGCTAATGATCAAGAGGGTTTTGATGACATTTCGACTTCAAGTGGGATGCACCATTTTTACGAAAATAATGCAGACGAGCACGATACCATTACCAAAGTTACAGGAATGTACAAAGATTGGTTTTTGGATTATGCTTCGTATGTAATCTTAGAACGTGCCGTACCCGCTATCGAAGACGGATTCAAGCCGGTACAACGCCGTATTATGCATTCGTTAAAAGAATTAGACGACGGTCGTTATAACAAAGTAGCGAATGTGGTGGGACACACTATGCAATACCATCCTCACGGGGATCAGAGTATTGCTGATGCAATGGTGCAAATTGGTCAAAAAGATTTATTGATTGACTGCCAAGGAAACTGGGGGAATATTTTAACGGGAGATGGAGCAGCTGCTTCTCGTTATATCGAGGCGCGTTTGTCCAAATTTGCCTTAGAGGTATTGTATTCGCCTAAAATTACGGATTGGGGCGTATCCTATGACGGTCGTCGTGCAGAACCGAACAATCTTCCAGTGAAGTTTCCGTTGCTTTTGGCACAAGGAGCTGAGGGAATTGCGGTGGGACTTTCTACTAAGGTTTTGCCTCATAACTTCAATGAATTAATCGATGCTTCCATAAAAATTCTGAAAGGAAAGCCATTTACTTTGTATCCAGATTTTATGACACAAGGTATCGCTGATGTGTCCAATTATAATGACGGAATGCGTGGTGGACGCGTAAGGGTACGAGCCAAAATAGCGCAGTTGGATAAAAATACCTTGGTGATTACACAAATTCCGTTTTCGACCAATACATCTAGTTTGATTGATAGTATTTTGAAAGCCAATGAAAAAGGGAAAATCAAAATCAAGAAAATCGAAGACAATACTGCTGCCGAGGTTGAGATTTTAATCCATCTTTTCCCAGGTGTTTCTCCAGATAAAACCATCGATGCCTTGTTCGCTTTTACCGCTTGCGAAACGTCTGTGGCGCCATTAGGTTGTGTGATTGAAGACAACAAACCGCTTTTTATCGGGGTTTCGGATATGTTGAAAATTTCGACAGACCGCACGGTAGATTTATTGCGTCAAGAACTCGAAATCCAATTAGAGGAATTAAAAAACAAATGGCATTTCTCTACTTTGGAGAAAATTTTCATTCGTGAAGAAATGTACATTGACTTCAAATTGTACTCAGATAGAGAATCGCTGTACAAATATATGTATGATCGTTTTGAGCCTTTCAAAGCGTCCTTTGTGAGAGAAATTAACGATGATGATTTGCAAAAACTAACGCAAATCCCAATGATTCGTATCACACGTTTTGACTCAGATAAAGCCGATGATTTCATTGCGAAATTGGAGGACGAAATGAAGGAAGTACAACATCATTTGGATCACATCATCGATTTTGCGATAGCTTATTTTGCCAAGCTTAAAGAAAAATACGGTAAAGGAAGAGAACGCCAAACCGAACTCCGCATTTTTGATGACATCGAAGCGACCAAAGTGGTTTTGCGTAATACCAAATTATACGTCAATCGCGAAGAAGGATTTGTGGGTACTAGCCTTAAGAAAGATGAATATGTAGTAGATTGCTCTGATATCGATGATGTAATTGTTTTTCTACGTAATGGAACGATGATGATTACCAAAGTCGATGCTAAGACATTTGTTGGTAAAGACATTATTCACGTTGCTATTTTTGACAAAGGCGATAAACGCACGATTTACAATTTGATTTATCGTGATGGTAAATCTGGACCTTCTTATATTAAACGATTCAATGTTTCTGGGGTAACTAGAGATAAGGCCTACGATTTAACCAATGGAGCTACAGGTTCGCAAATTCTTTATTTTTCATGCAATCCAAATGGTGAAGCTGAGGTTATTAATATTATTCTGCGTCAAGTAGGAAGTATTAAAAAACTGAAATTTGATATTGATTTTGCCAAATTAGCGATAAAGGGACGCGCCTCAAAAGGAAATTTGGTCAGCAAATATCCCATCAAAAAAATTGAATTAAAAGAGAAAGGGATTTCTACTTTATTACCTAGAAAAGTTTGGTTTGACGATACCGTTCAGCGCTTAAATGTCGATGGAAGAGGCGAGTTGTTGGGCGAATTTAGACCAAGCGACAAGATTTTGATTATTTCTCAAGCGGGAAAACTCAAAGTCATCATTCCTGAACTCTCTACTCATTTTGATGAAGATATGATTGTGTTGGAAAAATGGAATCCCCAAAAACCAATTTCTGCTCTTTATTTTGATGGCGAAAAAGAGCGCTACTTTTTAAAACGTTTCTTGGTGGAGGTAGAAAATAAAGAAGAATCGTTTATTACGGATCACCCCAATTCAAAATTAGAAATTGTTGCCACCGATTATCGTCCGGTAGTAGAGTTGATTTTTGCTAAGGTAAAAGGTGTTCAAAAGGAAAGACAAGAAATCGACGTTGAAAGTTTTATTGCTGTTAAAGGCTTTAAGGCCCTAGGGAATCAAGTGACCTCCGACAAATTGAAACAGGTTAATTTGTTAACCCCTTTACCTTATGAAGAACCAGAAGAAGAACAGCCCGAGCAGACGAAATTAGATAGTGATCCAGTAGATGATGGAGCGATACAATTAGAAGACGATGGGCAAGTGACCTTATCTTTAGAGTAAATAAAAAGCCGTTTCTTATTGAAACGGTTTTTTTTAAACCTGATTTTTATCGTGTTTTATGTTTTGAATTTGGTTTATTTTTGCAGAATAAACAAAAACTAATTCAATTAGTATGAAATTATTTCCTTCAGATATAGAAATTGCTCAAAAAAGCAAGATTTCTTTAATAAAAGACATTGCGCAAAAACTACAAATAAACGAAGACGATTTGGAGTTGTACGGTAAATACAAAGCCAAATTACCATTACACTTGCAAAAAGAGCAACCTAAAGGAAAATTAATTTTAGTTTCGGCTATGTCGCCAACTAAATATGGTGAAGGCAAAACCACCATGACAGTGGGATTAACAGATGGGTTAAGTAGCCTTGGCAAAAAAGCAATCGCAGTTTTACGTGAACCTTCTTTGGGACCTGTTTTTGGTTTAAAGGGAGGAGCTGCTGGAGGAGGTTATGCTCAAGTTTTGCCTATGGAAGATATTAATCTTCATTTTACTGGTGACTTTTCAGCCATTGAAAAGGCCAATAATTTGCTTTCTGCCATCATTGATAATCATTTACATAATCCATCACCGGAATTAGATTTAGATCCTAAATCTATTGTTTGGAAACGTGTTATGGATATGAATGATCGTGTGTTGCGACAAATCATAGTTGGTGTTGGTGCCAAAGGAAATGGCGTGATGCGTGAGGAAAATTTCAATATTACTCCTGCCTCTGAAATTATGGCTATTTTATGTTTGTCCAAAGATATAGCTGACCTCAAAAAACGTTTAGGGAATATTTATGTGGGAAAAACGGTAGAAGGTACTCCTGTTTTTGCCAGTGATTTGAAAGTGGTAGGGGCAATGGCTGCTTTGTTGAAAGATGCTATTAAACCTAATTTGGTGCAAACTATCGAAGGAAATCCAGCCATCATCCACGGAGGACCTTTTGCGAGTATTGCACAAGGAACCAATTCGGTGATTGCTACCAAAATGGGATTATCTTTGGGGGAATATGTGGTTACCGAGGCAGGTTTTGGAGCCGATTTAGGTGCTGAAAAATTTTTTCATATCAAATGTGAACAATCTGGGTTGCGACCGGATGCAGTGGTTTTGGTAGCTACCTTAAAAGCCATAAAGCATCACGCAGGTTTGACAGCAGAAGAATGTAAAGCACCCAATGTTGAGGCCATAAAAAAAGGCTTTTGTAATTTAGAAAGACATATTGATAATATTCAAAAGTTTGGCATACAACCTGTGGTTTGTATCAATGCTTTTCCTACTGATACACAAGAAGAATACGAAGTGTTAATGGCATTATGTGCTAAAAAAGGAGTTAAGGCAGCTGTGAGTACTGCTTTTACAGATGGAGGCAAAGGTGCAGCTGCATTGGCTGAAACTGTATTGGCTGAAATAGATGGCAATTCGGCAAATTATAAAGCTTTATATCAAGTATCTGATGCTATTGAATCCAAAATTGAAACGATTGCAACTGAGATCTATGGTGCTGCTGAGGTAGATTATTCGACAAAAGCCAAAAAACAATTGCAGACAATTAAAGAATTAGGTTTTGGTCATTTTTCAATTTGTATGGTCAAAACGCCCGCTAGTTTTTCTGATGATGAAAAAATGATAGGAAGCCCCACGGGTTTTACAGTAACCGTGCGGGAATTTGAATTTGCCAGTGGTGCTGGTTTTGTAATTCCATTGCTAGGCGATGTAATGCGCATGCCAGGCTTACCAAAATTGCCCAACGCTACCCGAATTGATATTGATGATGCCGGAGTGATTTCTGGCTTGTCATAAATTTTATAGAACTAAAAAAGAGAGGCTGTATTTTGTCATACAGCCTCTCTTTTTATTATTTCTTTTTGGTTTTCATATTCAATATTTCGACGAATAGAGAAAATGAAATAGCAAAGTACAAATAGCCTTTAGGTACTGGCGTCACGTGACTTCCGAAGATTAAGGCATTGGATAAATGAGCACTTTCTGTCAATAGCATAAAGCCAATCAAAATCAAAAAGGATAATCCCAAGATTTGAATAGAGGGATGTTTGTTTACAAAATTACCTACCGGAACAGCAAATTGCATCATGATGAAAACCGAAACAATTACAGCTGTTATCATAATGTAAATTGCACCAGGAACGCCATTGGTCATCCCAACTGCGGTAAGAATACTGTCGAAAGAAAAAACCAAATCAATCATAATAATTTGTAGAATGACACTTTGGAAAGATTTGGTAGCTGCTTTGCCGAGTTCTTGTTCTTCATGTCCTCTTTCATCTACTTTTTCACGGATTTCGTTGGTGCTTTTATAAATTAAGAATAGGCCTCCTAATAATAATATGATACTTTGTCCAGTAATTCCTGCTTGAAACCATCCCCAATCGATAGTGAGCCAAGGCTTTTTCATCTGAATCAACAAATTGATTCCAAACAACAAAGCGATTCGCATAAACATGGCCAAAAACATTCCAATTTTGGTGGCTTTTTTGCGTTTTTCTGGGGCCAATTTGCTGGTCGCAATCGAAATAAAGATAATGTTATCTATACCTAAAACAATTTCTAGAAATGTTAGGGTCAATAAGGCAATCCAGGCATCAGGATTTAGAAATACTTCCATGTTGGTTAAAATTTAGTTTTTTTTTGAATTAAATTAAAGTTTCGTAACGGTTCCTGTTTGTTTCGCATCGGAACCTACCATTCCGAATTCGAAAGTGTAGGAATTAGCAGTTGTGGTTAAAATTTTCATTTGAATGGCTTTTTCTTCTGCCATGTTTTTAGGCTGCTTTTTTTGTAAAATATACTCGCAATCGTTGACCCATCGAATAGTGGCTGTATCGGTTTTACCTTCAAAAGTCTCAATTTCTATGCTGTCTTTGCGTTCAAAATAGGTGGTTTTTTTTATGCCATTTACTTCGTATTCAAACTTGAATTTCCCAGTTTTAAAATCGGAGCATTTTCGTTCTACATTATAACAGGAAAACAAAAGTAAAAGAGGTGAGAGGTAAAGTATTTTTTTCATGTGTAGTTCAATTTTTATTCAATTTTAATATCGTATTTATCCAAAAGGCCCACGATTCCTTGTGTAGTAAATTTAGCTTTTTTCATCGGATTGAATTCGGGGTCGATGCTGTAATTGTAGGCGGTTCTAAAATCGGCTCCTGCCAATTGAGTATCATTAAAAATCGCACGGTCAAGATTGCAATTATCAAACACACTATTGTTCAGTTGTGTCCCAATGAAAGTTACTTCTTTGAGCGAACACCCTGAAAATTGGGTTTTCGGCATTTTTTTATTGGCAAAAGACGCGTAATCCAATACGCTATCTTGAAAACCCACATCGAATAAAAAATCGTCACATCCTTGAAATTGAATGCCCAAGAGTTTACAGTTTTTGAAACGAACGGTTTTTAAACTACTGCCTGCAAGTTGTACCATAGATAAATTGCAGTCTATAAACTCGCAATCCATAAAGGTGTTGTTGCATAAATCACTATTGGAGAAATCACAGTTTTTAAATACACAATCTTCAAACTCGCGATGGTTTATTTTTTGATCAACAGCAATGATTTTTTCGAAGGTTTTTTGAACGTTAATTAGGTTTTCCATGGTAATTTTTTAGATTTTCTAGCAGTATGTCTTATCCGAAGAATTTGAATGGTTGAGTCGGATATTCTATATGAAATGCTGTAATCATAAATGTAATATACTCTAAAGGTTCCGTCGTTGTTAACTTTGTTGCTGTCGAGTTTGTAAATTTCGGGTTGAGTTTTTAAAATTTCCGTACTGTCAAAAATGGTTGCAATTACTTTATCTGCAATGTGAATCGATTTACTTTCAAAGAAAATGTAAAAATGGATATCCTCTAATTGTTCTAAAGCATTTTTTGACCAAATTATTTCCTTCCCCATTTTTTTGCAAGATTTTTTGCGTCTTCTTGAGTGTAGTATGCACCATCATTGATGCTTTTTAAAGCGGCATCGATATCTGCATTGTATTCAGCAGCAGTAGCTTCTTTGGAAGTGTTGATTGTTTCTAAAAGATGTTTTATTTTTTCAATAAAATTAGGGTCTTTTACCTTATCGATTTCTTGATGAATCCAGTTTATGTCAGCACGAATATCCATATGATACAATTTTTGTAAATATACAATTTATCTTTATTATTCAGTATTTTGAGAAAGCCCCTTTTTTTAATAAGGCTCTAACTTCTTCAATCCTTGAATAAAGCTTTCATAATCCATCTAAGGCCTGTGAAGATTAAGTACATCGATGCCAAACACGCTATAATTCCTATACCGAGCACCAAATAATGCCAATTCGTATGTTGGTTCATAAAGGCGTTATAAATGATAGACGGACCAAGGAAGAGTAGGGGCAAAGCTCCCGATAAATATTTGATTCCTTTGGATAAAAAGTCTTTGTTGGTTGCCATTTAAAGTTAGAAGTGAGAGGTTAGAAGTAAGAATTTAATTTTGAGGGTTGAAGTTGTCTACCGCTTTTCGGACACTTCCGTATTTGGCCAATAATTCGGATGCTTTTTCGTAAGAAACAGGAATTTCTCCCATAATCATTTTAACGCCACGGTCTACCAACTTGGCGTTGCTTAATTGCATATCGACCATTTTGTTGCCTTTTACTTTGCCTAGCTGAATCATAGTAGCCGTCGAAATCATATTGAGAACTAATTTTTGAGCGGTGCCTGCTTTCATTCTCGAACTTCCTGTTACAAATTCTGGACCGACAATGACTTCGATTGGGAATTTTGCGGTTTGTGACAACGGACTTCCTGCATTGCAAGAAATACTTCCAGTACTGATTTGTTTCTCGTTGCAGGCTTTTAAACCGCCAATTACATATGGAGTTGTGCCAGAAGCAGCAATACCTATGACCACATCGTTTTCATTGATGTTGAATTGTTGTAAATCTATCCAAGCTTGTTCTGCGTCATCTTCGGCATTTTCTACGGCTCTTCGGATGGCTTTGTCACCACCCGCTATGATGCCTACAACTAAATCAAAAGGAACTCCAAAAGTAGGTGGACATTCCGATGCGTCGACCACACCTAATCGTCCAGAAGTCCCAGCTCCAATATAAAAAAGGCGTCCTCCTAGTTTCATTTTGGTTACAATTTCGTTTACCAAGGTTTCGATTTGAGGTAAGGCTTTTGCAACTGCTAAAGGAACTGTTTGGTCTTCTTGATTGATATTGTGTAGCAATTCCTGAACCGACATTTTTTCTAAATGTTCGTATTTTGAGGATTGTTCGGTGGTTTTAGTGAAGGTCATAATTAAATAAAACTTTTTCGTGTAAAAATAGGAATTTATTGGATACCATTTTCTTTTGTGAGGGATTGCAGCTAGCTACCGAAGTAGCGCGGAAAGACCGACCCCATAGCGCAAAGGGGCTTTATAAACGGCGTTATAAGTAAGCCCCTTTGCGCTATGGGGGCACGCCCAAATTATTTTTTAAATGAAAAAAGCTAGGGCAATTCCTAGAATAATCATTGATATTTTGGCGACGTTGAATTTGTGTCCCTCGCTACTTTCGAAAATGATGGTGGAGGAGATGTGAAACAAAATTCCAACCACGATGGCAGTGATTTCGGTGGTGTATTCTTGTAATTCAGGGATAAAGTCGGAAGCCAATGTGCCTAAGGGTGTCATCATGGCGAAGGTTATCATAAAGGCAAAAATGGCTTTGGGATGGAGTTGGGCTTGTACGAAAAAAGTAGTCAAAATAATAGCAATAGGCAGGTGGTGAATAGCAATTCCGATGGCTAAGTCATGATGATGCCCTATTGGAAAGCCTTCTAAAAAGGCATGTATGCAAAGGCTGATGAACAACAACCAAGGTATTTGACTCATTTTGTCATGACCATGTACATGACCATGTTCGGCTCCCTTGGAAAAAAATTCTAAAATGATTTGAAATAAAATCCCCATCATAATAAATATGCCGATAGACTCATTATGATGATGATAGATTTCGGGCAAAAGATGAATTACAGTAATTGACAGCAAAAATGAGCCGCTAAAAGCCAATAAGAGTTTTAAATTGGATTTCTTTTTCGGTTTGAAAACTAAAGCCAAGACATAGCCAAGGATTACTGCAATTAAAGGCAAGAGGTAATTCATTTTTGTTATTTAAAATGTTTAAAAGTTTTTAGAATGAACTATTTGAAAATCATAATCAAACGTTCACTATCGGTTTTATGGAATTTTTTGAGTTTATAATCTCCAAAAATATCCAACAAATATATGCCAGCTTCATCCATTAGCTCTTGGAAATCTTTTAAACTAAAAGCTCTTACTTTTTCGGTAAAATGGAAGTGCTGTCCTTGGTCTTCAAAGCTGATTTCTTTGTAAATATGTCCTTCTTTTACATATCGCTTGATGTGAAAATCGATTTGGTCTACCGTTTTAACTTCTTCAGGAACTAGCGTTTCAATCACTTGATTCACATTCATAAAATCAATTACAGCAAAACCTGTTTCGGATAGGCTTTCTTTGATAGCAATTAAAGTTTTTAGATTATCGGCTTCGTCTTCAAAATAGCCAAAACTGGTGAATAAATTGAAAATAGCGTCAAATTTTTCTTCAAAAGGTTCGCGCATATCGTGCACTTTGAAGGACAAATGAGTGTTGCTGTTTTTGCTCGCCTCAGCAATGCTGTTTTCGGACAAATCCGCTCCCAAAACGTTGTATCCTAATTGGCTCAAGTAAATAGCGTGTCGTCCTTTGCCACAGGCCAAATCTAAGACTTTTGCATTATCAGGTAAGTTGAGATACTGCGTCAAATTATCCATAAAAACCTGAGCCTCACGGTAGTTGCGTTCTTTATAAAGAATATGATAGTAAGGTGTATCAAACCATGATGTGAACCAGTTTTTGGTAGAAAGCTCTAGGTTATTTGTTGCGGGTTTTTGGTCTTCAGACATTTATTCGTTTTCAATTAATTTAAGTCCGGCAAAATTAGTGTATTTTTGCAGAAAATATACTATTTCAAATCGTTTGGAGTTTGGAATTTAATACTTGGAATATAGCATAGCAATGGAGAATTTTAAAATGGTAGCCAAAACCTTTTTTGGTTTTGAAGAAATATTGGCCAAAGAGTTGCGTCAATTGGGCGCTCAAGAGGTTGAGCAAGGCATACGAATGGTGAGTTTTAAGGGAGATAAAGGATTTATGTACAAGGCCAATTTGTCTTTGCGTACTGCATTAAAGGTGTTAAAACCAATTTATTCTTTTAGAGCCAATAATGAAGCAGCTTTGTATAAAGGTATTGCAAGTGTGAATTGGTCAAAATACCTTAATGCCAATCAAACGTTTGTGATTGATGCAACGGTGCATTCGGATCATTTTAACCATTCGGAGTTTGTGTCTCAAAAGTGTAAAGACGCGATTGTGGATCAGTTTAGAGAACGCACTGGGCAACGTCCAAGCATTGACAAAGCTTTTCCTGATTTACGAATCAACATTCATATTGGCAAAGACCAAGTTTCGGTGGCATTAGATACTTCTGGAAATTCCTTGCACCAACGTGGTTATAGAACAGCGACGAATATTGCTCCTATCAATGAAGTTTTGGCAGCGGGAATTTTATTATTATCAGGTTGGGAAGGACAAGGGCACTTTTTGGATCCGATGTGTGGTTCAGGAACATTTTTGGCCGAAGCCGCAATGATAGCTTGTAATATTCCAGCCAATATCAACCGAAAAGAATTTGCTTTTGAAAAATGGAAGGATTGGGATAATGATTTGTTTGACCAAATTATGGACAGTTTGCTGAAAAAAGTAAAAGAGTTTCATTACACGATAACAGGCTATGATAAAGCGCCAAGTGCGGTTCAAAAAGCCAAAGACAATATCAAAAATGCCAATTTAGACGAATACGTAACGGTTGCTGAAGAAAACTTTTTTGATAGCGAGAAAACTACTGAAGGCAAATTGCATATGGTTTTCAATCCGCCGTATGATGAGCGATTGGATATTCACATGGAAGAATTTTATAAAAATATCGGGGATACGTTGAAGAAAAATTATCCAGCAACCAATGCTTGGTTTATTACTGCGAATTTAGAAGCCTTGAAATTCGTTGGATTAAAACCTTCGAGAAAAATAAAATTGTTTAATGCTAGTTTAGAAGCACGTTTGGTAAAATATGAAATGTATGAGGGAAGCAAAAGAACCAAGTTTAATAGCCCTCTAACCCCCGAAGAGGGAATATAGTCCTGCAAGTAAAGTTGAAAAAGATTTTTATAAATTAGATAGTCAAATATAAAAACCTATTTACCCCTAATAGGATTTCTCGCCGCGCGGGATAGGGGACAGATATGACGAAATTACAAGTAAGAGCATTTTTATATCAATTGGGTTGTTTTGCTATTTTGTTTATTGGTTTTCGTTTTCTAGTGGAAAACTACACTAGTTTAACTGGATTTTGGATTCCATTGACAGCCTTTGCGGTGGGGACTATTTTAGCTCCAAAATTTCAAGCTGTTAAAACCAAAGACGGCGAAAAACTTTTTATGTCTTGGATTTTTTTAAAAGGGGTACGACAAATAGGGTAACACTTTATGGTTTTAATAGTTTCTTTCAATTTGAATTAAAAGAAAGTAATAGAAGAAAAATTGATTAGGAGCTCGTCTTTCAGATGAGCTCTGTTTGTTTATTATTACACTGGTGTTCACTTAAAATAAGTTGAATAGTGTATAAAATATAGACCGTAATCTCAAGAAATAGTTGAAGTTTATTACCAAATAAACAAAAACAAAAGCCGGAGTTGTATGTGAAACAAAGGTAAAAGTACCAGAGCCCGATTCTAACCACTACAATTACCCTACAGCGACTTAAGAAGAAAGGCTATCATCAATGTTGGAGATTTACATGGAACTCAACCCATCACTTTGCGAACCGCCGTATACTTGATTAGCGGTTCGGCATTCATTTCTGTCTTTAATTTTTATTAGTTTTAAGTTTAGCGTAAATATCCAAACTTATAAATTTCCCGTTCTTAATTTCACAGTCTCTCATTGTACCTTCGGATTGAAAGTCAAGTTTAGTCATTGCGTTTTTAGAATTAATATTTTCGGCTGCTACAAAGCCTTCAATTCTGTGAAGTCCGAGTTTGTTAAAACCAAAGTCACAGATTTGTGGCATTGCTTCTTTCATTATTCCTTGTCCCCAATAGTCGGGCAACAACCAAAAACCAATTTCAGTTTTTTTATGTTCCTTGCTTATACCGTTAAGTCCGCCTGCACCAAAAAAAAAATTATTGTCTAACAAACAAACAGCAAACCACATTCCAGTTCCACTTTTTTCAAGTTCAGAAAACCAAGCCATTTGTTCTTTAGTTGACTCTAAAGTGTCAAAACTAATTCAGTAATGTTTTATAATTTTCGGGTGAGAAAGACCTTTGAATACATTTTCAATATCGCTTTCCACGAATTGTCTAAGCAGAAGTCTATTTGTTTTTATTGCTGTTAATTCAGTTGTCATTTTTACTCAATTCATTTTGTCTGTTCGCGTGTCGTTTTATGCTGACCGCTAACATTCCGACGATTAGCGTGGTTGCGAACTTCGGAACCGATTATTATCTATAAAAGATGAAATTTCTTGCGAAATGTAAATGTGTATTTACCACAAAATTCGCAATCTTGCTAAACACCTGTTAGTCGTTCGCCTTTTTCAATTCTGTCAATTATAAAAAGGGTAATCTGTATATCCTCTTTTGTCCCCACCACCAAATAAAGTATGATTATCTGAAATTTCATTCATTGGCGCATTTACTTTTACTCTTTCGGGATAGTCGGGATTGGTTAAAAACTTTCTACCGAAACCAATTAAGTCAACCAAATTTTCTTGTAATAATTGTTCGCCTTCTTCTGGTGTTTTATTGCCTGTAGCAATAATTGTGTTTTTGAAATTAGTTCTTAATACTGTTCTAAATTCATTAGGAATTTGAGGAGCGTCGTCCCAATCGGCTTCACATAAATGAATGTATGCAATATCTAATTTATTTAATTCTTTTGAGGCAAGCATTATCGTTTCCAATATTTCTGGGTCGTTCATATCTTTAAAACTAATGAATGGTGACAAGCGAACACCCGTTTTTTGGCTGCCTATTGCTTTGGCTACGGCTTCAGTAATTTCTATTATGAATTGTATTCTCTTTTCTTTACTTCCTCCATATTCATCCGTTCTTAGGTTTGAATTAGTTCTCAAAAATTGGTCAATTAAATAACCATTGGCTCCGTGAATTTCTACACCATCAAAACCTGCTTCGATGGCATTTTTGGCACCTTGAACAAACTCCTTAATAACGTTTTTAATATCAGATTTTGACATTTCTCGTGGTTCTTCTACAGGAACAAAAGTAGCATCGCCATTGGGCGCACCATCAAAAATATACACAGATGTATCTTTAGCAATTTTGGCTGATGGGCCTATGGGTTGTAAACCATTTACTTTCGATGAAGATACTCTTCCGACGTGCCATAATTGCAAGAAAATTTTTCCTCCTGCATTATGAACCGCATTGGTAGTTAGTTTCCATCCTTCAATTTGTTCTTGTGAATAAATACCAGGGGTTTTGGCATAACCCATTCCTTGTAAGGAAATTTGTGTAGCTTCGGTAATGATAATGCCTGCACTTGCTCTTTGTGCATAATATTCTGCCATTAACGAATTGGGTACATCAGCTGGTTGACTACTTCTGCTACGAGTCATTGGCGCCATTAAGAAACGGTTTTTTAATTCAATTCCGTTTAAATTATATTCTGAAAATATTTTATTCATGTCTTATTTCTTTTATTTTTTATCAAAATAGGTTTCTGTTTTATTTAGCCAATCCATTCGTAAAGGTGTAAACATATCCATATCTAACGTATCTTCTAATGCCCAAAACTCATGTTCTACATTGGGTGGAATAATTAACACATCGCCTTTTTTTACAATGTATTCCATACCATTGATTGCCACTTTTACTTTTCCTTCTAAAACATGCGTAATTTGTTCGTTGGGATGTTTATGTTTTGATATGTGTGCACCTTTTTCTAGTTTGAAATAAGCTATCATTCCCATACTACCATATGCGTATTTACGGTCTATCTTGTCCATCATTTTTTCATACTTTAATGTGTCCATAGAAAAATGATTGACTTCGTTTCCTTTTTGTGCACTGGCTTTAATGACAGAAAAAGTTACTATTGTTACAAGAGCTAATTGAAATAGTTTCATACTTTTATTTTTAAAATGTGATGGCAATTTTTCCGATTGCTTTTCCGGATTCTGATAAACGATGGGCTTCTTTAAAACTTTCGGCTGTTAATCCTTTGATGGTTGTATTTAATGTCGTTTTAATAGTTCCGTTGTCTAACAAATCGGCTAACTTGTTTAAGATGTTATGTTGTTCTATCATATCATCGGTTTGAAACATCGATCGGGTGTACATCAACTCCCAAGAAAAACTTACGCTTTTTGTTTTTAATTTGTTTAATGCCACAGGTTCGGCACTTCCAGTAATAGATGCAATGTGACCTTGTGGTTTAATTAACTCCGCCATAGCATCCCAATAGACATTGGTATCTACAAAATCAACAATAAAATCAACTTGTTGAAATCCGGCCTTACGAACTTCATTAATTAAATCCTTGTGATTTACAACAACATCAGCTCCTTGTTTTTTGCACCATTCTATTGTTGCTGGTCGTGATGCCGTAGTTATTACTTTTAAACCTGCTACTTTTTTTGCTAATTGAATAGCAATAGAACCTACACCACCGGCACCACCAATAATTAATATGGTTTTGCCTTTATCTTTTTCGTTAATTCGAATTCTATCGAATAAAATTTCCCAAGCTGTTAATCCTGTTAAAGGCATTACTACAGCTTCTTCATTACTCAACGAAGTTGGTTTTTTACCTACAATGTGTTCGTCAATTACCTGATATTCGGCATTGCTTCCTTGCTTGGTAAGGTCACCCGCATAATATACTTTGTCGCCAATTTTGAATAAACTTACTTTATCCCCAACTGCTTCTACAGTTCCTACAGCGTCCCAGCCAATAATTTTTGGCGTATCAAGTACCGTGTTTTTAGCAGCCGATTGTCGAATTTTAAAATCAACTGGATTTACGGATACGGCATCAATTTTTACTAATAATTCGTGCTCAGAAGGTATTGGTTTTTCTATTTCAAATGCAATGAAGCTATCTTGCTCCTCAATGGCTAATGATGTTTTAAATCCTATTGCTTTCATTTTCCTTTTTTATAAAGTTAGTTATTATATTTTTCTTCTGCATTATCCACTGGTGTAGCGGGGTCGTTCTGAATCATTTTAGCAATTTCATCTTTACGCATATACATTACACCAGTTTTTGTTTTTGTGTATTCAATAAAATGTTCCATTGCATTCGTCATTGCTGGTTGCCCACCAATACGGTCGTGAAAACTTATACTCATCATTCTTCTTTTGGTAGCACCTTCGGCATATAATTGATCAAACTCCATTTTTAATTGTGTTAAAAATTGATCGGGACTCCAATGCTTACCTTCAATATTTACAATATCATTATTGCGTAAGGTATATGGCATTACTACAAAGTTCTTTCCATTTACTTTTGTAATAAAAGGCTCGTCTCTGCTTAAATCATCAATATGATACAAAAAACCTAATTCTTGCAAAACCTTTAATGTATTTGGGCTTCTACGCAACCAATTCGCATTATAACCCACGGCTCTTTTGCTTGTAATTTTTTCTACAGCATCTACACCATCTTTTACAAACTTTAATTCATCGGCATAATGTTTATCCCATTGATTGCTCCAAGCTATTCCGTGTGCTGCTATTTCGTGGCCTTCATTAGCCATACGTTTGGCAATTTCGGGGTACTTTATGGCAGCGTCGCCTACTACGTGTGAAGTAACTTTAATGTTGTGTTTTTTCCACAAATCCATCATTCTATCCATGCCTTCATTGGCACCATATCTAAACCAAGATTCGGCTGGTAAATCTGGATTTCCTTTTGGTAGTGGGTTACCACTAAATGGACTTTCGGCACCTTCGGGTTGGCCACCTGTTTCAAACTGCATTGAAACAGAAATGACCAATTGTGCACCATTAGGCCAATGTTTACCTTTACTTGTGTTTTCTTTTTTCTTATTAGAATTACATCCTATTAATAATAAACTTGTTGTAATAATACAAATAACTGATTTGATTTTATTTTTCATTTTTATTTGTTTTTGAATTGAGATGACAAAATTAAGATGATAATTTCATTTAATTATGTAAATTTTCATTGTAAATTTGTACAAATCAATTATGTGTTATATGAAAAGGTTTAATAGTTTCCATTCAATAAATATTTTTGCACTTGAACTCGAAAAATGGGATTATGAACTGCATAAACATAATTTTTATGAGTTAATATTTGTTGAAAAAGGCAGTGGAGAACATATATTAAATGGGATATCATATTCTTTCAAACAAGATGATGTTTTTTTATTAACTCCAGACGATGCTCATGAATTTAAAATTGAAAACAAAATAAAATTCATTTATTTAAAATTTACCGAACAAGTTTTTCTTGAAAAATTAAACACTAACAGAAAAACGTTTTGGAATGAAGCTTTAAGAAATGCACTTGTAAAAGTTGATAATGCTGTTACAAGTATTATTTGTTGTAAAGAGGATAAACATAATTTAAAAGCTTTGTTACATATTATGTTGTATGAATACACAAATAAAGCTTTGTTTAATAATGAAGTAGTTTTAGAATTGTTTGGTTCTATAATGGCTATTATAACTCGTAACTTAAATCAAAATGTAATTAATGTAAATGATAATAAAGCTGTTGAAAAAATAAATAATATTCTTACATATATTCGCATTAATGCTGTTGACAATGAAAAAATGGATATTAGAAAAATGGCAAGTTGTTTTTTTATGTCTCCTAACTATATTAGTGTTTTTGTTAAGAAACATAGTGGATTATCAATTCAGCAGCATATTGTTCAAACTAAAATAAAATCTGCAGAGAAATTATTAAAACAAAATAGATTTACTATAAATGAAATTGCTGACCGATTGGGGTTTACGGATGCCAGCCATTTTAATAAAATTTTTAAGAAGTATAAAACTATATCACCAAGTGAATTTCAAAAGAATAGTTAAATATGCGAATCAAGAGTTGAAAAAAGCGAAATAAAAAACAAAAAATTTCTTTCTTAAAATTAGATTAATAGCTTGAAAATCAGTACATTTAAAGTGTATTCGACGCGCATTTAAACATATGATTATTCAGACTAAAGCCTTAAAATTAATAAAAATCTATTCAACGATTTGTGGCACGTTCCAATTTTCTTGCATTACCTACAACGTCTTGCTAGTAGGCGATGGTCGGGCTAAGTAAAAACAAATTTTCGGATTATCACTAATTTGCCAAATACAAAACCATATTTCCATTAAGCCTAATTCCCGACTATTGCTTACTAGCTGTTGTGCGTAGTTTTTTTTATTTTATTTCTTAATGGTTTTTCGAAGTATACATAACTTAAAGATGACAATATAATTAAAATAAAAAGTCTAATTATAAACGAACTTGTAAAGTCGGATTCTTTATGAATAGAAAAATATTTTTCCATTCTATAGTCTGAAAATATTGTCCAAACAGGGGCTTGTAAAATATAAATGCCAAAGCTAATTTCGCCTAAAAAAACAAATTTATAATTGGTGAATATTTTAGTAATCTTGTCAGTACTTAAAGAAATCAGGAATATTAAAGGAACAAATATTATAGCAAGAAATCCATTGTGAAAGTTTAAACCAATTGGAAATTTCAATAGAAATATTAGAAATAAGATTGTTAATAATATATAAGGAAGATAGTTATTTTGGTTATTTTTTAGTTTTGTTATAAAAAACAAACCTGCTAAATTTCCAATCAAAAATTCGTTGAGATGCATAAATGGATTATATGAAATATCTTTTATTTCATAATAAGGAATTTTAAGATTATTATGTGTAATTAAATGAAATACTAATTGGCTAATTATCCAAAATAAAATTATCCAAATCGTGTTATTTTTTAATTTTTGTGTAGAATATACTTTGTTTATTAAAAAGGGAAAAGTAATATAAAAAAATAATTCTACGGATAAAGACCATCCTGGATAATTGATTGTTAGTGCTTTTTGAGGAATCCAAGATTGAATCATAAATATGTTTAGGAATAAATCTGTAATATTTACATTTCTAAAGATTTTAATTCCAAGTATAAGAAAAATAGCTAATAAATATACTGGATAAATTCGGGCTAATCTGTTTTTAATGTATTCTACAAAATTTATTTTTTCCTGATTTTTATATGCAATAATCATTACAAATCCAGATAAAATAAAAAAATAGCTGACGCCAACATTTGCTTGTTTAAAAATAAAGGAAACATATTGGTTGTTAAATAAAAAGCTATTTTGTCCGTAATGGAAAATAACTATTGATATCGAAGCTATAAATCGAGTAAATGTTAATTGTTCAATTCTCAAATTAAAGTAATTTTTAGGTTTTTTTTCGTTTTTCGGTAAAATTACGCACAACGTTCTCGCGCTACAAGCAGTTTGGGACTAAATTAAGCCCATTCTTCGGATTTGTCAAATCTTCCAAATACAAAACCAACTTTAAATTAAGCCTAATACCCAAATTGCTTGTAGCGTGTGTTATGGGCAGTTATTATTAAGTTACGTTTTTATATTCTGCTAATAACTTTAAAATTTGGACGTTTTCAGAATGGGATGTTCCTCCATTTGAAGATTTACTTGCATATTCTTTTAAAGAGTCCAATTTATCCGTATCATAACTATTTGGATTATAGTTAATTTCTTGAACCACAATCGAAAATAAGATGGCTCTCATTTCAAATTTATCTCCCCAATAATTTGCAAAATATATTGGCGTTTTTGGATTTCCCCAATATGCTTCTACTGTTTTCTCGAATAACATTCCGTAATCAATTGTACTCATAGCTGATTTTTTAAATTATTTGTCATAGCTATCCGAAAGTCTAAAATAAAAAATGCCTGAGAATCCCGTATTTTTGATTTTGCGAAACAAATAATACTTTATGGGACTCTTCAGGCGAAACAAAAATATCAAAAAACCAGTTATTCGACAAATTATTGACCTTGTTCCTCGATGGATGCTTGAATCTTGT
>NZ_JATV01000001.1:0-327500 GCF_000611675.1 Flavobacterium succinicans LMG 10402 | reverse complement strand
CATGCTCATCTTTTGCCGTTGTGACTTTAATGTGAAAATGATGCCATTCTCACATACTATGAGGTATTAATCCAAATTTCTCTGGGCTATCCCTCTGCAAAAGGTAGATTGCATACGCGTTACGCACCCGTGCGCCGGTCTCTAGTTCCGAAGAACTATACCCCTCGACTTGCATGTGTTAAGCCTGCCGCTAGCGTTCATCCTGAGCCAGGATCAAACTCTTCATCGTATATTGTGCGCTTAATAAATTAAGCTATTTTTATGCGAATCCAATTCTATCGGTGTTTATTCTAATCTCTCGATTATCTTACTCTTTTTTTCTTTGTCTTATCTTTCAATAAGACGGCTGTCAATTCAATATGTCTAGGAACGTATTCTTCTTGTTTTTTGCGCTTTTCGTTGTTGCGATTAGCGGGTGCAAAAGTAGAAATTCTTTTTTTAACTGGCAAGAAAAAAATGAAGTTTTTTTTGAGATTTTCATCTCTCTTAAATCATTCTCTCTTATCAATCTCTCAAGGAACTTCCCGTGTTTTGCGGGGTGCAAAGGTAAATAACTCTTTTATTTCTCACAAGCTTTTTTTGATTTTTATTTTTGAAAATTTCTTTTCTTTTGTATCAATCGCTTGCCAGTTTTTAAAAGAACGTTGCCGTTGTTGCGGGTGCAAAAGTAGACCCTTTTTTCGTTTAAACAAGCCCTTTTTAAAACTTTTTTTGATTTATTTTTTAATAATTCAATAAAGCTCTGATAATCATTATTTAACCAAAACTTTACGAATTGAAAAAACTTCATTATTCAACAACTAATCCTAAATCACTAGTAAAATATACTTTTCATACACTATCCATACTTTATCCATACAGTATATATAGTCATAGACTACAGATTACAGAAGGCAGATTATAGAAGGTAGATTATAGAGCAAAACCACTCTTTACTTATCTCTTATACATTTGTAATCAAATTCACGATTGGTTCTTATGAATGACATTGCCCTAGCCCGGATGGGAGCGGCATCCTCTTGGGGCGGGGTTCGCCCTAAGAGATATAGCGGACAGCCGGAAATTGCTCCTGAAAAAGCGAAAGAGCGTTATCAACCTCCGATCTACTAGAAATACAAACAAACCTTCCTCGAAAGTATCAGATCTTAACTAGAGATAAATACATAAACAAAAAAAAGAGGCTTGACACAAGATCAAACCTCTTTTAATTCATTTTCTACAATGATTATAATAAAGCATCTAAGCTATCGGCATACGTTTGTTTTGGTGCTACACCTACTTGCTTTCCAACTACTTCTCCGTTATGAAAAACTAATACAGTTGGAATATTACGCACTCCGTATTTGGCAGCAAATTCTTGGTTAGCGTCTACATCTACTTTTCCTACCACTACTTTACCTTCATACTCATTACTCAATTCGTCGATGATTGGTCCTACCATTCGACATGGTCCACACCATGCTGCCCAAAAATCAACCATTACTGGTTTGTCTGATTTCAAAACTACTTCTTCAAAAGTAGCATCTGTAATTGCTAATGCCATTTTTTATTTGTTTAAATCCATCCTACTAAAAATGTTTTGGATGGTGATTGATATTTATTTTAATAAAGGACAAATTTAGGAATTAAATATTAATACTAGAGCTTCTTGAAATTAGTTTTGATTATACTTCTATTGCAATGCCCTATATGGCCAGACAACTGCACAAATTAAACTACTCGATTTCAAAAGATTCAGAAAACGATACGGCAAAAAAAAGAGTTACCACAACAGTAACTCTTTTTCAAACCTCTAATAAAAAAATGATTTACAAGCTGTATTTTAATCCTAACGTCAACCCTAGCCCGCTTATTCCTACGTATGAACTAAGTTCATCCATAGCTTTAGTAGCATCCAATCCATTCGGATTAGTCAAAGCATTGTTTGATTTAGTATCTAACTTACTCACATAATTGGTGTGGATTTGCGCTTTTGTTCTAGTTGCTAAAGCATCCACTCCATTCACTGTATATTCAGTAGTTTCTTTAGTTTTACCATGAACTGTAAAATTACGATACTCTAATTCAGCAAAAGCCGAAAGTTTTTTTCCGATTTTATATGAAGTTCCTACAACAGCTGAAAAACCTAAAGTAGGATTTGGTTTTACTACATCAACCATACGAACACTAGCTGTTCCAGCACCTGCAGGAACTACAGCATTGGTAGTTATTTCCAAATCACCATGTACTGGCAATAAAACTCCAACTTTTGTGTAAGGTTCAAATCCTTTGTGCTCCCCTAAAAACAACACCAAAGCAGGCGCTAAATCAAAAGCAGTAATTTGGCCCACAGCTTTAAAATTATAAATAGGCCTTCCTCCAGAGATAAAAATCTGATCTGTTACAGTCTGCGCCATTGTTTTGTCAGTACTGCTATAGTAATTGATTCCCATCTCGACACCTAATCTTGCATTAAAACGGTATCCTACTGTACCACTTGCTCTAAATCCTTGTCCAAAAGATCCAGTAACACTTTCTTCAGATATTAACTTTCCGCCTTGATATACTTTACTTAATGCATCATTACCTCCAACTGTTGGGAATTCTGTAGATGCTGTTTGATTAAAATAAGATCCTCCTAATTTGAAATACCAACTTTCTTTGTTTTCTGTTTGAGCAAATAATGTTGTTGTAACCAACACTAAACCTAATGCTAATAATTTTTTCTTCATAGTAATTTTAAAATTGTGAGACAAAAGTAGAATTAAAAACTATTGTTTATTTTTTACTATGCATGCATACTATTCGTAATTATGAAATTGTAGCAAAAATTTAGAATAAAATAAACATATACAGGATGTCGACTACACACTTTACATTATTATGCATTTTTTTAACCTTAAAAAATTAATTTAACTTGAAATTCAATTGCATTTTTTCCAATTCAAAAAGGAGTTCATTGGTAATTTTTATTTTTAACTTTCGGCTTGGCATGGCTAATTTGGTTACAATTTTAATTTCTTCTACTTCCTCGATTTTAGCATTAGATGTTGTAGATAAATTCTCGTCTTCATCAATATCATTGCTTTCATCAAACTCAGGTTGCGGCACTGTAATGGCTTTTCTCACTCGTTCCAACTCCATTACTTCAAAATTAACCGTATGTTCTCCTTTGTTTTGCTGAAACAATTCGTTCAATTTATAGATAAACTCAGGTTCGATATCTGTAATATTCAACAACAAAACCAATTTCTTAGCATACGCTTCTAACACATCTTGTAGTTGTTTCACCTCAACAAACTGAATTCTAGGCTCGGCTCGTTTGCCTGTTTCTTGATTGACCCAACCTTCTTTGACCAATATTTTGATGTACGTGAAATTGTTTTGAATAAAGAAATGACGAAACTTCAGATATTCTTCGCCAAAAATTCGAAATTCAAAATTCTCGTCATAGCCTTCGAGTGTAAACATCCCCCAACCTTTTCCGTTTTTGGCTACTCGATGTTGTACGTTATTGATTATACCTGCAAAAGAAAGTGTCTTGGTAACATGTTGCTCTAAATTTTTAAGTGCTTCTAGTCGGGCATTGCAGAAATATTTCATTTCAAACTTATAGTCATCTAAAGGGTGTCCTGAAATATAAATCCCGACAACTTCTTTTTCTTTGGCGAGTTTTTCCATCGTACTCCAATCTTCGCAGGGAGGAACTACGGGCTCTGCGATTTGCACTTCGCTCGCTTCGCCGAACAAACTGACTTGAGAGGAATTTTCGTTTTCTTGGAATTTCGCTCCATAACGTATGGCTTTTTCATAAAAAGTAATGCCATCTCCATCGTCATGAAAATATTGCGCACGAGTGGTACCTTCAAACGAATCGAATCCACCTGCCAAAGCCAAGTTTTCGATTGCCTTTTTATTGGCCGCTCTCAAATCGATGCGTTTGGCCAAATCAAAAATGGATTTGTATTTACCGTCTTTTCTGTTTTCTACAATCGTAGCCACCGCACCAGAACCTACTCCTTTAATAGCTCCCATTCCAAAACGAACGGCGTAATCTTCATTTACAGTAAATTTATAGAAAGACTCATTAACATCAGGACCCAAAACCTGCAATCCCATACGCTTACATTCTTCCATAAAAAACGATACCTGCTTGATATCATTCATATTATTTGAAAGTACCGCAGCCATATATTCTGCAGGGTAATGCGCTTTCAAATAAGCCGTTTGATAGGCAATCCAAGCATAACAAGTAGAGTGCGATTTATTAAATGCATAACTCGCAAAAGCTTCCCAGTCTTTCCAAATCTTCTCCAAAACCGTTGCATCATGACCTTTTGCCGCCGCTTGCTCCACAAACTTCGGCTTCATTTTGTCCAATACGTCTTTTTGCTTTTTACCCATTGCCTTACGCAAAACGTCGGCCTCACCTTTGGTAAAACCAGCCAACGATTGAGACAAAAGCATTACCTGCTCTTGGTATACCGTAATTCCATAGGTTTCAGACAAATATTCCGCACAAGCCTCTAAATCGTATTTGATTTCTTCTTCGCCATTTTTTCTTCGAACGAAAGACGGAATATACTCTAACGGCCCCGGACGATACAAGGCATTCATCGCAATCAAATCCCCAAAAACAGTGGGCTTCAAGTCCTTCATATACTTTTGCATACCAGGTGACTCGTATTGGAATATCCCTACTGTTTCTCCTCTTTGAAAGAGCTCATAAGTTTTAACATCATCAATAGGAAAAGTATCGGGGTCGAGCTGAATTCCTGTTCGGTATTTTACTAATTTAACTGTGTCTTTAATCAACGTAAGGGTCTTCAACCCCAAGAAGTCCATTTTCAACAATCCTGCACTTTCAGCCACCGAGTTATCGAATTGTGTAACATACAAATCCGAATCTTTAGCGGTAGTTACCGGAACATAATTGGTAATATCTGATGGCGTAATAATCACCCCACAAGCGTGAATCCCGGTATTTCGCATCGAGCCTTCCAATATCTTGGCTTGCTGAATCGTCTCTCCAGCTAAATCTCCGCCATTGGCAATCGCAATCAATTCTTTTACAGCATCGAACTCGTCTGAACGCAATGCTTTTTTTACATCCTCTTCTTTTTCAGAAATAAAACGAGCCAAATTCCATTTTGACGGCATCATACCTGGAATTAACTTCGCAATTCTATCGGCTTCAAACAAAGGCAAATCCAGCACACGAGCGGTATCACGAATAGCCGATTTCGTAGCCATCTTACCATAAGTAATGATTTGCGCTACTTGATTGGCACCATATTTATTGATTACATAATCCATTACACGCCCTCGACCCTCGTCATCAAAATCGATATCAATATCGGGCATCGACACACGGTCCGGATTTAGGAAACGCTCAAAAAGCAAATCGTATTTAATAGGGTCAATATTGGTAATTCCCAAACAATACGCTACCGCCGAACCCGCTGCCGAACCACGACCAGGTCCCACAGAAACATCCATTTTTCTGGCTTCGGCAATAAAATCTTGTACAATCAAGAAATAACCAGGATAACCCGAATTGGAAATGGTTAGTAATTCAAAATCCAATCGTTCTTGAATCGACTCCGTAATTTCTCCATAACGTCGCTTTGCTCCTTCCATCGTAAGGTGTCGCAAATAGGCATTTTCACCACGAACTCCGCCATCAACTTCATCTTCTGGCACAACAAATTCTTGTGGAATGTCGTATTTAGGTAACAATACGTCACGGTACAAGGAGTAAATTTCAACTTTATCTACAATTTCTTGAATGTTAATAATCGCATCAGGCAAATCAGCAAAGAGTTTTTTCATCTCCTCACCCGACTTATAATAATATTCCTGATTTGGCAATCCATAACGATAACCTCGTCCTCTACCAATAGGCGTGGCTTGTTTTTCGCCATCTTTTACACACAACAAAATATCGTGCGCATTGGCATCTTCTTTATTTAAATAATAGGTATTGTTAGTAGCAATGAGTTTAACCTTGTGCTTCTGAGAAAATTCAATGAGCGTTTTATTTACCCTGTTTTCATCTTCTTGATTGTGGCGCATGATTTCGAGATACAAATCGTCTCCAAATTGTGCTTTCCACCAAAGTAAAGCTTCCTCCGCTTGGTTCTCTCCTACATTCAGAATTTTACTTGGAATTTCTCCGTATAAATTCCCAGACAAAACCATTATGTCTTCTTTGTACTGTTCGACTATAGCTCTATCAATTCTAGGCACATAATAAAAACCAGCCGTGTAAGCTATAGAAGCCATTTTGGCCAAATTGTGATAGCCTTTTTTATTCTTTGCCAATAAAACTACTTGATAACCATTGTCTTTCTTGGTTTTATCCAAATGATTATCACAGATATTAAACTCACAACCAACAATAGGTTTTATCTCGGTTTCAGTGGGTTCTTCTCCACTTTCTACCAATGCTTTGTTTTTTGCCGATGCCGATTTGTTGTGATTCATAACGGCGCTCACAAAATGGAAAGCACCCATCATATTACCCGTATCCGTCATCGCCACCGCTGGGAAATTATTTTTGGCTGTAGCCGCCACCAAACCGCCAATCGCAATGGTGGATTGCAAGACCGAAAACTGTGTATGATTATGCAAATGAGCAAAAGCTGCTGCGGAAAAATCTTTCTTTTCTGTTTCGGTTAAAATTGGTGCATCAGTAACAACACCCGAGGCTTTAAGTTGCTCCCGAATCGCATCAGAAGCCTTCTTAAGATTAATGTGCTTTAATCCAATTAGCGGAAAAGGTTCTGGATTTTTACTTTGGAACTCCTTGAAGTAAATAGGCTCTACTTCCAACTCCTCTTTGGTAAAAACTTCTTTTCTAATTAATTCTAGAAAACATCTTGTGGTTGCCTCAACGTCGGCGGTAGCGTTGTGTGCTTCCGCGAAAGGTTGGTCAAACAAATACTGATGCAACTCGGTAAGCGTTGGCAATTTGAATTTTCCTCCTCTACCTCCAGGTAATTTCAGCAAGGAAGCCGTTACTTCTGTACAAGTATCTAGAATCAGCATTTCACCCATAGGTGAAGCAACACCCAAACGATAGAACTCGCAACCCATAATATTGACATCAAAACCAACATTTTGACCTACAATAAATTTGGCTTTCCCTAAAGCTATATTGAACTTCTCCAATACTTCCGCCAATGGAATTCCCTCTGCTTGCGCCAATTCGGTAGAAATACCGTGAATTCGCTCCGCATCATAAGGAATATTGAACCCTTCTGGCTGCACCAAATAATCTTGATGCTCCAACAAAATCCCCATATCGTCGTGCAACTGCCAAGCGATTTGAATACATCTTGGCCAGTTATCTGTGTCAGATAAAGGTGCGCCCCAACGCTTGGGTAATCCAGTAGTTTCAGTATCGAAAATTAAGTACATAGGTTAAAATAACAAAGATTAAAATTCCAAAATCCAATTTTGAAACTCCTTAAAACATTGGTTTTATGGAGTATAAAAAACAGTACAATACAAATTGGCGGAAGTTCAAATTTAGTTTTTTTTTAAAGAAACTAGAGGCAAATTGCTTTTTTATTCCAACTATAACTGACATTAAAAATTATAACGGCATAGCCAAAGGAATTCATACCCTTTTCATTCAAAAAACGCTAAATCTCATTTTTGGATGTCGTAGTTTTCAACTAAAAAAAAAGTATTTTAAAGAACTTATTCCATCGATTTTAAACCTTGATATTGCATTAATTAGGAGAGATAAAAACAGTACATTGTTGACTATTTTTAATCAAAAAACGAGATTTAGATAGAAAAAACGCAGTGAAATCATTGAAAAAACGGTTTGTTTTAAAAATAACTCAACAAAAAGCCAGTAACTAAAAAGGATTTTAATTTTAAAAAAAGAGGCTCGCTTTTTTCTGAATGCTAGCAAAACCAAACAAACTTTCTTCTAAGAAAATATTTTTTTTAATTCTAATCTACCATAGAAAAAGAATTTGGGTATCGTATATAATGAAATTTGAAAATTGACACCTTTTGAAGGTTTGCTACATTTGTTTTCCAAGTTATACTTTTTGGGTAGCAACCCAACAAAAAAGACCAATACACTTAAAAAAAATAGTTAACAATGAGTACTACATTATTCGACAAAGTATGGGATTCGCACGTGGTGCGTAAAATTGAGGATGGACCAGATGTGTTTTTTATTGACCGTCATTTCATTCACGAAGTGACTAGTCCTGTTGCTTTTTTAGGTTTAAAAGCTAGAGGCGTTAAGGTGTTATATCCAGAACGCACTTTTGCCACTGCCGATCACAACACCCCAACAATAAACCAACATTTACCAGTAGAAGACCCTCTATCTGCTAATCAATTGAAAGCATTAGAAGATAACGCTACAGAATATGGTATTTCCCATTGGGGTTTAGGACACCAAAAAAATGGAATTGTTCACGTGGTAGGACCTGAAAACGGAATTACTTTACCAGGTGCTACTATTGTTTGTGGTGACTCACATACTTCAACTCATGGTGCATTTGGAGCCATTGCTTTTGGTATCGGAACTTCGGAGGTAGAAATGGTACTTTCTACGCAATGCATTATGCAACCGAAACCCAAAAAAATGCGTATCAACGTAAACGGAACTTTGAGCAAAGGTGTGGGACCAAAAGACGTGGCTTTGTACATCATTTCAAAACTAACAACTTCTGGAGGAACCGGTTACTTTGTTGAATATGCTGGAAATGTTTTTGAAGAAATGTCAATGGAAGGCCGTATGACAGTTTGTAATTTAAGTATAGAAATGGGTGCTCGTGGAGGTATGATCGCTCCCGATCAAAAAACTTTTGACTTCTTAGAAGGCAGATTGTATGCCCCAAAAGGAGAAGCTTGGACTAAAGCAGTTGAATACTGGAAAACTTTGAAAACGGATGCTGATGCAGTTTTCGATGCAGAATTAACTATTGATGCTGCTGATATTGAACCAATGATTACTTATGGAACCAATCCTGGAATGGGAATTGGAATTTCAGCATCTATTCCAAGTGCAGATCAAGTAGAAGGTGGCGAGGAAACCTACAAAAAATCTTTGGCCTATATGGGCTTCAATGAAGCTGATACAATGATTGGTAAAACAATCGATTATGTTTTCTTAGGAAGCTGTACTAACGGTCGTATTGAAGATTTTAGAGCTTTTACAGAAATTGTTAAAGGCCGCAAAAAAGCAGATAATGTTACGGCTTGGTTAGTACCTGGCTCACATGTTGTTGAAGCACAAATAAAAGAAGAAGGACTTTTAGACATTCTAACAGAAGCTGGTTTTGTATTGCGTCAGCCAGGCTGTTCGGCTTGTTTAGCCATGAACGACGATAAAGTTCCAGCAGGAAAATATGCCGTAAGTACTTCTAACAGAAACTTTGAAGGCCGCCAGGGTCCTGGATCAAGAACAATGTTAGCCTCCCCAATAATGGCCGCTGCTGCTGCTGTGACAGGAAAACTGACTGATCCAAGGGAATTGATGTAATTTTTTCACCGCAAGGACACTAAGGCGCTAAGAAAATATGGATATAAATAAATATGAAGAATTAGCTAAACAAATATTTATAGCTAGCCTTGAGGTTCACAAAATTATGGGGCCAGGTTTATTGGAATCGGTTTATGAAATGTGTCTTTTAAAAGAATTGCAGTTGAGAAAAATTTCAGCAGAAAGTCAAGTCGGTATTCCTTTACAATTTAAAGGTTTTGATTTATCAAAAGAATTTAGAATTGATATTTTAGTTGAAAACGAAATCATAATAGAATTAAAATCTGTAGATACACTATTACCAGTACATCAAGCACAGATAATATCATATCTAAAGTTAGCCGATAAAAGGATGGGATTTCTAATTAATTTTAACGTCCCAATCATCAAAAACGGCTTCAAAAGATTTGTAAATAACTATTAAAAAAAATACCGCAATGACGGAAAGTCGCAAAAAATAGAATTCACAAACTATCCTTGCACCTTTGCTTCCTTGCTTTAACAAACAAATAAATATTATAGCATTGCGCCTTTGGGTCCTTGCGGTAAAAAAACAAATAAATAATTAATATAGCATCGTGCCTTTGCGCCTTTGCGGTTAAATTTAATACTATGGCATACGATAAATTTACCATCCTTACCAGTAGTGCAGTGCCACTACCGATAGAAAACGTAGACACAGATCAAATCATACCTGCTCGTTTCTTGAAAGCCACAAAACGTGAAGGATTTGGCGACAACCTATTTCGTGACTGGAGATATAATGGAGACGACACACCAAAAGCCGATTTCGTTTTAAACGATGCTACTTATTCTGGAAAGATCTTAATTGGAGGAAAAAACTTCGGTTCTGGGTCTTCAAGAGAGCACGCTGCTTGGGCAGTTTACGATTACGGATTCCGTGCCGTTGTTTCTTCTTTCTTTGCAGATATCTTCAAAGGAAATTGCTTGAACATTGGAGTTTTACCCGTACAAGTTAGTCCAGAATTTGCTGATACTATTTTTAAAGCAATAGAAGCAAATCCAAAAACTGAACTAGAAATCAATTTACTTGAACAAACCATTACTTTATTGGCTACTGGTCAAAAAGAATCTTTTGACATTAACGGATACAAAAAGAACAACATGATTAATGGTTTTGATGACATCGATTATCTAAACAATATCAAAGAAGAAATTGTTGATTTTGCGAGTAAACAATTGATATAGAACCTTAAGTTACTTACAACCCAATAGTGCTGTCCTATATCGTTTCTAAAATGATATAGGATTCGCTTTAAATAAAAAAAGGATACTTTAATCCGAAAATAATTCCCCAATGGAACAGAAAAAGATTGAAATAATGGACACTACTTTACGCGACGGAGAACAAACTTCGGGCGTATCGTTTTCGGCTGCAGAAAAACTAACCATTGCTCAATTATTATTAGAAGAATTACACATTGACCGCATCGAAATTGCTTCGGCACGTGTAAGTGAAGGAGAATTTCAAGGGGTAAAAGGCATTATGGACTGGGCGATTACCAAGGGATATACTGACAGAATAGAAGTTTTATCATTTGTTGATGGAGGAATTTCTATTGAATGGATGAAAAAAGCCGGAGCCAAAGTACAAAATCTTTTAACGAAAGGTTCTCTAAATCACCTGACCCACCAATTAAAAAAAACACCTGAACAACATTTTGCAGAAATTGCACAAGCAATCGAACTCGCAAATCAAAACGGAATTGCCACCAATGTCTATCTCGAAGATTGGAGCAACGGCATGCTCAATTCTCCCGATTATGTATTTCAATATTTGGATTTCATCACCCAACAACCCGTTAAAAGAATTTTATTACCGGATACATTAGGTGTTTTAATTCCTTCGGATACTTTTGAATTCATTTCTAAAATAACACAAAAATACCCTAACGTTCACTTTGATTTTCATGCACACAATGATTATGACCTTAGTGTAGCCAATGTTATGGAAGCCATAAAAGCAGGAATCAGCGGTTTACACGTAACTGTAAATGGAATGGGAGAACGCGCCGGAAATGCTCCTTTGGAGAGTACCGTTGCCGTTATCAATGATTTTTTACCACAAGTAAAAATCAATATCAAAGAAACTTCTCTGTACTCAGTTAGCAAACTTGTAGAAACTTTTACTGGATATAGAATTCCGGCGAACAAACCCATAGTTGGAGATAATGTTTTTACTCAAACCGCTGGTATTCATGCTGATGGAGACAACAAGAATAATCTTTATTTTAACAACTTATTACCCGAGCGTTTTGGAAGAAAACGAAAATATGCGCTTGGAAAAACATCAGGCAAAGCCAATATTGAAAAAAACCTTCAAGAGCTAGGGCTACAACTTAATGCAGAGGATTTAAAACTCGTTACACAACGCATCATTGAATTGGGCGACAAAAAAGAAACAGTAACCAAAGAAGATTTGCCTTATATCATTTCTGATGTTTTGGACAGTCAGTCGTATCAAGAACGTGTGGTGGTTCAATCCTATGTTTTGGTTCATGCCAAAGGAATGCGCCCTTCAACTACACTTTGTCTTAAAATTGATGGAGAAATAATCGAAGAAAACGCACAAGGCGACGGACAATTTGATGCTTTTATGAATGCACTGAACAAAATTTACAAAAGCAAAAAAATGACTTTACCTAAGCTTGTTGATTACGCCGTTAGAATCCCTCCAGGAAGTAGCTCCGATGCTTTATGCGAAACGGTTATCACTTGGACAGCAAACGGAAAAGAATTCAAAACCAGAGGATTAGACTCTGACCAAACTGTGGCAGCCATTGTTGCTACACAAAAAATGTTGAATGTAATCCCCTCCCCGACCCTCCCCGAAGGGGCGGGAGATAAAACGGAAACGTAAAAATCAAACAATAATACCAAAATTAAGAAACATAAAACAATAAACCCAATCCATCAACATCCAGTCTCCCCCTCCTTCGGAGGGGGTTGGGGGGAGGAAAAAACTTTACTATATGAAATTAAATATTGCCCTTTTAGCCGGAGACGGCATCGGACCAGAAGTAATCAACGAAGCCGTAAAAGTAGCTGATGCTATTGCGAAAAAATTCAATCACGACATCACTTGGACGCCAGCCTTAACTGGTGCTTGTGCCATTGATGCTGTTGGTGTACCTTACCCAGACGAAACACACGAAATATGTATGAAAGCCGATGCGGTTTTGTTTGGAGCCATCGGACATCCAAAATACGATAACGACCCAAGCGCACCCGTTCGCCCTGAACAAGGTTTGCTTTTAATGCGCAAAAAACTAGGTTTATTCGCTAATGTACGTCCAACGTTTACTTTTCCTTCATTGATTGACAATTCTCCTTTAAAAAGAGAACGTATCGAAGGAACAGATTTGGTTTTCTTGAGAGAACTAACTGGTGGAATTTATTTTGGTGAAAAAGGAAGAAGAGATGATGGCGAAACTGCTTTTGATAATTGTGTGTACACCAGAGCTGAAGTACAACGTTTGGCCAAAAAAGGTTTTGAATTAGCGATGACGCGTTCTAAGAAATTATGCTGTGTAGACAAAGCCAATGTACTAGAAACTTCTCGTCTTTGGAGAGAAACAGTTCAAGCTATGGCCAAAGACTATCCAGAAGTAGAAGTTAGTTATGAATTTGTTGATGCTGTCGCTATGCGTTTGGTGCAATGGCCTAACTCTTATGATGTATTGATTACCGAAAATTTATTTGGAGACATTTTAACCGATGAAGCTTCTGTAATTTCAGGTTCTATGGGATTAATGCCTTCAGCTTCTGTTGGAGAACATACTTCATTATATGAACCCATTCACGGGTCGTACCCACAAGCAACTGGACTAAACATTGCAAATCCATTGGCTACTATTTTATCTGCTGCAATGATGTTTGAAGATGCTTTTGGATTAAAAGAAGAAGCGCAAGCCATAAGAGCTGTAGTCAACAAATCCCTAGAAGAAGGCGTTGTCACCGAAGACTTAGCTGCCAAAGGAAGTAAAGCCTATAAAACTAGCGAGGTTGGTGACTGGTTAGTGGCCAATTTATAATGTACATGTTGAAACGCACAGCATTCTGTCTCTATTTCGTTTAAGATTTCAAGTTAAAGTGATGTGATTTCAAACAATTTTAAATATAAAAAGAGGCTGTCAAATAATATGGATAATTCAGTAACAAAATGGAGTGTATTCTTACTATGTATCATTGTGATTCCAAATAACATTGGAGGATGGCCAATTTTATTCGTTATTCTAGGTAGCATCATTTCAGCTATTACTTTCGAAAGCTCAGTTGTAGAATTGATTATTACATTTTTACTTTGGTTATCACTCTATTTTCTGTTTTCAAAGAATAAATGGTTCAAAATAGGAGCCTATATTTTGATCTATTTGTTAATTTTATATTTAGTGATCCGAAGCGAGGCGAACCACGATCTAGTTTTCTTTTTTGTTTCTGCTTCGCCCTTTTTTTGTTGTTCAATTTATGATATTTATAAAACAAGTATCTATAGTGGCTTGGATTCAATTAATGAATGAAACTTTTTAGAAAAGAGTTGAAAACAGATTAATGTTTTATTTATTCAAAACTATGCTGCTACCTAAAAATAATGCAAAGAGAACTATCAATTTTAATGTAAAATCTGTATTAGAATGTGGTGGAGCTATTATAAAGACTATAGAAGAAAACTTTATAAGTGCTTTTTCAAAATCCCCTGTTATAGATGGTGACTAAACCTATAACTAACAAAAAAAATGATATTAGGATTAATCATCCTAGTATCATTTGCATTTATAACAAACCAAAATAATGCATCCGTAAGAAAATTTAAAATCACACAGGTTTGGCCTATGAGGATGAAAGAGCGAGCTGATTATTTCCCGTATTTCATTTTAATTACATCATTACTCACAAGGACTATATGCTTTATGAATTCCCACAAGATGGCAAATTTAACGACACAGTATCAAATGAAAGTACTTATTTTCAAATAGGAATACATAAAAAAGGTGACACACTTTGTTATATTACTGATCCTAAACAACAAATATTGAACATGAAAAGACATATTGATACATTATTAGGTAATCATGGTTATATTTTAAAACCAATCCAAACTTACAATAATTACAAATTTATATCTGAACAAAACAACAAAAAAGGTGTCAATTTTCATTGACACCTTTTTTTATAGCTTGAAAAAAAATATTAATATCTTCCTCCTCTATCGCTTCCACCACGGCTGTTTCCGCCTCCGTAACCTCCGCGTGAATCACCACCACGGTTGTTGTTGAAACTTCTTCTTTCGCCTTCTGGTTTTGGCTCAGATTTGTTTACCACAATTGCACGTCCTTGAACGGTAGCACCGTTTAATTCGTCAATTGCTTTTTGAGCTTCCGCGTCGTTTGGCATCTCTACGAAACCAAAACCTTTACTTCTACCAGTAAATTTATCCGTTATAATTTTAACTGAATCTACTGCTCCGTAAGCTTCGAAAGACTCTCTTAAATCTGCTTCCTCAATACTGAATGGAAGACTTCCAACAAAAATGTTCATATGTACTTATTTATAATAATGAGACAAATGTAGTCTTATTTTATTCTAATCTACTATATATTAGAATATTTATACAATAATTATGAAAAAACAACAATGTCAACAATAAAGTAACCCTCTCAAAATTAAGCGATTTAATCCAAGTTACCTATTCTTTGCTCACTGGGACTTTGTAAAAAACACCTTGCGAAAAATACAATTCTTGAGCAACTCCTCCGACAGAGACTGGTTTACGCATCACAAATTTAAAAGTTCCTGTAATCGTTTTATTTACAGCATCATACTCCGTAATGCTAATTGTGCCGCTAGTCTCCTCCACTTTAGAAGAAAAAACTAGCGAAGGACTAGTCGCTTTAGACTCGAAGATAACATATGCTGTAGCGGCATTATCCAATGCAACTTCTTGCATTTGTGTTGAAGGAAAATGCAATTGTAAGGTTTCATTCAAGGTTACAGCCTCTATTACAACGCTTCCATCTGTAGACAAAACGGCTTTGTTTTTAAGGGCACGCCAAAAAACATTGTCCTTCAAACCTTGAACAGAAGGATTATTGAAAACCACATCGTCTGAGCAAGAACTCATAACTAAAGCTAAAGCAACAAAAAAAAGTATTTTTTTCATTCTATTAATTAGATGAATTTGATTCACTACAAATCTATAGTTTTTTTAATTCAAACAATAAAAAAAGGCATAAGTAGTCGTTATTAAAAATCCAAATATGAATATTATAGACCAGTATAGTTTTTTTAAATAAAAAATGTATCTTTGCACCCTTAATTAATCGAGGTCGAGTACCTCAAAATTTAATCACAAGATTATGTCAGTAAAAATTAGATTACAAAGACACGGTAAAAAACAAAAACCTTTTTACTGGGTTGTAGCAGCAGACGCTCGCTCAAAAAGAGATGGTAAATACTTAGAGAAAATCGGTACTTACAATCCAAACACTAACCCAGCAACTATCGAATTAAATTTGGATAGTGCAGTGAAATGGTTGCACAATGGTGCTCAACCAACTGATACTGCAAGAGCAATTCTTTCTTACAAAGGTGCTTTATTGAAACACCACCTTGATGGAGGTATTCGTAAAGGAGCTTTAACTCAAGAACAAGCTGATGCTAAATTAGCTGCTTGGTTAGAAGCTAAAGCTGGAAAAGTTGACGCTAAAAAAGAAGGTTTGACTAAAGCACAAGCTGCTGAAAGAACTAAAGCTTTAAAAGCAGAACAAGAAGTTAATGCAAAACGTTTAGCTGCTCAAGCGCAAGCTGAGGCGGACGCTATTGCTGCTGCAACTCCTGCTGAAGAAGTTGCTGAAGTTGAAGCTGAAGAAGCTCCAGCTGCAGAAGAGAATAACGAAACAACTGAAGCATAATTTTACAAGGCGACAATGCGTAAAGAAGATTGTTTCTATTTAGGCAAAATAGCCAAAAAATTTAGTTTCAAAGGGGAGCTCCTAGCTTATTTAGACACGGATGAACCTGAGTTATACGAAAACTTGGAATCAGTGTTTGTTGACCACAACAAACACTTGGTTCCTTTTTTTATTGAAAGTAGTTCACTGCACAAAAACGACTTTCTACGCATCCGTTTTGAGGACATAACTACCGAAGAACAAGCTGATGCACTCATTGGAAGTGACCTTTATCTTCCTTTAAAAATGCTTCCAAAACTAAGCGGAAACAAATTCTATTTTCACGAAGTAATTGGTTTTGAAGTAGAAGACAAACGTTTAGGATACGTTGGAGAAATTCAATCTATCAACGACACTACAGCACAACCTTTATTCGAAGTACTAAAAGGCGACGCCGAAATCTTAATCCCAATGATTGACCATTTCTTGGTAAAAGTAGACCGCGAAAACAAAAAAATCATCATGGATTTGCCAGAAGGCTTAATTGAAATGTACCTTTAATTTATTGAACCATTAAGAAATTAAGGTTCATTAAGTTTTATTCTTAATTCCCTTATTTTCTTAATGGTTTAATTTTTATTATTTTTCATGTCTAAATTCCAATTGAAACAATTCGCTATTGAACAAGACCGTTGCGCCATGAAAATTGGCACTGATGGTGTACTATTGGGCGCTTGGGCTCCAATACACAATCATCCTTTCAGCGTTTTAGACATTGGCACTGGTACCGGAATTATCGCTTTGATGTTGGCACAAAGAAGCGCAGCACAGCAAATTGACGCTTTAGAAATTGACGAAGCTGCTTACGAGCAAGCAACCGATAATTTCGAAAATTCACCTTGGAACGATAGACTCTTCTGTTTTCATGCCGGTTTGGACGAATTTATAGAAGAACCGGAAGACGAATATGATTTGATTGTTTCCAACCCGCCTTTCTATTCTGAAGATTACAAAACTGAAAATGAATCACGCGACTTGGCCCGATTTCAAGACGCTATGCCCTTTGAGCAATTACTCGAAGCTGCAGATTTACTGCTTTCTGAACACGGGATTTTTGCAGTCATTATTCCCTTCAAAGAAGAAGAAAATTTTATTGCTTTGGCCAACGAATTCGAATTGTATCCTTTAAAAATTACTCGAGTAAAAGGAACACCTACTACAGAAATCAAACGTAGCTTACTGGCTTTTAGCCGAAATGAAACTACTGACTTGGCAATTGACCAGTTGGTTATCGAAACCGCAAGACACGTCTATACTCCAGAATATATTGAATTAACTAAGGATTTTTATTTGAAGATGTAGTTACCTCCTTTTTACAAGTCAACTGTATATGCTTACTTATTGGCCGTAATTCTTTTTTAAAGACCTCCAAAAGGTTTTGCTAATTTTTCCTTATCCAATTTTAAAAGCCATTCCTTGTTTTTACTACTAATGAAACAACTAAAAATCCAATATACCGTCCTCTAAAATAAAGTTATTATTTCTCCAATATTCTGGATCTTCTTTGAGTTCAACTCCTAACTTTAATCGGTCTATTGGGCGATTGATAATCTCTACATTATTAGTATTTATATCTATAGACATCAAATCATAATTTGCATAAGACTGACTCAAGAATTTCTTATCCCTTATTGCAAAATACTTACTCTCTACCTTTACATTACAATAATTTATAAAATATTTGCCCTCTACTAACTTAAACGTTTCTGTAATCTTATGTGTCGATTCTATTTTTACATTCTCATCATCATTGGGTCTGTCAGGATGTAAAACCACATAATGTTCGAATTTTAATACCGCAAAAGAAGTTGCATCTATATAAATGTATCCTGATGCAGATTTAGGAGTCGGGTTCCCAAAGCCTGTTGTAAAAACATCTGGAGCAATGTTTGTAAAACTAATCACATATACAGTTCTGCCATTATATTCAACGCTTTTTTCCTTTTTTAGGTCAAAAGACTTCGTTTTATAAAGTACGTTTTGATTACTTAACAAGATGTTTCTAAAAATAATTACACCTAAAAAACCTACACCTTCCCAATTCCCTTTTGATGTACTGTTTACCGTATTCCGGTATTGCAGTATTTCTCCAAAATAATTACTTGCCGCATCCTGTGAAACCACAATTCCATTTGGACTATAGGTATTTACAAATGCTTCCTCACTATTTGTAATAGCATCATCTTTACTTGCTTTAGCTCTAAAAAAGAATTTTTGATTAAAAGGCTTCTGATAATAATTGTCTTCTATTTTTTCTTTGACCTTTTTTAAAATTGCTTTGGCAGATAATGAGCTCATTCTCTTTTTTGCTGATGAAATAGTGACTTCACTTAACGAAACATCCACAGCTGTTTCTTTTTTTAGCTTAATTTCCATCAAGGTGTTTTTGGCTTTTTCCAGTTGTGAAACCGTTAGAGTATCTGAGTAATAGCCCATCGCAGCAATAATCAATTTATCATTAAAACTACTTCGCGGAATAGTAAACTGAAACGTTCCTTTATCGTTAGCCACAACGCTTTTATTACAATTGACAAGATATAAGTCCGCATTAGGAATAAACGTATCCCTTTCAGCATCTTTAATTACACCAGATACTGTAAAAGTTCCGCTATCACTAGTGGAACCATCCGTTCTTATGTATTTACTATATATGGGAGCATATGATGTTTTGATAAATAACAACCCATCAAAAACAGAATTCCAATTTGCCTTTATTGGCATATTCCCTAATGCTGAACAATAATAACTCCTCATATCCTTTTTGTCAAAATCTAAAAAAACTTTGACATTGTTATCTTCTGCCAGTTTCTTTTCAATGCTATTCAATGGAGGTGATAAAATAGTGAAAGGTTTGTCTCCAACAATTCCATATTCTCCTTCATAGGAAGAAAAAGCAAGACTGTATATTTTATTTTTAAAATGATTTTTTAAAATTTCGCCCATTGGAACAGCATTCTTTAAAGATTTCACTTCCTCAATGGATACATCACGATTCTTTGAAATTCCATTCTCTAAAGCAATCTGATCAACCAGATAACGCTCTGTAATATCGGTATATTCAAAATCTCTAATGCGATTTGAAAAATGATAGGATGCTCCCCAACAAATCATCTTATCATTCGGATACAATTCCGTCAAAAATATCAGATTTTTAGCCATTTGTAAATCTCTAGGATTTTGCACAGCTATTCTCTGTTTTTGCAAAATCTTTATTTCAAAATCCACTTGAGCAATTTGACTCAAGAATACTTGCTTAATCATCTTATCGTCTTTACTGAGACCATGCATTTTCTTAAACAAACCTAGAACCAAATCATACTGTCGATACAAATCAGTAGAATCCTTTTTATTTGTTGCAAATCCCTTTAAATCCTTTGCAATAAAAGCTTTTTCTATTGCTGTATAAGTAGTATCTCCTATAACAATTTGATGATTTTGGAATGTTTTTCTAAGGTCAGTCATAAAATATTTTTCAAATAACTGCCCTTTCTCTTTAGAATCAAAACCAAGAATTTTAATAGTATCCTTCAAAATTGCTCTTCTATCAATATGATCTAATAATCTTTGAAATGATTGTGTGTTAGACCATAAAGAATATATACTTCCATTATAAATAGATGAATAGGTTTTCTTCGTAGAATATAATTTCCAGGCTTTATAGTTTTCATACAAGCCACTTTCGAAAATAATTGTATTAAACCCTAATGTATTACTCAAATGTTGCACAATATTTACTTTTTCATCAAAAGTAGCTCCATCACCATGGGTTTGTTCTCCTAATAAAACAACATTCTTGTCTTTTAGAACTTCTCCCAAAAAAGAATAATTGTTTATGTTATTTACTACATAGGATTTTGCACCTATAGCTTGCTGTGAGAAAATGAAATAAGGACTAATAAAAAAAAAACAAAGTGCAAAAAATCTCATATAAACATATAATGGTTAAAGCTGAGTTTGAGTTTTCTTTAAAAAAAAAATCAAACTAGCAAACAAATTGACGAATTGAATTGCTTATCAAAACCGCAAGATACATATACACCCGAGAATATATTGAATTAACTAAGGATTTTTATTTGAAGATGTAATTTGTATTCTTATTTCAAATACTTGATTTCTCTATTAAACGTATCGCTTCCTTTATATACAATTCCGGATCATAATTTTTAGCACTCTCGTTAATATAATGGTCTATATGCAAACCATTTCTTTGCACACCTTCCCCGCTAGGATAAAAACCTCCAAGACCTGTAAAATTAACATTAGTCTTATCAGACATCATATAATTAACTATATTAAGTGGCGAACCGGCGGTTTGTTCCCCTAACGTTGTACAGTCTGGAGCTTGCTGAATTGCCATTCCAATATATTCTGCTTTACTCTGTGTTGTTCTATCCACAAGCAAAACAACTTTGCCTTTATAATAATTTGAATTACTGCTTCCTGCATTAAAAGGATTCATTATCAATTTTAAAGGAGCTTCGCCATCATATTCTCCATAAGAAGGATTGTTTTCAATGGGAAAAAGAACTTTTATAAACTCTTTTCTCTCAGGGTAAAGATATTTAGCCAAATCATTATTAGAAACACTTTTAGGGTAATTTCTTAAATCTAAAATCAATCCTTTGGTATTCGCTACTTGTTTAAAAACAAGATCTAGTTCTTTTTTGGTTATTTGTTCTAGATTCACATAGGCAATATTAGGTTGCACATAAAACCATTTCTCCTTTTTCAGCCTACCAAGTATCTCAAAATCAGTAAAATGATTACCCTTATGAAGATGAATATATTTATTCTCACGTATTCCTTTTCTTGTCACAACATCTACATTAATTGAATCTTTATTATTGCTTAAAAGCAAATTATATACAAACCAAACCTCATCATGACTTCCCCATCGCTTCAAATAATTTAAGTTAGAAACTGAAAATAAATTGGTACATTTTTCATTTAAATAAGTTGAAATATTCTTATTTTCAATTTTTACAATAACATCACCTAATTCAATTCCATCTTTTTTGGCTAAATTTTTATTCTTTATTTTATCAATCACTATGGAATCATTCAATATTTTTCCTGAAAAAACAGGTTTATAACTAAAAAATGAATTGCCAACATCTACCGACAAAGTAACTGAATGAGAATCGTCTAATTTCGAAATCAGTTTTAACTTCACTAACTCAAATTTTAATTTGGTATCAGCACTCAAAAACTCTTGAGTCAGCGCATCTAAATTATCAGACCATTTGGTATCCATTAAATATTTATTAACATCCCAATATTGTATGGCATTCCAGAAATTAAACAACAAGAGCATTCTATGACTTTTCATAGCATAATCGAAATCTTTAAATCCCTTTTCGTTTTCAAAAGACAGCATTCTCGACATCTTGCTAGTCGAAACATAATAGTTATTTATATTTCTATTATTTTTTATTTCAATAAAATTTTTTACGAGTTCAGCACCAAAAACTGCTGAATCAATCCAATCATAATCTACATTTTTCAGAAAAACCTTTTCAGAATTCAGGATCTTTGGTTTCAATTTATCCGTTTTGTATTTCGAAATAAAACCCAACAATAAGTCATTCATTTCATCTTGATTTTTAACAGCCACAACTTTGTCAAATAATGTAATGAATTCTAGATCCCAATTATATTTACCTTTACTAATCTCTGGATGATGGTATTTTAGTAAACCCCACACCAAACCTGCTTGTTTGTATTTCTGAACTTCGGGAAGATTTGTTTGTGAAAATAGGTTTACAGACACCAAAAAGAACAAGCAAAAAAATATTCTTCTCATAATTAGGCTTTACTTAAGACAGCAAATATATACCGACTTTACTTACACTAATTATTTTTAACAAAATTTTATCCTCTATAATTACACTACTACTACTATTCGTTGCTACATTGATAATCTAATAAAACACCAATAACGTCATGTATTTCTATAAAAATACAACAATTTACATTAGTTTTGTTATATTTCTTTATGTAGATTTGTTGCCATAAAATTTTCGAACCATGAAACCAGACTTATTTCAATCTCCTGATTATTATAATCTTGACGATTTATTAACCGAAGAACACAAGTTAGTGCGTGACGCCGCAAGAGCTTGGGTAAAAAGAGAAGTATCCCCAATTATAGAAGACTATGCTCAAAAAGCAGAATTTCCAAAACAAATCATTAAAGGTTTAGGAGAAATTGGTGGTTTTGGTCCATACATTCCTATTGAATACGGTGGTGCTGGATTAGATCAAATATCCTACGGACTCATCATGCAAGAGATTGAGCGAGGAGATTCTGGTGTGCGTTCTACATCATCTGTACAATCTTCTTTAGTAATGTATCCTATTTGGAAATACGGTAACGAAGAACAACGTATGAAATACCTACCCAAACTAGCTACCGGAGAATTCATGGGCTGTTTTGGATTGACGGAACCTGACCACGGCTCTAACCCAGGTGGAATGACCACCAACTTTAAAGACAAAGGTGATCACTATTTATTAAATGGTGCGAAAATGTGGATTTCTAACGCTCCTTTTGCTGATATTGCTGTAGTTTGGGCAAAGAATGAAGAAGGACGTATTCACGGTTTAATCGTAGAACGCGGTATGGAAGGATTTACCACTCCTGAAACCCACAACAAATGGTCTTTGAGAGCTTCGGCTACTGGAGAATTGATTTTTGACAATGTAAAAGTCCCAAAAGAAAACCTTTTGCCTAACAAATCTGGATTAGGCGCACCACTAGGTTGTCTAGATTCTGCTCGTTACGGAATTGCTTGGGGCGCTATTGGCGCGGCTATGGATTGTTATGATACTGCTTTGCGTTATGCCAAAGAGCGTATTCAATTTGACAAACCTATCGCAGGTACACAATTACAACAAAAAAAATTGGCCGAAATGATCACTGAAATCACCAAAGCGCAATTGCTTACATGGAGATTAGGCGTCTTGAGAAATGAAGGCAGAGCGACTTCTGCTCAAATCTCAATGGCCAAAAGAAATAATGTCGACATGGCAATTCATATTGCTCGCGAAGCAAGACAAATGCTAGGCGGAATGGGAATCACAGGCGAATATTCTATCATGCGCCATATGATGAACTTAGAATCGGTAATTACTTATGAAGGCACCCACGATATTCATTTATTAATTACAGGAATGGATATCACAGGAATTGCAGCTTTTAAATAAGATAAACAAGTATTAAAGTATTGATAAAATCAATTATAGAAGCTTCTTGGTAACAGGAAGCTTTTTTAATTTTACAAAAAAAATCCCAATGAACATTACCTACATCAATTCAAAGATAGCTTCTCAAAAAGAACAACTTTTAAACCATAGCCTATATCAGAAAGTACAAAATCTAGAAGATTTACATAGTTTTCTAGAAACGCATGTGTATGCAGTATGGGACTTTATGTCCCTTTTGAAAGCTTTACAAGCCAAATTAACCTGTACATCAACTCCGTGGTTTGCGACTCCTAATCCAGAAACGCGCTATTTAATCAACGAAATTGTTTTGGCTGAAGAAACCGACCTTAGTATGGACGGAAGACACTTAAGCCACTTCGAAATGTACCTAGAAGCCATGGAAGCATGCGGCGCAGACACATCAGGAATTACTAATTTCCTTGACGAAGTGCAATCCTTTCAGAATATTTTTGTGGCTATTAAAAAAAGTCCGTTACACCCGAATATCAAATCATTTTTGGACTTCACTTTTCAAGTGATTGAACATGGTAAAGCGCACGAAATAGCCGCTTCTTTTACCTTCGGAAGAGAAGATTTGATTCCAAGTATGTTCACAGAAATCCTGCAAAACTTCCAAAAAAACTTCCCTGAAACGGATTTAAAACAATTGATTTACTATTTCGAAAGACATATCGAATTGGATGCTGACGAACACGGACCAATGGCCATGCAAATGATAACCGAACTTTGCGGAAATGATGCTAAAAAATGGGAAGAGGTAGAAAATATTTCCATTTTAGCCTTAGAAAAAAGAATAGGCCTTTGGAATGCGATTGAAGAACAACTGAGTTTGACAATGGAACCTGCTTAAAAACAGAAATGGAACACTTTTCAAAACATATAAAAACAGCATTACGACTTTTCATTTTGATAGTTGTAGTGCTTTTTTTCAACCAATGTTCTAGCGAAAACACAACTCTTGTTCCCCAACCCGAAAGCAGCCCAGCACCTCAACCTCAGCCACAACCTGTTAACAAAAAAGTATCTTATATCGCACTAGGGGACAGTTATACTATTGGTCAAAGCGTTTGTCTCACTTGTCGTTTTCCAGAACAACTAAAGAAAAAGCTTGAAACCACTATTCCTGGTTTAACGGTAGACTTAAAAATCATTGCACAAACAGGTTGGACGACTTCTAATTTAATCCATGCGATTAAAGAACAGCAACCAACTAACAATTATAACTTAGTAACCCTACTTATTGGAGTAAACAATCAATACCAAAATAGGGAATTTAGCCTTTATGAAAGAGAGTTTCCCCAATTGGCACAAACAGCCATCGCTTTAGCCAAAGGGAATAAAGACAATGTTATCGTGGTTTCGATTCCTGACTATGCTTACACTCCATTTGGTCAACAATTTGGAACTCCAACCAAAATCTCAACAGAAATCGATAGGTATAATGCATTCGCTAAAAGTTACTGCGATGCCAATGGCATTACTTTTATCAACATCACCGACATCACAAGACAAGGACTAAAAGAGACTTATTTAGTAGCTACAGATGGTCTGCATCCCTCAGAAAAAGCCTATTCGTTGTTTGTTGACAGAATAGCTCCAAAAGCTAAAGTAATAGTTCAAAAATAAAGCCCCATCTTATCGACAGGGCTTAACTATTAATTTTCTGGAGCCAATTCTAACTCAAGACCTTCAAGGCTTTCCGTTATTGGAATTTGACAACCTAAACGGCTATTGGATTTTACATAAAAAGCTTCAGATAGCATGGCTTCTTCATCATCACCCATAGGTGGTAATTCAACATCATTGAGCACATAACACTGGCAAGAAGCACACATGGCCATACCACCACAAGTTCCTTCAACTGGCAACTCATAGGCTTTGCACAATTCCATAATGTTCATTGCCATATCTGTTGGCGCTTGTAATTCGTGAACAACCCCTTCTCTATCTTTAATCTTTATTAAAACATCCATTATTTAAAATTCCTTAATTATTTATTTGATCTCGAGATCTAAAATATATTCTTTACTATTTTTATTATTACTTATTTTTAAACGAAGTATGTCCGCTTGATTTATGGTATATACTACAGAAACGTCTGGTGTGTAGACTCCATCAATAGTTTTGTAAACTAATTTCCCTTTATAGGTAGAACTTACCAAACCATTTTTCTCATTTTTGGTATTCACTAATTCTTGAGAAGTTAATTCTGCAGAATCATACGCCGTGTTTTCTTCCATTTTAGCTTTATCGCCACTGAGTTTGATTAAAAAATCGGCACCAGAAATTTTTAAAAAACCTAACCGATTCGAGTGGACAATTACTGGTGTTTTAAATGAAGTATTTTGCCATTCTCCATCATACCCAACATACGATTTGCTAACTACTGCCTCTTGAATCATTTCTTGTGCATGACTCTTGAAAAGAGACAATATCAAGATAAAAAAAAAGTAATGCTTTTTCATAACTGTCCATTTAAAGATATAACTCAAATATAGTTTTTTCTTAAAACAAACAAAAAACAATCTACACTATTCTTAATAATTTTACTAAAAATATATTAAAAAATCACCTAAAAACTCAAAAATAAGACTATTTTATAAAAAACACAGCACGGAATATTTACATGACATTTACCACTGTTTCTATCTGAGGGGCAAATTTCTTTATTGTAGTTTCTACACCCGCACGCAATGTCATTTGATTAACACTGCAGCTAGTGCAAGCGCCTTCGAGTCTAACCTTTACATGTTTATCTTCTTCGATTGAAATTAGAGAAATATCCCCTCCATCTGATTTAAGAAAAGGTCTTATTTCATCTAATGCTCTCATTACATTTTCGGTTAATTCTTCTGTTGTCATAGTATTGTATTTACTACCACCATCAAAGTATATTTCTGATGGTGGTATTGTAATTATTATTTCTTTTTTACTTCAGAACAGCCTGCCATTGTGGTTATTTTAATGGCCTCGGTAGCTGGCAAATGTTCATTTCTATTTACCGTTTCTTGCACCACATTTCGTGTAATACTTTCAAAAACAGCCCCAACAACTGAGTCGGTTTGTAAAGCTGCTGGACGCCCATAATCACCTGATTCACGAATAGATTGAACGATAGGCACTTCTCCCAAGAAAGGTACCCCTAAATCAGTTGCTAAGTCACGTGCACCTGCTTCACCAAAGATATAATATTTATTATCAGGAAGCTCTGCTGGTGTGAAATAAGCCATATTCTCAATAATTCCTAAAACTGGAACATTAATAGCTTCTGACATAAACATAGCTACTCCTTTTCTAGCATCTGCCAAAGCAACCGCTTGAGGCGTACTCACCACCACAGCACCAGTTACTGGTAAAGACTGCATGATGGACAAATGAATATCACCTGTTCCAGGAGGCAAGTCAATTAACATAAAGTCTAATTCTCCCCAATCCGCATCAAAAATCATTTGATTTAACGCTTTAGAAGCCATAGGACCTCTCCAAATCACTGCTTGACTTGGTGAAGTAAAAAACCCAATGGAAAGTATTTTTATTTCATAACTTTCTACCGGTTTCATTTTAGATTTTCCATCTACTTCAACCGAGAGCGGTTTTTCGTTTTCAACATCAAACATAATAGGCATAGAAGGCCCATAGATATCAGCATCTAAAACCCCAACACTAAAGCCCATTTTGGCTAAAGAAACTGCAAGATTAGCAGTAACTGTTGATTTTCCAACACCCCCTTTTCCTGAGGCAACAGCAATAATATTTTTTATTCCAGGAATGGCTTTCCCTTTAATTTCAGGTTTGTCTGGTACTTCAACTTTAGTATTAATTTTAACTTTAGCTTCAGCAGCTATTTTTTCTAAAATAACTTTTTTAATATCATCTTCCGCTCTTTTTTTAATGTGCATTGCAGGAGTGTGCAATACTAAATCGACTATTACTTCGTCTCCAAAAGTAACTACATTGGCAATAGCGCCGCTTTCCACCATGTTTTTTCCTTCTCCAGCTATTGTAATGGTCTCTAATGCTTTTAATATTTCTTTTCTATCTAGTTTCATGAATTAAATGTTTATCTGAATTGATCTTAAACAAGATGTTTTTTTCGAGACACAAAGATAATGGTTAATTCTTGTATTCAATTAGTAAAAAATTGAAATAATTGATAGAAAAATAAGAGAAATCACTTTAAAAGTAGTGTTTTAAGAAAAATTTAAGCCGTCGGTCTTTTCACTAAAAAACGCAAAAGAATTATTCTTGAGTCAAAGGCGGTTCCCAAAAACAGGCTTCGAAATTTACTATCTGATTGTTTTTAACTACAATACCTTCATTCTCCAGCAATTGTTGCATCAAATTTGTTCCATCAAAATGAAGCTTGCCCGTAAGAAGTCCTTTTCGATTCACGACACGATGCGCTGGGACATCTTCTAGATGATGTGATGCATTCATCGCCCAACCTACCATTCTTGCCGAACGAGCAGTGCCTAAAGCTTTTGCAATAGCACCATAAGAGGTCACTTTTCCGTGGGGAATTTGACGTACAATAACGTATACTCTTTCGAAAAAACTTGGCTCAAGCATTACGTACCATTTTTAAAATAAACCGTAAGAATCCATAATATTATACAAGGTGAGTAGCGTCATGATCCCTGTAACACTTCCGATTAGAGTGTTCATGTTTTGCAGGAAAAAACCAGCTTTAGCTTCTATTTTATTAAAAAAAAACACATAGCCATAAAAAACCATAAAAGCTCCAGAAACCACACCCAATACAAAAATCAGAATGGAAGTAATGTCAAAAGAAAACAAATGATAGGAAGCAAAAGTTATTCCTAACAAAACATAGTAAGGAATAGGGAAAAAATTTAGCGCAGATAGTAAAATCCCTAAAAAGAAACGAGATTTTTTACTGTACTTTTTAATATTACCCTCTTTGATTTTTGGCTTTTTGGCCACCAAAAGAAAATAAACAGTGAGTAAAGCAAAAATTACACAGCCAATTTCACGAAACAACAATAGCAAGGCCGGACTCTTATCCAAAACTCGTGCAAATAAAAGCGCCAAAAAGGTTTGTATAAAAATAACCAGAACGGCACCTAGCACAAACCACATCGCTGTTCGTTTCCCTTCTTTTAGATTCACTTTAACGGCCGTCATATTGATTAATCCCGGAGGAGAAATCCCTACAAAAGCGCTAATAAATCCTAAAAAAAAGAGTCCGACTATATGCATATACTTTTCAAAACGATAATTGACTAAGGTTTAATTTTGAACCTGATAAAAGTGATGGCTTTGTTAACCGCTAAATACTGTTTTTCATAAAAGGTTTGAAAGGCCGTAACCTCCTCAGGACTTCCTTCGTTTTTATACACGTTATGATTCGCATACAACACTTCATGTCCTTCTCCATGCAAAAGTCCTAAAGTATAACCATGCATGAATTCTGAATCGGTTTTTAGATTAACGATACCTTCTTTTTTCAGGATTTTTTTATACAATTGTAAGAACTCTGAGTTCGTCATACGATGCTTCGTTCTCTTGTATTTGATTTGTGGGTCAGGAAAAGTAATCCAAATTTCATCTACTTCATTTTCGGCAAAAATATGATTGATTAATTCAATTTGGGTTCTAACAAAAGCTACATTATGCATGCCTGAGTCGACAGCGGTTTTGGCGCCTCTCCAAAATCGAGCACCCTTGATATCGATACCAATAAAATTTTTGTTAGGATAACGTTCAGCTAAACCTACAGAATACTCTCCTTTTCCGCAACCTAATTCTAGTACTAATGGATTGTCGTTTTTGAAAAATTCAGTATTCCATTTTCCTTTCAGAGGAAACAATTCTCCTACTACTTCTTCTCTTGTTGGTTGAAATACGTTCTCGAACGTTTCGTTTTCCTTAAATCGTTTTAATTTATTTTTACTTCCCACTTTATAATTGCTATTTTGTGCAAAAATAAGCAATTAAATTCGATGGCTCGCTTTGCTTTACAAAAAACAAGGACGTTCGCTTATAAAATTTCCGCCACGAATTCACTACTAAATCAATAATTACAATCTGTTTTAATAACACGAATTATTATAGTTAAGGGTATTCATGTCTTTCAGTATCAATTTCAATGACAATTAGTGACAAATTGTGCTATTGCTTCGCCTATGCGCTATCAATGTCATTAAGTTAGAAATTACTCTTTTTGTTTTCACGCAGATTTCGCAGATTTACACAGAAAAATCAGTTAAAATCCGTTGAATCTGCGTGCTATTTTTTTCTTTTTCATCTTAACTTAAGGACATTGTATTCGCTATCATTCGGGTCGTGGCTAACTTATTTTTAAATGCTAATGCGCTGACAAAACCGTTTTATTCTTTAACGGTTAGTTGCTTCATAACCCCATCTTCTATAGGTGTTTTGATTTTTACCACTTCGTCTACGTTCTCATTTGGGACGGTCATTGATAGTACATAGTGTTGAATTTTCCAAGAATCCCCTACTTTCACCAACACACCCGAACCGCGGCAAATTTTCATTTGTGTACTAAGCAGCTCATCAAACCACGCTAGGGTTCCGCTTTTATCTATGTAAACATGTCGCTCTATGGCCGTAAAATTCCATGCTTTTCCTTTATCGAAATAAGGCTTTGCAAAAGCTTGAAAAGCGGTTTTGTTCCAATTCTCATTCGCGTCGGTACCAATAAAGATGGCATCATTGGTCATTAATCCAAAATAAGCATCAAATTGTGCTTGAGCGGCTGCTTTGTGCCATGAATCTAAAACAGAAGTGACTTGTTGCTGTGCTGTTGCTTCCGTTTGCGCATAAGATGAAACAACTCCTAGGACTAAAATCAGTATTGATAAACTAAATTTTTTCATGACATACAACAATTTATTGTTACTTTGATTACAAAAATAAACACTTTAAGACAAGTTTAATCAAAACGTTATAAAATTCTAAAAAAACAGCTCAACAAATTAAGTTCGCCTTTTTTACTATAAATTTGGCCTGTAAAACAATTAAAAAAATATTAATTATGAAAACGATTCAATCTTTATTTGCAGCCTTCCTTTTACTTGGACTGACTCAATCTGCTTTCGCACAAGGAATTGGCGTTCGCGCAGGATATAACTTCTCGAATGTAAGCGAGGGAAAATTAGGTAATACCTCTAATAGAGACGGATACTACGTAGGGCTTTACAAAGAAGTACCTCTTTTGGACAAATTGTTATATATCCAACCCGAGGTACAGTTTTCTAAGCAAGGTTTTAGTACTGCGGTATCTGACATTGATTTAAGCTACATTCAAGTACCTATTTTGGCAAAATTGTATGCTTTAAAAATTGTAAGCATTGAAACTGGCCCTCAATTTGGGTTCAAAGTAAGTGATGACATAAAAGGATTGGGCAATCCTGATTTTAAAACATTTGATGCCGCATGGGCTTTTGGAGCTTCGATCAATCTTCCTTTTGGGCTATCTGTCAACGCTAGATATATTAGTAGTTTTAATGAAGTTATTAAAAACAGTGATGCTAAAAATCAAGTATTTCAATTAGGTGCTGCTTTAACATTCTAATCACAAGTTTAAACATAAAAAAAGGCAATGTTCTACAAATAGAACATTGCCTTTTTTTATGCGTTTACTTATTAATATGCTTTTTGTTTTTCGAAAGTAGTCGTTAAGGAACGTTTTACTTTATCTATGGCTCCGTGAAAAGCTTTTTCAATAGTACTTGAGTGTTCGGTTACAGCAATGGGTTGACTATTAACTGGGCGTACTTCAATCAAGCAACGTTTATCATCGATTCCTGATTTGTTACTGTTTTCATCCCCAAAATGAACCTCAACTCGTGTTATTTTGTCTTCAAAACGACCAAGTGTTTTAGTAATTTCTCCAGAAAAATAAGCTTCTACTCTTTCGTGTCCTTCGATATGTTTGTCGGTGTTAATTTGAACTTTCATCGTTACTATATTTTTTGTTAGTACTCAAATATACCAAATAGAGAAGAAAAAAGCTACTGAATTAGCAAAAATTTAGGACATAAAAAACCAGAAAAAAACATTTCTATTTATCGTTAGCTTGTAGTCTTTTCACTGTTGCCTTTCGTGAAACCAATAAAGGTACCGCAACTCCTGTGGCTAAAACGATTAAAACAAATAAAGCAGTCAAACCATTATTTAATGCTTCAAAAAAAACTTTCGTGTACTCCGTTGGATCTTTCTCAGAAGTAAGTTTAATTACACCAATCATAGATTTATAAGCAAACAACCCAGGAATCATTGGGATAACCGCTGGAATTGAAAAAGTAACGGGAGGACATTTGAAATTATGGGCTGCAAAAACACTTAAAAAACCAATCAAGCTTGCGCCACAAAGTACCGCTAAGACTATACCGATTTCAAACTCTAACATAAAAAACTTCATCAGTCCACCTAAAGCTCCTATTAAATAAATGGGAAACAAAGCTCTTTTGGGCACATTGAACAACATACCAAAACCAAGTGCAGCACAACCCAACCAAATCCCTTTCTCTAATAATGCAAGTATATCCATGATTTAGAAATTATAAATTAACAATCCCATTAACAACCCTAATGCTATAGCAAACGCTATAATCAACACATTCATCCCTCTGGTAATTCCATTCAAAATATTCCCATCAATTAAATCTGCGACAGCATTCATCATAGGTACTCCGGGAATTAAAAATAAAACAGAAGTAGAAAATGCGTGTATATAAGTAAGCTGCGGATTAAAATAAAAATAAAACCCAGATACAATTGCGGCCGTAGCTGCTCCAAAAAACACACATAAATAGAAATTAAATTTCATTTTCATGGCTTCTTGTCTAACATAAAGCCCAGAGAACGAAGCCGTAAAGCAAGCTATCATCTCAATAAAATCTCCTCCGGATAGACGACAAAAAGAAGCTCCTGCTAAAGCTACCATTGTCAACACTAAAAATCTAGGATAAAGAGGCTTTCGATTTAAAGTGGTTAATTCTTGATTAACCCGTTCCACACTCCATTTTTCCAAAACAATACGCCAACTCATAATACTTATGTCTGAAATCAAATTGAAATTCAGATGCATGTTTGGCACCCATTTTACATTGGTAAACGTTTTATGCTTATCCTGATAATTCAAGGTGATCATCAAAGCATGATTGGTGATTAAAAGTTCTGAATCGCATCCAAAGGCACGTGCAATTCTACTAATAGTAACCTTAATTCGTTCGGTGTTGGCACCTGAGACCATTAACATCGACCCAATTTCTAGGAGCATCTCTCCCAACTCATATTTACTTACTTTTACTACTTCGTCCATGATTATTTAAATATAGAGTATCAAAATTACCTTATTTTGAAAGTCCTTTAAATAAACTTGCCTTTTATTTCACAAAATTAACAACCGCAATCGATAGAACATGAAAAACACAAGGAATTTATTAGTAAGATTTTAGTATATTTTTAACAATCAAAAAGGCGCTACAATTACTTGCAGCGCCTTTTTGAATCATTAATAGCTTGTACTTATTTCACTTCAACAGGAAATCGCACCTCAGCATCGGTTGCTCCACCAGCATTGGTAATATCGCCTGTAGCTACTCCAGCAGCATTTTTATTAGGTTCGTGTTTCAAAGTAACCACGATAGTTCCAGTTGTTGGAGTAGTTCCCGTTTTTAAGGTAAAAACTAAACCAATCGGCTTTCCATCCTCATCCAGATCGCCATAGGCAAAGGTACCGATAGCCGTTGGTGCTTGATAAAACAATTGATGCTCATCACCTTCTTCGAGAATTTCTTGAGTAATATTATCCGCTGGTGTAACACTTTCGTTTAAAAAAGTGGTCTTACCATTATAGGTTGTGTTGGCCGTTAAACTTCCTGACACCGTAACAACTGGCTTATTAGGCCCTTCTCCATCCAGATCTACCGATTTTAAGGTTATTACACTGCTACCAGCCGTTAGCGTTGTGGTTACTGTGGTGATTAATTCTTCTTCATTCACTTCTTCGGGATCGTCGTTGTTACAAGAAGAAAAAGAAAGGATTGTTACTATTGCTAAGGCTAAAAGTTTTAAATTTTTCATTGGATTGAATTTAATAATTGAATTTGATTTGAATTTGAAAATTTCGCCCAACTTCATCTGCAAAGAAGCGTTGGCGATTCAGATAATCTCTATACTTTGTATTGAATATATTTTGCACGGAAAAAGCAAGGGTCGTTTGGGTTTTAGGCAACCATTGCAGTTGCATTTCTGAATAAAAATGGAGCAAATGATAACCTGGAGGCGGTGTACTTATATCTAATATAGCTGGCTGTGAATTGTTATTAGCATCAATCAGGTTGACCTCAAAATTATTATTAGGAAATTGAGATTGTCTAAAAACCACTTCGCTTTTTAACTCTAGAACTAACTGGTTCCATTCTTTTTTTCTCCATTCGATAGTGTTAGTGAAATGAAAAGGAGGAATGTCAATTAGTGCCTCGTTGTTATCAAGATCGTTACCCTTAATGTAGGCCATAGTCAAACGATGTTGCCATTGCGGCGACAATGTCCAATTGGTTTGCACATCTACACCGCCCAAAAGAGCTTGCGTTTGCTGGTATTCCCAAACTGGGAAAGCGCCTCTAATAGTAGTCTCCGCACCGATGGGACGCAAAAAAATATAATTTTTCACTGTATGTACAAACGGATTGATGGATAATGAAAAGTCTTGCCATGATTTCTGTACCGTCGACGACAATTTAAGGGATTCCTCTTTTTTCAAAGACAAATCGCCTAATTCGATAACACCTGTTGAATGATGCAAACCATCGCTAAAAAACTCTGAAGGATTTGGGTTTCTAGTTGCCAAACTTAAGTTCGTGTACCATTCCAAATTTGTAGCGAAGGTCTTTTTAAACCCTACGCTGGCGGAGAAATTATGAAAAGTAAAACTTGGCTTAGCCAAAATTTGATTACCCTCTTCTTTGACTTCAAATTCAGGAAAAAGCGTATCATAGCCTCTTTCTTCCCATCTGGATTTAAGATAAAACTTAGCGGCATTGACACTTGAAAAATCATATCGTAAACCTGCATCCAAAACCAAACCATCAGACAAATCTACACTAGCCACACTGTATACTCCAGCATCTAGCTTTTCGTAATTCGGAATCAACGGACGAATACCTGTAGCTGGACTGGCAAAATTATTTTGAAATCCAGCACTTAGTCCTGACTTCAATTGCCAATCGTGATACGCTTTTTTGAAATCAACCGATAAATTATGACTGCTCAATTCCAAATCCAAGGCTGCGACATTTTTAAAATCGCCTCTACGCACATCAAACTCTAAACGCTTATTGAACTGAAAAGCATATTGAGCTGCCAATGACGCCGTTTCGTCAAAATAATAGTTATAATTTATTTTGGCCAAATGATGTTGAACTTGTTGTTTTGGATTATCAATAGCATAGGTAAAATCGTTGATTACCGACGGACGTAAATTATTGATGGAAGTATACAAATCATTGACACTTCCGGTATGAGACGCACTCAAAATTCCAATAGTGGTTTGATACAAACTATAATAGGCCGACACAAAATAATTATCGGCTGTGTATTTTATATCTCCCGTGAAATTACCTTCTCTGTTACCTGTATTTGACAAAACATAATTTGGTGCCTGACGATCTCCCATGTATTTGAAGGTTGCCAATGCGTTCCAACTCCATCCCAACTCATTGCCTTTGTGAACGCTAGTCGTTACTGATCCGCCACGACCGTTCGAAGCAAAATTGAACATGGTTCTACCAAATAAGGTGTCTTTTTTGACTTGCATAGGTTCAATAATGACCAATCCACCCACGGCATCGCCTCCATATTGCAAACCCGAAGCGCCTTTAATGACACTAATTTTTGCTGCCGCATTCACATCAAAATTAGGGGCGTGCTCCGCTCCCCATTCTTGATCTTGCATCCTAACATTATTATTGATAATGGGGACTCTACTTCCAAACATACCGTTAACTATAGGTTTAACCACAGTACTTCCGGTTTTTAGTCCGGAGACTCCAGCTACTTCTTGTAACACATCGCCCAATGATTGGTTGCTAAACTTTTCAATCGTAGCACCTTTTACTTTTTGTTCAACCGATGATGCGTTGGCGCCACTATTCTTTTGTTGTACCAATACTTCATACAAAGCCTCGGTATTTTGTTTCATTACAAAATTAAATTGCGCATCGGCAGTAACATTGATCAAAGTATCTATCGTTTGATAGCCGACATAGGACACTGAAACTTTCAACTTACCCGAAGGCAAATCTTTAATTTCATACAATCCTTTTTTGTTGGTGTTTACCGTTTTATTACCAATATGTACGTGACAGCCCTCAAGGCTTTTTTTCGTTTCAGTAGTAATGGTACCGCTGACTTTGTTTTGTGAAAAAACAACAGCAGTAAACCAAAAGAACATGAAAACGCTATAGCTTTTTGCTTGCATTTTTATATCCAAAAAATTAAAATAAGAGAGATTAAAATCATTTTCAAGAACTGAAAATGACGCAATAAAAACTATGCTTGCGGGGGCGCGCGTAAAGCAAATAGACTTCCCGAATAGCAAACTACTTTGGAAGCTACATAAAACGACACCTCATTCGGTATCGTTATGATGGTATCCGTATCCCAAAAAAGAAGGGAAACTGGCAAAAAACTACTAATAGAAAAGGCGCATACCGTACAAGACTCTGTATAATGATGCGCATGTGTAATTTGCTTTGTAGAAGGATCGCTATCATGATGACACACCACCACATTCAACTGCTCCAATAAATGGGAATAGCTGTGCTTGGTTTGAAAAACCATAGTTGCCAATAAAATCAGCAAAAGGATTCGTGATATGAAAGCTTTGTTTTTCATGAACTGCAAATGTAAAGAAAACAATTGAAAAAGTTACTTTAAAAAAAAACACCCTCGCTCCAAACACTTTAGCGATACAACAGCACCCGAAACAAGGCCTTGATGAAAGGCATTTTAGGACACTTCCAAATCACTTGTAGGTCTTCGATCAAAGTAGTGTCTTCGTCTAAAAATTTAAAAATCAAACTAGGTGTTCCTTTTTGAAATAATTTCGAAAAAATATGACTACCTATGGCATTATTCCGATGCAAGATATCTAACAGCAACAGATCATACCACCAAAATTTGTTGCGTTTTCCAAACAAAGTAAATGGCTGTTCATTTTGCAAAAAAGCCACCAAAGCCTCCGATTTTTTGTCTGCATTTTTAAAAGTGTAGCCCGTGCTGGCTTTGGTCCAACCTCCAGCGGTACCGATGTGTAACACATTTTTAGTATTCCATTTCCAAAACGGATAGCTGGTCATTGGAATACTGCCTTGCTCCTTTTCAATAATAGTGTAATCGGTAACTCCCAATTGCGCAAGGTACTTTTGTATTTCTGCTTCATATTCTTGTTTCGGCAACAATTGTGACGAAAAAAGCGTATACTCCACCAACGCCTGATGGGCAGTAGTTGGCAACACATACATAAAACGAGTATTGTCTTTTTGTGCTACCGAAAAATCCATAAAAGTAGGTTTTTCGGGTATAAAAACAGCTTCTTTGGTTTGTACTACCCATCCAATAAAATGCTGTTGCAACACCGGATACTTTTGCTGTTTGGCTACAAGTTCAGGATGGTAGATACTATTAAACAAGCGCTTTCCGTAATAAACCGTTTGGTTAGTTTTGACAAAAATTTGCTGCTCGGTTTCTTCAATGGCAACTACTTTTTCGGATACGAAAGTTACATTGGAGTGTTGACGCAAACTAGACAAAACCTGTTGGTAGAAATCGATTCCACGAATCATTTGGTATTGGTAAGGCGACAAAACCAAATCACGATCAAACGATTGACAGCCAAAATGAGCTACGTCCCAATGTTTTGACACCGAAGGCTCCCACTGCGTTGGCTCCGTAGACCAAAAACACCAAGTTCGATCATTGCTGTCTTTGGGTTGTTCATCGAGCAACAAAATGGTTTTTTGAGCAAAAAAAGGCAATTGCACCATTTTGTATACTGTCATCAAAGCGGCTAGCCCTGTTCCTGCAAAAATATAATCGTAATTGTGTGACTCGTTTTGTACCATGCGTCAAAAATAAAGAATTATACACTACCTAACGAGCATTTATCATAATTGCCATTCCTTTACTCTTGGATTAATTGTAAAAAAAAGCGCTACTAATCTGTGCTTATCTGAGAAACCGATAGCTTTAAAACACAACATCAAATTTTAACCATTATTAGCTTCTTGTTGCTCATAACAACGATTTACGAGTACAAGAAACATCCTAACGTTAAAAATTCTTTTTCTTAGACAAAAATCATAGTAAAGTTAGTATTTTTGAATTTTACTAATAAATAATTTGGTTGTCATGAAATATCATCAAATAAACAGTGGGCTTTTTGTAAAAAACAGAGAAAAATTCACTGCTCAAATGAAACCGAAAAGCGTAGCGGTTTTTAATTCAAACGACATATATCCTGTTTCTGCCGATAGCACTTTACCTTTTGCACAACATAGAGATATTTTCTATTTATCCGGTGTAGATCAAGAAGAAAGCATTTTGTTATTATTCCCAGATGCGCCTTACGAGCACTTAAAAGAAATCCTTTTCTTGAGAGAAACCAATGAGCACATTGCGATTTGGGAAGGCGAAAAACTAACCAAAGAACGTGCGTTTCAGGTATCAGGAATCAAAACAGTTTTTTGGCTACAAGATTTTGACAAAACCTTGAAAGAAATTATGATGTATGCCGAAGTGATGTACATCAACACCAACGAACACTATCGTTCAGCCGTAGAAACCGAAACTCGCGAAGACCGTTTTATCAAAAAATGGAAAGCGCAATATCCAGCGCATACCGTAGCCAAAAGCAACCCAATTTTGCAACGCATTCGCTCCATAAAAGAAACCGAAGAAATCGATTTAATCCAACAAGCGTGTAACATCACCGAAAAAGGGTTCCGTCGTTTGCTTTCGTTTGTGAAGCCTAACGTAATGGAATATGAGGTAGAAGCCGAATTGATTCACGAGTTCGTTCGCAACCGTTCTAAAGGGTTTGCCTACACACCCATTATCGCTTCTGGAAATAATGCCAATGTATTGCATTACATCGAAAACAACCAACAATGCAAAGCGGGCGACTTGCTTTTACTAGATGTAGCGGCAGAGTACGCCAATTATTCAAGCGATTTAACCCGTACCATACCCGTTTCTGGTCGCTATTCTGAAAGACAAAAAGCCGTGTACAACGCAGTTCTTCGTGTGAAAAACGAAGCTACAAAAATGCTTACTCCGGGTACCCTTTGGAAACAATACCACGTAGAAGTGGGCAAAATTATGACTTCTGAATTATTAGGTTTAGGTCTGATTGACAAAGCCGACGTTCAAAACGAAAATCCTGATTGGCCAGCTTACAAAAAATATTTTATGCACGGGACTTCGCACCATATGGGACTCGACACACACGATTACGGATTGCTCCACGAACCAATGGAAGCCAATATGGTGTTTACCGTAGAACCTGGAATTTATATTCCTGCCGAAGGTTTCGGTATCCGAATTGAAGACGATGTGGTGATTCAAAAATCAGGAGAACCGTTCAATTTGATGCGTAACATTCCGATTGAAGCAGACGAAATCGAAAGCTTAATGAACGCATAAAAATAGAACACGTATTACACTAATTCTCGCGAAAAAGTAGAATTCAAAATAAATACAACTAACGGCATCTGTTCTGGATGCCGTTTTTTTTATGCCCAAAAATGTAACATTTCAATTTAACCACTTACTAATTCCTTAAACCCTAAAACACAAAATCATGATAGCACACGAAATAGATTACCATATTTATGGCGAAGAAATGCAATATGTAGAAATAGAACTCGACCCACAAGAAATTGTCATTGCCGAGGCGGGAAGTTTTATGATGATGGACAATGGCATCCAAATGGAAACCATTTTCGGAGACGGTTCCCAACAACAAACGGGTTTGTTTGGCAAATTACTAAGCGCAGGAAAAAGAGTTTTAACAGGTGAAAGTCTGTTCATGACCGCCTTTATCAATCAAAATTACAACAAAAGCAAAGTCTCCTTTGCCTCACCTTATCCCGGAAAAATCATTCCAATTGATTTGAGACAATTTCGCGGAAAATTCATTTGCCAAAAGAACGCATTCCTTTGCGCTGCCAAAGGCGTAGCCGTTGGTATTGAATTCTCCAAAAAGTTAGGCACAGGCCTTTTTGGTGGCGAAGGTTTCATTATGCAAAAACTAGAAGGTGACGGAATGGCTTTCGTACATTCAGGCGGAACTTTAGCCAAAAAAGAATTACAACCTGGCGAAATCCTAAAAGTAGACACCGGCTGTATCGTAGGTTTCACCCAAGATGTCGATTATGATATCGAGTTTATTGGCGGCATCAAAAACTCTCTTTTTGGTGGCGAAGGCTTGTTTTACGCGACTTTGCGTGGCCCTGGAACAGTGTACATTCAGTCGCTTCCGTTCTCTAGATTGGCCGACCGTATCATTGCTTCAGCCCCAAGAGCTGGCGGCAATAGCCGTGAAGAAGGCAGCCTTTTAGGCGGACTCGGCAATCTTCTAGACGGCGATAACCGCTTCTAATAACAGAAAAATTTCAAAAACACCTTACCCCAAAAGACACCAATTTTGGGGTGTTTTTTTAGGAGCAATAGGCATCGGGATTTTTTATAAACATCGTCCCGCTTTCCGCTACAATCTTTTTTTACACCTAACAGGTTTTAGAAACCTGTCAGGTGTAAAAAAAGGATTTCCACTGCAATCGGGGCTAAAAACCAACATTTGGCTTTATTAAGTTACATTTTGAATTCAAAAAAGTCGAAAAACCATCTTTAAAACAAAATCTGAATTATAGGTATTTACTTTATTAAAGGAAGTTGAATTTGAGGCAAAAGCTTACAAAGAGTTTTGTTAACTATTTTTTCTCTCATCAATTTCTTTTTATTAAAATGTCGAGATATGTTTTGAATAATCTCAGTATAATTATCCGAACCATCATCCTTTTGATGATAGTAAACCTTAATCGACCTACAATTAGTATGTTCAAAAATAGTATTCAACAGCGTTCTATCAGACAAACCACAAGAATGGCCAAGAATTACAACTTGAAATTTATTAGTATCAATAAAATCCAATAGTTTTTTATAATTAGAATTTTGTAAATATTGAAAAGATTTGAAGTTTTTTAAATATTCATTATCATCCAAATTTTCAATTCTCTTATAATCATCATCCATTTCATCACCAAAACCAAAATTAACCAAATTATTTCTGTCATTTAATCGCCCATGTATCTGAATATTTGTGAAATCACCAAATTCCCGATAAGCTTTATGCTCCTTAGTTTCCTTTATGTATTTATCAATAGTTCTTGTGTAATTAAAATTCAAAAAATAATTCAAAACATTCTTACCTTCCTCTAAATCTGGATTATATTTAGTATAAAACTCTTCCAATTCATTGTAATCCTCTTTACTAAATTCCAAAGCATATTTATTAAGTGCGCTTTCAATTTTGAATAAATTAACAATATCAGGAATTACGTTTATGGCTTCTACTTTTTCTTCAAGATAAGCTTCTAAGAGATTTTTAACTTGTTCAAATTCCTCATTCAATCGCTTAACCCCATATGGATAATTATATTGGACTTTACTATTACTATTCAAAATACTTTTTAAAATATTGTAATATAAATTCTCAATATCAACCCAATTCTCTGAATTCATCTCGGTAATAATTTTAAAAAAAATATTGTTAAATTGAAAAACAACCTTATTCCCATCTCTACAAATTAATCCTTGTAGATTAAAGCTATATCCATACTCATTTGAGTAATCTCTTAAATTATCCTTCAAATCATTAAAATTCTTAATAATTGTATACCCCTCGTAATATCTAGTATAACCATCATCAGTAAGAATCATATTTTTGTACTTCTCACTTTTACATCTTGCTCGGAAATTTCTCCAAAAATCATCTATAAAATGCTTATACGAAGTTGGTAATCCATGAGCCAAATCAAATCCGTTTCCAATTATAAAAAGTCTATTCATATTCAAAAAATGCGTTTCTCAAATATAGGCTTTTTGGTATTTGAACTTTAGTTTTTGCCTTCATTTATTACCGTAGACTAAGGAACAATTTTCTAAAAAAGGCTTAGTTCTATTAATTACTGTGTTTTGTTAGGAATTGCAGTGGAAATCCTTTTTGAGGCTTTTTCTGCCTCAAAAAGATTGCAACGTAAAGCCCGACCCTTGTGGTAACGCCCAAATCATGAGATTTAAAATTTGTAGTTTCTTGTCGTTTTGAGCAAAAAAAATACCCCAAACTAGATTGTTCGGGGTATTGTATTGGGGAATATAAAAACTTGACGAATTTTAAAATCTATTCTTTAAAAGCATTCCAGCCTCTAGCTTTCAATTCAATTTTAGTGTTGGCGCGTGTTACCAAGTGAATGCCTTCGTTGGCTTCGGTCATGTGGCCAATAATGGTAAAGTTGGGATTGCCTTTAATTTTGTCAAAATCCGTAATTGGAATAGTGAACAGCAATTCGTAATCTTCGCCTCCATTGATGGCAATGGTGGTACTGTCGATGTTGAATTCTTCGCACACGGAGATAAGTTGTGGATCCAATGGCAATTTGTCTTCATACAAATTACAACCTACCTTGGACTGTTTGCACAAATGCATGATTTCGGAAGAAATGCCATCCGAAACATCAATCATCGCTGTAGGTTTGATCTCTAGCGCATGCAATAATGTTCGGACATCCGTTCGTGCTTCGGGTTTGAGTTGTCGTTCAATCAAATACGTATAAGCGTCTAAATCGGGTTGCGAATTGGGGTTGACTTGGAACACTTGCTTCTCGCGCTCTAGCACTTGTAAGCCCATGTAGGCTGCGCCAATATCGCCTGTTACCACTAGCAAATCGGTGGCAGTAGCTCCATTTCGGTATACAATTTCATTTTCATCGGCCTCGCCTAATGCCGTAATACTGATAATCATTCCTTTTTGAGACGAAGTGGTATCTCCTCCAACCACATCTACTTTGTACTCTTGGGCAGCACGGGCAATTCCGTCATACAATTCTTCCAAAGCCTCTAAAGGAAAACGATTGGACACGGCTACCGAAACTGTAATTTGGGTAGGTTTGGCGTTCATGGCACAAATGTCGGATAGATTGACCACTACGGCTTTGTATCCTAAATGTTTTAGAGGCATATAGGCCAAATCAAAATGCACGCCTTCAATCAACAAATCGGTAGATACTAGTGTTTTTCGAGTGCCAAAATCTAAAACGGCTGCATCGTCACCAATTCCTTTTACAGTAGAGTCTTGCGTAATTTCGAATTTTTGGGTTAAGTGATCGATTAATCCAAATTCTCCTAACTGATCAATACTAGTGCGTTGTGGGTTTTTATCTTCAATCATGTTCAACTATTATTTTAAAAAAAGCAAAGGTACGAAGATGTTGCACTAATTTCAGTGGCTATTGCAAGGGTTTATGCAACTAATCGTTTTTCTTTGGTTGCAACAGCGTTTATCGTTTCATACTAAAATGCGCTTTAAACACTTGTTGTTCTCCATTTAAAAGATACGTTACTTGAAACCAATAATCGGTCGATGGCAAGGGCTGGCCGTTGTAATTCCCATCCCATCCTGCACTTGAGGGTTTGATTTCTTTTATGAATTTTCCGTAGCGATCAAAGATTTGAATAACCGCATCGGGTTGAAATGCCAAATCCAAGATGTTCCAAGTATCATTAAAACCATCATTATTGGGAGTGAAAAATTTTGGATATTTCAACACATTGGCTACTAAAATACGATCGTCACAGCCTCCTTTGACGTCTTTGATGGTAACGGTATGGGCTCCCGAATCAACATCATAAAAAACTGTTCCTGTTTGAAAATTGCCATCGTCTAGTTTAAATTCATAGTTGCCCAATCCATTGGTTACTGTTACTATAATATCGATAGTATTGGTAAAAGCATTAGACACCGTCAAGGTGGCTTCGGCTGGGCTAGACTTCTCGACGGTATACGTCACGGGATTAAAACCACAATCAGCGCCAACACTTGGACTTATTTTTTGGCTTTGCATGGTATACACTCCTTCTTGAGTTGTTGAATAATCAACGCCCGAACCCACTTTTGCCCCTGACAGATACCAATCCACATTATAGTCATTCGGATCTAATCCTGAGGTCAACAAAGCGGGTTGTAATACATTGTCCGACTGAAAATCAACACAAACAAAAGCCCGCTGAGGCGCTAGATCTTTTAAAGGAAATACTGTGATTTCAAAAAAAACCTCTGAGAAACAGTTGGGATTCGTCGCAGCAGCAGCGTAAATATACATTTGTTGACTTGCTCTAATCACGTCACCAGCCTGATACGATGTACCTCCTTTATTTGCATTTGAATAATAAGCCCCAAGACTCAAAGGTGGTAAAACATAGCTAGCACAAGCCGTAACATTTGCTACAGGCTGAAATATAGGAGTTGTCGAAATATTCACCATGAATGAGGTTTCACTCGTGCAAGTGATCCGATTACCCACCTCAGCAAAAACATATATTTTTTGTGTGGTGTTCAAAACGGTACCCACCGCAATTGGGTCTTTACCATTTGGGCTTAAAAAATACCCTCCGACAGTTAAAGACGGTAAGGTATAACTATCACAAGCATTGACATCAGCGAATGTTCCTACATCCACTTGTTTGATATTAATCTTAAAAAAAGATTCATTATCACATGCACTAAAATCGCTCCATTCATTGTAGATAAAAAGTGTTTGCGAAGTAGTAATCACTGTACCCTCTGTAAGCATAGTACCTACTCCTTTACTACCTCCAGTAGCTGTGTAATAGTTACCGTTGGCTAATCTGGGTAATGTAAAACTTGTACAAGAAATTATATCGGTGAAATTATCAACAATAGGACGTGGTCTAATCTCAATGGCAAAAGCATGTTCGTTGTTGCAATCTGGACTGGAAGCAAAAACATACAACCTTTGATTTTGTGTAATAGGAGTTCCTGCTTGTACTTGGTTTCCTCTTCCGTTGGGTAAGGTGTAATAGTTTCCATTGGTTAAAGCTGGCAAAATATATTCTTCACAAGCCAACACATCATTAGGTGTATCAATGAAGGGCAAGGGTTTTATAGTGATGTCAATATTGATGGTATCGGTACAATTGGGCGTAGTGGTAGTAGTTGCAAAAAAATAAACCGTTTGAGAAGTGACAATTTGGGTTCCAGCAAGAATGGCATTGCCTTGACCTCTGGGCTGATCATAATATCCTCCAACTGAAAGAGGAGGCAAGGTATACCCTCCACAACGGCTAACCGGTCCAAATACGGAGGGATCAATAATTACAATTCTGAATGAGGTTTCATTAGAACATTGTCCATCGTTAGCAAATATGTAAATGGTTTGAGTTGAAGTGATAGTGGTTCCTGAGGACAAAATTGTTCCGTTTCCACCCGGTTGTGTGTAATAGTTTCCATTTATTATGGTAGGCAATACATACGAATTGCAGGTTACCACATCTGCTAATTGCTCCACAAGCGGCAGTGGAAAGACGGTAATGGCCACCGCTTCATCTCTACAAACAATTCCATTAACTACAGCATAGTAAAAAATAGTTTGACTTGTATTCAAAACGGTTCCTGCGGGCAAAAGGCTTCCTCCACCTCCCGCTTGAGTATAAAAGTCACCCACAAGTACATCTGGAACAACATATCTCCCACACCCTTCTCTCAAAAAAGACAAATCATATACCAAAGTGACCATAAATGAAGTTTCATTACTACAAATAGAATTGGGTGACGGATCGTTGTATATATAATAAGTCCCCGATGCAGTGATCACATCGCCAATATTGAGTTGTGTTCCTGTAGCATTTGGACCTGTATAGTACTTTCCATTGGTAATACTCGGTAATGTATAGCTATCGCAGGCAATGACATCCGCTAACCGATCCACATTCGCCAAGGGAATAGCAATGACATCAAAGGTTACTGTGGCATAGCATCTGGACTCATTGTTGCTTTCTACACGTACCCAAATAGCAAGGGGTGATCTAGCCAACGTCATGATAAAATTTCTGGGATTACTAATGCTATTGGTTTTATTGTTGGCGTCGATTAAATTAAAATAATAGGACAACGTATAGTCGCTTGCAGGTAATCCATTTAAAATACTACTAGCATTAGTGGTCAAATCAACGGGGATTCGTCCATTTGCAGTATCGCACACTTTAATCTCAGGCGGATTGATAATATTTAGTGGAGCTGTAATTTGTAGTTCAAACGAAACCAAATCATTACAAAGTGTGTTATTGGTAATATGAATTGGTTTGATGTATATCGTTTTGTTGGCTGAAGTGATATAGTTGGTCCATTGGTTAGCTGGAATTGCAGGTCCGTTGGCATTGGCATTAGCCAAGGAGTCAAAATACAAAAGCGAATAAGCCGCAGGATCTAATCCTAATGCAGCAGCATTATTTTGAGTTAAATCGAAAGGGTAACTTGTACTGGCATTATAGCAATTAATCAAGTCTTTTGGAGGAAGTAAAGCCAATTCGAAAACAGTCACTTCATCTTGTATAACACATCCCGAAAGAGTCGCTGTAACGCCATAGGTTCCCGCTTGAGTTACGGTCAAAGTGGCACTAGTCTCGCCTGTTAGTTCAGCACCATTTAATGTCCATTTATAATTATAATTTCCAACTAAATCCGACTGAAGCAGTAGTTGCTCTCCTTTGCAAAGGATTTGATCTGGCCCTAAGTTCATCGATGTTTTAAAACTACCGCCTTTAATAAAAACTGCCGAATCATAATTGCTATCGTTGTAATCGCCTATGGCTAATTTAATTTGATACGTCCGATTCGGAACTACAGTTGCTGAGGCGGTTAACACCTTGGTTTCGCCTCGCATATTCATTAAAGAAGTAGTAGAATTACCAACATTATAATTATCAAAAAAAGAAGCATTGGCCGAAACACAAGAGGAATTGTACCGATTATCACGAATATTTAAAACGGACACCGCCTGATTTGTTTGGGGAAGTACGGCCAAATTAGTGGAAATACCAGTAGTAAGATCCGTCAATATAAAACCAAAAACATCGCTAAAACCACATTGAAACTCGCCATATTCGTTAGACGCAAACAAAAAATCAAAACTAAAATTACTGGACACTGGTGTAAAATCAAATTGAATAAAACTCACATCTGTAATAGGTGTAATTTGCCCGTTGCTATTACTAATCGTTTGCAAATCTGGATCACCATTGGTATTTAACTGACTACTCTCGTTGACGCCAGTATACGTTCCCTCGGTGTGCTTAGCGATTCCATTTCTAATAATAATACCCTCTTGAAACGGAAAATTAGGGTTTGAACTTATAAACTTCCCGATCCCTAAACGTGATGAAAATTTGAAGTTGCTCTCCTCAGCGCAAGCATTTTGCAACAATTCATTTCTAACCAATTCAGGAATACTCAAAGTTGTAGTATCCACAACAATGCCCTGCGACCAAGAGTGTGCCGAACAAAATAATAAAACAAGAAATAGAGCTTTTCTCATCATTCTGAATGTTTTATTTGGGTTAGACAAATATACAAATCAAAACGTTAAAAAATTGAAAATCAACATTTTGAGCTTAAACAAGTTTAACAATAAGGTCCTTTCCCACCCACAATACTGAAAATCAGAAAGCAATTCACTGCAAAATAACAGTAGTACCTAGCGCATCGCATCAAAATTGATTAAATTGCAACGTAGACCTTTAAATTTAAAATAATGAAAGCATTCGACATAGTGACCTTAACGGTCAACCCAGCAGTAGATAAAAGTACTAGTTTTAAAGGATTAGTAGCCGAACAAAAAATCCGTTGCGAAGTCCCAAGATATGATGCAGGCGGTGGCGGAATCAATGTATCTAAAGCGATTGCTCGTTTGGGAGGTAATTCGATGGCTTTATTTACTTCAGGTGGAGCAATGGGACAATTATTGGAAGAATTAGTAGCCAAAGAAAATATTGCCAGTGAGGCTGTTGCTGTTGAGAGTTGGACACGAGAAAGTTTTGTAGCAGTAGACACCAATACCAACTCGCAATACCGATTTGGATTTACAGGAGGTTCGTTAAAACAAGAAGAAAGTGAGCGATTTTTAGCAAAAATTGCTGAGTACAAACCCAATTTTTTGGTCGCTAGCGGTAGTTTGAATGAAGGCTTGAATTCCGATTTTTACCAAAAAGTAGCGCATATTGCCAAAGAAAACAACTCAAAATTAATTATTGATACTTCAGGAGAAGCTTTAGAAAAAGTCCTTGAAGTGGGTGCTTATTTAATCAAGCCAAACGTTGGTGAATTAGCCAAATTAATTGGTGAAGAGCGACTAGAAATGGAAGAAGTAAACGAGGCAGCCAAGAAAATTATAGCCAAAGGAGGTGCGGAAATAGTTGTGGTATCTCTTGGTCCACAAGGCGCTGTTTTGGTGACCAAAGACCATTATGAGTTTGTCCCCGCTCCCAATGTTGCCAAAAAGAGTACAGTAGGTGCTGGTGATAGTATGGTAGGTGGAATGGTTTGGGCACTTTCTCAAAATAAACCTTTAAAAGAAGTTATTCGTTGGGGTGTAGCTTGTGGTTCAGCTGCCACGATGAATGAAGGTACCCAATTATTCAAAGGCTCGGATGCGCAGCGTTTGTTTGATTGGTTGGGGGATAAATAAGCCCCCTAACCCCCAGAAGGGGGAATTAAAAAAGCCTGACATTTTTCGTTGTCAGGCTTTTTTAGGTTTTAAAACCTTTAGCTACTTTGTCCCAATCCAAAAGGCGTTCAGGATTAGTTTTAGCTTTAGCGATTCGATCTAAAACAATTTTTTGATGTTCTATAGGAATTTCAACATCTTCATTCCAAAGCGCATCATTAATTTTCAATCGATCTTTTGGAGATAATTGTTTAACCGCTTCGAGTAATTGGCTTACACTTAAATCGATGTTTAATTTTATTGTTTCCATAAAAACAAAGTTAATGAAAAAAGACTTTATCTGCTAGTCTCTTTAGATTTTGTAAAACATACATAGTCTTAAAATAGTTTAAAACTAAATAGTTATAATTTTTAAGCTAAACAAAAATACCTGACAACTTTTACATTCTCAGGTATTCTATCTTAATACTTTGTACTTAAATCTTAATACTAAATTTAGTCGTTCAACTTCAACACAGCCATAAACGCTTCCTGCGGAATTTCCACATTTCCTACTTGGCGCATACGTTTTTTACCTTTTTTCTGTTTTTCCAATAGTTTACGTTTACGAGAAATATCTCCACCGTAACATTTGGCGGTAACGTCTTTACGCAAGGCTTTTATGGTTTCACGAGCAATGATTTTAGCTCCAATTGCGGCTTGAATCGGAATGTCAAATTGCTGTCTCGGAATCAACTCGCGCAATTTTTCGGTCATTTTTTTACCAATATTGTATGCGTTGTCTTCGTGGATCAAGGCAGAAAGTGCATCAACCGTTTGTGCATTTAACAATACATCTAGTTTTACCAATTTTGAAGTACGCATTCCAATAGGCGAGTAATCAAAAGAAGCGTAACCTTTAGAAACCGTTTTCAATCGGTCGTAAAAATCGAATACAATTTCGGCCAAAGGCATGTCAAAATTCAATTCTACACGTTCAGTTGTTAAATAGGTTTGGTTGGTGATCACACCGCGTTTTTCAATACACAAACTCATTACATTACCCACAAAATCAGCTTTGGTAATAATGGTAGCCTTAATATAAGGTTCTTCTACGTGGTCTAGTTTTGAAGGTTCAGGTAAGTCTGATGGGTTGTTGACAATCAAAATCTTTTCAGGCTCTTTTTTCGTAAATGCGTGATACGAAACGTTAGGAACCGTAGTAATTACTGTCATATCAAACTCGCGTTCTAAACGCTCTTGAATGATTTCCATGTGCAACATGCCCAAGAACCCACATCGGAAACCAAAGCCCAAGGCTGCAGAGCTTTCTGGTGTAAACACCAACGAAGCATCATTCAATTGTAGTTTCTCCATTGAAGAACGCAAATCCTCATAATCTTCCGTATCTACAGGATAAATTCCAGCAAATACCATTGGTTTTACATCCTCAAAACCAGTAATCATATTCGTTGTAGGTGTTTTGGCATCTGTGATGGTATCCCCTACTTTTACTTCTTTGGCTTCTTTAATTCCAGAAATCAAATAACCAACATCCCCAGTGGAGATTGTGTTTTTTGGAACCTGATTCAATTTCAAAGTTCCTACTTCATCAGCAAAATATTCATTGCCAGTAGCCATGAATTTGATTTTTTGGCCTTTTTTGATTTCCCCATTTTTCACACGAAAAATTACTTCAATGCCACGGAATGGATTGTAATGTGAATCAAAAATTAAGGCTTGAAGAGGTTCGTCCACATTTCCTTTTGGAGCTGGAATTTTTTCGATAATGGCGGCCAAAATATTTTCGACACCAAAACCTGTTTTTCCAGATGCATGAATAATATCTTCTAATTTACAGCCTAATAAATCAATAATATCATCGCTTACTTCTTCAGGATTAGCGCTTGGTAAATCGACTTTATTTAAAACTGGAATGATTTCCAAGTCGTTTTCTAAAGCCAAGTATAAGTTAGAAATCGTTTGTGCTTGTATGCTTTGTGCGGCATCTACAATCAAAAGTGCGCCTTCGCAAGCGGCTATTGAACGAGAAACTTCATAGGAGAAATCCACGTGACCTGGAGTGTCAATCAAATTCAAGATATATTGTTCGCCTTTGTAGGTGTATTCCATCTGGATGGCGTGACTTTTAATAGTGATACCACGTTCGCGCTCCAAGTCCATATTGTCCAACAATTGGGCTTTTTCTTCACGAGCGGTAACCGTTTGCGTAGCGCCTAATAATCGGTCAGCAAGCGTACTTTTTCCGTGGTCAATGTGTGCAATAATGCAAAAATTTCTTATATGTTTCATTTTCAATAAATATCAATACTGTATAACTTGCCGAATCATAATTGGGGCGTGCCGGCAGAAAAAGCCGTCGTGCTATCCGCTATATCTTTTATTCCGCTATCGCTACATAAAAGGATGCCGCTACTATCACTCACGCAAACCCTGCTAAATGACAATTAATCTGCAAATATACGCTAAATTCAATAGCTTCAAAGCCAACAACAACCATATCTAGTAAGTCTTTCAAAATTACCTTTTTATCCTTTCATTTAAAAAGCGTAATTTTGCGCCAAATTTCCAGAATATGATCAAAATTGGCAACATAGAACTTCCAGATTTTCCTTTACTTCTTGCACCTATGGAAGACGTAAGCGATCCGCCTTTTCGCAGATTGTGCAAAATGCACGGTGCTGACTTAATGTATTCCGAGTTTATTTCTTCTGAAGGATTGATTCGCGACGCCATCAAGAGCCGAATGAAATTGGATATTTTCGATTACGAACGTCCCGTTGGAATACAAATCTTCGGTGGTGACGAGGAAGCAATGGCGTTGTCCTCAAAAATTGTCTCTACCGTAAACCCTGATTTAATTGATATCAATTTTGGTTGTCCCGTAAAGAAAGTCGTTTGTAAAGGCGCTGGAGCAGGAGTTCTAAAAGACGTCGATTTGATGATTCGTTTGACCAAAGCGGTAATTGATAGTACGCACTTACCTGTAACAGTAAAAACCCGTTTGGGCTGGGATGATAATTCTATCAACATCGATGAGGTAGCCGAGCGTTTGCAAGATATTGGCGTTGCCGCATTGAGCATTCACGCTAGGACTCGTGCCCAGATGTACAAAGGCCATTCCGATTGGTCTCACATTGCTCGTGTTAAAAACAATCCAAGAATCACCATGCCTATTTTTGGAAATGGCGATATTGATTCTCCTGAAAAAGCCTTAGAATACAAAAACAAATACGGTATCGACGGGATTATGATTGGTCGTGCTGCTATTGGTTATCCTTGGATTTTTAACGAAATCAAACATTTCTTTACAACTGGGGAACATTTAGCAAAACCCACCGTTGCTGATAGAGTCAAAGCCGTTCGTAACCACTTGACTTGGGCTATGGATTGGAAAGGCGAACGTCACGGAATTGTAGAAACAAGACCGCATTATACCAATTATTTCAAAGGAATTCATTCGTTCAAAACCTACAAACAACAACTGGTTACGCTCGATAAACCTGAAGAATTATTCGCTGTACTTGATGAGATTATCGATGCTTATTCTGGGTATGAAGTGGTGTAATTTCACCTCTAACCCTAACAGGGTTTAAAACCCTGTTAGGGTTACGAAATTCTACTCCAGCAACTTCTTCGTAACTCGACTACTAGCAATCAACGAAGCCAAAAAGCCAAGGATGATAATGGTCGCCATTACGATTGCGATGTTTTCAACACTAAAAACGACTGGATAAGCCAATGTTGGGGTAATCATAATCCATTCGAATTGTTGTTGCAATAGCACAATTACGATACCCAAAAGCAATCCAATAATTCCACCATAAACACTCAACAAAGTCCCTTGTAGCAAGAAAATATTGCGAAGACTCTTGATTTCGGTTCCGAGATTGAATAAGGTTTTCAGATTTCCTTTTTTGTCCAAAATCATCATAATCAAAGCGCCAATCAGATTAAAAAGGGCCACGACAATGACTAAGGTAAATATCAGATACACCGCGATGTTTTCAGTGTTCAACATTTTATAAAGCGACTCGTTCAGTTGCGCTCTGTTTTTTAACGTGATTTTATTCTTGAAAATCGTTTGTAATTGCTCAATTACAGCGTCTTCATCCGCATTTGGCCGGAGTTTAAATTCAATTCCCGAAATTTGATTGGGTTGATATTCGAGTAATTCTTGCGCCAAGCTTAAATCGGCAAAAACATATTTCGAATCCAAATCTTCATTGATGGTGTAAATCCCAATCGGAATCAAATCCGTTTGATTGAAGGCTTCTGATGGAATAGTAATTGTTCCTTTACCCGGTCTTGGCACCATAACTTCTAGCGCCGTATTGTAATCAAACAATCCCATTGAGAATTTTTGCGCCATACCGTATCCCACTACAACTTGATAGGTGTTGGGTTGTAGCCATTGCCCATTGAACAACTTTTTTTCAATGGCGTTTACTCGGGTAAACTGAGTATCTACCCCTTTTAAATAAGTAACCTCTTGCTTGTCCCCGAAAGTAAAAAGCACACGCTCTTCAATAATTTTAGTATACGAAGCAATGCCTGTTATTTTTTTAATTTCTTGATCTTGTTGGGGAGTAACAAAAAATGATTTACCTAGCACAGGAGCGGCTTTCAAATCGGGATCAATTTCGTTGGTAAACGAAAGACTAAATTCTTTCAACCCACTAAACACCGACAACACCACAAAAAGTGCCATCGCACCCACAATAATGCCCAAACTAGCAATACGATTAATGATGTTAATAGCACTATTTTTGCTATTACTTCTAAGATAACGATGGGCAATGTATAGCGGAAAATTCAAATTAAAACAATCTGCGTTTTTCTAATAAATCTCTGTTTTCAATAGGATTCTCCTGATTTTTCAAGGCATTGTCAATTTTCTCGATATAATCCAACGAGTCATCAATAAAGAAAACCAAATTAGGCACCCTACGCAATTGCATACGCACACGTTGCGACAAATCATGCTTGATTAAATTGGTATTCGTTTTTATAGCCTCTAATGTTTCCTTTGCTTTTTCTTGAGGAAAAATACTCAAATGCACCGTAGCTACCGATAAATCTGACGTCACCAACACTTTGGATACTGAAATTACTAAGTTAGTAACTCCATTTTTTCTCACTTCACCTTGCAAAATGTCCACCAAATCTTTTTGGATCACACCGCCTATTTTTTTCTGTCTATTTGTTTCCATGCTGCAAAAATACTACTTTTAAAAATTAAATGAACAAATTTTCAAAGGAACAATCCTTATTCTAGAATAATCCGATTGATAATCAGGAGCTATTTCCTGCTGTACGCTATATCTTTACTGCCGAACCCCGGCAGCAAAGGATGCCGCTTCCATCAGGGTTTTAGTGTACTCAAGAAAATTTGTTTCATAACAAGAAAATCTAATAGGATATGATAACTCTTTCAGAGTTTAAAACTCTGAAAGGGTTATATAACAAAAATACTATGCAAAGCACTTCCTTTTCAATTTATGACGCTTCAGCTGGCTCTGGGAAGACGTATGCATTGGTCAAAGAATACCTCAAAATTATTTTGGTAGCACCCAAGAACGATGCCTATCGTCATATTCTAGCCATCACCTTTACCAACAAAGCGGTACACGAAATGAAAAGCCGAATTGTGGGTAGCCTTTCCGAATTTGCAAAGGACGAACCCAGCAGCAAAGCACTAGACTTAATGCGTGATTTAGCTGCTGACACCGAACTTTCTTTGATTCAAATCAAAACCAAAGCGCAACAAATCATCAAGCACATCATTCATAATTATGCGGCTTTTGATATTTCTACCATCGATAAATTCACCCATAAAGTCATTCGTGCTTTTGCTCTTGATTTGAATTTACCGGTAACTTTTGAAGTCACTCTTGATACAGAAAATTTATTAGTCGAAACCGTAGACGCCATTATTGCCCAAGCCGGAGAAGACGAAATTCTAACCCAATTGCTCATCGATTTCACCATGGAAAAAACCGACGATGACAAGTCGTGGGACATTTCCAGAGAAATTCTCAACACCGGCCGATTGGTACTCAATGAAAACAATCGTAATGAAATTGCTCATTTCCATGACAAAACGATTGCCGAATTTGTTGCCATAAAAAAGAAATTAATAGCCATCAATAAGCAACTAGAAGCCGAAACGGTTACGGTGGCTGAATCCATTTTGGAACTAATAGAAACGAACGGAATCGATGTGAAATCTTTTTCAAGAGGTACTTTTCCCAATCACATTAGTAGCATTGTAGACAAGAAATTCAATCCCAAAAACAAAATGTTTTATGAATTTGAAGATATCGCCATCAACAAAACAGCCAAAGACAGAGCGATTATTGAGGCCTTAATTCCAGAGTTTTTGAGTCAATTGCCCACTATTTATAAAATCTTTGAAAAGATTAACTTTTACAAAGCCTTCCTCAAAAACATCACACCGCTGTCTTTACTCAATACCGTCAGTCATGAATTGGCCAAAATTCAGCAAGAACAAAATGTATTATCTATAGCTGAATTCAATGCTATTATTCATCGAGAAATTCAAAACCAACCCGCTCCATTTATTTATGAGCGTTTGGGCGAACGGTATCGCCATTTCTTTATTGATGAATTTCAAGATACTTCCGAAATGCAATGGCAAAATCTAATCCCACTCATCGACAATGCCCTAGCCGGTCAAGATGATTATGGCGTAAAAGGCACCTTGATGATTGTGGGCGATCCCAAGCAATCCATTTACCGCTGGCGAGGTGGAAAAGCAGAACAATTTATTGCCTTAAGCAAAGAGCACAATCCTTTCAGTAACCCTGAAAAAAAACTGGTGCATTTGGACAAAAACTACCGAAGCTATTCTGAAGTCATTGACTTTAACAATGCTTTTTTTAAAATGTTATCTTCTGAATTTACTAACGAAGATTACAAAGACTTATACGAAAATCACAGCCACCAAAAAGCAAATGACAAAACAGGAGGCTATGTCAACATCTCATTCATACCGCAGCCAACCGATAATGAGGAAGACGAAGAAGCACTAGACAAGACCGATTTGTATGTTTTAGCCACACTACAAACCATTCAAAAAGTACTAAGCCAAGGATTCGAATACAAAGATATTGTCATTCTCACGCGCAAAAGAGAGCAAGGCATTGCAGTAGCAAATTATTTAATGGAGCAAAAAATTCCATTGCTATCCTCAGAAACTTTAATGATTCAAAACGCTACCGAAGTCCGCTTCTTGATTCATTTACTAAAGTACCTCAACAACAACAATGACGTAGAATCTAAAGCTTATTTTTTATATTATTTGGCCAAAAACAAACAGGATCAACTTCCTATTGCCGATTGCATTGCACAAGGCATGGCTTTGACCAACGAAAAAGAATTTGAACTTTGGCTACAACAATTTGATGTACAATTTTCTTTTCAAGACATTCGTAAAAAAGCGTTGTACGAAGCGGTAGAAATTTGTATCGCTAAGTTTTTAGATGACAAAACCAGCAACTCTTATGTGCAATATTTTTTGGATATCGTCCTAGAACGCGACATGCGCAACCAAGCCGGAATTGCTGATTTCTTACTGTTTTGGGAGAAGAATGGCGCTAAATTCAGCATTCCATCTCCAGAAGGTAGCAACGCGGTGCGCATCATGACCATTCACAAATCCAAAGGCTTAGAGTTTCCAGTAGTGATTATGCCTTTTGCTGAGGAAGATTATTCACGCAAACCCAAAGATAAATTATGGCTCGACGCCGATAAAGAAGAATTAGGCTTAGAAAAAGTCCTTATCGACAATAGCAGCGCAGTTGAAGGCTATGGAGAAGGAGCCGCTTTGGTTTACAATCAAAAGAAAGAAGAAGAATTATTGGATAATATTAATGTCTTGTATGTGGCTTTAACCAGAGCCGAAGAACAACTCTACATTATATCCAACATGAATTTATCAAGCAAAGGAGCTTTGCCCAAAAATAACATGTGTACTTTTTTTATTCAATATTTAGAAAACAATCATCTATTTCAAACCGAAAAGCTCTCCTATGATTTTGGCAACGCTACCAAACTATCAAAGGAAGAAAAACATATAAACAGTACAAAACCAATACCCACAATCACATCGTTCTTAAACCCTAAAAATATCAAGATTGCTCAAAAAGAAGCCTTGATGTGGGGCACACAACAGCAAGAGGCCATTGCTTATGGAAACGTAGTACACGAAATTCTTGCCGAGGTAAAACATCAGAACGACATTGAAAATGCCATCGCAAAAGCTTTAGATTACGGATGGATACATTTTGAACAACATAAAACTGTTCAAGAAACGATTGAATCAATAGTCCTGCATCCCGAGTTATTGGTTTATTTTGAAAAAGGAAACCAAGTATTTAATGAACAAACCATCATTCAAAAAGAAGGAAAAACGATAAAACCAGATCGAATGGTTTTGAAAGAAAAAAATGAAATCTATTTGCTAGATTACAAAACAGGAGAACATAACGATAAATACGTGAAGCAATTAGAACATTATCAAGAAGCTATAGAGAAAATGGGTTATAAAGTAGTTAAAAAAGCACTCGTTTATATCGGAATAGCAATCGATGTAGTAAATTTGTAGACAAAATCAATTCTAAAAGATCATAACACCATCATATTATGTACGGTAAAATACAACAACATTTACAGAACGAATTACAAGCCATTGAAGAAAATGGTTTATTTAAAAAAGAAAGAATCATTACATCAGCACAAGGAGCCGAAATCACAGTGAATGGAGAAACGGTACTTAATTTTTGTGCCAACAATTATTTGGGGCTTTCTTCGCATCCCGAAGTAATACAAGCCGCCAAAGACACCTTAGATTCTCACGGCTTCGGAATGTCATCCGTTCGTTTTATTTGTGGCACACAAGACATCCACAAAACCTTAGAACAAAAAATTGCAGATTTTTACGGCACCGAAGACACCATTCTATATGCAGCAGCATTTGATGCCAATGGTGGCGTTTTTGAGCCTTTATTAGGAGAACAAGATTGTATCATTTCAGACAGCTTGAATCACGCTTCTATAATTGATGGCGTTCGTTTGTGTAAAGCAGCCCGCTATCGTTACGAGAATAGTAACATGGAAGATTTGGAACAACAATTAATCAAAGCTACGGAAGCCGGTACACGTTTTAAATTAATTGTAACGGATGGTGTTTTCTCTATGGATGGTCTTGTAGCTCCCCTAGATAAAATTTGCGACCTAGCAGACAAATATGATGCCATGGTCATGGTAGACGAATGCCATGCCGCTGGTTTTATAGGCGCAACAGGCAAAGGCACCATGGAAGCCAAAGGTGTAATGGGACGTGTAGACATCATTACAGGAACCTTAGGCAAAGCTTTGGGCGGTGCTATGGGCGGTTACACTACTGCCAAAAAAGAAATCATTGAAATTTTACGTCAACGTTCTAGACCGTATTTATTTTCCAATTCATTAGCACCTGCCATTGTTGGCGCGTCAATCAAAGTATTTGAACTACTAGAGAAGGACACCTCCCTCAGAGATCAATTAGAATGGAATACCAATTATTTCAAACAAGGCATGCTAAAAGCCGGTTTTGACATCATTGACGGTGACGCTGCCATAGTACCCGTTATGCTTTATGATGCCAAATTAGCCCAAACATTTGCTAACGAATTGTTAAAAAATGGCATATATGTTATCGGATTCTTTTTCCCAGTAGTTCCCAAAGAAAAGGCTCGAATTCGAGTTCAACTGTCCGCAAGCCACAAAAAGGAACATTTAGACAAAGCCTTGCAAGCATTTATAAAAGTAGGTAAAGAACTAAAAGTAATATAGATAATAGTAATTGTTCATTTTTTTGTAAGTTTTTTTTATATTTTAATTTTGTTGCTAAAAAATAAGTTGTTATTTTTGTTTATAATTAACTAAATATTAATAGAATCATTATGAAACATCTTAACAAAATTTTAGTTGCTGTATTGATGGCTGCGGGATTATCTTCCCAAGCTCAAGATAGTAACAATCCGTGGGCAATTACCATTGGTGTAAATGCTATCGACTCAAGATCAAGTGCAGGACCTGATCATGTGAATTGGTTTCAACAACACTTTTCTCAGCCATTCGCTGTAAAAGACAACTGGAACATCCTTCCGTCTGTATCTTATATCCAAGTATCTAGACACATCAACGGAGGATTCTCTTTTGGATTAGCTGGTTCTGTTAACAAAATCGACAAATTTGTAACATTTGCACCAAATCAAGCTAACGCAGATTCAAGAGGAATGTCTGTAAACAATCCTGGTGATTTAATGTACTACGGAATTGATGGTACTGTAAAATACAGTTTCATGGATTTGATTGGTACAAAATGGTTTGATCCAAGCTTACAAGCTGGTGGAGGTTATACTTTCTTAGGAAAAGATAGCTTTGGTACTGTAAATTTAGGAGTAGGTATGACTTTTTGGTTTACTGAAAACGTAGGTTTAGCATTATCTTCTACTTACAGAAAATCTTTTGGAGACAGAAATGATGGTTTAAATCCTGAATCTCCTTCTTTAGTTCAGCACACAGCTGGTATCGTTTTCAAATTTGGAGGTAAAGACACTGACGGTGACGGAATCTACGATAAAGATGATGCTTGTCCAGAAGTTGCTGGTTTGAAACAATTCAACGGATGTCCTGATACTGACGGTGACGGAATTGTTGACGGAAGTGATGCTTGTCCAGATGTTGCTGGTTTAGCAGCTTTCAACGGATGTCCTGATACTGACGGTGACGGAATTGCTGACAAAGATGATGCTTGTCCAGATGTTGCTGGTCCTGCTTCAACTAAAGGTTGTCCTGATACTGACGGTGACGGTGTAGCTGACAAAGATGACAAATGTCCAACAGTTGCTGGTCCTAAATCTAACAACGGTTGTCCTGAAATTAAAGATGCTGACAAAGACGGTGTACCTGATACTGAAGATGACTGTCCAATCGTAGCTGGTCCTGCTAGCAACAAAGGTTGTCCTGAAGTAACTGAAGAAGTAGTTAAAGAATTAAGAGTTCAAGCAAGATCTATCTTCTTTATTACTGGTAAATCTACTTTAGATGCTGCTAAACCAGCTACCGCTACTAGTTTAGACGCTATCAAAGAAATCTTGAAAAACTACCCTAACGCTAAGTTTGAAGTAAACGGACATACTGACAACACTGGAAAAGCGGCTTTAAACAAAAAGCTGTCTCTTGCTAGAGCTCAAGCTGTAGTCGATGCATTAGTAGCTAGAGGTGTTAATGCCAACAACTTGACCGCTCAAGGATTTGGCGATACTAAACCAGTTGCTTCTAACAAAACTCCTAAAGGAAGAGCTGAAAACAGAAGAACTGAAGTTATCTACGTAGGTGGACCTTCTGGAATGAAAGTAAACAGATTACCATAATAATTTTTGAAATTATTTCTAAAAGCCGTTCTTAATTGAACGGCTTTTTTTTATATTTATAAAATGACAAAACCTACTTTTTTAGATCAAATAGCCATACATTTAGCTGCTAATTACTCCGGAGATTTTGCCAATACTATTGTAATTCTCCCTAATAAAAGAGCAAAAATATTCCTGATTGAGGCTTTAAAAAAACAAATTCCAGGTACTGTTTTTTGTCCTGAAATTACTAGTATCGAAGACTTCATTCAAGAAATTTCAGAAATTAGAGCTATAGATTCTATTGCGCTACTTTTTGAATTTTACGAAGTATACTTGTCCATCACTTCCAAACAAAATCAACAATCCTTTGAATTGTTTGCCAACTGGGCTAAAATTTTACTACAAGATTTCAACGAAATCGATCGCTATCTGCTAGATCCAAAACATGTTCTTTCCTACTTAAAAGACATTGAAGACATTAAAAAATGGGGAATAGCCGTTGAAAACAAAACACAATTATTAGAAAATTACATCGACTTTTGGAAACTATTACCCAAATATTACGATTCTTTATACCACTATTTAAAAAACAAAAAAATTGGCTACCAAGGCCTAATCTACAGAGAAGCAGTATCCAATCTTTCAGAATTCTCAAAAACAAGCACAAGTAAGCGCTATTTGTTCGCTGGTTTCAATGCTCTAAATGCTGCAGAAGAAAAGATAATACAACACTTAATTGCCAACGACAAAGCCACTATCTTTTGGGATATCGATCAAGTCTTTTTAAACGATCCTTACCACGATGCAGGATTATTTGCAAGAAGATTTAAAGCCAACTGGAAGCACTACAAATCAAACCCATTTGAATGGATTGTAGATGAATTTTCAGCGCACAAAAACATACAAGTTATTGGCACACCAAAAACCATTGGCCAAGCTAAAATTGTAGGTAGCATTCTTGATAAAAACATTAAAGAACAACAAGTATCCAACCTAGATAAGGTTGCAGTAGTTTTGGGCGAAGAAAACCTATTACTTCCCTTATTGTACTCCCTACCAGAGTCGGTAGGCGCCTTAAATATCACTATGGGGTATTCTAGCAAAAACAACCCCGCACAATTATTGATAACAAAACTATTCAAAATGCACACTAGTGCATTAAAAAGAAACCCTGTTCAATATGTATTTTATTACAAAGATGTACTCGACATACTTACCCATCCCTTGGTGGAATCTTTTGCGAATGCACACCATATTGTTCATATCATAAAAGAGAATAATTATACTTTTATCACACACCAAAAAATAAGCGAACTGCAAAAACAACGCAATGAGCTATTCGATTTATTATTTCTAAAATGGGACAATGGTTCTAGACCTGTTCTAGACATTATCGCTAAGTTATTATTACACCTAAGAAACAACTTAAGCAACGATAACGAAGAAGAGAAACTAACCAAAGCATTTGTATTTTCAATATTTACGGTAATCAACAAACTAAAGAGTTACTATGCCCAACATTTGCATATTGACCAAATCCCCACTCTATTCGCCATTTACAAGCAAATTATCGACTTGGCCGAGGTTTCTTTTGAAGGAGAACCTTTGAATGGCTTACAAATCATGGGCGTTTTAGAAAGTCGAGTGTTAGATTTCGATACCGTCATAGTGACTTCTATGAATGAAGGCAAATTTCCTGCCGGAAAATCCACCAACTCTTTTATTCCTTATGACGTAAAAAGAGAACTCGGGCTGCCTACTTTTAAAGAAAAAGACGCCATCTACACCTATCATTTTTACCATTTATTACAACGTGCGAAAAACATCTACCTACTTTATAACACAGAAAACGACGGTTTAGATGGAGGTGAGAAAAGCCGCTTTATTACACAACTCGAAGTAGAGAAACAACCCAACCATCAACTCTCACATGAAATATTCAATGCAACCGTTCCCGAAACGGCTTACACATCCATGACTATTGAAAAATCACCACTGATCATGGAACGACTGAAAGAAATTGCCGAGAAAGGTTTTTCTCCTTCTTCATTGACCAGTTACATCCGTAATCCTATTGATTTTTATTTTAAAAAAATACTACGCATCAGAGATACCGAAGAAGTTGAAGAGACTATTGCGCTTAACACCTTGGGAACGATTATCCACAAAACATTAGAGGAATTGTATACGCCACTTATTGACAAGTTCATATCAGAAGAAGATATGGAACTGGCAATTAAAAAAATTGACTCCGAGGTTTTAAAACAATTTAAAGCCATTTATAAAGAAGGAGAAATTAACAAAGGCAGAAATTTATTAGCTTTTGAAGTAGCCAAACGTAACGTATATAACTTTTTAAAAACAGAATTACAATCCATAAAAGCTGGTGATGCAGTAAAAATCGTGGCTTTAGAAGCTACTTTTGAACGCGTTTTGGAACATCCGAGCTTACCTTTTCCGGTGAAAATAGCAGGAAATGTTGACCGAATTGAAGTAAGAAACGGACTGATTCGAATTATAGATTACAAAACAGGTAAAGTAGAAAAAAGCAATGTTACCTTAAAAACGTGGAACGGATTAGTAGATGAAATCAAAAATGACAAAATCATTCAAATTTTGGCATATGCTTATATGTATGAAACTCTAGCTCACGAACAACCGATGCAAGCAGGTATAATCTCCTTTAAAAATAGTAAAGCTGGCTTTTTGCCTTTTACTTTAAAAGAAGAAAAAAACGAAGAATCTACTATTAATTCAGCTATTTTGACTGCTTATTTGGAGGAATTAGTGGGCTTGTTACAAGAAATTCTAGATCCAGCAATTCCATTTATGGAGAAAGTATAATTGGACATGAATTGGATAAAAACCACTACTGTTTTTCAGTTTTTCAAATCTACTATTTTACTTAACTGTACGATTTGTCTCTTACCTTTACTATTTGGAGGCGCTGAACTTTTTAATAGTTGCTTTTTGAGCATAGGTTTTTTTGGCAGTCTTTTATTTAAAGAGATTAATCGCAAAAATGAGTATTTGTTTTACTATAATAATCAAATTTCTAAACCTGTTTTGTTTTTGACTTCTTGGATGATGACTTTTGTATTGCTTGTCTTACTGAATGCAGTGTATCATTTTATTATAAATTTATAAGATGAAACACGTTTTAGAAATAGATAGTATACAGAAGAAATTTGATTTAAAAACAATTCTTTCTGATGTTTATTTGAAATGCGAAACAGGAGATATCGTGGGTCTTTTGGGTAGAAATGGCTCTGGTAAATCCACATTATTACAGCTTATATTTGGTCTTTTAAAAGCTGACTTTAAATTTATTCGAGTGGACGGTGTAGTAAAGTCCAAAACAAGTGAATTGTTTAACGAGATAAGTTATTTATCACAAGATAATTTTCTACCAAGAAACTTTTCTGTAGCCAAAGTAATTGCATTATCCATAAAGAAGGATAAAATCAATGACTTTTATAGTGATGAAACTATAACAACTTTAAAGAATAAAAGTATTGCTGAATTGTCTTCTGGAGAGTTAAGGTATTTAGAGATTAAGTTAGTGCTGAGCAATTCGTCTAAATTCGCCCTGCTTGATGAGCCCTACAATGGACTATCCCCTTTGTTAATTGAAAAAGTTAATGATTTAATCCTTAAAAACGCTGCTCAAAAAGGAATAATCATAACAGACCATAATTATGAAAGTATAATTGGCATTTCAACACGATTGACTTTACTAAAAGACGGCAAACTATACACAATCAGCAGTAAAGAGATGCTGGTTAAAAAAGGATATCTAACTGGAAATAGCCTTTAAATTTTCTGCAAAAACTGTACTAATTCTTTAGCCAAATCCGTTTCATTTTCGATGTGGCTCATATGACCATCTGGGAAAGTGACTAAATCAACGGAAGTTTCCTGAATCTGAGCGACGGTTTCTTCGTAGTTCAAAACGGGATCTTTTTCACCTAGGATTAGTAATTTAGGAAAAGCCGTAGTGTGGAGGATCACTTCACGGTCTTTACGGATTTTCATCCCTTCAAGAGAGGCGACGATGCCTTGTAAGGGCGTTTGTAAAGCTTCTGTTTTTACTTTTTCGATGCAGTCGCTCAATCGTTCGCGATTGTCTTCGCTGAATAAATTGGCGACAGAAAGTCGGATAAAGGTTTCGTAATCATTTTTTACCGCTTTTATGGCTCGATCTCGATTGGTTTTACGTTCGAGACTGTCTTTTTTGGCGGTGGAATTGAGTAACACCAATCCTTTGACACTTTCAGGATACAACTCAGCATAAGCTAAAGCTACGTAACCACCCATCGAGTGCCCAATGAAAGCCGCTTTTCGTAGGCGTAAACTGGACAGCACTTCATGTACCATGTCAGCATTATCTTCCATAGTTTGGATGTAACCCAAAGGTTCTGTTTGGCCGTGACCTAACAAATCGATGGTTATGACGCGGTATTTTTGACTCAAAACGGGTACTAAAGCATTCCACATCGATTGATTTTCTAGGAAGCCGTGTAACAAAACAATCGCGGTACCTTTTCCAATGTCAGAAAAAGAGATAGACGTATTTTTATAAAATAGTGTTTTCAAAATTTACAGCAGTAAGAGCAGACAAAATTAAAGCTTAAACACCAAAAAAAAGATAAATAAACCATCATTTTAATCCTAAAAAAACAAAACTAAAAAAACACCATTACAATAGTTGATCTTAAGGCATAAAAACTCAAAAAATAAAAGAAAAATAGAAAAGTAAAGTGATAAAAAAAATGTTATAAAAAAAACACATTTAACACCCTTATTACCAAAAAGAAGAGAAAAGGAAAATACTTTAGGAATAAAAATAAAAAAGGTGGAATTGCTTCCACCCTTTTTGCCCCAAATCTACCATAAACTTAACCTACTAATATTATGGTGATATAAACTTACTGCAATACTGTACTAATGACAATAATTTCCGACGAACTACACATAAATCCGACGAACTACATCGTTTAACTTTTTATTAATAAGCTCTAGCATCTTTTCCTTCGTAAAAATTCATGAAGGCGCGATTCACTACACGGTTACCTCCTGGTGTAGGATAATCACCTGTAAAATACCAATCCCCTAAATTTTTCGGACAAGCTATATGTAAATTTTCAACCGTTTGAAAAATTATCTTTACTTCTGCCTTAATTTCTGATGAGCTCAACATTTCTGCGATTTTATCCGAAACTTCTTGAGGCGTAAATGGATCATAAATAGCTGTTACATAATTGACCACTTCTACATCCTTAAAATGTTCTTGTGCCTTACATTTTGCATATACTTCATCGACTATGTGATATAGATTTCGTTCCTTAAGCAATTCGAGAGCCGCCTTAAAGGCAATTAATCCCTCTAATTTAGCCATATCAATTCCGTAACAATCAGGGTAACGAATTTGCGGAGCAGAAGACACCACAACGATACGTTTTGGATTCAAGCGATCCATCATTTTGATAATGCTCTTTTTAAGGGTAGTACCTCTTACAATACTATCATCTATGATCACCAAATTATCCGTTGGGCGAACCACTCCGTAAGTAACATCATAAACATGAGCTACTAAATCATCTCTACTACTATCTTCAGTAATAAAAGTTCTTAATTTCGCATCTTTAATAGCTACTTTCTCGGTGCGGATTTTAACCGATAACACCTCCTGCAACATCTCAGTAGTTAAGGTATCTTTATGCGCTAAAATATAATTGTTTTTACGTTGATTTAAGAAATCTTGAGCCGCTTCGACCATTCCAATAAATGAGGTTTCGGCGGTATTTGGAATATAAGAAAAAACCGTATTGTCGGTATCTTCCTGAATAGTTTCTAAAACTGCAGGCAAAACCAATTTACCCAACATTTTGCGTTCTTGATAAATCTCGGCATCACTCCCTCTAGAGAAATAAATACGCTCAAAGGAACATGCCTTTTTAGTAATAGCAGGCAAAATTTCCTGCATAGAAACCGTTCCGTTTTTTTTAATGATTAAGGCTGCACCTGGATCAATTTCATGTACTTTTTCAAAAGGGACATTGAAAACGGTTTGGATTACGGGTCTTTCAGAAGCAACAACCACAATTTCATCATCTTGATAATAATACGCAGGACGTATTCCAGCGGGATCTCTAAAAACAAATGCATCGCCATGCCCTAAAAGACCTGCCATAGCATAACCGCCATCTAAATTTTTTGCTGCTCGGTTTAAAATTCTAGCCACATCCAATCGCTCTGCAATAACAGGAGATGCCTCTCTTTTATTCAAGCCTTCATTTTTACATTCTTGGTACAAATCAGTTACTGCATCATCTAAAAAATGTCCGATTTTCTCCATAACGGTAACCGTATCAGCCATTTCTTTAGGATGTTGACCCAACTCAACCAAATTTTCAAAAAGCTCCTTTACATTGGTCATATTGAAATTACCTGCCAAAATCAGATTACGATGCATCCAATTGTTTTGACGTAAAAAAGGATGTACACTTTCGATACTATTTTTACCAAAAGTACCATAGCGAACGTGCCCCAAAAAAAGCTCACCTATATAAGGAATATTTGCCTTTTGTAATGCCACATTATCAGCATATTCAGGATTTGCGGCCAACTCCTCATTAATTCTAGCATTAATTTGGGCAAAAACATCTTGAATAGGTTGCGCATGATTAGAACGCACACGACTAATATAGCGCTGACCCGGCTCTACATCAAGTTTAATACTTGCAAAACCTGCACCATCCTGACCGCGATTGTGCTGTTTTTCCATCAGTAAATACATTTTCTGGACACCATAAAATGCAGTTCCGTATTTTTCTTTGTAGTAGTCTAGTGGTTTAAGAAGTCGCACTAATGCAATTCCACATTCGTGTTGTAAAGCGTCACTCATTGTAATTTATTGTTGTGTTGTAATTAGGGTAGTGTATTAAAAAAAGCCCAGTTCCCTGAGCTTTGGCATTATAATTCGATATTAAATTGTGTTAAGGCTTTGAATTGTCGTAAACGCTGATTTACTTCGTTCTCATTCAAGCTTACCATTCTTTCTGTGCCAAATTTTTCCACACAAAAAGAAGCCAAATTAGAACCGTAAATAATTCCATTTTTCATGTTTTCGAAAGACACATTTTCACTTTGGGCAATATAACCCGAAAAACCTCCTGCAAAAGTATCACCTGCTCCTGTTGGATCAAAAACCTCTTCTAATGGCAATGCTGGCGCAAAAAAGACTTCAGCACCATGAAACAACAACGCTCCATGTTCCCCTTTTTTGATCACAACATACTTGGGACCTAGTGTATGAATTTTAGCAGCGGCCTTAACTAAAGAGTATTCGCCAGAAAGCTGTCTTGCTTCTTCATCATTAATGGTAATTACGTCTACTCTCTTAATCACATCAAGCAATTCTGGAAGCGCACAATCCATCCAAAAATTCATGGTATCCAAAACCACTAATTTAGGTGTTGTTTCCATTTGATCCAAAACGCTACTTTGTACTAATGGATGAAGATTTCCTAGCATTACTACTTCGGCATCTTTAAAATTCTGAGGTACTTTAGGCTGAAAATCAGCCAAAACATTGAGTTCCGTTACTAAGGTATCTCTAGAATTTAAGTCATTATGATACAATCCGCTCCAGAAAAAAGTTTTACCTTCTTTGACAATTTCAATACCAGAAATATCAATATTTCTAGAAGTTAATAAATCTAAATGTTCCTGAGGAAAATCGCCACCTACAACTGAAACTATTGCTGATTGTAAGTTAAAAAAAGAAGCTGACAAACCAATATATGTAGCAGCACCTCCTAAAATTTTATCCGTCTTCCCAAAAGGGGTTTCAATTGCGTCGAAAGCTACCGTTCCAACAATCAGTAATTTATTCATTTGCCTTGTTTGAAATTAAGGCGCAAAGATAGTTTTTAAAGTGTAAAATTGCAACGAATGATCTGCAAAGAATAAAAACAAAAATTAACTGATTTTTAACGTGTTAAACAATTTTCCGATCTTCAATTTCGTAAAAGGAATCAACTGAAAGTGATTTTTGCATCGAAGCCATAACTGCTAGCTGATCACAACGTTCATTTTGCGGATGATTATTGTGCCCTTTGATCCATTTGAAATCGACCTGATGCTTTCTGAAAATAACTAAAAAACGCTTCCAAAGGTCGGCATTTTTTCGATCTACAAAGCGCTTTTTCTCCCAACCAAAGACCCACTTTTTTTGAACAGAATCTACCACATATTTAGAATCCGAAACTACTAATACCGAAGTATTTTCGTTTTTTAGTTTCTCAAGACCTACAATAACCGCTAATAATTCCATTCTATTGTTGGTTGTTAATCGAAACCCTTCGAAAAATTCTTTTTTATAAGGTTTACCCACCCATTCCATAACTACACCGTAGCCTCCGGGACCGGGATTACCTTTGGCTGCGCCATCTGTATATATATGAACTTGGTGTGACATAAGAATTCTATTTGATACCAATATAAAAGTAAGAAGGTTTTATTGAAGAACATCGGCTATAACAACAGGGAAAAATTGCTGTTCTAGCTCATGAATCTTAGCAGCAACACTTTCGGCTGTGTCCTCTGAGGTAAGTGCTACAGCGGTTTGAAAAATGACAGCACCTTCGTCATAATGTTCATTTACGTAATGAATGGTAATACCGGTTTCTTTCTCGGAATTTTGCACTACAGCTTCGTGAATATGCTTTCCATACATTCCTTTTCCTCCAAATTTAGGCAAAAGAGCAGGATGTATATTAATGATTTGATTGGAATAAGCATCGATTAAATATGGAGGCACTTTCAACAAAAAACCAGCTAAGACAATTAAGTCAGGCTCATAGTTTTGTATTTTTTGTAATATATTACCCTCATTAAGATCTTCTTTTGAAAACACATGACACGGAACCTGCAACTGTTGCGCCCTATCTATAACTTTGGCCTTAGGGTTATTTGTAAAAACGCCAACCACCTTAGCGAAAGGCGAATTAGAGAAATATTTAATAATATTTTCAGCATTTGTTCCCGATCCTGAGGCAAAAACCACAATGTTCTTCATGTTTTTCTAGATTTTATTTTGCAAAAATAAGGGATAAAAAAGGAATAGAAACAGCTTTACAAATTCTTTATTAAATAAATTTTAGCATTTCGAACACACATTTATTAACTAAATAGTTGTTTTAAAATAAAGTTTTTTATTTTTGCCAACAAATTAAATTCTAAAATTAAAAAATTATGTCAGACATTGCATCAAGAGTAAAAGCGATTATCGTAGACAAATTAGGTGTTGACGAAAACGAAGTTGTAACAGAAGCTAGCTTCACAAATGATTTAGGAGCTGACTCATTAGACACTGTTGAGCTTATTATGGAATTCGAAAAAGAATTTGACATTCAAATTCCAGACGATCAAGCAGAAAATATTGCTACTGTTGGTCAAGCTATCTCTTACATCGAGGAAGCAAAAAAATAATAACTCTCACCCGTTTATTTCAATAATAAACGGGTGTTATTATTTTATTTTTGAATAAAACAGCAAGAGAAACGATTCTCTTTGTAAATACTAATATTATGTAATACCCATGTCTCTTTTGTACCAATTACAATAAAGAAAACGTGGGTTTTATTTGTTTAAAGCTAACAAAATAAAAACGTTATGGAATTAAGACGAGTTGTAGTTACAGGATTAGGAGCACTAACTCCTATTGGAAACAACATCCAAGAATACTGGAATGGTCTTTTGAATGGAACTAGTGGAGCAGCCCCTATTACTTACTATGATACGGAAAAACATAAAACCAAATTTGCTTGTGAAGTAAAGAACTTTAACATTGAAGACTATATGGATCGTAAAGAATCCCGTAGACTTGATAAATTTGCTCAATACGCTATCGCTGCAAGTGATGAAGCTATAAAAGACGCTGGCATCAACAACGAAAACATCGACAAACAAAGAGTGGGTGTTATCTGGGGTGCAGGTATTGGAGGGTTGGAAACTTTTCAAGATGAAGTAATGTATTATGCAAAAGGAGATGGAACACCAAAATTCAATCCGTTCTTTATTCCAAAAATGATTGCCGATATTGCTCCTGCTCATATTTCTATGCGCAATGGCTATATGGGACCTAACTACACTACAGTTTCTGCTTGTGCTTCATCGGCCAATGCACTGATTGATGCTTTCAATTACATCCGACTTGGTATGTGCGATGTCATTATTTCAGGTGGTTCAGAAGCAGCCATAACTATTGCTGGAATGGGCGGATTTAACTCAATGCACGCACTATCTACCAGAAACGAAAGTCCAGAGACAGCCTCAAGACCATTTGATGCAACAAGAGATGGATTTGTACTAGGAGAAGGTGCTGGTGCTTTGGTACTAGAAGATTATGAACATGCCAAAGCAAGAGGCGCCAAGATTTACTGCGAAATTGGAGGAGGCGGAATGTCATCCGATGCTTACCATTTAACAGCTCCACATCCAGAAGGAATCGGAGTTATTGCGGTAATGAGAAACACCTTAAGAGATGCTGGCATGAACCCTGACCAAGTGGATCACATCAATACTCACGGTACATCCACCCCACTTGGAGATGTAGCTGAATTAAAAGCGATTAGTGCTGTTTTTGGTGATCATGCTAAAAACATCAATATCAATTCGACCAAATCAATGACTGGTCATTTATTAGGAGCTGCAGGAGCTATTGAAGCCATTGCCTCTATCCTTGCCATGCAACACGGAATAGTACCTCCTACGATCAACCACAGCGTTGTTGACGAAAAAATTGATCCAGCCTTAAACCTTACACTTAATACTCCTCAAAAAAGAGAAATTAAGGTGGCTATGAGCAATACTTTTGGCTTTGGCGGACACAATGCTTGCGTTTTGTTTAAAAAACTAGTTGACTAAATTCAATATGAATATAATCAGAAAAATATTTTCAAAATCCCGTTCCAATACAGACGGGATTTTTTTTAATTCCATCGAAAAAATATTAGGATTTGCCCCTTTAGATATTGAAAAATATCAAAAAGCTTTTACACATCGCTCTTCGAACAAAACGGATAGGGATGGCAATCCGATGAATTATGAACGCTTAGAATTTTTAGGAGACGCCATGCTTAGCTCAGTAATAGCAGGCTATTTATTCAACAAAGCACCGCATGGAGACGAAGGATATTTAACTAAAATGCGTTCCAAAATTGTAAGTCGCGAGCATTTAAATGAATTAGGAAAAGATTTAAACTTGATTCAGTTTATAGATAGCAAAGTACCCGTACAACATTTTGGCGATAACATTCATGGCAATATATTTGAAGCCCTAATTGGCGCGATATACCTTGACCGTGGGTATGTGTATTGCGAAAAGTTTATCAATAGCCGAGTAATTCTTGAATATGTCGACATTAGCAGATTAGAAGGCAAAGTAATTAGCTACAAAAGTTTAGTTATCGAATGGTGTCAAAAAGAAAAGAAAAGCTTTTATTTTGATATTTTTGAAGATAATGCCATCGACGGACAACGCTTATTTGGGGTTCGATTAAGCATCGATGAAAAAGTAATTGCCAAAGCAAGAGCGACTTCCAAAAAGAAAGCAGAAGAAAAAGCATCCCAACGCGCTTACTTTGCTTTTCAGGAAAAAATAAATAAAAAATAACCGTATTTTTCTGATCGCTATAACGTTTTCGATAACGTTTTAACAAAATCATATCATTTCTGCTTAGAAATTCTTCAATAGAAATACTATCTTTACTACTTATTTTAACAGAATGGCAATTCATAAAGTAAATTTAGATGAATTTGAAGCGATAGAATATGCTATTATAGCAATTCATTCCACACTGGAAGATTACCGATTAGCCTATTTTATCAATCAAGCCTTAAACATTAATCTAGGCAAAAACACTAAAGATCTTTTCGTTAAAATTAAAGAAGGAGAGTCTTGTTTTTCACGATACTCTTTTTACCAAGCCGATGAAGATATATATTGGCATTTGATTAAAAACAAAAATGAGGTAGTGCAAATCAAAAATAACAGCAAAACCAACTTGTTTATAGAACAAGATATTTCAATTTCGGTACAGACCTACTTAATACCTGAATTAAAAAAAGCTGATTATTTCTTAAAAATAGAGGCTTGCCCTAACACTTTTAATTTAATTCAAACGGTTAGTAAATTAAATGCCATAGACGTAATTAATATGTCTTACACTATAGAAACAGAAAATTTAAAAACAAAAAACAATTTAATTTTTTAATAAAATGCTTACAAACAAAAAAACGAAAATTGTAGCCACACTTGGGCCTGCATGTAGTACAAAAGAAATCATCAAGGATATGATTGAAGCAGGGGTTAACGTGTTTAGAGTAAACTTTTCGCATGCTGACTATAATGATGTTAAGAACAAAGTAAACATCATCCGAGGAATAAATGAAGAATACGGATACACTACCGCTATTTTAGGTGACTTACAAGGACCTAAACTTCGTGTAGGGGTTATGGAAGAAGGCGCATTTGTTAATGATGGCGATTTAATTACATTTACCACAGCAGAAGAAATCATTGGAACTTCTAAAAGAGTATTCATGAAATACAAGAACTTTCCAAACGATGTAAATCCTGGGGAGAGAATACTTTTAGATGACGGAAAATTGATCTTTGAAATCGTTTCGACAGATAAAAACACTGAGGTTGTAGCCAAAGTAATTCAAGGAGGAGAATTAAAATCAAAAAAAGGAGTTAACCTTCCTAATACTAAAATTTCCCTTCCGGCAATGACCGAAAAAGATATTGCAGATGCTAAATTTGCTATCGAATTACAACTAGATTGGATCGCACTTTCTTTTGTTAAAACACCTAGAGATTTACAAGACTTACAAGAATTAATCGCAGAACACTCTGAATTCAAAATTCCAATTATTGCCAAAATCGAAATGCCAGAAGCATTAGAAAACATGGACAAAATTGTAGCTTATTGTGATGCATTAATGGTAGCTAGAGGTGACCTAGGAGTTGAACTTCCTGCTCATGAAGTACCTTTAGTTCAAAAAGAATTAATTAGAAGAGCTAAAACAGCAAGAATTCCGGTAATTGTAGCTACACAAATGATGGAAACCATGATTACTAGCTTAACGCCAACTCGTGCTGAGGTAAATGACGTTGCAAACTCAGTGATGGATGGTGCCGATGCAGTAATGCTATCTGGAGAAACAGCAACTGGTAATTACCCTGTTCAGGTTATTCAAAAAATGACACAAATATTAGAGGCTGTAGAAGATTCTCCGCTGATCAATGTGCCTCAAAACACACCTCAAATCAAAACCAATCGTTACATTACTAAAACGATCTGTCACCACGCAACATTAATGGCAAACTCTATTAATGCTAAAGCAATTTGTACACTTACTAATAGTGGATACACTGCTTTCCAAATTTCTGCTTGGAGACCAAACGCACATATTTTAGTATTTACTTCAAACAAACGTATCTTAACACAATTAAACTTATTGTGGGGAGTAAAATCGTTCATGTACACTAAAGATGTGAGTACTGACGACACCGTTACGGATGTAAATGAAATTGTAAAAGAAAAAGGTTTTGTTCAAAAAGGAGACTTCCTAATTAACTTAGCGGCTATGCCAATCAAAGATAAAGGAATGGTGAACACCTTGAGAGTATCTGAAATTGAATAGAACGATATAACACAATTATGAAACGCTCCTTAATTAAGGGGCGTTTTTTATACATTTTTTTCTCTATTTAAGAAGAATCCATATCTTTAGCGTTGTCAAAAAAATCATTACCTAACTTAAAGAATAAACAAATGGCTTTTAACACCTCAAATAATCCTTTTTTAAACAATAAAAGCTTTAAAAATCAGGACAAATCAAACACGGTACATCAAGCTACTGTAATTGATTACAACCAAGACATGACCCTTTCGGGAACAATCAACAGAAGTTTAATTTTATTTTTATTACTAACTGCATCAGCTACGATTACTTGGTGGATGGCTTTTAATGACATGAATCCAATCGTTCCTACTATCGGAGGCGCTGTTGTTGGGCTTATCTTAGTAATGATTGCTGCATTCAAACCTCATTTATCACCTTATTTAGCTCCTGGCTACGCCGTATTTGAAGGTTTATTTATTGGTGGTATTTCTGCCATCTTTGAATCCAAATATCCTGGCATTGTACTTCAAGCTGTGAGTGCAACTTTTGTTACGTTTATAGTTTGCTTGGGACTTTATAAGTATAAAATTGTAAAAGTGACCGAACAATTTAAATCGGTGGTACTAGCAGCCACATTAGCTATCGCAACGTATTATCTTATCTCTTGGTTATTTTCGATGTTTACTAGCTTTACACCGGTACACCACGATAATTCATTAATGAGTATTGGTATTAGTGTCTTTGTGATTATCATTGCCGCTTTGAACCTCTTCTTAGATTTTGACCGAATAGAACAAGGTGTTTCCGAAAAAATGCCAAAATACATGGAATGGTATGGCGCCATGGGACTACTCATTACTTTGGTTTGGTTGTATATTGAATTTTTAAGATTACTATCAAAATTATCTAGTAAAGACTAAATCTCGATTTCGCATTTGAAATCTGGTATAAACTTTAATTCATAAAAAAAGCTGTCAATAACGACAGCTTTTTTTATACACTCTTAAAAAACAAATAATTAAATCGTTGCTTTTGTAGCATTGGCAACTGCAACTTGCTGAATATCGCGATCAAATAAATACAAGCCCCCTTTGTCGTCACCAATTAAATTGATCTTATCCAAAATTGATTTTGCGGTAGCTTCTTCCTCAATTTGCTCAGCTACATACCATTGTAAGAAATTGTGTGTTGCGTAATCTTTTTCAGAAAAAGTAATGTGCACCAATTCGTTGATAGAATTAGAAACAAAAATCTCGTGTTTGTACAATTCTTCAAACATATTTTGAAACGTTTCATAAGACGATATTGGCGCTTTCAAATCAGTGATTTGGGTATGTCCGCCGCGCTCGTTAACGTATTTAATTAGCTTTAACATATGCGCGCGTTCTTCATCCGATTGGGCATACATAAACTGTGCAATGCCTTCCAAACCATGTGCCTCAGCCCAACAAGCCATCGATAAATAAATTTGAGAAGATTCGGCTTCGATTCGTATTTGATTGTTTAAAGCGGTTTCGATATTTTTGGATAACATAACAATATGAATTATGGTTAATAAATAAACTACAAACAAAAGTACTAAATTGAACTATAAAGATATTTATTTACCAGCCATCATTAAATCTCATCATTACAAATTCCTTTAATTTAGAATCATAATAAGCATGAATATAATAATTTTTATGCCTGAAAGTGTTTTGCAAAACCGCTTCGGGATGTGCATATGAAAATTGACTGATAAAATCCACCGCCAAAGGAGCTGGTGTGGATGAAATATGATTCCCTTTTTTGTCCAAAACACTCTCAAAATAAACATTCAATGGAATAAAATAAGAATTGGTTACGAAATCACCATCATTGGGAGTAAAACCAGAAGAAAACTGTTCCACTTCTTGATTACCTCCTATTGTAAGCAACAAATTTTTGGGCGTTTTATATACCGAAACACCCAAATCAGTAGCTGATAACTGCTTTAAAAACTTGACGGTAGTTTTGATCGCTTTGGGGCGTTGATTGACAACTTGAGTGTACAAAGGTGAGTTTTTGAAGGTAATTGTATCATTTTTGGTTGCACTAAATTCTTTGATCAAAACATCAGTTTCAAAATCTTTGTAGCCAAAATGTAATTCTTCATCATTCGCAGTTACTTGATATATTTTGTTTTCGTGATAATAAGAATTCGACAATCCATTTAAGCGTTTCAACGGAAATTGCGGAATGCTACGCTCAACGAGTTTTAAGCTCTTAAAATCCAATTGAAACAACTGTGTTTCATTTATATTATGGTCGAACGTGAAGAGAATATCGTTCTCTCGCACATAAAATTTAGACTTACTTGTGGCTTTAAACAACGGATTATAGGCACGTGTTTCTATTTTTTCTAAAGGCAAAACAGACAAAATCATGGATAAACGGATGACTTCTTTTTTACGATTCACAAACTCGAAACCGCTAAAATCTAAGAGAAACTGTGTTTTTTTCGAGTCTTTAAAAATATGTAAAACCAAGGCATCAGCATCTTTCTTTTTAGTAATGACATAAAAACTATTGTTTTCATTAAAAACATGGAGCACCGTTTCTCTTTGGGAAGGAAACTGAAAATAAGTGGCAGATGTTTTCTTTTCAAGTAGATCATAATGCACCGCAATCATATTTCTGAAAGCCTGATCCACCCAATACAATGTGGGGTTTTCATCTGTTCCAAAGGAGTAGCCCGCCATTAATTTATAACCAATATCAGGTCTTTTGGTCACCATACTGTCTTTAAAAAACAAGAAGGGACTGTACTTTAGAATCGTCGTTTTTTCTTTGTCTGTAGCAAAAACAAATACATTATCATTTTGCCTATCGTTGGCACTGATAACTTGATGGTACTCTTTTGACTTTTTAAATTCTAAAGGATGAGAGGCTAACTTTATTTGGCCAAAAGCCAAAAAAGTACTTCCAAGAAAGAAAAGAACCCACAACTGTTTCATAATGATTTATATTAAAAATAGTACAATTCTTCCCGCAAAGAGCATACCAAAAAAATCGCTACTTATTCGTTCATGATTTGCTGAAAATAATCTACAAATTGTCCCAAATGCAATCCATCCATCAAACCGTGATGAACATGTACCGACATATTCATTCGTTTGCTTCTATCGTTTTCAACCACCATTTTTCCAAAAGAAATTTTAGGACAACTATCTGGAAAAGTAAAACTACGAGCATGCGATAAAGACGTAAAATCCAACCAAGGCAAAGCCGAAAAATGAATTAAATTATCTGAATCGAAAGAACGTGTAAACAAACCTGTGGTGTTTTGAATGCGTTCGATTTCTTCTAGTGCATTTTTCTCGAAAACAGTAAAATCGGGATGAAATTCAATTAATGAAAAACCAAAGGTTCCATCAGGACGACCAATAGTAGCCGAACCATCAATCCTATCGTAAACCACAATGGTTTCGTTATCGATTCGGTATCTAAAATTTTCAATCGCATTGACCGCTTGTAAGGTTTTGTGCAAATAATAAATAAAGAAAGAAGATGAAATGGATTTGGCTTTTTCGTATGCCTTTGTGCAGTCTATTGCCACAGTAGCTCCAAAAAAAGGCTCACTCATTTGTCTAAAAAAATGAAAATGCTCTTTTCTGTTCCAATTTTCAAGGTCAAACGGCTGCTTCATTAGGTTAAAAGTGGAATTATATCGGTTAATTGTTGCAAGGTAGTAAATTTGGGATGCTCGACTTTGTGGTCTATTTTCTCGTGTGCCCAAGTCGTGTGAAACGGAATATGTGCAGCATAACCACCTATAGAAAGTACAGGCAAAACATCCGACTTAAGCGAATTACCAATCATATAAAACTCATTGGGTTGAATCTCCAAACGTTTAATCAAATCCAAATAATCGATATCTTGTTTGTCTGACATCACTTCTATATGATGAAAATAAGGACCTAAACCTGAATTATGTAATTTTCGTCTTTGGTCTAATAAATCACCTTTGGTAGCAACTACTAATTTATATTTTCCGCTCAACGCTTCTAAGGTTTCAGTAACGCCGTCAAGCAAATCGACAGGTTTTTCTAATAAATCTTTTCCGTATTGTACGATTTTTTCAATCGCTTCAATAGAGATTGTATTGTTTGAAATTTTCATAGCCGCCTCAATCATCGATAGAATATAGCCTTTGATACCATAGCCGTAGAGTTTTAAATTCGCAATCTCTATTTGAAACAATTCGGATGAAATTCCTTGATGCGAAAGATAATCTTCCATCAAACCACAGAATTTTTTTTCGGTTTCGTCAAAATACATTTCATTGCCCCAAAGCGTATCATCAGCATCAAATGCTATCACTTTCAAATTTTTCATCCTTACCTATTTTACAACAAATTTAAACTATAAACCCGCAAGAATTAATCCGAAAAAACATTAATTCAAAACTTTTTCGGTCCGTCCATACTTTGTGAATCGGAAAACTACAACAAAACATCCAACATTAGTACTCCTACGAACACCAAAAAACTAAAAATATAACATTGCAAAATTCATGAATAACCATTACGCTTTATCGATTGTTTAACGTATCCTCCTAAGTACTAGGATATGAATTTTGTATTTTTGTAAAAAATATTTGCCATGAAATATACCTATTATTTAGTACTCTCGCTTTTAAGTTTTTTATTGCTTTCGTGTTCTTCTGGAAGCTCTGACAGCGAACCAAATGAATTAAAAGGTGAATCAGGAAGTTTTCTTTTTACCTATAGTGCTATTCCCTCCAAACCCATTCCGGTGCACTACTATTATCCTTCGAGTGGCGCAAAAGAAACAATGAAAATACTGATGGTGTTTCATGGCGATAGCCGGGACGCAAGTTATTATAGAGATCTATGGGTGGCATATGCCGAAAAATATAAAGTGCTCCTCTTTGCCCCTGAATTCTCTGAAAAAGATTTCCCTGGCGGTAATTTCTACATTATGGGTAATGTTTACAAAGACACGAACAAGCCCAAACCAGAAGATTTAAATCCGGAATCACAATGGACTTTCTCTTACATTGCTCCTTTATTTGAGGAAATTCAAAAAAGAACCAAAAGTACGCAAACGACCTATGATATTTATGGCCATTCGGGAGGAGGACAGTTTGCACATCGTTTGGCGTTGATGAAACCAAGCGAAAAAATAAACAGAATTATCAGCTCCAACGGAGGGTGGTTTACTGCACCAGACACAGCAGCTCTATTTCCCTATGGATTAAAAGAAGCACCTATTACCACTGAGAATTATGCTAGTTTTTTGAGAGCCCATCTCACTGTGCAAGTAGGAAGCCCTTGTACGGTTTGTAACGCAAGTGGCAGCGACCAAAGCAGTGGATTCAGACATAATACTTCCGCAGATGCCCAAGGTCTTAACCGAATAGATCGCGCTTTATATTTTTACAATAGCGGCAAAGCACTTGCTAAACAACTTGGATTGCCCTTCAATTGGACGTTTCGAGAGGTGCCCAATGCCTATCATGACCCAATTAAAACAAGTCAAGATGCTGCTCAATTCTTATACAATTAAAAAAAAGAGCGCCTCGATTTATCAAGGCGCTCTCTTTATAACGTAAAAACGATTGTTTATACCAAATTTGCTTTTATCAAATATTCTGCAATTTGAATGGTGTTAGTAGCCGCTCCTTTTCTCAAGTTATCCGCCACAATCCACATATTTAAGGTATTGTCTTGGCTCTCGTCACGACGAATTCTACCTACAAAAACTTCATTTTTTCCTTCCGCATAACGAGGCATTGGGTAAGTGAACGTATCCAAATTGTCTTGTACCACGATACCATCGGTGTGATGTAAAATATTTCTAACTTCTGAAACATCAAAATCATTAGTAAACTCAACGTTCACCGCTTCGCTATGACCTCCAACTACAGGTACACGAACAGCAGTTGCGGTAACTTTGATGGTATCATCACTTAAGATTTTTTTGGTTTCGTTGACCAATTTCATTTCTTCTTTGGTGTAACCGTTGTCTTCAAAACTATCACATTGCGGGATACAATTGCGATTGATTTTGTATTTGTACACCATGTCGCCTTCAATTCCAGCTACTTCATTTTCGAATTGTTGTACCGCTTTTACACCTGTCCCTGTAATGGATTGATAGGTAGAAACGATAACGCGTTTGATGTTATATTTTTGATGTAAAGGTGCCAAAGCCAATACCATCTGAATTGTAGAACAGTTCGGATTCGCAATGATTTTGTCCTCTTTAGTCAATTGGCTAGCATTGATTTCTGGAACCACTAATTTTTTGGTTGGGTCCATTCTCCAAGCTGAAGAATTATCAATTACTGTAGTACCAGCGGCTGCAAATTTAGGAGCCCACTCCAAAGAAGTTCCTCCACCAGCAGAAAACAAAGCAATATCTGCTTTTAAATCTACTGCCGTTTGCAATCCTACCACTTTATATTTTTTTCCGTTGAATTCTATTTCTTTTCCTACTGATTTTTCTGAAGCAACAGGAATTAACTCGGTAACTGGAAAATTACGCTCTGCTAAAACTTTCAACATGATTTCGCCTACCATTCCGGTAGCGCCTACAACTGCTATTCTCATCGTATCTCTTTTATATTGACTTACTATTGAATTACAAAAGTAAGTAAACTAAGAAACAAAACAAGGTGATTCACAATATTTAACAAATTGTTACATATGAAACATTTTATATGTTTTTCTATTTATCAACACAAAAAAACCGCCTCTATTTTGGAAAAAGAGACGTTAAGTTAGACACTAGTGTAGCGGTATTATTTCTTTAAAAGATCTCTAATTTGAGTCAATAATTCTTCTTGAGTTGGTCCAGCTGGTGCTGCAGGAGCAGGTGCTTCTTCTTTTTTCTTCATACTGTTAATGGCTTTTACCATCAAAAAGATCACAAAAGCTATCACTAAGAAGCTTATGATTGCCGCCAAAAATTTACCGTACAAAATACCTCCATCGGTTTTTAGTCCTGCTAAATCTTCTACTTGAGCAGCTTTTAATGCTGGGTTTAATAAAGCTGGCGTGATAACATCTGCTACCAATGAGTTCACAATAGCACCAAAAGCGCCACCAATGATCACTCCTACTGCTAAATCCATGGCGTTGCCTTTAGCAATAAAATCCTTAAATTCTGAAATCATTCCCATATTTACAATTTTAGTTATTTGATTAGAAGATAAAGATATTTAAAAATTTCCTAAACTCTAAAAATTATTCCCTGTAAAACACCCGCTTCACCCGTTGGGAAATACTAGTTAGAATTTCATAGGGAATGGTGTGTAGCTTTTCGGCCATTTCGATTACGGTTGGGCTTTCGCCAAAAATGATTACCGCATCGCCTTCTTGACAATCAATTGCGGTAACATCTACCATTAGCATATCCATACAAACGCTTCCAATAATGGTGGCTTTTTGCTGATGAATCGACACATATCCTACTCCATTTCCCCAAAGTCGTGCGATACCATCGGCATAGCCAATAGGAATTGTGGCTACTTTGGTAGGCCTATCAGCCATAAAACGACGCCCATAACCTACAGAATCTCCAGCTGGAATCGTTCGGATTTGTGAAATAACGGATTTGAGCGTACTCACATTTTCTAATTCTTTTTGTTCTTCGTCATCATTAGAAACACCATACAAACCAATTCCCAAACGAACCATATTGTATTGCGCTTTCGGAAAATTACTAATGCCCGAAGTATTCAAAATATGGCGAATGGGCTGAATATTCAACTCGGTCATCAAACGGCTGGATAAATTATCGAACAACTCAATTTGAGATGCAACAAAAGCTTGATGGTTTAGGTCATCACTTGTGGCCAAATGCGACAATATACTTTTTACTCGCACCAAAGTAGTGTCTTTGAGTATCGCGATTAATTCCTCGATGGTATCTTTTTCAAAGCCCAATCGGTGCATACCTGTATCGAGTTTGATATGAATCGGAAAGTGCTTTAGATTCTTTTGTTCGGCTATTTTCAAAAAGGAACGCAAGCCTTTCAAACTATAGATTTCAGGTTCTAATTGATGTTGAATAATCGCTGAAAAACTCGTAGACTCAGGATTCAAAACCATAATCGGCAGATGAATTCCTGCTGTTTTCAAAGCAATTCCCTCATCGGCGAAAGCCACACCTAAATAATCAACTTGGTGATGTTCTAGTAATTTGGCAATTTCAAAACCGCCATTTCCATATCCAAAAGCTTTAACCATCACCATCATTTTAGTGGAAGGTTGTAATTTCGAACGGAAAAAATTAAGATTATGACTAATGGCATTGAGATTGATTTCCAAAACCGTTTCGTGCTTTTTTTCTTCTAATACAGCCACAATATCTTCAAAATGAAAGCTTCTTGCGCCTTTGATTAAAATGGTTTCGTTGCTAAAAGTAGCACTATCCAATTTTGCTAAAAAATCGGCAGTAGTAGCATACGTAGTGCAATTGACGAACTTATGTTTAAAAGCGGTTATGGTCGTTCCGATGCCAATCACGCGGTTAATTTTGTTAGAAATAACAAGCTGCGATACTTTGGAATACAATTCTTCATTCGATAATCCGCTTTGAAAAATATCGGACAAAATCACTGTTTTTTTCTTGTATTGTTTTTGACTTTCTAAGAAATCCAATGCAATTTTTAAAGACTGAAAATCGGAACTGTAACTATCGTCAATAATTGTGGTGCTATTAATGCCGTCTTTGACCTTTAGTCGCATTTCAACGGGATACAACAAATACATCCGATGTTCGATAGTCACTCTATCATAGCCCAAATGCAACAACACCATCAAACAATGAATCGCATTTTCGATAGAAGCATCATCTTGAAAAGGAATAATGATATCAAAAGCATACGACTGTAGTTGAAGATGCAACTTGGTTTTATCTAAAATGCTTGTTTTTTGAATGAAAACATCCGCAGTGGTATCTTTAAAACTCCAAGAAAAAGTTTTTAATGACGGTTTCAAAAAAGCATCGATAGTTTTATTTTTATTATAAATCAACAAATCACAGTGCTTAAACAGCTGCAATTTTTCTTTTATTTTTTCGCCAATAGAAGAAAATCCTTCGTCGTGAGCCGAACCAATATTTGTCAAAATCCCAAGCGTGGGGCGAATGATTTTTTCCAAATGCACCATCTCATTTACGGTAGAAATTCCGGCTTCGAAAATTCCGAAATTATGTTGCTTGGCAATCGCCAACACAGACAAAGGAACACCTACTTGTGAGTTATAACTTTTGGGACTACGAATGATAGAATAATCGGGGCTTAGCAAGAAATTGAGCCACTCTTTTACGATGGTTTTTCCGTTGCTACCCGTGACACCAATTACTGGAAAATGAAATAAACTGCGATAATAGCTCGCCAATTCTTGTAAGGCTGTTAACGTATTTTGTACCACCAAAAACTGTGCTTTTCCTTCGCAATGCTTAGGAATGTATTGCACCACGAAATGAGTAACGCCTTTTTGAATCAAATCATTGATATACGAATGCGCATCGTTGTTGGGACCAATCAAAGCAAAAAACAAGGTGTTCGGTCCGTTTTGCAAGGAACGGCTATCTATAGCAATAGCATCGATAAGTACTGAAGGGTCGCCTTTGAAAGTGGCATTTATTTGTTGCGAAATCGTAGCAATAGAAAGATTCATTGTATTCTTGATTTGAGAGTAAAAATACTATAAAGACAAGCAATCTCATCTTCATTTCATATTTATTTAACTTGAACTTCTTTGGGTTGCAATCCCATCAAAACAATTGTAAATTGCGAGATCAAAATTGGCAAACCAAACAAATTGACCTTGAAAAAAATAATAACCTTCTTTTCTTACGCGTTCCATCCTATATTTATTCCTTTGATGGCAACGCTGTTTTATTTTTATTACAATGCTACTTCTTTTGATCTAAAGGAAATAGCTTTTGTTTTGCTTCAAATTCTGATACTCACCATTATTGTTCCCGTTTTACTTTATTTATTATTAAGAGCCTTAAAACAAATCGACTCGGTCATGGCTTATGAATTAGAGCAACGCAAACTACCCTTAATCTTTCAATGCTTTTTAATGATATTACTGATTAAAAAGACCATTACCATTGAATACTATTTAGAATTGCATTTTTTCTTTTTAGGTGCTTTGTTGAGTACTTTAATAACCTTATTACTTTTGTTTGCTAAAATCAAAGCCAGTATTCATATGCTAGCCTTTAGTTCGCTCACCATTTTTATCATAGGCTTACAATTGCAGCACCCACAAGATTTTTCAATTGTAGTACCCACCTTTATTTTTTTAAATGGCGTTATTGCATCGTCTCGTTTAGTAATGAATGCGCACACTCCCAAAGAGCTAAGTATAGGGTTTATATCAGGTAGTATTCCGCAAATATTGCTAATGATTCTTTGGTTATAAGATGTAGAATATTAGACCTAAATTAAAATTTTGCATCTGAAGTTGTTCTCCTGCTAATTGCCCTTTCTGAAATAACGAGTTGAGCCCATATTGTACATACACATTAAAAGTGTTGTAACCAGCCCCAATGTGTGCGCCGTAGCCTAATCGATTGAGATCATTATTGTTTTTAATCACTATTCGATCACTACCCGCCTCATACAAACTACGATCATAAAGCATATAGCTAAATTTCGCTCCTAAATAAATTCGCCAAAATTGCGTACTTTCAAAAGTAGAGGTACGCCATCTCAGTTCAATGGGAAAATCGGCAGTTAAGGTTGATAACTTATTCGCACTGTACGTACCACGTTCCAATAAATTATAGTCAGGATTTTTACCAGAACCCGAGATTTTAAGATTATGATTGTAATTGTTATGCGTCAAACCTAAACCAGCAGCTATGGCAACCGTTCTAGACGCATTTAACGGCATGTCTCTTAAAAAACCTGCGGTAAAACCAGCTGCAATTTTATCTTTATCGTATCCTTTGGGAGTATTTGTTAATGTATTATAAGTAATTCCAAAATAAAACTGATCTTCTCTATACAAAGAATCAAGTTTCTTCTTAGGTTTTGATTCATCGTAGGAAAGGTCTTGAGCAAAAGCACAAGTACCAAGAAATAGCAAAAAAAGCAATACAAAATTACGCATAGCAGAAGGATAAGATAAAGGATAAAGAAAGGATTTTTACCCAATACAAATATACTACTTTGATTGTGTATTTTTAAGCATGAATGAAAAACCGAACCATAGCCCTAATCAATTGGATACTGTGACCCTTGAATACAATTACGCTTACTAATTTCTTTATCCATATAATTCTGAATCAACGTTTTTTTAAGTCCCCAATTGGGCGCAATAAGTAATTCCCAATCAGAAATACCAAACAAACGTTGTACTACAATATCTGGTCGCAACAACGGAATTAACTGGCACAATAAATCCGTATACTCTTCTAAAGTAAAAAGCGGAAAGGGATTACGTTTATAGTGCACACCAAGTATGGAACCTTCTACAATATGTAAATGATGAAACTTCACAAATTTTATTTGAGGATATTGATTGATCTCGTGTATGTATTGTAACATCATCTCGGTAGTTTCTCCTGGAAACCCAAACACAGTATGAATACACAAATCAATTGGACTGTTGGCAAACCATTCTACCGCTTGAATAAACTCTTGATGGGAACAACCTCGATTAATTTGTTGCAGCGTCGCATCATATATGGATTCCATTCCCATTTCAACATCAACATCTAATCGATCACAATAGGATTCTAATAACGCAATTTTTTCAGGATTCAAACAATCAGGACGTGTACCTACAGAAAGTCCAACGATAAGCTCTGGCGCAGCTGCTATGGCTTCGTCATAACATTTTTTCAAATAATCAACATCACCATAAGTGTTGGTATTGGGTTGAAAATAAACAATAAAGCGTTCTGCTTTGTAGGACTTTTGGGCGCGTTGGATGCCTTGCACTACTTGATCGGTAATGCTTGGCAATTGTCGAGAAAGTTCAGGCGTAAAAGAATCGGTATTGCAATACGTACATCCTCCAAATCCTTTACTCCCATCACGATTTGGACAACTAAAACCAGCGTCTACAATAACTTTATACACCTTTTGTCCGTTGTATTTCTCTCTTAGAAAAGTACCATAATTGTTATAGCTTTTTCTTTCATTTGAAACTGTATCCTTCATTTTGCAAAAATAAGACGAATCTAGTTAATAGCAGAACATTCAATTGTAAAGTATTGCTAAATAACACTTTTAGCAAAATACCGCTATTTACAAAAATCAGATGAGAAGAATAAAATCATAGGGACGCCTACAGTAGTATTGTACACTATTTTACTATTGCTCACAACATCGTCGGCAACAATCAGTTTCACTCTAAAGTAACTCCATTTTTATTATTAGCCCAAATCGTAAAATACAAAGTATTTTTTATGCTCTATCATTAGTTTGAAAAAACGTAACATTTTTTTTAGTAACATTTATAGTTGCGTATAAATAACATTTACCTCCATCCTTGGGACTTTTTAATTTTTGAATTTTCCACTTATCATTGTCTTCAACACTACAAAAACAGTAAATCCCAACTAACTTATCTCCATTTTCATCAATTTGTGGAAAATATTGTCTTTTATAATATCTTAGTTCAATATAGTTTTTCTCATAACTTTCATTGTAATGTTTTACTTTGCTTCTAAGCAAAACTTCAATTGTCTTAATTTCCTCTTTAGATAAGTTGATCGATTTTTTTGAATCCTCCAATTGCAATATAGCTATAAATTGATCTCCGTCTGTAGTGTCAATTGATACTGATTGGACTGGCAAATTTGCTTCAATCGGACTATCTATTCTTTCTCTTTTACAGTTAATAAAAAGTAGTAAGATAAAAAACACAATCATTCTTTTTTGCATAAATTTCTGTTTTTCAGTTCTTAAAAATAGCATACTACTTACTAGCTCTCTTCGGACTATAAACATATCCAAAGCTCAGTTCAGAAAAATCGGCTTGTCCTAAATTAGCATTGATAGTTGCGGCAACAAAAACATTGTGTTGGGGTGCTTTTTTGGCGGTAATCGCGTAGTACCGAAATCCTAAACGAGAGGAAATATATTGCTTTGTTTTGGCTTTAAGTCCAAATGGTTTGGGAATATATACCCCCGAAGCAGCACTTCCGTTATTTAAATACCAATCCAGTTTAAAAGCAGGTTTGTACACGTTTATTCCTAATTCTGTTTCAATACTGATATGATGAATTAAGACTTCAAAATTGGTATACAAACCAATTGCTGAGGCATTTCTGAAGGGATTATTTTTCAATGCTGGAAATTGGGTATTGATCACTGAACCTTCTTCTTTAATGTAATCATAATAATCATCATAGAATCGATAGAAGAAACCTACACCGTATTTAAAGGTTTTATCCTTTATTCGACCTACCGAAAAAGAACTAGTATACACATTTTTCAGTGCATTATAATCACGAGCCAAGACTTTTTGTCCCAAGCCCAATCGAGTTCCATAGTAGGTTTGCGTATGTGATTGATCCGAGGGACTAACTAAAGTTGGAACAGAAGCAGTGTTTTTGACGAAATTCAATTCTGTTTTTACAGTAGCTAAATAAGAATTCAAACCGTGATTGGGCAATCGGGTATGACCGTTTGAAAAATGGGTAAAGCCTCCACCAATTTTCAGGTTGAAGTCTTTTCGATGCACCAGATCATAATACAAAAAGGATCTAAAAGCCCAAGTAAAGTGAGTCGAAATTCCAAAATTTCCAGGGTTGGTAACTTTGTCATAAATGACGTTATTGTAAGATCCTCCCAAACCCACCTGAAAACGGATGCGTGGAGTCACACTATTCAAAACACCAAAATCAAAAAAAGGCATTACGCTAATTCCGTAACCCACTTTCTCCTTATTACCAAAATCAGCAAAAGATAGCAATATTCCAGTTTTGGGATAATTTAACCGTTTGGCCCAAGTGTCGTTTTCAAAGGTAGTTGTGCCAAAAGTAAAATCAACCCCTTTTTGTGTCTTCGTTTCCGGAAATATACTAATTGAGGGAATGGTTTCACCCATAGCATAACCAATTCCGATAAAATTGACATTGTTTTTGATGCTAGTAGTACTCTCTTGAGCAATACTTTTGACACCAAGTAACAAAAAGAAGATTTGTGATAACGTTCGTAAAGTCATAATTAATCATCATCATTTGAGTTGCTTGAATTACACAAGAAGCTTTAAACACAGAACGAAATCTATTTCTGTAACCTATGAATTCTCCATAAAAAAACACCCAACTTTACCTTCATGAGTGTAAAATTGGGTGTTATCATTTTGAAAATACGCTGCTTGATTTTCTAGCAGAGAGGAAGGGATTTGTATTTCCTGTGTAACGCCTTTATATAATAGGGTTTTCGCTGATTAAATTATAGGGTCTCGATTTTGAACCTCGAATATCCATCTTTATGAATGGCAAATTATTGCAGTTCTAAAATACGAATTTTTGATTAAATACTTGTTCAAAAAACGGATAAGTTTAACCCATTTTAATCAATTATTAATGTAAGTACTTGTTCATGTACTAAACTTGTGTAGTTGCAAAATTCAGTTATGCTGACTAACTCATTATCATTCTTATTGAGGTCAACACGGATTTTTTGAAGTAATCGAATGCTTTGGCGGTAACTCTTTCCGGTGATACGCTGTATGTCTTTTGGGTAGATACACAACCTCTTATTCTCTGTTTTCATACTCTATCTATAGCTTTGATTGGGCTTTGACATACTTTAAACTACTGACGTTATTATTTGCAGTCAGAATAAAATTAATAATTTTTTCTTTTGATTGCATATACAAGTTGATTCCCAACTCGAGGGAAATAAATAGTCATTTGTGACTATTTCTGCCATTTATGTTTGATAGTGCCATATGGAATACCCTATTCTTTTTTATCTGCTTTAATCTTCTAAAATTTGCTTTATAATCAATCGAAAAGTGTTGCAACAGGAAGATGATTGAGGGAGTTTGATGGATTATTCATTTTTAAATTTTAGGAATTATGGCAAGACAGAAAGGCATAATTAAATTGAAAGGTACTATCGGAGATATTACTTTTTACAAAACGAAAGACGGGCATTTGGCGAGAGAAAAAGGCGGTATTGACGCTAGTAGAATCGCCAATGACCCCGCCTTTCAAAGAACGCGTGAGAATGGTTCGGAGTTTGGAAGGGCTGGCAAGGCTGGCAAGGTGCTTAGAACCGCGTTGCGTCAGGTGTTAATCAATTCGGCAGACGGAAGAATGGTAAGCCGTTTGACCAAAGCCATGACCAAAGTCATTCAGGCGGATGCGACGAATCCGAGAGGGTTGCGCAACGTGATTGATGGCGAGGCAGAATTGTTGGCGGGGTTTGAATTCAACATTGGAGGAAAACTAGGAACGACTTTGTTTGCTCCGTTTGTGGGAACAATTGACCGTGTATCTGGAACGATAGGCTTGAGTATGGCACCTTTTGTACCCACAACTATGATTGCAGCTCCTTCTGGGACTACGCATTTCAAAATCATTTCGGCTGGTGCTGCTATTGATTTTGAAGCCGAAACTTTTGAAGTGGTGAATTCTGAAACGGCAATTTTGCCTTGGGATATTAACCCAACCGTAGCCATTGACCAGGACAACTCTGTGAGTGCTAACAGTACGAATCCATTGTTTTTGGCTTTAGGCGTGGAGTTTTACCAAGAGGTGAATGGGCAAATGTACCCGTTGAAAAATGGGGCATATAACCCACTTTCTTTGGTGCAGGTAGTCGGCTTGTAGGATGGTTTTAGTCTTAAAAAGACAATATTTCCCCGAAGGAACCAATGGACAACTCAAATGCGAGGGCAAATTGATTTGTACTACTATTGAATTGCCTTGGAAGAATAATGAAAAGAGGGTTTCCTGCATTCCGGAAGGGGAATATTTTATTAGAAAGCGCTACAGTCCAAAATTCCAGTGGCATTTGGAGGTGATGGATGTCCAAAACAGAAGTTTGATTTTGTTTCATCCTGCCAATAATGCTTTGCAAGAATTGCACGGTTGTATTGCACCGGTAACGAAGATATCTGGTCCCGGATTGGGATTGCTATCTCGAAAAGCATTTACCAAGCTAAAAACATTAGTATTTAAAGCTTTGGATCAAAACGAAAGTGTGTTGTTAATTGTTGAATCTTAATCCTTAGACTCCGCTAGCATTGACGTTATTGTTTATGAAGGGTTTCGACTGCGCTCAACCTGACAAAGCAATTGTCATTTTATATTGCTTTATTCAGTATAGAAATTATACTTCAGGACAACAAGGAATTAAAAAATATAGAAAGTATGAATGTAATTAAAAGAGCAAAAGCTCCCACCCCAAAATTTTTCAGAGTGTTACGCACCATAGGTTTGGCCTTGGCGGCTGTTGGAGGGACACTTTTAGCGGCTCCGGTAGCATTGCCCGTAGCGATTACTACTGCAGCAGGTTATTTGGCCGTAGCAGGTGGGGTAATTTCTGCGGTAAGTCAATTGACTACAGATAGCCCCCTAGCCCCCGAAGGGGGAATTGAATTAGACTCTGAAAAAGGGCAAAAAAATATTCGAGATGGAGACTAGTGTGACCACCAAAATGGGCACGGCATCTGGAACGTTGTTGAGTATTGCGCCTAACATATTTTCGGAAGATATTCTCAAAACGATTATCTTAGCTGTTGTAGGAGCGATAGTAAGTTTTTGCGTTTCGCTGCTTTTGAAGGGATTGACAAAATCAAAAAAGAAATAATTCGGGTTTGGCGTGGTAACCTTTTCCCGGATTTATAGGAAAGCCTGGTCCAGTTTGGATCAGGTTTTTTTATGTACTTTATTTTTGGATTTTCTACCGTTGTAAAAAAAACACACCCCCTAACCCCTCTCAAGAGGGGAATTCATACCTGATATTATTAGACGATTTGGGGTTGTTTCTACAAGTATCGCTATTTGTGGCAATACCGGTACAAAATGACTTTTCTAAGGTCATTGATCAGGTTGATATTTTGATTGAATTTTTTCTCTTGTTGTTCTAAGAGTTTTAATGCTTCGATGTTTTTCTGGTGTTCTTCGTGTTCTTGCATCATTTGGGTGGATTTGGTGATGAATTCTTTTTTGAAATCGGATAAGCGAACAAATGGAATTACTGAGCCGATAAGGTGCTGTTGCCAGAATTGAGATTTCCAAAGTGCAAAAGCTATCCAGAAATAGTTGTCGACCTCAGCCTTATTTTTGAAAATTATCGCGAAACTGTTGGTAAAGGAATCATTTTGGGGCTTTCCGCTATTCATTCCTTTGTTTAAAACAAAAAAATGAGGTTGTGAGTACTGTATTCCGGGCTTGTTGGTTTTGATGATAAATTGTGTCATGGCGTATACTATTTTAGATGGCTTATTTTTTTTAAAATCAAATTTTGATGCAATCAATTCAAATATTCAATGCTCATTAGGCGCAAAAAGAGTCCAAAATCACGAGTTTCGTTTAAATTGTCTAGAAGTTGTAAGGCTTCATCTTTTGGCATTTGGAAGCGATACAGCATCATATCTCCGCCTTTTATCAATTTATCTTTTTGGATGCTATATACATAGTCCCCTATATAATCCCCGCCTTCAATGATGTAATAAATTGGTGCTTTCATGGTTTTAACGTTTTTTGAACAACTGACTTTTTAAAAAATATTTTTTTTCGGAAATCGAGATTTTAAATCTATAATGAATAAAGAAAAAGAAAGCCCTCTTCTAAAATCAGATTTCAAATAAGAAAGAAAAAAATGAAAAATACTCTCTAGAAAAGAAAGCTTTCGGTTTTTCACCGAAGGCTATTCTTTTCAGAGGAAGATTTTTCATTTTTAGGCGTGCCGGTTCTTTTGTTTTGAAATTTGATTTTGACCTTTGCTTCACTTTTTTTTTATTTCCTAGGAAACTACGTGATTCCACTAAACTTAGGGGTTTTGAATTGTTGTCCGATGTTGATTGTTTGCAGTGGCAGCTTGACGTAATTCCACTGAATTTTAAATGGTGAAAAGGTTTGAGGTAGAGCAGCGGCAGCTCTGGTAATTCCACTTTTGGTGTTTTTTTGCGGAATGGAGGGGCGGGAAGTGGAAGAAGCAGGTGCGAAAAATACCGACCCAGCAGTGCTTAGGCTCACAAGGTAAAAATGCTAAAATGAGATTTTGTGATGGTTCCGATAAAGGTGAATAGGTATTTAAATTCCAATAAACTTTCACTGAAAAGCTACGACCATCACAAACACTAAACACGGATTTTTACCTTGTGAGCCTTAGCAATGGTAGGACTCGGATTTATCAGCTGGTTCTTCCAGTTGCCGCCCTGGAATGGAGCTCGTATTTGTTATGGACCTGCAGTCCACCAGCTGCTGGGCGGAAGCAGCACTACTAAGTCCGGCGCATTTTCGCGCCGAGCTAAAAAGGCTGGAGCCCAGCAGCTGGCACTAAATATTTACGCCAGCCGCAACCCCGCCGCGCTTAGGCTGGCAGCTGATAATTGATGCGGAACTTATATTTCCAATACACATGATGCGGAGTACTGCTTGCTGCCAGCCTTAGCGATGCGTGGGATTGCGGCGTTCCTATTTTAGTGCCCTTTTTTTTACCTGCAGGTCCTATACAAAAGTACGTGTCTCTTGTTTGCAGGGAATTTCTGGTTTAGGAATATTTGATTTTTGAGCTATTTCAAACGTAAGGGGAGACTTGAAATGTACCGGAAAGATGTTGTAACCTTCCTGAAAAATCAAATACTGAACTTTCCTAGTGTGTTGGCAGTAGCGTGAGCAAGTGTATGGATTTTTATACTACGATATGAAATGGAATGACCTCATCAAAATCCATACTCTTGCAGGCTTTTTTGGTTTTGTGGGTGCCGAGATAGAAAGTGATCAGTGTACAGTTTTTTAGTGTGCAGTAGAAATGTGTAATGAAACGGAAAAGCACCTACAAAAACAAAATGCAGATGCTTCCTAATTAAATGCTCATAATTTTATAATGAGTTGAGATATTTTACTTCATCACTGTATATGGGATTGTTTACTTTTGCACCCAATCTTTGTTTTGAAGAATATGTAATTCTTGATAATTTATCACTATGTATATTGTCAATTATTCTAAAACTGTCTAATTTGTCAAAATCTTCTTGAACAATATTATTCCCTTTCAACTTTAAATGAGTATGCGTTGTAATGTCAGTTGTTTTGAAAAGCTTTACATAACGAATCTCATTTCTAATGGTATTCACTTCAATAAGACAATCTTCTTTTATTAAAAATAAACCAATAAGATTTCCTTCTAAGCTAAAGGCACCACTATAAAGGAAATTAAATGTTTTATCTAATAATGTCCTAACCTCAACTTTGTTTACGCAACCATTATCGTAACATTGCAGCAAATAACCTTTTTTCATATTATCATAAATAACTATTTCTTCTGCTCCCTTAATATCAGATAAGTTTTTACGGCTTAATAGATATTTGCCATTAATAAAAATGTATAAGTAAGCAATAACTTTCGGCGTAACAATATTATAATCAATGATTAATTGATCATTAGCTGATTTTTGGTCCACATAAAAATCAGGATTTTCTTGAGTAAGAGCTATTTCAATTGGTTCAGGTATATTTGAGTATGATTTTGAATTATTGGAATTGTCAATTTCTTTAGTGACATTAAAAACTACACTATCTGAGAATCTCTTGGCTTGTAATTTTCTTTCAAAAAATAAAACTAGATCATTGCCGGTAATGATTCTTGTTTCGTTGCCTTGTCTTTGATAGAAACTATCATTTAATGGAACAGGTTTTTCATACTCCGGAATAATTATCTCGCAATATTCTAAATTTAAAGATTTATGAAATTTAAATTCAATTTGACTATTTACATCTTTATTGAAAAACTTGACTATACAGCTTCTTATCTCTCTTTCATATTTATCGTCATTTGCTGATTGGCTAAAATATTTGTAATCATTTTCTAAACCAATAATTTCACCATAATCATTAACACCTAAGAACAAACTACCACCTTTAGCATTTAAAAAACCTGCCATAGTTTTCATTATGATGAAGGATTGCTTATCGATATCGGCACTGCTGGATACTGCATAATAAATAAATGATGTTTTGAATTCACGGTAAGGGCCTTCTTTACCTAAATTTGTTGGTTCAATTTCTAATTCTTCTAGTTCATTATCTATATCATTTTCAATTTCGGTAGTATCTTCATTTTGAATTGGAGATATTAAATTACTAAATGAGTTTGTTTTCTCATTCGTCAAATACTCATATATCAAATCTTTGGTTCTTCTAAAAATGATTTCATCTGAATCATCCGTTAATAGTAAATTGTGAGCTAAAATTATATTAATTAATCTTAGCTTGTCTTTACTTTCTGTTTCATTTCTATGTAGAATTAGGTCAGGTATGCTATCAGGTTTATTGAAGTAATTAAGATATTTATAGATTTCATTAATTTTTTCTAAACTTTTTAGAAAGCTTAAAGTTTTATCGTCAATTGGTTCAAAATTAAAGCTACTGTTTTTGAAATCAGCGTTTTTAAAATTAAGGACGTTTAGATGATAAGTAATAATACCATCAAAATAAAATGATTTTGGATTCCTCGTTATGGAACCAATTAATTTTGAAAGTTGGAAATATTCAAATTTTTTAGATAAGTCCTTTTCAAAATAAATATAACTTTCGATACATTTCAATAATTCGATTATCAATAAACTATAATTATGACCGATGCTTTCTTCATTCAATTCATTTTCTTCATTGGATAATAGTATGTTTGATCGTTCAAGAAACTGTCTAAGTACACTTTTTTCGTTGAAATAACTATCTGAATTAGCCACATATTTTAAATTTAAGGACAACTTTTCGTAGTTAATGTCCTCAATTTTAAATTTATAAACTTTTCTTTCCTCAAAATCAAATAAATTGTCGATGTTATATAAATATCCATGATGACCATTTTCTGTAATCAGAAAGATGTCTTTGTTGTTGATTTGGAGTACTTTGGCATCGATGTTGTCGTTAATATTTGCTTCAGTAAGCGTTTTTTCCCAGATATCATTTAGAATTGAAAATGAAATTCTTCCTTTATCATCCATTTTAATGATTTCAGCATTAAACTCATCTTTAGGATTTATTATTTCATTAATACCATCCAGATAACACTTGAAAATTTCATTTGCTGGTATTATACCATCACCTTCAAAATCAGGGTCAGTTATTTGTAGAAAAAGAATGTTATTATTGTTCTTTAAATAATTTTTAGCGATGACACTTATTTTTTGACCAACCGCTAGGTTGTCACTTTGCTTGGATTTTTTTGATTTTTTAATGTTTGATATTGAATAATATTTAGTCCAATTGTTGAAGCAATCTTCGATTGATGCATTATTAACTAGATTGTAGTCAAAATCGTAAGGGGTTGCGACACATATTTTGTCGTCAAAAAATGAAGCTAATTTATTTAATTTCAGCTCCTTTTTCTTTAAGGAAATAGAATCTTGTTGCTTGGATAAAATAGCCCAACCACTATTTGTAGCGTAAATAGATCCATTTTGATTGAATAATTGGTTGCCTACTAGATTTTCACTTCTTACTGATGTATCTTTTGCTAAAATTAATTTTGATAGTTTTTCTATATTAAAATTATGATACACTTCTGGATTTAAGTTAATAGTTTTAGAAGCGGTTATGCATTCAATGCTTTTTTCTAAATAATGCTTTTTTGTAACTTCATCAATACATAAAATACTTATATATCTGCACATCATAGCGGATTTAAGTATGGCTTTTGAGGTATTCCCACTTTGGGTAAACAAAATTATTTGTAGACCCAGTACGCTAATTATATTTTGAACAGCAATTGCTGTATTTTCATCAAATTGTTTAGATTCATTAGCTATTAGGCTTGGTGTTAAATCATATCTTTCAACATTTATTCTTTTTTGGAGTATATTAATAAAATTATTAATATCAAAAGGATCCAGCATATCACCTTTTATTAATAAAAGCAATATCTCGATTAAAGTTCTTGTGTTAGCAATTTCTGTTGTTGAAAAAATGATATACTTAAATATATTTATTTTATGACCTCTAAGATAACTACTTAGTCTAAGTGTTTTTAGAACTTCCTCAATATAATCATCACTTTTGTCATCTAATATTAGTCTTAAAGCTTCATTTTTAGCCTTGGCTTTTGCTAATTGATCTTCAGCTTTTTTAATTATGGTTAACTTTTTTTCTTGGCTGAATTTTTGAAGAAAATCAGACCCCTCTAGCATCCATTCTTCAACAGCAATGTAAATGTTATTAAATTCTATTGCTTTTTCTAATTCATTGTGTTTGATGTAATTTTGAATTAACGCATCTAAAAAACTTAAATAAGAGAAAATCCAAAGATTTTCTTTGTTTGCATAATCTTCAAAAAGTTGCGAAAAATTTTGGTACTTATACTTTCTAGATTGTAGAATTTCTTCCAAATCAAAAAAATACTTTTTTACATTATCAGCTTGCTCAATCTTTTCAAAAACTGACTGAGCTGTAATAAATTCACCTTGATTAGCAAATGAATTCAGGTATAAAACTAAGAAGCCTTTTTCATCAATTTTTCGTAAATACAAAAAAATTTTATCGTCTATTTCGATTGATTCAAACTCAGAATTGTCAAATTCATGATAGTAAAGTTTGTGATTGAAACCATAATTATCTTCTAATAAAAAGTAATTTGAATTGGATTTGCCATCATTATCCATGCTAAGCACATGAAACTCGTATTGCATTCCTTCCTTGTAGAGATTATTAAAAGTTGAAAATCTATCCTGTTGAAGATACATTTTGTTATCAAACATCTTGGTAACCAAACATGTAACATTTTCTGGCAAATTGTCTTCTTTTTGAAAAGGAAAAGCTTTAACAGTGGTTTTAAATCCTTGATGCTCTAGTAATAAAATAGAGGTATTATCATCAATTTTTCTAAAACCGTAAACTGTGAAATTATATTTTTCTCCAATTGAAAAAACATTTTCAATAGCTATATTATTATCAAATGAATACTTTTTGATTTCAATAGTTTTGGCAGCAGGTAATTTAAATGACAATCTATTTAGATCAACATCAATTTTGTCAATTGTTAACTTTATTTTATTGTTTTCGATATATTTTTCAAAAGAGAAGGGTATGAAAGAAGTAAAGTTGACAGAGTATTCAATCTTATAGCCATTTTCTTTTTTTTCAAGTATTTCAAATTCATACTCTTTATTCTCCACAAAATCATTTAAAACGCTATAGCTTAATTTGGGTTTATCCGGATCATCCAACGCTCTAACTTGCATTGTTACATCATAACCAACTAATTTTGCAATTTTTTTACAGGGATAAGTTTTTTCGGTAATACAATCTCTAACAATAGTACTTCTCTCTTTTTGTTCAATTACGATAAAAAGCCTGTGACTATTGAGCTCCATTTGTGGTTGATTATTATTTGAAGTATTTGAAGCTGAAATATGGTTTTTGGTTTTAAACTTTTCAACTAAAAGGTTATATACGTCATTGTTTATCTTGGTATTTGGACTTGCAACTATATGAATATTTTCACTTTTTAAATACTTTACGGCACTTTCCAAAGAAATATTTAATTCTCTTAATACTTTATTAATTCTAATTATTTTTTCGGTCATATTTGTAAAATTGTTGAGAGAGTTAATGTAGGTATTATTTTGAAAAGATTTAAGATATTTGGGTTTTTAATAACTTTGGATACACTACACAATTAAATTATTTGATACACTTAGATGCATGAAATTTTAAAAAAACTCACAAATAACTATCTAATTTAGATTTTCTTTTTTCCCAGTCTGGCATCATTTGAGTGAGTAATTTAAAAAAATCATCGTTATGATGTTTATAAATCATATGGCATAATTCATGCATCACTACATACTCAATACAACGCTTTGGGGTATGAATTAATTTGGGGTTAAAAATTAATTTGTCTTTTATGGTGCAACTTCCCCATCGTTTAGGCATGTCTTGGAAGAAAATCTCTTTTGGCGTAAAAAAAGTATCTCCAAATCTTTTGATTATTGGCTTTGCAATTTCTGTTATTTTTGCCATCGCCCTTTCTTTTAGCCATTTATCAAAAACGATTTGAGCTTTTACTTTGTTTTCAACTTTTACCAAAAATTGATTTCCGTTGTAAGTGACCTCATTTTTAGTGCCTATTTGTACGATTACCTTATATTGCCTGCCGAGATAATGTAGCGAATACCCTGATTTGATTTGATAGGATATTTCAGTAGCATCAAAATTTAAAAAATGTGTTTTTTGTTTTATTATCCATCTGGCTTTCTTAGTTAAATTTTCTTTGATTTTGACTAGTGATAAATCCAAGGGAGCTGTAACATGTACAGAAGTATCTGGCATAATTTTAACACCTAGGGTTTTTCTATTTGAATGATTTAATTCAAATTCAATAGTATTGTTCCCATATACAAATTGCTCTTTACTCATTCTATTTGTTCGCTATTGCAATATCAATGGCCTTTTTAGTTAACTCATCTGCTACTGTCATTTGGACATCAAAGACATCCATTAAATAGTCTCCGAACTCTAGTTCTATTGTATTGATGATATCCGTACGCTTCTGCCAATCTACTACTTCATATTTTGACACAATTTTATCAAACATTAATGTTAACTCGACTAAATTGGTGTTCGCTAGTTTTTCATCTTTAAACAATTGAAAAATGGCTCTATTTCTTTTTTTGTCTTGTACTTCGAGAGGAATATCACTGGAGGAACCATTGATCGCATTTTCTTTGATTTCCTTTAGTTTTTTAAGTGCTTCAATTTCGGACAGTCGATTCGCCCGCATATCTGCAATTGTTTCACTAATTAACTCTGATAATTTTTTAAAGAGCGCTGGATTTGTATCCACATTGATGGAGATGAACTTTGCTGTAGCCGCTGCTATTTTTTCTGCTTTGGCTCGAGCTCCAATAAGTTTTTCTACTTCTTGGTCGAATGCATCGGCATCTAAGATATTTAACGGCTCTACCAATCGAATAATTTCTTCGGTAATGACGTGTTGGTCTAGTAATTTTTGCAATTGTTTTTCATATTGTGCAAAACTGACTTTGTCGAGATAAACCGAATTGGCAGCCACACGAATGTTGGCAAATTTTTTAAGATCCTCTCTATATATTTCCCTTTCTGTTTCGGATCCTGAATTGTGAAATTCTAAAGAAGAAAGGGCTATTTTTAGGATTCGAGCAAAAACATTGAATTTGTTATAAAAATCTTCCCTAATGGCCTGATCCGCTAACAACACAATATATTCATCAATGTTTAATTTGTTTTTTATTCCTTTGAAAATGGCAACTACATCCGCATGTACTCGAGGTAATCTGTTTATTTCTTCATTAATATCTGTAAAGGAGCCTGCCAGATCCTCTGCGTCAAACGTATCTTCATTACCAGAATAGCTTTCTAGTGCTACTTCCAGCTCCTCCATAATTCCAGCATAATCTACAATGTACCCAAAATCCTTACCTGGGTAAACTCTGTTTACCCTTGCAATGGCTTGCAACAAAGTGTGTTCTCTTAATTTACGGCACAAATACATAACAATGGTCTGTGGTACATCAAAACCCGTTAGGAGCTTATCTATTACAATTAATAATTCGATATTCTCCCCATTCTCATATTGTTGGATAATTGTTTTATCTATATCTTGACCATACTTTGTTTTTAATAAATCATAATATTGAATTACCTCTGGCGATTGGGAGCTATGGACATCTTCATTGTTTTCACGGTTATCAGGTGCAGACATTACCACTTCCGTTTTTACTTTTGCTATCAGGTCAAATGCTTTTTTATATTTAACAGCCGTTAGTTTATCTGGGCAAACGACCATTCCTCTAAAACCTGAATGCACTCCAGTTTTATCTTCCCCCCAATTCGCATAAAAATGATCGCTTATATCTAAAGCCGTTTGGAAAATATTTTGATCTGTTTTGGAAATTAAGCCCGCTCGATTCATTTTTTTCTTTAAATCGGCCTTATGATACTCTTCTAAGTCTTCCATTACACGATCGACCCCTTTGTCTAAGGCTGTTCTATTGACGTCTTGAATGGCTAAGCGTCCTTCGTAAAGAATAGAGACAATAGCACCATCGGCAACAGCTTCAGCAATAGGATAGGTGTCAATTATCCCTCCAAATTTGTTGGCCGTATTCTTTTGTTTTTTCATTAGGGGTGTCCCTGTAAACACTATGAAACAAGCATTGGGCAACACCTTTTCCATGTTTACATTAAATATCCCATGTTGTGTTCTGTGTCCTTCGTCAATGAGTACGAAAATATTGTGACTAATGATTGGGTTATCGGATAAGCCTTTGACCGCAGCATCAAACTTATTGATAATGGTAGTGATCACCAAATCACCATTGCCTTGTAGTAAACTTACTAATTGTTTTCCTGAAGCTGCATTAATTACCTCAACTTCTACTTTTTGTAATGTTGCGGTAATTTGGCGGTCTAGGTCGACTCTATCCGTTACCAAAATAATCTGAGGATTTGGAATGGTATCTTGTATTTTGCGTGCCAGCATTGCCATGGTTAAGGACTTTCCGCTGCCTTGAGTGTGCCAGATAACCCCTCCTTTACGTTTGCCATTGCGAACGGGTTTGATTCGATCTATAATTTTAGTAATAGAAAAAAACTGCTGAAAACGCGCCACTTTCTTGACAACCCCAGCTTCAAAAAGAATAAAATCTTTAACAATAGGCAGCAATCGCTCTGGACTTAGCAAGCCTTGGATAAAAATATCTTGCTGCGTTGGTGCTACCCTTTGTTGGTACTTTTCTATGTAGGCCTTATGGTCAAAAGAATTTCTACTTTCAGTTTTAAAAATTTTGGCTTCGACCTCTTTAGCTAACGGAGTATTTACGATTGCCTCTAGTTTTTCTAAAAAGCTGTTGTCTTTTTCTTTCCACACCGCCCAAAATTCTTCTTTGGTATTGGTAGTCGCGTATTTGGCTTCTACTAATGAGGTGGCCAAAAGTATTTGGCTGTAGACATATAAGCTTTGAATTCCATTTTCTTGTTGGTTCCGAATGTGTTGGCTAATGGCTTGTTTTATGGGGGGTTCTTTTATGGTTGGGCTTTTGCATTCGATTACTGCTAAAGGTATCCCATTTACAAACACTACAATATCTGGGCGGTAGGTATCTTTTCGGCCAGTGCGCAAAACAGAAAACTCTTCGGTTACGTGATAAAGATTATTGGCTGGATTTTTCCAATCTATATATTGCAGGGTGTGACTTTTTTTGTCACCTTCGATAGATTGTTCTAACGCACAACCAAACACCAACAGGTTATAAATATGATTACACGCGTGCACCAAACCTTCGGCTAGTGGAATATCTTGGAGTTTTTGTATGGCTTTTTCGATATTTGCTGCTTCAAATTTGGTCTTTTTACTCCCTATTTTGATGGTATTGATGTGGTTTAATCGTTCCTGCACTACCTCTGTTAAGATTACTTGACTTTCTCTGTTTTTTCGATATGTCAAGGCTTCTTGAGGCGAAAGATATTCAAAACCCAAGTTGATCAATAGTTTGAGGGCGGGGATTTGCGAAATGTTGTCTTCAGTAAATGCCATTTATGATTGGTGTTTCGATAGTTTTTGTATGCACAATTGCTGTTTTGCAGTATTAAATTTGGAATATTCTATAAAAAAGCACTACTTTTGTGGTGTCAATACCCAAAGGGTAAAGGACTTGGCTTAGCACATTTGTTGTATCAGTCGTATTGCCTAAAGATACGTGCCTCACTTACGAAGTGGGGTTTTTTTATGCCTATTTGTAATCCTCATACCAAATTTTAAATCGGTTTTCTTCTGACTTATCTACTTTAAAAGCGGTAACCAATTGTAAATTACTTGTAATTTCTCTTACTATTACTACGTAGCTTTTGGCTTGAAACCAAAAATACCGTTGATTTTGACCGTTAAAATGTAGCCTCTCAAAATATTTCACTCTGTTGTCTTCTTGGTTGAAGATAACTGGTTTGATCCAATGTATTTTGTTGGTTCTTTCTGGGTCAAAATTTCTAAGACGCGAATGTTTGCTCTCTCGAGTACATATATGCTCAAAACCGACAGGCTTTCCTTTAAACAAAGGGTGTACCGATTTTTTTTTATCAAATCCCACTTGTTGTTTGCCAATAAAAATGGGTGCTTTTATCATATCTTGTTTAAAAACGCCAAACAATGTATGCATTTGATTGTTATCCGGTCCATCAATAGTCAAGTCTTCAAACAAATCTTCTAATAGGTCTAACTCGTGTTCTTCCATATTACAATTGACTGGTTTGAATTTGAAAATCAAAAATATTGAATTTTTCCTCAAAAGGGTTGGTGCCATCATGCAGCACGTAGCCTGATTTTTGCTCTAAGTAAGTAACGATTCTTTTTTTTACTTCGGAGGCCTTTTCTTCCTTATGGGCTTTTCGGGCTTTGTAGGTAATGGCACCAATAAACAAATCGGTTAGTTGCAGCAATTCACTTTCGTGCGAACGGATGTGTTGAAAGAAATGAAAAGGCGATTCTTTTTGGTATTTTGACTGGTATTCCTTTTTGAGCCTAAGGTCTAAATTGCGCAGTCGCTCTTTGCCTCTAGTGTCTTTGATGTCCAAAATTACTTTGAATTGGTCTTCGGTTGCATTCACATAAGGGTTTTTTAACAGCAGATACACCAAGGTATAATAAAAGGAATTGTGATCGCCTTTATTGAATTTTGCGTGGTTTAGCTGTGCTTTATTTTTTACCAATATGGCTCTAAAGTGTATTTCCTTTTTAAAAAAATAATCAATCAACTCTTTGTATAATTCCCATCTTGACATCGATAGTTTATTCCATTTAATTTCTGTAGGGGAATGGTGTCTTCGCTTTATTGCTTTAATTTCCTTTTTGTAGGTTTCGTGTTTTGAGCTGTCGATTTTGGTATAACCAATGCACATCAAGGGCAGTTGGTCCTTTTCGAGATGGCAGCTTTCGTCGATGTAGATTGTTTTTTCCATAGTGTACCTTGCCTACTCTTCGGTTTATACTAGTCTTACTTTGCCTGTTAGTAATTGCTGCATTAGGCCTTTTTTCTGTTGTTGCACATCTGCTAGTTTTTGTTCCTCTATTTCAATTTCTTTCTCGGCTGTATTTAAAATAGTGGCAATAGCGGTTTGCTCTTCAAAAGAAGGAACCCAATATTTGATTTTTGAAAAATCCTTGTATTTGCAATTAAGTGTATCATCAACAAGCCCTTGTGAATTTCTCCAAAAAAGGTTTGTCAACTTAGTTGTTTTAAATAGTATTGAAAAGTAATATGAATTTACATTTTTCTTGGGTGTAAGAATGGTGTAAGCTGGACTTACAATCCCTTCCAAACTGCTTAAAGCAGAGCGCCCTTGCCACATACGCATAGTATTGTAACCAATATCTCCGGGTGCAATCCTTTTGTATTTTGACTTATCGTTATTAGAAATGTCACGTTTATTTGAATCCGTTTGGGGATATACACCATCTTGACCAATAGACAATAGGGGTAAATCTACTATTTTTGTTTCATTCCTTTCTGAAAATAAATCGCCCAATTTTACCATCTTCCACTCCTCTGTAAACCCTGTTAAGCGTTTTTTGCCAGTAAGGAGTTGTTGCATTAGCGCTTTTTTGCGCTCTTCTTTGGCTTTTATCAGTAAGGTTTGGTGCGCTATGACTTTGTCCCAAGTGGCCAGGCAATCGGCTATGGCTTTTTGTTCTGCCAGAGGCGGGAGGGGAATTTTCAATTTTAATAAATCTTTAGTATATATTGCAGCTACACTAGTGGTTCCAGTTGCAAATCGTTTTAAATTACTTAATGATAGTCCTGAATTAAATTGAAAATTTATAAAGTCATTATTATCAATAAACTCTTCTTTAAAATACATCCTCATTAGGTTAGAATTATATAGCGCAAATGCAAGTTCATTTTTCCATATCGCAACTTTTCCAACTAATTCTAAAGTGTTTCTAGTATTGAATAAAATGTCATTAAAGTGTAATATATCATTTTCTGAGTATCTTACATCTTTTGCTAAATATTCAACTTTACTTATATTCATTCTCCCTCTTCCAACATTACCCATTTTTATAAGTGGTAAATCTGATTCACCTGAAACATTTTCATAATTACCGCCTAATGAATAATTCTTTAAAATATCCCCCAATTTCTTCACTTCCCACTCCTCAGGAATGATCCCCAATTCGCTATTTTTATATCCTTGTTTCATTTTTTTTGTTTCAGTAGGGCTTGCTATTTTACTTGCCCTTGGGTCAGAATTTATTTAAACGCTTGTAGGTATTGTTCCATTTCTGTTTTTACAGCGGCGAGTTCTATTTCGAGCTCCGTAATTCGAATTTGGGTGGCTGTAATGTCAATTTCGGGTTCTTCTTCGTAGGTATCCACATAGCGAGGAATGTTGAGGTTGCCATCATTTTCTGTGATTTCGGCAAGGTCAGCGATGTAAGCAAATTTGTCTTCCACCACTCCTTTGTCCATCACTTGGTCATGAAATTGGGTGTACACCTCTAGAATATGCTCGATATGATTTTCACCTAGTACATTTTGGTTTTTGCCTGAATTAAAACCTTTGCTGGCATCTATAAACAGAAATTTTTCTTTATTGCGTTTTTGTTTATTAAAGATAATAATGGCTGCAGGAATACCCGTGCCAAAGAACAAGTTTGCGGGAAGGCCAATCACGGCTTCAATTAGATCTTCTTGCAGGGTTTGTGTGCGTATCTTACCTTCGGCAGCTCCTCTAAACAATACCCCATGAGGCACTACTACTCCTGCTTTTCCAGTGGCATTTAGTGATTCTAACATGTGTGAAATAAACGCCCAATCTCCTTTGGATTTTGGAGGCACTCCTCTCCAAAAGCGATTGTATTTGTCTGATGCTAAATCTTCGGCTCCCCATTTGTCTAACGAAAAAGGAGGATTGGCAACCACGGTATCAAAAAGCATGAGTGTATCACCTTCTTTGTGTTTAGGATTGCGCAGGGTGTCGCCCCAACGAATCACTGCACTATCATAGCCGTGCAAATACATGTTCATAACTGCTAAGGCCCAAGTACTGCCGTTGGCTTCTTGACCGTATAGGGAGAAATTATTATCGCCCACCTCGCGACCTGATTTTATTAAAAGAGATCCAGAGCCACAGGTAGGGTCATAAATACGAGAGCCGGGTTTTGATTTGGTTAATTTGGCTAATAAAGTAGAAACTTCTCCCGGGGTAAAAAATTCTCCTGCTTTTTTTCCAGAATCCGAAGCGAAATTGGCAATTAAGAATTCATAAGCGCCACCAATCACATCGTTATTTTCTAGATTAGAAGACGAAAGATTTAAGGATTTGAAATCCGTTAACAAATTACGCAAACGGGCAATTTTCCCTTTCGCATCGCCTAGGTTAGAGCTGTTAAAATCGATGTTTCTAAAAATATTAGAACCATCATGACCACCTAATTTTTCACGGTTGGCTTCTTCAAGTTCAGCCAAAGCGTGATTGATCATTTCTCCGATTTTAGGATTGTTTCTGTTTTCGAACAAAAAATCAAAACTTGACTCGTCAGGAACGATGAAACGCTCGCGTTCTAAAGCTCTTTTCACACGATCTTCGTTACCATCATATTTTTGGGTGTATTCCAATTTTTTTTCATTGTATACGTCTGTTACGTATTTTAAAAATAACATTGTTAAAATGTAATCTTTGTATTGTGAAGGATCAATGGCGCCACGAAAGGTATCACAGGCTTTCCAAACGGTATTATTGATGTCTTTTTGCGTTACTTTATTGCTCATTTTTTAATTTTTTATAAGTGATTGCGTTGATGTAATTTTTTTCAAGAGTGATTAACTCTTTTTGAATGACAGTTTGTTTCTTTTTAAGAAGGTCTAATGCTACGATTTGCTTTTGTGTTTCAAAAGTAGGAATTATTATTTCTAAGTTTCCTAGTTCTTGTTTGGTAATTGAAGGCATTACTTGTGTGGTCATTTTGGAGTCGAAGACTTTGAGTGTTTCGGGATGGTTTAGATACCACACTAAATATTCTGGTACAACACAGCCCGTATTTAGTGTTACTATCAAAAAAGAAGCACTAGCGATAGTATTTTCGAATTCGTTTTTGAACAAACAAGCAAAAAAACGTCTTCCTTTAGCATTGAAAAGTACTTCATCGTATTGCAGGTAATTTTTTTCTATTACTGTTTTATACAAAACATTGGGTTCAAGAACTGGTGTTAGAAAACCATTGTCATCAAAATCGGAAGTGCCTATCATCCTAACATAGGCATTTGAGAGTAACTTTTCGTCATTGTTAGCTGTTTTAGCTACTACCATTCCAGAACGAATATTGGCAATTTCTGATAATTTTTGAACTGTTTTCATTTTAATTTATATTGTAAAATAAGCTCTTTGCTCTTAGGCAAAGAGCTTATTCGTTTTAATTAACTTTATGAGGATGTTCTGGCCCTAACCAAACTTTATATTTCAAATATAGCTCATAATATTCTACCCACTCTGAGATCCATGGTAAAACATCTACCAAATCTATATAGGGTCTTCCATTCAAATCTAAAGTTGGATGGTACAAACATAAGGATCCATCCCCATTAAAATGCGTGTCAAAGCTTTTTATTAGATGGGGTGTTTCTACCCAAATACGTTCCATTCTTCCAGGATTAAATGGTGAACATTCCAATGTAAAATGGTATTTTTTGCCATTTCTTTCTAAAGTTCCTTTCCCTAGTAGCACACTTCCTTTTATATTGAAAGTGATCCATTTGAAATGTCTTTCGCATTCGATTAGTGTTTTGTATAAAAAACCAGCCCAATGTTTTTGGGCTCGCTCTTTAGGGCTGAGCAAAAAATCCATGGCTACCATTTCTAACTCCTGTTGTTGTGTTGATATTTCCTCTATTATCTGTATAAGCATTCCCAGCTAGTAACGTAGCAAATTGAGTATTCCCTTTTACTCTTTCTTCTAGTTTAACCAAAGTTTGAATGTTTTGTTTGTAAAAACCATTACCAAACAACTCTTTATACGAAGTTTCATTTGTGCCATTGTTTAAAAAAGCATTCAATTTTTTGGCGAAATCTTCAACAAATGCAACAAAACTATTATAGTGTTTGTCCTCCCAAGAGTCGGTGAAATTTTCTCTTTTATCCTTGTCTTCATGATCGTCTACCGGATTATAAACGGCAAATTTTTCTTTTCTCAATTTATATCCTTCCGCAAGTTTGCGTAATTTTTGAGTGGCATTTACTAATGCTTCTTGAATCGACAAATTTCCTTCATGACATTGTGCAATTAAAGTGGTTAACACAATACTAGACACAGCAGGCATTTTTGAAGTATCTATATCCTGATAGTACAAATCGCGATATCGTTTTACTATTTGAACCGTACTTTGCAGGGGTGTTTTTTGATATACTTCTAACGGTAAATCTTCGGTTTCTACTGTAGCTTTTAGCATCAAATTGTATCTTTCATTGAGAATAAAACTTCCTTTATTTCTTTCCGCAATTTCTTTGAACCATGTACCATAATCTTTAGGATTGGTGCGTGACCATGAATTTCTTCTTTCGTTTTCAGCAATCATTAAACGATTATTGTTTATTGTAATAATACAACCTGGTAGGATATCCATATGAAAGTCACTATTATAATCGATACGAACACAACGGTTTTTTTTCTCTAGGAGCGGTTTGTAAGTGTCATGATTACTCAATACTCTATATAAAGCATCATAAATTTCGGATGGAGTATGGTTAAGATAGGAACTTTCTATGTGAAGTACAATATCCAAATCAAACTCTTGACCTGAAAGCGGTTTAATGGTTGTACCAATTAGCAAGGAACCTTGTGCATAGACATTAATTTTGTAGTCTTTAAAAAAGGCTTCATCATTCGAAAGTACATCAGTTACAGCTGTGTATGCCGATTTCATTTGTTGTTGACGAGTTGCATCTAACTCAAGATTTGATGCAATGATGGCTAAAAGCTCTTCTTTTTGATATTCTTGTTCTGTATATTTTTTCATATTATTTTTCATTGATTAGGTATTTGGTATGTGCACCAATTTTAGCAATTTGCTCTTCTTTTTCCATTACTAAGAGTCTTTCAATTTCGCTGATATCAACAATCATGAAGTCATCATTCAGATTACGAGGGGTTTCCAAAAGCTTTTTTAACTCTGTTTCTTGTTCTGGAGTAGGAATAAACTCAACGATGTCGTAAATAAATACTTCATAGCATTGGTGAAAAGTACTATAGCTAAATACTTTCATCACTTTTTGAACTTCCCTAAACGACTTTGAATAAAAAATATCCTTATCAAAACCATGGTCTGCAATAAGTTCTTCGTTAAACTCACGGTCATAAGTTGTCTCACGGTCTTTTCTGGATTCAAACCATTTTATAACCTCTAAAGCATACTTGCCTTTGACTCTGAAGCGTAGGTCATCCTTGCTGACATAATCAGATTTAATCCCTTTTGAAGCACAGTCTTCTTTTAAACCCCATTTTTCAAATTCTGAAAAGCCATTGATTTTTTTATAGACCCCACCTACAGGTTGTAGTTGGTCCTTTATTCGATTACCCCGAACTAATAAAAACTTTGATGTACCTGGAATCTTAATCCTAATGAGATAACTCATAGAAAAACGAACATCTTCGTTTTTGATTTTTGTAAAATTGGATTGTAGGTATGTTTTAATATGGGTTTTATTATCTAACAACTTCTCTGTTGCTTTTTTTACGATAATTTTACCTGCAGCCATACCCAATGCTGCTAAAATAGTTTCTGCCATTTGCGTTGATTTTTACTGTTAATTCATATAAAATCGCTTAATGGAGCAGCTAAAACAATGAAGTGTTGCAAAAATAAATTTTAGAATCTATATTTGCAGCCGAATACATCAATTGACTTTGCTACTCAAAATCATAATGAGGTGACCAACCTCTAAGGTCATACTGTTAAGCGCAGTATTGATTTTGCTAGTCAATAATTAAGATTTACACAAGCTAGAGACTATTGGCGTAGTTTCTAGCTTTTTTATTTTAAAGTAATTTGATTACAAAGATATATTACTTTTGCAAATAAACAAGCAAACATTTAATTATTTTTTCAAAGTACAAGTATTACAAAGTATTTAAATGGTCGGTAATTAATTTATTTTAAGCTTACTTATCAATAAAAATCAAAGTAATTATGTAAGTGCCAAAAATTATATTAAGTTGATTTTACTGCACCTCAACGCTTGTCTTTTGTATTTGCATCAAATGCGATAAGGTTGAACATTTGCCGTAGCCGGGACCGTAGCCTGTTGCCATAGCAGCTTTCTAATTCAGAAGCGGATAGGTTGGTCGTGATGTGGGTTATTGAATTGTTTTCGATAAAATGTTCATAGCGACTAATGAGAATTTCGGCCATAACGTTGCAGTCATTGCCAAAGTGTTTGATTTGTTGTTCGGCGCCTAAATCATCGAAACAATAACTCACTAATCGCAGTTGCTGAGGGAATTTTTCAGTATAAGGAAGTAACGCTTCAAAACCATTTTTGGCAAATTCAAAGGACACTCTCCTAGTGGTTGCTATTTTGTAGTCGTATTTGGCGTACAAAAACGCCTTGATTAAATGCATCAATGCTGTTTTACCACAGCCAACAGGACCCGATAGTAAAATCCCTTTATTGAGATCTAAACCAAGCCTATAGGCATTTTCTTTGTCTCGAATAGCATAAATTAATAATTTGTAGATTAAGGGTTTATCATCCTGGTGAATCTTGAAGGCCTGCCCGTACATTTGCCTGCCTTGCGTTTCGAGGTAAGCAAAGCACTTGTTCGAATCATATATTTTTCTCCTATTTACTATTTCGAAAGTGTCTTTAAAATTACAGTGGTTCAGCATAGTTTTTTGAATTTGATACGTTGAGGTTTTTAGGATTCAGGTTATTTCCTGAACTAGTTGGATTGAATTTTTCTACATTCAAAATCCAATTGCGGGCGGCAGCTTGCCAATCTTTCATTTTTGTTTTTCCTCCTACCAACCACCCCTTACTACTGTAGTAATTAAAATATTTTTCGGCCTCGCGTGTGCTACCATTTTTTTCGGTAAAAAACTGTTTTACTAATTCGAGATCAGGAGGACTAAAAACATTTTTTTTCTTCGATGTATCTATAGTTTTACAATTGTTTTCTAATGTCTTATTATTAACTATATATACCTGTTCGTTTTGTTGGTCATTTTTTGATGGGGTTCGTTTAAATTTTGGTGTGGTTAAGGAAGAAAGAAGTTCGTTTTTTGATTTGCTTGTTTCAAAATTTGAACTGGTTAAGGCATCTTCCATTTTGGCAGCAATAGTAGACAAGTCGGGTAGAATTACTTCTGTTCCCTGATAAGGATTATAGGACGGTTTATAAATGATGTACCTTCTTTCGTGAAGTTCTTTCATGCATTTATGATAGGTTCCTTTTGATTTGATTTTGGCTGTTGTCATCATTTCTTCTCTGGAGATGATAATTGGATTTTTAAATCTGTTGAGATTCCATCTTTGGAACAAAGCCAAATACAAACTGATATGCGTTGGACTAATCGTTTGGTCTTGATTGGACTTATTAAAGAATCCTGTTAGGTGTTTGATATAGTTCATGGTTTATTTATTGTGGGTTATGGTGAGTTATTTGCTTCCTCTAGAGAGCACTCTAGATCACAGAGAAATGAATTTTTTGAATTATGGGTTGAGCATTTTTTGAATTTCACTGTAATTGTAAAATAGGATTCCACCGATACGCTTGTAGTTGAGTGTTCCATTGATTCGGAGATTTTGGAGCGTTCCTGGAGAGATTTTCAAAAGTTTACGTACTTCTGAGGATTTGAGCCATTGCGGTAATTGCTCAGTTTCGTTGGCTGTTTTGATTTCTTTGAGCAGCGCATTGCCAAAATTTAGTAGATCTCTTTTGGTCACCACTTGATGATTTAGCAGCTCGATGTTGTCCACCTCTGGGAACAGTTTTTTAGGATGTAAGTTCATTTTTATTTTGTTTAAATTACTGAAACAAAATAATTGCATATGATTAATTTAAACTACCAAGTATTTCCCACCTTTGTAGTTATTTTGTGGTAAAAACAGTCAAAGGCACTGATTTTACTAGAAAATTTATTTCAAAACTCTCTTTTTGTCGTTTTTAATGATGCTACAAATGACCCGTTTTTAAAGAAAAAAAGGGGTAAAATAAAAACTCCCAAGTTGGTACCAAGTTGGGAGTTTTAAGAGCACTAAAAATGGAGATTGAATTTTATAACGTTTGGTAACTAGTTGCCTACTAAAACTCTTTTTTAACAATACAGTTTATTGTTTGTACTCTTCTTCTACAATTTTGTTGATTAACGATTCAGAGAGCGAATCAAGGAACTTCGTCTTGGTGATTTTTCTACTTTTGATATCCGTGTAGTTTCTGTAAATGGTTTGATTCAATTCGATGTTTAATAGTTTTCCTAAATCAGTTGCTAATTCCATTATATCCGTGTTTCCATTGTTAATTATCTTCTTCGAATGCAAAGCATAGATCAACTCAGTTAAGTCTGTTTTAGATCCTGACCAATGCCATTTGGATATAAATTGGCTTTCAGGTTTATCGGTTGGAGTATTCAAATACGTTATTTGATTCTCGATAAATGTTTCAATTGCTTCAGTAGCCATAATCTTTGCTAACTTGAAATCATAACAAGTAGTTATACGAGGATCAATGTTCATTTGAAAACATTCTGTTTCTAAAATATTTTTTTGAGCGTTTCTCGTAAAATAAAACACATCCAACTCAATGGCATTAGCACGATAATACTCATATATTTTATATTCTCGTTTAAAATACCTAGCATTTCTCTCCAACTCGTTTTCATAATATTTGCTTTGAAGTATTTTACTCGGAGGTTTAGCTACCTCCATTCGAAGTACCTCCTTGCAAAACATAAACCGTGACATGATTTTTGATTTTACATACTTGAAAAAATGAATTTCTTCTTCATCAGTACCAAACTCATAGGTTTTCAGAAATTGATTCAATTCCTCAATTTTGGGTCCCATCCAATGAATCATTTCTTTTGCTAGCGCAATATTCTCTTTTTTGTGTTGGGTGAATTTTTTATCTTTTTGTTCGAATTCTTCATAAATCTGGTTGATAAATACATTCATTTCTAAATTGGTTTAGTTGTGTTTCGTTTAATTATCTTACAAAATAAATAAATTAAAATGTAAATTCTTACTAATTTTTAAAACAAAATCTAACTAATTTGTAATAAAATAAATACATTAATTGGCTTTTTTCGTTTGTTTTTTATGATTTTGTGCCAATTTGGTTTTTAAAATCATCATGTCCTGACTTATCTTTTTATCTAAGATTTTAGCATAATGTTGAGTGGTTTTCAAATTCGTGTGTCCTAACATTTTGCTCACGGTTTCAATAGGAACTCCATTTGTTAATGTTATGGTTGTTGCAAAAGTATGTCTGGCAATGTGGAAAGTTAAATCTTTTTTAATACCACAAAGTGTAGCAATTTCTTTCAAATAGGAATTCATTCTTTGGTTACTTAATATCGGTAAAAGTTTATTCTGATTTACACAAAAAGGATGATTCTCGTACTTTTTAATTATTTCCATAGCCTTTGGCAACAAAGGGATTTTGGAAGTGACATCTGTTTTTTGTCGATTTTTAAATATCCATTTATCTCCATCGATACCTAATGTAATGTTGTCCAGGGTTAACTGTTGCACATCAATGTAAGCTAAACCTGTAAAGCAACTAAAAATAAAAATATCACGAACTACTTCCAATCGATCGATTCCAAAATCTTTATTGATAATGTCTTCAATTTCCTTTTCATCAAGAAATTCTCTAATTACCTCTTTGACTTTGGACTTGTAATTTGCAAAAGGATCTCTATCAAGCCATCCATTGGCTAAACATTGATTGATTACCTTGTGGAAGTTCTTAATGTACTTTACGGCAGTATTGTTAGCGCATTTACGTTCGCTACGTAAATAAAATTCGTACTCGGTTATAAATGCGTGGTCAATTTTATTGATGGCAATATCTTGTACATTGTATTTCCAATAAAGAAAGTCTTTGGTGTGTTTAAGGGATGTTTCATAGCGCTCATAGGTTCCTGCAGCATATTCCAGCCCTATTAACTCTTTAATTTTTCGATTGTGTTCTTCAAATATTGGAATTAGTAATCGCTCCCGTTCCTTTATTCCTAGAAGCATGTTTTTAAACTCGTCAATATGAATTGTTTTTGACTCTTTTAAAAGTTCAAAGTGTATTTCATTGATACGGTTTCTAGTAAAATCAAGTAAACTATTTATCGAACGGGCTTCCTCTGAATTTCCCTTCATTCTGTTCAGATCCTTCGACCATTTTGATACATCAATAAATTTTTTGGTACTGTATTCAAGCCTTTTACCATCAATTGTCAACCTTACATAAATTGGTAATAGTCCGCTAGAATTGGATTTGGTTGCTTTTGCATAAAAATGCAATGTGATTTTTTCTTTCATCTTGGTAACCTTTTAATTATACATTAATTTATCGCAAGGTTTGCCACTAAACAAGATGTTCGAAAATTGTATGAGTAATTGGACTGGTTTATGATTAATACTTAGTTTGACCACATTACCTTACTGCTCTACAATTTAGCGAGACCCAAATTTTGATAGTTTCCGAGGGTCTCGATTTAACTCCTTGAATTTTGATAAAGTATGAATATTTTAAAAGATTCTAAAAAGAAAAAACCTCGAAAACACTATGGTTTTCGAGGTTTTGAACCCTTTTGGCATTTAAATCAGCAGAGAGGAAGGGATTCGAACCCTCGATACAGTTACCCATATACTAGCTTTCCAGGCTAGCTCCTTCAACCACTCGGACACCTCTCTATTTTGAGTTTGCAAATAACTTAAAAAAAATTGAGTTAGAAAAGGAAAAAAGTAATAATTAACCCATTTCGCCTCGAATTGATTTTTCGAATTGATTTTTAAAATTTTCATTAGAAATAGGCTGACCTAACAAAAACATTAGTTTGGTAATGGCAGCCTCTGTGGTACAGTCTTTTCCAGAAATCACTCCAATTTGTTTGAGCTGAGAACTGGTTTCATATTTGCCCATATCTACACTTCCTCCGGAACACTGCGTAACGTTTACAATATGTATTCCCGCTTCAATGGCATTTTTCAATAATTGAACAAACCAATTTTCGGTTGGAGCATTACCGGATCCAAAAGTTTCCAATACTACCCCTTTCAATCCAGGGACAGCCATTAGTGTTTCGAGTATCTTTTGATTGATTCCCGGAAACATTTTTATAATCATGACATTGTTGTCAAAGGATTTATGAATTTTAAGTACCTTATTTTGTGGCAAAGGCAATAACAAGTCGCTGTTTACTTTAAGATGTACTCCTGATTCTATCAAAAAAGGGTAATTAGGAGAAGTAAAAGCATTAAAATGTTCCGCACTAATCTTTGTTGTACGATTTCCTCGATACAATTTGTATTCAAAATACAATCCAACTTCTGAAACTAAGGGCTTCCCATTTTCTTGTAAAGAAGCAATTTGTATGGCTGTAATCAGATTTTCTTTAGCATCAGTTCTCAAATCACCAATAGGCAGTTGAGATCCTGTAAAAATCACGGGCTTCCCTAAATTTTCTAACATAAAACTCAAGGCAGACGCAGAATATGACATGGTATCTGAACCGTGAAGCACTACAAAACCATCAAAATCAGCATAATTTTGCTCAATTACCTCAGCAATAGCTACCCAACTCTCGGGGCTGATATTAGAGGAATCAATAGGGTTTTCAAAAGAAATGGTTTCAATGGCACAATCCAACAACTTCAACTCTGGCACGCGTTGCAAAAGCTTACTAAAGTTGAAAGCTTTTAGCGCTCCCGTCTCAAAATCTTTTTGCATACCGATGGTTCCACCGGTATAAATTAGTAGTATTTTGATATTAGAAGACATTGGTATATTTCAATTTATTCACCACCGGATTTGCATACATCGCCAAAAACCCTTCTAAAAGTTGTGGATTATCATGATCAATTCGCATTTCCAAACGGCGTTCGAACAAGGCTTTTTCTTCTTCTGTATACAAATGGCTGTATTGATTCGTTTTGTGCAACAAATCAAAAGCAATAAAATTGGTAGGCCACAATTTGTAGTTCGTCAAAATCGCATCATCTATAACTTGTGCCAGACCTAAAACTTGTTTATTAGCATTGCCTTCATGCGCCACAATTGCATCAATTTCGGAATCGATTACTTTTCCAACGTGAATATGAATACGTTTTTTTGTCCCTAAAACACCACTCAAAATATTCTTAAAATCTTCGTTTTTCTCTTTGATATAAATTTCATTATTGGCCTCAGCCATTAATTGTGGCATTTTCAAAACATCAGTAGGATCGTATTCATAGGAAATAGAAACCGGTACAATTTTCACTTTCTTAAAATAATCCATGATGTTTTTTTCATCCGAACCCATGCCCAACATTTTCAAAACACCTGGGTTAGTGGCATCGTTGCCGTCTTTGGTTCTGCCCTCGCGTTGCGCAATCCAAACCGAACGGTTTTCGTGCAACAACAATTGTCCGATATATTCAGAAAGCAATTTAGAACTTTGCAACATTTCTCTTGGCGAAAGTCCGCGAAGTACTAAGAAATTGCGATTTAATTTGGCTAAGATCTTCAAAAAAGATTTCTTAACTAAATTATCTCCGATTGCCGAGGCTGTCATCACCAATCCGTGTTCGAACAAGGTGGCGTTGAGCAAAGTGGTGTCTAAAAGTATGTCTCGATGATTCGAAACAAACAAATAGGCGGTATTTTTTTCTAAATGTTCAAATCCAGAAGTGGTCAATCCATCGGAACTTTTCTCTAAAATTTTTCCAACCGATTGATAAATAAAATTACACTGAAAATCACGAATAGAGTGTGTTTTTTTGAGCTGTTCCTTCCAAACCTCATCTGCTACCTCAGGGAACGAAAAGTTCATCAAAGCTTTCATCATCGGATGCTGAATCACATCAGATAAAGCTTGATTTACTTCAGAATCATAAAATGGTCGTATGGCGTCAAATTTTTGCATTGGATTTTCACTTTTAATGGGCACAAAAGAACGAAAAAAAAGGCAAACAATAGGTACATTTCCCCTTAAATCCCAAATACCCGTTTCGAATTTTCGGTAGTAATCTGAGCAATTTCGGCTACACTCAAGTTATAAATTGCAGCCAACTTTGCGGCTACATTCACCACATAACTGCTTTCGTTTCGCTTGCCGCGAAAGGGAATCGGAGCCAAATAAGGCGAGTCGGTTTCGAGTACAATGTGGCGTAAATCAATGCGGTCTAAGAACTGATCAATTTTTCCATTCTTAAACGTTACTACACCGCCAATACCTAACAACATATTATAAGAAATGGCCTGAAGTGCTTGCTCATAGGTTCCCGAAAAACAGTGGAATATTCCAAACAATTCTGGGCTTTTCTCTTCCTCTAGAATTTCAAAAATTTCATCAAAAGCCTCACGACAGTGAATCACGATAGGTAATTTGTATTGCTTAGCCCACTGAATTTGTTGCCTAAAAGCAATTTGTTGTTCCTTAAGATGCGTTTTGTCCCAATACAAATCGATGCCTATTTCACCAATCGCGAAGAACTTTCGCTTGGCTAGTTCGGAAGCTACGTGCGCTAACTCGGCTTCGTAATTGTCTTTCACATAAGTTGGATGCAAGCCCATCATCAAAAAAACATTCTCTGGAAAATCCTGCTCCAAATCATACATTGCTTGCGTACAAGTCGAGTCAATAGCTGGAATAAAAAAACGAGAAACGCCAGCATTGATGGCACGTTGTATCATTTCGCCTCGGTCTTGGTCAAATTCTTCAGAATATAAATGGGTATGCGTATCAGTAAGTATCATTGTATCATTTTTGCGGGACAAAGTTAGCGTTTTGCCCTAGTAGTTTTAAAATTTTTAGGCTACTTTTGAAAAGGCACTTTTATTATGGAAAATCTACACGCAATCTTACAAACGGAAAACTACCAAAAAATCCGATTCAAAATCATCAAAACCCAGCATTTATTGGTCAAAGCCAAAATCAATGGTATTGCGGGCAATTTCATACTCGACACAGGCGCTTCAAGTAGTTGCGTAGGTTTTGAAGGCATCGATTTCTTTCAGTTAAAGGCCAAAAAATCCAAAACCAAAGCCGCAGGCGCAGGCGCTACTGGAATGCTAACCCAACTTTCTACCGACAACAAGCTGCAACTAGGCCGCTGGAAAACCGATGATGCCGCACTTGTGATTTTCGACTTATCGCACGTCAACGAAGCGCTTACCCAACACAAAGCCAAACCCGTTCACGGCATTATTGGCGCCGATATTCTCCTAAAAGGCAAAGGGATTATTGATTACTATAATCATTATTTGTATTTGAAACAGGATTAAACAAAATCTATTAAAAACAAATAAAAAGTTATCAACAAATTATAGCAAAAAAAAGAATCTTATTTGACAGTTATTTGACAAATAGGTGTATTTTTACCTTCAACCCTAGTAAATACAGGGCATTCTTATTTGATGGTTATTTGATTATGGAGCAAAAAAAGTTGATAAATATCGTAAATGATTTGATTAAACAACCAAACGAAAGTGAATGGGTTGAATTCAAATTAAATTATCATTCAGTTGAAGAAATAGGTGAACGCATCTCTGCTTTATCAAATGGGGCTTGCCTGCATAACCATCCTTTTGGATATTTAGTTTTTGGAATTGAAGATAAAACCCATAAAGTTGTTGGAACCTCTTTTAAAATAAAATCACATAAAAAAGGCGGGGAAGAATTAGAAAGTTGGTTAATGAATCGATTATCGCCGAAGATTGATTTTAGGTTTCACGAGTTTGAATATGAAGATGGAATACATATATCTATGATTATAATTCCATGTGCAGAGAATCGACCTATCGACTTTCTACATACATCTTATATAAGAATAGGAAGTTATACACGAAAATTAAGTGATTTTCCAGAAAAAGAAGGCAAAATTTGGAGAAAGGCTCCAGACAAACCGTTAGAAAATCGTGTTGCGAAAGCAAATGTTACATCATCAGAAATAATAAGTTTACTAAATTCTCAAACTTACTTTGAACTATTAAAACTTCCATACCCCAATACACAAGAAGGCGTAATCGAAAAATTTATTTCTGAAAAATTCATAAAGAAGAATAAAGAGCAATATGACATAACAAAATTAGGAGCTATTCTTCTAGCCAAAAATCTTGAAGAATTTGATGAGATAGGGAGAAAGGCAGTTAGAGTAATTGTTTATAAAGGAAAAAATAAAGTTGAAACAATAAGAGAGCAAATAGGAAAAAGAGGATATGCAGTAGGCTTTGATGGACTAATTGATTGGATCAATGGACAATTACCTGCCAATGAAGAAATAGGAAAAGCTTTTAGAAAAGAAACAAAAATGTACCCTGAAATTGCAATAAGAGAATTAGTTGCAAATGCTCTTATTCATCAAGATTTTAATGAAAAAGGATTTCCTATGATTGAAATATTTTCAGACCGCATTGAAATTTCAAATCCGGGACTTCCATTAATAACTCCGCAACGTTTTATTGATGAATATATTTCTCGGAATGAAAAATTGGCCGATATCTTAAGAAGGTTTGGAATATGTGAAGAAAAGGGAAGTGGTATTGATAAAGTAATTTTTTACAATGAAATGTTTCAGTTGCCGGCTGTTGATTTTATTGTTTCAGAAAAAAGAACAAGAATTACGATGTTTAGCTATAAAGAACTTAATCATTTAGACAAGAAAGAAAAAGTTAGAGCCTGTTATCAACATGCTTGTTTACGTTATGTATCTAATGATATAATGACGAATCAAAGCTTAAGAGAACGATTCCAAATTGAAGAACAAAATTCAGCAATTGCATCAAGAATTATAAAGGATACTATTACTGAAGGATTAATAAAAGATGATGATCCATCCAGTAACTCAAGAAAGTACAAGAAGTATATTCCTTTTTGGGCATAATATTTAAAATTATACCCAAAATAAAAGGAAATAAAAATCCCAAAAACCAGTATTGGAATTTGGGATTTTGTGTATTTAAAAGGATTTGACTACAACTCAAATGCTTTTTTAGGATTGTTATCGCAAAGCAACTCCACTGGATTTTCTAAAGCTTCTTTCACCGCTACCAAGAAACCAACTGACTCGCGTCCGTCGATGATTCGGTGGTCATAAGAAAGGGCTACGTACATCATTGGGTGAATTTCTACTTTACCATTTACAGCAATTGGACGCTCGATGATGTTGTGCATTCCCAAGATTCCTGACTGTGGAGGGTTGATAATTGGAGTAGACAACATTGAACCAAAAACACCACCATTGGTAATCGTAAAGGTTCCTCCTGTCATATCATCTACAGTAATTTGTCCGTCGCGTGCTCTCAAAGCCAAACGTTTGATTTCGGCTTCAACTCCACGGAACGTCAAGTTTTCTGCATTACGAACTACTGGCACCATTAAACCTTTTGGTCCAGAAACAGCGATTGAGATATCACAGAAATCGTAGGCTACTTTGTAATCGCCATCCATCATAGAGTTTACGTCTGGATACAATTGCAACGCTCTAGTTACCGCTTTGGTAAAGAAAGACATATAGCCTAAACTTACTCCACCGTGTTTTGCTTTGAAGGCATCTTTGTACTCGTTACGCAAGTTGTTGATAGGCGTCATGTTTACTTCGTTGAAAGTAGTCAACATTGCCGTATCGTTTTTGGCAGCTACTAATCGCTCAGATACTTTACGACGCAACATAGACAATTTGGTACGCTCTACACCACGAGAACCTCCTGTTGGCGTTCCCATAGACGGCACTGCATTAATCGCATCTTCTTTAGTGATTCTACCTGCTTTTCCAGTTCCAACAAGGGTTGCTGGAGCTATATTTTTCTCGTCTAATATTTTTCTTGCCGCTGGTGATGGTGTGCCTGCAGCATAACTTGGAGCTACTGGAGCTACTTTTGGAGCTTCAACTTTCACCTCTGCTTTTGGAGCTTCGGCTACTGGTGCTGGTGCTGCCACTGGTGCTACACCAGATGGTTTTGCTGCGCTAGTATCAATTAAACAAACTACTGCGCCTACAGCTACAGCATCGCCTTCTTCTGCTTTTAAAGTAATAATACCACTGGCTTCTGCTGGCAACTCTAAGGTAGCTTTGTCTGAATCTACTTCAGCAATCGCTTGATCTTTTTCTACATAATCACCATCTTTTACTAACCAAGTGGCTATTTCTACTTCTTTGATCGATTCCCCTGGTGATGGGACTTTCATTTCTAAAATCATCTTCTTTTAGTTTATTGTTTGTAGTTTATGGTTATTAGTTTGAGGCTTATGGTTTTGTATCGGATTTGAAATTACCAACAAAAAACCACTAAAGCTTTTATCTAAATAAATTTTTATCAAATACCATTTTAATGGCGTCAGCATGACGGCGCTTGGCTCTGGTATAACTTCCTGAAGCTGGTGCAGCGTAAGCTCTTAACGAAGCTAATCTCCATTTTACCAAATCAAAATTAGCTAACATATACGTATAAGCTCCCATGTTTTTCGGCTCTTCTTGTGCCCAAACATAATCGTCGGCATTTTGATACTGAGCGATAATCGTTTTTAACTGCTCGATTGGCAATGGGAACAATTGTTCGATTCGCACTACAGCTACATCCATTCTTCCATTAATACCTCTTTCGGCAGTAATGTCATAATAGAATTTACCTGTACAGAATACTAAGGTTTTCACCTCAGCTTTGTTTACTGCAGTATCATCAATAGTTTCTTGGAATTCACCATGCGTAAAATCTTCCAACGGCGAAACACATCTTGGATCACGCAATAAACTTTTCGGAGTAAACACAATTAACGGTTTACGGAAATTCGTTTTCATTTGTCTTCTCAACAAGTGGAAGAAATTGGCTGGTGTTGTACAATCGGCCACAAACATATTATGACGAGCACAAAGTTGTAAGTAACGTTCCATTCTTGCAGAAGAATGCTCTGCTCCTTGCCCTTCGTAACCGTGAGGCAATAACATCACGATTCCGTTTTGATTGTTCCATTTGTCTTCTCCACAAGAGATATATTGGTCAATCATAATTTGGGCACCATTAGAGAAATCTCCAAATTGTGCTTCCCAAATTGTCAAGGCATTTGGATTGGCCAAAGCATAGCCGTAATCAAATCCTAAAACCCCATACTCAGACAAGAAAGAATTAAATACATAGAAGTTTCCTTTTTTGTCTTTGATATGATCTAATAAAACAACTTCTTCCTCTGAATCTTCTACTTTTACAACTGCATGACGGTGTGAAAAAGTACCTCTCTCTACATCTTGTCCCGAAATTCTAACATCATAACCTTCGATCAAAAGCGAACCATACGCCATGGTTTCGGCAGTTCCCCAATCGATCGTGTTATTATCGTATCCTGTTTTTCTATCGGCTACAATTTTGGAAATTTTGTTGATGAATTTTTTATCTGAAGGCAAGCTCGAAACAGTTTCGATAATTGAGTCTAGTGTTTCTTTGTCTACTGTAGTTTTAACTTTTTGCAACATAGTAGCAGCAGAAACTTGTTCAAAACCATTCCATTCATTTTGCATAAATGGAGTAATTACCGTTAATTCTTTTTTACGAGAAGCTTCTAAGTTATCGTTGAGTTTATCTTTGTATTCTTTTTCAATTTGGTTAACATAAGTAGCGTCAATCACTCGCTCTGCTAATAATTTCTCAGCATAGATATCTCTTGGATTTTGATGCTTTGCAATTAATTTATATAAAACAGGTTGTGTAAATCTTGGCTCATCTCCTTCGTTATGACCATATTTTCTGTAACCAAGTAAGTCAATAAACACATCGCGTCCAAATTCCATTCTGAAATCCAACGCAAATGACATGGCATGAACTACAGCCTCTGCATCGTCAGCATTAACGTGTAATACGGGCGAAAGGGTTACTTTGGCTACATCCGTACAATACGTTGACGAACGAGCATCAAGATAGTTCGTAGTAAAACCTACTTGATTGTTGATTACAATATGAATGGTCCCGCCAGTTTTGTACCCATCTAACTGCGCCATTTGCACAATTTCGTACAAGATTCCTTGACCAGCAATCGCGGCATCACCGTGCACGGCAATAGGTAAAACTTTAGAGAAATCATCCGCATAGTACTTATCTTGTTTCGCTCTAGTAATTCCTTCAATAACGGCACCTACAGTTTCTAAGTGAGAAGGATTTGGCGCCAAGTTAATGTTGATTTTTTTACCATTTCGAGTTACTTTATCCGCAGTTAATCCCAAATGGTATTTAACGTCCCCATCAAAATATTCTTGATCGTAATCTTTTCCGTCAAATTCACTAAAAATATCTTGAGTAGATTTATCAAAAATGTTAGCCAGGACATTCAAACGTCCACGGTGTGCCATTCCCATTACAAATTGCTCTACACCTTTATCGGCTGCTTTTTCAATCAAAGCATCCAAGGCAGGAATGATCGTTTCGCCTCCTTCTAAAGAAAAACGTTTTTGACCTACATATTTAGTATGTAAAAAGTTTTCAAAGGATACCGCTTGATTTAATTTTTCTAAAATCACCTTTTTCTCATCAGCTGAGAAATTAGGTTGATTGTCATTGATTCTAATTTTTTGACGAATCCACTCTACTACTTCAGGTTTACGAATAAACACATATTCTATACCGATGTGTTGACAATAGATACGCTCTAAGTGTCCGATAAGTTTTCTCAATGAACAAGGTTCTAATCCGATCACTTTGGCCGCATCAAAAACAACATCCATATCAGAGGAAACTAGACCAAAATTTTCAATATCTAAAGTTGGTAAATATACGCGACGGTCACGAACAGGATTTGTTTTGGTAAACAAATGCCCTCGCATACGATAGCCCTCAATTAATTTGATAACTCTAAATTCTTTTTGTAATTTTTCTGATACTTGTGCATTGGATGCGAAACAAGAATCTTCAGAAGACGGAACAATGGCTTGTGCTGGTGGAAGACTGGCCTGTTCTTCATTATACGTAGTCATTCCAAAATCGAAACCTTGAAAAAAACTTCTCCAACTTGGCTCTACGCTATCTGGATTTTCTAAATACTGATCGTATAATTGTGCAAAAAATTCGGTGTGTGCTGCGTTTAAAAATGAAAACTTATCCATAGTATTAGTTGAATGAATTTTTAAAATAGTCCGACAAAAGTACAATAAACGGATATAACTAATTCAACTTTTTGATTACTTTTACTGCAGTTTTTGTTAAATAAAACCCATTATCATGAAAAAAATTAATTTTTTTACTGTTAGCTCGTTGATTTTCCTATTCGTATGCTTCAGTTTTACGAAATCGTTGTATGCGCAACAATCCCTTTCGAATAGTTTTAGCAAAAATATTCAGTTTGGAGGAGGACTTGGATTGAATTTTGGGTCAGGATTTACTGATGTTTCTGTTGCACCAAGTGCCATTTACAATATCAATCCAATTGTTGCACTTGGAGCCAGTCTACAATTTGGGTATATCAAGGTAAAAAATAGCTACGAAACCTACACTTATGGAGGAAGTCTAATTGGATTACTCAATCCTATTCCGCAAATTCAACTTTCGGCTGAGCTAGAACAATTACGATTCAATACTGATTTCAGAACAATAACAGGAAACATCGTTTCGGATAATTTTTGGAATACTGCTTTATATGTTGGGGCAGGTTACCGAAGCAACAATGTTACAATTGGAATTCGCTATGACTTGTTACACGATGACAACAAAAGTATTTACAGCGAAGCGTTCATGCCGTTTGTAAGGGTTTATTTTTAGAAAGAATCAAATAAGGAATAATTAAGAGTAAGTGAAAAAGGTACTAGAAAAAATAGTAAAGAATGAAATTACTCCATTTCTAAGTATAAAACCAAGCGATACTCAGCGATAAAAATTCCTAAACCACACCTTTTGCCACTCTCGCTTTAAAATTAAAAATGCGACTTGACCCGACAATTCGACAATATCAGAACCTTCCAATTGCTTAATCTCGTTTTCAGGCACATCAATAATATAGAGCAGGTTTAAATATTCGGCGAACTTGTACTGAATAAGTCGGTATATTTTATCTTGTAAAGCAATTTTGAGTTCATCGGGCAAAACACTTAAAGAAAAATCTATGCTTTCGTTGGCAAGATTAAAATCTTTATTGATTTGAGCCACCAACTTTACATACAAATCCTCCTTTGTTGCTTCCGTTAGTAAATGATCCATATTTAGGGGAGCTACATACATGGTTTGCTTTTTAATGCTTATAATAGCATGGTGACTTTTATTTTTTTGCCTTGCTCGACTAATTCTTTAAACTTTTCGTTCCATTAAGTTTTTCCCAAAAGCTCTCAATAGTTCCTTTTTATCTGGCGTAATATTTAATTTATCCAATGTCGCAAAAGCCAAAAGCGTATACGTTTCAATCGCTTCTTGCGTAGCATTTGAAGCACCGCTCTCTGTAAAAATTTGTTTTACCTGTTCAATTTTCGGCGTTACTGTTTCAGGCTGACTTGAAAACAAAGCAACCAATTGTTCTTTTTGCTTCTCATTTGAAAACTCCAAGGCTTTCAAATAGAGATACGTTTTTTTATTCTCAATAATGTCCCCTCCTACTTGTTTCCCAAAGGTTGCAGGATCTCCAAAGGCATCTAAATAATCGTCTTGTAACTGAAAAGCAATACCTAAATTCAATCCAAAATCATAAATTAATTTAGCATTGGTTTTGGACGTTTTAGCGATTATCGCACCCATTTTCATGGCAGCAGCCACCAAAACTGCCGTTTTGAATTCGATCATTTTTAAATATTCTGGAATCGTAACGTTGTTTCTCGTTTCGAAATCCACATCCCATTGCTGTCCTTCGCAAACTTCCAAAGCTGTTTTACTGAATAACTTTGCTAATTTTCGAAACGTTTTGGGTTCGTATTTTTCAAAATATTGATAGGCCAAAATAAGCATGGCATCACCAGATAAAATTCCAGTATTGGTATCCCATTTTTCATGAACGGTTTCGTGTCCTCTCCTCAAAGGCGCAGCATCCATAATATCATCATGCACTAAAGAAAAATTATGAAAAACCTCCACCGCCATGGCTGCTGGTAATGCTTTTTGATAATTGGCATCAAATATTTCGGCACTCATTAAAGTCAACACTGGACGCATACGCTTTCCACCCAAGGACAAAATATAGTGAATAGGATCATAAAGGTTGCGAGGTTCTTTATGAATGGATTGGTTTTCGAGATAAGCTACAAAAAACTCTTGGTACGCTGAAACTGAATACATGTTTATAAAAATTCGATTAGCAAGCTCCAAAGATACAATTCCATACTATATTTTCAGTAGAAAATTCGGCCGTGAATCATTATATTTCTGTAGAACAATTGTTAAATAACTGTTTCCGAAAACGTTTCAAGTGTTAAAAAATAGGCTTACACGGAAACTTATTTGGTATTCAAAGTTTCCTGACTATATTTGCCATGGATTTTAAATGCATCCAAAAAAACTAAACCACCATCCATCACCAATTCTTAAACCCAAAAAATGAATCCAAAAAACCGCATCAATTCTAATCAATCAGAGGTATTGATTGAGGGCAAAAACTCAGTTCTGGCCTATATTGGCGGAAAAAACAATCAATTTAGCGGCTACGTAGTACTGGATAATGACACCATTGAGGATGCTTCCTTAGAATTTTCTTTAGATATGTATCACAATCATAACCAGAAAGATTCGGTACCGTTTATTTCGAAGATTACGTCGCTGTTTGATGAAAACGAAGCACCGATCATACAATTCAAATCCACTTCTTTCCAAAGAGTCAATAAAAATATCAATTTTTTAAAAGGCGATCTAACCATCAAAAATGTAACTAAAACATTAGAATTGGATGCTGCCTTTTTGGGAATAAACAATTACGATGGCCATCAAAAAGGGGCTTTTGAAGTATCGACAAAAATTAGCAAAAACGATTTTGATAATTGGTACAATTCCAACTTTCAGCAGGCTGGGATTTCAATTGGAAGAGATATTAAACTGGTCGCAAACTTAGAATTCCTAGTTTAAAGACAGCATAATTTACGTAACAACATTAAATCTAAACTAGATATACTGATGAAAGATAAAATAATGGCTAAAGCTAGTGAGTTGTTTTTGAAACTTGGTTTTAAAAGCATCACCATGGACGATATTGCTTGTGAAATGTGCATATCTAAAAAAACAATTTATAAGTATTTCTGCAACAAAGAGGTTTTAATTGAAGAAAGTACCGAGGTCATGCACAAAAAAGTACACCAAGGTATCAACGCAATTGTTCAACAAAATTTCAACGCCATTGAAGAAAATTTTGAAATACGAAAAATGTTCAAAGAAATGCTAAGTTCAGGTGACACATCTCCAATGTATCAATTGAAAAAACATTATCCCGATATTTACTTCAAATTAGTCCATCGCGAAGTGAGCGAATGCAACACTGTATTCAAACAAAACATTCTTAAAGGTATCGAACAAGGATTGTACCGTCCCAATATACCCCTTGAATCGTATGTAAAATTTTATTACACGATTATTTTCGACATCAACGGCAATACCATTTCTGAGAAAGAAGCACAGAAATTAGAACTCGAGGCGTTAGAATATCATACGCGTGCCATGGCCACATTAGCAGGAATCATCGAGCTTGAGAGACAATTAGAGCATCATCTTTTACTAACACAAAACAATAATAACACTGAATTCGTACCACTAAATAATTATTAAACTATGAAATATCGATTTTCCGTAATTTGTCTTTTACTCCTTGTCTTGAATAGCCAAGCACAAGAAGTTCAAACACTTACTTTACAACAGGCTTTAAAATTTGCTCTCGAAAACAAAGCCGAAGCACAAAAAGCCAAGCTTAAAGTAGAAAATAGTCAATACCAAATTGAGGAAGTTCGTTCCAGAGCTTTACCACAAATTGTGGCTAATGGAAATTTAAGTTACAGTCCAATACAACAAACAAGTGTTATTGATGGAAGTAATTTTGGCCAACCCGGAACTTTAATTCAAGCCGTGTTTGGACAAAAATGGAACTCGACCGCTGGAGTAACGTTAACTCAAGCTTTATTTGACCAATCCGTTTTTACGGGTTTAAAAGCAGCGCGTACTACCCGAGAATTCTATCAAATCAACAACCAACTTACCGAAGAACAAGTCATTGAAGGCGTTGCCAACAACTATTACCAAGTGTATGTGTTGCGTCAAAAATTAACATTACTAGAAAACACCTTCAAGATCACTGAAAAATCTCGTGATATTGTTAAAGGACAATTCGAAAATGGATTGGCAAAAAAAATTGATTTGGATCGAATGAACGTAAGGGTCACCAATGTGATGACGCAGAAACAACAAATCATCAACCTAATTCAACTCCAAGAAAACACTTTGAAGTTTTATATTGGAATGCCTATTGGAACCCAAATCAGCATTCCTACTACGGGATTTGAAATTAGTCCTTTAGCGATTACCGAAGCTCCAAACCCAACTACTAGAACTGAATTTTTATTATTGAAAAAACAAGAAGAACTCTTGCATCTACAAAAAAAGGCAGCAATAGCCAATTACTACCCCACCTTATCCCTATCGGCAAATTACAGCTACTTTGGACAAGGTCCCGTAATGCCTTTACTAAAATTACCCTCTGACGGAGTGTATTGGTCTGACTTCTCATCTGTGGCTTTAAATTTAAGAGTACCTATTTTTACTGGTTTTGGCACAAGAGCCAAAGTAAGACAAACTGACGTAGAATTGCGAACCATTCAAGAAGATCTTAAAGACACGCAATTGGCTCTGGATCTAGATTACAAAAATGCCAATACGCAAATTCAAAACAGCATCATTACAATCACCAACCAAAAAGAAAACATGCGTTTGGCCGAAGAAATTCTAAAAAACACTAATAATAATTATCAACAAGGTTTGGCCTCATTGACCGATTTGTTAGATGCAGAAAATACAGCTACTGAAGCTCAAAATAACTACACAGCAGCCATCTTAGACTACAAATTAGCCGAAATAAAACTAGTAAAATCAAAAGGAGAACTTAAAACATTATTAAATAACTAAATCATGAAAAGAAATATAACAACTATCATAATTATTATTGGAGCTTTAGGATTAATCGGCTATGTGTTAATGAAAAACAAAGCTGAGAATGAAGAAAAAATTGCCATTGTAGCCTCTAAAAATGCTAGTGTATCTGTAAAAGCTACTCAAGTTAAAAACGAAACAGTTTCATTGGATTTTGTAGCCAACGGGAATTTTGAACCCATCCAAGAACTAACCTTCTCGGCTGAAAAATCAGGTAAAGTAATTAGCGTTTTAGCCAAAGAGGGTGATAGAGTTAGTGTTGGACAAACCCTAGCCATTGTTAGAGGAGACGTGATTGATGTGAATGCAAAAGCGGCAGAAGCAGCCTACATGAACGCTAAATCAGATTACAACCGATTTGAAAATGCGTACAAAACAGGTGGAGTAACCAAACAACAATTAGACCAAGCAAAATTGGGTTTAATCAATGCGGAATCGAATCTCAAACAAGCTAAAATAAATGTAGGAGACACCCGAATTAAAGCGCCTATCAACGGAATCATCAACAAAAAACACATCGAACCGGGATCTATGTTGGCCGCAATGCCAGCAACGGCACTTTTTGATATTGTTAATGTAAGTAAATTAAAACTGAAAGTTACAGTTAGCGAGGCGCAAGTCGCAAGTTTAAAAGTAGGTAACACCATTAACATCAAAACCAGTATTTATCCTGACAAAGCATTCACGGGTCGCATCACTTTTATTGCAGCCAAAGCGGATACTAACTTAAATTTCCCTGTAGAAATAGAAGTAGCCAACAACTCCAATCAAGAGCTTAAAGCAGGAATGTATGGAACTGCTATATTCCAATCAAGCCAACAAAAGCAAGCCATGACTATTGTACCAAGAACGGCGTTTGTAGGTAGTGTTAGCAGCAACGAAATATTTGTGATCGAAAACGAAATTGCTAAATTAAAAAAAGTAACCGCTGGTAGAATTTTAGGTGACAAAGTTGAAATTATCAGTGGGCTTACAATTGGCGAAACGGTAATCACAACAGGACAAATCAACCTACAAGATGGCGTTGCCGTAGAAATCATTAAATAATTGATTGCAATAATCAACAAATCACACCTATGAAATTAGCAGAAATATCAATAAAACGACCTTCGTTAGTGATTGTATTATTTACAATCCTAACGCTGGCAGGTATCTTTAGTTATAGCCAATTGGGCTATGAATTGATCCCTAAATTCGAAACCAATGTAATCACGATCTCAACGGTATATCCAGGAGCTTCGCCAAGTGAGGTTGAAAACACTGTTACCAAAAAAATTGAGGACGCCATCGCCTCACTTGAAAATATCAAGAAAATTGATTCTAAATCTTATGAGAGTTTATCGGCCGTATCGGTAACACTTACTTCTAATGCGAATGCTGACATTGCGATGAACGATGCGCAACGTAAGATTAACGCCATTTTGGGTGACCTACCCGATGATGCCGATCCACCATCTTTGACCAAATTCTCGTTAAGTGACCTACCTATTATGACCATTGGTGCCAATGGAAAAATGGATGAAGCAGCCTTTTATGATTTGATCGACAAAAAAGTAGCCCCTATTTTATCACGTGTAGAAGGTGTGGCACAAGTAAATATTATTGGCGGGCAAGAACGTGAAATTCAAGTAAATATTGATGCACTAAAACTTCAAGGTTTTGGATTATCTGTCCCACAGGTGCAACAAATGATTCTAGCTTCAAACTTAGATTTCCCTACTGGAAATATTCAAACTAGAGAACAAAAAATATTAATTCGTTTAGCAGGAAAATATAAAAATGTTGATGAATTAAGAAATCTTGTTATTTCTTCTCAAAACGGGATTCAAATTCGTTTACAGGATATTGCAGATGTTCAAGACAGTCAGAAAATTGCCGAGAAAATTGCTAGAATTGACCAAAAAAGTGCGATTGTACTTCAAATCATCAAACAATCTGATGCTAATGCTGTAGCGGTGAGTGAATTGATTGTTAAAACCATCGCTTCTATTGAAAATGATTACAAAGAAAATGCCTTAGAACTCGAAATTGCAAAAGACAGCACCGTTTTCACTCTTGAAGCGGCCGATTCAGTAGTACATGATTTATTAATTGCCGTACTGTTAGTGGCATTAGTAATGTTGTTTTTCCTTCACAGTATCCGAAACTCATTAATTGTAATGATTTCCATACCGGCTTCATTGGTGGCTACCTTTATCGGAATATATCTATTAGATTATACTTTAAACTTGATGAGTTTATTAGGATTATCTTTGGTGGTCGGAATCCTTGTCGATGATGCCATTGTAGTACTAGAAAACATTTATCGACATATGGAGATGGGTAAAAACAGGGTTCGAGCCGCATATGATGGTACTGCCGAAATTGGCGCTACCGTAACTTCGATTACCCTTGTAATTGTGGTGGTATTTTTACCAATTGCCTTGAGTACGGGATTGGTTTCTAACATCATCACACAATTCTGTATGACGGTAGTGATCTCTACTTTACTTTCTTTACTCACCTCATTTACCATCATTCCTTGGCTTTCCTCTAGATTTGGAAAATTAGAACATATCGAAGGTAAAAATTGGTTCGGAAAAGTGATTTTGGCCTTTGAAAACATGCTAACAAGATTCACGCATTGGGTGACCGAGATATTAGAATGGTGTTTGGATCATTACATCAAAACGATTCTAGCCGTATTGGTTTTATTTTTTGCTTCAATTTCGTTGCTACCTTTAGGATTCATTGGTGGAGAGTTTTTTGCTTCTTCTGATAGTGGGGAATTTTTGGTTCAAATAGAATTACCCAAAGATGCTTCCTTGGAACAAACCAACTTTATGACCCAAAAAGCAGAAGCTTATTTGAGTAAACAAGAGTATGTAAAAACTCAAATTACTACTGTAGGTCAAACCTCAGAGGGAATGGGAGCTGCCCAATCTACAGCCTACAAAGGTGAGATCAACGTAAAAATGATTGATCAAAAAGATCGTAAAGACGATGCCTCTGTTTATGCAGCAAAAATTAAAAAGCAATTAGAAAAAGTTTTGGTGGGAGCCAAAGTAAAAACCGTTCCCGTAGGTATTTTGGGTACTGCAGAAGATGCTAAACTAGGTCTTATTGTAACAGGACCATCAGTAGAAAGCGCCATGAAATTTGCACTATTAGCAGAAGCCGAATTGAGAAAAATCCCAGGTACTACAGAAATTAAACTAACGGTAGAAGATGGTAATCCCGAAGTAAATGTAAAAGTGGACCGTGATAAAATGGCAGCACTGGGATTGACCTTACAAACGGTGGGAATGACCATGCAAACAGCCTATAGCGGAAACACCGATGGTAAATTTAGAGCTGGTGAATACGAATACGACATTAACATCAAATACAATGCATTCGACAGAAAAGACATTACCGATGTGAGCAACCTTATTTTTGTAAATGATGCTGGACAACAAATTAAATTGTCGCAATTTGCTACTATTACCGAAGGTTCGGGGCCAAGCCAATTAGAGCGAAGAGACAAAACAGCCTCGGTAACGGTGCAAGGACAAAATATAGGTGTCCCTTCTGGAACGATTGTTCAGCAATGGCAAGAGCGACTGGATAAGCTTGAAAAACCTACCGGTGTTAAATACATTTGGGGAGGAGATCAAGAAAACCAAAGCGAAGGTTTTGGTACATTAGGAGTAGCATTATTAGCCGCTATTATTTTGGTGTACTTGGTAATGGTTGGTTTGTATGATAGTTTTGTTCACCCTTTTGTGGTACTATTTGCCATTCCGCTTTCATTCATTGGAGCCATGTTAGCATTAGCCTTAACCAACAATTCATTAAACATTTTTACCATTTTAGGTATTATTATGTTGATTGGATTGGTAAGTAAAAATGCGATCATGCTGGTCGATTACACCAATCATCGTAGAGCCGCTGGCGAAACCATTCGTAGAGCCTTAATTCAGGCCAACCATGCTCGTTTGCGTCCAATTTTGATGACTACTATTGCCATGGTTTTTGGTATGTTCCCAATTGCCTTAGCATCTGGTGCAGGTGCCGAATGGAAAAATGGATTGGCATGGGTAATTATTGGAGGATTGATCAGTTCTTTATTCCTAACATTGATTATTGTTCCTGTGATTTATGAAATCATGGAAAAAATTATTCATCGTTTGAGTAAAGAAGAAAAAACAGATTATGAGGCCTTAATATCTGCTGATTATGTTCATACAGAAGTAAGTGAGGATGGTTTTAATCCAAAACATACACTATAAACTACTCGTTTTGATTTTTACTTAAGAATCAAAAGATAGCAACCCAAAAGCGCTTCCCTATTTTGTAAATGCAGAATTTACAGAAAATGGAAGCGCTTTTTTATGCCAATAACCTTGGATGAAAACAAAACACTAAAATGGTCAATATCAAGAATAAACAAATTATTCGTCTATAAACCATTAAAATTTCACCAAGCTCTAGTAAGCTAAGTAAGTTTACCTTACTATACTTGAACTTGATTTTTGTATCAGTTCACGGTTGGAGTCACAACAAATTGAGTTAAAAAAAAATTCCCACCTAATCTTGACATTAGGTGGGAATTTAACATTAACTAAAAAAAAGAAATTAATTCTTTACTGCAATAGCTTCTTGTTTCCAAGTTTTAACACTTGCAACAGCATTATTAGCATAATCAACTTCGTTTAAATTTACTTCTTTCCAAAAAAACCATTTTCCAACTTTCACTCCATTTTTATAAAAACCTGAAGCTTGTTTGGTTCCATCTTCATTATAAGCTACCCAATAGCCTTCCAACTTACCATTTTCAAAAAAACCTTCTTGTTGTACTTGTCCATTATCATAAAAATAAGTGGCTTTCACTTTTTTACCAAAAGGCTCTAAAACTGGTTTTGCTTCTTGAGCGTAAATGAAACCTGATACTAGTAATGCGGTAGTTATGATTAATGTTTTCATGACGTTTATATTTAGAGGTTTATATCTTTCTGATTTCAAAATTAAATAAAAATTCACATTAAAAAAACTTTTTGGTAACAATTTGATAACATTGGACAAAAACTTAACATTGGAAAACACAAAACACAAAAAAAACAGCCATAAAAGACTGTTTTTAAACACTATAAAACAACTATTTACTTTAAAACCGAATCCAGTAAGGTGTGTAATTCACCTGAAGAAGGTCTTGGCGCATCTGCTTTTACAATGTTACCATTAGGATCTACCAAAATAAAGCGAGGAATTCCGGTAATTTTATACTCTTGCACAAATTTTGAATTCCAATCGTTATCGGCAAAAACTTGAACGCCGCCCAACTCTTTTTCTTTAATCATGGTTTTCCATTTTTCTACATCTTTCAACTTATCAATCGACATACTTAAAAAGACAATATTCTTGTCATGATACTTTTCCTCAACTTTTTTCAAAAAAGGAATTTCCTGACGACATGGCCCACACCAAGTCGCCCAAACATCAATATAAACAAACTTGCCTCTAAAATCCTCCAACTTGGTTTTTCCTCCTTTGTAATTGTCGTACTCAAAAGTAGGCGATGGTGCACCATTCATTTTGTTACTTTCAGCAATTTTTTGATAGTATTGTTGCAAACTTGCCAAATTCATTTCGATATTTTGCTTTTGAATCGCTACAAATTCTGGATCTAATTTTTTAGAGGCTAAATCCGCAACATCAGCCGATTTCTTTTCAGCAATACGTGTTGCAAAATTAGTCTCGTCTAAAGCCAACAGAGCATTATAGTCAAATTTAGACTCGGCAACAGTGTTTTGTGCTAAATAATTGTTCTCAACTGCACCCACTCCGGTAAATACAATAGATTCATCAAATTGCTTGGCATCCATTTTGAGTTTTAGATTATAGCTGTTTTTCAAAAACAACGAAGCATATTCTTTACCATCAAACAAAAGATAAAAACCATTATCCAGGGCAACAGTCCCTTTAAATATACCTTTTTTATCTACGGCCATCTTTAATAATTCCTTCCCATTGGTTCTGTTTAAAATTCTAAGCGTATCACTATTGCGATTAGCGATTTCGGCTTGTAAAACAAAAGTGGATTTCTTTTGGCTAAAACCTGCAATCGATACAAATGCCAACAAGGCTAGAACAAGTACTTTTTTCATATATATTTTAGTTACTGATTAGTAACCTCAAACTTAATGGTATTTTCCTTCAAACTTAAAAACATTAACAATCTTTTTTTTTAAAAGATAAGGATATGGTAAACTATTACCATTATTTAAAATTTGTGTTTACTTTTGCAATCTAAAATTTGGAACATGTATAGAAGTCATAATTGTGGCGAATTGAACGCCTCACATATCAATCAAGAAGTAACACTAGCGGGATGGGTACAAAAATCACGTGATAAAGGATTCATGAATTGGGTTGACCTAAGAGACCGTTACGGCATTACGCAATTGATATTTGACGAAAGTCGTACCGAAAAATCGGTTTTTGAATTAGCCAAAACCTTAGGGAGAGAATTTGTAATTCAGGTGAAAGGAACCGTTATTGAACGCGAAGCCAAAAACAACAATATTCCAACCGGAGCTATTGAAATCTTAGTAACAGAATTAACAATTTTGAATGCAGCTTTAACGCCTCCATTTACTATAGAAGATGAAACTGATGGTGGAGAAGACATTCGAATGAAATACCGCTACTTGGATATCAGAAGAAATCCAGTAAAAAATAGTCTACTTTTCCGTCACAAAGTGGCAATGGAAGTACGCAAATACCTTTCTGATTTAGATTTTTGTGAAGTAGAAACTCCTTACCTAATCAAATCAACACCAGAAGGCGCTAGAGATTTCGTAGTTCCTTCTCGAATGAATGAAGGACAATTTTATGCTTTACCACAATCTCCACAAACCTTCAAACAATTATTGATGGTGGGTGGAATGGATAAATACTTTCAGATTGTAAAATGTTTCCGTGACGAAGATTTGCGTGCCGACAGACAACCTGAGTTTACACAAATCGATTGTGAAATGGCATTTGTAGAACAAGAAGACATTTTAAATGTTTTTGAAGGACTTACTCGTCATTTATTAAAAGAATTAAAAGGCATCGAAGTAGACAAATTCCCAAGAATGACTTACGAACATGCTATGAAAACCTACGGAAACGACAAACCAGACATTCGTTTTGGAATGGAGTTTGGTGAATTGAACGCTTTTGCACAACACAAAGAATTCCCTGTTTTCAATGCTGCTGAATTAGTCGTAGGTATCGCTGTTCCAGGTGCAGGAAACTATACTCGTAAAGAAATTGATACCTTGATTGATTGGGTTAAACGTCCACAAGTTGGCGCAAGCGGAATGGTTTATGTAAAATGTAATGAAGACGGTACCTTTAAATCATCTGTAGATAAATTTTACGATCAAGACGATTTAACCAATTGGGCAAAAACTACAGGTGCAAAACCTGGAGACATGATTTTTGTATTGTCTGGACCTGCAGATAAAACAAGAGCGCAACTTTCAGCCTTACGTATGGAATTGGCAACAAGATTAGGCTTAAGAAATCCAGCTGAATTTGCTCCATTATGGGTTATTGACTTCCCCTTATTAGAATTTGATGAAGAAAGCGGACGCTACCATGCCATGCATCACCCATTTACCTCGCCAAAACCAGAGGACTTACACTTGCTAGAAACTGCTCCAGGAAAAGTAAGAGCCAATGCTTATGATATGGTTTTGAATGGAAATGAAATTGGAGGTGGTTCTATTCGTATTCACGATAAAGCCACGCAACAATTAATGTTCAAATACTTAGGTTTCACAGAAGAAGAAGCCAAAGCACAATTTGGATTCTTAATGGATGCGTTTCAATTTGGCGCACCACCTCATGGCGGTTTAGCTTTTGGTTTGGATCGATTGGTAGCTATTTTGGGCGGACAAGAAACCATTCGCGACTTTATTGCATTCCCAAAAAACAATTCGGGTCGTGATGTAATGATTGATGCTCCTTCTATTATTGATGAATCACAATTAAACGAATTACACATTCAATTAAATTCAAAATAATCATTAAATAGTCTGTATATCAATATTTTTGAAAAAAAATTAAGACACTAAACCGTTTTGTATTATTTTAAAGATTACATTTGTCCATTATAAATTATTATTACTATTACAATGCGTACAGGTACAGTTAAATTTTTCAATGAATCAAAAGGTTACGGATTCATTACAGACGAAGAAACAGGAAAAGACATTTTTGTTCATGCATCAGGAATCAAAGCGGAAGAATTACGCGAAGGTGACAGAGTAAGTTATGAAGAAGAAGAAGGAAGAAAAGGTAAAGTTGCTGCTCAAGTAGTAGTACTTTAAGCTAAAAAATATAACAGTATTTTTTACAAAATTAAAAAGTGCTTCGAGGCAATCGAAGCACTTTTTTTTGTTTACCCCCATCGAAAAGAAGAAAATTTAAACTCTTATTTATAATCAATAAAAATTAGAACACATTAACAAACGTTTATAACTGAAAAAAAGTAATTAACTTGTGTTTTACATCCTCGAAAGCTATCTTTGCGGTTCGTTAAAGCAAGAAAAAAAAACTACTATGCAAACCGAACAAATCAATTTTATTCCGATCCTAATTCAATTAGCAATCGTGATTGCTTTTGTAACTGGAATCATCTTTATTTCAGGAAAATTAGGCCCAAAAAGAAACTCCGCTAACAAAAACAGAAACTTTGAGTGTGGTATCGAATCCATTGGAAACGCACGTATACCGTTTTCTGTAAAATACTTTTTAGTAGCTATTTTATTTGTGCTTTTTGACATCGAAGTTATCTTCTTATACCCTTGGGCCATCAATTTCAAGGAGTTAGGTATTGAAGGTATGATAAAAATGGTTATTTTTATGCTCTTGTTACTTGTTGGTTTTTTCTACATCATCAAGAAAAAAGCCCTTGAGTGGGAGTAAATTAAAGCAAGTAGAACTTGAACACTATATCAATTATGACAGATTCTAATACAAAAATGGTCGCTCCTCCAGAAGGAGTTGTTGGTGAAGGTTTTTTTGCCACTAAACTAAATGATGTTGTAGGACTAGCTAGAGCTAACTCCTTGTGGCCATTGCCTTTTGCCACTTCTTGTTGTGGTATTGAATTTATGGCTACTATGGCTTCACATTATGATCTAGCACGTTTTGGGTCTGAGCGAGTAAGTTTTTCTCCTAGACAAGCCGACATGCTTATGGTTATGGGAACAATATCAAAAAAAATGGGGCCGATTTTACGTCAAGTTTACGAGCAAATGTCAGAGCCTAGATGGGTGATTGCTGTTGGAGCTTGCGCCTCATCAGGCGGTATTTTCGACACCTATTCTGTTTTACAAGGTATTGACAAGGTAATCCCCGTAGATGTTTATGTTCCTGGATGTCCTCCAAGACCAGAACAAATCGTGGATGGTGTAATGCAATTACAAGAACTAGTAAAAAACGAATCGGTTAGAAGACGAAGCTCCCCTGAATATCAAGAATTATTAGCTTCTTATAATATCAAATAAAAAAGATGGCATTAGAAACAACCGAAATACAAGAAAAATTAGTGGCTACTTTTGGCAATGCAGTTTTTCAATTCAATCAAGATAGAGATCTTTTTACCTTTGAAGTTTCAGCAGATGTAATTACTGCCGTTGTACTTTTTTTAAAGAATGATCCTCAATTACGTTTTCACTTTTTGACAGATTTGTGCGGTATTCACTACCCCGATAACGAAGAAGAAAGACAATTTGCTGTAGTATATCATATGCACAATTGGTACGAAAACAAACGCATTAGATTTAAAACTTTTTTGAACGGCACACAACCTGAAGTAAAATCAATAGCTAACATCTTTTTATGCGCCAATTGGATGGAAAGAGAAACCTATGATTTCTTTGGGATTAACTTTGTAGGACATCCTCAGTTGAAAAGAATTTTGAACATGGATGAAATGGTTTCTTTTCCAATGCGAAAAGAATTCCCAATGGAAGATGGAGGAAGAACCGATAAAGATGACCGATTCTTTGGAAGAACACCTTCTAATAGCTAAAAAACAAACTTATAATTTTTCACATTAGATAAATGTCAGAACTATTATTACCACCAGAGCATCGATATGCTAAGATTATAAAAGAGCGTCATAATGAAGACGGAAGTGAACTTTCGATCTTGAATTTAGGACCTACTCACCCAGCAACACACGGAATTTTTCAAAACATCTTATTAATGGATGGAGAAAAAATTTTAGAAGCTGAACCTACCATTGGATACATCCATAGAGCCTTCGAGAAAATAGCCGAAAATCGTCCGTTTTATCAAATTACGCCACTTACGGATCGTATGAACTATTGTTCTTCTCCAATTAACAACTTAGGATGGTGGATGACTTTAGAAAAATTACTAGGAGTAGAAGTTCCAAAAAGAGCACAATACCTCCGTGTAATTGTCATGGAGTTGGCGCGTATTACCGATCACTTGATTTGTAATTCGATCCTAGGAGTAGATACTGGAGCGTATACTGGCTTTTTATATGTGTTTCAATTCAGAGAAAAAGTATACGAAATCTACGAAGAAATTTGTGGCGCTCGTTTGACTACCAATATGGGAAGAATTGGAGGTTTCGAAAGAGATTGGTCTCCAAAAGCTTTTGAATTACTCAACACTTTCTTAGAAGAATTTCCAGTAGCTTGGAAAGAATTTGAAAATCTTTTTGAAAGAAACAGAATTTTTATTGATAGAACTGTAAATGTAGGAAGCATTACAGCTGAAAAAGCTTTAGCTTATGGATTTACAGGTCCTAATTTACGTGCCGCTGGTGTTGATTATGATGTTCGTGTGGCACAACCCTACAGCTCTTACGAAGATTTTGATTTCATTGTTCCTGTTGGAAAATCAGGAGACACCTACGATCGTTTCTGCGTGCGTAATGCAGAAGTTTGGGAGAGTTTAAGCATTATCAAACAAGCCTTAGCTAAAATGCCAGCTGGCAATGAATATCACGCTGACGTTCCTGAGTATTTTTTACCTCCAAAAGAAGATGTATACACTACGATGGAATCGTTAATCTACCACTTCAAAATTGTTATGGGAGAAGTTCCTGTTCCAGTTGGAGAGGTATATCACCCGGTAGAGGGCGCTAACGGTGAAATTGGTTTTTACTTAGTTTCTGACGGAAGTAGAACACCTTATCGTTTGCATTTCCGTAGACCTTGTTTCATCTATTACCAAGCTTATCCAGACATGATCAAAGGATCCATGTTATCGGATGCCATTGTAATATTATCAAGTTTAAATGTAATTGCTGGAGAATTAGACGCATAACAATTTTTAAAGTAGTGCTTTTTAAATTTAGATTTAAAAAAACTTTGTGACTTTGAGCCGTACGGCAAAAATTATAAAAATGGAAAGAAAACAGTACCAACAAGAAATAAACATGACCGAAACATTGATGGAACGCATCAATGAATTGATCAGCCACTATCCTGAAGACAAAAGAAAATCAGCGCTGTTGCCAGTTTTACATGAGGTACAAGATGCTCATGACAACTGGTTAAGCATTGAATTACAAAACAAAGTAGCCGAAATTCTTCATATTAAACCAATTGAGGTTTATGAAGTGGTAACGTTTTACACCATGTTTAACCAAAGACCTGTTGGTAAATACATGTTCGAGTTTTGTCAAACTTCTCCTTGTTGTTTGAATGGTGTAGAAAACTTAATGGACTACACTTGTGAAAAACTAGGTGTGCCAGTAGGAGAGCCTACCGCTGATGGCTTGTTTGAAGTAAGAGGTGTAGAATGTTTAGGTGCTTGTGGTTATGCCCCTATGATGCAATTGGGCGATTTCTACAAAGAACATTTGACTGAAGAGAAAATCGATCAAATCATTACGGATTGTAGAGATAATAAAATAATATTACACGATAAATAAGATGTCACAAAAAATATTATTAGACAAAATCAATATTCCTGGAATAAAGACTTACGAAGTATATCGTGCTAACGGCGGTTATGCTTCTGTAGAGAAAGCTTTAAAAACATTAACTCCTGACGAAGTTGTTGAAGAAGTTAAAACTTCTGGACTAAGAGGGCGTGGTGGTGCTGGATTCCCTGCAGGAATGAAATGGAGTTTTATTGATAAAAAATCAGGAAAACCTCGTCACTTAGTTTGTAACGCAGACGAATCAGAACCAGGAACGTTCAAAGATCGTTTCTTGATGGAATATATTCCTCACTTGTTAATTGAAGGTATGATTACTTCTAGTTATGCACTAGGCGCTAATCGTTCCTACATCTACATTCGTGGAGAATACATGTGGGTTTACAAGATATTAGAAAGAGCCATAGCCGAAGCAAAAGCTGCAGGATGGTTGGGCAAAAATATATTAGGTACAGGTTATGATTTAGACTTGTATGTTCATTGTGGTGGTGGAGCCTACATTTGTGGTGAAGAAACTGCACTTATTGAATCTTTAGAAGGAAAACGTGGTAATCCACGTATTAAACCACCTTTCCCTGCGGTTTCTGGTCTTTGGGCCAACCCAACCGTAGTTAACAATGTGGAAACTATTGCAGCCGTGCCTTGGATTGTAAACAATTCAGGAGCTGATTACGCTAAAATTGGAGTTGGAAGATCTACTGGAACTAAATTAATTTCTGCTTCTGGTCACATTAAAAACCCAGGAGTTTATGAAATCGAAATGGGATTATCTGTGTACGAATTCATGAATTCAGATGAATATTTAGGAGGAATGAGTTCTGATCGTCCACTGAAAGCTTTTGTTCCAGGAGGAAGTTCAGTGCCAATTTTACCTGCTAACTTAATCTATAAAACAGCCGCTGGCGAAGACCGATTAATGACGTATGAGTCTTTAAGTGATGGTGGTTTTGCTACAGGTTCTATGTTAGGTTCAGGTGGATTTATCGTGTATGATGACACCAGCTGTATTGTTAGAAACACTTGGAATTTCTCTCGCTTCTACCACCATGAAAGCTGTGGTCAATGTACTCCTTGTCGTGAAGGAACTGGATGGTTAGAAAAAGTATTGCACCGTATTGAAAACGGACAAGGTCGCGAGGAAGATATCGAATTGTTGTTAAGCATTCAAAGCAAAATCGAAGGAAACACTATTTGTCCATTAGGTGATGCCGCTTCTTGGCCTGTGGCTGCAGCGATTCGTCATTTTAGAGACGAATTTGAATACCATATTCGTTTCCCTGAAAAAATTAAAAATAGAGATCATTTTGTTGCAGAACCGTTCGAAAAGGTAAAGCACTTAGTTGGTAAAGTAACCCTATAGTTAAAAAGTTAAAAAGGTAAAATATTGTTTTACCATTAAGACCCAAAAAAATGAAAGTAACAATAGACGGTCAGTCGATAGAAGTAGAACCAGGAACAACCATCCTTCAAGCCGCTCGTATGATTGGTGGAGATGTAGTTCCGCCAGCGATGTGTTATTATTCGAAATTAAAAGGTAGCGGTGGTAAATGCCGTTGTTGTTTAGTAGAAGTATCCAAAGGTAGTGAAGCCGATCCAAGACCTATGCCAAAATTAATGGCATCTTGTGTAACGGGCTGCATGGATGGCATGGAAGTAAACAGCAAATCTTCTGAAAGAGTTACCGAAGCAAGAAAGGCAGTAACTGAATTTTTATTGATCAATCACCCTTTAGATTGCCCAATTTGCGATCAAGCAGGAGAATGTGATTTACAAAACTTAAGCTTCGAACACGGAAAATCACAAACGCGTTATATCGAAGAAAAAAGAACATTTGAACCTGAAAATATTGGTCCAAATATTCAACTGCATATGAACCGTTGTATTTTGTGCCAAAGATGTGTACAAGTTGCGGATCAACTAACAGACAATCGTGTTCACGGTGTATTAGACAGAGGTGATCATGCTAATATTTCTACTTGTATTTCTAAAGCTATCGACAATGAATTCTCAGGCAACATGATTGATGTATGTCCTGTTGGAGCATTGACCGACAAAACCTTCCGTTTCAAATCGAGAGTTTGGTTTAACAAACCTTTTAATGCACACAGAGAATGTACTACTCCTGGATGTTGTGGCAACACTACTGTTTGGATGTTTGGAGGTGAAATTCAACGTGTAACAGGAAGAAAAGATGAATATCACGAAGTAGAAGAATTCATTTGTAACACTTGTCGTTTTGACAAAAAAGACGTTAGTGACTGGGTAATTGAAGGACCTAGAGTTTTTGAAAAAGACTCTGTAATCAATCAAAACAATTACACTAAAACAGAAAAAGTAATCATCAATACCGAAGAGAAAATCCTTTTGGGAAGACCTCAAGACCGTAAAAAAATCAGCATGGCTGAGATTGATTACAACGAAAAAATTGATGGCAACCTAATAGATTCGAACAAAAATGGATAGTGTTTTTATTATTGAAAAAAGTGTTGTAATCGTAGTTGTATTTGCAATTACCATGTTGGTCGCCATGTATTCTACATGGGCCGAGAGAAAAGTAGCTGCTTTTTTGCAAGACAGAGTAGGTCCAAACCGTGCGGGATGGGGTGGTTTATTTCAACCGCTTGCCGATGGTTTGAAATTGTTTGCCAAAGAAGAATTTGAACCAGATACTCCTAATAGATTTTTATTCTTTGTAGGACCTGGAATTGCCATGGGTACAGCCTTAATGACTAGTGCTGTTATACCATGGGGGGATCGTTTACATCTTTTTGGAAAAGACATCTTGCTACAAGCTACAGATATCAACATCGGATTATTATACTTTTTTGGAGTAGTTTCTATTGGAGTTTATGGGATTATGATTGGAGGTTGGGCTTCAAACAATAAATTCTCTTTGATGGGAGCGGTTCGTGCGGCTTCGCAAATGGTTTCTTATGAAGTAGCCATGGGATTATCCATGATTGCTTTGTTAATGATGACTGGAACCTTGAGTTTAAGAGAAATTTCTGCACAACAAGCTGGAATGAACTGGAATGTATTTTACCAACCTTTATCATTTTTAATCTTTTTGATTTGTGCTTTTGCTGAAAGTAACCGTACGCCTTTTGACTTACCAGAATGTGAGAGTGAATTGATTGGTGGATACCACACGGAATATTCTTCCATGAAAATGGGATTCTATTTATTTGCGGAATATGCTAATATGTTTATTTCTTCCACTATTTTATCTGTATTATTCTTTGGTGGTTACAACTATCCTGGAATGGATTATGCAGTAGAAAACTGGGGTGTAAATATTGGAAACCTTATCGGTGTAGCCGTATTGTTTATGAAAATATTTAGTTTCATCTTTTTCTACATGTGGGTAAGATGGACGATACCAAGATTTAGATACGATCAATTGATGCATTTGGGATGGAGAATCTTAATTCCACTTTCTATCATCAATATCATCATTACTGGAATTGTTATTTTGAGAGCAGATATTGCTGCTTATTTAGGATTCTAATTTAATTACGAAGCGCCCTAGCCCTGATAGTAGCGGCATCCTTTTATTTTTTCTTTCAAAAAATAAAAGATACAGCGGATAGCAGGATTAGCTTTAAATAAAAAACAAAAAATGTCAATAGAAACTATATCATTATCGGGTAGAAAAAAGATGGTCTCTAACAAAGAGATGACCTTTTTGGAACGCTTGTATCTTGTAGCGATTGTAAAGGGTTTATTTATAACCATCCAACACTTTTTTAAGAAAAAAGCAACGATTCATTACCCAGAACAAGTGCGAACCATGAGTCCAATTTATCGCGGACAACATATGTTAAAACGCGATGAAGAAGGAAGAGAAAACTGCACCGCTTGTGGATTGTGTGCTTTATCGTGCCCTGCCGAAGCCATTACGATGAAAGCAGCAGAGCGTAAAGCTGACGAAAAACATTTGTACCGCGAGGAAAAATATGCCGAGATTTATGAAATCAATATGTTGCGTTGTATTTTTTGTGGTTTATGTGAAGAAGCTTGTCCAAAAGACGCGATTTATTTGACGCTTTCTAAAGAATTGGTTCCAGCAAGCTACACCAGAGAAGACTTCATTTTTGGTAAAGATAAATTAGTAATGCCTTTGGAAATGGCTATTAAAAATACTCAACTTAAAAACGCTAACTAATGTCTACAGTACTTATTGTTTTTTGCCTGTTAGGCTTTATCACTTTAGCCAGTGCTTTTTTAACGGTTTTTAGCCGAAATCCAATACATAGTGCCATTTACTTGGTGATTTGTTTCTTTACTATTGCGGGTCATTATTTATTATTGAATGCGCAATTCTTGGCCATCGTTCATATCATCGTTTACTCCGGTGCGATTATGATCTTGTTTTTGTTTACCATCATGTTGATGAACTTAAATAAAGAAGATGAAGTACACAAACCTAGAATTACTCGTTTGGGTGCTATCGTTTCGTTTTGCTTGGTATGTTTGGTTTTGATTGCCATTTTTACCAATTCAAAACCTATTGTTGGTGAATATGTGGCTACGGGTAAGGATTTTCAATCCATCAACGTATTGGGTAAAGTGTTACTAAATGAATATATGGTGCCGTTTGAATTTGCTTCGATCTTGCTTTTGACAGCGATGATTGGAACGGTGCTTTTGTCTAAAAAAGAAAAAATAGAAAAGTAAGATGAATAATATTTTAAACCAGATTGGTATCGAAAATTACATCTTCTTGAGTGTCATCCTTTTTTGTATTGGCATTTTTGGAGTATTGTACAGAAGAAATGCCATCATTGTTTTCATGTCGATTGAGATCATGTTGAATGCAGTAAATTTACTTTTTGTTGCCTTTTCGACTTACCATCAGGATGCACAAGGACAAGTTTTTGTGTTTTTCTCCATGGCGGTTGCCGCGGCTGAAGTTGCAGTTGGACTAGCCATATTAGTTTCTATTTTTAGAAATTTAGGCGCTATTACTATTGATAATTTAAAAAACTTAAAAGGATAAATGGAAATGAATACCAACATAGCATTAATTTTAGTTCTTGCTCCTTTAGTAGGCTTTTTAATCAACGTATTTTTTGGAAAAAATTTAGGAAAAACAGTATCGGGAGCTATTGGTACGTTGACAGTACTAGTTTCATTTATCGCTACCTTTTACTTTTTTGGAGCTGTGAATGGTTCAAAAGAAAGCATTCAGGTTTCGTTATTCGAATGGATACAAATTGGCACTTTCAAAGTAGATTTAGGCTTTTTGATCGATCAACTTTCAGTATTATGGTTGCTTTTTGTAACAGGTATTGGATCTTTGATTCACTTATACTCTATTAGCTACATGCACGACGATGAAAATATGCATAAGTTTTTTGCGTATTTGAATTTATTTGTGTTCTTCATGATCACTTTGGTCTTAGGAAGTAATTTATTGGTTTTATTTATTGGATGGGAAGGCGTAGGACTTTGTTCTTACCTATTGATTGGATTTTGGTACAAAAACCAAGAATACAACGATGCGGCTAAGAAAGCCTTTATCATGAATAGAATTGGTGACTTAGGTCTTTTAATCGGGATTTTTATATTAGGAAGACAATTCAACACTTTAGACTATACTACATTAAAAACAGTTATTGCGAGTGCTTCAGAAATCAACATTTATGCGTTATCAGTAGCCGCTTTTGCATTATTTATTGGAGCTTGTGGTAAATCAGCACAAATTCCGTTGTACACTTGGTTACCTGATGCGATGGCTGGACCAACACCAGTTTCTGCGTTAATACACGCCGCTACCATGGTTACCGCTGGTATTTTTATGATCACCCGTTTGAACTTCGTGTTTGATTTGGCTCCAGAGGTACAAAATATTATTGCTATCGTTGGTGCTGTTACTTCTTTGGTAGCTGCAACCATCGGATTGGCTCAAAATGACATCAAAAAAGTGCTGGCTTATTCTACAGTTTCTCAATTAGGTTTAATGTTTTTAGCCTTAGGATTGGGTGCCTATGAAGTTGCCGTGTTCCACGTAATCACACACGCTTTCTTTAAAGCTTGTTTGTTCTTGGGTTCAGGTTCTGTGATCCATGCCTTACATGGAGAACAAGATATGCGTAATATGGGTGGATTGAGAAAAGTAATGCCAATCACTTTTATTACCATGCTAGTGTCTTCTTTGGCCATATCAGGTGTACCGTTGTTCTCAGGATTCTTCTCAAAAGATGAAATTTTGCTTACAGCTTTCCACCATAATATTCCTTTGTGGATTATTGCTTCTGTAGCTTCTATTATGACGGCTTTTTATATGTTCCGATTGATGTTTTTGACTTTCTTCCAAGATTTTAGAGGAACGGCAGAACAAAAACATCATTTGCACGAAAGCCCTGCACTAATTACTGTACCATTAATCATTTTGGCGATTTTGGCAACGATTGGTGGGCTTATCAGTTTACCAGGTAACAGTTGGTTGAATCACTATTTGATTCCAATTGTACCCAAATTAGCGACTGCCGAACATCATTTAGGTTCAACAGAATATATGTTGATGGCTCTTGCCGTAGTTGGAGGATTAGTTGGGATTGCCATTGCTTATTTTAAATACGTTAAAAATAATACTGTACCACCTGCAGATAGCGAAATTACAGGCTTCACAAAAGTGGTTTACAACAAATATTATGTTGATGAATTATACGATACTTTGTTTGTAAAAACGACCAATACTTTATCTTCTTTCTTTAGAGATTATATTGAAACTGGTCTTTCAAGTTTCGTATTTGGATTTGGAAAAGTAACGAACGAAATTGGACACTATGGTAGAAAAATTCAAAACGGAAGTATTGGTTTATACCTTTTTGCTTTTGTTTTGGGACTATGCGCCATCATTTCCTTTTTATTTTTAGCACAATAATACACCCTACTATGAACGTATCACTTATATTACTATTACTTTTAATTGGAGCTTTGGTCACCTACTTATCAGGAGACAAGTTGGCTTCAAAAATAGCTATGTTGTTTGGACTAGTTACTTTTGGGGTTTCTATTGTACTTTTAAATCATTACAATGCTGGCGAAAACATCAGCTTTTTGGCCAATTGGATTACACAACCTAAAGTATCTTTTGCATTAAAAGCTGACGGTCTTTCTTTAGCAATGCTTTTGTTAACGACAGCTTTAACGCCAATCATCATTTATTCTTCTTTTGGAAATGATCTAAAAAATGCTAAAACTTTTTATGCGTTAGTTTTATTCATGGCATTTGCTATGGTAGGTACATTTTTAGCATCAGACGGACTTTTGTACTATATTTTCTGGGAATTGGCTTTGATTCCAATTTACTTTATTGCCTTAGTTTGGGGTAATGGTGATGTGGAAGAACGCAAAAAAGCAGTAGTTAAATTCTTTATCTACACTTTAGCAGGTTCTTTATTCATGTTGGTTGCTTTTGTTTATATGTACCAACAAGCTGGAAGCTTCATGATAGAAGATTTGTACAAATTAAACTTAACGCCTTCTGAACAAAAATGGATTTTCTTGGCTTTCTTTGCCGCCTATGCTATCAAAATTCCATTAATTCCTTTTCACACTTGGCAAGCGAATGTATACCAAAAAGCACCAACCGTTGGAACAATGTTACTTTCAGGTATTATGCTAAAAATGGGATTGTACAGTGTGATTCGTTGGCAATTGCCTTTGGGAAGAATTGCAGCTAAAGAATACATGCCGATATTTATTGCCATAGGAATTGCAGGAGTTATTTACGGATCGATTGTAGCGTTACGACAAAAAGACCTTAAGAAATTATTGGCCTACTCTTCTCTAGCACACGTTGGTTTAATCGCCGCTGGTGCCTATACTTTAACAATTGATGGATTAAGAGGTGCCGTTTTACAAATGATTGCTCACGGATTTGTAGTGGTAGGTTTATTCTTTGCTGCTGAAATCATTTACAGAAGATACGAAACAAGAACGATTGCTGACATGGGAGGTATTCGTGCTTTGGCGCCAAAATTCACTTCATTATTTATGATCTTAGTGTTGGCCTCTGTAGCGTTACCAACCACTTTTAACTTTGTTGGAGAATTTACGGTATTGTACAGTTTATCGCAAATCAATATTTGGTTTGCAATACTTGGCGGGACTACCATCATTCTTGGTGCCTATTACATGCTTAAAATGTTTCAATATGTAATGTTAGGTGAAACGAACGCGAAACCATTTGTAGCATTGTCAACTAGCGAAATCATCACTTTACTTGTTATTGTAGCAGTATTGTTCTTTTTTGGATTGTATCCAAAACCCATTACAGACTTAATCACACCAAGTCTTGAAGAAATTTTAACACAAATCAATCGAATCAATTAGTCAAATAGAAAATGAATACATTAATAGCTATAATAGGATTAGGTGTTTTATGCCTTTTATTTGAAATTCTTGATTTCAGAAAAGGAATTATTCCTGCAACCATCCTTGGATTACTTGGCGTTTTGGGGCTAACAGTGGCCGATTACAACATGCCTGCTTCTTTTTATAATAATATGATTTCGGTAACGAATTTTTCAGTTACTTTTTCAAGTTTATTTATCGTGCTTTCCATCTTTTTGGTAGCCTTGAGTCATAACTTTTATGAGAAGCATCAATCTAAATTATCGGATTTTATTGCGATAAAAATATTTTTACTAGCTGGAGCAGTTGCTATGGTTTCTTTCGGAAACTTAGCCATGTTCTTTTTAGGAATCGAAGTATTATCGATTGCTTTATACATCTTGGCAGCAAGCAGACGTTTAGATTTAAAAAGTAATGAAGCCGGGATGAAGTATTTCTTGATGGGCTCTTTTGCCTCTGGAATTATTCTTTTTGGAATTTGTTTGGTGTACGGCGCCATGGGAAGCTTTGATGTAGCTGAAATCAGTGAAATGTCTAAATCGGCAGAATTACCTATTTGGTTCCCCATTGGCATTGTGCTTTTAACCATTGGAATGTTATTCAAAGTAGCGGCAGTTCCGTTTCATTTTTGGGCTCCTGACGTATACGAAGGTGCGCCTGCAATGACTACTGCCACAATGAGTACTTTGGCAAAAGTGGTAGCAATGGCCACTTTGTTTAAATTACTAAGTGTTTTAAATGCCGATTTGAATTATAATTTCCAAATGGTCATTGTAATTGTTTCTATTGCATCCATGACTGTAGGTAACATCATGGCATTAAAACAAAGCAACGTCAAAAGAATGTTGGCCTTCTCTGGTATTTCTCATGCAGGATTTATGCTAATGACCTTACTAAGCATCGGTACTTCAGCTGGAAGTTTATTATATTATGCTACGGCTTATGCTATTGCAGGTATAGGAGCCTTTAGCGTATTACTTTATGTATGTAAAAACAAAAACAACGAGGATATTGCCAACTTCCACGGATTAGGAAAAACACATCCTTTATTAGCCGCAGTACTTACTGGATCGTTATTATCAATGGCTGGTATTCCAATTTTCTCTGGATTTTTTGCCAAAATGGCTTTATTCAGTGAAACCATTCAAGCAGGTTATCTAGTGGTAGTTATATTTGCTGTAATCAACTCTATCATCAGTGTGGGCTATTATTTCAAATTAATACTAGCCATGTATACTAAAGAATCGAATGAATCTAGAACAGGAACTCCAATATTAATCTATATTGTTGCCACTGTTGCTTTATTATTAAACATCGCATTAGGATTATTCCCATCGCTAGTAATGGACTTAATCTAAAAAAATACAACTATATTCAACCGCCTTAAATTCATATTTAAGGCGGTTTTTTTTTAGTATATTTCACCCCTCAAAAATCAAAAAAATGACAAAGCCAATCAACATACAAATTTGGTCTGATATTATGTGCCCCTTTTGCTACATCGGAAAACGAAGACTAGAATCAGCCATTGCACAATTCGAATATAAAAATGCCGTAACTATCGAGTGGAAAAGTTTCCAATTAGACGCAAACTTCGTTGCCACGAAAGAAGATAGTTTGGTGGAACATTTAGCAGAAAAATACAGAAAAGATACCGATTGGGCACAACAGATGCTCGATGATATGACACAGAATGCTAAAAACGCTGGTCTGGATTTTCACTTTGAAAAAGCTAAAATGGCGAATTCCTATAATGCGCATCGTTTATTGCATTTGGCCAAAGAGAAAGAAGTCGCTGATTCGTTAAAAGAGTTGTTATTCAAAGCCTATCTTACCGACGGATTGGACATCAACAACATTGCCGTACTAACTTCTTTAGGGAAAGAAGTTGGACTGGAAGAGGAAAGTATACACTCAGTTTTTTCTTCAGATAGGTTTGGTGATGCCGTTAGAAAAGACCAACAAGAAGCACAAGCCATAGGCGTGCAAGGAGTTCCATTTTTTGTACTGAATAATAAATATGCCGTTTCAGGAGCGCAATATCCTGAAACTTTTTTGAATGCCTTGAAACAAATTTGGGAAGAAGTAGAAAACACTAGCATCAACACGGAAGCAGATAATTCTTGTTGTGGCATAGACGGATGCAATTAAAAGCCAATGGATATAAAAGATAAAACAATCCGCTGGGGAATTATTGGTTGCGGGAATGTAACCGAAATTAAAAGTGGCCCCGCCTATCAAAAAACAGAAGGATTTACCATCGGAGCTGTGATGCGCCGTGATGTAGAAAAAGCGGCTGATTATGCCAGAAGACACGGCATAGCCAAATACTATACCAATGCTGATGCCCTAATCAACGACCCTGAAATAGACGCGGTTTATATTGCAACGCCTCCAGATGTTCATAAATATTATGGTCTAAAAGTAGCCGAAGCCGGAAAACCCTGTTGCATAGAAAAACCATTGGCTCCTAACTATAAAGATTGTGTTGCCATCACTGAAGCATTTGCTGCTAAAAACATTCCTTTATTTGTTGCCTATTACAGACGTACTTTGCCAAGATTTGAGCAAATAAAAGAATGGATAAACAGTCATAAAATTGGCACCATTAGACACCTTCATTGGCATTTGAGCAAACCCACCTCAGCACAAGACCTTTCTGGAGATTACAATTGGAGAACCGATAGTAAGATAGCTACAGGAGGATATTTTGATGATTTGGCCAGTCACGGATTGGATTTGTTTGTGCACTATTTTGGAACCATAACAAATGTTTCGGGAATTAGTCTCAACCAACAAGGGTTATACACCGCAAAAGATGCTGCAACAGCTTGCTGGCTCCATCAATCAGGTATAACTGGAAGTGGTTGTTGGAATTTTGGCACTTTAAAACGAGAAGACAAAGTTACTATTTATGGTAGCGAGGGTACTATTACTTTTTCGATTTTTGAAAACGACCCTATTCTACTCACAACATCAGAAGGCACAACAGCACACGAAATAGCACACCCTGAAAACATTCAACTGTATCATGTGCAACAAATGAGAGAGCACTTATTAGGTCGTTCACAACATCCCTCAACGGGAGCAACAGCTACTCATACCAACTGGGTTATGGATCAAATTGTTGGAAATGAATTATAAAAAAATCATTTTTTGAGTATTTTTATATCGCTCTAATCCTATCTATTAACCAAACTAACCACAATGGCAAAAGTAAACGGATCAAAAATGCCAGCCTCAAGAAAAAAGGCCTTTGAAACACTCAACATCAACCCCAACAAAAGAGCAATTTTATGCTTAGATGGTGGCGGGATGAGAGGAATTTTAACCCTTCAACTGCTCAAAAAATTAGAAGAAACCGCTGGTATTCCTTGTTTTGAATTGTTTGATATGGTTTCAGGAACTTCTACTGGAGGCATCATCGCGGGACTAATAGCTTCTGGCTATACCGCAGCAGCGATAGAAGAGAAATACAGTACATTAATCGAAGAAGTATTTGACAAAAAACCTTTGGGAGACCGTTTTGTAAATCCGCCAAAATACCTAAAAGGCAATTACCGAAAGTTACTTTTCGAAGAAATTCAAAACACTACCCTAGCCGAAAGTTGTGCCAAAACCGATATTGATTTGATGATTACGGCGCACGATATGACCGCTTCTGAAGAGACTTTTTTTAGTTGTTTCAAGCAAAAAGACGGTAGCTTTTATGGCACCTACAAAGATGTATTACTCCGTGCCGTACTCGAAGCCACTATGAGTGCTCCTACTTATTTCAATCCACTTGAACGTTTTGTAGATGGTGGAACGACTACCTACAACAATCCTGTTCTTGCCGGATTTATGGAAGCCATTTCCTATAGCTTTCCCAAAGGCAAAGAAAAAGATTCTGCTTATGATATCACCAAATTATGCATTTTCAGTTTTGGCACCGGAATCTCCAGACAGTTTGTACAACCCGATGCAACTCTGAAAATCAAGGGGCTAGATATTACCTTTTGGCTGGAATGGCTGATGACACAAATGGGTCAAGATTCTAGCGCTATGCAAGTAAACACCTTACGCTCTCCGATGATTAATAAAATTATTGATTTTCGCCGATTCCAAATTTCATTAGACCCTCTCTCTATCAAAAAAATACCGAACACCGACGGATTAGACCCCAAAAAATATCCTTCAAAATGGTTGCACGATGTAGATTATTCCATCTTGAACTCAATTGATATGGCCGATATTAATCGTTTTGATTTGATGCAAGTCATTGGTCAACAAATGGCCGAATACATCATCCAAAAAGGCGGCGCTTTTCAGAAAGATTTGGTCGACAGCAACAACAACGACGCTTTGGTGACTACGTTTGGCGACATCGAAAGGATTCAAAAACAAATGAGTGACCCCAATTGGTTGGATAATTTTCACGCCTAAAAGGAGTGATTGTAACTTATCAACAGCCACAAAAAATTAACTATCGTTAGCTACTTACAGCAGTTCGAATGCTGTAAATTTGTGCTATGTATGCTTTAGTCGATTGTAATAATTTCTATGCTTCTTGCGAACGTGTTTTTCAGCCGAAACTCAACGGGAAACCGGTTGCGATATTATCCAACAACGATGGTTGTGTGATTTCTAGAAGTAATGAAGCCAAAGCGGTTGGCATTCCTATGGGCGTACCTGCCTTTCAAATCAAAGACCTAATTAAAGAAAAAGAAGTCGCTATTTTTTCCTCCAATTATCCGTTGTATGGCGATTTGAGTAATCGAGTGATGACTATCTTGAATCAGTTCACCCCGAATATAGAAATTTACAGTATAGACGAAGCCTTCCTGAATTTTGATGGTCTTTCGATTGAGGACTACCACAGCTACGGACTCCAAATGAAAACCCGAGTACAAAAATGGGTGGGAATTCCGGTTTGCATTGGCTTTGCCGAAACCAAAGCGCTCTCTAAAGTTGCCAATAAAATTGCTAAAAAATTTCAAGATCGTACCCAAGGCGTCTATGTTATTGACTCCGAAGAAAAACGCATCAAAGCCCTAAAATGGACCAAGATTGAAGACGTTTGGGGCATAGGCTATCGCACGACCAAAAAAGCCAAACTGCGTAACATACAAACCGCACTGGATTTTATACAACCCCAACACGAAGCTTGGATTAAGAAAGAAATGGGCGTTATTGGCCTTAGATTAAAACAAGAATTAGAAGGCAAATCCGTATTAGATTTAGAACCTGTTGTGCTTCAAAAAAAGAGTATTGCCACTACAAGAAGCTTTCCAAAACAAATCGCGGAATTTGATTTACTTAGAGAACGCATCGCAACTTTTGCAGCAGTTTGTGCCGAAAAATTACGCAAACAACATTCGTGTTGCCACACCATTATCGTGATGTTGGTCATTGACAAACATTCGGTTACTAGCTCAAAATACTATTTCAATAAAGCCATAACATTACCCTACGCAAGCAATTCGACACTAACCATTTCCAACGCCGCCATCGCTTTACTGAAAGAATTGCTCCAAGGCAACGAAGGCATTAAGTTCAAAAAAGCAGGGGTAATTGTGACCGAACTGATTGACGAGAACAAAAAACAACTGCATTTATTCGAAGAAGAAAACCCAAAACATTTGGCTTTGATGCAAACCATCGACCAACTGAATCGTAAAATTGGAATGACGAAAGTCAAATTGGCTACCCAAAATCTGAGTCTGACTTGGAACATGAATCAAAACCATTTGTCACCAAAATACACCACAAAGTTTAAAGAAATACTCGAAATACAATGTCTGTAAACAAAGAACAAAAGCTCACTTTCTTCCGTCCAGACTTCGAAAGTGAACTTCGAATACCGTATATCAATGAGGGCGTTTCGGCAGGATTTCCTTCACCGGCAGCTGATTTTATGGAAACCAACATTGATTTGAATAAAGAATTGAGCGAAAATCCATTGGCTACATTTTACATCAAAGTCAAAGGCAATTCTATGATTGATGCTGGTATCAATGACAAAGATGTATTGGTCGTTGACCGAAGTTTGGAACCCCAAAACAACAAAATTGCGATTTGTTGTTTTGATGGTGAATTTACCGTAAAACGCATTCAAGTCGAGAAAGATTGTATGTATTTACTCCCCGAAAATCCAAGTTACAAACCCATTTTAGTTACCGAAGAAAACCAATTAATCATTTGGGGAATGGTAACTTATGTGATTAAAAAAGTGTAATCTAAAGTATATTTCATTGAAATCAACTTAAACACAACAATAAAATCCATATTTTTTGAAAAAATCTGAGCTTTAGAATATTAAAATTAATTATTTTCTACTCTTTTGTTCCCATTTCCAAGCGCTATCGATCGCTTCTTCTAGGGTTGCTGCTGTTTTCCAGCCTAGTATAGTATTGGCTTTTTCGGTATTGGCATAGGCTTCGGTTACATCGCCTTCACGTCTTGGTACGATGGTATACGGCAACTTTTGGCCACTCACTTTTTCAAAAGCCGTAATCACTTCGAGCACAGAACTTCCTTTACCTGTTCCTAAATTGAAGACCTCTAATGCCGTTTCATTTTTCTTATCCAACAAACGTTGCAAAGCCACTACATGCGCCTTGGCCAAATCTACTACGTGAATGTAATCTCGCACACAAGTACCATCAACCGTAGGATAATCATTGCCATAGACGGACAGCTCTTTGCGCAAGCCCATTCCGGTTTGTGTAATAAAAGGGACTAAATTTTGAGGACCTCCGATAGGTAATTCTCCAATTTCGGTAGAAGGATGCGCTCCAATTGGGTTAAAATAACGCAATAAAATAGCATTGAGTCCGCTTACTTTGGTTACATCGGCAATGATTTCTTCTCCAATTTGTTTGGTATTTCCATAAGGAGACATCGCCGCTTGTATCGGTGTAGTTTCTGCAATTGGCATCACTTCAGCTTGACCATAAACGGTGCAAGAAGAACTAAAAATAAAATGAGCTTCTGGCTTTTTCTGCAATTCTTGCAAAAGATAAACCAAAGAAGCAATGTTGTTCTCGTAATACAATAAAGGATTTTGCACACTCTCACCCACCGCCTTTGAGGCTGCGAAGTGAATCACTCCTGAAACCTCAGTATATTTAGCAAAAAAAGCTTGTACTGCCGCTTTTTCTCTTAAATCAATTTGTTCAAAAATAGGCTGTTTTCCGGTGATTCTTTCAATTCCACCCAAAACATCAATAGACGAATTCGATAAATTATCAATCACGATTACCTCATACCCTACATTTTGTAGTTCGACCACCGTATGCGAACCTATAAATCCTAAACCTCCTGTGACAACTATTTGCATCTTATTTGTTTTTATAATGAACTACTGATAATCCTCTCAAGACCTCAGCACTTTTCTCTGGAGTAATATCACGCTGTGACTCGCCCATCATTTCATAACCTACCATAAATTTCTTTACCGAAGCTGAGCGCAACAAAGGCGGATAAAAATGCATGTGAAAATGCCATTCTGGATGTTCTTCACCATCTGTTGGCGCTTGATGAATTCCCGAAGAATAAGGAAAGGAAGTCTCGAAAAGATTATCGTATTTGGTGGTTAATTGTTTTAAAATAACAGCAAAATCTATAACCTCAGCTGAAGTAAAATCAGTGATTTTAGAAACGTTGCGTTTGCTTACAATCATGGTCTCATAAGGCCAAATCGCCCAAAAAGGCACCAAGGCTACAAAATGCTCATTCTCGATAACGATACGCTCTTGTGCCTTCAATTCTTCATCAACATAATCTTGTAATAAGGTTCGGCCTTGTTGTTCGTAATACTGTTTCAAGCTATTATGCGTTTTTTCAACCTGCGTAGGTAAAGACGATTGTGCCCAAATTTGACCGTGCGGGTGGGGATTACTACAGCCCATCACACTGCCTTTGTTTTCAAAAACTTGAACATGATTAATGTAATCTATAGCGCCCAAAGTGGTGTATTCTTTTTGCCAAGTCGCTACAATATTCTCGATATTCTCGACCTCCATTTGAGGTAAGGTCAAATCATGTCTTGGTGAAAAACAAACCACTCTAGAAATGCCTCGTTCTGGTTTTGCTTTAAAAAAAGTAGGCGTATTGTTTTCTTCAAAAGCAATAGGTTCTTGTTTTAGCGCAGCAAAATCATTTTCAAAAACATAACAAGAATCATAAGCAGGATTCACTTCGCCATTGGCACGCACATTCCCTGGACATAAGTAACATTCGGGGTCGTACTCTGGCAATTGCGCACCTGAAATGCTTTCTTTTTGACCTTGCCAAGGTCTTTTGGAACGGTGAGGCGAAACCAAAACCCATTCGTTGATTAAGGGATTAAAACGTCTATGTGGGTCTTCGTTGATATCAAAATTTTTCATGCTATTCATTTTATGTTTGTTACCACAAGGGTCGCAATGTGTATTAAACAGATAAGTCATTTAAGCTTATGACGCTTTTATTTTTGGATTTAAAAGGTCATAAAAGTTTTTAAATTATTCGTGCATTCGTGGCTAACATCTACCCTACAGGTTCATACAATGATGTACCGTTTCCAATTTTAACATCGTAAATTTTCAACTCAATGTTCCATTTTTCTTGGTACAACTGAGCGAATTTTTGTTTAACGGCTTCTTCTTTTCCTTTCTTAATCAAAGTAATGGTGCAGCCACCAAAACCACCGCCCATCAATCGGGAACCTATTACGGCATCATCGGCTAAGGCCAATTCGACCAAATAATCCAACTCGGGGCAGCTCACTTCGTATTCTCTAGACAGACCATCGTGAGTTTCAAAAAGTAATTGCCCCAAAAGCTCAATATTCCCAGCATCCAAAGCTTCGCAGGCTTTAGACACACGAGCGATTTCTTTTACTACATAATGCACACGTGTAAAAACCTCCGCATCCATTTTCTCTTTCAAAGTCAACAATTGCGCTTCGGTACAATTTCTGAAACTTTTGATTTCAGGAAAATTAGTTTTAATAACCGCCAAACCTTCCTCACATTGTTCCCTTCTTTTGTTATAGGCAGAAGCAAACAACGAATGCTTCACATTACTATCAAACAACACCAAAGCATAGTCTTTAAAATCGGCATTATGGTACTCATACTCCAGCGTATTACAATCCAACTTGATGACTTTGTTTTCTAGGCCGTGTACGCTAGCAAACTGATCCATGATACCACAATTGATTCCCACCCAATGCTCTGCTTTTTGTCCCATTAATGCACGTTTCTCTTGACTAATCTCAAGATCAAAAAGGGATTGTATCCCAAAAAGGAATCCGCACTCCAAAGCAGCCGATGACGATAATCCAGAACCTACTGGAATGTTACTACTAAAAACACAATTCACGCCGCTAAACTCGAATCCATTGTCTTGTAGTTGTTTCAAGACTCCTAAAATGTAATTGTTCCAAACCGTTGTACTATGTTGAATGTCTTGCGACAAATCGACTTCAAATTCTTCATCTAAATCGATAGCCACGATTCGAGAAGTAGTGGTGTTGCTTTTTTCGAAAGCAAAGCAAATGATCTTATCTATAGCTGCTGGCAATACAAAACCATCATTGTAATCGATATGCTCTCCAATAATATTAATTCTTCCCGGTGAAAGCACCACTTTTTGAGGTTCGTTTCCAAAAGTCGATTTGAAGAACGCTCTTGTTTTTTCAATTAAAATACTGTTCATTTTATTTAAATTATTATGTTATTTGTTATGAATTAGTTCACAAAGATCTTTTTCAAAACGTTTGTGTTCTTTTAGTGTAAATTCTATTTAGTCGAAGTTAAAGTCAATTTACCCGACTTCAACCCATCTGCGGTTACTTCCAATTTGATATCACCTGCGGTAGTTTTCGATTTCACAAGTACTACCAATTTTCCGCTAAACAATTTCATCGTGTCTTTATGAAACAGTTCCAGTGAAGTCGCATCTCCATTACAGGCGGCGCGATACGTACCCGCTCCAGAAACTTTAAATTTTAATTGGTTGGTGGCTGTTGGACAAGGAACTCCATTTTTATCCACTACAGAAACCGTCACAAACGAAATATCCTCGCCATCGGCTGTGATGGTTTTTCGGTCTGCATCCAAAACAATCTGATACGGTTTACCAGCGGTTCGGATTTCCTTTTCTTCAGCTACTTTGCCATTGTCATCATAAGCTACAACCTTTACCGTTCCTGGTTCATATTTTACATCCATCCACATCAAGCGGTAACGGTTTTGCGGAGTATTCTTGTTTTTAGTTTGTACGCCCATACTTTTACCATTGATAAAAAGTTCGGCACTGTTGTAACTGGTGTACACAAAAACGGGAGTTATTTGTCCCTCGCGACCTTCCCAATTCCAATGAGGTAAAATGTGTAGCGTAGTTGCCTTGGTGTTCCAACGGCTTCGGTACAAATAATAACGGTCTTTCGGTAAGCCTGCTAAATCGTTAATTCCGAAATAAGAACTACGTGACGGCCATATTTCATCATAAGGTGTCGGTTCACCCAAATAATCAAATCCTGTCCAAACGAATTCACCAATTACCCAAGGTTTATCATCCTGAAGTACAAAATCTTCATCGGGAACATTTGACCAACTACAGGCTTCTAAATCATAGGATGAAGATTGTAAATCTGGATATTGCTTCATTTTTTCTTGCACGACAGGAAATTTGTAAATCCCTCTAGAACTAACCGTTGAAGCAGTTTCGGAACCTAAGATAAATCCTTGTGGAAATTTTTTGAATGCCTCATCATACAAATGCACGCGATAATTCAATCCTGGAATATCCAACAAAGCTCCAAAACCAGACTCCATAGTCGCTTTCACTTGATCCATTCCTACTGTTACAGGACGTGTTGGGTCTTCTCTATGAAAAATCTCCTGCAACCATTTGGCTCGTTTTACACCTGCTTCTCCCCACTGATCTGGAACTTCATTTCCTGAACTCCACATCACAATAGAAGGATGATTTCGTGTGGCTTGTACCAAATTCACAATGTCTTTTTCAGCATATTCGTCAAAAAAGCGATGGTAACCGTTTTCTACTTTTGGTAAAACCCATTCATCGAAACTCTCTGCCAAAAACAAAAAGCCCATTTCGTCTGCCAACTCCAATTGTTCGAAAGAAGGCATATTGTGCGAACTGCGAATGGCATTGCATCCCATATCTTTTAAAATGGTCAACTGTCTACGCAAAGCCACTTTGTTTACAGCAGCACCAAGAGGTCCCAAATCGTGATGCAAACAAACCCCTTTGAATTTGGTCACCTTACCATTAAGACTAAATCCTTTATTGGCTTCATACTTAATTTCACGGATTCCAAAACGGGTGGTAAGCTCGTCTTTCAATTCATTACCAACATACAATTGAGCAACCGCTTTGTACAAATAAGGTGTTTCTGGGCTCCACAATTTTGGATTCTCTACTTTTATATTTTGGTCAAACTCTTTTCCTAAGCGTAAAGAAGATTCCTCTGCACTTACTTTGTGTCCTTCGGCATCAAAAATGGTGGTCACCAAACGCGTATTTTCACCAGAGGCTTTGGTCTTAATATTGACTTTGGCGACAGCATTACTAATAAAAGGTGTCGTTATAAATTGCCCCCATTGGTCAATACTTTCATTGTTCTTGATGATAACACTTACTTTTCGATACAAACCCGCTCCTGGATACCAACGGGAGGCAAATTCTTTATTGGATAATTTTACTGCTAAAGTATTATCGCCTTCTTGAATGAATTGAGAAACATCAAAATAAAAATAACTATAGCCATACGCCCATTCCCCTACTTTTTTCCCATTCAAATACACTTGAGGTTCACTCATCGCGCCTTCAAAAAGTAGTAGTACTTTTTTCCCTTTGGCTTCTTTAGGCAAAGTAAAAGTATTGCGATACCACGCCGTACCCATATGAGGTAAGGCTCCGGTTCTTCCCGTTTTTACAGTAGGAGTATTTTCGCCATTTTGAGAAATAGCAACTGTTTGCATATCATTTTTTTTGTCAAAAGGACCATAAATTGCCCAGTCGTGAGGAACAGAAACCGATTCCCATTTCGAGTCGTTGAAGTTCGTTTTGAAAGCGTCTTCAACATTTCCTTTTTGAAATTTCCAATGGGTATCCAATACCTTTACCACTCGGGCTTGAGAGAAAGCTATGGCTGTGGAGGCTATAAAAACCAACAAAAAAGAGGGTATTTTTTTCATTTATACAACATATTTTTGAACCATATAAGGCATTTAAGGCCATATAAGGTTTTTATTTTAATCTATAGAGTTTCCTCATTTCTAACATTCAGAAATATGGTTTACTTATTTTGTCTTTATTCTGAATCCAATTCATTATTCTTTAAAAGCATCCAATGCTGGTGAAGGTTTCCCGTCTGGTTGCCAAGCACTCAAGCCATAGCCACTCCAAGATTTGGCTCCTTGCGGTTCCCAATACAAAACGCCCAAGCCTTTATTATTGGGAACGGCTCTTACGGCTTTGATTGTAGTAGTTAGGAGTTCTTTGGTGTTTTGTACTTGTTCATCAACACCACCAACTTCAACCACCATTACCTCTTTCTGATAACGTGAAGCCATATCGTTTAGGTTGTTTTGTAAATCGGCTATGGTTTCTGAATAGTCTTTCTTAATCCAAAACGGATAGTAAGACAGACCAATAACATCATACTTTACTTGATGCTCGGTAGCTTTATCAAAAAACCAACGGAATTTTTCGTTGTTGTTTCCTTCGTCTACGTGCACAATTACTTTGATTTTGGCATTCACAGCTTTGGTCGCTTCGTATCCTTTATTCAACAATTGCGCCAGTTGCGCCCAATTGTTCGTGCTCCCATCAGGCCAAAGCATTCCACCTGGAATTTCATTCCCCACCTGAACCCATTCTGGAGTAACACCTGCTTTTTTTAAAGCGGTCAACACATCAAAAGTATGTTCATAAACTCTTACCTGTAACTCCTCGAATGATAAATTGGCCCAAGCAGCAGGTTTGGATTGTTTGGCTGGATCGGCCCAAGTATCGCTATAATGAAAATCGATCATAATACGCATTTTGGCTTTTTGAGCGCGCAAGGCCATAGCTACTGTTTCTTCCTTAGTGCAATGACCATTAGTTTTGTCTTTGCTTGGATTGACAAATACACGCAAACGAATGGTGTTCATCCCGCGTTCTTTTAGCAATTGCAAACAATCCTTTTCCTTTCCGTCGGTATCATAAAAACGGTAACCAGTGGCTTCCATTTGCGGCAACCAACTCACGTCTGCCCCTTTGGCGAAAGCCAATTTATTTTTCTTTTGTGCCAAAGCGATAGTGGTACTACTTATAAAAAGAAGCAGTAGCACTATTCTTTGAAAAACGCTAACTGTAGTATTCATAACTAATTGGTAAATGCTTGCAAAACGGGCAATGCTTTATTTGAAAAATCATAAAATGCCTGATTTTCGAAAGTAGAACCATTGGTAGCTTTGTCGCCTTTAAAAGACACCCATTCGCCTCCCCAATACGCAAACCCTTGTCCGTAAGTAGATGATTTCACTAAATCTTTAATCGCCAAAACAAAGTTTTTTTGCCCTTCTGCTGTAGCTGGATAACCACTAACCAATTGTGAATCTAAGCCAACAATATTATTCGTCCAGTCATTGAATCCTAAAGTAAATGGATAGGCAGTTTCTGCAATCAGTACTTTTTTAGAAAAGTTTTTCCCTAAGGCATCGATAGTGGTTTTTATGGTAGCCAAATCTTTCCCGTGCCAAATAGGATAATACGACAAACCGATATAATCATAATCAACACTTTTTACTTTAGTAAAAAACCAATTGGTATCTGTAGCCGAAACGCCTGCATAGTGAATCATAATTTTGGTATTGGGCGCTTTGCTTCGAATGGTAGCACTCGCTGTTTTTAACAAATCTATACATTGTGCTTCTTTATTGATTAAATGCCCTTGAGGCCAAAGCAATCCGGTATTGATTTCGTTCCCGATTTGAATAATATCTGGATTAATTTCGGTCAAAATAGTTGTGGTGTATGAGGCTACCGCAGCTTTTAAATCAGTAAACGATAAGTTTTTCCAAGCAGCTGGAGTGGTTTGAACCGCAGGATCTGCCCAATCGTCAGAATAGTGAACCGTTAACCAAACTTTTAAACCTGCTTTTTTTACTCGCTGTGCTAGAGCTTTTACCTCAGTCAACCCAGAATGTCCATTGGCAGGATCTTTCCACAAACGAATTCGAATGGTATTGCAACCAGCACTTTTTAATGTAGTCAACATGTCTTCGGTTTTTCCGTTGTTGGTAAAAACTACACCCGCCGCTTCTATTTCTGGTAAAAAAGAAATATCTGCTGCTTTGATAAAATCACTGGTTACTACAGGTGGTGTAACGGTTCCGCCATCGCTTTTTTCGCTATCGCTAGAGCATGCTGTTTGTAACAAAACACTTAGGAGAATAACTATAGTTAAGAAGGTTTTTTTCATGATTAATTCGATTTGGATTGGAATTTGTAAATAGTTCTATGATTATAATGTTCTCCTTTTTTCAAAACTGCTGAAGGAAATTCAACATGATTAGGAGCATCTGGAAAATTTTGAGTCTCAAAACAAATGCCACTTAAAGGATGGTAATTGGCACCCTCTTTACCCGAAATAGTATCAAAACAATTGCCCCCAACATAAATATGAACGCCTGGCTGATTGGTATACACCAATAGTTGCAAGTTGTTTTTTGCACTATAAAGTGAAGCCGCAACTTCTTCAGAGCTACTCAAAACGAAAGTATCGTCAATAGATATAGGACATTCTTTAGAAGTTGAAAAATCAAATGGAGTTCCAGCTACAGGCAGTACCCTACCAGTTGGTATATTTTGATGATCTTTCTCTATCACTTTCTCGGCATTGACAAATAATTCTTGTTGAGTTATCCCCTCTTGATGCCCATCAAGGTTAAAGTAACTGTGATGTGTTAAATTCAAAATGGTATCTTCGGAAGTGGTTGCGCTATACTCAACTTTTAATTCATTTGACTCTGTCAAAGTATAAGTAACGTTTACTTCTAGGGTTCCTGGAAAATTTTCTTCATTAGCAGGACTTGTATAAGAGAGCGTTACTGCCGAATTAATTCCTTGTTTACTATTTACAATCTTCCAATTTTTTTTACTAAATCCATCTTCTCCTCCATGTAATACATGTGCACCGTGATTTGGATTTAACTGAATGGTTTTACCATTTAATTCGAATGTGCTTTCATTAATTCTACCAGCGTATCGCCCTACGATGGTTCCGAAATAGGGAGGGCTTGGCAAATTATAAGAATCAATGTATGATGCTGCATTTTCAAATCCTAAAACCACATCTACCATTGATTGGTTTTCTAATGGAACTTTAATAGCAGTTACTGTGGCTCCATAGCTCATAAGCTGTACTTCCATTCCATTAGCATTTTTAAGCATAACAAACTGAATGTCTTCACCATCAGGCATTGTTCCAAATGATTTATTGATATAATGTGTCATAATCTGAGAATTTAATGTTATTTATGCTGTTTTATTATTAAATGTGAAATTCAAATTTAGATAAAAAAAAGCCTGTTACATACCAGTACCTACCAGTTATTTTATTATAAAAGTATTTTTATATCCCCCAAAAAAACAACCCCCGATAGCAAAGACTACCGAGGATTGAAAAGTATAAAAAACCAAAAATTATTACTGTGCTACAATGAACGTGTAACGTCCATCTAAATCATTGAACCAGATATCGTATTTACCGGCTGTTACAATAATATCACCACCATTATCTCCCCAATTCACATCCCAGCTGTTGTTGGCTCTGAATTTCATCTTACCATCTTTTAATGTTTGAGTAACTTTCCACATATGAGCATCAAAAGTAGATTGTACCATTGGCACACTCACATCCCATCCAGACGGCAAAGCATCACCAACAATTCCTACTGTTGCATAGGTAGTCATAGGTCCTGTGTAAGGTGTTAAAGTATAGGTTAATGATTCCAAATTCAATTCAAAATAATAGTATCCTGCTTTATCTGTAGGAAAAACGGCTGGGTCTGGTGCGCTATCATTGGCTCTGTATTTTACTTTGCCTCCATCAACACCATACGAAGGTGCCCAGAAACCTAATTGTTCAATTAATTTGAATCCACCAGCGTTGAAGTATCCCGTGTAGTAAAACTTAGCGTTGTCTTTGGTGTCTCTAAAAATAGGCATATTCCCTTTATTCACATCCCAACCCGCGATTGTCACAGGACCTACTTGATACAAATCCACTTTAGGGAAAACGCCTCTGTAAGGTGTTACTACAATACTTATTGCTTTAGAATATTTAGGTTGAGAACCAGTAGTACCGACAGTAGATTTGATACGAATATCAATAGTTCCCTCAACCTCTGGAGTTAAACCAAAATCCAACGCTTTGGTGTTTAGCTCCGACACTTTAATCGTAGCAAAAGAATTTGATGTTGCATTGATTTCGACTGGTGCAGCAAAATCAGTTCCGCTTTTGGCAAACTCTACCGTATAGGTTACAATAGTTGGCGTTCCATAAGATACTTTTTCCCAAGTCAAAGTAAGTGCGGTATTATCTGGTGTAGCTTTGTTCAAAATTACTTTCGAACCCGCATCTGGAGTAATAATAGCAAAATCAGCTTCTTGTGGTTCAAGAATCATCAAATCAGTTTCGTTATCACAGGACCAAAATCCTAAAATAGCTACAAAAGCAACTAATAGTTTATATGTATTTTTCATTTCTTTAGTGTAAAGTGGTTATTTTTTTAGTATCCAAGGTTTTGAGTTAGGTTGCTATTTGATCCCAAAGAACCCGCAGGAATTGGAAACAAATCCATAAAAGCCGGAATAGAAACTCCCGTAGAAGCATTTCCTTTCCAAGCCCAATTGTAAGAACCGCCAGAGAATTTTCCGAAACGGATTAAGTCTTGTCTGCGGTGTGCTTCCCAGTGGAGCTCACGTGCTCTTTCGTCTAAAACAAAATCAAGAGTTAAATCAGCAGGAACAATATTACCAACAGTGGTATTGTTATTGGCTCTTCTTCTAAGTGCATTTACATAGTCTAATGCTTTGGTAACATCACCGCCTGCTCCTCCGCGTAAAGTAGCTTCAGCATACATCAAGTATACATCGGCCAAACGGAATAATGGAAAATCAGTATCGGCAAAAGTAGAACTTGTCCCATTTTGCCCCGTAGACGTTTTATTAGAAAATTTAGACAAAATGTACCCTTGGGTTTTAACTCCAATATCTGCAATATCAATGGTTCTTTGTTTAGAAGCACTTCCTGCCACACCAGTTCCTATTGTTTTACGAGTATCTTGGTTGAATTTGGTACCATCAAACTTTTGAGCAAATTCTTTTCTAATTCTCAAGGCTCCACTCCATCCACCAATTCCAAAATCAGCTCCGTTATTTTCCCACACACCAATTTGTCCATTGGTCAATACAGTAGTAGCTCCCCAGTTTTGAGTTTTGGCACCATCAGACTGAATGGTAAAAATCATTTCAGGTGAAGTATGATTATCAGCTTTGAAGTTGTCCAAATAATTTGCTTTCAAAGAATAACCCGCAGCAATAAGGTCATTACACATGGTAATACAATCTCCGTAACGCTTAGTTTTGGTATACACTTCGGCATTCAAGTAAATTTTTGCCAAAATCATTTTTGCCATTCCTTGGTCAACGCGTCCGTATTCATTAGTTCTTGCGGCTTTCAAATTAGGAAGTGCAGCTTTTAATTCTGTTTCTACAAAATCAAACAATTGTTGTCTTGTAAACTCAGGTCCTTTGAAGTTGATAGGATCCGCTTCTGTATACATAGCTGCTTTCCCAAACAAATCCATCATATTATAGTAGGCATACGCACGCAAAACCTTCACTTCATTTCGATACAATTCGATTGCAGCCAAATCTTCGGCACTAGTAATGTTGCGTGATTTCAATTTTTCAGGAGTACTTTGGCGCAAAAATTCATTAGCATAAGCTACAGAAGCCATAGTTCGTGAGTACATTCCCAAAAGAATTGGATTGGCTGGTGTCCAAATATTGCGTTGCAACTCAGCTGTTCCACCATCATTTTCATAACTCCACACTAACTCATCGGTAGTAAGCTCTTGTAAATACAACAAACATCTACTAAACTGACTTGTTCCTGCGTCTACTCCTTCAAGCGAAGAAGCATCTGGTCCCCAAGTACTCGTAAGCGATAAATTTCCGTAAACACCTGCTAAGGCATTTTTGTATCCTGCTGCATTTTTATAGACAGCATCCGAAGCCAATACATCGTCATCTTCTGACACTACATTCAAATCATCAGTACACGATTGAAATAAAGTAGCCAAAGCTAAAAAGGATATAATTATATATTTCTTCATCGTTTATTAAAATTTAAGATTAAGACCAAATAGAATAGTACGCTGTCTAGGATAAATGGTTTTATCAACACCATTATTAGTAATCTCAGGGTCTAAACCGCTGTATTTTGTCAAGACAAAAACATTTTGAACACCTGTAAACATTCTCAAACTAGTGCTTTCGTTCATTATTTTTCTAAAAGTATAGCCTAATGTTACGTTATCCATTTTGAGGTACGAAGCATCTTCTATATAAATATCAGACAACAATACGTTTGAAGTAGTTTGGAAATTGGTATCTAAAATAGAAGAAGGAACATTGCTTAAAATACCACCATTTTCCATTGCCTCATATTGCGCTCTAGAAGCGTCTACTGCGTTGAAAATACGGTTGCCAATGCTCGCTCTTAAGTTGAAAGAGAAATCAATGTCTTTATAATTCATTGTAGAAGCAAAACCTAAAGTTACATCTGGATCTGGGTTGTTATAGATGTAGCGATCTGAATCATTTTTGATGTTATCTCCATTCAAATCTGCAAAAGCACCTTCAATAGCTTTTCCGTTGGTATCATACAATTGTTTGTACACATAAAACGAATAAGGCGTATATCCTTCTCTAAAAATCTGACCTGGTGTTCCGGTTCCTGCAATGTTATCGCCTACATAAATATCTGTTCCGTACACTAAATCTTTGATTCTTCGCTCGAATTTAGTTGCATTAAAATTGACATTCCAATTGAAATTTTCTGTTTTAATTGGAGTAGCATTCAAGGTAAACTCAATTCCTTTGGTCGTAAAAGAACCTACGTTTTGGTACACACGGTTCGAGAAATTACTTCCGTCAGAGATAGCCGCATTTACCAATAAATCTTTGGCTTCTTTGTAAAACACATCTACTGCACCCGTGATTACATTGTTGAATACCCCAAAATCAAGACCCGCGTTGTAAGACACGGTTTCTTCCCATTTCAAGTTTTTGGTACGTTTGCTTGGCAAGGCAATTGGAAAATAAGCATTACCAAATTGGTATTGTGAATTACCTCCACCTAAATCGTATTTCTCTAAATAACCATTCGGGTCAGGAATATCTTGTTGTCCTGTAATACCATAGCTCAAACGTAATTTCAAATCGGACACCACATTACTGTCTTTAAAGAAATCTTCTTTTACTTTCCAAGCAAACGCAGCAGAAGGGAAATTCCCCCAACGGCTTTCTTTTTCAAATCAAGAAGAACCGTCACGACGATAAGACAAGGTCAATAAATATTTGTTTTTGAAATTAATGTTGGATCTTCCAAAAAAGCCTAACAGTACGACATCCGTATTCAAAGTAGTTTCAGGGAAAGTCGAGGGTAGATCTGGGTTTAAGATGTTACCGGTATCGAATCTATTGGATTCGAATTTTTGATACGAATGTCCGCTTGTTAGTTCAACATTAAAATCATTAAAAGTCTTGTTATATACGAAATAAGCATCAATCAACTTATTTCTTCTTGTAGATTCTGAGTATTCATCTGTTCCAAAAGGAATATTATTATTGGATGGAGCCGAACCAGCATTAGTACTCACCAAGCGGTGTCTTTCTCCATTCGATTCATCAAAACCAAGATTCACTACAGCTCTCAAAGAAGGCAAAAAGTGAAATTTATAATCGATTTCAAAATTTCCAAAAAGTCTATTGCTCTTTCCACGATCATTAGTTTGAAGCAGCTGAGCTACAGGGTTTCTTGCTGCAATAGCGATTAGCGGATAATTGCCGTTGGCATCTATACCAGAAGTATACTCAAAAAATCCACCATAAGGAGCACCGTCAACACGAATAGGTTGTGTTGGATCAAAACCAATAGCAGCACCTTCAACAGCATCTGTAAAACGGTTTCTTTCATTGGCATAATTAGCAGAAAGTTTCACCTTCAAATGATTTTCAAAAAAAGACGGATTCATAACCAAACCTACCGTGTTTCTTTTGAACTCATTGGTAATACGCAACCCTTGTTGATCAGTATTTCCTAAAGTTAAACTTGTTGGAATCACACCGAAAAGACTTCCTCTAACCGCTAGATTTTGATCTACCAAACCAGTATTGCGGTAAATTGCCTCTTGCCAGTTGGTATTGGCTGTGCCTAATTTATCTAAATCTTGTGGACGCACTTGAGCGATGGTATTTCTAAAAGCTGTTGGGCTCAATACATCAACGGTATTAACCAACTCTCCTGCTCCAAACTGCACATTGTAGTCTACAGAAAGGGTTTTGCTTCCCTTTTTGGTCGTGATAATAATTACCCCGTTTGACGCACGTGAACCGTAAATAGCAGTTGCCGAAGCATCTTTCAAAACCGTCATCGACTCAACTGTACTTGGATTCAAAGAAGCCAAAAACGAAGCTGAACCAGTATTGGTCGTGTTTTCAAGAGGCAAACCATCAATAACAATCAAAGGGTCATTACTCGCAAATAATGAACTTCCCCCTCTAATTCTAATTTCGGATAACGAACCAGGTGCTCCCGAAGAATTGATAGACAAACCGGCAACTCTACCCGTAAGCATGTTCTCGGTAGAAACGTTCACCCCTTTGTTAAAATCTTTGGTAACCAAAGAAGTTACAGAACCTGTGGCATCTTTTCTTTTTACAGATCCATATCCTACTTGAACTACGACCTCGTTAAGCTCATTCCCTTGTTCTTGCAAAAAAACTATAAGAGAACTTTGGCCAGAATAAATCACCGTTTGTGATTTAAAACCCACAAACGACACTACGATTTGATCTCCATTACTCACACTAGAAAGCTGAAATGCACCAGAAAAATCAGTAGAAGTACTAATCTTAGTGCCTTTAACAACTAGATTGGCTCCGGGAATGGGTTGCTTGGTTGCATTATCAACCACCGTTCCGCTCAGTTTATTTTGTGCTTGAACAAAAAACGGAACAAGGAGCAGTAAAAAGAACAATCTGAAATGCATTGTTTTCAAACTTTTTGTTTTCATTAAATTGGTTTTTGTTGGTTATTATTATTTGAAACATTTACCAAAAAGTCAGAATAAATTAAAAATGGCTTATCGATGAATTAACTAAAAAAAATGATAATCATATTTTTTGTTGTTATTTGTGATAAAAACGTTTTAATTTTCTGTTTTTTTTGTGAAATATTAAAATCTAAAATCATACGAAGGATTATGTTTTACATACCAGTACCTACCAGTTTTTTTTGTATTTTGCCATAAAAAATACCAGACATGAAATACATCACAGTTCAAAACAACCAAGGTGTGCCCAAATACAAACAAATAATTCAATCGATTGAGAAGGCCATCGAATCAGAAAAATTAGTCAAAGGCGATCAACTGCCTTCGGTAAATAAAGTGTGTTTAGCACACGAATTATCTCGAGACACCGTACTCCAAGCTTATGATGAATTAAAGAAGCGAGGTATTGTATTTGCTATACCTGGCAAAGGCTATTACATAAAAAGTGTAGAAATAAATATCAAACAAAAAATATTTTTATTGTTTGACGAATTGAATATTTTCAAGGAAGATTTGTACAACTCATTTTTAGAAAATATTGAAAAAAACGTCCAAGTTGACATTTTTTTTCATCATTTTAATTTTCAATTTTTTCAAAAAGTTATTGCAGAAAATAATGGCAACTATACCAAATATATTATTATGCCCACCGCTTTTGAGGAGGCTCATACCACAATAAAAAACCTACCAATAAATGATGTCTATATATTAGACCAAACCAATTCCGAATTATTTTCCTACCCATCAATTCATCAAAACTTTGTTCAAAACATTTACGATGGCCTTTTGGAAGGAAAATCTAGATTGGATAAGTACAAAAAGCTCATCATCATCTTCCCTGGATTTAGAGAACCGCTGGGTATGAAAATCGGCTTTTTAAACTTTTGCAAGGACTTTGGATTTGAGCATGAAGTAATTACAGAGTTCAAACACCGAAGCATCACACCCGGTGAAGTCTACGTCATTCCAAGTGATCGCGATTTAGTGAGCGTAATCGAAAAGGCAAAATCACAACAGCTTACTATAGGTCAAGACTACGGAATCATTTCGTATAATGAAACGCCACTGAAGAAAATCGTAGAAAACGGAATCACGACCATCTCCACTGATTTTGAACAAATGGGTAAATTAATGGCCGAAATGATTTTGAAGAATAAAAAAGATCGAATTGAAAACAAATGCAACCTAATTGTAAGAAACTCACTTTAAAATTTAAGCAAACCTCATAAAAAAAACCGCTTCTTTCGAAGCGGTTTTGTACCCGGAGCCGGAATTGAAACCCTTAGATTTGGCAGTTTTGAATATTCTAATAAAATCCAACAAAAAAAAGCTTTAAACTCAACAAATTCAATACTTAACAAGACCATTAAGAGTAGTTAAAAAATAGAATGAAATAGAATAAAAAGTAATGAAATCTTAAAACGGTTGGGCAACAGTTGGGCAACTTTGTAAAATGTATTACAAATTTTATTACTTTTGAATTGTTCAAAAGTTCAACCGTTCAAATGTTTTAAAATGGCAACAATTCAATACAGGTTAAGAAGCAAAGCAAATAAAAATGTTTCAATAAAAATTCGTTTATCAATCAATAGAGATAATGTATTTGAATTAAATACGGGGTTTTCAGTTAACCCAAAAGACTGGAATACACCCGACAAAGAAAATCCCAAAAAAGGCGACAATTACCCAAAACAAAACACCCCTGAAAACAAAGTAGTTTTTAACAACCTCAAAAAATTAGAATCGTTCATTTTTGAAAAACTGAACACCGACTTAGGAAACGGTATTTTGATCGATACTTTTTGGTTGGATGCAAAAATTAATGAATGTTTTGATCGCATAGAGAAAAAAGACGATGATTTAATAACAAACTACATTCAAAACATTATTGACACAGCCGACACCCGAAAAGTCAAAGTTAAAGGTGGTTATAAACACGGCATTTCACAAAGCCGTAAAAATAGTTTTATAGCAACAAAGACTGTTATTGCCGAATATCAAACTAAAACCAAAAAAGTACTACGTTTCGCAGACCTCAATGAATCAGTAATTGACAAATTCGAAAGATGGTTGTTGAAAACAAAAAAATACGCCGTTAATACAGCATCAAAACACATTGCAAATATTAAAACGATATGCAATGAAGCAGAAAAAAAGGGAATTAAAGTTAATTCCTTTGCAAAGCAAATTATTGTTGTTTCTGAAAGTGATGATGATAGATATATTCAAACACTTTCGTTTGACGAATTAGAAAAAATAAGAACAACAGACCTAGAAAGTGAAGCACTAAAGAACGCCCGCAAATGGCTGTTAATTGGTTGTGAAATAGGACAACGTGGCGGGGATTTATTAAACATTACGCCCGACAATATTCGATATAAAGGCGGAAATATGTATTTAGACATAATTCAACAAAAAACAAAAAAAGCCGTTACAATTGGGATAATTGCCCCTCACATTATTGATATTATTGAAAACGGATTTCCTTATAAAATCAGTACTCAAAAACTGAATACTTATATCAAAAAAGTTTGTGAAAAAGCAGAGATTAACACCCCAACAGAGGGGAAAATATTTGATGCTATCTCAGGCCGAAAAGAATTTGGAATCTACCCAAAACACGACTTAATAACTACTCACAGTTTTAGAAGATCGTTCTGTACTAATTATTACAAAAAAATGCCAACACCTGTTTTAATGGGGATTTCGGGACATTCAAAAGAATCAATCTTTAGAGTTTATATTAATGCTCCGGAGGACACAGACGAAAACGCCGATTTGTTTATGAAGTTTTACAACGACCTACACAAAAACAAAGCCCCCGAAATGAAAGTTGTACTAAACACAGGCACCGAGTAAAACAACCCAAAAACAACCGATTTAAGTAACGATAAGAAAAGTTTTGAGATGAATAAACAAGAGGAAAAATTAAATCATTTACACGTAGGATTAAACGAAATCGACAATTCCAATCAAGTAAATTCCATAAATATTTTGAATGATGAGTTTGAGAATCAAAAGAGGGCTTATGATAATTATTTAAAGTTATTCAATCCGGAATTACTAAGAACTAAAACAATTTATAAAGACCTTTATAATATCTTAGACAGAGATTTAAATTTAACAAAAGTAAGTTTAGGCGATTATTTTTTAGAGCAATTTGTTACCGAGATAAATAAGTCTTTAGATAGAATAGAAAATGAGGTTAATTACTACGCCCAAAACAACAACTATGATAAAACACAAAACGAACAATTAATTTATCATAAATCATACTTGGTAAATTGTATTAATAAATTAGTGCTAGAAAATAGTATAACAAACAGAACCCCAGCATCAAACATAAATGATCATTCAGCAATATTCTCTAATAATGGATTTGAACTTTTTAACTACATACTAGAAAACCATATTAAACCAAAAGGAAAAAGAGGCCGCTATGCTGATTTAAGTTTTTATTATTGGTGCCTATTCAATGCCGAAGAAAAATATATTCACCAACGCCCCGAAGTATTTAAAACGTGGTTTTGTAAAGAATACACAGATAGTTTTGAAAAAATTAAAACTATGAACGAAGTCAACGACAAAGACGGTAATAGAAAAAAACATTATCAAACATCATTAGATTGGCTTAAAGGGCAAACATAGTATTGTACTGTAAAAAGTCCAATTTTAGACTTTTGACACCCCAAACTTTCTACTCTTTTTGTACTCAGTAATAACAACAAAATTATTAAGTTATGAGTGCAACAGTACAGCTGATTTCAGTAACCCCCGAACAACTACAACAGGAAATTACAAAAGGCGTAAAAAGTCATTTAGATGATTTTTTAAAGAACTTCAAGCCCAAAGAACCAAACGATTATTTGACACGTCAAGACGTAGCAAGAATGTTTAACGTTGACCTCTCAACGGTGGCCAATTGGCAAAAGAACGGAAAACTCAAACCGTTTGGGCTTGGTGGCCGAGTATATTTTTTACGTTCAGACATCGAAGCAAGTTTGATCCCTTTGAACGGTTAACACAATCATTAATACTTATCGTGAAATTTAGAGCAACAAAAAAGGGAGTTGTTCAAGCTCCCTTATACTTTATTCAAAAGTTCAGTTTCACAAAAGGCAATTTGTAAAACCGTTTCAAAGATAGTAAGATGATTGATTTTTTAAAATTTTATATCACAGATAATTCAACTATTCGACATTTAGAAAATCATTATTTACTGGAATGGGTAAAAAGTGAGGACAAACTCAACTTGTTTGATATTGAAGTAATCAAAACTAAAACCGTAAAGCATTTCAAAGGGATCGTTTTTTGTTTCTTTTCAAATAGAGTAGATATTATATTCAAACCTCACTATTATTTTAATGATGGTTTACACAATGCAAATGACTTTAGGGTAATAGATTGTATTCAAACAATTTTAGAGCTTAAAAACCTATTTAAAATTGACCTTGATTTATTGAAAATAGTAAACATTGAATTTGGGTTAAACATTGTATCCCCTATTGACATCAAGAAACTAATTACCTTTTTACTATATCACGAACGCAACGAATTTAAAACCGACATAGGTCTAGCATACAGTAAAAAAAGCTTTAAAGCCAATGCCAATGGAACGATGAACACTTATAAAATAATAAAGGCGTATGCAAAAGGCTTGCAGTTTCCGGAGCATTGCAATATCAATACTTTTCGTTTTGAAATCAAAAGCAAACAAAGTAAATACTTTAATCAATTTGGCATTTACACCGCAAATGATTTATTAAAATATGATTGTTATTTAAAGATTTCAAATGAAATAATCAATGAGTTTGACAAAGTCTTATTGTTGGATTGTGAAACAGATTTCAGTTGTTTAAAAGCTTCAGAACAATCAAAAATAACAAAGTACTTAAATACTCTCACTTGGTTTAATATAAGTCAAGATCCTTATAAAAATAGGTTTAACAAGGAAAGGGCAAAATACTTAAATATAGTTTCAAAAGTAGAAAACAACCTAAAGTATAGAATAGAAAATCTAATATTTAAAAAGCTTGAATTATTAAAAAGTGGTTACTATTCCACACAGAAAGAAAGCAAAACAAAGTCATTCCAAAAAATCAAAAGCGGTTACTATTCCACAATATATAAAGGTGGAAATGTAACCCAAACCGAAAAAACAAACGATAAGCAAGAACGGCGTAATTGCAGAGTTACCAAATTAGATATTTCAATGCAAAAAGACGAAAGTATTTTACTTAGTCATTCCGGTATCAAATATTATTTAGAGAACAACCCAAATGTTTTTGAGAAAATCAAAACCGAGTATCTAAGTTCAATTTGGTTAAACTCAGATTTGAAAACACAGATAAAAGAAATTGCACACAATATCAGAAACACACACAGCAACCAATTGAACAAACAAAATAAGTTGTATCCAAAGTACCAAACGCAACTATTTGTATAAACAACATTTTGGGAATGGTTCCCAAAAGCACAACCCGCAGAGATGCACAATATTTAATAACATGACAAAAGAACAAGTAAGAGTTCAGTATCCTGAAATCTATCAGGAAATTTTAGCCGAAGGAATGGCCAAAGAAAGGCTTAACCCTTCAACTTCAAAGGAAAAATCCGAACTAGATCACACAATTGAAGCAAAAAAGGCTTTTGACTTCCCAAACATTCAATTAAACTAATTAAAAACTAAACAAAAAGATTTATGAAAACAGAAAAAATGTTAATATCGAATGATGCTCCTGGAGCCGAAAGATTAATTAATCACTTGGAATTAATACTTCCAACCCTAAACGAATTAGTACCATTATACAATGATTTAGACTTAGGGGAACTAAACGAAAAAACAGCCTTATCAATGCTTACAGATAGCGGAGCAACAGCGACAGAACAATTTTTATCGGTTATTGCTTCAAACTGTTATGCTATTGGTGCTAATAAACACTTTGTTTCACAGCAAGTAGGATTGCAAGCCGACTTTGTGGCTAACTTCAAAGAAAAGGTTAATGAGATCATACAAAAAAAACCTTTAGAGTTATCGAGTTCATATTTCAGTTATAGCCCCGCAGACCGTTCTTATTGTATTTCTGAACAGACAAAGATTGAAATAACTGAAAGTTTCAAAACGTACTTAACAGACCCAAAGCAAATTGAAATGTATAATGCTTTTGAAAAGGCAAAAAAGGCTTTACTGGAATTGAAAAAGAGTTTTAAAGATTTTGCTGGTTATGAATATCAAGGCGACTTAACAGAATTGATACAAAGAAAGAACTATAAAAACGAATTTGTTTCTGAATTGGATCCCAAAAATCTAATTTATTTTATTAGAGATAGAACCCCTAAAAATTAATATTTAAATTGTCAGTTTGTTTACTTAGGACTTTCCCCAATGACTTAAATTCAAAGGGGATTGTTTGTTTATTTATAACTAAAAATATAAAATCTTATGACACGAAAAGAAAGTGCATTACAGGCAAACAAAGCAAGTTGGATTGATCCAATAGCAAAAAAGAAATCACTAAAACAAGGCCGAGAGAGAGCATACAAAGAAAATAGGCAAACTATTGGCGCAAGTTTCAAACCCGAAACAATAAAGAGAATTGCAGAAGCAAAATTTATAAAAGCAAATAACTTATTAGCAATTCACTTAATCGAAAAGGACATAGCACCAACGAAGTATAAAGGATGGATGAAGCGCTTGCAAACACCTTTGCAATATGCATCCCCCGAAAGACTATGCAATGCAATAGATAGGTTTATATCATTGATAGAGAAAGAAGAAAGTAAATCACTAGACAAACAAACAGTTAGGCAGTTAGTAGAAAGAGCAACGGCCGAGAAGCCCGCCCCCGCATATCTTAAACAATTAAGAGAAAGGGTAAGACTAAACAATGAGTTCAACGCATTGACTAATCAGGAGAAACAAGAAGCAATGAAAAGAATCGAGAACAAAGCAGAAAACAAAAGAGGACATTAACCACAAATAACAGCGAAGCATTTTAAGACGTTTTAAAGCTTAGTTTGTTTGAACGATACTACACAACTAAAAACTATTTACAGCCCAACAGAACACACGCAGTAAGACCACAAGGCCAACAAAAAAGGTACTGTAAAAAGTTTTGAACGCCCCGTGCTATGAGGTTGCGCAACGATTTGTAATTTGTTAAACCTTATTTTCAGAATGTAACAAACCCCCTAACTAATTTCAAAAATTAGATAGAGGGTTTTTTCTTTAAATCTACTAAACAAAAGGATTTACAGCAAATGTATAAAATTAAATGACTTAAAATAAACCGTTTTAATGCGTTATTTTATTGTCAATGCATATTTTGTTACACTTGGTTAATTACCCACAAAGAATCTATCCATTAAAGCAGAAATAGTGTTTTTTTTTGTTGGAGCAAGTTCCAGCTGAAGAATTAAAAGATTTGAAAATTACAAATATGTGAAAAGTTTACATATTAGAAAATTTCTTTTCAGGCAATTCAATAAACTGTATAAAATACAAATACCGATTTATTTAAAAAAACACTCTTTTTTTTAAGTGTTTTTAAAATGGTTGGGCAATGGTTGGGCCGCTGAAATAAAAAAAGTCTGCAAAGCATTGATTTACAATGCTAATACAGACTTTTAAAGTACCCGGAGCCGGAGTCGAACCGGCACGGTTTCCCACAGGTGTTTGAGACCAGCGCGTCTACCAATTCCGCCATCCGGGCTTAGCAGACCGAAACAACAACAGTTGTTTCACGCATAAAGAACAATTTAGTGGTAGCTAAACTGCTGTTTCTTTAACACGGTGCAAATGTAAAAAATATTTTTAAATGTTCAACAAAAATTACTCGTTTTTTTTCTTTCAGTCTTGAATAATTTTCATAAATTTGCACCTCGTTAAAACAACACACACTAACTAACTACATCCGAGACTTTTAGAACACTTTGTTTTGAATTCGTTCAAAATAAAAAACACACTAATATAGTAACGGGCTTTAAAAACAACATACTAAATGTCACACCTAGAACCAGAAGCTAAAATTTTTGCTTGTTCACAAAGTGTATATCTTGCAGAGCAAATTGCAAAAAATTACGGAATCCCATTAGGAAAAGTAACCTTAGCCAAATACAGCGACGGAGAATTCCAACCTTCTTACGAAGAGTCCATCAGAGGATTACGTGTTTTTATTGTTTGCTCAACATTTCCAACATCAGACAATCTGATGGAATTATTGATGATGATCGATGCCGCCAAAAGAGCTTCAGCAAGACACATCACCGCCGTAATTCCCTATTTTGGATGGGCTAGACAAGATCGAAAAGACAAACCAAGAGTTCCAATTGGAGCCAAATTAGTAGCTAATTTATTAGATGCTGCAGGAGCCACAAGAATTATGACCATGGATTTACATGCTGATCAAATTCAAGGATTCTTTGAAATACCGGTAGATCATTTATTTGCCTCTACTATCTTTTTACCATATGTAAAAAGCTTAGGACTTGAAAATTTGACTATCGCGTCTCCAGACATGGGAGGTTCAAAAAGAGCCTATGCGTATTCTAAATTTTTAGAATCCGATGTAGTGATTTGCTACAAACAAAGAAAAGCAGCCAACGTTATCGAATCCATGGAATTGATTGGTGAGGTAAAAGGCAAAAATGTAATTCTAGTAGACGACATGATCGATACTGGAGGAACTTTAGCCAAAGCTGCCGATTTAATGATTGAAAAAGGCGCCTTGAGCGTAAGAGCTATTTGTACGCACGCTATTTTATCAGGTAGCGCTTACGAAAAAATAGAAAATTCAAAACTAAGCGAGTTAATCGTTTCAGATTCTATTCCATTAAGAAAAGAGTCTAGCAAAATAAAAGTGTTGAGTTGTGCACCACTTTTTGCCGAAGTAATGCACATGGTACACCACAACAATTCCATTAGTGGGAAATTTATAATGTAGCATTAGTGAATAGCACTTAGTCATTAGTAATTAGCAAAAAAAAACAAAGCTAATCACTAATAACCAATTACTAATCACTCCAAAAGAAGAGTTTAATTAATAACTATATAAATATTTAAAATGAAATCGATTACAATTAAAGGATCAGAAAGAGAAAGCGTGGGCAAAGTGTCAACTAAAGCCTTACGTAATGCTGGATTGGTTCCTTGCGTATTATACGGAGGAAATCAGGCAGTTCATTTTTCAGCGGAAGTTATAGCTTTCAAGAACTTGGTTTACACTCCAAACGCGCACACAGTTGTGATTGAATTGGGTAATGGTAAAACCTTCAATGCTGTATTACAAGACATTCAAGTACACCCAGTATCTGACAAAATTTTACACATTGATTTCTTCCAAATTCACGAAGACAAAGAAATCACTATGGAAGTTCCAGTAAAAATTATCGGTAACTCTAAAGGAGTTATGGCAGGTGGTGACTTACGTATGAACAACCGTAAATTAAAAGTAAAAGCATTACCAAAAAATCTTCCTGATTTTGTTGAGGCTGACATTACTCCATTAGACATGGGTAACAAATTGTATGTAACTAAAGTACCTACACCAAACTTCAAAATCATGCACCCAGACAACACTGTTATCTGTCAAGTGAAGATCTCTCGTGCCGCTATGAAAGCCGCTCAAGAAGCAGCAAAAGCAGCAAAAGCTCCTGCAAAAGGAAAGAAAAAATAATTTTTTTCAATCATTATATCAAAGCGTCAGTTACACAACTGGCGCTTTTTTTTAATCTGAACTTGTTTCAGATCCTATAATTCATAATTTTAATTAGAAGCACACCTCCCTTCTATTAATCACGAGTCCTCCTGCTGTCCGCTATATCTTTACTGCCGAACCCCGTCAGCAAAGGATGCCGCTCCCATCAGGGCTACACTACACGCCCAATCTCATTAAGTTAATAGCTAAATCATAAATAGATTGCTGATTTTTGATTAACGATTTTTGATTGTTGATAAAAAATACTGAAAATCTTTTGCTTTTTTATTCACTTGCACCAAAATCTAAAATCTAAAATCAAGAATCGTTAATCGTCAATCTAAAAGCTCTTAACTTTATACTATTGACTACATGGCTCCTTTCCATAACAATTATAGCCTTTCAATTTAACTTCTGCACTAAATACACTATTTTTGCAACATCAGAAAATGGATCCAAATTTTGTTTCCATCACAAAAAAAGCAGCAATACAAGGTAAAATAAAACCGGTGGTTCACGAACACCAAAAAATATTGAGAAAGTGAGTAAAAAGTTTTTAATAGTAGGATTAGGCAACATTGGTGCCGAATATGTCAATACCCGTCACAACATTGGTTTTAAAGTGCTGGATTTTTTAGCTCGAAAAGAAAGCCTAGATTTTCAAACCGTAAAACTTGGCGCCTTGGCCGAATACAAGTTCAAAGGGCGAACATTCTTGCTTTTGAAACCCAATACTTACATGAATTTGAGCGGTAAGGCCGTAAAATATTGGATGGACAAAGAAAACATTCCTTTAGAAAACCTATTGGTCATCACCGATGATTTAAATCTATCCTTCGGTACCATTCGCATCCGCAAAAAAGGAAGCGATGGCGGACATAACGGACTCAAAAACATCAACCTTGTTTTGAATACACAAGAATACACCCGCTTCCGCTTTGGCATCAGCGATGAATTCAAAAAAGGACAACAAGTCGACTATGTTTTAGGAGAATGGGATGAAAATGAGAAAGAAAAACTACCCGAACGCCTCGAAACCACCGCCGAAATTATCAAATCTTTTGGCACAGCAGGAATTGAAAACACCATGACAACCTTTAACGGAAAATAAAAAAAGGGGAAACCAAACTGTTTCCCCCTTTCTCTTTCCAGCACTGACGTGTACTTTATTCAAATATTACTTTTCGCACTATTTTCTTTTCCCCATCCTCTAATGTTAACAAATACACACCGGCAGCCACGTTTTTAAAATCAATTGTTTCATCAAAAGTACCAGCGTTAGCAAATTCATTTCGATACACATTTCTACCCAACAAATCCGTCATGGCTATGCGAACCACCCCCTTAGCAAATCCCGCAAACTGAATAGTACAACTCCCTTTAGAAGGATTTGGAAACAGCCTAACAGCATCTACCATAGTATCCCTCACGCCCAAGGTTGCCTTTTTAGTACAAACTGTAACCGAAGCAGCACTTACAGTACCACTATCACCACCAAAACGATCTCTCACACGCAACAGCCAAGTGCCTGCCGCATCTTGCCCATTAAATCCACTCAACAAATCGGCCGGTGTAATCACTTGTGTCGTTGTATTGGCACAATCCACCACAGCTCCACTATCGTCCAACTTCAACCGTAAGGTTTCATTCGTAGCACCACATATTCTCTGCAACAAACGCACCGTTTGTTTGGTTGGACTCACTAACTCCAATTCCACATCTGATAGATAAGCATGGGAAATAACCAAATCGACCGTAACTTCTTTGATCACACCTAAACCCGATGGAACCACAATTTCACGATTCACATATTGACTCGAACCATCTGTAATGACTATTGGTGCAGCAAAATTATAAGTATTGCAAGCAGAAACCGTTGTATAGCCAATGGCAAACGGTATAGGATTTATAGCATAAAAAACAGAATTAACTGGCTCCACCAAAATCCTACACTCTAACGCAGAAACAAATGGAACCTCGACAGACTGTGAGCCATCATTGGGCGTGTTAGCTATCAATGTAGCAGGAAAAGTAAGCCCACCATCCGTAGACAATTTAATATTCACAGCACTCGCACCAGCCAAAGTATTAGAACCATTAACATTCCAAGTTATGGTTTGAGTACTACCTGGAGCCCAACTCAAATCAACAGCATTGGGAGCAGTTATTTCAAAAGGACCTACGGTATTGCTAACCGTAATACGCGTCGCATCTGAAGCGGTTTGCCCAGAACCCGCCAAAGCATTATCACGTGCAGTAAAAACAAACGTCAGGGTACGACCAATGCTAGCTAAGGATTCCCACTCACTGTTAAATCGATTCACAAGCACTTTGTCATAAGAAGGAAAATAACGCGTCAACGAAGCCGTTGGAGGAAAAGACCGAAACAATGGACCATCAGGTTTATCAGCAATCGCTAAACTTTTGGCTCCAAAAGTCGTTATAGCAGTATCATTCTGTTCCCAAACATAAGTAAAAGCGCTGGTAGTTGTTCCGCTAGTGGTCCCTTTTAGTAAAAAAGGAGTGCTTTTGGGAATCGTATAATCTGGACCAGCGTTCACAGCAAACGAAGGTGTCGTAATGCTAGTTTGCAGCGGACACGTTTTTGTGACTAAATTTTCTTGAATCTGAGCAATACTAGCATACGTAAAATAATCATCAGAATTAGCCTGTACATTATAATCCGTAATTCCGGCATATCCCATAATAGTAGAACCGCTACCGGGTTCTACATTGGTATCTGTACCTTCAATATCATGCGAAAAGGTATGGGTAGCCCCTAGCTGATGTCCAAATTCATGCGCTACAAAATCAATATCGAATAAATCCCCTTCAGGTTTATTATTCGAGGGCGATGTAAAAGCGCTCCCTTTTCGTCCATTCTCACAAACGCAACCAATACAACCTGCATTTCCTCCGCCACCAGAGGCGCCAAACAAATGACCGATATCATAGTTCGCCTCCCCAATAGTACTGGTCAATGTATTTTGAAGTTGTTGATTCCATGTATCAGGCGCATTTGATCCCACCACCGGATCATACGGATCGGAAGTCGCATTGGTATAAATGACATCTAAATTATTGGGAATAATTACTAATCGGAGCGCTAGATCTCGATTAAAAACGCCATTTACTCTGGTCATAGTAGCATTCATCGCAGCCAAGGCACCTTCTTTGGTCCCGCCATGATAAAGAGTATACTCACCAGTACACGACAAAGCCAATCGAAAGGTACGAAACACACGATCACTGACCGTGGTTTTGGCGGAAATATTGGTTATCCTTTTAGACAAGGCAACTTCGTCAGTACTGCAACTCAAGGGCAAAACACCTTTATCGGTTTTATCAGAACGATACAAAACATAGGTATTGGCAGTTCCTTTAACCGGTTCTATAAATTCAGCTTGGGAATTGTTTCTCAAAATCATAGTTTGAACCCCTTGTTCAGAAGTACTAAAAAAAACGCGTGCCGAAGGATCTGTAATTCCTTTACCCGAAAAAGAACGAATAGAAGGAAATTGAGCTTGTAGCAATGGATCAAAATTAGAAGTTTCCCAAACTAAAAATTGTTCTGAAACTCCCTTAACATTTGGTAAGTCTATTGTTGTAGCAGCATTTTCTTTGTTTTTCCCCTTGGCAGAGGCCATAACTTTTGACCAATTGGCCTTTTGAAGCTCAAAGATCGCTTCAAAAGGCCTCTCCTCCATCAATTGTCGCTGAATATCTGTTGACAAAACTATTCTCTTCCAAACTTCTTGTTCTTGGGCCAATATTGGGATTGAGGCACAAAAAATGAGTAATCCAACAATGATTTTCTTCATTAATCAAGTATTTAAGTACTCAAAATTAAAACAATAAAATGAATTCTTTTAACAAATAAACAAATCAAACGCACTACCGCAACGATTAAATGAATAGAATTAACAAATTACGAGAGAAATGTAACCACTGAATTTGCTTCTATAACCATTTAAAGTATAAATTTGCAGCTTTATAAATTAGTCATTTTGAAGATTTTTCACTCCATAAACGAATTTGTTGCTACTAAAAAAACAATTCTCACATTAGGCACTTTTGACGGGGTTCATTTTGGACACAAATCTATTTTGAACAAAGTAACACAAAGCACCTTACATGGAACATACGAGAGTGTGGTACTTACTTTTTTTCCGCACCCAAGAATGGTTTTACAGGGAAAAAAAGATTTAAAATTACTGAACACTATTGATGAAAAGAAAGAATTACTTGAAAAATTAGGAGTCGAAAATCTGATCATACATCCCTTTGACACTACGTTCTCTAAATTGAGTGCCGAGGAATTTGTCCGAGATATTTTGGTAGAAAAACTAAAAATACAAAAAATCATCATTGGATACGATCATCGATTTGGGAGTAACAGAACGGCCGATATCCACGATCTCATAGCTTTTGGAAAAACCTATAATTTTGAAGTCGAGCAAATTTCGGCTCAAGAAATAAATGATATTTCGGTTAGCTCAACTAAAATAAGAAATGCCATTACAGAAGGCAATATTGATTTAGCCAACCAATACCTTGAATACCCCTATTCTATTTATGGTGAAGTAATCAAAGGCAAACAATTGGGGCGCACCATCGGATTCCCTACCGCCAACATAAGTATCAATGAAGCCTACAAATTGATCCCTCAAAAAGGAGTGTATGTGGTAAAAAGCATCATCCATGAACAAACGGTTTATGGCATGATGAACATAGGAAACAACCCAACAGTTGGTGGTGATACACAAAGTATTGAAGTGCATTTCTTAGATTTTTATAACGATCTCTATGGAACATCATTAAAAATTGACATTTTGCACCGCTTACGTTCCGAACAAAAATTCGAAAACATTACCGCTCTCAAAAATCAATTGGCTACAGACGAACAAGAAACCAGAGATTACTTTACTGTTTACCAATCACTTAACAATCGTTAATCTTCCCTTAAATTGGAATTCCTTCCGTTTAAATCCTTAATTTAGAGGTCAATAATTGAAAATTTTTTCAATTATATGACTTAATTCTATTAAGTACAGCGTTTTGGCTAGGAATTACTTCACTTATATTATTTCCATAGGTGTTCAATGAACTTCGTTTGCAGTGGAAATCCTTTTTGAGGCTTTTTCTACCTCAAAAAGATTGTAACGTGAGCCCGACCCCAATGTCATTAAGTTAAGAGATTTAGATTGAAGATTAACGATTCTTGATTTTAGATTTTAGAGCAAGTGAGTAAAATTATATGATTTTCAGTATCTTATACATCAGCAATCAAAAATCGTTAATCAAAAATCAGCAATCATTTTATCATTTAATCCTTAACTTAATGACATTGAGCCCGACCCTTGAGGTAACGCCCAAATAATAAGATTTGAAAAATGTTGTTTAGTGTAGTAGTAAGCTTTATATAGTAACCCTTAAAATTTTTCGGCATGATACTTTCAAGAGAATTTCAAAATGGCTTTCTGATCTTTCTGGGAATAGCCTTGTATTTTTTAATCATGAATCTTGTGGGCTTATCTGATGTGTTTTATCTCAGATTATTCAACACTATATTTGTGCTTTACGGCGTGAATCGAACCTTACTGATGAATATAACCGATGGCAACCTCAACATGGCCGACAATGCCGTATCAGGAATGAAAACCTCGTTGTATGGTGTTTTTTTGAGTATCATCGGGCTCATTATTTACAGTTACATGCAAGGAGGTGATGCTTTTGTGGAATCACTATCCAAAACGTTTCTTTTTGGTGGCAATCCAACCGTTATTTTGTATAGCATTTGCCTCTTGTTTGAAGGCATAGCTTCTACCGTGGTGGTTACAATGTTGTTGTTATTGTATTGGAATAACCGATTTGTAACGGACTAAAAAAACTAGCTTTTGGACTACTGTCTTTGTGACTTAAAAGTAATTGATTACTTTTGGCCTTGAAAAAAAATTGGGCGTATGAGCAATATAAGACACAATTGGACTAAAGAAGAAATCATTGCTATTTACAACAAACCATTAATGGATTTGTTATATGAAGCAGCAACAATACATAGAGAACATCATGAGCCTAATGTGGTTCAAGTTTCCACCTTACTTTCGATAAAAACAGGCGGATGCTCAGAGGATTGTGGGTACTGTCCACAATCAGCTCGATACCATACGGATATTGAAGGCAACGAGTTAATGACCGTAAGTCAAGTGAAAGCACAAGCTTTGCGCGCCAAATCTGGAGGTTCATCAAGAGTTTGTATGGGCGCCGCTTGGCGAAACGTAAAAGACGGTCCTGAATTTGACCAAGTGCTTGAGATGGTTCGTACCATCAACAAACTAGACATGGAGGTTTGTTGTACATTGGGAATGATTACCGAAAATCAAGCTAAAAGATTAGCTGAAGCGGGATTATACGCCTACAACCACAATTTAGATACTTCTGAGGACTATTACAAAGAAGTGATATCTACCCGTGGTTTTGAGGATCGTTTGCAGACTATTGAGAATGTTCGAAAAACTAAAATCTCGGTTTGTAGCGGTGGTATCATCGGAATGGGAGAAAGCGTTGAAGACCGCGCAGGAATGTTAGTCGCTTTGGCCACCTTAAACCCACAACCCGAATCTGTGCCAATCAATGCACTTGTAGCTGTTGAAGGAACGCCGATGGAAGATGAAAAACCGGTAGAAATCTGGGAAATGGTTCGCATGGTAGCCACCACAAGAATTGTGATGCCTGAGACACAGGTTCGTTTATCTGCAGGACGTATGAACATGAGCCGTGAAGGACAAGCAATGTGTTTCTTTGCAGGAGCCAATTCTATTTTTGCTGGCGATAAGTTATTGACTACGCCAAATCCAAATGTAGATGACGACATGAAATTGTTCGAAACTTTGGGATTACAACCTCAAAAACCGTTTATAAAATTACAACAACCCATTACCGTTGAAGCTTCGGATTCAGAATTTGTGGCTTTGGGAGAGAAACCAAAATGGTCCAGACCTGGTCACATCATCGAAAAAAACATTGAAGCCTCAATGAAGAATAAGTAATGTTTTTTCTATAAAATAAATTAAAGCTTTATTACATTTGCTCTTAGTCTAAAAAACTAAGAGCATTTTTTTTAATTTTTAATTTCAATTTATGAAACTGAATCTTACTGAAATTGAACGTGTAGCCACTATTTCGAAAAAAGATTTTTATACGAACTACGTAAAAAAGCAACAACCTTTAGTAATTGAAAAACTAACCGAGGATTGGCCTGCTTATACCAAGTGGAATTTAGACTATATTAAAACTGTTGCTGGAGACAAAATAGTGCCTCTTTATGACGATCGCCCTGTATCACACAAAGACGGTTTCAACGAAGCTCATGCTCAAATGAAAATGGCCGATTATATCGATCTGTTACAATCCAAACCTACCAATTACAGAATCTTTCTTTATGAATTAATGAAGGAGGTTCCGATCCTTCAAAAAGACTTTCAATGGCCTAAAATAGGACTACGATTGGTCAAACAATTGCCCATGCTATTTTTTGGGGGCGAAAACTCTAAAGTATTCATGCATTACGATATTGATTACTCCAACATCTTACATTTTCATTTTCATGGTCAAAAACAATGTATGCTATTTGATCCGCAACAAACCCCATACCTTTACAAAGTACCTCATGCTTTAATTGCAAGAGAAGATATTAATTTTGACGCACCCGATTTTGAAAAATTTCCAGCCTTGAAAAACGCCAAAGGCCTCATCACTACTTTACGTCATGGCGAAATGCTATATATGCCAGAAGGATATTGGCATTATATGAAATACGAAACAGCAGGTTTTTCGATGAGTTTACGAGCCTTCCCAAGAAGATTACCGAACTTAGGGAAAGCGTTCTACAACGTGTTCATCATGCGCTATTTCGATACTTTGATGCGAGAATTAAAAGGACAAGCTTGGATTGATTATAAAAATGCAAAAGCAATGAAAAACAGCAATACATAATGGATTAAAATCTGTTGCCGCAAAACACCAATCAACGGATTAAAATCCGTTGCTACAAAATCAATCATTCCTACGGAATTTAAGGTTAAAAAATAATTTTATTACTTTTTACCGCTCCGTTAGCCAAAGTGGTCCGAACAATCAAGACCTGTTTACTCGATCTTAAAGAAGCAATCGACCATTTTTGTTCGTTAATTTTTGATTTATCGTATAATTTTCTACCTAACAAATCAAATATTTGCACTTTTTCGATAGCCTCTCCAGATGAATTGATGGTAATGATCTTGTTTTTAACGCTCACAATAAGTTTCTTATCCTCCAACACATTGTCTTCGGTACCCAATTGATTGTTATAATATTTTAGTACAAATCGATCATTTTCAACCCCCTTGATCGCTGTGAAAGAATAGTCCGATCGCGATAAATCATGAATAGCATTTGTCTCTTTATCTTCTAACCAAATTTCTTGACCTGCCAAAGCGCCGTCTCTGTGGTCAATACTAATATTGAAAGTGCCTTCGATTGTGCTTCGATACCCTAAAGGCACTTCATCTTTATCTGAAAAGGGCAAAGCACGTCCTTGAATGGTAAGATTCTGTCCCTTATTGACACTATAAAAATCGACAAATTCCTGCCCATCAAAACTTGGACCATCATACAAATTATCAAAGTCATTGGTAGCTCCACTAATGTACCCTACAAGTAATTGTTTGAAAGCGCCACCGCTATTGGTCAAGTTCAACCAAACACGATGCTTCTCAACTTCTACCTCAAGATTTTTGGAGAGATTAAAAAACTGACTATTGTTACCCGATACACGCATGGCATTGGTAAACTTGAAACTTCCTGCGGCTGTATTTCCCACAAAAAAGGACTGTCCTGCAGCAATAAATCCTTTGGGTGCAACTCCTCCTGTATTTGCTTTGCTAGCAGCTGTTCCTGTGCCTCCTGTGATGTTAAAAGTCGCATAATCATCAGCCTGATAATCATTATTTGTAATTGCCGTATTATGCGTCCAAAAATATAGGGCGCCGTGAATAATGTCTTTGTTGGTCTCCATGAACCTTTTTGCATCGATCGCTGAAGGATAGGGATTCCCGATCAAATTATATTGATCTGCTCCTACTTTAAATTCATAGTCACCATTGTTTGGAATACCTTTAAAAGCGACGGGTTGCTTATAAGGCATCGCTACCGTTTCTGGATAAGGCGCACCGTAGACTCCTGGTTTTGGGGTACGAATAATAAAACCTACGCCGGGAGCCATGAGTCCATCATCATTCACCCAACCTTTGAGGGGATCGTATTTATGATATTTATCCCATAATGTATTTGGCGACAACAACTTCGCAGTTTGCCCAATTACTGGAGACGACCAATAGGTATAATCAAAATTCTTCATGGGCGATGAAGTTCTTCGGTATTCTATGGCTCCACTGTTTTTAGCATTCGTAGTTTGGACTAAGCTTGCGTTGTTCTCAAGGATTAGTTTTCCTTTTGTGGTTACCTCTTTGACAATTGTGAGTGTATGCCCTGACTTTATGGTCATCGTAACACCCTCATTCACTGTACAGACACAACCGTTTAGATTAGAGGTTGAAGTATAATCATCAGCAATAATCAAATTGGAATCACTTGTAGGAATTACTGACCATTTTCCTTCTTTCCAAGTTGAAATCTTTGTGTATTTTGACAAATCATAACTTACCTCTCTTGGAAAGCCACTTCGAACATAAAAACTCAAATTATAAACACCACTTGAAAGTCCTTTAATATCTCTAGTACTAGATGAAAAAGAAGCATCACCTGTTTTTGACCAAATATATGTATATGGGTCTTGCCAGATAGGACTATTTACTAAATCGGCAGCTACACCAGAAGGCACGCTTTTAAGAATAGCTCCAGACGTTTCATTAAAATTATAACCCGCAAGCAACCCTTTTTCTGTACCAAGATACGTTGTAGGAGAACTAGCTAATCTTTTTATTTCTGAAAGCGAAAGTGCTGTGGTATAAAAACCAACTTTCATCATTTGTCCTTTGAAACAGTCCCATTCAGGCATAATATCACCCGCTATTGTTATTTCATTACTCGAATCTCCGCCATAATTTGAAGTTAATTGAGGTAACGATTTTTTTAAAACTCCATCTATAAAAAGCATCGTTTTTGCCCCATCACCAACAGTAGCTATATGATGCCATTCATTATCCCCAAGATTACCAACAGGAATCGAAAGGTACCCACCATACGAATGCAAAAATAGTACATCAGCTTGAAAACCAAACCTAAGTATGCCTTTCTGCCCGAACAATCCTGTGTAGCCAGAATTCAAATCGGAAGTTTTGAATTTAACCCATCCTTCCATGGTAAAAGAGGGCAAAACCGAGGGGAATTTCAAATTGGTATATACAAGTTGTGTTTTTGATTTATCAAAAAATATAGCTTGTTCTTGCTTTAATAAAGTTATACTCCCATTAGTATTACAACCCGATATAACTACAGGTTCAACGGGCATAGGAGGAAGCACCGTTGGAGGAAGCGGAGATACTGTAACCTTTACTGAAATACAAGAAGTTGTATTACATGAACCGGAATACCTAACAAAATATGTAGAATCCCTCAAAGGCGATACAGTTATACTATTTCCTGTGCCAATTACAGTTCCTTCGCAAGCATCAGCAAACCATTGCGCCGTTGCCCCTGTACCCGCGGATCCACCACTAACTGCAAGTGTAGTAGAATTTCCTGCATAAATCGTTGTTTCTCCTATTATGTCTGTTGGCGCAACTGAATAACTATTAACCGTTACAGGCAGAGCACTTACAGCGCTAATGCCACAATCAACTACAGCAGCAGTAACTCGTATGAAACCATTTTGTCCTCCAGCACCTGCAGTAACTCGAATAGTGTTGGTACCTTGTCCTGAAGTGATTATCCAACCTGGAGGAACGGTCCAATTATAAGAAGTTGCGTTCGCGACAGCTGCAACAGAATAACTAAGACCTGTTTGTAAGGCGCATTGAGTAGCATTGCCATTAATTGCTCCTGGTTGAACAAAACAAACAATTTCATCGGCTCCAATGTAAGGCTTACTTCTAGGTTGTCCATCTATATCAGTAGAAACAGCATCCAACAAAACGCCTTGCAAATCAAAATTTTTAGCTGTTGCCTTTAATCGTAGCGTGGTATTTAAAACAAAATCAGGTTGAATGTTTTTGGCGTTTGTTTCTTTTCCAATTACTTTCTTCCAATCCTCCAAAGTAGTCATTAAATTAGAAGATTCATAATAATCTCCCCAGCCTGCTACATATTGAGTAGAGTAATAATTATTAAAGTCTAAAAACAAATATTTATCCTTTGCTTTCCATTCGGAATAAAAGGCAACTTTTTTGGAACCTCCTGTTTGTGCATTGATGAAATTATTATTTCGAATATCCAATTTAGTTGTATTAGTACCTACAAAAATGGCCGCACTCAATCCTAGTTTCTGAACACCTCCTAATCGAACACTATTGTGATATACCTTAATATCTTCTCCTGAAGATAGAAAAATACCAAATCCACTTTGACTAAAAAGATCACCTCCCCCAGAGGTAACCACATCGGAAATGACATTGTTATTTAACATCATTCTATTACCAGAACTTAAAAGACCAAAAGAAGACGACATCAATGAATTTACAATTTTATTTATTTGGTTATTGGCAACAATACCATTTGATCCATACGCAGCAATTCCTGCAACAAAAGTAAATCCGTACTCATCATAATCTGTATTGACCAAAGACAAATCTGAAATTGTATTATTTAAAATAGAAAAATTAGAAGCCGTGTTAACATAAAGACCAAAGAAGGGCTTATTATTACCATTTGTAGTTGAGTTAGTATTATTTAATATTTTCCATCCAACATTAAGCATTTCATCTTTACCATTGATAAACAACAAATGCTTCGCATCAATAAAGTTAACATTTTCAATGGTATTATTGGGATTATTCCCAGTGCTTAGTTTACTTACAGTTGAACCATTACCAGCAAAAACACCTATAGACAGATTACTTTTTAAAGAGAAAGATTGTTGTACCGCAAGATTTTTAATTTGGATATTACTTGCATTGTCGCCTAACCAAAAAACAGTTTTTGATAGCGTATGATTCATTGAATTATTTTTCACAGTCAATGCCTTGCTACTGGATCCATTATTGCCATCAAAAATGACAAATTTGGCACCAATTATTTTAAAAACACTCTTACTACCTTCTCCAGTATTTCTATTTTCAATAACAACGGTATTTCCGGCATTAGGCTTTATAGTTAGTGTATTTGTTGCGCTTGATCCAGTAAATTGTGTGATAACGATTGGAAAAATCTCTCCATTTTTAGTAGAATAATTAGAGTCGTCTAGCAAAAAAGTAACCGGACCACTTACTCCTGAAGCATTAATTCTCGCTATTGCAGAGGTTATTGTTTTAAATGGAGCGGGTTGTGAAGTACCAATATGGTAAGTACCTGACAAAGCCTGAGCCATAGCACAATACGGCAAAAACAATAAAAAAATTAAAACAAAGTACTTTTTACGCATCCAACAAACATTTATTTAGTCTATTCTAAAAACAAGATTTAAACTTTTTGTTTCTATAAACAACATCAAAATTTAAAATTTTAGAAGGGGCAAAAATAAGGTATTCATTAGGGAAACTTATTGAGATTAAGATAAGATTAACCTTTTAAAATCTACAACTCACTTTAAAACAAATACTTATTAATACCTACAATCAGTAGACTAAAAATATTTTCATAAATTAACTCAATAACTATGGTCCTCATGTTAAAAAATAACAGATAAGACAAACACCAAAATTGAAATTCCAAATTCCAATATTAAACTTTTAAAACAAAAAACCCTTTCAAAGTACTAGACTCTGAAAGGGTTAAATGGATAGGGTTATATTTTTACCCAACAGATAGAAATCCGTTGCTACAATATTGTACGTTCCTTCACAACGGATTGAAATCCGTTGCTACAAAATAAATCGTTCCTACGGAACTTAGTGGGATTAAAAAATAATCTTCTTGTTGCTAATCGCTCCATTGGCTAAAGTCGTTTTGACAATCAACGTTTGCTCACTCGAAGGCAATGCCTCAATCATATACTCTTGTGCATTGATTTTGGATTTATCAAAGATTTTTCTACCTAACAAATCAAAAATCTGAATTTGAGTAATGGTTTCTTCAGAAGAAGTAACCGTTATTTTTTTATTTTTGATACTAATCACTAGCGATTTATCTTCTAATGTATTGTCATCTGTGCCCAAGGTTTTGTTGGTGTATTTCAATACAAATCGACTGTTCTCTACTCCATTAATGGCTGTAAAGGAGTATTTACCTTTAGCCAGATCATGAAGGGTAGCCGTCTTTTTATCTTCTAACCAAATTTCTTGTTGAGCTAAATTTCCGTCTCTTGCATCAATACTAATCTCAAATGGACCAGCAATAGTGCTGCGATAGCCCAACGGCACTTCATCGGTCGCTTCAAAAGGCAAAGCACGACCTTGAATCGTTAAATTTTTGCCTTGATTGATGCTGTAAAAATCTACAAAAGGTTGCCCATCAAAACTAGGCCCATCATACAAATTGTCCCAATCATTAGTAGCTCCAGCAATATATCCTACTAACAATTGCTTGAAAGCGCCTTGGCTGTTGGTTAAATTTAGCCAAACTCGGTTTTTCTCGTCTAATGTAGTTTTCTTGGTATTAGTTTGTTTGAAGAATTTATCGTTTTGTCCTGACACACGCATTGCATTGGTGAATTGGAAACTTCCTGCTCCAACGTTCCCTACGAAAAAAGATTGACCTGCGGCGATATAACCTGTTGGTCTATTCGCAGTAACTTCAAAAGTTGGTAAATCCAGTCTATTATTGTTATTTGAATCAATCCATTCTCCATTTTCTAGAACGTTGTTATTATTAGCATCAACCCATTCAGGTAACTTGTCTAAAAATCCATTTGCATTTAGATCGGTGAATTCTCCTGTGTCGACTGTTTTATTATTGTTCAAATCTATCCATTCAGGAGATAAATTACCCACAGCCGAAACTGTAGCTGTCGGACCCGTTAGATTAAAAGTGGCATAATCATTAGATGCGTACACATTATTGGTGATAGGCGTGTTATGCGTCCAGAAATACAATGGCCCATAAATTATTCCTTTATTATTCAAATCAGTCATAAACAATTCTGCATTTATAGCTGATGGATACGGATTCCCAATCAAGTTAAACTGATCCGCTCCTGCTACAAAGGGAATCGTACCATTGTTTGGTATTCCTTTGAAGGTCACCGGTTGTTCATAGGTAGGTCCAGACCAGTTATCAGGCGCAGGAGAACCAGGTTTTGGCACACGGATAATGAACCCAACACCAGGTTTCATTTCTCCGTCATCAAAAACCCAACCCGAAGTAGGATCAAATCTAAAATATTTATTGTCAAGCGTATTGGGTGATAAATTTTTAGCGGTTTGTTTCGGGACAACTATTCCATCACCATAAACTGGCGAAGACCAATACGTGAAATCAAAATTTTTCATCGGGGATGATTTGCGCTGATATTCTATACTGCCTGTATTTAGAGCAGCGGGATTGGTCTGTTTTAAACTGGTGTTATTTTCAAAAACCAAAGTACCTTTTACATCCAATCCGTTTTCTAAAATCAATTCACCAGGAGATTTAATAACAACATTCACATTTGGATCAACGATACACGAACATGCTGTAACTGCACTACTAACATTAATATTGCTACTTCCTGTAAATTTGGCAATTTTGTTGACAGTTAATCCTCCGTTGTCCCAAGTCACCCCATCGGAAGATTGTGAAATTGCCAAGGAAATAGTAACTATATTAGAGTACGCACTCTCAATCCCGCAACTACTCACAGCTTTTACTCTCATGTAGTACGTTTGCCCAGCTAACAATCCATTTATTGACAAAGACTCAGTAGAACTAGCTGAAGGAGTAACAGGACGATTTTGATAGCCTGCTAAATAAGAAGTTAAAGCAGCATCCGAAAACACATCTACAATATAATTAGATGTATTAGATGAAGCGTTCCATGTTTGAGAAGCAGTAGTTTGGTTACAAGTCAAGATAAAGTTTGTAAGTACTGGAGTTGCTGGAGTTGGAATTACCGTCATAGTCAAACCCGGACTCGTAGCTGGTGAGCCTGTCAAACAAGGTGTGGCATTAGAGGTCATTACACAACCAATAATGTCTGTATTCACAAAATCTGTTCCTGAAATTCCAGTATAAGTTACAGAAGTAGCACCACTAATATTTGTACCGTTTTTAGTCCATTGATATGTTGGGGAAGCTCCTCCGTTTGTTGGTGTAGCTGTAAAAGTTACTGTTGTTCCAGAACATGAAACCTGTGTGCCAGTTGTAATAGCAATACTTACACTTGCTGGCAAAATTGGATTTACTGTAATAGTAACTATACCTGATGTAACTGCTGGACAAACTCCACTTGTTACAACTGCTCTAAAATATCGTGTTGCTGTTAAAGCACCTATTTGAGCTATTGTTAATGTTGTTGAATTCGTGCCAACATTGGTTAAATTAGTAGTAAATGTAGCATCATCAGCTCTTTGCCATTGAATAGTACCCGTAGCACTGGCAATAGTTACATTACTTGAAGGAGAACTCCCTGAACATATCGTTTGATTTGCAGAAACAGCTCCAACTGCTGAGGTTGGATTAACTGTAATAATAGCTGACCCTACAGTAAAACCTGTTGTTCTTACACAACTAATCCCTCCTGTTCCTGTTACTGAAACCAAGTTATAAGTAGTTGTAGCCGTTACTGGAGTAGTAAATGTATTAAATGGCGTTCCGCTTACCACATTATTTACCGTTCGATTGGCAACACCATCATTATAAATAATCGTATAAGGTCCTGTTCCTGCTGTAGCAGTCCATGTTAATTGACCAGATCCAGTGACACAAAAAGGACCATTAGCCGTTAAACTTCCTTGTGGTAATGGATTTACCGCAATAGTAACTGTATTAGATGTAACTGATGAACAAACTCCACTTGTTACAACTGCTCTAAAATATCGAGTTGCTGTTAAAGCTCCTATTTGTGCTATTGTTAATGTTGTCGAACTCGTGCCAACATTTATTACATTACTAGTAAATGCAGCGTCATCTGCTCTTTGCCATTGAATAGTACCCGTTGCACTGGCAATAGTTACATTACTTGAAGGAGAACTCCCAGAACATATGGTTTGATTTGCAGAAACAGCTCCAACTGCTGAGGGTGGATTTACTGTAATAGCATAAGTTGCAGAAACCGTTCCGTTACCACAACCATTAACTCCTCTTACTGTTAAATTCCCTGATGTAGCACTTGCTGAAAAACTTCCAGTGATAGAAGCTGTCGTGCCTGATGGTGTAAACCCTGTTCCTGAATAACTCCATGTATAACTTGTAGCATTAGCAATTGCAGGTACAGAATACGAAACACCACTTTGCCCTTGACAAACCGTTGCTGTTCCTGTAATTACTCCTGGTGTAGCGGGCACTGTTGGCGAAGTAGTAATAGTTACAACGTTACTTTCATTATATAAACAATTAGTTCTTACTCCATTGATATCCGGAACATTTGCAGTATTTAAAGTAACTAATCTTTTAAATCTCCTAACTATGTTTGCAGAAGTTGCATTTGCAATAGCGGGTGGATCGTAAGTTCTTTCAGTTGCACCAGATATATTTGCATAAGCACCACCATCAGTAGATAGTTGCCATTGAAAATTAAGTTGTGGATTCTGCAAACTTGCGTTTTCTGAACTGTACTGCAAAGAACCTTCAATAATAGCAGGATTACCATTAGAGCATAAATTTATTGTTGTTGGTGCTGTTATGGTATTTGCATTAGCGTCAAATGGGGTCAATGAAAAGCCTACTTCATTTTGACCTGTATTTTCATAATAATCCAACACAAAATCATCATCGCCATCTAAACGAACCAAAACACTACTATAATTGGTTGGTCCTTGCTCAACCCATCGATCAAATACAGAAGTACCATTAAGCGTTAGTCGAATTCCATCATCACCTCTAAAATTAACAAAATAACAACCCGATTTTGTCGTTTTCATTCGATATCTAACCGCATAACCTTCGGTGTACATACTAGCTCTCTGACTACCCTGAGAGAAAACAGGAAAACAAGCAGTATAACCACCGAAACTTTCAGCTATAGTCTCCGACGCTACATCATAATATCCAGCATAATTCGCATTAGTAAAAGGCTCTGGTGAAACCCCACCGGCATTATAAATATGTCCTCGCCAAGTATCTGTGCCAAATGCAGTTTGACTGTCAATACTATTTCCAATAGAATTTAAGTTAATTCGCAACCGAGCAGGTCCAGAACCATCATTAACACAACCGCTAGGAGCAGTTCCTCCTCTAGAAATTAAGACTTTTACTTGTCCAGATAAGGTAGCTGTCCAGTTAAAATCAACACCTCCGCTACCAGCTGAAGTAGTTAAACCATTATTATTTGCAGCGTTATAAATTGAAACAATTTCATTGTTATTAGTTCCGCCAAAATTATCATCTACGCGAAATCGATAAGTAAACCCCTGAACTACATTTAAAAGTACAAACCTTCCAGCAGGAACATTATTTGAAATAGTTCCCGAATTATCAATACAATAAATTATAGTACTACCAACTTGTGTGGCTCCTGTAGGATAGGCACACTGCCCATAATTTTTAGTAGAAAATAAAAATAGAATAAACAAAAGCATGCAAGAAAAAGCTTTGCCAGTTAAAAAACTGTTCAATCCTATTCTTAAACCCCTTGATCTTTTTCTTTGATTAGTAGGAATCATTAATAAATCTGCAAAAAGTAAAATTCTTTTCATAAAAAAGTATTCAAAATTAAATTCTCCTTAACAAAACATTATAAGCCATATTCTTCTTTATGTCTTCTTAAGTGTTTGCAAAAGTAACTATTATCCGATATCAAACAACTACTATTATGAGAATTAATAGTAAAACAAACTACTGCTAAGCATCTTAGCAAATACCTTATTGCCCTAACAAAAAACAAACACAAATAAACTAAGAGATTGAAGATCCAATCATGTAAGGGTTAGAAAAAATTATCAGATAAAATTCCAAACTCTTATCCGGTAAAAGTTTACAGACTCAACAATTTAACAATGCAAAGTTGTAAAACAAAAAACCCTTTCAAAGCATTAGACTCTGAAAGGGCTTATCGTTTGAAGCTATTTTACTTACAAAATAATCTTCTTGCTGCTAATCGCTCCGTTGGCTAAAGTAGTTTTGACAATCAACGTTTGCTCACTCGAAGGCAAGGCCTCGATCAAATACTCTTGTGCGTTGATTTTGGATTTATCATAGATTTTTCTACCTAACAAATCAAAAATCTGAATTTGAGTAATGGTTTCTTCAGAAGAAGTAACCGTTATTTTTTTATTTTTGATACTAATCACTAGCGATTTGTCTGCTGATGTGTTCTCATCAGTACCCAAGGTTTTATTGGTGTATTTCAACACGAAGCGGTCGTTTTCTACCCCATTGATAGTAGTAAAGGTGTAACTGCCTTTGGTCAAATCATGAACGGTAGCCGTCTTTTTATCTTCCAACCAAATTTCTTGTTGGGCTAAATTTCCGTCTCTTGCATCAATACTAATCTCAAATGGACCCGCAATCGTACTGCGGTAGCCCAATGGCACTTCATCCGTTGCTTCAAAAGGCAAAGCGCGACCTTGAATCGTTAATTTTTTTCCTTGATTAATGCTGTAAAAATCCACAAAAGGTTGGCCGTCAAAAGTTGGTCCATCATACAAATTGTCGAAATCATTGGTAGCACCAGCAATATACCCTACTAACAATTGTTTGAAGGCTCCTTGGCTGTTGGTTAAATTTAGCCAAACACGGTTCTTCTCGATAGCCGTTGTTTTTTTGGTATTGGCTTGTTTGAAGAATTGGGTATTATTTCCCGAAACACGCATGGCATTGGTGAATTGGAAACTTCCTGCTCCAACGTTCCCTACTAAAAAAGATTGACCTGCGGCTATGAAACCATTTGGGACAGTTCCAGTTATACCAGTACTTGGCGCTTTCAATCCTGTACCAGTACCTCCTGTCAATGTATAGGTTGCATAGTCATTTGCAGTATAATTATTATTATTTATTGCCGTGTTATGCGTCCAAAAATACAAAGCACCATAAATAATACTACTATTATCTTGCATAAATTTAGTCGCATTTATAGCTGATGGATACGGATTCCCAATCAAATTGTATTGGTCGGCTCCCACTGCGAAACTATAATTTCCATTATTAGGAACTCCTTTGAAAGTCACCGGTTGTTCATAGGTAGTTCCCGACCAGTTATCAGGCGCAGGAGAACCGGGTTTTGGCACTCGGATAATGTATCCAGCACCAGGAATCATGGTACTAGGAAGTGCATCAGTAACTGGTTTATTATAGATAATCCAACCGTTTACAGGATCAAATCTAAAATATTTATCAGACAACGTATTGGGAGACAAAGCCACTATATTTTGATTCGCTACCGGAGAAGACCAATACGTGAAATCGAAATTCTTCATCGGAGATGATTTACGACGGTATTCTATAGCTCCTGAATTAGTAACATTGTTAGTTTGGACTAAACTCGCATTGTTTTCGAAAATAAGACTTGTCGTTGCACTATTAGTTACATTAACTGCATTAGTAATAGTTAAGGTATGACCATCTTTGATAAGAACATTACCTGATGTAACCGTACAAGAACAACCATTTAAACTTCCTGTAGAGGTGTAATCTCCTGTAAACTCTAGATTGTAATCAATAGTAGGCAATGAAGGAGTCCAGGATATTCCATTCCATGTGGTCGACTTAGTTCCTATGGTATAACTAATAGACCTAGAGCATCCTTTACCAATATCAAAATATAAATTATATTCACCTGACGAAAGCCCTGTAATATTTCTGGTACTTGCGGTATAAGCAGGTGTCCCTGTTTTGGTCCAAGCATAAGTATATGGATCTCTCCAAACTGGGGTGTTTACTAAAGTCCCGTTTTTACCGGCAGGCAAACTAGCAAGTGTAGTACCTGACCCTTGTTGAAAATTATACCCAGCAATTAAACCCGATTCGCTTCCAGTATAAGTTATAGGAGAATAAGCTAAACTAGCAATTCTGGTAGTAGAAAGTGCTGTATTATAAAGACCAACTTTCATTATCTGACCACCGAAAAAATCACCCGAACTATTAAAAACACCAGCCCCAATTTTTACATTATCGGCACTAGAACCATAATTTGAAGTTGCATTTCCACCAGATCCAACTACTACTCCGTCAACATAAATTAAGATCTGTGAACCTGTCCCAACTGCTGCTATATGATGCCAAGTATTATCACCAAGATTAACAGGTGGAGTTGCATAGATATTACCTCCATTTAAAGTGTATAAATGCAACTGACTACCTTGAAAACCAAATTCCAATACGTCATTTTGCCCGAATAAACTAGTAAAACCAGATGTATTCAAATCAGATGTCCTATATTTAATCCAACCTTCCAATGTAAAACTGGCTAAATTAGAAAGAAAAGAACTAGCGGTACTTATGTATTGGCTACTTGTTTTCACAAGTTCTAAAGCATGATTTTGATTTGCCAAAGTAATACTTCCTATAGCAGCACTACAACTTGCGTCTACTATTGTTGCTCCAACAGGCAAAGGAGGTAAACTGGCAATATAAATCGTAACCACCCCAGTCATAGCAAATGAGCAAAAAGTATTATTTCTAGTAGCAATGACAGTATAATTCCCAACACTATTTTGAAGTCCAAAACTAATGGAACTACCTGTACCAGCAATAACTGAACCTACATTAACACTATTTCTTACTAATTGATAACTCACTCCTATTTCTGAATTAGAAAGACCTATCAGATTACCAGCAGAACCAGCACAAAGATTACCAGAACCCGTCATTGTATAAACTGTTGGCAAAGTACAAGTAGACGATCCTACATTTACAATTCCAGTTGTGGCAGCAAAATAAGTATTGTTTTTATTAGTAGCACTCGATGTAGTACTACCCCAAGACCCAGAAGAAGTTGTAAAACCACCTAGAAATAAACTTCCAGCTGTATGGGTAAAAGTTCCTAAATTAGCAATTGCATTAGAAGCAATCGAAAAAGCAGTCGTTACAGTTGTTGCTTTACTAAGAGTAACTCCCGAAGTATTACTTAGAGTTAGACTATTAACAGTTCCGGGCATTCCAGCACTAGTAGTTTGAGCTACTGAACCATTAAAATTATAGTTTGCAGTAGTACTAAATGTTCGTGTTATATTTGTGGATGAAACTGAGCCATCTATACCACTTGGATTAGCAGTTATCAATATCGCCCCAGCATTTAGATTAACTTTAGCAACTCCTGTAGTACCACCTGATTGTGAAACCTGAAATGTAGCACAATCTAAAGTCCCATTAACAGTAAGTTCTCCTACCCAATCAGATTGTGTCGCAGCATCATCTCTATTTAATGTAAAGTTTGAAGCTAACTTTAATGTACTTCCTGTATTAACAACATACTTCGCCCAAATAGCAGCACCAGCTGTTGGCATATTTAAAATTTGAATACCAGACCCATTGAATGTAAGAATACCATTTTTAACTACTCCCACTGTTGATATGGAACCTGATCCAGCAGAGTTTGTCAAATTTCCAGCAAGATAAACATTACTTGTTCCAGAAGTTCCTGCGTTAAAATCAAAAACTCCACCTGTTTGATTATAATTTCCACCAATAGTCAGGGTATAATTTGTTGCATTATTAACTCTATATGTACCTGAATTTATTGTGAAGTTTCCACTTACTGTCGTATTTACACCTTGTAATACCGTTCCTGTTATAGTCAGATTTGGAAAAGCTGTAACTGAAGGCCCACCAATAATTGAATTCCCAGTAAATGTAACTAAACCAGAACCCGAAACTGATTTTCCATTATTTATCCAATCTCCATCAACAGTAATCCCTCTATTTATTACTAGTGGAAAAGCATTAGTTAACGTTATCGAATTAAAATCCATTGTAGCCCCTGCTCCACTTATAGTTTGAGTTGTCCCCCCATTAAAAGTAACTTCTGCATCAGCATTACCAACATTCATATCGAAAGTGCCATCATTTACAAGATTACCACCTATTAACAAAGTGTTCCCTCCATTTCCGGCTGTTTGTAAAACACCTCCTCCGTTAATTATTACATTGCCTGAAACTGTTAATCTTCTATTAGTATCATTATTCCCAATAGTAAGTGTACCACTAATATTTAAGCTTTTACAAACAGCTAAATTTATGTTTACAACAACAACATTACTGCTTATCAGAGTTATATCATCTGCATTACTAGGCACACCATTCGGGCTCCAATTATTAGCATCCCCCCAATTTGAAGTTCCTGCTCCTCCATCCCAGGTTTTTTGCCCAAACCCCAATTGAACCACCAACAACACCGCAAAAAGTAAAATTTTTTTCATAAAAAAACAGTCTAAATTTAATCTAGGATAACAAAAAATTATAAAGAAAAAATTCTATATAATTTTTGTTAATTTGGGGCAAAAGTAATTAATTTAGGCTTAACAGTATGTTAATTAAACTATTAAATCCATGAACAACAAGTGTCTTATTTTGCATTCTACTTTCAAGACATGATTTTGGCAACTTCCTATATAAAACCTTATTTTTGCTGCTCTGGTACTAATCTCAAAATCTCTTCATGCCACCCTTATACACCCTGAAAGAAGCCCAACACAAAATAGAACAGTATTGCGCCTATCAAGAGCGCTGTCACGAAGAAGTGGTAACCAAATTGAGAGGTATGCACCTAGAATCCCAAGAAATAGACCAACTTATTGTGCATCTTATCGAACAGAACTTCTTGAATGAGGCTCGTTTTGCTTGTAGTTTCGCCCGTGGAAAACACCGCATCAAACACTGGGGAAAAATCCGCATTACCAATGAACTCAAAATGCGTAACATCAATAATACCTTGATTGCACTTGCCTTAAAAGAAATCTCAGCCGAGGAATATTCGGAAACTTTTAATGCTTTAGCCGAAAGGAATTGGCAATCTATTACAGAAAAAAATGCGCTTAAAAAAAGGAAAAAGTTTTGTGATTATATGCTTCGTCGTGGTTTTGAGAGCAATTTGATTTATGATAAAGTAAAGGAATTGGAGTATGGGAACGCGGATGAGGCGGTTTTTTTATAGTGACTAAAATTTAACCGCAAGGACGCAAAGGCACAAAGTTCAACAGCATTCCTTTGTGTAGCTTCGTGAATTCTTGGTGTTTATTTGTGGTGAAATTTTAACCGCAAGGCTCGCAAAGGACGCAAAGTTTTAAACGATTAACCATTAACCGATTAAACTTTTTTTAAAATCCGTTCCATCAGTGAAATCCGTGGCAAAAAATTTGACCGCAAGGTCGCAAAGGCGCAAAGTTCAACTGCATTCCTTTGTGTAGCTTCGTGAGTTCTTCGTGTTTCTTTGTGGTGCAAAATTTAACCGCAAAGTTCACAAAGATTTACGCAAGGGACGCAAAGTTTTAAACAATTAACCATTAACCGATTAAACAGTTAACCAAATTTTACAAACTCAACAACACCGAAACGGCATTACCACCAAACCCAACAGCGTTAACGAGCACCTTACGAATCGTTCTTGAATCTGAATTTTGATTAAAAAAAGGAGTGTGAATAAACTGATTGTGTTGGAGCATCAAAATGGCCATTTCGACACTTAAGATTCCTGAGGCACCAAACGTGTGGCCAATTTTCCATTTATTGGTAGTTAGTAATGGTAACTGCTTTCCGAACACTTTTTCAATGGCACGGTATTCTGTCAAATCACCTTTGATGGTGCCTGGGGCGTGCATTACAATAGCATCTACTTCGGATAAAGGTGTGTTTTGCAAAGCCATTGCCATCGATTTTTGAAAACAAATGGCTTCTGCCGAGATTGAAATGTTATGTTCCAAAATTTCTGTAGCGTAGCCAATGCCTTCAATAAAAGCCAAGGCGTTTGCTTTCTTTCCTAATTCTAAACAGCATACTGCCGCACCTTCACCCAAAACCATTGTGTTTTGCTTTTTATCCAAATCCAAAGCACGGTTGGGCCATTCGACAGGCTCATGATGACCCTCTTTGTTTTGAGTATAAATCTTCAAAGCGCGCATCTGACCTATCGTAAAATCAGTCAAGGGCGCTTCGCTACCACCTACCAAAAACTGATTTGCCATTCCCGCTCGCAACCAAGCGACTCCGTTGAGTAAAGCATGCAAAGCAGTAGAACAAGTAATGGAATGCGAAATTTCAGGACCCGTACTTTGCAAATCATGTGCCACCCAAGACGAAATATTTCCCAAAGTAGTAGTGGGTGAAGCTAAAGTTTGGGCTTTCCCCGTGGTTAAATATTCTTGAAAATGTTTTTCGAACAAATCGGTGGCACCTCGAGACGAGCCGATGTTGATACCAAAACTCCCTCCTTTTTCCCAACCTGCCTGCGCCATCGCTTTTCTTGCCGCGACCATAGCATACAACACCGACTTGTCTAATGCTTTGTACTTAATATCTGTTTGCTGTAAAGCCAAAACTTCTTGTTGTGAAGCGGCATCCAAAGCAGCCACCCAAGTCTTTTGATGGTCTAAAAACTGCTCAGAAAAACAAGTTGAAGGATGTTGATAGTTTTCCCAAATGGTCTTTGGGTCATTGCCCAAAGGGGAAATAGAGGACAAAGCGGTTATAGAGATAATTTGTGACAAAATAGACGATTGTAATTTAACCGCAAAGGTCGCAAAGAATTACACAAAGTCCACAAAATAATTAAAAATCTATACAAATTGATTTTAGCTATGCGCATAAATGGAACACGGATGACGCGGATTTTTTAATGTAAAACACAGATTGGACAAATTTGCACAGATTGAAATTGAAAGACTATCGTGATGGGAACACGGATGACACAGATAAAGCGGATGGACGCAGATTTTTTTAGTATTGAAGATGATAAACACAAATTGCACAGTTGCAAAGATTTTCCACAAAACCCAAAACTTTGCGAACCTTGCGTAATCCTTTGCGAGCCTTGCGGTTAAAATCAACAATAGAATGGAACACGGATAACGCAGATAAAACGGATTGACGCGGATTGCTTGTTTCTACCAATAAAAAGTTAAATACAGATTTTCCACAAAACCCAAAACTTTGCGAACATTGCGTAATCCTTTGCGTGCCTTGAGGTTAAAACTAACAACATAATTGGAACATGGATAACGCGGATGTAATTATACCAAAATAAAAATCTGTGTAAATCTGTGTAAATCTGTGTAATCTGTGTAATCTGTGTCTTTTTCACCTCGAAGTCTCTACCGTTTTAATTTGTGTCAATTCGTGAAATTCGTGAAATTCGTGTTTAAAAAACTACACTATTTCCAAAGCACTTTCGACTACTTCATACACTTTTTGCAACTGTGCATCGGTAATTACGTAGGGCGGCAAAATGTAAACTATATTCCCAACTGGACGCAGAATTACTCCATTTTCAATAAAAAAATTATAGAGCCTATTGCGCAATGAGCCGTAATAACTAAAGCTGCTATCAGTCTTGATTTCCAAAGCGAAAATCACCCCAAAAACTCTAGTAGTACTTACTTTTGGATGTGTAGCAATACGCTTTTGAAAGTCCAAATGGCGTTGATGAATGCGTTGAATGTTGGTCTGCATCGTTTCGGTTTGCAACAATTCGATGCTGGCTAGTGCCGCAGCGCAACCCGTTGGATTTGCCGTAAACGTATGCCCGTGAAACAAGGCCTTGTTGATATCATCATCATAAAAAGCATCGAAAATGTCCGTGGTAAAAGTCGTAATCGCCATAGGAATAGTGCCACCAGTCAAGGCTTTAGACAAACACATCATGTCGGGCAACGTTTTCAAATAATCGCAAGCAAAGTTTTTTCCGGTTTTCCCAAAACCAGTCATCACTTCATCGGCGATGGTCAATACTTGGTTTTCTTTGCAAATTTGAAGCAAGTTATCCAAGGCTTCGGGTGCATACATCACCATTCCAGCGGCACCTTGTATTAAGGGTTCAAAAATAAAAGCCGTACAATTTTTATCGGTAATTACTTTTTGAAGAGCTGCCATACTTTCCGCTTCTTTACCTTGTACCGGAACTGGAATCCTTACGACATCAATCATCATTCCTTGAAAAGCTTCGGTAAAGAAAGAAATTCCACTTGCCGCCATAGCCGCAAAGGTGTCGCCATGAAAAGCATCTTCAAAAGCAATAATCGTCGTTTTTGAAATTCCTTGGTTAAAGTTATACTGCAAAGCCACTTTTATCGCAATTTCGACAGCGGTAGAACCATTATCCGAAAAAAAGAGTTTTTGCTGATTGCTAGGTAAAATTTCGACTAATTTTTCGGATAAAACAACAGCGGGTTCGTGCGTAAAACCTCCAAAAAGTACGTGCTCTAAGGTAGTAAGTTGTTTATAAATCGCATCCGCAATAAAGCGATTCGAGTGACCATAAGGATTGACCCACCAAGAAGCAATGGCATCGATATATTCTTTACCACTTTCGTCCCACAACAACGCCGCTTCGCCACGGACAATTCCAACTGGTAAAGCCGCTGTTTTATGTTGAGTGTACGGATGCCAAAGGTGTTTCTGGTCTCTTTCTGTTAAATTCATAGTTTTAAAGAATATAGAAAATAGAGTATAGAGGAAAGACTATACCCTATATTTTTTTGACAAAGATAGAAAAGTCTATGCTCTTTATTCTGCATTCTAATTTCTTATAAACTCAATAATTGCTCTCTAAACAAATCGGCATATTCTGCGATGACATTCGTGTCAAAATAGGGTTCTTGGTCAATTCGTCCAATACATTTCAATCCAGTTTTGCTTAAAATAATCGATTCGGTTGCTTGATTTTCATCTCCAGAAAAAACAATTCCAGCCACCGCAATGTTTCGGTTTTGCAACGCCTCGATAGTCAACAACGTATGATTAATACTCCCCAGATAATGACGGGAAACCACAATCACTTTATAATCGGGTTGAATCAAATCGGCAATCGTATTAGTTGTGTTCAAAGGAACTAAAATTCCACCAGCGCCTTCTATTACTAGATGATTTTCGGTTACTGGCTCTTTAATTTGAGTTAAATCAATGGTAATACCATCAATCTCGGCTGCATAATGCGGGCTTGCAGGCGTATGCAAAGCATAACTATTGGGATGAAAAACAGTCTTTTGATTGGACACGTATGCCTTTACTTTATGACTATCGGAATTATCTAAATCTCCTGCCTGAATGGGTTTCCAATAATCGGCTTCTAAAGCTTGTGTAATGATAGCGGCTGCAACGGTTTTACCTACATCGGTACCTATTCCTGTAATAAATAATTTCATATTTTTTTGAGCTTTTGACCGCAAAGTTCGCAAAGAAATCACAAAATCTACTATGATTGCAACACAAAAAAAGCAACCCGAAAGTTGCTTTATATTTATTCTTCTTTTAACTCGTCTAAAACGGTTCGGATTTCTTTGGCGTATTTGCCATAATAATAGTGTACCCACCATTCTAAAGCGATCCCCATGAACAACATACTAAACAAAACCGCAACAAACAACACTATACTATTGGTGATATCAGTAAATAATGTCGCACCGTTAGGCAGTTTAAAATATAAAACCCCAATCAAAAACAAAACCAGAAAAGGCGTTAAGGCAAAGCCAAAGGTCTTGTAAAGTTCCATATTCAAGCGGATATCAAAATAGGTTTCGTATAAATTGTCTTTGGTGCTTAATGTCGTTTTATTTAATCGTTTATAAAAAATAAACAACTTAATTAAATAATAAGCACTAACTGCTACAAACAAACTGAACAACAAATAAAAGGGAGTGATGGCTTGCTCTGGAAATCCATTTAAATAAGGCGCAAATCCTATAAGAACAATTGATACAATTTGATAAATAAATTCATTTTTCAAATTTTTCTTAATCTTATCTAGTGGTGTATTGGCCTGTTGTACTTTCTCTAATTGAGTGGGAACAACCACATTTTTGGTGTTTTCGTTGTTCCAAGCTGATTGTATATCGTTAAAATCCATATCCTTGATTTTTTATAATTTCTTTTAATTTTTCTTTGGCTCTATTCAATTTGACTCTAGCATTTCCTTCTGAAATCCCTAGGTTTTCTCCAATTTCTTTATGTGAAAACCCCTCGAGTTGGTAAAAAATAATCGCTTTGTCTATCTTATCCAATTTTTGAACGGCCCTATAAAAGTGTTCCAATTGCCGCTCTTTGATATCGGCATCCCCTTCTTCGTCGGGAATATTAGTAGATGACAATTCGTATTTGTCTACTTTCTTTTTTTCTTTTTTCAGAAAAACAATGGCAGTATTGATGGCTACACGATACATCCAAGTAGAAAACTGACTTTCTCCTTTAAAACTATCGTTGGCTTTCCATAGCTGGCAAATGATTTCTTGAAACAAATCTTCTTGGTCGTCTCGGTTGTCCATATACATTTTGGAAACCTTGTACAAGATGCCTTTATGCTGCTCGATTCGGGATAAAAATTCTTGCTCTTTTGTCTTCAAAGTCAAATTAGTTGGTTATGGGTTGTACCTTATATCCTGCTTTTTGTAATAATTGAATCACTCCTTTTTCTCCACCTAAATGCGCTGCTCCTACAGCAAAAAATACACTTTCATTTTTCATCATAGCTGGCATATCTTTGACCCAATTACTATTGCGATTATCCAACATTACAGGTTTGCTTTTCTCATCCATAAATTTAGGGTCATTAACCATTTCATAAATGGCCTTTAAATCTTCACTTTTATAGGTTTGAGTTAATAAATCGAAATGTTTTTTGTTATAATTTCCCAACTGCTCAACCATTTCGTGAGGAGGATAAGCCGCGTCTAAAGTAGCAATTTGGGTCGCAAATTTCTCTAAACCTACTACTTCCATTTTGCGTTTTTGAGCCATTTGAAAAAACTCCAATTCATACATTTTAGGAGGACAATTTAACGATTTTATCATTATTAAACTCATTAAAGAACTCAAACTAGTAGTCTCAAATTGACTAGCGCCTACTCCTACTTTCTCTTTCAAAAGAACATCTAATTTTTTATAATCTTCAGGGGTCAGAAGAGTGCTCAAAGCTACTTTGCTCACACTCATTTCTTGCATCGCTTTTACTTCTGATGGGTCGTCAAAATCTAACTCTAAGGCTAATTTAGTTGATTTATCAAATGCTTTTTTCACTTTTTCTTTGATGGTAAAATCACTTTCACACATCATGTGTAAGGTTCCGTATACATAAGAAGGACGTGCTAATCCGTTTCCTGAAATTTCCCATAATAAAGAATTTTCATTTGCTTTTTTGGTTTGTGCTTGTGTTGAAAAACTAAAGCTTGTTACCGCTACTAAACCTAAAATAAGTGTTTTAATTGTTTTCATGATTTTTGATTGATTGATTGATGATTGTGTTTTAGCCTTCTATTTATTCTTTGTTGAGGAATTACTAGCTAACAAACAGCATGCTGTGATTAGTAATAAACCGTTTTCTGGTTTCTCAAATACAAACTCTTTTACTAAACTATACCCTAAGCTAATTCCAGCTAAAAAAAGTAATACGTAAAGAATTTGGTTTTGGAATTGTGTTTGTACATTTTTCATGGGTTTTGATTTTTTGGGTTAATGATTGATGATTAAAAACGATAGCTAAATAATTTGATTACGACTCGTAAGTAATCAACAACTAAAAACGTTACAAACTTTTTTTGTTTTTTTCAAAAAACCCAGAAAACAAGAGACTTATGAAGTGTAATTTTTTTCAAATCCAACACGAATGGCACTAATTAACACAAATGAATAGCTAACTTAATCGCAAGGTTCGCAAAGAAAAACTTAGATGACCTTATATGCCTTATATGGTTAAAAAATATCCGAAAGGCTTTATGATTTTTGGTTAATCTGAAAAGACTTAAATAAAATTCAAATTGAAAAAAATAAGTACACAAGTTCTTTGGCACCAATAAACTTGAGCAATTAAAAACATTTTTTCTGTATAATTCGTATAGTGCTTTTTTTAGAGAAGTAATGATAAACAATATAAAACCTCCGAAATTTGAGCTTCGGTATTGTAGCTGTGTAAACAAAAACGCAAGCGCTCTTGCCCCGCGGGAACGGTGGGTGAAAGTATGGGTTTTACATCAAACCCCTTTTCTTGTAGTTGTTGAGCAATGTGTTTTACATTAGCATTTCCGGGAATTATAGCCGATTGAATCGCCGATTTGCTTCGAACGAAAAGCGGTTTCAAACTGAAGCGGTTTTTTTCTTGATTAAAAAAATTAATTCGCTCTTTCAATTCACCAATTGCTGCTGCTTTAGTATTCAACGCCTGATAAGCAATATCAATTGTTGCAACGGAATGTGGAGAAAGTCCTGTAGTGTATATAAAACTTCGTGCAAAATTGACCAAAAAACTACTCAATTCCTCAGAACCTAACACAACAGCACCATGACAACCTAAGCCTTTTCCAAAAGTAACAATTCGTGCAAAAAAGTGCTGTTGCAAACCCAGAAATTGTACCAAGCCTTCTCCTTTTTCACCAAAGACTCCCAATGCATGTGCTTCGTCAACCACTAAATAGCAGTTGTATTTCTCAGAAACAGTCACCAACTCTTCTATATTGGGACAGTCTCCATCCATAGAAAAAACACTTTCTGTAACTACATAAATGGTAGTGGAATGCTGATTTTCAGAAGCCTGAAACTTCAAAATAAGTCGTTCCAAATCCTCAAAATCGTTATGCTTGAACTTATACGCTTTCGCATTGGATAACTGAATCCCATCCCTGATTGATGCATGACACAATTCATCAAACAAAATATAATCTCCTTTTTGTGGTACTGCACTAAAAAAACCAACATTAGCATCATAACCCGAATTAAAAAGCAGGGCAGATGGCGATTGATGAAAATTTGCAATAAAAGCCTCTGTCGTAGGATACAAAGTATGATTCCCAGAAAGCAATCGCGAACCTGTTGCTCCGTTTATCATACTATTATTAGTGACTAAATGATGATGTGTCGCTGTAAAAATAGCTTCGGATTTTGCAAAACCTAAATAATCATTTGATGCAAAATCGATTAATTGGTTGGCCAAAGACAATTTTCTAAGCGCATTTTGCTCTTGTCTGGCGGCTAACTTTTGAGCGAGTGAATGGGGAAAATCTTTCATAAGTGCAAAAATATACAACTTTTCATAAAACAAGAAAGCCCAACAATTGCTGGGCTTTCTTCTCTATTCTATATTCTCTTAGTCTGCTAAAAGAATTAATTTATTGTCTTTCATTTCAATTGTTCCAGACTCGATATCAAGTGTGTATAATTGATTAGAAACTTTTTTAAATTTAGTTTCTCCTTCGCTTATAAAATCAAAACTATTGGCTGCAATTTTTACAGTTCCTTGTTTTAGTAACGAGACAATTGGCGCGTGATTATTTAAGATTTGAAAACTTCCGTCTACACCTGGAAGGGTAATAGAAGTAATTTCCCCATTAAATAATTTTGCTTCTGCTGATACAATTTCTAAAATCATTTTTTTAGTGATTAGTAATTAGTAATTAGTGATTAGCACCATTTGCATACTGCCACCTTCTAATTGCTAACTGATTTTATGCTTCGGCTAACATTTTCTCTCCTGCTTCAATCGCTTGCTCGATAGTACCTTTAAGGTTGAAAGCAGATTCTGGCAAGTGATCCAATTCACCATCAATAATCATATTAAATCCTTTGATGGTATCTTTAATATCAACCAAAACTCCAGGAATACCTGTAAATTGCTCCGCAACGTGGAAAGGTTGAGATAAGAAACGTTGTACACGACGTGCTCTAGAAACCGCTAATTTATCATCTTCTGATAACTCTTCCATACCAAGAATCGCGATGATATCTTGCAATTGTTTGTATTTTTGAAGAATTTCTTTAACTCTTTGTGCACAATCGTAATGCTCATTTCCTAAGATATGAGGAGTCAAAATTCTTGAAGTAGAATCTAATGGATCTACCGCAGGATAAATACCTAACTCAGCAATTTTACGAGACAATACTGTTGTAGCATCTAAGTGAGCAAAAGTTGTTGCTGGCGCAGGGTCAGTTAAATCATCCGCAGGAACGTAAACCGCTTGTACAGATGTAATAGATCCTTTGTTTGTAGAAGTAATACGCTCTTGCATCGCCCCCATCTCAGTTGCCAATGTTGGTTGGTAACCTACCGCAGATGGCATACGTCCTAAAAGTGCCGACACCTCAGAACCTGCTTGTGTAAAACGGAAGATGTTATCCACGAAGAACAATACATCTTTTCCTTGATCAGATCCAGCTCCATCACGGAAATACTCAGCGATAGATAATCCAGAAAGTGCCACACGTGCACGAGCTCCTGGAGGCTCATTCATTTGTCCAAAAACGAAAGTAGCTTTAGACTCTCTCATTCCTGGCATATCCACTTTAGATAAATCCCAACCTCCATTTTCCATAGAGTGCATGAAATCGTCACCGTATTTAATAATTCCAGACTCTAACATCTCACGAAGCAAGTCATTTCCTTCACGAGTTCTTTCTCCTACTCCTGCGAATACAGAAAGACCACCGTGACCTTTTGCAATATTGTTGATCAACTCCTGAATCAATACTGTTTTACCAACACCAGCACCACCAAACAATCCAATTTTACCACCTTTTGCATAAGGCTCAATCAAATCGATTACTTTGATACCTGTAAATAAAACTTCAGAAGAAGTAGATAAATCTTCAAATCTTGGCGCTGCTCTGTGAATTGGCAATCCGTTTTCACCTGTTTTAGGCAATTCACCTAATCCATCGATTGCGTCACCCACTACGTTAAACAAACGTCCGTATACATCTGGACCAATTGGCATTTGGATCGGATTACCCGTACCCACTACTTCATAACCTCTGCTCAAACCATCTGTAGAGTCCATCGAAATGGTACGTACAGTGTTCTCACCAATATGGGATTGCACCTCTAGTACTAACAAAGTACCATCTTTTCTAGTGACTTCTAATGAGTCATAAATTTTTGGAAGTTCAACATCCTTACCGTTGAAAACAACGTCAACTACTGGGCCAATGATTTGGGCAACTTTTCCTATTACTTTTGACATTACTTATGTATTTATTAAATAGCTATTTGGTTTGTGAAATTCGCCATCAGAAAATAAATGCTCTCAGATGCTTTTTTCCGCGAGCAAAGATATATTTTTTAAAATAGATAATCAATATCTTTTTTTCAAAAAAAACGATATTTTTCGATTCCCAGAAAGGAAATCCGAACTACTATTATATCGTTATAGAAAAAAGCAACCCTCAGTGAATCACCGAGGGTTGCTTTAGATTTATTTTTTGAGATTATTTACAAACTTGCTGGATACAAAATTCTAAACTGACCAACATTTACACTTTTGAAATTAGAGCCATATTTCGCATTAATTGCCTCAGCAAACAGATTAGAAATTATTGCATATCCTCTTGGACTTGGATGCACTCCATCTAATGAAAACATCCCTCCTGTTACAAATGTAGAAGTTGTATTGTATCCATTATAAACAATACCGCCACTCGCTAATTTATCAGTTACTCCTTTCAACTCTACAAACGCAAGTCCTTTTGCCTTAGCCACTGATTCAATTGTGGCGTTATACGCATCTGTAGCAACTCTAACTTCTGAAATTTCATTTTTAGACAAAACCCAATTGTCCGCAATTAAAACTAATACTCCATTAACAGCTACTGAATTACCAGAAACTAACGCACCTATAAAGCTACTAGCTGGCAATATTATTAAATGCTCTGCAATTGCATGCCCATAAGATGGCAAATATTTCAAAAGCATTTGCGCCAGCATTAAAACCTATGAACCTTCTTGCAGCCTCTTCCCTTTCATCAAATTTATTTTTCACTTCAAAAAAAAAAAAAAAAAAAAAAAAAAAAAAAAAAAAAAAAACACCAACCGAAGTTGGTGGTTATAATTTAATTTGAATAAAAATTAAAAATTTGCAGGATTTGGAGGGAATAAAATTCTATATTTTCCTAAATCTACATTTTTAAAGTTTGAACCGTACTTTGTATTTATTGCTTCTAAAAATTTGTTTGCTATTAAAGCATATCCCCTTGGACTTGGGTGAACACCGTCTAATGAGAACGCCCCACCGGTTACATAAGTTGATGTTAAAGTAAATCCATTTGCAGAAATTCCAGCTGTGTTACCCAATTGATCCATTATAGCCTTGGCATTAACAAATGCTAAATTATTTGTAGTTGCAGCAGTTTCTATAACTGTATTGTATGCATCTGTAGCCGTTTTAATTTCAGCAACTTCTGAAGGCAACAAAACATATCTATCTGGTAGAGGAAAAGTAATACCTAATTGACCTAAAGTTGGTGTTGGTGAAGCTATTCCGTCAGCGGCAACGGTTGGTGTTTGACCAATTCTTGAGGAAGCGCTTAAGCAAATTAAATCTGTTGGCAAAGTTTGTCTTGCCCTACCAAATACCTGTCCAAATAAAGCTCCTTGAGCGGCTGCTTGAGCAGCAGGCACTCCTTGTTGAATTAGACCTTGAGTAATTACTTGCGAAAGAGGTATAGATAAGTCGGTAAGATTTTCGTCAACCATAAGCATTGGATTGTTTCCTGTAGTTGCCAAAAGATTAATTCTGTTTCCTTGTCCTAAAAAAGTAAGTGCATTTTTTAAAGGGCCATATAATTGAGTATTCAAAGCACTAACTTGATTAACTCCAACAACTGTTAGATTTGCTTGAGTCAATTGATTGTGTTTAATTACATAAAAATAAGGTAGCGTGGTAACATAAGGTAAGTTAGCAATAACACCTTTTCTTCCTCCTACAATAAGTTGAGATATTAAAGAATTATATGTACTCTGAAAAGTAGCTGTAGGTGTTAATGGATTAACACTTGCATCTCCACCAGCTGTAGCATAGCCCAATTCATCATTTCCGCCAATCCATAACGAAAAGAACGTTGGAGATTGAGCTATAGCATCTGCAATAACCGTTGTACCTGCATTAGTAGCAAAACGAGCAAAATACGGATTCCCTGCGGCACTACCATAGCCAGGAGCTAATAAATGAAAACTTTTTGCTCCAGGAATCCCCATATTATTATAAGTTGAACCTAAAGAGGCAAAAGTTGTTGTAGCAACCTGATTAAACGGAGGCAAAGCAACAGAAGATGGCGCAGTACCATTAAAATATAATCTTGGAGTATAAATAGCACTTCCTAAAAACCCTCCAACATTATCGGCCATAAAAGGCGTGGTGAAAGCACCACCACCAGCTAACGCAAATTGTTGGGCTAAAATATTTGGATAGGCTCCTTTTTGAGCTTCTATAAATAGGGCGCCATCAGAAAATCCTGCAGCAAATGAATCACCAAGAGCTACATACTTAGAAAAATTTGCAGAACCTGCCGTTAAAGGCTTTCCATCGGATGAATTCGAATCAATTGTTACTTCATCCTCATTATTACAAGCTACAAATGCTAAAGAAGCAAATAGTAACCATTTGAAATTTTTTATCATTTTTATTTCTTTTTACTATTAATAATAATTAAGGATTGATCGTCCAAGAAGCAAAATATTGTTGCCCGATTAAACCAGCTCCTAATACCTGACCATATTCTTTACCGCCAATATTGGAAGCACCTACTTTTAACGTAGATTTTAAAGCTGGAAAATTATAGTTCAACTGCGCATCGATTACAGTAGCCGCTTCGATGGTACCATCCGCAAAAGAAGATTGCCACAAGTACTCACTATTCCATCTACCACTCACATTAAACCCAAAGTTTTTAAACAAATTTTCATTGCTAAAAGAAGCTTTTACTCTGTGTTTTGGAGTATTGAACCCTGCTTCGAAACTTGGATCTTTAGATTGATCAAAATCGAATTGGGCATAATTATAATTTACACCTACTTCAAAATCTTGATATACTTTTCTAGACAAACCGATTCCAAATCCAAGAGATTTAATCTCTAAAGGTGTATTTGTATACAATTGGAAGGCTCTAAAATTCCCATTTTGCAAGGCATGAATTGACTGCACTCCTGCATCTGTTGGGCCAGCTGCAGCATTTGGAGCATCTTGTGCTTTTCCATACAATGGAGCTACTACGTTTAAGTTTCCAATAAAATTATTATAGATATTATAATACCCGTTAATATCAATAAACGTTTTATTGATAAAGGAACGATACCCCAATTCAAAAGCTTTCACCTCCTCAGGTTTCACTAAATCAACATTTGTTTTTTTCAACAAAGCAGGATTTCGAGCAGCTGAAAAAGCAGTTACCGATGAAGCAGTATAAGAATTTTGATAAGCATTCGTACCGTTAATAGTTACAGAAGTTCCACCAGCAAACGCTTGGCCGACCGCGGTTGCAATTGGCAAAGTCTCAACATATCGAGTCAAATTATCAGGAGCCGACCCTAACAGAATGGCGCTTCCAACATTAAAACCAATATACTGATCTTGCGTAGATGGATTTCTAAAACCAGTTTGGAAAGATCCTCTGAAATTATGATTCTTATTAGCCCCACCTGAATACACTAAAGATACTCTTGGAGAATAATTCCCCTCAAAATTTTTGGCCTTATCATATCGCATAGAAGCTGTAATTTTCAAACGCTCATCCATCACTTTCTTTTGCGCTTGGGCATAAAAACCATATTCATTGTAATTAATTGGCCCATCTTTATCTGTATAAATTCTTCCAAAAGAATTCAATTCATACAATCTAAAGGATCCACCAACTTGAAGTTCAGCGAATTTTATTTGATCTTTAAAGTTGTAATTCGCATCAGAATGATAGATCCTAGAATTATCCACTAATTTAGACCCTGTTAACACATCTGGATCCGCAATCACTTGATTGAAAGCGTTTTTGAAAGCAGCTGTACCAGGAATTAACCTACCAGTATCCGCCGTTTTTCTAGCATTTGCATGCGCTTGATCAGGTGTTAAACCACCTAACGTACTAGAAATGTAAGCACCTGCATATTGTCCGAACCATGTTCTATCATCTTTCCACTTTCTATTAATATTTATTCCAGTAAACAACATATCATACGATTGCCCACCATCCTCAGTAGTAGTGTATCCTCTAACGAAAAAGTTCTTCCCTTTGAATTCAATTTTATGTTGTTGCATGAAAAAATTATTCAAATAGTAACGATTAGCACCTTGATACACCGTATTACCAAAACCAAATTTACTTTGCCAAATCACTTCTAATTTTTCATCTCCAAAAGGACGATAATGCAAAGAGAAATCGATCTTAGTATTCGATACTTTATTATCAGTTAAATCTACCTCATTGTACCCTGTTCTACTCACAGTAGTATTTGGCAAAAGGTTAACAGCTGAAGCAGGAATTAATCCTTGAGCTGCCAAAGCTTGACCAACACCATTAATATTAGTTGCCACTTCATCACCATAGATATTAATACCATCATAATTGACCGAATTACGATCTACACCATCTCTAGTTTTGTCATCATAATTGGTAGCATGCCATTCTGTACCCCTCATGTAGGTAAAATTAGCTTTTGCAGCAAATTTAGGACTGAACACACCCGCCATTCTAACACCATAGTCTACGTAATCATTTGTACCAGCAGCTTTTTGAGAGGTTTGTCCAAATTTAGCATAAGCGGTAATTCCTGGTGAAGAAAATGGACTTTTGCTATTCATGAACAAAATTCCATTAAAAGCGTTGGCACCATACAAAGCAGAGGAAGCTCCAGGCAACAACTCTACACTTTGCACATCAATTTCGGAAAGACCGATTAAATTCCCCAAAACAAAATTTAACAAAGGAGAAGCATTATCCATACCATCTACCAACTGCATGAAACGCACGTTAGCTACAGAGGCAAAACCACGTGTATTTATGGATTTAAAAGACATACTAGAGGTATTCATTTGCACTTCTTTCAAATTCTCTAAACCATCATAAAAAGAAGGAGAGGCTGTTTTTTTAATTTCAGCAATACCCATTCTTTCGATAGTAACTGGAGATTCCAAAACACGCTCTGGAGTCCTTGAAGCCGAAACTACTATTTCGTCTAATTTAGTTTCTTGATCTACTAATTTCACACTCACTTTTTGACTATAGGAACTTACCTTAATCATTTGAGTGGTAAATCCTAAATTGGATACTTCAAGAGTAACCGGCAGTTCTTTGACTCCGTTCAATACAAATTGTCCATCATAATCTGTAACAGTACTTGCAGACTGTCCTACAACTTTGATGTTTACACCTGGGATAGGCTGATTGCTAGCATCTCTAACAATCCCTGAAATTGAGTTTTGGGCAAAAGAAAGACCACAAAAAAACAACGACAAAAAAAGTAAATAAATTCTCATTAGCTTTGTGTTAATTGGTTTAGGTCGTAAATGTAAAAATAATTTTGATATTAATAAAAATTCACATAAAAAACTACCGATTTAACACTTAAAGGCCGCAAAAAAAAGCATAAAATGATTATGAAATTTATTGCAAAACCCAAAAATAAAACATTAATAATGAATAATAAATTATGCACGCATAATAAATTAAATTTATCATATTTTTTAGTTCTATTTATTGCGTTTTCAATAAAAATGATTTTCTCAACGAAAACGATTGAACTTAATAAGGTAATAAACAGTAATTTTAAAAAAAAGCATAAAAAAAGCCCCAAACACATAAGCATTTGGGGCTGACTATATAATAAATTAACCTATTCTACCGTTACTGATTTGGCGAGATTTCTCGGTTGATCTACATTACAACCTCTTAAAACAGCTATGTGATAAGAAAGTAGTTGCAACGGAATAGTAGTAATAAGCGGAGATAAAGCATCTGATGTTTCCGGAATTTCTATCACAAAATCTGCTAGATCACGAACTTGTGTATCACCTTTAGTAACTACAGCAATGATGCGACCGCTACGAGATTTAATCTCTTGAATATTACTTACAATCTTATCGTAATGCCCTTGCTTAGGAGCTATTACAATAACAGGCATTTGTTCATCTATAAGTGCAATAGGACCATGTTTCATTTCTGCAGCAGGATAACCTTCAGCATGAATATACGAAATCTCTTTTAATTTCAAAGCTCCTTCAAGCGCTACAGGAAAATTGTAACCACGCCCTAAGTACAAACAATTAGGAGCATCCATAAATGTAGCCGCAATTTCTTTAGCAATATCATTGGTCTCTAAGGCTTCTACTACCTTAGCAGGAATATACTCTAATTCTTGCAAATAAGTATGATACTGTGATTGTGTCAAGGTTCCTTTTGCTTTTGCCAAACGCAAGGCAATCATCGTTAACACTGTAATCTGAGTCGTAAATGCTTTAGTAGAAGCTACACCAATTTCTGGACCAGCATGAGTATAAGCACCTGCATGAGTCTCTCTTGAAATAGAAGATCCCACTACATTACAAACACCAAAAACAAAAGCTCCGTGTTCTTTGGCCAATTTAATAGCGGCCATGGTATCGGCTGTTTCTCCAGATTGAGAAATAGCAATCACAACATCTTTACTAGTAATAATAGGATTACGGTATCTAAATTCCGAAGCATATTCAACTTCAACCGGTATTCTTGTAAATTCTTCAAAAACATATTCAGCTACTAAACCTGCATGCCAAGAAGTACCACAAGCCACAATAATAATGCGCTCCGCGTTAAGGAATTTTTCTAAATTATCCTCAACACCTGCCATTTGAATAATACCTTCATTAGCATGAAGTCTTCCTCTGTACGTATCTTTGATAACACTTGGTTGCTCGTAAATTTCTTTCAACATAAAGTGATCATAACCTCCTTTTTCAATCTGCTCCAAATTCATTTGAAGCTCTTGAATATAAGGATCCACTAATGAATCATCCATAATTTTACGCACCTTCATTGGTTTGTGCAAACGAATATTTGCCATTTCCCCATCTTCTAAATATACAGCATTTGAAGTATATTCAATAAAGGGCGAAGCATCAGAAGCAATAAAATACTCTCCCTCTCCTACACCAATCGCCAAAGGACTACCTAAACGTGCAGCAACAATTTCATTAGGATTTTTTTTATCAAAAACTGCAATTGCATAAGCACCTACTACTTGGTTTAAAGCCAATTGAACGGCTTTACCCAGCTTTAATTTTTCTTTCTTCTGTACTTCTTCTATCAAATTTACTAAAACCTCAGTATCTGTATCTGAATGAAAGACATAACCTCTATTGATTAACTCTTGTTTTAAAGGCGCATAGTTCTCAATAATTCCATTATGAATAATGGTAAGATCCCCAGAATTCGACACATGAGGATGCGAATTCACATCGTTAGGCACTCCGTGTGTAGCCCAACGCGTATGCCCCATTCCAATAGATCCATGAGTAGTCATTTCAGCAGCTGCCTTTGCTTCTAAATCGGTAACTTTTCCTTTGGTTTTACAAAGCTTTATATTCTGGCCATCATATACCATAATACCGGCACTATCGTAACCTCTATATTCTAATCGCTTCAAACCCTTGATAACAATGGGATAAGCTTCTCTATGACCTATGTATCCAACAATTCCACACATATTCTAATTATAATTTTGGTTTGGTATAAATAATTTCTAAGCGCAACCTTTTGTCCTCAGGTACTGCAGGATGTCCGCCATAAAGCACAGTCCCTAACGGATTAAGTACAGAAGCTGTTGGCAAAAAAGAAAAGAGCGCATTAGGGGTTTGTAATTTACTAAAAGTACTGATATTGATATCTTCGGTAACCACCACTCCTAATTTAACATTGGTAGAATCCTTATACTTTATTAAATTTTTAATCTGGTTGGTGACACGAACTTTATACGTTTTCCCTCTACCATTAGAAACTGCTTCTTTCTGCAAAATCCCATCAAAAATAAATTTGTTTTTTTTGCTATTAGATGCATTAGAGGTTAAATCAGTTAGATAATCCAAAACAGAAGCCTCATTAGTAAGATCATACATAAAAATACGATTAGGTTCAACAGAAGTAGCCATCGCAGGGGCATCAATATGGAAAACCAAATTGGCTTCATTAATTAACCAACCGTTCTCTCTTATTCTTTCTAATTCGTCTGCTACGCCATTATTATTCCCGTCTGGACCAAAAAGCTCGATTACCGCCAAGGAACCTTCACCTCCTTTTAGGTATAATTTCGAGTCCCCTTCAGTTGTGTTAGGGCTTGTAATGGCATTGCTATAAGCAGCATCAAGATTGGATTGTTCTAAAAAATTAACCGTATTACCTGTTAATTTTAAATCCAAAGTTTTATTCACTCTTTTTACCGTGGTTGTACCATTAGTAGTGGTAGAAGAGTCTTCTTTATAATACAATTTTATTTTTCCAGCAGAGAAATTAATTAAAGCCAGACTTTCATCAGTACCGTTTTTTTCCACTTTAAAATACAATCCTCTAAAATAATCTTTAAAAGCATCATTAGTACTTAATTTGCCTGCAGGGGCTTTTAAAATTTTATTCAAAAAGAAATCGTTACTCAACTTCAAACGCATAGCGGGTTTGGTTCTCGTATTGGTCACTTTTTTAGTTTCCTCATCTGTAGTAGTCTCAGTAATTTCAGTTGGATCAAAATAAAATTCATCATTTTGTTTTACATCCGTTGAATTATTAAGGCGAGATCCAATTTTTAGCGCATCAAAATCACTTTTTTGATTACTATAATATGGCTGTCTATCTTTAAAATTCGTTGAAGGATCTAAATCACGAATAAAATAACCAGATTCAAAAACGTTTAACTTGAACTTCGCTTTGGCTTTACCATATATAGAATCCAATTCATAGGTGGTTTTACCCGTAGAAGCGTCTGTAACTTTACCAGTACTAAAATAAGGAATAGTAATCACCACACTATCCATTGCAACATTTGCACCAATTGTAGGATTAACCTCGGACAAAACAACTTGCGTTACAAAACTTGCTGCTGTGGTTCCAAAAGCTGGATTGGTATAAAAACCTAAAGCATTTATAGGCAAATTATTGGCCTGAACCGGTCCTGTTTTTTGATTATAGGCTTTTACGGGAGAATAATACTTTCCTAAATCAAAATTGTTATCCCCAATTAAATCTTCTCCAACCAAATTATAGTCTTTATCACAAGAGAACAAAAGCAAAAAACCACAAAAAACAAATAACTTCTTTAAGAAAGCAGTAGTATACATAAATAATGTAAAGTTAAAATTAAAGCACCTGGTTAATATAAAAATTGGTATATGCCTCAGCAAAACCATCTTTAGGGAGGAAAGATAAAAAAGGTTTATCAGAAGATTCTATAAATTTTGTTAAACTTGGAGACAAGCTATTGGAAGCAATGATTACCGCATCGGAATTTATAATTGCCGTTTTCATGATATTTTCATAATTGGGCACTTCTAAATCAGCAATTGCTTCACTAGGAATACCATCAAACTTGACTTTATTAATCATATCAGGATCTAATGTTTCCGTGAAAGATTCTGAGTAAACTGAAGTTACAATTTTAGTCTCTGAAAACAATGCCTCGTTTTTGTAATAATGTTTCATATACACCGGCAAAATTGAAGCCATCCAGCCATGAACATGGATAATATCTGGAACCCAGTTTAATTTTTTCACGGTTTCAACCACGCCTTTAGCAAAAAAAATCGCACGCTCGTCATTATCAGGATACATCACTCCATCCTCATCTGCAAAGGTAGCCTTGCGCTTAAAATACTCATCATTATCAATAAAATAGACCTGAATGCGTTCTTTTGGTATCGATGCTACTTTGATAATCAAAGGCATATCCAGATCATTCACCACTAAATTCATTCCAGATAGTCGAATCACTTCGTGTAATTGATGCCTTCTTTCGTTAATATTTCCATAACGTGGCATAAAAATTCGAATCTGCCCGCCTTGATCATTGATCATTTTTGGCACATCATAAGACATTAAAGAGACCTCATTTTCAGCAAGGTAAGGAACAACCTCAGATGACACATATAATATCCTCTTGTCTTTCATAGTAGTATTTACTTTAAGTTTTGGCAATAAAAACGGTGCAAAATTACAAAATTTTATGCAGTTATAGACTAAAATATTATGTTTGTACCCAATTTTAATACTTTGAACATGCAAATATTCAATAAAAACATCGATTTAACAGATTATTTGATCCGTTTCAAAACTCAATCTTCAACGATAGGCTTTGTTCCCACCATGGGCGCCTTGCATGAAGGTCATTTGGCTTTAATGAAACAATCTATACAAGAAAACGATGTAACAGTTGTTAGTATATTTGTAAACCCTACACAATTTAACAACGTAGAAGACTTAGACAAATACCCTAGAACACTAGAGGCTGATGTGTTAAAAATAAGCAGCTTAAGCAATGAAATTATTGTGTACGCTCCCACAGTAGACGATATTTACGAAGGTGAAACCAAAGCCCAATCGTTTGACTTTGACGGTCTAGAAAACCAAATGGAAGGCGCTTTTAGACCCGGTCATTTTGATGGTGTTGGTACCATAGTGAAACGATTATTCGAAATAGTTACTCCAACAAAAGCCTATTTTGGGGAAAAGGATTTTCAACAATTACAGATTGTAAAAAAATTAGTTTCCAAAAATCAACTTCCAGTAACCATCGTAGGATGCCCAATTTTTAGAGAAGCCAACGGACTTGCCATGAGTTCTCGTAATGAACGATTATCGGCTTCCGAAAGAGAAGAGGCTGCCTTTATCTACCAAACACTTCAGAGCGCCAAAGAAAAATTCACAACCCAAACTGCTGATTCAGTGCAGCAATGGGTGGTAAAAACGTTCAAAAACCACCCCGCCTTTGAATTAGAATATTTCGTAATTGCTGACGAATCAACACTTTTACCTATCGAAAACAAAGAAATATCAAAAAATTATCGAGCTTTTATAGCGCTTTTTGTTAATAATACCCGCTTGATCGATACCATTTCATTAAATTAATTACATTTGCCCCATGCAAATTCAAGTCGTAAAATCTAAAATTCACCGTGTAAAAGTAACGGGTGCCGATTTAAATTATATCGGAAGTATTACTATTGACGAAGCCTTACTTGATGCGTCAAACATCATTGAAGGTGAAAAAGTTTCTATTGTCAACATCAACAATGGCGAACGTTTTGAAACTTACGCCATCAAAGGCGAAAAAAACTCGGGAATCATTACCCTAAATGGCCCCGCTGCTAGAAAAGTTCAAAAAGATGACATCATTATCATCATCTCATACGCTACCTTAGAATTTGAAGAAGCCAAAACTTTCAAGCCTTGGATTGTTTTTCCTAACGAAAACGACAACTCGTTAACCTAAACCATACAACGCTTTCAACAACAAGCCAGTCATCCACTGATTTTACTCACATTATCGCACTATTTTTTTACTATTTTATCATAAAATGAATTAAAATAGTAACTTGCCCTGCTTTTAATGTAACCCTAATCTAGACGGCTTAACCATGAAAAAAGTACTTGTACTATTATTCTTCACTGTCGCGTTGTACGCTCAAAAAAAAACCGAAACCTTCCAATCAGAAAGACTTGATGAACAACGCACCATCACAATAAGCTTACCTGAATCCTACGAAAAAAAAACAGCCAAAACCTACCCTGTTTTAATTGTATTAGATGGCGATTTTTTGTTACCCCCATTTGAAGGTGCCCTCGCTTACGGCAGCTATTGGGATGATTTACCCGAAACTATTATTGTAGGCATACATCAAAACCACAACGACGAACGGGTTGACGATTGCGCTTTTGACACTGCACAAGGCCTTCCCTTTGAAAAAGGAGCTGCTTTTTATGAATTTATTAGCCAAGAATTATTGCCTTATTTGGAAAAAAAATACCGTGTCGCTCCCTTTCGGATGATTGCTGGACTAGACACTACGGCAGGTTTTTTGAATTTCTTCTTATATAAAGAAAATCCAATTTTTAACGCCTACATCGTATTAAATCCCGAATTAGCACCATTGATGGAAAAAAGAGTGGCCGAACAACTCAACGCTACCAAAAATCCGGTGTTTTATTATTTATCAACCAGTGATGACGAAATCAAATCAATAGCCGAATCGATACAGCTGCTGCAACAAAACATTAAGAGAGACGATAATACATTGGTTCATTTTAAATTTGAGTCGTTCAAAGGAACTGGTCATTATTCCCAAACTTTATTTGCAATCCCAAGTGCATTGCACTTAATTTTTGAAAACTATAAGCCTATCAGTTCCTCAGAATTCACCAATAAAATAGCCCTACTTCCTTCAGGCTATGTGGATTATTTAGAAAAAAAATACGCCTATATGCAAGAAACACTGCGGTTTGATATTCCAATCAGAATAAACGATTTTAAAGCAATTGAAGCCGCTATCTTAAAAAATAAAGCCTACAACGAACTGGATCAATTGTCAATTTTGGCCGATAAATACTATCCAAAATCCATGTTGGCCGAATATGAATTGGGTTTGATGTATGAAAAACAAGAAGACTACAAAAAAGCGATGAAACGTTATCAAAATGCTTCGCAACTGCTAGAAATTGGAGCATTAACAAAAACAATGATGTTAGAGAAATACGAAGCAATGCAAAGCAAAATAGCACCCAAAAAATAATGGCTAAAGTAAAAACTACCTTTTTTTGTCAAAATTGTGGCGCTCAATATGCCAAATGGCAAGGACAATGTAATTCCTGTAAAGAATGGAATACTATTGCTGAAGAAATTGTACAAAAACAAGAGAAAGTAGCTTGGAAAAGTGAACCTGTTGCTTTGAGTAAAGCACCACGTCCATTGCGCATCAACGAAATTGATTCGACAGCAGAGGTTAGACTAGACACCACCGATGCGGAATTGAACCGTGTTTTAGGAGGTGGAATTGTACCTGGCTCCTTAATCTTACTAGGTGGCGAACCCGGTATTGGAAAAAGCACACTGTTACTGCAAATTTCCTTAAAACTACCTTATAAAACTTTGTATGTTTCTGGGGAAGAAAGTCAAAAGCAAATCAAGATGCGTGCGGAACGCATTACTCCAAATGGAGACAATTGCTACATTTTGACCGAAACCAAAACGCAAAACATCTTTAAACAAATCGAAACAATGCAGCCTGAGATTGTTATCATCGATTCGATTCAAACGCTGCATACGGATTATATTGAATCGACTGCTGGAAGTATTTCTCAAATTAGAGAAACCACTGCAGAGTTGATTAAATTTGCCAAAGAAACCAACGTTCCCGTGATTCTTATTGGACACATTACCAAAGATGGTACCATTGCAGGACCCAAGATTCTGGAACATATGGTAGACACGGTTTTACAATTTGAAGGCGACAGAAACCACGTGTACCGCATCCTTCGCTCGCTTAAAAACCGTTTTGGTTCAACTGCCGAAATAGGAATTTATGAAATGCTGGGCAGTGGCTTACGCGAAGTTTCAAATCCGTCTGAAATTTTGATTTCTCACAAAGACGAACAACTTTCTGGAACCGCGATTGCTACAACGCTAGAAGGTATGCGTCCTTTAATGATAGAAATACAAGCCTTGGTAAGCACTGCGGTCTACGGAACGCCACAGCGCAGCACGACGGGTTACAATGCCAAACGTTTGAATATGATTTTGGCTGTTTTAGAAAAAAGAGCTGGTTTCCGATTGGGCGCTAAAGATGTCTTTTTGAACGTAACAGGTGGTCTCTCAGTGGATGACCCAGCGATTGATTTGGCTGTAGTTGCCGCCATCTTATCTTCAAACGAAGACATACCGATCCACAAAGATTTTTGTTTTGCAGGCGAAGTTGGACTTTCTGGAGAAATTCGCCCCGTAAATCGAGTAGACCAACGCATACAAGAAGCTGAAAAACTGGGTTTCTCAACCATATTCGTTTCAAAATACAACAAAATTGCGCTTAAAAACACAGGGATTCAAATTCGGTTGGTTACGAAAATAGAAGACGTAGCAGCCGAGCTGTTTGGGTAAGACAAAACCCTAGCCCTGATGGAAGCGGCATCCTTTTATACCAAAAACCCTTTCAGTTTTTAATACTGAAAGGGTTTTTGGTATAAAAGATATAGCGTACAGCAGGATAAAGCTCCTAAAACTGCGCCTCTGGTTTATGAAAAGCTTTTTTATTGAATACGATTAAGATTCCTACTCCAGTTGAAATGGCTACATCAGCAACGTTGAAAATAGCATTGAAGAAAGTGAAAGGTTTCCCGCCAAGAAAAGGCACCCATTCTGGCATGGGATAATCTTTAATGATAGGAAAATAAAACATATCGACCACTTGCCCATGAAACCAAGTACCGTAGGGCTCTTGAGAAAATAAGACTGCTAATTGTTGGTAGCTATCGTTAAAAATAACACCGTAAAAAATAGAATCAATTAAATTTCCTAAAGCACCTGCAAATATCAAAGCAATAGCCACAATGAGGTAGTTAGAACTTTGGTGATTACGGATGGTGTCCCACAACCAATAACCAATTCCTGGTACAGCGCAAATTCGGAATAAGGTCAAAAATAATTTACCGTATTCGCCGGGGATTTTGGTTCCCCAAGCCATTCCTTCGTTCTCTATAAAATGTATTTTGAACCAATTGAAGACCGTCACTTCTTCGCCTAAAACAAAATTAGTTTTGATATAAATTTTAGAAACTTGGTCCACTAACAAAAGTAGGAATACAATAATATAAGCTTGGCGTAAAGACATTTTAAAGAGTTTAGTGGGCAAAAATAATCAAATTCAAGAGAAAAAACACAAAAAAGAAATTCCAAATTCCAACGAAGAAGTTTGGAATTTGGAATTTACAACTTAGAATTTACATGGTTTATCGTTGCAAATTTTTAGCTTCGATGCTCATGGTTGCATGAGGCACAATTTTAAGCCTTTCTTTGCCAATTAACTTACCAGTTACTCTACAAATACCGTAGGTTTTGTTTTCTACACGGAAAAGCGCGTTTTTTAAGTCACGTAAAAATTTCTCTTGACGAATGGCCAATTGTGAATTGGCTTCTTTAGACATCGTTTCACTACCTTCTTCAAAAGCTTTGAACGTAGGAGAGGTGTCATCTGTGCCATTATTTAAATCATTCATATAGGCACTTTTTATCAAGTCAAGATCCGCTTGTGCTTTATCTATCTTCTCTTTGATTATCTGTTTGAACTCTGCTAAATCAGCGTCTGAGTATCTTGTCATTTCCTCGGTCATAGCCTAAATTAATTTAATGGTTGGTTACTTTTTTTGGTTGTTCTATTTTGTGATAGTTAATTTAGTATGAATATCATCAAATTCAATTTCAATACCATTTTCCAAGCTATCGCTAAAAATCAAGGCCTCTGTTAGTGTTTCAGACTTGATATAATTTTCATTTGCTAGAATGGCTTCTTGTAAAACAGGATGATTTTGAACGTACACTTTTACTTTGTCAGTCACCTCGAATCCAGAATCTTTACGGATATTCTGAATACGATTTACTAATTCCCTGGCGATTCCCTCTTTTCTCAACTCTTCAGAAATGGTAATGTCTAAAGCTACAGTAATTCCGTTGGCATTGGCCACTAACCACCCTTCAATGTCTTGGGAAGAAATTTCAACCTCTTCTAAGGATAAAATTACATCTTTTCCTGAAATTACAACACTTATAGTCCCTTCCTTATCCAATTGATTAATTTGATCTGTCGAAAACCCTTGTATTTCCTTGGCTATTAAGCCCATTTCTTTACCGAAACGAGGCCCTAAAGCTTTAAAATTAGGTTTAATTTGCTTCACTAAAACACCTGAAGCATCGTCTAAAAGTTCGATTTCTTTGACGTTTACTTCGGCTTTTATAAGGTCAGCAACCGCTTCAATTTCAGCCTTCTGACTCACGTCAAGTACCGGAATCATTACCTTTTGCAGAGGTTGACGCACTTTAATCATCTCCTTTTTACGCAGTGATAACACTAGTGAAGAGATCGTCTGCGCCTTCTGCATTTTACTCTCTAATGATTTATCAACAAACTTTTCAACCGAAACAGGGAATTGAGCCAAGTGCACCGATTCGAAACTCTCTGTTCCTGTCGCTTGTGTTAAGTCTTTGTACAACTTATCCATAAAGAAAGGAGCGATAGGCGCACTCAATTTTGCTATGCTTAACAAACAAGTATAAAGCGTTTGGTAAGCAGCAATTTTATCTTGAGCATACTCGCCTTTCCAGAAACGGCGGCGGCATAAACGCACGTACCAGTTGCTCAAATTTTCTTGAACAAAATCAGAAATAGCACGAGCGGCACGGGTTGGTTCATATTCAGCATAAAACACATCTACCTCTTTGATCAACGTGTTCAATTCTGAAATGATCCATTGATCAATCTCTGGGCGTTCTTCTAGAGGTACCTCAGCTTCTGCATAACTAAAGCCATCAATATTGGCATATAATGCAAAGAATGAATAGGTATTATACAGCGTTCCAAAGAACTTACGACGCACCTCAGCAATTCCTTCAATATCAAATTTTAAGTTATCCCAAGGATTGGCATTCGAAATCATGTACCAACGCGTAGCATCAGGACCGTATTCCTCTAGTGTAGTAAAAGGGTCAACGGCATTGCCCAAACGCTTGGACATTTTTTGTCCATTTTTATCCAAAACCAAACCGTTGGACACTACGTTTTTGTAAGCTATACGATCAAAAACCAAAGCACCAATTGCATGTAAAGTATAAAACCATCCTCTGGTTTGATCGACACCTTCTGCAATAAAATCAGCAGGGTAATCGGTATTTTGATCAATTTTTTCTTTGTTTTCAAACGGATAGTGCCATTGTGCATAAGGCATAGCACCAGAGTCAAACCAAACATCAATCAAATCGGATTCTCGTTTCATTGGTTTTCCTGAAGCAGAAACTAACGTAATTTGATCTACCACATTTTTGTGTAAATCAATCAAATCATAATTGGCTTCGGACATATTTCCAATTTCAAAACCAGCAAAAGGATTGTTGGTTTGTACACCAGCCGCAATAGCTTTTTCTATTTCGTTGTATAATTCTTCTACAGAACCAATTAAGATTTCTTCTTGTTTGTCTTCTGTTCTCCATATTGGCAAAGGAATTCCCCAATAACGAGAACGTGATAAGTTCCAATCGTTGGCGTTTTTTAACCAGTTACCAAAACGTCCTTCACCAGTAGCTTTTGGTTTCCAGTTGATGCTGTCGTTCAGGTCGAACATACGGTCTCTCACCTCGGTAATTTTGATAAACCAAGAGTCTAATGGATAATACAAAATAGGCTTATCTGTTCTCCAACAATGTGGGTAACTGTGTACGTACTTCTCTACTTTAAAAGCTTTGTTTTCTTCTTTTAAACGAATAGCAATTTCTACATCTACCGAACGCTCAGGCGCTTCTCCTTCGTTGTAATATTCGTTTTTAACGTATTTCCCTGAATAATCTCCAAGCCCTTGAATAAATTTTCCTTGCAAATCTACCAAAGGAACTGGCGTACCATTTTCATCTAAAACCAACATTGGTGGCACTTCTGGAGTAGCTTCTTTGGCTACTTTAGCATCATCTGCACCAAAAGTAGGCGCAGTATGTACAATACCCGTACCGTCTTCAGTAGTTACAAAATCACCAGCAATCACTCTAAAAGCATTTTCTGGATTTTGATAAGGCAAAACAAAAGGCAATAATTGATCATAACGAATATCAACTAAATCTTGACCTTTACATTCAGCTACGATTTGATAAGGTATTTTTTTATCACCTGCTTTGAAGTTTTCAAAATCAGCTGCATCTTCAGAAGCAAAGAATCCTTTTGCAAATTGTTTTCCCACTAAATTTTTAGCCAAAATCACATGGATAGGCTCAAAAGTATACTGATTGAAGGTTTTTACTAAAGCATAATCAATTTTTGGTCCAACCGTCAAAGCGGTGTTCGATGGTAAAGTCCAAGGAGTTGTCGTCCAGGCTAAGATGTAAATAGCTCCAAAACCTTGTAAAAATGAAGGTAATGTTTCTGGTAATGTCTTGAATTGAGCCACAATGGTCGTATCCGTTACATCACGATAACTTCCAGGTTGATTCACTTCGTGAGAAGACAAACCAGTACCCGCTTTTGGAGAATACGGTTGAATGGTGTAGCCTTTGTACATCAAATCTTTGTTGTAGATTTGCTTTAGCAACCACCAAACCGATTCCATATACTTGGGTTTATAGGTCACATACGGATCTTCCATATCTACCCAATAGCCCATTTTTTCGGTCAAATCGTTCCATACATCGGTATAGCGCATTACGGTTTTTTTACACGCTTCGTTATAATCCTCGATAGAAATGGTTTTTCCAATATCTTCTTTAGTAATCCCCAATTCTTTTTCAGTGCCTAATTCTACAGGCAAACCGTGGGTATCCCAGCCCGCTTTACGCTTTACTTGGAAACCTTTTTGGGTTTTATATCGGCAAAAAATATCTTTAATAGCACGTGCCATCACGTGGTGAATTCCTGGCAATCCGTTGGCCGAAGGAGGTCCTTCAAAAAACACAAAAGGCGTGTTACCTTCGCGTGTAGCTACACTCTTTTCAAATATATTTTCGTTCTTCCAAAAATCAAGCACTTCTGATGCCGCTTTTGGCAAGTCAAGTCCTTTGTATTCAGTAAATTTTGTGCTCATTGTATCCTTTTCTTAATCGAGGCGCAAAAGTAAGGAATTTTGAATTATTGTGTGAGGATTTATTTAAAATTCACAAAGTTTTATTAGACAAAACACAAGATAAAAAATAAAAAAAGAGCAGCAATAGCCACTCTTTATGAATTAATTTTGATTTTATTTAAAAAACACTACTTAAACCCACCAAAATAAACTTCTTTAATAAAAATTCGATTCCCGAATACTGGATTAATATCGATCTTTTCCCTAAGTTCTTGATAAAAGGTATCTCCATTAAAATCTTCGATTTCATAGGTAACTTTATGTGGCAATGCCCCAGCATTTAATGCAGCGATTGGACGGTAGTCTAGAAACAATTTTCTTTCGAAAAAACTTTTATTACCATTATCAAATTCCGTTTTTTCAGAGGCAAGAATCCTATACGTTGCTTTATCAATAAATACATGATAATCGGTTTTTGGAATGCTTCGATTAGCTGAGTTCAATGTTTTTTCAAAATAATTCAAATGATAACAGGGTGTACCTTCAACAATTTGGTCTTCTAAAAGTTCTAAATCATTCCACAAATCTAGCCTGAAATCCGATAAAAAATGAATTAAATCAAGGTTTTTAGCTAATAAATTATGTCCGTATGAGGTCTCTTTAGCCCATTTCGCATTGACACCTGTTTCGCGATCATCATGCGTCCAAGCCTCGGCACCATTAACGATTTCATAATAATTTTCAGGCATCTTTTTCTTCAAAAGATAATTAGACGCAGTAGCCCATTTTTCCTCCGTTAGTGTAATTCGATTTCCTTCTACAAAAAGCTTGGAAAACAAATGTGCTTTTTCGATACTTTTTAACGCTTGACTCCCTCCTAAACTAGCCACCACTTTGGCTAATAAATCAGGCTTAGATTGGTAAGCAATAGAATCCAGCATATTCAATCGAAGATTTTTTGACTTCAGCAAATTGGCTTCTCTATTCGATTTTTCAAGCTCCCAATCGGCATCTTGCTGTTGGATTTTTTCAAAAAAAGCCAAACGTAGTTCTTCTTTTTCTTCGGCAATTTTGAGACCTAATTTTTTGAGCTCTGTAAATCGAGTCGTATGACGCCTACTTATTTTATCTACGAAAAAAGCGTTATTAACACGCTTAACGATGGTAGAACCTCTTGAATCTAACTTATCGTTCTCAATAAGTAAATTGGCAAATAGTAGTGCTTTCTCTTTATTTTCTAGTAAGAAATAAGTTTGAGCTAAATTATTCAAAACAATAAATCTAAGATATTCATTGTCGGGAGCTACAGGATATTTTATCAACAAACTCTCTAAATAGTTTAAATGAGGCTGTAGCGTTTTTATATCTAAACCTTTTTCCAAGGTTACTTTTTGCATTTGAGCAGTAATTTCATTTTCAAAACCAAGCAACTGGTTGTATTCTGGATGTCCTTTGGTAGTAACAAACTCAAACTTTTCTTTAGACTCGCCTTTACTATAACGAAGCTTATAATTAAGATATTTTTGGATCTTTTCCATAGATTGATAAATTGCGTTATCAATACCTAAAACCTCCACATTGTAATCCTCTTTCAAAAAAGCTACTTGTACAGCTTTATCATGGGTCTCCACCGCTAACTTCAGCTCACTTTTTTGATAATCGACACCTATAAAATAAGACTCAATTGAATTAAAATTTTCTGCAAGCAAAACTTTATCCGCGCATTTGGCCTCTACTTTGATTTGCACTGCATAGTTTGACGCTACTCGGAAGTTCCATTGACCTTTCTTTTTATCAAAAATACTATCCACCTTCGTACTATTATACTTAGGCAAAGCAATCGTAACAAAAATTTTCAATTTGCCGTTCGCTGCATCTTTAATATAACCATCGATATTAAAGTATTTTTTTTTCAATATCAGTTCCTCTTGAATCAATTCCTTATCCATTTGATAAAAAGTAGTTTGAGTCAACACATTATCAAGAATAGGAAAAGCAGCATATTCGATGGTGGGTACATAAAACTTTTTCTTCTTAGAACTAATTTTTTCTTGCGCTTGCATAGTATAAATGGCAAGCAAACATATAAACAGTAGGGCGTTTTTCATAGGTAAAAAAAAAGCCATCAAATAGTATCTGATGGCTCTTGTATTTTTTATTTTTTATTAAAAATTTGAATAGAATTATCAGAAACATAAAAGATATTCTGGGTGGCTGGATCAATTTCGTATTGTGGTTGATTGTTGGTAAACGTAATTTTATCCACCTCAACACCATCAATTTTTCTCACCTTCACAAGCATCTTTTCTCCTGTCTCCGTTTTGGCAAAAATATAAGAGAAGTCACGATTTTGTTTCATGGCATTAAAACGAGAACCGAACTTCTCAGCAATCATTCCTAATGCAGCGGCACCAGCAGCATAGCCTTCGGCTTGTGCCATATTGGTTTTATCTCTTTCGCGTAAGGTTACAACCTGCTTGTTACCGTTTGCATCACGAGTTTCCATAGTTAGCTCACTTCCTTTAATCGCGCTACCAAAAGCTGCACCGCCCATTACTGCACTTCCAACCAGTGCGGTACTTTTTAGCAAACGTCTTCCAGTTTCACCTGGTTGTTTGTATATATGGTGATATTTTACAGCACCATCCATACTTACACCCATTACCTCAACGGGCCCTGCAAGCACAACGCCCCATGGGAACAACTCTATACTATTTAGTTCTTTTTCATTTTTGATATTTACTTTTGCAAACGGCTCGGGTTTATCATCAATGGTTGGGTTGAACTTGTACAACTTCTCATCATTATATACCAAATAAGAATTGGATGCTTCTTCAAACGTTGGCAAAACAGGGCGAGTTTTATCAAATTCGATGTTACGCTTCCATAATTTTTTACCTGATTTGTAATCTACCATATTACCGTAGGTTCCTGTAAGATACATTACTTTTTCACCCACTTTTCCTAAATAATAAATAGGATCCTCTTTGTCATCTGAAATTTCAATAAATTTTTTCCATAATTTTTCACCTTCTTTATTGATTAACATCATTTCGTTTTCGGCTACATAAAGAAAATCTTGATCAATTGGAATTACTCTTTTCAAACCATCCCCACGAGCATCTTTCTTCCAAATTTTTTCACCCGTTTTTAAATCATAGAAATTAAATCCACTATAGTGAGCAATTAATAATTTCGATCCCCAATCCTCAAGGTAGACTACTTTTTTGGTTTTGATCGACTCTTTCCAGATACTCTTCCCAGTATCAGTACTCAACACATTTAAATATTCTTTAGAGGAAAAAACACCTTGGCTGTTTACCACTACAATATTTTTGTCATTTTGTGTAACAAAGAATTTGGAATACTCTTCCTCATTTGCTTTCCAATTCAACTTACCCGAACTTCTATCAAAAGAATATAGCTTTCCATACAATAAATAGTAAATCACCATTCCGTTTACCTTTGCAATGTTTGTGTTAGCAGATAGCTTCAATGAAAAATCAAACAAAGACTTTGCTTTGTCAACAGGGGTGTTCCATTTTAGCTCACCAGTTTTCATATCCAACAAAGCAATTGTCATGTCTCCATCTTTTTTCAAGGTCAACAAATACTCATCAGTTTCAGGAATAAAATCTGATTGCATCACCCAAAACGATTCTTTTGATGAATTGTACACAATTTTACCAGAATCTGTATTAATGATAATATACTTATTATTGATATAAGCCTCCACATAAGGACTTCCAGCAACACTTGAAAGTGGTTTTTTATCTTTAAATAGATTACCAAAATCACCATCCTTCATGATATCGCCAACAGAAACACTTCCAAAATCGTCTTTAGTTAGTGTCCAAATTATTTTTTTTGTTTCCGGATCCACACCTTTTACAGTACCTCCTTCTTTAAAAACTACAATTCCTGTAATTTCGTTTTGTACTAAATCTTGTACTGAATTCTCGGTTTTAATGATCTCGTCGTATTTTCTTTGCGAAATTGCAGAAACACAAACTAGCAATACCAGCAAGGCTGAATAGGTAATTTTTTTCATTTTAAAATTAAAGTTTTGTTAGTAAATAAAGGGCCAATAAATGACGTACGAATATAAAACTTTAATTTAAACTTAAGAAAAAATTTCTTTCAAAATATCCAAAGATTTGGGCTGCTTGAATCCATCCAAATGATAGCTATAATATTCGATTAAAATTTTGAGTAAAATTTGACGTTCGGTAACATGAAACACTTTTTGATCAGAATCCAAGCGCAATGCTATCAACTTTTTGAATAAATTTGATTGGTGTTCGGATAAAGAACTAATCGCTTGGAATAATGAAAAAACACCTTCTTTCATTTCAAAAAATGGCAAATCCATCTCTGATGTATCAGGATAAAATCCTAAAAACTTAGTAATCTCTAGCATTAAAATCAAGTGAAAATTGCTAGTCTCGTTATGAGTATCTAACCATTGTAAAGCCACTTCAAGGTACTGGAACAAATCATCGTTTTTTTCTTCTTCATGAATTGCATGATGCAAAATTTCAGAAAGAAACAAGACCATAGTGCTCTTGACGACATCTAGCGGAATAGTTTGAAACGGAATGGCAGTTTTGATTTCTTTAAAATGTTCTAAGGTTCCTTTGTTCTTGTGAACCGCTTCGATTTCCAAGATCGATAACGGTTGAAAGTAAGCGATTTTTTGATTGTTTTTTTTGCCCGAAAAAGCATCGCGAACAAAATAAGACTTTAAACCATGCGATTGCGTAAAGCACTTTACAATCAAACTTTTTTCTTGAAATTTTAAAGTCGAAATAACGATAGCCTTAGTTTTTACTAACATAGCCCCCTAGCCCCCAAAGGGGGAATTATTCGATAGCAACCAACTATGGTTATTCGAAATTAGAAAAATAATGTTTTTTATTTTTACAAACATTCTTTTGGAGTTTGGAATTTGGAATTTAAAAATTTGAATTTCTACCTGATAATCATCACCTTCTTCACCTTGGTTTCTACTCCATCATCGGCTGAGATGAAAATCATATACACACCCGAAGCGACCTTGTGTTTTCCAAAAGCAGTAGTATCCCATTCGATAGTTCCTCCTTCAGAAATGGCTTCGTGGACCAAATTACCTTCAATATCAGTTATTTTAACATTGGCACGATCTAAAAGTCCTGCAATTTTTACCGTTCCACTAAATTCTGGCCGAACGGGATTGGGATACACATACACATTGTTTAAAGAATCACTAGCGCCTGTGGCCACTCCTTTGAACGAAACCATACCCTTGGCGGTAGCCATAAATACTTCGCCTGTGACAGTATTAATCCCAATATCATTTATAGTATTACTGGGCAATGGTGAGTTATTTACAGTAAAATGATAGATCGTTTTTTGCCCATTGGAAGAGAGTAGAAAAACACCCGAATCAGCCGTTCCGACCCATTTGTTATTGGCTCCATCTACTACAATAGCATTGATAAACTGTTCAAATAACAACTCTTGTGCTACGCCATCTTCCAAGATAATGATAGGCTTTGCACTCAGTTGCGCCGAGTTCTGAAAACTATTTACGTTGGCCAACACCCGAAGTCCTTTAGTGGTACCAATCCACAACTGATTGTTATTGTCAATCGCCAATGCCCGAACATCGGTTGTGGGAAGATTCCCCTTGTCCGTACCTAACGTCATTTTCTTAAACGTAGGTGTACCCACTTCACTAAAAGCAATCACCCCATCGGTATTAGAGGCGATCCACTTAGTACTATTTTTATCAATAATCATTCGTCCCATACTGACGTCGATACTTTTTTCAGCAATGGTATTCAAGGAATAACTTTGCCATTGGCCATTACTTTTCAAAACCTTTAGTCCATTTTCGATTCTCGAATTGGTTAACCAAAGATTACCTAACTTATCAAAAGCAGTTCCGTTGATGCGAACATCGAAATAAGTGGGACCTAAAAAAGATATGGATTCCAACCAGAATTTGTTTGATCAAATAATCGGATTGGCACCTCATTTTCAATCTTTAAAAGCCCTGAAAAAAAAGAACTTGCATATACTTTTGTTTCGTCTTTGGGATCAATCAACACTCTCGAAATGGATTTGGCTCCTAATACTTTATTCTGAGAAATTGCAGACCAACCTTGAGCATTGAGTCGACTAATGCCGTATAAATTAGGCCCACTATTGTTATAAGAATAAGGGTTATAATCCCCTGTATAGCCACCAAAAACTGCCCAAAGCGTAGTAGGTGTAACTTGAAAGGCAAAAATTGCATTTCGAAGAGGTCCTGGTGGAGTTTCGTCTTCAATTGAATCACCAGACGATAAAGTTGTAGTAAGCAATCCATTATCTTTAGTACCCAAAAACAAAGTGGCGTTTAACACGGTAGCACAAGTAAAAACGGGATTTTTATCCAAAATTTGATTGCTATTCATTTGTTTTAACTGCAGCATATTGGCTCCAAAAACTGTAACCTGATTTGGGGTAGTGACCAATAAAAAAGTTTCCGTTGAACGTAAATCTTCAATCGGCGCACCAAAATTTTGAATTGGAAGAAACGTTATAAGATTGAATTTTGACAAGCCACCCGATACGGTAGCGGCAAATAAATCATTACCAAATACTGTAATTCCCGCCCAATTATCCGGCGCTAAAACGGACCATTGTTTGTAATCGTTTAAATTTGGATTCGTGACACTTGCTGCTCTAATACCCTTTTCAGTTGCAGCATACAGCACTCCATTAAAAACAGCCGTTTGTCGTACCGAGATTTCTTTCCCTACATCGCCTATAAAATAAGTATCTCCAAAAAGCAGTGTTTTTAAGTTAAATTGCACTATTCCAAAATCACAAGAAACGTATAAGATCCCTTGATATTCTAAAAAATGGTTGATTTTTTTGATCTCAACTGGCAATTGTTTGTTTACAATATCGACAACTTTAGAAATTCTTCCGTCTTTTTCATCAACCACAATCAAAAGGCCATTTTCGTACCCAATAATGGTCTTATTAAAACTAGCGGCATGATATAAGGCCGAAATGGTCAATCCCGACAATCCATCTACCGTAGTGGTAATTTTAGTGGTATTTGAAACGGTATTTTTAGTCAAAAGCGCGTTTTCGGAGGCTGCAAATAAAGTACTTTCTCCATTTGAAGCAATATCTTTAATTTCGTTAAATGAAAAATAGCCTTGCCAAGACTCCTGACTTTGAGCAGCACCAAAATGAAAGGTTAACAAAAGGCAAAAAAGCACTACTACTCTATTCATGATCTTCTTCAAATGAATTACAAATATAGTATAAACGAAAGTTTTTGATTTTGATTCTATAGAATAAAAAAATGCCTTCAACCGTTACCGGAAGAAGGCATTCCATACTATTAAGGAAACAATTATACTACTCCTTGAGCCAACATAGCGTCGGCTACTTTTACGAATCCAGCAATATTAGCACCTTTCACATAATCAACAAATCCGTTGGCTTCGGTACCATACTGTACACATGAAGCGTGGATATTCAACATGATATTGTATAATTTCTCGTCTACTTCTTCAGCAGTCCAGCTCAAACGCAATGAGTTTTGAGACATTTCTAAACCAGAAGTAGCAACACCACCAGCATTAGAAGCTTTACCTGGAGCAAATAAAATTTTAGCATTTTGGAAAGCGGTTACAGCTTCTGGAGTAGAAGGCATATTAGCACCTTCCGCCACTGCAATACATCCGTTAGCTAATAAAAGAGCTGCTTCTTCACCGTTTAATTCATTTTGAGTCGCACAAGGCAAAGCAATATCACATTTTACTTCCCAAGGACGTTTCCCTGCCACATATTTAGCATTTGGATATTTAGCAACATATTCGCTAATTCTTCCACGTAATTCGTTTTTCAACTCCATTACGAAAGCTAATTTATCGGCATCAATTCCGTCTGCATCATAAATATACCCAGCAGAATCAGATAAAGTAACAACTTTACCACCTAATTGAGTTGCTTTTTGAGTAGCAAATTGAGCAACGTTTCCAGAACCAGAAATAACAACAGTTTTTCCTTCAAAAGAATCCCCTTTTGTTTTCAACATACTTTGTGCAAAGTATACTGTTCCGTAACCAGTAGCTTCTGGACGAATTAAAGAACCTCCGAAAGAAATACCTTTACCAGTTAATACACCTGTAAATTCATTTCTCAATCTTTTGTATTGACCAAATAAATACCCAACTTCTCTTCCACCAACACCAATATCTCCAGCAGGAACGTCAGTATCAGCACCAATATGTTTCGATAATTCGGTCATAAAACTTTGACAGAATTTCATGATTTCGTTATCTGATTTTCCTTTCGGATCAAAATCAGAACCACCTTTACCACCGCCCATTGGCAAAGTAGTCAAACTGTTTTTGAACGTTTGTTCAAAAGCTAAAAATTTCAAGATACTTAAATTTACCGATGGGTGAAAACGCAAACCACCTTTGTAAGGTCCGATAGCCGAATTCATTTGAATACGGTAACCGCGATTTACTTGTGTTTCCCCTTTATCATCAAGCCAAGTAACTCTAAACATGATAACACGCTCTGGCTCCACCATGCGCTCCAAAAGCATTTTGTTTTGGTATTTTTTATTTTCTTCGATAAAAGGAATTACCGTTTCTGCCACTTCTAATACAGCTTGCAAAAACTCAGTTTCGTTCGGATTCTTTTTTGTAACCGAATCGATAAAATTAGTAATACTTTGTGACATGATAGTATGATTATAAAGACGTTAAAAACGCATTGTTAATGATTACAAATATAAATCAAAATGATAAATTTGACCTATTTTTTTCTAAAAATGCATAAAATTATCTTTTATACAAGCATTTATAAATAAATACTAATATAAACGCATACTTTTTACGAAATCGTTGTAGTATGTGTAAAGAAAATTAAATTTAACTAATAATTAAAGGTTTAACTTTTTACCCCTCTTTAAGTGTTAATAGATTTTATATATTTGCGCGCAATTAAAATGCCACAAATGTTCAAAAAATATATTTTATCTTTACTACTAGTGCTCTTCAGTACTTTTATAGCTTCGGCACAATGGAATACCTCGCATGAAATAGGAATACTAACCGGTCCTATTGTTTTTAAATCCGATTATGGAGAGCGTGGCGACATGGAAACCAATGTAGGCAATTCAGGTCATTCCATCGGTTTTGTTCACTACTTAAACTTTTCATCTAGAGCAGATAATGAGCGTTTTTTTTCTGAACATTTTAAAATAAGATCTGAAGTATCCTATGCCACCACCAACTTTAATCATTTTGGTAAATGGGTAGATGAGGGCAAACCTTCGATAGGAAAAGAACAACTTAAAGCCATGTCCGGCTCATCCAGAATAATTAATCTTGGTGTACAAGCAGAATTTAACTTCATCAAAATCCATGATTTCGAAAACAGTATTGGTACTTTTGGCCCTTATGCTAGCTTAGGACTTACTTATAGTTTTTATGACACAAAAGCCTCTTCTACATTAGGCCCTTTAGGGCTGGCAAGTACTACGTTTCCCAAATACCTAACCCCTTCTGACGGAAGACCGCATGGTTTTTCTACCGAAAGCAAATCGGTTGTGTCTGTGGTTGCTGGAGTAGGTACAAGATACAAACTGGGTAGAATGAGTGACTTACTAGTTGACCTCCGTTTTCAATATTTTACATCGGACTGGGTGGATGGACTGAATCCGAATAAAGATATTTATAAAGAGAATAAGTCCAATGATTGGTTGGTTGGTTTTAATATTGGTTATATCCATTACCTAGAATTCTAATAAAAAAAGCTCAATTTTAAAATTGAGCTTTTTTTATATCATAATTCGGAACTATACTAATGCTTGTTCTAAATCGGCAATCAAATCCGATACGTCTTCAATACCAACACTTAGTCGCACCAAATCATCGGTAATTCCTACTTCTTTTCTCTTCTCTTCAGGGATAGACGCATGCGTCATTAAAGCGGGGTGATTTGCCAACGATTCTACTCCACCTAATGATTCTGCCAAAGTAAACACTTTCAGCTTTTCTAAAAATGCGATTGCATCTTCTTTCTTTTCAGACTGAAAGGTAAAGGAGACCATTCCGCCAAAACCACTCATTTGCTTTTTGGCTATTTCATGAAACGGATGCTCTGGCAAACCTGGATAATATACTGTTTTAATCTTAGGATGTGAATTTAAAAAAGCTACTACTTTTTCGCCATTTTCACAATGTCTTTGCACACGTAAATGCAAAGTTTTAATACCTCTTAACACCAAAAAACTATCCATTGGCCCCAAAGTGGCTCCGGTAGCAAACTGTTGAAAATGCAATTGATCACCCAATGCTTCGTCTTTCACAATCAAAGCTCCAGCAATCACATCCGAATGACCACCTAAATATTTGGTTGCAGAATGCATTACAATATCGGCTCCAAGATCTAAAGGTTTTTGCAAATAAGGGGTTGCAAACGTATTATCTACCGCAAAAAGAATATTCTTAGCTTTAGTAATTTGAGCAATTGCTGCAATATCCGCTAATTTCATCAACGGATTAGTAGGCGTTTCTACCCAAACCAATTTAGTGTTTTCGTTGATTAAAGATTGAAATTTTTCCAAATCATTCATGTCAACAAAATGAAATCTGATGCCAGAATCTTTATAAATACGGGTAAACATTCTATACGTTCCGCCATACAAATCATCCATAGCGATAATTTCATCCCCGGCCTTGAAGGAACGCAACACACAATCTGTTGCCGCTAATCCTGAAGAAAAAGCCAAACCGCGTGTACCGTTTTCAATACTCGCCAAGGCCTGTTCCAAGGCTGATCGTGTTGGGTTTGCCGCCCTGCTATATTCGTATTCAGGATTCAATGGCTGCCCCGGACTAGTTTGTACAAAAGTAGAGGTTTGATACACCGGCGGCATCACTGCTCCTGTGGCAGGATCATGATGTTGTCCACCATGAATTGCTTTAGTATTGAATTTCATAACTATAATTGTTTTTATTTTTTTGTTGAACGAACTTTAGGTCTAAATAAAAAAGAGTTACCCAAAACCACAAATACTACTGATCGTCAAAGCAATACATAATAGACACAAGCAATAATGGTAACCATAGAAAATTCATAATATCTTTTTGTTAAGAATAGATCTATTAGTTTTAAAAATGCAAATTTACCGTTAAATAATGAGAATACAAGTTATAACTGAGCTACCTTTGAGTGTAATCAACAGTTTTTTATCCATGACTATAAGAATACTTTGCGTTTTTTTGATCCTCATTTTAAGTGCTTGCTCCAATGAATTAGAATTTTCCACAAAAGAATTCAAAGAGAAAAGCACTATCCTCTGTAAAGAAAATTGCACCGAAATAAAATTACAAATCCCGTTCGCCACTAGTAATTCTATTGCCGCTGATAGCATCAACAAAAAAGTATTTGGAGTGGTCAAAGAATTAGTATACGTTAACGAAAATCCTGTTGCTGAAAATGATTATGAGGGTTTAACAAAAGCATTCATCTCCTCTTTTGAAAGCACTAGAGACGAATATCCAAACTCTACTTTTGGTTGGGATGCCAAAATCGAAGGCGAAGTTACGTATCGTTCCAAGGCTATTATTAATTTAGAAATTAACCATTATACTTTTACAGGAGGCGCACATGGTTTTGAAGGCAAACAATCATTACTATTCGATCCCGCTACTGGAAAAAAAATCACCAACAGAAGTCTTTTCAAAGATTATGATGCGTTCAAAAAAATGGTTGAAAAAAAGTTTCGCATCAAATACAATATTCCGTTGACTGGAAACATCAATCAAACAGGTGGCTTATTTGAAGACGACACCTTTCAATTACCCAAAAATATATTTTTTACCAGCGATGGATTACTGTTATATTACAATCAATACGAAGCCGCTGCTTATGCTGAAGGACCTAAAGAATTATTTCTTCCGTATACCACCATACACAACTATCTATTGATCAAATAAAAAATGCTTCAAAACCTGAAAGATCTCAAAGCATTTCTAGTGATTCCGTGGTGATGTTTTACAAAAATTTTCTAATACTCATCATGATTCCAAGGTGTAATCCTTCGTGAAAAGCATTAAAGGTCATGGCTTCTTCTACATTGTGCAATATGAATCCAGTTGATGTAGGGTATTCTGTATACTTTTCAAAAACGTTGTTTTCGTAATCATTTTTCATTTGCTCTACCGTTGAAAAAAGTAAGGCTTTAATTTCTGCTACTTCTTCAGCAGTAACAGTATGCTCAGGTTTGGTTCCTTTTTTATATTTCTCTACCATTTCGTCTGAAACTTGCATGGGTAAACCTGATAATTTGTAAACTAATAATTGTTGGGTAACTACAATATGAGCAATATTCCAAATTAAATTATTAGAAAATCCTTTGGGAATTTCATTTAATTGCTCTAAAGTATATTTTTCTAGAAAAGGAGCTACCATTTTTCGGCTCGTTGCTGTCAACTCAAATACTGCATTCATAGTTTTTATTTTTTGGATAAAAATACTCATTTTTAGTAGAAATGATTTTCCTTTGTAACCATAAAAAGTCAACAACATGAACAAAATATACTATTTAGCTTCTTGCGATACCTGCAGAAAAATCATAAAGGCCTTGCCTGCAAACCACAATTTAGCCTTTCACGACATCAAACAAAACCCAATAACTATTGAAGAATTAGAGGAAATGCATCGCCTTTCAGGAAGTTACGAAGCATTGTTTAGCAAAAAAGCACAATTGTACAAGTCGATGAATTTAAAAAATCAAAACCTTACCGAGGACGATTTTAAAAAATACATTTTGGAGCATTATACCTTTTTGAGCCGACCGGTATTTATTATTAATGACAAAATTTATATTGGCAATAGTCAACAAAACATACATCAAGTTCATCTAGCTCTCCATGTCTAAAAGAAATCTTGCCTTAGTTGGTGCCACTATCGTTTCGATCATCTACGGTGTAACGTTTACCATTGCCAAGGATGTAATGCCATTGTACATCGATGCTTTCGGTTTTATTGTTTTACGCGTTGGAGGTTCGAGCCTTTTGTTTTGGCTCACTTGGCTTTTTATGCCTAAAGAAAAAATTGCTCCTCAAGATTTTCTAAGGATTTTTGCTGCAGCTTTTTTTGGCGTAGCCCTTAATATGCTTACCTTTTTCAAAGGATTAAGCCTTACTTCTCCCATTTCGGCGGCGGTAATTATGGTTTCTACACCAATGATTGTACTGGTTTTATCAGCAATTATAATGAAAGAACGCTTAAAGAAAAGAATGATTCTTGGTATTGTTCTCGGATTACTTGGTACCACATTTTTGATTCTGTATCGCAAATCCATTGGCGCCACCTCTGATGCTGGACTGGGCAACTTTTTGGTATTAGTCAATGCCATTTCGTATGCTTTTTACTTGATCCTTGTCAAAAAACTAATGCATACCTACCATGCTTTTACCTTTGTCAAATGGATTTATCTTTTGGGCTTCATCATGGTTCTTCCTTTTGGATGGAGCGAATTGGAGGCTGTACAATGGCAAACTATTCCTTTATCTATTTATTATAAAATTACTTTTGTCGTCGTGGTTTCTACCTTCTTGACGTATTTATTGAATTTACTTTCGATGAAAGAATTAAAACCTACCACGGTGGCCGTTTTCATTTACTTACAACCTCTTTTTGCTTCCATTTTTGCGATAGGACTAGGCAAAGACCAACTCAACTGGGTCAAAATTGGTGCTGCAATATTGATTTTTTCTGGTGTCTATCTAGTAACAATGAAAACTTCTCAAGAAACGGATGCTAATTAATAGCCTTCGCTCAAAAACACACAAATAACTTTTTGTTATCTTTACAGCTTTTTACAACAATTATGATACAATCCATGACGGGTTTCGGCAAAGCAACCTTGCAATTGCCTACCAAAAAAATCTCTATAGAAGTAAAATCCTTAAATAGCAAAGGCTTGGATTTAAGTGTCCGAATGCCCTCTTTATACCGTGAAATGGAATTGGGGCTTCGTACTCAAATTGCTTCAAAACTAGAAAGAGGTAAAGTTGATTTCTCCATTTATATCGAAAGTACTGCAGAACAAACCTCCACACGAGTAAATGTTCCTATTGTAAAAGCCTACATCGAGCAATTGCGTGAAGTGTATCCTGATGCTGACGCAACCGAATTGATGAAAATGGCCGTACGCATGCCAGATACCATGAAAATAGAGCGCGAAGAAATCGATGCCAACGAATGGGCGCAAATCCAAACCGTTATCGAAGAAGCGTTGCAAAACATATTGAATTTCCGAAGAGACGAAGGCCTTTCGTTAGAAAAGGAATTCCAATTGCGTATTGCTAACATTCGTCAATTCATGAACGAAGCCTTGGCTTTGGACCCAGAACGTGTGCAAGCCATCAAAGATCGTTTACAAACCGCTATTGCCGAATTGCAAGTCAACGTAGATGAAAATCGTTTTGAACAAGAGCTCATTTATTATCTAGAAAAGCTAGATATCACCGAAGAAAAAGTACGTTTAACCAACCATTTGGATTATTTCCTAGACACCATCAAAGGAACTGAAGCCAATGGTAGAAAACTAGGTTTTATTACTCAAGAAATGGGTAGAGAAATCAACACCATGGGATCTAAATCGAATCATGCTCAAATGCAGAAATTAGTCGTTCAAATGAAAGATGAATTGGAGAAAATTAAAGAGCAAGTACTGAATGTATTATAAGTAACTAGTGAATAGTGATTAGTAATTAGCTAATGACTATTCACTAATCACTAATTACTAAAAATATGAAAAAAGGAAAATTAATAGTTTTTTCAGCTCCGTCTGGTTCAGGAAAAACAACAATCGTTAGGCATTTATTAGGAAAAGAAGATTTGAATTTGGAATTTTCTATTTCGGCAGCAACCCGTTTACCTCGTGGCGAAGAAGTAGATGGCAAGGATTACTATTTTATGTCATTGGAACAATTCAAAAAACACATCAAAGCTGAAGAGTTTGTTGAATGGGAGGAAGTCTATCGCGATAATTTCTATGGCACACTAAAAAGCGAAGTGGAACGCATTTGGGCTATGGGCAAAAATGTGATTTTTGATATTGATGTGGCTGGCGGATTGCGCATTAAACACAAATTTCCAGAAGAAACCTTGGCTGTTTTTGTGAAACCTCCAAGCGTTGATGAATTGAAAAGAAGACTCAAAGAACGCTCTACCGAAAGCGAAGACAAAATCAACATGCGCATTGCCAAAGCCTCAGTAGAATTGGCTACCGCTCCACAATTTGATGTGATTATCAAAAACTATGATTTACCTGTAGCACTTGAAGAAGCATATCAATTGGTGAAGGATTTTGTTTCTGAATAGTGATTAGTAAATAGTAACTAGTGATTAGTAAAAAGTAATTAGCTTGAAATGGGGGAAATAAAATCATATAAAGATTTATTGATTTGGCAAAAAGGCATCAAAATAGTCTGCTTAGTTTATCAGTTAGTAAAATCATTTCCTCAGGAAGAATTATATGCTCTAACAAGTCAATTAAAAAGAGCTTCAGTATCTATTCCTTCTAATATTGCTGAAGGTTATGAAAGAAATACAGATAGATCATTTAGTCATTTTTTAGATATTTCAAGAGGTTCACTATTCGAAATTGAAACTCAGCTACTAATTGCTAATGAACTTGGTTTTATAACAAATGAAACTTTGTACACAGAAATTCTAAGCCAAATAGAGGAAGAATCTAAAATGATTAATGCTTTTTGGAAAACACTCAAAAACTAATTACTTTTTACTAATCACTAGTTACTAAGTTAAATGAAAATCGGACTATATTTCGGTACTTTTAATCCCATTCATGTGGGCCATTTGATTATTGCCAATCATATGGCAGAACATACCGATTTGGACCAAATCTGGATGGTAGTAACACCACACAATCCGCTAAAAAAGAAAAGTACTTTGCTAGATGATTATCATCGGTTACATATGGTGCATTTGGCCACTGATACTTATACAAAAATAAAGCCTTCGGATATCGAATTTAAATTACCGCAACCCAATTATACGATTACCACACTGGTACATTTACAAGAGAAATATCCAGAAAACGAGTTTGCTTTAATCATGGGCGAAGACAACTTAAAATCGTTGCACAAATGGAAAAACTATGAAGCCATTTTAGAGCATTATTCCATTTATGTCTATCCGAGAATCGAAGCCATAGAAAACAACCAAAAAGCAATTGATACTGGAGCCGAAAACCCCTCTTTTGCCAATCATCCCAAAATCAAAATCATAGATGCCCCAGTTGTTGAAATTTCGGCTACTTTTATTCGCAATTGCATCAAAAAAGGCAAAAACATTCGCCCATTATTACCGCATAACGTGTGGGAATATCTAGATCATAATAATTTTTACAAGAAATAATTATTCCAAAACCACTTTTACAACAACAGCTATTTCTTGAGCAATAGCATTTAAATTATCATTCTTTCCTGACAATAAAAATACAGGTGTAGTAGGCATTTTGGGACTGTCCCATACCAACTGTAACTCTTTGTCCTGAATCTTTGATGCAACATTACAGTCCCAAACCACACTTATACCCGTGTTTTGAGCAAGAATTGCAATCATTTCATTTTCTGATGGAATGATATAATTGGCTATGATGGCAGGTCTTTTTTTATTAAAAACATGTAACCAAAATAGCTTAATGTGCGGTATTCCAGAGTCATGACTGTACCACTTCTGATCGTTCATCCAATGTTCTATAGCCACCAAATCATTGACAGTAATATTTTCTTTTACGATTTGAAGATCAATATCTGGAGTAGCCACAACGACTTGTTTTATTTCACCTAATTGCTGCTGTAGCGTGTCAAAAGTATCGTACTGTTTGGTTACTATCGCAAAATCTATTTTTTTGGAATTTACTAAATCAAATAACTCCTCGTTAGTGCCAAAAGTGAAGTCAATAAAATCAAATTTTGATACTAATGAACTACCAAAACAGCCCAACAAATGCTTAGAAATTCCAATAGACAATAACCGATTAGTATTGAAGGCCTTAGCCCTAAAACCGTTTTCTACATTTTCTAAGCGATCCAAAGCATCAATGATTAAGTTATTGAGTAACTTTGCGTATTCCGTAGGCACCACCCCTTTTGATTTACGGTTGAACAATGTATATCCTACATGGGCTTCAAGCATAGCAATTTGCTGACTGACTGCAGGCTGACTAATGAACAACTCCTTAGCAGCTAACGAAAAATTTCCGTTTTTATATACTGATTTAAACGTGCGATACCATTCTAAATTTACCATTGCTATAAATATATTTATCACAAACATAATTTAAATTATTTTTACTAATACCATATTCGCTATAAATTTGCAGTCTCAAATTAAAACAAGCGATGATAAAAACAACCTTATTAACGATTCTAGTAGTAACCTTGAGTTGCTTTGTAGCAACTGCACAAAAACAAAATAAAAAGATGAAAAAAGTATTATTTGTAGTGACCAGCCACGATCAATTGGGTAACACAGGAGAAAAAACAGGATTTTGGACAGAAGAATTTGCTGCTCCCTATTATGCATTGGCCGACAAAGGTGTTCAAATTGATATTGCTTCACCACTGGGAGGACAACCACCAATTGACCCAAAAAGTGCCGATCCTGCATCAGCAACTGAGGATACTAAACGATTTGATGCAGATGCTGTAGTTTTAGAAAAACTAAAAAACACCAAAAAACTAGCCACTATTAATCCTGCAGATTACGATGCTGTTTTTTACCCTGGAGGTCACGGTCCATTATGGGATTTGGCCGAGGATACAACTTCTTCAGACTTAATTGCTACTTTTTACACACAAAATAAACCAGTAGCATTTGTATGTCATGCACCTGCTGCCTTAAAAAACGTAAAAGTAAATGGCCATTTCTTGGTTAAAGGTAAAAAAGTGACTGGTTTTACGAACTCCGAAGAAGAAGCCGTGGGATTGACCAATGTCGTACCTTTTTTGGTGGAAGATATGTTACAAAAAAATGGTGGTTCTTACAGTAAAGCTGGCGATTGGCAATCCTACGCCCTAGAAGATGGTTTATTGATTACAGGACAAAATCCTGCTTCATCAAAATTAGTTGCTGAAAAATTATTGGCTCAATTGCATTCAAAAAAATAATAGAACGTCTCTAAAACGCTGAGAAGCTAAGTTACTAAGATTTAAATGTGCTTTAAAAACTCAGAATCTTAGTATCTTAGTAACTCTTTAAAAAAAAATCATGTTAAACTTCGAATTATACAATCCTACGAATTTAATTTTCGGAAAAGGACAAATAGAAAAAATAGCGACCTTGATTCCTACAGAAGCAAAAATCCTGATTGCTTACGGAGGAGGCAGTATCTTCAAAAATGGTATTTATGATCAAGTAAAAGCAGCGCTTCTAGATCGTAATATTGTTGAATTTGGTGGTATTGAACCAAATCCTCATTACGAAACATTGATGAAAGCGGTAGCGGTAATCAAAGAACAAAATATCGATTTTATTTTGGCAGTAGGTGGCGGTAGCGTCATTGATGGCGTGAAATTCATATCGGCAGCTGTACATTTTGAAGGCAACCCGATGGATATTTTACAGAAACGCTTACTCATCAAAGACCTTAGCAAAGTAGTTCCTTTCGGTACTGTCCTAACAATTCCAGCTACAGGATCAGAAATGAATTCAGGCTCTGTTGTAACAATTGAAGCCACACAAGAAAAATTAGCGTTTGGCGGAAGTGCTTTGTTTCCTAAATTTTCCATTTGTGACCCAACAGTGATTGTTTCATTGCCAAAGCGTCAATTACAAAACGGCGTTGTAGATGCCTACACTCACGTATTAGAGCAATACCTGACCTATCCACATGAAGGTTATTTACAAGACCGTATTTCCGAAAGTATTTTGCAAACCCTAATCGAAATCGGACCAAAAGTAGTAGAGGACCCTACAGATTATGCTTTGGCCTCAAACTTTATGTGGAGCTGTACTATGGCACTCAACGGACTAATCCAAAAAGGAGTTCCTAGCGACTGGGCTACACACATGATTGGACACGAATTAACGGCTTTGTATGGAATTGATCACGCTAGAACATTGGCGATAATTGGTCCTAACCTATACAAGGTAATGTTTGAAACGAAAAAAGCCAAATTGGCCCAATATGGTCAACGTATTTTTAATCTAACTGGAAGCGAAGACGAAATGGCTAAAGTAGCTATCAACAAAACTGTTGCCTTCTTTCATACAATGGGAATGCAAACCCAATTGTCTAACTACACCCAAGATTTCGATAAAACAGCCGATTTTATAGCAAAAAGATTTGAAGAAAGAGGTTGGAAGGGCTTAGGAGAAAAACAAAACATTACTCCTGAGAAAGTTAGAGAAATTGTTACTGCTAGTTATTAATTCAAAAAAGCATCAATAATAAAAGGCGTTTTACACTAAGTAAAACGCCTTTTTCAATAACTAAAAACAAAACTAACTAAACCAAATAATAATCAAAACCATCAAGATCCTAATTATTAATCACTTACAACGCAACAATAGTATTTATATTATGCAGTAAGCTAACTTTTTTTATCAAAACGAATAAAGATTTCCACACGCTTACTTGACATTGATTTAAAGGCACTCACAAAATTAATTTGTGTAATTACTAGTATTTTGAGTACTTTTGATAAAATTTAATAAAAAAATGGCCGATAAATTAAAATTTGCAGTAATTGGTGGTGGAAGTTGGGCTACTGCTATCGCTAAAATGCTATGTGTGAACCAGGAAGAGATTTGCTGGTATATGAGAAATGAAAATGCAATTGACCACATAAAAAACTTTAAACACAATCCGAATTATTTAAGTTCAGTTGAATTCGATACCCAAAAACTTTTACTTACCTCGAATATTAATGAAGCCGTAAGCTACGCCGACTATCTTATTTTTGCCATTCCTTCGGCTTTTTTAGATGGAGAATTAGCCAAAATCACCCTTCCTTTACAAGATAAAATTATTTTTTCTGCTATTAAAGGTATCGTCCCAGAAACCAGTTTAATTGTAGGGGAACATTTTCATGTTCAATACGACATACCCTATTACAACATTGGAGTAATTACAGGGCCTTGTCATGCTGAAGAAGTAGCATTGGAACGCCTTTCCTACTTAACCATTGCTTGTAGCGATGCCGATAAAGCTAAATTTGTAGCCCAAAATTTGTCTGGTAATTATATCAAAAGCAAGATTTCTGATGATATTATTGGTACCGAATACGCGGCAATGCTTAAAAATATCTACGCTATAGCAGCAGGAATCGCCCATGGTTTGGGGTATGGCGATAACTTTCAGTCGGTTATTATGAGTAATGCCATTCGAGAAATGAAAAAGTTTATCCGAAAAGTGCACAAAATGAAACGAAACATCAATGATTCTGCCTATTTGGGTGATTTATTGGTTACGGGTTACTCTGTTTTCTCTAGAAATAGAATGTTTGGCAACATGATCGGAAAAGGCTACACTGTAAAATCGGCCATGATGGAAATGAGTATGGTAGCTGAAGGCTATTATGCCGTAAAAAGCGCTTACAAACTCAATCAAGGTTACGGAGCAAAAACACCAATTATTGATGCTGTGTATCAAATTTTATACGAAGGGAAAGAAGCCAAAGTGGTCTTTAAAAAACTAACCGATCAATTGGATTAACCACGGAACACTATTTTTAAAGTAGTACCACAGTAATTCCGTAAAGAAACACTTTAACACAGCGTATGAAATTTTTATATTCACTTTTTTTATCAAGCCTATTTTCAATTTGCACAGCGCAAAATACCTCAGGCGCTACTGAATTTTGGACCGAATTACAAACGCATTGTGGACAATCTTTTGAGGGACAAATTACTGCAGGTGGCTCGGCAAACGATTCTTTTTCAGGAAAAAAATTGGTTATGCATGTAAAAAGCTGTGAAAAAAACCGCATTCGCATTCCTTTTTTTGTCGGAGATGATAAATCTAGAACATGGGTATTGACTTTTGAAGGCAATAAAATTCAGCTCAAACACGACCACCGTCATAAAGATGGAACCCCTGATAAAGTAACGCAATATGGCGGAATGGCTCCAAATACCGGAATGGCTAATCTTCAGTTTTTTCCGGCCGATCAAGAAACAGCTGATTTACTACCCAAAGCGGCTACTAATCTTTGGTGGATTACCTTAGACAAAAAAGTATTTAGTTATAACTTAAGACGCATAGGATCCGATCGTCTTTTTACCGTGACGTTTGACCTAACCAAACCAATAGACAATCCAAGTGCTCCTTGGGGATGGAAGGAATAACACTAAAATTTACTTCAAAAAAAATACCGTTAAGCGCTCACTTAACGGTATTTTTTTATGCTCTGTAAAGCACTATTTATCTAACAATTACTCCTTCAACAAATAAAATTGGCACTTCTTCCGTATCGGTTTCGTTGATGCTATTGGCTTTAAAAATGAACTTTTTATCGTACAAGGTACCATCAATAAAATACGTTACCATAAACTCGTTATTGAGCGAAAGCACACTTTTCTCAATCATTTCAACTTTCACTACCGATACTGAAGTAACGTGTACAAAAGCATGACGTAAGAGTGAAGTTTTTTTCATTTCTCCATCGATAGTACCAAATGCTTTGGAAACTACCATCACACTTTCGATGTCAAAATCACTATCGTTCACCAAGTAGGCGTACCACACTTTTTCCATAAAGTCGTCGCTCCATTCTTGAACGGCGGCCATGAATACATTTTCTACAACAGGTATGATGATGTCTTTTTTCATAGTTTAAAAAAATGAGTCCCTAGTACTTAGTCCTCAGTCAATAAATGCTATGACTCCAAAAGAACTAAGGACTAAGGACTATTAACTAGTTACTAAATAATCGATTTAAATTGCTCTAAGAAACGCACATCGTTTTCATAAAACATACGGATATCTCCAATTTGATACAACAACATAGCGATACGCTCTACTCCCATTCCGAAAGCAAAACCATTATACTCATCTGGATTGATACCACAATTGGTTAAAACATTAGGATCTACCATTCCGCAACCACCAATTTCCAACCAACCTGTACCTTTGGTAATACGATAATCCGTTTCGGTTTTTAAACCCCAATAAATATCAATTTCTGCACTTGGCTCCGTGAACGGAAAATAAGACGGTCTAAGACGAATTTTCGACTTCCCGAACATTTCCTTCGTAAAATACAAAAGTGTTTGTTTTAAGTCTGCAAAAGACACATCCTTGTCGATGTACAACCCTTCTACTTGATGAAAGATACAGTGCGAACGTGAGGAAACAGCCTCGTTACGAAACACACGACCTGGCGAAATGGTACGAATAGGCGGTTTGTTGTTTTCCATGTAACGTACCTGAACCGATGAAGTATGCGTACGCAACAACACATCAGGATTGGTTTGAATGAAAAAAGTATCTTGCATATCACGAGCCGGATGGTATTCTGGCAAGTTCAAGGCTGTAAAATTATGCCAATCGTCTTCAATTTCTGGTCCTTCAGAAACATTGAATCCAATGGTTGAGAAAATATCAATAATTTGATTTTTTACTAAAGATATCGGGTGACGAGAACCAATAATAATAGGCTCTCCTGTTCGGGTCAAATCGCCATAAACGCCTTTGCTTTCTTGCTGATTTTCTAAACGCTCTTGAATTGACTTTACTTTTTCTTCAGCAGTAGTTTTTAGCAAGTTAATGACTTGTCCAAATTCTTTTTTCTGATCGTTAGGAACATTTTTAAACTCAGCAAACAAGTCTTTCAAAAGCCCTTTACTTCCCAAATATTTAATTCGGAACGCTTCCAATTCAGCTCCATTTTGAGTAGAAAACGCTTGTGCTTCTGCAATGTATTCTTTTATCTTATCTATCATTTTCATTCCATAATTGAGGTGCAAATATATGATTTTTTGTTTGTAGGGACAAGTCGCGACTTGTCCCTACAATAAAATATATTATTCAATCACCTCGCGTTCTACAAAATAATTTACAATCGCCTCTTTCATCAAAACGGATTGTTCACCCGCTTTTAACGGAGGTAATTCTTCTTTAACTTTATAATGTGGCCAACCTTCTTCATCAAAAAAGTCAAACTCATAAAACCCATAAGGTTCAAGCAGTCTACAAATCGCAATGTGCATTAGGTTGACTTTTTCGTCTTTTTTAAACTCGCGGTGCACCTGACCTAACTCTTGTACACCAATAAGGTAAATTATGGCATCCAAATCCAAATCTTCGCCTTGCGAAAATCGATCGGATAAAAGGGTAACGAGTTGTTCCCAGCGTTCTTTTAGTTGTATATCTCTAGACATTTAATTTTTGATTGTAGATTAACGAATTATGGATGTAGATTTGAACTACAGCTTTGTAAAACGTAAATTAAAATTATTTTGCACAAAGATAAGGACTTGAAAATTGAGTTCAGGTATCGCCTATTTCTTTTATATTTGCACCTTTAATTTTTACCCTAAAAACATGACATTTTTTGATCTTTTAATTGGTGGTCTATTGGCTTATGCGCTGTTCAAAGGCATTCAAAACGGACTTTTTGCCGAATTGGCTTCGTTGGTTTCCCTAGTAATTGGAATTTATATAGCCGTGAAATTTTCGGCGATTATGGCTTCTTTGATTTCGAGTATCGTACATTGGAATCCCTACACCATCAAAACCGTAGCCTTTGTGCTTACCTTCATTGTAGTAGTAGTGGGTATTTATATGCTCAGCAAATTTTTCACAGGCCTAGCCGATTTTGCTTATTTGGGTTGGATCAACAAAGTGGGTGGCGGTGTGTTTAGAGTTTTAAAAGCCATCCTGATTATCAGTATTTTTTTAACGCTTTTTGAAAAAATCAATTACCATAATTTCTTGGCAAAAAAAGAGACCTTGGATAAATCGCTATTTTTTAATCCGATTCAAAAAACAGCTGACTTTCTTTTTCCATCACTAGAAAAACTTTACGAGAAGGCAAAAAAATAAGTACTTCATTTTTAAACAATAAAAAAAGCGCTCTTGGAATAAAGAATTTCAAGGGCGCTTTTTTTCAATAGTTACTTTACTTTACGATAGGATTGTATTTTTTATAAACAGATTGGGGGATTCCATAAGGATTTTTCATAATTGTAAAGAAATCATAAGTAGATCCTTTTAGGCAACTACAGAAAGTGATTATACAGATAAATGGCACCATAGCTATCCGAAAGTCTAAAATAAAAAATGCCTGAGAATCCCGTATTTTTGATTTTGCGAAACAAATAATACTTTATGGGACTCTTCAGGCGAAACAAAAATATCAAAAAACCAGTTATTCGACAAATTATTGACCTTGTTCCTCGATGGATGCTTGAATCTTGTGCTAAAAAACACAGTTCCGACAAAGGCTGTATTAAATACAAGACTTACGACCAATTTGTTGCATTAACTTACGGACAGCTTAATAAATGCTACACTTTAAATGATATTTCCACGGGAATTGGGGTCAGTGAGACTTTTATTGGGGATTTAGGACTGATTCAAAGTCCAGCACGATCCACGATGAGTGATGGCAATAAAAAACGTGATTGGAAAGTGTTTGAATCCCTATATTACAGGCTTTTGAAACATTATGGAAGAGTTTTAAAAAGTGAATCTTTTTTATCAAAGAAATTAAAGAACAAAACATAAAATTGATAGACAGTACCACAATCAGTTTGTGCTTGAATATGTTTGACTGGGCAAAGTTTCGGACAGCAAAAGGTGGCTTAAAAATACACACCTGCTGGGATGATAATTTACAAATCCCGGATTTGGTAAATATAACCGAAGCTAAAACACACGATCGGTATGGTATAGGCCAGTTAGTTTTCTCAAAAGGAACCATCGTTGTGGAAGACAGGGCTTATTTTGATTTCGCATTGATGCTGCATCGAATTCAAGCAGAAAATGTTTTTGTAACTAGGATTAAGACAAATACTTTGTACGAATCCATCCAAGAGTTGGATTTGCCAGATGAAGAAGACCAAGACATTATCAAGGACGAAATAGTTGTTTTAAACAGTAGTAAAGCCATAGAGACAGGTATTAACCAAGAAAGACTAAGATTAGTCCATGTGTATAAGCAAGACGAAAATAAGATTATCGAAATAATAACCAATAATTTAGAATGGTCAGCAAGAACAATAGCCGATTTGTATAAAAAGAGATGGGATATCGAATTGTTTTTCAAGGCGATGAAACAAAATCTACAGATAAAAACATTCTTGGGTACAAGTGAAAATGCGGTTAAATCGCAAATTTATATCGCTTTGATTTGTTATTTGTTGCTTGAATTGATAAACAGAACCATATCAAAAAAGACAAAGTCATTCTCAAATCTGGTTGAAAAAATCAGAATCTGTTTAGTGTATTATTTAAGTTTAGATTATATCTGCAATCAGGTTGGAGATGGAGCCAAAAAAATAAGATCAGAACCAGAATTAAAATTCAGTTCTGACTTATTTTCAGCATAATAAAAAAGTAAACGCCTATTTATAATGGGTAACAAGGTATTTTATGCTCATTCATTAAAACTTTCGGATAGCAATGAAGTTAAAATAAATAATTTTAAATCTGTGAATTATAAATCTGTGAAATGTTATTTTTTACTTTAAATGTTTAATATTTAATAAACTACCTCTCGCATTTTACTTTTTATAACCTACTTCTCACATTTCACTTCTCACAACTTACTTCTCACATAAAACATTTTACAATCTGTTCTCAAGATTTTTAATTAATCCATAAATAAGTTTTCCAATGACATCTAACTTTTCAATCAATTGTTCGCTTTCTATTTTATTGATAAAGTCTAATTCTTTAGTTAATAAAATCAAAGTATCAAGTTCAGATAATGAGCCTAAAGAAATATGTAGGAAGTGGATAAACTCTTTTGTCCCTTTTCTTGCGGCACCTTCGGCAATGTTTACTGGAACTGAGACTGCAGCTCGTCTTATTTGGGAAGTTAATCCAAATTTTTCTTCAGGTGGAAAATTATTAGTGACCAAATAAATTTCTTTCACAAATTCAAAACTTTTAATCCAAGAATTTAAATTTTTATGCGGTTTCATATTTTATAAATTTTTTAATTATATCAAATATATCCTAAATCAAGACATTTTACATTTAACATCTAACATTTTATTCTAAAGAAAATGACTAAAAATAATTCCAAATCATTGTTTGAAAGTAAGCAAGTAAAAGAAGCACTAGTGCAGTCTTTTGTAAAGCTTAATCCAAAAACAATGTTCAGAAATCCGGTAATGTTTACCGTTGAAATTGGTACCGCTATTATGTTTGTTGTGTGTATTGCCATTTTATTTGGCGCATCCAATCAAGGTAGTTTTGCTTACAATCTCATAGTATTCTTGATTTTATTTGCAACACTTTTGTTCGCCAATTTTGCAGAAGCAATTGCCGAAGCCAGAGGAAAAGCTCAAGCGGATAGTTTAAGGAAAACACGTGAAGAAACATCTGTAAAAAAAGTAAAAAGTGAAATGTCAGATGTCTCTTTTCACAATCTTGATGCCTCTCACTTTTCACATCTAACATCTTCACAACTTAAAAAAGGAGATGTATTCGTCTGCGAAGCAGGTGATGTCATCGCTACGGATGGTGAGATTATCGAAGGATTGGCAACCATAGATGAAAGTGCTATTACCGGAGAAAGTGCTCCTGTGATTCGTGAAGCAGGTGGTGACAAATCATCGGTAACTGGAGGAACAAAAGTATTGTCTGATAAAATTAAAGTAATCGTAACTTCAGAACCTGGAGAAAGTTTCTTGGACAAAATGATTGCTTTGGTAGAAGGAGCAAGCCGTCAGAAAACACCAAACGAAATTGCTTTGACCATTCTTTTGGCAGCATTTACCTTAATCTTCGTGATTGTTTGTGTGACCTTGAAACCTTTTGCTGATTATGCCAATGCACCTATTACAATCGCAGCTTTCATTTCGCTTTTCGTTTGTTTGATTCCAACGACTATTGGTGGATTACTTTCTGCCATTGGAATTGCGGGTATGGATAGAGCGTTGCGTGCCAATGTGATTACCAAATCAGGTAAAGCGGTAGAAACTGCCGGAGATATTGATGTATTGCTTTTGGATAAAACAGGAACCATTACTATTGGGAACAGAAAAGCAACGAATTTTTATCCTGCAAAAGGAGTTTCGCAAGACGAATTTATTCAATCGGCTGTTTTGAGTTCATTGGCAGATGACACTCCAGAAGGAAAAAGTATTGTGGAATTGGCTGGAAATGAAGTTGCGCAAAAATTATCTATCGAAGGAGCTACTTTAATCAAATTTACTGCCGAAACAAGAACCAGTGGTGTAGTTTTAAAAGACGGAACCAACATCAGAAAAGGGGCTCAAGATGCGGCCAAAAATATCGTTCAGCAAGCAGGAAATGTTTTTCCAGAAGATATTGCCCAAACGGTTATTTCTATTTCTTCTAATGGAGGAACGCCATTAGTAGTTATTAAAAATAACGCTGTTCAAGGGGTGATTGAGTTGCAAGATATTATCAAAACGGGAATGAAAGAACGTTTTGAGCGTTTGAGAAAAATGGGTGTAAAAACGGTGATGGTGACAGGAGACAATCCATTAACTGCCAAATTTATTGCCGAAGCTGCGGGTGTGGATGATTTTATTGCCGAAGCCAAGCCTGAGGACAAAATGAATTACATCAAAAACGAACAAGAACAAGGCAAGCTAGTAGCGATGATGGGTGATGGTACCAACGATGCGCCTGCTTTGGCTCAAGCCAATGTTGGTGTAGCGATGAACAGTGGAACTCAAGCGGCTAAAGAAGCAGGTAATATGGTGGATTTAGACAATGACCCAACCAAATTAATCGAAATCATTGAAATTGGAAAACAACTATTGATGACCAGAGGAACGCTTACTACTTTCTCCATTGCGAATGATGTAGCCAAATATTTTGCAATTGTTCCTGCTTTGTTCATCACAGCAATTCCAACCTTGCAAGGGTTGAATATTATGCAATTGCATAGCCCTGAAAGTGCTATTTTATCAGCGGTGATTTTCAATGCGATTATCATTCCGATTTTGATTCCGCTAGCTTTAAGAGGAGTGGATTACAAACCAATTGGTGCAGAAGCTATCTTAAGAAGAAACCTGTTGATTTACGGTTTGGGCGGGATAATTGTGCCTTTTATTGGAATTAAAGCCATCGATTTGGTGGTAGCATTATTTATATAATCCTCACCCCCCCCCTCTCCAAAGGAGAGGGGGGGGGACGAAACTGAAATAGATAATTAGTAAATCATTCAGTTTATGATTCAAAATAGTAGTAACAATAACAACTTGTTCATCCACTATGGCTCCCCTCTCCTTTGGAGAGGGGCTGGGGGTGAGGAAAAAACAAAAACAAAAATGAAAAACATATTTTCAATACTAAAATTCACCGTATTAATGGTAATTTTATTCGCTGTAATTTATCCATTGGCTATTTATGGCATTGCACAATTTGCTCCCAATAACGGTAAAGGAGAAACCATTACTGTTGATGGAAAAGTAATAGGGTATCAAAAAATAGGTCAAAAATTTGATAAAGCTAACTATTTTTGGGGGCGTCCATCGGCAGTAGATTATAATGCTGCTGGAAGTGCTGGAAGCAACAATGGACCAAGCAATGCAGAGTATCTGGCTTTGGTTCAAAAAAGAATCGACACGTTTTTGATTGTACATCCGTATTTGAAAAAAGCGGATATTCCATCGGATTTGGTAACGGCTTCGGGAAGTGGTTTGGACCCCAATATTTCACCAGAAGGTGCTTTGATTCAGGTGAAAAGAGTTGCCCAAGTTAGAAAATTACCTGAGGATAAAGTAAAAGCTTTGGTAGAATCTAACATCAATAAACCATCATTAATGGGAACTTCAACGGTAAATGTTTTAGAGTTGAATGTAGCCTTAGATAAATTAAAATAAAACGTCTTGAAATACGAAATGCCCTAGCCCAGATAGCAACGGAAATCCTTTAGTGCCAGGGTTTGGCACTAAAGATTGCAGTGAATAGCTGGATTAGCTCCTAATAATAAATAATAAAATAAAGTGAAAAAAATACTAGTTGCAGCCTTTTTGGCTTTTGGTTTTACAACAATTTATGCTCAAGAAGCATCAAAAAGTCCCATTACTTTTTTAGGTTATATAGAAGGGTATTATAGTTATGATTTTGGGAAACCTGAGAATCATACCAAATCGGGATTTATTTACAATCATAATAGGTCAAATGAGGTGAATTTGAATTTAGGAATCGCCAAGGTGAATTATTCGAAAGAGAATGTTCGCGCGAATTTTGCCCTAATGGCGGGAACTTATGCTCAATACAATATGGCGGCCGAGCAGGATTTATTGAAAAATGTGTTTGAAGCGAATGTAGGCGTGAAAATTTCAAAAGAGCACAATCTTTGGATTGATGCGGGAGTTATGCCTTCGCATATTGGTTTTGAAAGTGCGATTGGGAAAGATTGTATGACTTTGACCCGAAGTTTGGGGGCTGATAATACGCCTTATTATGAAGCGGGTGTAAAAATAGCGTACACTTCGAAATCGGAGAAATGGTATTTGGCAGCAATGTATTTGAATGGTTGGCAACGTATCCAAAAAATTGATGGGAATCAAACGCCTGCTTTTGGAACTCAAGTGACTTTTAAACCATCGTCAAGTCTTTCATTAAATTGGAGTACTTACATTGGAAATGAACAACCTGATGTCGATAAAAAATGGCGCTATTTTAACGATTTTTTCGGGACATTTAAAATTACCGAAAAAACAAGTCTAGTTGCTGGTTTTGATATTGGAGCGCAGCAATCCGCAAAAGGAAGTAGCGATTACGATGTTTGGTACAATCCATCAGTAATCGTTCAATACAAACCCACAGACAAAATTCAGTTGGCCGCTAGAGGAGAATACTATCAGGATAAAAATGGTGTAATCATTGCAACGGGAACGCCAAATGGTTTTAAGACTTATGGTTTCTCTGCAAATTTTGATTATTTGGTAGCCAATAACATTATGTTTCGATTGGAAGCACGAACATTAAATAGCAAAGACGATATCTTTTTAAAGAGCAATACTCCAACCAATAGTAATGTATTTGTTACTGCATCTTTGGCTATTTCTATTTAAAAACAACAAAATGAAATAAGATAGAAGTGAAAAGTAAAAAGTGAAAAGTAAAAAGTAAAAAGTGAAAAGTAAAAAGTAAAAAGTAAAAAGTAAAAAGTGAAAAGTAAAAAGTAAAAAGTAAAAAGTGAAAAGTGAAAAGTGAAAAGGTATTTAAGGATCATTTCACTTTTCGCATCTCACATTTCACATTTCACATCTCACATCTCACATCTCACATCTCACATCTCACAGCATTACCATGGACAATGAAAAAGAAAATAACGTAAAGCACTTTCTAGATTTAATCCAAAAATCGCGCAGAGGTAAGTTCAAGGTTTACATTGGAATGAGTGCGGGTGTAGGCAAAACATACCGAATGTTGCAAGAAGCGCACACCTTGCTAAAGAAAGGAATTGACGTTAAGATTGGCTATATCGAAACGCATAATCGCAAGGAAACCCACGAATTACTTGACGGTTTGCCAATTATACCGCGTAGAAGTATTTTTTATAAAGGCAAGCAGCTCGAAGAACTAGATGTGCAAGCCATTATCAATTTGCGTCCCGAAGTGGTGATTGTAGATGAATTAGCGCACACCAATATTGAAGGAAGTAAAAACGAAAAACGCTGGCAAGATGTTTTGGAAATTCTCGAAGCTGGAATCAATGTGATTTCGGCGGTAAATATCCAGCATATTGAGAGTTTGAATGAAAATGTAAAGCAGATTACAAATATAGATGTCAAAGAAAGAGTTCCAGATAATGTACTCCGAATGGCGGATGAGGTGGTGAATATCGATTTGACTTCGGAGGATTTGATTGCCAGATTAAAGGAAGGTAAAATCTACACCGCGGATAAAATTCAAACGGCTTTGAATAATTTTTTTAAATCAGACCAAATTTTGCAATTGCGTGAATTAGCATTGAAAGAAGTGGCGAGCCAAGTCGTTCGAAAAGTAGAAAATGAAATCCCTAAAAAAATTGCATTGCGTCACGAAAAATTATTGGCTTGCATCAGTTCTAATGATGTAACTGCCAAAATAGTGATTCGAAAAACGGCTCGTTTGGCTACCTATTACAATAGTGATTGGTATGTTTTGTATGTTGAAACACCAAAGGAAAGTAGCGACAAAATTGCTTTGGACAAACAAAGACGCTTGATTAATAATTTTAAGTTAGCCACAGAATTAGGAGCAAAAGTAATTAAAGTTGAAAACAAAAAAATCACCGATGCCATTTTGGCCATAGTCGAACAAAAACAAATTACAACAGTCTGTATTGGAAAACCACAGTATAGTTTTATAAAAGCTATTTTATCAACCTCGCTTTTTAGACGTTTACTGAATACGCTTTCGCTATCAAAAGTTGATCTAGTCATATTATCATAATTTATAATACTATCCTAAAATGAGAATCAAAACCAAATTAAATCTAGGCGTTGGATTATTATTTTGCTTAATTATTATCCTTTCATTGGCAAGTGCGTATTCTGTTTTTTCAATTAAAAAAGACACTGGAAATATTCTAAATGCAAATTATAATACTTTGGAATATTCGCGTAATATGTTGCTTTCACTCGATGAAATGATGGTTAACAAAAATAAAGCTATAGCGGTTTTTGAAATTAACCTCAATAAACAAGTATCCAATATTACTGAGAAGAACGAAGATGTTGCTACTAATGATTTAAAATCTAATTTCAATTTATTAAAGGGAGACAGCAATAACGAAAAGTTAAAAGCGCAAATTCGACAAAACATTTTTGAGATAATGAAGCTCAATATGAACGCCATAAAAATCAAAAGTGATATTGCAAAACACACGGCTGAAACCGCCAATTTATGGATTGCTGTAGTTGGGACTTTATGCTTTTTGATTGCTTTTAATTTATTGGTCAATATGCCTAACAATATTGCAAATCCCATCAAAGAATTGACCGAAAGTATCAAGCAAATTGCTAATAAGAATTATTCAGAAAGGGTTCATTTTAGACACCATAACGAATTTGGAGACTTAGCCAATTCCTTTAATACAATGGCCGAAAAATTGCAAGAATACCACAATAGTAATTTGTACAAATTGTCTTTTGAGAAAAAGCGTTTAGAGACTTTAATCAACAATATGCACGACCCAATTATAGGTTTAGATAATGAGGGCGTGATTTTGTTTATCAATGATGAAGCCATCAAAATTATGGGCTTGAAACAAGAGGAGGTTGTCGGAAAGTCGGCTGAAAAATTGGGCTTGACGAATGATTTGATGCAATCTTTGCTTGTGGAGAAATCAGAAAATGAAAAAGCGCAAATAATGAAAATTTTCGCCGATGATAAAGAAAGTTATTTTGAAAAAGAAATTGTAAAAATCACCATAAAACCAACAGGCGAAGACCAAGCGATAGCTATTGGAAATGTAATTATTTTGAGAAATATTACTTTTTTCAAAGAATTAGATTTTGCCAAAACCAATTTTATTGCCACCGTTTCCCACGAATTGAAAACGCCTATTGCTTCGATAAAAATGAGTTTGCAATTGCTTGAAAGTGAAAGAACAGGTGTCATTAACGAAGAACAAAAGCATTTGGTGGACAGCATCAAAGAAGACAGTCAGCGCTTGTTGAAAATTACAGGAGAATTATTGGAACTTTCACAAGTAGAAACTGGAAACATTCAGTTGAATATCGAAAAAAGCAATCCGTATGATATTGCACAGTATGCCACAGAAGCCGTAAAAGTACAAGCAGAACAAAAGCAAATTGAACTAGTCATTGAAGCCGATGAAAACCTCCCAAGCATCAAAGCAGATAGCGAAAAAACCGTTTGGGTCTTGATTAATTTTTTGACCAATGCCATACGATATTCCTCCGAAAAAAGCACGATTATGATACAGTTAAAAAGCGAAAAACATCAAGTTGTATTTGCGGTAATCGATAAAGGAAAAGGAATAGATGTTCGATACAAAAACAAAGTTTTCGATAAATATTTCCAAATTCCCGGAAGCCATAAAACGGGTACAGGACTTGGATTGGCCATTTCAAAAGAATTTATCGAGGCGCAAAACGGAACCATTGGCGTAAAAAGCGAACTCGGATTGGGTTGTACTTTTTATTTTAAATTAGGGAGTGTTTAGGAGCTAATCCTGCTGTCCACTATATCTCTTGTGGCGAACCCCAGCGCCACAGGATGCCGTTCCCATAAGGGTTAGGGAACAATGTTATTACCTTAAGTACTCTTTTTGTTTTCACGCAGATTTTGCAGGTTTAACGCAGAAAAATCAGTTAAAATCAGTTAAATCTGCGTGCTTTTTTTCTCTCTCTCTTAACTTAATGACATTGGGCTAGGGCAATCGTTATTTCGAGAGATTTTAGGGATTAAGACACCTTTTGTTTGAACCAAAATTGGTCTACAGCATACGCTAATCCAATACCCATCGAGTAGCACAACAAATCACTCCACAAAAAACCTTGTCCCAAGACATAATGTCCTATAGTAGTCTCCCGAATTGCTACCAGTGCTTTGGCTGTACTAAGTTGTTGTATTTCTATAGCGAAGCAAAACAGTAAAGGAAATCCAATTTGCCACAACATTTTGCTTTTCAAAAACAGCCACCGAAAACCAAAATAAACCAATATGGCATACAAGATATCGCCCACAAACAAGGGAATACCCACTATTTTTCGGGAAGCAATTCCCAATACAATCGTAAGAAGGGCAAGAATAAAGTATACGAAACGAGGTCTCATTTGTATTAACAATCCGCCATATTAACCGCTATAGCCAATCCACCTTCTGAGGTTTCTTTGTACTTAGAGTTCATATCTTTGGCGGTTTGCCACATCGTATCAATTACTTTGTCTAAAGGAACTTTGGCGTTTTTAGAATCGGTTTCGAGTGCCAATTCTGCTGCGTTGATGGCTTTTATAGCGCCCATCGTATTGCGCTCAATACACGGAATTTGAACCAAACCACCAATTGGGTCACAAGTTAAGCCCAAGTGGTGCTCCATAGCAATTTCGGCAGCCATCAATACTTGTGCAGGGGTTCCGCCCATTACTTCGCATAATGCTCCCGCAGCCATCGCCGATGATACGCCGATTTCGGCTTGACAGCCACCCATAGCGGCAGAGATAGTGGCTCCTTTTTTGAAAATACTTCCAATTTCTCCCGCTACCATCAAGAATTGTTTGATTTGTTTTTCGTCGGCTTGGTGGTTTTCAATCACCATATAATACATCAATACGGCTGGAATAACCCCAGCACTTCCGTTGGTTGGCGCTGTTACTACGCGTCCTAAAGCTGCGTTTACTTCGTTTACCGCTAAGGCAAAACAGCTTACCCATTTCAGAATTTGACGAAACTTTACTTCGGTTTTACGAATTTCTTCTAACCAAGATTGTGGCGAATCATAATTGGATAACCCAATCAAATTTTGATGCATATCAAAGGCTCTTCTGCGAACATTGAGTCCACCAGGCAATATGCCTTCTGAATGACAGCCAATGTACATACATTCTAGCATCGTGTGCCAAATGCGCATTAATTCGCTATGCACTTCTGTTTCGGGACGCATAGAAATCTCATTGGCATAAACTATTTCTGAGATGCTTTTGTTTTCTTTTTGGGTATAGTCTAGTAATTCTGCTGCATTGTTGATAGGGAAGGGGAAAGCACATTTTATAGCGACTTTCTTTTTGGCATTGCTACGCTCTTCTTTTACCACAAATCCGCCTCCAATCGAATAAAAAGTGGAAGCATATTCGGTTTCATTTTCAAAATAAGCGGTAAAGGTTAATCCATTGGCGTGAAAGGGAAGAAACTCTTTATGAAAAACAATGTCTTGTAAAATATAAAAAGGTAGCGCTTTCTCGTTGCCTAATTGAATCAAATGATTGTTTTCTATGGCTTTGATGATGCCGTCAATATCTTTCACGGGAATGTATTCAGGGTCTTGACCACTTAGACCTAGCATCACGGCCAAATCGGTAGCGTGACCTTTTCCAGTCAAAGACAAAGAACCGTACAAATCTACTTTTACTCTAGTGATATTATTCAAATCAAAATCCTGACGTAATTCTTCAAGAAAACGTTCGGCAGCACGCCACGGACCTAAGGTATGAGAACTAGATGGCCCTACGCCAATCTTTAACATATCAAAAACAGAAATGCATTCTTCCATAATTCTAGAGTAAAATTTGTAAAACAAAGATATAGGAATCAATGTCAAATCTGCAAAATATTATTTCAAAATATAAATTCTCTTATCGAATCCGTTTTAAATATGACGCAATTTGAATATATCATAATTTTATTTGGAACGAATGCTTGCTAAAACAGTCCTCAATTGTTAACGTAATTTTAGGCTTTTTTTGGTGTTTTCTTGCGAAGCTTTCGGTTATTTTCGCACTTGATTTAACAAAAAATAGTAGTAAAATGCTATATTTACTATAAAAAAATTAAATATGAAACAAGATTCTGCATCGGAAGCAAAAGAACATAACTTTGAGAAAATCACAGATATTATTATTCGACTTGGTGTGCTAGCCATTATTTTATTCTGGTGTTTTTCTATTTTACAACCCTTTATTTTAATGTTGATTTGGGCCGTAGTCATTGCCATTGCAATGTATCCTGTTTACAAATCGTTTGTGAAATTGATGAAAGGAAGAAAAAAAATCCCTGTATTTTTCTTGACATTACTCTTGCTGAGTGTAATTATTATTCCTAGTATGTTAGTTACGGAATCGCTTTACGAAGGTGTTTCGTATTTAACTCAAACCTATCAAGAAGGGAAACCTTTAATTCCGCCTCCTGGCGAAACTACTGCCAATTGGCCTAAGTTTGCTACACCCATAATTGATTTTTGGAAACATGCTTCTGATAATTTACAGGAAACGATTGTAGAGTACTCAGATCAAGTTACGGTAGCTGGATCGTGGCTATTAACAGCCTTAACAGGTATCGGAAAAGGTATTATTCAATTTAATATTTCGATCATCATAGCGGGTTTTATTTTGGCGTATTCAGAAGATTTGAAGTTAGTGTCAAAGAAAGTGTTTCAAAAATTAGCGGGAGACCATGGCGATCATTTTTCATCCATTACGGTTAAGACGATTCAAAATGTTGTCAAAGGATTTCTTGGAGTAGCGATCATACAAGCGGCGATGTCTGGCCTTGGATTTTTTATTGCCGATGTGCCATTTGCGGGTTTATGGACGATTGTCTGTTTGGTTTTAGCAATTATTCAAATTGGGGTAGGACCTGTTTTGATTCCTGTTGCTATTTATATGTTTTCAGTTTCGGACACCACTTCGGCAGTGTTGTTGTCGATTTGGTTTTTTATTATTTTGATTTCTGATAATATTTTGAAACCTATTTTATTGGGTAAAAATGCTCCAGTACCTATGATGGTTGTCTTTTTGGGTGCTATTGGTGGTTTTATTGTGAGTGGTTTCTTGGGTTTGTTTTTAGGAGCTGTAATTTTAACTATTGGCTACAAATTATTTTTAGCATGGTTAGCGTCAGAAAATCAATCCTAGTGGATCTATAGCAATCCGTTGTTTTTTATTTGAATTTTACTCAACGGGTGTATCATATGATTTAAAAGTCCTTGTTGGAATAAAAATATTATTCTCCCAACAAGGCTTTTTTTATTTCTTGTAATTCGGCTACTTTTTCGGGACTTACTCTTGGGTATTCTAATCCCATTTCGTCTAAGGCATTGATAATGGCCGAAGCAATGACAATGCGCGCATACGATTTATTATCTGCGGGAACTACGTACCAAGGCGAGTGGGGTGTGGTTGTTTTTTGAATTAAATCTTGGTAAGCATTCATATAATCGTCCCAAAAACCTCTTTCTTTGGCATCGGATGTACTGAATTTCCAGTTTTTATCTTGGTCGTCGATGCGCTCTATGAAACGTTTCTTTTGCTCTTCTTTGGATACATTCAAGAAAAATTTAATCACGATAGTTCCATTGCGATTCAGGTATTTTTCAAAATTGCGAATGTCTTCAAAACGTTCTTCCCAAATAGATTCGGTAACCAATTCTTGAGGAAGTTTTTGGGCTTTCAGAATTTGTTCGTGCACCCGAACGACCAATACTTCTTCATAATACGAACGATTGAAAATACCGATTCGACCTCGTTCGGGTAAATGTTTTTGGCAACGCCAAAGAAAATCATGGTCCAATTCTTCCGAACTCGGTGCTTTGAAAGAAGAGACTTGACACCCTTGTGGATTAACGCCTGAAAGCACATGTTTGATGGCGCCATCTTTTCCAGCGGCATCCATCGCTTGAAAAATGAGTAATAACGACCATTTGTCCTGAGCGTATAAGATTTCTTGCATATCGGCCAAAGCCTCCACGCCAAGCGTTAGAATCTTATCCAATTTTTTATTGCTTAGTTCTATATCAATATCGGTTTTGTAATCTGATAATTGAAAGTTATCTTCTTCTTTGACTTTGAATTGAGCTGAAAATTGTTTGGCTCGTTCAATTCTTTCTTTCGAACTTAACTTTTCAAAAAGAAGCTTTTTTTTCTTTGGTTTTTCTTCTTTACTCATGAATATTTGGTTTTAAAACGCGTTTTTAAATGGTTGTTTTTCAATAGGTTTACTCAAATTTACTTTTTTAATTTATTGTATGAAAATAAAATAATACCGATTGTTTTTAATTGTGATTTTTTAAAGCCTTGTATGCCAGTATTTTTTGTTTTTCTAGCTAAAAAGTCGTTCAAAATCGGCTTATGGGTAAGTTTGTAATTTATTTAGGTCAATACCTTAGGTTTCCCTATTTTTGGATTCTAATAAACCAAAACAGCATGAAGAAACTAATTCTATCTTTATTTTTAGCCACCACTGCTTGGGTTTCGGCTCAAGTAAAAAGCCCTTCTCAGTTCATTCCTGATTATGGCAAACACATTACTTTTTACCACCAAGTTGAAGATTATTTTGAGCATTTGGTTGCACAAACGTCCTACATTAAACCTTACAGATACGGACAAACTGCCGAGCACCGCAACTTGAATGTGTATTATATTTCTACTCCTGAGAATTTAGCCAATTTGGAGCAAATTCGTTTGAACAATTTAGCAGCCATTGGTATGGCACCTAATCAATCGAAAACTGTAGGCGATAAACTAATTGTTTGGTTGAGCTTCAATGTGCACGGAAACGAATGGGCAGGAACAGAAAGCGCTTTGACTGTTGCCTACGAATTGACAAATCCAGAAAATAAAACAACCAAAGAATGGTTGAAAAATACCGTGGTAATTCTTGACCCTTGTGTGAATCCTGATGGGTATTCAAGATACGGAAATTGGTTGCACGAAATCGCTGGAAAAAACACGCATCCAGGTCTTACCGATAGAGAACATATGGAAGAATGGCCAGGTGGACGCTACAATCACTATATTTTTGATTTGAATAGAGATTGGGCTTGGCAAACACAAAAAGAAAGCCAACAACGTATTGCTTTGTACAACCAATGGATGCCGCAAGTGCATACAGACGTTCACGAACAAGGTTATAATTCGCCATACTTTTTTCCACCTTCAGCAGAACCTTTGCACGAGTTTATTGAGCCGTATCAAAGAGATTTTCACGCTTTGTTGGGAAATAATATTTCAGCTAAATTCGATGCTCAAAATTGGTTGTACAACACTAGCGAGCGTTTCGATTTATTTTATCCGAGTTATGGAGATACCTATCCAACTTATAATGGTGCTGTAGGGATGACTGTAGAGCAAGGCGGAATTGGAGCAGGAAGAGAAGTGACTATGGAAAACGGTGTAAGTGTGACCATCAAAGACCGTTTGACACATCACGCTACCACTGTTTTAACGATAGTGGAATCGGCTGCTTCTCAAGTGGAACCTTTGTTGAAAGGGTTTAGAGGGTTTATGAATACTTCTAGAAAAACAATGAAAGGGAAGTATGCAACTTATGTAATGAAAAGCAATCCTAAGTTGGAGCAATTGGCCGATTTGTTGCAAAAAAACAAAATCGAATTTTCGTATGCCGATGCCAAACAATCAGCAAGTGGTTTTAATTACCAAACGAAAAAAGAGAACAGCTTTACCATCGAACCCAATGATATGATTGTAAAAGTGGACCAACAAAAAGCAGTTTTTGCTCAAATTTTGTTCGAACCTAATCATAAATTGAATGATAGTTTGTCTTATGACATTACGGCTTGGGCGTTGCCATTAGCGTATGGAGTAGAAGGCTATGCTTTGAAAAATGCCATCAATATCAAAACAAAACCTACGATTGAAACGACTTCATCTTCTATACCGAGTTCAGTGTATGCGTTTCATATTCCTTGGAACAACCGTACTTCGGCTCAAGTGGTAGCGCTATTGCACCAAAAAGGAATCAAAGTACGTTCAGCGATGAAGCAATCGGTTTTTGGAAGCACTACTGTAGCACCAGGTGGGTTAATTGTAAGCAAAGGCGATAATCCAAAGGTGGTAGATTTTGAAAAAGTAGTGGGTGAAATCGTGAAGAAGAAATCAGATTTCTCTATACTGTCTTCTGGGTTTTCAAAAAATGCTAGAGATTTAGGTGGAGAAAACTTCCCGCTGTTGACGGCTCCAAAAATCTTGTTTTTATCAGGAAGAGGAGTAAATTCTACTGACTTTGGTTCGGTTTGGTTTTATTTAGAAGAAACCGTTGGCTATCCTGTAAGTATTGTAGATTTGGACCGTTTCCGAAGAGTGAAATTGCAAGAATTCAATACTTTGATTTTGGCGGATGGCAATTATGATTTCTCTGATGGGGAACAAAAACGTATCAACGAATGGGTGAGTAGCGGTGGAAAAATCATTGCTATGAACGGAGCTTTGGATATTTTTGACGGAAAAGATGGTTTTGCATTGAATGCGCACGCGACTGATGATGACAAGCAAAAAGCAGAAAAAACCGCCAAAGAAAAAGAATTGAAAAAACGTTTCTTAGATTCAGCCAACGAAGAGCGTCGCGCGATGTCGGATGCTATTCCAGGCGCAATTATCGAAAATGTATTGGATGTTACCCATCCGATGGCCTTTGGTTTAGGCAAAAAATATTTCAGTTTAAAAACCGATAGCCGTCATTATGCTTTATTGAAAAACGCTTCAAATATTGCGTATGTTCCTAAAGGTTACAAAAGCTATGGTTTTGTTGGTCACGAAATTGGTAAAGAATTACCAGAAACGGTAAATTTCGCCATAGACTATAAAGGTTCTGGAAAAGTAATTTATATGGTAGATAATCCTTTGTTTAGAGCCTTCTGGGAAAACGGAAATTTACTCTTTAGCAACGCTTTGTTCTTGGTGAACTAGCCTTTATTTATCTTAAACAACAAAGCGCGATTCTTAGAGTTGCGCTTTTTTTATGGTTATTTGTCTTGACACAGATTTTCACAGATTAGAAAGTGAAAAAAAAACTTTGCGTTCTTTGCGGTTAATTTATTTTACCACAAAGAAACACGAAGAAGTCACGAAGCAACACAAAGATTATAAGTTTATTTTGCGTCCCTTGAGTAACCCTTTGCGAACTTTGCGGTTAAGTTTTTGCCACGAATATTTTAAGAATACTTATATGCCCTTTTATTTTTACTTTACACACCACAACTTAAATGACCTTATATGCCTTATATGTTTTAAAAAATCGGTTAATCGGTTAACTGTTTAATCGTTTATTTTTAGCGTTCTTAGCGTAAATCATTGCGTCCTTTGCGGTTAAGTTTTTACCACGAATATTTTAAGACTTATTTGTACTTCCATTTTACTAAGCTGTAACACATTACAACTTAAATGCCCTTATATGCCTTATATGTTTTAAAAAATCGGTTAACTGTTTAATCGTTTATTCTTAGCGTCCCTTGCGTAACCCTTTGTGAACTTTGCGGTTAAATTTTTGTGCCCTTTGTGGTTAAGTTTTTTCAGCTTTCAATAAACACTAAAACGGATATCCAATCGCCAAATTAAAAATCAAATTTTCTTTTCTCCACGCTCCATTCCCTAAGTTGATTTGGTCAATAACCCAGCGATTGCCTTCAGGTAGGTAAGGTTTGCGAAGCGGGAAAGCAAAATCCGTTCGGAGAACCAAAAAATTAAAGTCAAAGCGCAATCCAAGTCCAGCGCCGACTGCCATTTCTTTCATAAAGTTTTTAGAAAATTTGGCTCCTGGTTTGTCTTTGTTTTCATTGAGCAACCAAATATTTCCTGCGTCGATAAAAGCGGCACCTTTCACAAAGCTAAACAGCGTAGTGCGGTATTCGGTATTGAGTTCTATTTTAATATCACCTGATTGATCCGCCAAAAAACCATCCGTATTTGCCGCTTTATCAAGAAAACTTCCCGGTCCAATAGAACGCGCTCTAAAGGCACGAATACTGTTGGTTCCTCCAATAAAAAACTGCTTGATAAAAGGCATTTCTTTCGAATTTCCAAACGGTAAAGCAGTGCCAACTATAATCCGACTCGCCAATTGGGTTTCCTTTCCTAGTTTTAAAAAATGGCGGAATTCATTTTCGAACTTCACATATTGGCTGAAAGGCACGCCAAAGACTTTTAAAGCATCTTTTTTATCAATATTAGCACCAGCAATCAAACCCGTAACTGCTGCCGATAAGTCTACTGTACCTTTGTAATAGATGGTGTTTTTCTTTCTTTTCTGTGCCGTGTTAGAGTAGGTGTAAGAGTAAGTAGGGCCAAAAATAAGTTGGCGCTCAATTACTTTACCTAGTGAGGGATTTATATCTACTTCATTAAGATACAATTCGGTTACGTTTTGTGGTCGGGCAAAAATAACTTCACCTAAATTAAAAGTATGCTCGCGTCGGGCATTCTCTTTCCAACTGTATCCAAACAGTGCTTTAAAAGTTTGTAAGGTATACAATTGTTGGCGCTCTTGAAATTCATACCCCAAAGTAGCTTTGGTTTTTGGGGTGAATCGGTCTGTCATTTTAAAACGGATAGGTGAAATCATTCTCGGCCAAATTAAATTGGCTTCGGTACCAATACGATACACGTTAAAACCTTGATTTTGTCCAGAAATTTGAACCTCAAATCCGCCAAAAATAGAAACGGAAAGCAGTTCGGCCGCTTTAAATGTATTGCGGTGACTCCAATTGGCATTCAATTCGGTTCCTTGATAGTTGGCAGAATTGCTTTTGGCTAAGAGTTCAAAGCGCAAGGACTTTTTTTCCAAAGGCGATAAAAAGTAATAGGTATCCAAATAATTTCCTGTTTTCAAAGAAGGCTTAAACTCATTTTTCACCATTTTGAAGGTACCCAAATTTACCAAACGATTCAGTGATAAATTATGATTGGTTCTGTTATAAACATCGTCTTTATTGAAGAAAAGCGAACGATCAAAAATAATGGGCTTGAATAAGGAATCGGGATCAATAATGGTAAAATCACGGTATTGTGTTGCCGTTTGATTAGTATTGCTCAGGGTATCTTGTCCTAAAGTATAATTCGGATAGATCACAATATTGTTAATCTTGTAAATGGATGTTGCTTTGATCGGTGTTTCGTCTTTCACTTTGATCAACACATCAATTTCGGCTCGACCTACGGTAGAATCTACTTGAATTTTGAGGTAGTCAGGACTAAAATAGTAAAATCCTTGTTCTTTAATTCTCTCATCAATTCGAATTCGTTCTTCCTTAATAGTCTCTAGGTTGTAAATGGCTCCTACTTTCAACAAACTTCTTTTGGCTGTAGCTCGTATGGCTTTGGATAGCGCCGAAGAATCTTGTGGAAAAATGATTTTTTTAATTGTAAAGGGCTTCGACGGGTTTACGGTATATACGGCTCGAATGGTTTTACCTTTTACGAGAGTATCAACTTTGGTTTTGGTGTTAAAATAACCTTTGTTTTCAAGGTGATTTTGAAGCACCAACCGATTGTATTCTGGATCAAATTTGGCATTTAAAACAGGTGCTTCTCCAGCTTTGGTTCTCAGCCAATGGCGTAGTCCTTTTTCTTTTTTTGGTGTTCCTGCGAGATTGTAAATCGCTAATTTTGGATACCAACCCCATAAAGATTGGTTAGGAATCGGACGGGTGAGTGCGTTCAACTCCGCTGTCAAAGCTTTCTTGTTTTTTGATGAACTTTCTCCTTCAATAATCACTTTAGCCCCTGTGTACAGCAATTCGCCTTCTGCCAAATTTTTAGTAGGAGAGCAGCTTTGTAATGCTAAAAGAGCCACTAGAATGAATACTATTATTTTGTTCATCTTCTATTTCATTTAAGGGTTAAAAAATTATTTACTTTTCTGAAACAATTCTTTAAACTTGTTGTAATCCATGGTGATAATAAAAGAAACCCCAGTTTCTAGTACTTCCCCTTGAAGTGCCACCTGATATTTGTTGATACGATAGCCTCTTATTTTATAACGACCATCTTTGGTAATTTGATAATCAATAGAAACATCACCAGCAATATTGGTCGCTTTTTCATTGGCTTGTTGATTGCCCTCCAATCCAAAACTGCTACCGACAGTTATTTTCACCCGATCTTTGAATAATTTTTTGGAGATGCCTATGTTCAAATCGGTTCTTTCATCTTTACTGCCTGACGAATAATCTTCGGTGGATTGAACGTCAAAATTCAATTCGACTCCTTTGATCAAATCGCCAGCGAGATTGTTCAATTGGTTCGACAAAATTTTACTTGCGCTACCTCTTGCCATCGATGCTGCCGAAAAACCTGACTCGCTCGACAACGGATTGTCACCGATAAAATTACCCAACACCAACAAGGCAAATACCTGTTTGTTCATGTCGTTGGGTTCTTGACGCAATTGTTCCAGTTTGGCTTTGGTCGTACTCATTACTTTGGAAGAAACGGAATTGTTATCAGGCAGCGTGATGTCAAAATCGACCTCAGGTTTAAGGATTTCGCCTGTAATTTTCAATTCGGTTTCAAACGGAATTTTTTCTTTAAAAGTCGTTTTTTCGGTTTCAGAGAAATTACTAATTTCATTCAATACCAAATCAATCGGAGCGGTATTTACTTTATAAACGGCTGTTACATTCACATCGGCATCCATTGGATCACCTTTCCATAAAATATAGCTTCCTTTTTTGATGTCAAATTTTCGTTTGATACCACTAAAAGACAATTCGTATACCCCTTCATCCAACTCATATTTACCTGTTAAGGTTGTTTTCCCCGATTCGTCTATACCACCACTTAAGTTAGCTTTTCCTTTAGCTTTGACATAATCGCCCGTTGTTTTATCCATAATCAAGGTCAATTCTGCCTCTTTATCGATCACAATATCCATGGAAGCATTGAATCCCATAATCTCACTTTGATTCAAGTCTTTTGCGTTAGCTAAGGCACTAGCTTCTGCAGGATGATCTTGGTCTATAAATTCGACTATTCCTTCGCGATCGGCAATGGATGGATCTGATTGTGGTACGACTATGGTGAATTTAGTTTCTTTATTCACCTGAATTACTCCCGCTATTTTTGGGTTTTTCGTATCGCCCTGAATGGTGATGTGATTGTTTAAAAATAATTCACCGTAAAACAAGTCGTTGTCAGTGGCTTTAGAATTGATGGCTTTGAAATTATCAGCTTCAATGCTAATATCAAAAGCCATATTTTTTCCAACTTCGGTTTTTATGGCACCATCAACTATCAAATTATTCCCTTTTTCATCTTTAATGGTCAGATGATCTAGCATCAAGTTTTGACCATCGTAAGTAATCGCATCATTAAGGGAATGAAAAGTAGCATTGAGTGGTTTTACCTTAAAACCTACCTGATTGAATTGTAGTTTTCCATTCATCACACTGGCGTCCTTGTTTTTGGAAGCTTCGAAACTACCCGACAAAAAGCCAGTACTTTGTGTTAACTGTCCCATGGCAAACCCTTGAATACTTTTCATATTCAATTGGTCTAAAGCTAGTGTAACTCCGTAATCACCGGATTTACTTTCATAATTTCCCAATAACGTTGCCTTATTGTCTTGTCCGGTTAATGTTACTTCGGCTAGATAAAGGTTTTCGTTTTCATTTTTTACTTGAATGGAAATTGTTCCAACAGTATCTTTCTTAAAACTAAAATCTTCAATTTTGATATCCGAAGTAAAAAGAGGTTGGGTGATGCCTTTTTTAAGAAGTACCGCTCCATTTACGTTTCCGCTCATTTGCCAATCGTCTTTCTCGACCATGCTGGTGAGCGTGCTGATATTAAAGTTTTCAAAAGCAATTTCGAGTGGTGCATTCGGAACTGCGGATTGTGACGCGATGCGGATGTTACTGTCTTTATTTTCCAATCCAAAATCAGAAACCGTAAGACCTTTGGGCGATAATCGAATAAGATTGTTTTCTGGTAGCGCCCAGTTTTCATAGTTCAAAAGCACGCTGTTAGGTACAAAATGCAGTAAAAGTTCGTCCTTTTCGCTATTCACGGCTCCAGCAAGGCTATAACGCTCTTTGTTATTTACATCTTTTACTTGCAATGCATAATCGATTTGATTATTAGCCACTTTTCCAGCGAACACCGTCATGGGCAATTGCATTTGAGGATTGGTTATTGCAGCAATTTGTAGTTGATAGTGCAACGCTTTATTGGCAGTATTTAAGTCGAAAGTAGCATTGGTAATTACTTGATCGCCGAGTGCTAATTTTGGAACCTGTATTTGTAAGGCTAAGGAATCAGAAACCGATTGGTAATTTCCACTAATTGTAACAGGCGCCATTTCTTTTAGATTTGGCACCAATTGTCCAAAAATCGGACTTTCTTTGGTGGCGAGGTGGAAAGAAAATTGCTGAGCAGGCCCAGGTTTGATGGTTTTGATAGGTTGGGTGCTAAAGTAGGAGCGGAGGGAACGCTCAAGTGCTCCACCAATAGCACTCCATTGAAAACCGCCCTCGATTGAGGCTTCGAGGAAACCAGTGTCAAGAGTTAAAGTCGTTTTTTCGGCATTGGCTGCGGTTTGTATAGCAATAGAATCTATCGGAAAACTGCCTTTTTCGTTGGTCACCACCAAATGATGTGCAGTGACTGTACCGGTTAAAAAATTCAAATCGGCGGCAAGGATTGAGGCATCCATTTCTCCTTTTAACTTTAAGGGGCCGGCATGGAGGTGTAGTTTTTCTAAATCGGCAATATCCAAATTGAGTTTTACGGTTCCTTTTGGAAATTTATCTTTCCAATCTCCATTGGCGTCAATTTTGGCGCTCAAGTTGGCATCATTGATTGTGGCATGTGTAGTATAAAATCCGTTGTAGGCGGTAGCGGAAAAAACAAAATTTTGATAGGTGTATTGGTTATACATCACATTAGAAATAGTTCCAGAGGCCTTAATTTTCGCTGTTTTTGGATCGAATCCCGTTCCTGTGATCTTGGTTTTAGCCGAAATTTTACCTAGCGATTTTTGCTGTAGGAGTTGGCCTAAGTCAAAACGAATCCATTCGGCTTGTGCGTTATATTTGGGATGATTTTTTATACTTTGATCGAAGGTAGCCTTTACTTTGGCGGATCCAAAACTACTTTGTAGGGCCAAATCGGTTAAAAACGAATGCATCGTTCCTTTAAAACTTCCTTTGGCACTGAGCTTTGAGGGTAAAGTCACGGTTTTTGGAAGACTTCCTTTTGGAGCGAAAACCGTAATATCTTTGGCAGTGGATTCAAAATTTTGCAAAGCAATATCAAATTGTGCTTTGTCCATATCGGGAAGTCCAAGGATGCGTCCACTGGCTTTTAGTTTTGTGTTTCCGATGCCGCTGAGTTCGAGATTTGGAATTTCGAGGCGATTCAATTTGCCCGAAACGACACTGTTTAGGATCAAAATGCCATTTGGATTACTATCAAATGGATTGGTTTTTGCCAATTGTGGCGCCAGTAGCAATACATCTTTAAAACCTAATTTGCTATTGCTAATGTTGGCTTTAATACTTATTTCTTTTGGATTTTTAGCCACTTGAGCAATAGAAGGATACCCAACAAGCACCTCATTGCGCACCACAGTTTGAGGAGTTTTGAGATATAATTTTTTCAAATAGCTGTTTCTAGGACCGTAGAAAAAATCGGTATGCAAGGAGTCGATTTGCAAACCACTTTGTTCTTTTCCTGCAAAAGCTACAATGTTGGCGGCAATAGATTGTGAAGTGTAATGGAAATTCTTGGCTTTGAAATGGCTGTTTTTTAATTGCAAATGATTAAAATCTAAACCTTTTGTAATAGGATTGACATTGTGATTGTCCCACTGAAAAAACAGTTGTGCCACTTCGGTTTGTTTGATTTTTACTTCCCATGCATTGGGTTTTGTTTGGGGAGTTTCTGTAGAGGGGGCAGCTATTGAAGTAGTTTTTCCTAAAGATACTGCACCTCGCAAATTCTCGAATTGGGTTTTGTTGATCACCACCAATTCATTAGCCAAATCCAGCAGTTCTAGTTTGGTGTACCAACGTCTAAAGGAAACCTGACCTTTCATTTTTTGGCTGCTCTCGGCATAGTCTACATGCACTTTTTTCAAATCAATTTCACCTACCGATACTTTCCACGGACGATTTGGAGGTAAAACAATCGCGTTTGGCGCAATTTTTTGTAGTGAAGTAGTTAGCGTTTGGCTAATAGTAGCCGTCAGACCCACAAGATTGATTTTTGGAATAGTCACTATTTGATTTTCCAAATCGAAGGTTTGGAATTGCGTATCAAAATGCTTGATTTTTATATTGGTTTGCAATGGATCTTTGGCCTGTTGATAGACCAAACGCACTTGTTTCAACTTGATTTTTTGCAAGACGATCGCCATAGCATTCGAGGAAGAATCCTTAGGTGGATCGTTACTTTGAAAAGCCTTAAGGATATAGTCGAAATTGAATTTTCCGCGGTTATTTTGGTCCACTTTAATCGTGATGCCATCTAATGCAATACTACTGAACGTTAGTTGATTGCTAGCCAAATCCAACCAATTGATGTCCACGTTGAGTTCACGACCTGCAAGTAAAGTATCTTTTTTTTGGTCGGCCAAAAAGAGGCCTTTCACGCGAATGGGCTGGAATAATCCAAACGAAAGGGTATCGATTTGGACAGTCGTTTTGATTTTATTTTGCAAATAGGCAACGGCCTGATTTTTGGCGAATCGTTGCACAAAAGGAAAATGAATCAATAGAAGCAAAAGCAAGAATACGCCCATAATTCCAGGAAGAATTCGGCGTATAATGGCAATACTTTTTTGTAAATAGGGTTTCAAATGGGCTTATTTTATTATAAAAGTACTTTTTTTAGTGGGAAATTGCAAGTGGGGGTTTGGGACTGGAGTAACAGTTGATTGTTTGTTAAGTATATTTTATTCAATTGAAGTTGTTTTGTTGTGAAAAATTGATTTTAATTCAAATAAGATTACTGATTTAATTACTTTATTTTTCAATTAAAAAGTTTTTTATTATACTTTTGTTTAAATTGCATTTTTTATGACAAAAAAACTTTTTTACATTGATTTATTTGCTGGTTGTGGTGGACTATCTTTAGGTTTACATCAAGCTGGTTGGAAAGGTCTCTTTGCTATTGAAAAAAGCCCAGATGCATTTAAAACACTAGATTACAATCTTATTCAAAATAAAAATCATTTTGATTGGCCCGATTGGCTTCCCAAAAGCCACCATGAAATAAACGAAGTACTTTTAAATTATGACAATCACTTAAATCAATTAAAAGGGAAAGTTACTATGATAGCGGGCGGACCGCCGTGTCAGGGATTTTCTATGGCTGGAAGAAGAAATGAAAATGATTCAAGAAATGATTTAATTAATTCCTACATAAGATTTGTAGAAACCGTAGAACCTAAAATTATTTTCTTCGAAAATGTAAAGGGGTTTACAATGGAATTCAAAAAGAACAAAGAAAAAGGAATTGCTTATTCCTCAATTGTTACAAAAAGATTAGACGAAGCAGGTTACTTTGTAAAAGGACAACTTGTTAATTTTGGTGAATATGGAGTTCCTCAAAAAAGAACCCGTTTTATCCTTGTTGGTATAAAAAAAGAGTTGAAAAATGCTTCTCAAGAAAAAGTAGAAACATTTTTTTCTATGTTAAAAGAAAATAAGTTTGATTTTTTAAAAGCCAAAGGATTAACAACTGAAACTAACTTACAAGATGCTATTTCTGATTTATTCAAAACAAACGGATTAAAACCAACACCAGATTTTCCAAATTTTAATTCTGGTTTGTATGGAAAAGAAAAAAATAGTTATCAAAAATTAATGCGTGAAGGAATTGAAGTAAAAATTCCTGACAGTCATCGTTTTCCAAAGCACTCTCCTGTAATTTCAAAAAGATTTGAAGATATTTTAGCTGTTACTCATAATAGAAGAAATTTAGATTTAAGCAAAGAAGTTAGAGAACGTTTCAATATAAAAAAACATACGGTTATTCCTTTAAATGGTTTAGACAAAAGCCCAACCATAACAACGCTTCCTGACGATTATATTCATTATGAAGAACCACGAATTTTAACTGTTCGTGAATATGCTCGCATTCAATCTTTTCCAGATTGGTATATTTTTCAGGGTAAATACACCACTGGAGGAAAAAGAAGAACGCAAGAAGTACCAAGATATACACAAATAGGAAATGCAATTCCGCCACTTTTTAGTGAACAAAGTGGATTGATTCTTAAACAACTTATTTAAAGAATGCAAAACCCATTATCATTTAAAGTTAGTTCTGCTTTAAAGAATATTATAGGAAGTGATTTAATCAATGATGATTTTATTGCTGTATTTGAGTTAGTGAAAAATGCTTATGATGCTCACGCAACAAAAGTTGAAATTATTTTTGAAAACATTTATTCAAGTAGGGCAAAAATAATTATCAAGGATAATGGAAAAGGGATGAACTATGACGACCTTATAAATAAATGGTTATTTGTAGCGTATTCTGCTAAAATTGAAGGTACAGAGGAAGACAGTTATGATTATCGTGATAAAATTAAAGTGAAAAGAGCCTATGCAGGTGCAAAAGGAATTGGTCGTTTCTCTTGTGATAGACTTGGCAGTAATCTTTATTTGGAAACTATAAAAGATGAAACAAATCCAAAAGTTGAAGTTTTAATAACTGACTGGAATAAGTTTGAAGGAGACATCAAAGATGAATTTGTTAACATAACTGTATTACAAGAAACTATTGAAGAAAGTAATTATGATATTGAACACGGAACAGTTCTTGAAATAACTAATTTAAAAAGCAAATGGAATAGAGATAAGTTTCTTCAATTAAAGGATGCACTTTCAAGATTAATAAATCCCAATACAATTAATGAAAATGATTCTTTTAACATCTTGTTAAAAGTCAAAGAGGAACTTGAAAACGATAAAGAACAAATTCTTAAAAACAAGAAACAAGTCAATCATCCTAAAAGTCCAATTGATCAAAGCTTAGTCAAATATATAAAGATTGTTAATGGAGATATTCAAAATTTAATATTTGATACTTTAGGAATCAAAACTACTTACATAGAGTCTAAAGTTTATGATTCAGAAATAATTACAACATTATTTGAAGCAGGTAAAATGGTGTATTCAGTAACTGAAGAAAATCCATTTGAAAATTTTAAAGATCTGAATTTTTCAATTTACTATTTAAATCTATCTGCAAAATTAACTTTTAGTAGAAGAATGGGCTTACAGCCTGTTGAATATGGGCATATTTTTGTTTACAAAAATGGGTTAAGAATTTTTCCTTATGGAGAAAGAGGAAATGATCCACTAAAAATGGATAATAGGAAAGCCCAAGGGCACAGTCGTTATTTAGGAACACGTGAGGTAATAGGTTACATATCAATAGAAGGGACAAACAATAATCTTCGTGAAACATCCAGTAGAGGTGATGGATTAATAAAAACTCAAACCTATTTAGATTTAGAAAATTGGTTTTATGAAACTTTAAAAAAACTCGAAAAATATACTATTGAAATTACTGATTGGGGAAATTCACTTTCTCCAGAAGAATTCATCAATTTTGACAATGTTTTTATAAAAAACAAAGGCCAAGAAAATGAAAAGATTAATGATATTAATGATAACTTAAGGAAGTTATTGAATGGTTTAACAAATTCTAAGAATGTTATACGATTCGAGGTTTCAGATGAAATTTTAAGTATTTTAAATAAAAAATCCGAAAACTCTATAAACACAGTTTTAAGCAATCTTACCGAACAAATAAAAACGGATTCTTTTAATAAAGAAGAAGTCATTAGTACAATTAAGAAAGCAGAAAAGAAAATTGATGAACTTCGTAAAGTAAAAGACGAAGCAGAAGCAGAAGCGTTTGAAAAACTTATAGAAAACGAAAAAATTTCTAAAGAATTAAATGAAGAAATTTCCAGAAAATTATTTGATAATTCAATAAATAATAGAGATAAAGATGATTTATTAACGTTGCAACATCAAATAGTTCACACAGCTGGAAATATAACTTTTAGTCTTGATGAATTGATAAAATCAATAAATAGTAATTTGTCCAAAGACAAGTTAATTGAAGAAGTTCTGAATATTAATCTGGAAGTCAAAAAAATATTAAGTGCATCAAGATTTGTCACAAATGCCGGCTTTAGCATGGAAAGTGAAAGAATAACGGAAGATATAGTTCAGTTTTCATATGATTATGTTGTAAATAATTATATTCCAATTAATTCATTTATTCATCAAAAAAGACCAATTAATATAGAATTTGAACCAATAGAAAATATAGGGTATAAAACCAAATTTAGACCATTAGAAATAACTGTTTTGTTTGATAATTTATTTAGTAATTCAAAAAAAGCCAATTCAAAAAATATATTTATTAATTGGACTAAAACTAAATCTGACCTCATTCTGTATTTTAAAGACGATGGAGATGGAATTCCAAATGAAATTAAAGATAAAGTATTTGATTTTGGTTATACTAAAACAAATGGATCAGGAATTGGTCTATATCAAACAAAAGAAACATTAAGAAAATTAGGAGCATCGATAACTATTAATAATGATTTTAAAAAAGGAGTTGAATTTATAATAACATTTCCATTATGAAATTAGATTACAACATTTTATGGGTTGATGACAGAATTAAGGAACGTCCTTTTCAAAAAATTCTTGGAGAAACAAAAGGATTTCTTTTAAATCAATATTTTAATTGTAATATTATTGAAGCTGAAGATTTCAATGAGTTTGTAGAGATATTTTCAAAGAAAAAAGAGTTTGATATTATTATAACTGATTATTCTTTAAATGAAGGAACTTTTGGCAGTCAGGTAATCGATTTTATTAGAGATAGTCAACATAATTTCACAGAAATATTTTTTTATTCAGCAAATGATAATGTAAAAGATGTAAAGCTTTTTAGTAATAACCGTATAACTTTTTTTCAATTAACAGGAGGAGACTATAAAGAATTGGAAGATGAGATTTTAGCGGTAATAAATCAAACGATAAAGAAATTTCAACACATTGTTGCAATGCGGGGTATGATAATGCATGAAACTAGTAGTCTGGATGTTCTAATGAATTGCCTTGTTAAGAATTACATTGAAGATTCTAAAAATAAAGCAAATATTGATAAAATTTTACCTCATATTTTTTTAGAAATTCAGAAGAATGCTAAAGAAAAATGCGACAAAGCGTATTCAAATAAGCCAAGTAAAATATTAAAGGATAATGTTTTGTTTAGTGCGTCCCAGAAAATATTTGCACTAGGTAAAATTTTAGAATTAGTTGGAGAAACTGATTTTTCAGAAGATTATAACAAAGAAATAATTTGGTTTAGAAATCAGTTCGCTCATGCTGAAATTTTTGTTAATGAGGTTGGAAAAGAATTTTTTAAAGTAAGAATTGAAGGAAAAGAAGACGAGTTGATATTTGATGAAGATCTGTGTAAAGAAATTAGAAAAAATATTATAAAGCACAAAGGGAACTTAGAGAAGTTAGAAGTTAAAATAAAATAAATGCTTGTAAAAAAACTCTGGACAAAAGAAGAACTCATTCTAGCCTTCAATCTCTATTTGAAGCTGCCGTTTGGCAAAATGCACAAACAAACTCCAGAGATTATTGAGCTCGCCAATCTTTTAAATAGAACAGCAAGTTCTATCGGTATGAGGTTAGGGAATTTTGCTAGTTGCGACCCTCATTTGCAAGCTAGAGGAGTTGGTGGCTTAAAAGGCGGTATGAATCAAGTTAAACCCATTTGGGATGAATTCTATAATAATCAAGAAGAGTTAGTTTTTTTAAGTGAACAAATTCTTGCCCAAAAAGAAAACACTTCCATAGAAAATAAATACCAAGAGTTACTTTTTGATATCAAAGATTTAAAAGGAGAAACCGCTATACGTCAAGTTAAAACTAGAGTGAATCAATCGGTTTTTAGGCAAATGGTTTTAGCAAATTATTCTGCTAAATGCGCCATTACTGGTATTGATATTCCTGAGTTACTTTTAGCCAGTCACATAATGCCTTGGTCAAAAAATGAAGAACATCGTTTAAATCCAGAAAATGGCATTTGTCTGTCGGCTCTTTACGATAAAGCCTATGACAAAGGAATTATTGGTATTGCACCAAATTATGAAGTGATCTTTTCGACTTCGCTTAAAAGTAAAAAAGAGACTTCGTTTTATAAAAACAACTTTGCACCAATTGAGAATTTAAAAATTAGCGAGCCGTTAAAGTACTTACCAAAGAAAGAGTTTTTAGAGTTTCATTTGGATACGATTTTTTTGAAGTAGCTTTCTCAATCTAGTTTTTCATATTGTAATAAAAAAAACGCTTCTCCATTCCCAGAGAAGCGTTATTTCTTTAATGTTATTCGAAACCTTATTCGTTCTGACTAGCCCCGGGAGTAGTGGCATCCTTTGTGGCCGGGGTTCGGCTACAAAGATAGAGCGAATCACGGGAGGGAACGTTCTTTCGATCCTTAGGCGGGGTGCTCCCAAAAAGGATAATCGATAGCGTTATTTCAATAGTCAAAGTGGATTTTATTAGTATCTATTTTTTTATCGTAGTTTTTTCTTTTACAATTGTTTTTACAACTACTTTTTTAGCTTTTCTACTAGCAATAAAATCACTAATTTCTTTTCTCTCAACATCGGTTAAAGGTGGGCTTTGAATGATAAAATCTACACCTTTGGGTTCTTTTATGATGTTCATATTTTTACGATTTAAAATATTTTTTTTACTAATTTTTTTGCTGCTTCGGTTTCAATAATCATTCTTTGATTTTTAAAATGATAAGCACCTAAATTTTCTTCGTAATGTTTAATTAGGTTTGTTTTAGCGGTAAATGCTACAAAACCATCAAATCCTTTTTTGATAGAACCTTTGCAAGCCTGAGTTACTAATTGCTTCCTTCAAAGATACTTCTCAAAAAACGGTTTATCTACAATAAGAAATATAGAAGAGTAGAGTAGGAACCATAAAATTGTCATCACCAAAAAGCCCCAATCGCCAAGGGACCAACTAAAAACAAACATCCAAGTTTCGTGTTGGTAGATGGGGTTAAAAGCTTGCCAATAATCGCTAGGGCCTCCGCTGGAAAGCAAGAGCACAACTGAGGACACTACATAAATAATAAGTACTGTCAGAATTGCCGTTAGGATTATTTTTTTGTAATTCATAAGTGTTTTGTTTGCAATGATTTATAGTAATGATTGCTGTGCTGAAATAGAAAATTTATACTTATGGTTTTATATTGTGTTGGAAATGAGGTAATTGTTGTAAAATTACTAATATTATCTTAAAACATAAAATAAAATCACAATTTTGTTAACTTTTAATTAACGTTTTCGTTTTTTGTTACTAAATTTCCAATGGATAAAGTGGTATAGCTTCTAAAAATTTTTACACCGCAGATTCGCAGATTTTAAAAGAGTAATAATTATAATAATTTGCGAATCTGCGGTTAAATTATATTCCAACTTTGCAGACTTTCAGTTTGCCAAACCAAGTCTATGGACTTTTAGTCTATAGTGGTTTATTTTGGGAGTAAGTCGCAGTACCAAAAGCCAAAGTCATAAGGATCATCGGTGTTGGTGTCGCAAGCTGTACCTGAAGTGTCGGTTGTGGTGGGTTTTTCGTATTTACGGTAAACAACTTCGCCGAGATCAAACGAAATGGGTTTAGTAAACAAAGGTCCATCAAAGGTAAAAGTGTGAAACTCGCCATTTTCACCACAAATGTCTACGTTTTCAGGTAAATCGTCTATGAATTTTTGATCAATGACACGTCCTACAAAACTTTGATCCAAATAGCGCTCGCTTACACATACCACGATCGTTTTAAAACCAAGTTGCAGGAATTCTTGTAGTAAATCTTTCGTTGGTATTTTCCAAAGCGGAAAAATCCCTTTTAAATCCGCCAAAGCCAATTTTTCTTCGCGATACAAACGCAAATCTTCTAAAAAAATATCACCAAATACTGCATGAGTGATCCCTTTGGCGCGCAGCGGTTGCAAAGCATTTTGCATGGCTTCTTCATAGGCTTGCATGGTAGGCATTTCAGGAATAGGTACTATGTGTAGGGGCAAACCAATACTTTGAGCTTGTTGTTCCAGTAGTTCCACACGTAGACCATGCATGGACACGCGCTGGTGTTTCTGATTGACACTGGTCAACAAACAGTCGATTTCTAAAGCTGGATTTTGAAGTATTTTGTATAAGGCAAGAGCAGAATCTTTACCGCTGCTCCAGTTGAATAAGGCTTTTGTTTTCAATTTTGGTAATTTGGTGGTAAACTTACACATTTTCTCTCATTGATTCCCGCTAGGTTTGTAACTTTGAATCTCCAATGCTCTAGTTAATCACACCACATGAAGTATTTTTTTCTTTTGTTAAGTTCGTTTCTTTTTGCCCAACAAACGCGAAAAGTTGATTTTAAAACCGCTTACGGTTCGATATCCATTGATGCCCAATCCAAAACCATCACTGGTAACGTTCGCTATGATTTTAAAGTACTATCAGCCGTTGATACGGTAAAAATGGATGCCCAAAATATGCTGTTTACTCAGGTCAAACGTAATGGAAAAGAAATTCCCTTCACTACCAATGGCAAGCAATTGATACTTATTTTTCCCTTTACAAAAGGAAAACACAGCGTTAGCTTTTCCTATGAAGCCCAACCCAAGCAAGCCTTGTACTTTGTGGGTAATCCCAACACCCAAACGGGACAAATATGGACCCAAGGACAAGGAAAATACACCAGTCATTGGTTTCCAAGTTTTGACGATGTGAACGAAAAGGTGGTATTCCATCTAGACATTGTAGCGGATCAAAAGTATCAAGTGATTTCGAATGGCACTTTAAAGGAAAAAAACACTCAAGATTCCCTAACCACTTGGCGCTACCGCATGCAACAGCCCATGAGTTCGTATTTATTAATGCTAGCGATTGGAAATTATGAAAAAAAGACCCAAAAATCAGACTCAGGTGTCCCATTGGAATTTTATATTGAAGCTAAAGATGTAGCTCGTTTTGAACCTACCTATCGCTATTCCAAAAAGATGTTTGATTTTTTAGAAAAAGAAATCGGCATTCCATATCCTTGGGGGAATTACAAGCAGGTGCCCGTGCGAGATTTCTTGTATGCAGGGATGGAAAACACCACAGCTACCACCTTTATGACTCGCTATGTGGTAGATACTATTGGTTTTTTTGATCGAAAATATACGAATGTTAATGCACACGAATTGGCTCATCAATGGTTTGGTAATTTGATTACAGCCGAGAGCAGTCAACACCATTGGTTGCAGGAGGGATTTGCAACTTATTTTGCCTTGCTTGCAGAAAAAGATAGCTATGGTGAAGATTATTTTTATAGTTATTTGTATGAAAAAGCACAGCAATTGAAGTTTGCTTCCCGTACCGATACTATTCCGGTGTTGCATGCCAAAGCCAGTTCGTTGACGTTTTACGAAAAAGGGGCTTGGGCTTTGTTTTATTTGCACCAAAAAATAGGGGATAAGGCTTTTAAAAAAGCAATCAAAAACTACCTTAACCGCTATGCATACCAAACGGTAAATACGGAAGATTTCTTAGCTGAAATTCGAAAAGTAGCTGATTTTGACACACACAACTTTTCTAAAGTATGGCTTGAAGACTTTAAATTCAATACTCTTGAAGCCAATGAGTTATTGAGTAAAAATAGAAGCATAAAAATACAATTACAGCTAGATCAATATAAAGCAAAATCGTTATCTGAGAAAAAAGCTTTCTTTCTGGATCTGCTACAATCTGATGTATATTTTACAGTCAAAGAAAATAGCATCGCCCAATTACGAAAAGAAAAATACGAAGACATTAAGGAATTAATTGCCTTGGCTTTCTCCACACAAAACCTATCGATTCGTCAAAAAATAGCGAGTCATTTTTCGCAAATACCAGATGATTTTAAAACGAACTACGAGACTTTGTTGGAGGATGCTTCCTATCAAACGCGTGAAATATCCTTGTTTACGTTATGGAATTCTTTTGAGAACGATCGTTATAAGTACTTGGATCAAACCCAACATTGGATTGGATTTAACGATTATAACTTGCGCATTTTATGGTTGGCATTGGCTTTAAATACGCCGAATTACAGTCCTAATCCACAAGATTTGCTACAAGAATTGATTCGCTTTTCATCGCCTGATTTTGAAGCTACAACCCGACAAAATGCCTTAGAAACCCTCTTTGAATTTAGAATGCTTACGCCTGAAGTGTTGAAAAATTTAGTCAACGCTACGACGCATCACATGTGGCAATTTTCAAAATTTGGTAGAGAAACTATCCGAAAAATTTTAAAAATGCCCGATTACAGAGCGCAATTTGAGCAACTATTACCTGAGTTAAATGCTACCGAAGTTACACAACTCAACCGACTCTTACTCGAAAAATAAGAAGTCGATTCTCTTGTGTTATATAATAATAGTAGCTTTAAAAACTTGCAGTGTTTTCGAGAGGTAACTAATAGCCTATTTAGGATTGAATACTAAGAAGGGAATAATCATTTCTTCGAGCGAAATTCCTCCGTGTTGATAGGTGTTTTTGTAATAACTCACATAATGGTTGTAATTGTTTACATAGGCTAAAAACAAATCATTTTTGGCAAAAATATAAGAACTAGTCATGTTAATAGCTGGTAAACCAATCACTTTGGGATCTTTGACAGCATAAACATCTTTGTGTTCGTAGGTCAAGCTTCGGCCTGTTTTATAGCGTAAATTCAAACTGGTGTTTTTGTCACCAACAACTTTCGAGGGATTTTTTACATTAATAGTGCCGTGATCGGTGGTTAGAATTAATTTAAAGCCTAATTTTTGTGCTTGTTGAATGATTTCAAGTAAGGGAGAATTCTTAAACCAGCTTAGCGTGAGAGAGCGATAGGCTTTGTCATCGGCGGCTAATTCTTTGACCACATCCATTTCTGTTTTAGCGTGTGACAACATGTCGACAAAATTATAGACAATGGTTACTAAATCATTATTTTTTAAGGACTTGAAGTTGTCTACTAGTTTTTTTCCTCCTGCGAGATTGGTGATTTTAAAATAATCTTCTTTAATATTAAGGCCTAAACGTTTGAGTTGAGCGGTTAAAAATTCGGCTTCATACAAATTTTTTCCACCTTCTTCTGGATCATTTTTCCAGTATTGGGGGAATTTTTGTTCCATTTCAAGTGGCGTTAATCCCGAAAATATGGCATTACGCGCGTATTGCGTTGCAGTAGGTAAGATGGAATAATACGGTACTTCTTTTTCTAATTTATAATAGTTAGCGACCACATTTTCAAATGCTTTCCATTGATCGTATCGTAAATTATCAATTACAATAAACAGTACTGGTTTATCTTTTTTAAGAATTTCTGGCACCACCAATTGTTTGAATAAAGTATGCGATTGCGTGGGACGACTTTCATCAGTTTGCCCTTTTCCTAATTTTCCTTTTTGAGGCAGAAACCAATCTTCGTAATTTCGTTCTATGAATTTTCCAAATTGTGAATTGGCTTCTATTTTTTGTGATTCTAAAATTTCGATCATGCTTTGATCATCGATATTTTCCAATTCCAATTCCCAAAACAGTAACTTTTTGTACAATTCGATCCAATCTTCGAAAGAATGCACCATACTCATTTCGAGGGTAATTTTCCTAAACTCCTTTTGATAATCTAAAGTCGTTTTTTGAGAAATTAAACGCGAATGGTCTAAGTTTTTCTTTAAACTGAGTAAAATTTGATTGGGATTAACAGGTTTGATTAAATAATCGGCGATTTTTGAACCAATGGCTTCTTCCATGATGAATTCTTCTTCGCTTTTGGTAATCATAATCATGGGAATATGCGATTTTTTCTCTTTCATCTCCGAAAGGGTTTCCAATCCGCTCATACCGGGCATATTTTCATCAAGAAATACGACATCAAAATTTTGCTCTTCAAAAATAGCAATAGCGTCTAATCCGTTGTTACAAGTGGTAACACTATAATTTTTCTTTTCTAAAAAAAGGATATGCGGTTTGAGTAAATCGATCTCGTCATCTACCCATAATATTTGTATTTTATCCATAAGTTTGGTTTGGCTCTACTGTTGCAATATTTGAGCCAATTTAATTAATTATATTAGGTTAGAAACGGAATTGCTTTTTTTTTAGTATTTATTTTATGAAAAATACTACTTCGGTAAACGAAAAATTCCCTTTCAAATGATTTTAAACGACTAAAAAACAAGCGTAAGACAATACCATCTAAAATCCTTATATTTGCTCTCTTTTTTAAACGAATAGAAGTGAGTCAAATCAATAAACTTAAAATATTCAATGATCCCATTTATGGGTTTATTACCATTCCCAACGCTCTGATTTACGATTTAATTCAGCATCCTTATTTTCAGCGTTTGCGTCGAATTTCACAGATGGGTCTTTCTTACTTAGTCTATCCTGGTGCCAACCACACCCGATTTCATCATGCGCTGGGCTGTATGCACATTATGCAAAAGGCCGTAGAATCCATTCGATTTAAAGGCACAACCATTTCAGTTGAGGAAGAAAACGCTCTCTATATCGCTATTTTATTGCATGATATTGGGCATGGTCCTTTTTCACACGCCATGGAAAGTAGTATCGTGGAGGATGTGCATCATGAAGAGATTTCGTTGTTGTTTATGGAAGCTTTGAACGAGGAATTTAACGGTGCTTTGAGTTTAGCGATTCAAGTATTTAAAGGAGAATACCCGAGAACTTTTATGTTGCAACTGATCTCAAGTCAATTAGACATGGATCGAATGGATTACCTCAAAAGAGATAGTTTTTATTCGGGTGTATCGGAGGGAAATGTCAATTCAGAGCGTATCATACAAATGATGAACGTTGTAGACGATGTTTTGGTGATTGAAGAAAAAGGCATTTATTCTGTTGAAAAATTCTTAATGTCAAGACGATTAATGTATTGGCAAGTCTATTTGCATAAAACGAGTTTGGTAGCGGAGTCCGTTTTGACCAAAATATTAAAGCGCGCCAAAGAGTTGAGCTTAAAAGGCGAGGAGTTACCGGCTAGTAGTCCGTTGACTTTTTTCATAAAAAACAAGGTTATGCTCGCTACTTTTGATTCAGAAACCTTGGCTTTGTTTTCAAAATTAGACGATTTTGACATCATAAGCGCCCTAAAATCGTGGCAAGATCACCCAGATTTTATTTTATCTTCCTTAAGTAAAATGATTATCAACCGAGATTTATTGAAGATAAAACTGAGCGGTGATAAAATAACGACCGAGAGTTTACAACCGCTCAAAGAACGTTTTGCACAAGAACATGGCATTTCATTACAAGAAACTAATTACTTCATTTTTAGGGGAAAAATTAAAAATCAAGCCTACAGTAAAGATGCGGAACCCATCAGAATTTTAATGAAAGACAAAACGATAGAAGATATTGTCGATGCTTCGGATCAACTTAATTTTAAATCAGTATCTAAGTTTGTAACCAAGTATTATATCTGCTTTCCAAAACAACTTTTATAATTTTGAACAAATAAAACCTATTTTTTATACTTTTGTCGGGATGAAACGAGATCATAATTTATTTTTAAGTGTAAGCAGAACATTTTATAGAGAGTTCCATCTTATTCCTATGAAAAATACAATTCAATAAGATGAAATTTACAGCAGAACAAATAGCAGCTATTTTAGAAGGTGAAGTGGTAGGTAATCCTAATGCATGGGTCTATCAATTATCGAAAATTGAAGAAGGAACCGAGGGATCATTAACTTTTTTATCCAATCCAAAATATTTAAATTATATCTACACTACAAAGGCTTCCATTACGATAGTTAATGAAACTTTTGAACCTGAATCAGAAATTACAACCACATTGATCAAAGTAAAAGACGCCTATGCAGCTTTTACTAAACTATTAGAGTTTTACAATGAGGTCAAAAATAATAAATCAGGAATAGAACAACCTTCCGTTATTTCGGAGAATGTAACCTATGGCAAGAATTTATATTTAGGTAGTTTTAGTTACCTAGGCCAAAACGTTAGTATTGGGGATAATGTAAAAATTTATCCCAATAGTTTTATTGGTGACAATGTTGTCATTGGAAATAATGTCACTATTTTTGCCGGTGTTAATATTTATTCCGAAACCGTAATTGGAAATGATTGTGTCCTGCATTCGGGTGTTGTTTTAGGTTCAGATGGCTTTGGATTTGCACCCAAACCAGACGGCACTTTTGATAAAATCCCACAAATAGGCAACGTTGTTTTAGAAGACCAAGTTGAAATAGGAGCAAACACCACTATCGATCGTGCAACTTTAGGATCTACCATTATTCGTAGAGGAGTAAAACTAGACAATCAGATTCAAATTGCACACAATGTAGAAATAGGTGAGAACACTGTTATAGCTGCGCAAACTGGTATAGCAGGATCGTCTAAAGTAGGTAAAAACGGAATGTTAGGTGGACAAGTTGGAATTGTAGGGCATTTATCTATAGGGGATAATGTAAAAATTCAAGCGCAATCCGGTGTGACTAGAAGTATAAAAAATGAAGAGGTAATTCAGGGAACCCCCGCTTTTGCTTATAATGATTTTAATAAATCGTATATTTATTTTAAAAAATTACCACAATTGGTAGCTGAAATTGAAGAACTAAAAAAAATAATAAATCAAAAAAATGGAAATAATGGTTAAACAGAAAACCATCAAAACGGAAGTTTCATTAACCGGTGTTGGATTGCATACAGGAAGAGAAGTTACCATGACTTTTAAACCTGCCCCAGTAAACAATGGATTTACATTTGTTAGAATTGATCTTGAAGGTCATCCAATTATTGAAGCAGATGCTAATTATGTTGTAAACACCCAAAGGGGAACAAATTTAGAAAAACTAGGTGTTAAAATTCAAACACCTGAGCATGTTTTGGCTGCTTTGGAAGGTTGTGATCTCGATAATGTTATTATCGAATTAAGCGCCTCTGAACTACCAATAATGGATGGTTCTTCTAAGTTTTTTGTTGAAGCTATTGAGCAAGCTGGTATTGAAGAACAGAATGCCAAACGTAATGTTTACGTGGTTAAAGAAATCATTTCTTTTACAGATGAAACCACTGGCAGTGAAATATTAGTAATGCCAAGTGATCAATATTGTGTGACAGCAATGGTTGATTTTGGAACTAAAATTTTAGGTACTCAAAATGCTACTATGAAAGGCATTTCTGAATTTAAAAGCGAAATTAGCTCTTCAAGAACTTTTAGTTTCTTACACGAATTAGAATCGTTGTTGGACAACGGACTAATAAAAGGGGGCGACTTAAATAATGCAATAGTCTATGTGGATAAAGAAATATCGGCTAGTACTATGGAAAATTTAAAAGTTGCTTTCGGAAAAGATTCTATCGCGGTAACACCAAACGGAATCTTAGATAATTTAACGTTGCATTATCCTAACGAGGCTGCTAGACATAAGCTTTTGGATGTGGTAGGTGATTTAGCTTTAATTGGCACCAAAATTCAAGGGAAAGTAATTGCTAATAAACCAGGGCATTTTGTGAATACACAATTTGCTAAGAAAATGGCTAAATTGATCAAAATCGAACAGCGTAATTATGTTCCTGTTTATGATTTGAATCAAGAACCGTTGATGGATATTCATAAAATCATGTCAGTATTGCCACACAGACCACCATTTTTATTGGTAGACCGCATCATTGAAATGTCAGACGTTCATGTGGTAGGAATGAAGAATGTAACCATGAATGAAAATTTCTTCGTGGGGCATTTTCCAGATGCTCCAGTGATGCCAGGAGTTTTAATTGTAGAAGCCATGGCACAAACAGGAGGGATTTTAGTTTTAAGTACTGTACCAGATCCAGAAAATTACTTGACTTTTTTCATGAAAATAGATAAAGTAAAATTCAAACATAAAGTGTTACCTGGCGATACATTAATTTTTAAATGTGATTTGATTACTCCTATTCGTAGAGGAATTTGTCACATGCAAGCCAATGCCTACGCTAACGGAAGGCTAGTGGCCGAAGCAGAGTTGATGGCTCAAATTGCAAGAAAACAATAATTTTTTTGTGGCATAATTCCTTCATAAATATGATTAATTACTGCCGTAAGTAAACGATTAAACAAAAACAATGAATCAACCTTTAGCATATGTACATCCAGGTGCCAAAATCGCCAAAAATGTAGTAATTGAACCTTTTACAACCATTCATAATAATGTAGTAATTGGTGATGGAACCTGGATTGGTTCAAACGTAACTATTATGGAAGGCGCTCGAATTGGTAAAAATTGTAATATTTTTCCAGGAGCTGTAATATCTGCCGTTCCACAAGATTTAAAATTTGGTGGTGAAGATTCATTAGCAATCATTGGTGACAATTGTACTATCAGAGAATGCGTAACAATCAACCGAGGAACGGTGGCGTCAGGACAAACAATTTTAGGTAAAAATTGTCTAGTAATGGCTACGGCTCACATCGCTCACGATTGTCATATTGGCGACAATGCTATTATAGTGAATGGAGTAGCATTAGCAGGGCATGTTGTAGTTGGTAATTATGCCGTAATAGGCGGTTTAGCAGCAATACATCAATTCATTCATATTGGTGATCATGCCATGGTTTCAGGTGGATCATTGGTCAGAAAGGATGTGCCTCCTTTTACAAAAGCAGCAAAAGAACCTCTTTCGTATGTTGGAATCAATTCCGTGGGATTGAGAAGAAGAGGATTTTCTACCGAAAAAATCAAAGAAATTCAAGATATTTATAGAATTTTATATCAAAAAAATTACAATACTACTCAGGCATTAGGCATTATTGAAGCCGAAATGGAAGCTACACCTGAGCGTGATGAAATTATTGATTTTATTCGTAATTCTTCAAGAGGAATTATGAAAGGATATTCAGGAAATTATTAAAAGGTAAAAAAAACGGTTTGTTTTCTATTTCATTTTTACAAAACCAGAAACAAACAGTTAAGTGAAAAATATTTAAATTAAAACAGAAAAAATAATGGCATCAACTTCAGATATTAAAAACGGACTTTGTATTAAGCACAACCACGATATTTATAAAATTATCGAATTTCTTCACGTAAAACCCGGGAAAGGTCCAGCTTTTGTAAGAACAAAATTAAAGTCAGTAACCAACGGAAAAGTATTAGATAATACCTTTTCTGCAGGACACAAAATTGATGTAGTACGTGTAGAAACGCATACTTTTCAGTTTTTATATCCAGAAGGAAATGAGTTTCACTTTATGAATGCTGAATCTTTCGAACAAATTACTTTAAACCGAAATGTATTAGACGCTCCAGATTTATTGAAAGAAGGAGAAAATGTAATGATTCAGATCAATACTGAAACAGATTTGCCTCTTTCAGTAGATATGGCACCTTCTGTAGTATTGGAAGTAACATATACTGAACCAGGTGTAAAAGGAAACACTGCAACTAATGCTACAAAACCTGCTACAGTTGAAACTGGAGCAACAATTAACGTTCCTCTTTTTATTAACGAAGGAGACAAAATCAAAATCGATACCGCTACAAGTTCATACATGGAGCGCGTAAAAGAATAGTTTTTATTTATTTTCAGTCACAGTATGCGGCGTAATGCTACGTTACTGTGACTGAAAACGAATAAAAAAAACGAATAATAAACTATGAAATTTCATAAAGAATACTCCCTAGCTTCTATTGCGTCCTTACTAAATTGCCCGTATGTTGGAGATCCAGATTTTCCTGTATTAGGATTAAATGAGATTCATGTAGTAACTCCAGGCGATATCGTTTTTGTAGATCATCCCAAATATTATGATAAAGCACTGCAATCAGCTGCAACCATTATTCTAATAAACAAGGAAGTAGTTTGCCCAGAAGGAAAAGCATTATTGATTTCTGATGATCCATTTAGGGATTTTAATACGTTGACACAACATTTTAAACCTTTTGAATCTTGTAGTCTTTCTATTAGTCCAACAGCCAAGATAGGTCTAAATACTATTATTCAACCCAATGTATTTGTGGGTAACCACGTGACCATAGGTGACAATTGTGTAATTCATGCCAACGTGGCTATTTATGATCATACGGTAATTGGAGACAATGTAATTATACATGCAGGAACGGTTTTAGGAGCGGATGCTTTTTATTACAAAAAACGCGAAAGTGGTTTTGATCAATTGCGTTCTGGAGGTCGTGTAATAATCGAAGATAATGTGGGAATCGGTGCGCTTTGTACTATTGACAAAGGTGTTACGGGAGATACCACAATAGGAGCAGGTACCAAAATTGACAATCAAGTACATGTAGGTCATGATACTGTAATTGGAAAGAAATGTCTTATCGCTTCACAAACCGGTATTGCTGGTTGTGTTATCATTGAAGATGAAGTTACTTTATGGGGTCAAGTAGGTACAACTAGCGGAATAACCATTGGAACCAAAGCCGTTGTCATGGGACAAACGGGTGTGACTAAATCAGTAGCAGGAGGAAAAACATATTTTGGAACACCCATTCAAGAATCTAGAGAAAAATTAAAGCAATTGGCCAATATCAAAAAAATTCCTGAAATTTTAGATAAACTAAAATAGTATGACTACAAAAGAATTTGTTATTGCTTTTTATAAATCTGATGCGCTCATTGATAGTGCGGTTTTAAAAGAATTCATTCATCCTAACATCATTTTAGATTGGCAATCTTCTGAAGGAAATATTCAAATGGATTACCAAGTTTTACTACACTATACAACACAACTTCAAAAAGCGTATGTACGGTCTAAAGTCAGAATTAGTCATATTATTGAAGAAGAAGACTTGATAGCTGTACGTTATGCACATTTTGTAAAGACAGTTGAAAACCCAAGAGAGGAGCTACTATTGGCTAATTTTACGGTATTTTGGCAAATCAAAGAAGATAAATTATATAGAGGATATCAAATGAGTCAAATTTCTAAATAATTTGTTAATAAATGACTTTGATTTAATCTCAGAAATCTTACTTTTGCAATGCATTTTTTTTAAAAAACTACATAAAATATATATCATGAGTGTTTTAGTTAATAAAGATTCTAAAATTATTGTTCAAGGTTTTACAGGAAGCGAAGGAACATTTCACGCTTCTCAAATGATTGAATATGGAACAAATGTTGTAGGAGGAGTGACTCCAGGAAAAGGAGGGACTACACATTTAGATTTACCTGTTTTTAACACAGTAAAAGATGCGGTAGAGCAGGCAGGTGCTGATACTACGATCATTTTTGTACCACCCGCTTTTGCTGCCGATGCCATTATGGAAGCAGCTGATGCTGGTATTAAAGTAATTATCGCTATCACCGAAGGTATTCCAGTGGCCGATATGATCAAAGCAAATGCTTATGTTAAAGAAAGAAGCGCAAGATTGATTGGACCAAACTGCCCAGGAGTAATCACACCAGGTGAGGCTAAAGTAGGTATTATGCCTGGCTTTGTTTTCAAAAAAGGTACTGTTGGTATTGTTTCTAAATCGGGAACATTAACTTACGAAGCTGCTGATCAAGTTGTAAAACAAGGCTTAGGAATCACTACAGCGATCGGTATTGGTGGAGATCCAATCATTGGAACTACTACAAAAGAAGCGGTAGAATTGTTAATGAACGATCCTGAAACTGAATGTATTGTAATGATTGGTGAAATTGGAGGTCAATTAGAAGCAGACGCTGCTAAATGGATCAAAGCGGATGGTAACCGCAAACCAGTTGTAGGTTTCATTGCAGGAGTTACTGCTCCAGCAGGTCGTACAATGGGACATGCAGGTGCTATTGTTGGTGGATCTGATGATACTGCCGAAGCGAAAAAACAAATTATGAGAGATAACGGAATTCACGTTGTAGATTCTCCAGCAGAAATTGGTAAAAAAGTTAAAGAGGTTTTAGGTTAATTCCTGAAGCTACAATTATAAATCCCAAAATGCCTCACGATTTTGTGAGGCATTTTGTTTAAATTTAAAGTCATGAATAAAGAATTAGAAAAGTTTTCGGTAACCAATAGTTTTAACTTCTCTCCAGAAGATAGTTTAGAGCAAGTATGCAACGCAACAGAAGGATGTGGTGTGTTTTTAGTGTTTGATCTTACTTCGGACAGAGAACTAATTATGGTAGGTTCATCAGGAACCGTGCAGAATGATGGTACTTTAAAGATTAAAAAAGGTGGTTTAGCAGAAAAAATTGTCGAAGGACATCAGTTTGCTAAAACGGGCAGAAAGTACTCATGGCCTGCACAAATGAAGTTAGAGGGTATTACTGCTATTGAAGTAGTTTGGTACGAAACATTTAACAGTACTACAAAAGCAATTCCTACAAGCGTAGAAGGGCAAATTTTGCAAAGCTTTTTAGACAAAAGTGGTAAATTACCTAGATGGAACGTTGCTTTTTAATAAAAGTAGGATACATCTTGTTTTTATAATAATCAAATCTCATAGTACATTAAACTATGGGATTTTTTTTAATCTGATAGTTTTAGTCAGTTATTAGTTTTTTCTAATTTAAAGAAATTCTCTCTTGGTTTACAAGCTTGAATTAATGGAAAATTATATTAATTTTATTCTTAGCTAAATGAATTTTACATCATGAAAAATTATTCTTTTTACTTGAGCACTCTTCTAGCATTGATTTGTAGTGCTTGTGCTACAAATCCTATGACAGGAAAAAAAACATTAAATTTAGTGACTAACAGTGAACTGTTTCCAGCGTCATTCCAACAATACGGACAATTTCTGAAAGAAAACAAAGTAGTGCAAGGAACTACAGATGCCAAAAGAGTAGAAAGTATTGGTATTAAAATAAAAGAAGCCGCAGAAAAATATCTGAATTCCATAGGACAAAATCAATACTTGACAGACTACCGTTGGGAGTACAAATTAATAGATGATAAAGCTGTAAATGCTTGGTGCTTGCCTGGCGGTAAAATTGTAGTATATACAGGTATTTTGCCTGTTACCCAAAACGATGCTGGATTAGCCACTGTAATGGCACATGAGGTATCACATGCCTTAGCCAATCATGGTGCACAACGTATGAGTGCAGCAAAATTACAAGGCTACGGTGCTCTTGGCGTAGCCGTAGCAACGGGAGGTCAATCTGAGCAAAATCGAAATTTGTGGCAACAATTATATGGAGTAGGATCGCAAGTAGGAGTGATGCTGCCTTTTAGTCGTGCTCATGAAAGCGAAGCCGATAAAATAGGATTAATTTTAATGGCTATTGCTGGTTATAATCCACAAGAAGCCATTGCTTTTTGGAAAAGAATGTCCGCTCAATCGGGAGGCCAAGCACAACCCGAATTTATGAGTACGCATCCAGCTGATGCGACCAGAGTTGCCAATTTGCAAAGTTTGATACCAGAAGCGAAAGCCATAGTCGCAAAATTTGGCAAAATATATTAAAAAGAAGGGCTAGCTCTTATATAAGCCAAGTACTTAACTTGGCTTTTTTGTTGCAATTATTTAAAGTGAATCTGTTTTTTAAATTGAAGAAAAAAGATACTTTTACTGCAAATAATGAATTTGATTATTATGGCAAACTTATCAAAAGGAGATAAAAAACTATTAAACGCTTGGGCATTTTATGATTGGGCCAATTCAGTGTATACGCTAACCATCGCTTCGGCGGTATTTCCTATTTTTTACGGGGCTTTGTTTATAGACAAAGGGCTTTATATTACTGTTTTTGGAATGAATTTAAAAAATTCAGCGCTTATCAGTTTTATTACGGCATTCGCATTTTTGGTAGTGGCCATCATTTCTCCATTTTTATCTGGTATTGCCGATTATGTAGGAAACAAAAAAAGTTTTATGAAGTTTTTTTGCTACTTAGGCTCTCTTTCCTGTATGGGTTTGTACTGGTTTTCATTGGAAACCATATACAGCGGATTGTTATTTTATTTTTTAGGTTTGATTGGCTATTGGGGAAGCTTGGTTTTTTACAATTCCTATTTGCCTGATATTGCTTTTGAAGACCAACAAGACGCTATAAGTGCCAAAGGTTATTCTTTGGGTTATATTGGTAGTGTTCTTTTGTTAATCCTCAACTTGGCCATGATTATGAAACCAAAAATGTTTGGCATTTCTGGTACTGAAGGAGAAGCTGCCATGAAAGCTATGCGTTATTCCTTTGTATTGGTGGGTGTTTGGTGGATTGTATTCAGTCAATACACCTATTACTTTTTGCCAAAAGGCACTAAAAAATCTACAAAACCCATACATAAAGATGTTTTATTTCAAGGTTTTAAAGAATTAAAAAAAGTTAGTCAAATTTTAAAGGAGAATTTGCCTTTGAAACGCTATTTGTATGCATTTTTTGTATCAAGTATGGCCGTACAAACCGCTATGCTTGTAGCAACGTATTTTGGAGCTCAAGAAATTGCGTGGGAGTCTAAAAGCGATAGTACTACAGGACTAATCATTTGTATCTTGGTGATCCAATTAGTAGCGGTTTTGGGCGCTTATTTGACCTCCAAAGCTTCAGAAAAATTTGGCAACATAAAAACATTACTTGTCATCAATAGTTTTTGGTTTTTACTTTGTCTAGGGGTTATTTTTATAACCTTACCGATACAATTTTATATTATGGCTGCCTTTGTTGGATTAGTAATGGGAGGTATTCAAGCTTTATCAAGATCCACTTATTCTAAATATTTACCTGAAACTACAGATACCGCTTCCTTTTTTAGTTTTTATGACGTAGCCGAAAAAGTAGGCATTGTAATCGGAATGTGTGTATATGGTTTAATTGATCAAATCACTGGAAGTCCAAGATTTGCAATTGTTTTCTTGGCTTTATTTTTCTTTATAGCCCTGTTTTTATTGAAACGTGTACCTCCAAAAAAAGCGTCTTAATTTTTTAAGACGCTTAGTGTTTTATTGAATTGGTAATAAATGATACCCAAGTACTGTATCCTTTATTTTTAATTGCTACTTGTTGGATTTTTTACTCCTTTTCAATAACAACAATAAAAACTACATTCCTCTTGAAATTTCACCAGAACCAACCACTTTGGTGTCCTTTTTTGCTGGATTTCCATAGTATACAATATCGCCTGAACCAGAAACTCTAGCATACAAACTTTCGGAGCAATTTACTTTGGTGTCCCCAGATCCAGAGATGCTTACACTCACAGTTTTTGACTTTAAATCAGAGGCATTAATATCTCCGGAACCCGAAATACTGCTCATAAAATCGTCTGTTGTTCCCTTTAAAATTATATCGCCTGATCCACTCAAATTCATGTTGAATTTTTGCGTATCCACCATTAATTTTAAATCTCCAGATCCTGAAAGTTTGGCATCAAATGCATCAGCTTTAATGATGTTTTTACTAATAATGTCACCTGAACCACTCAAAACTAGCGCACTGATGGATTCAAAAGGAATTGTTATGTGTACTGACTTTCCTGTGGAAGTTTTAAAATAATATCCTTTTTCTGTACCAATTTTTAATACGTTGTCTACCACTTCCACATCAATATAGTCCAAAATGTTTTGCTCTCCTTTGATGGTGATGCTTCCTTCTTTTCCTGCTACTAAGTCTACATCAAAAAAACCTGAAATTTTTATACCGTCATACGTTGTGGTGGTTCTGGTTTCTGTGATTTCATTGCCGTTGCCTTTAATTTGTTTCCCATTATTCCATTGTCCGTAAGAGAAGAACCCGCTCAAAGAAAGGAGTATTGCACTGGTAATAGTTAGATTTTTCATAAGATTATATTTTTAGTTATAGTTTTTTTGTTAACGATACATTACCATATTCTGAGTTGATGACCAATGAGTTTGCGCCTCTTTTCTTGTAAAAGCCGTTGTAGCTTTTGCTGTAATTAGTTTCGGCTTTAGTTGAAAACTCTAATTCACTGTCATATTTAAAATCGGCATAACGCAAACTAACTTCAAAATCAAAGATGAAATTGGGATTAAAACCAACTTTCACACCTGTATAACCCGCATTTATCCATACGGATTGCACATTAGGTTGTAATACTCCAATATCGATACTACTAAATTTGGTATTCAGCTTAAGTTGTTGATTCACGGTACCTACTTTTATGGTTAAGTAATTCCCTATTCCTTCAAGAGTGTTGGTTTCTTTAATTTTTACGGTGCCGTATTTACTAGTGTATTTTATATCATTGGCATCGCCAATTGAGGTATCTGTATAATCTGAAAGCAATTCAATTTTCGACAGCGCATCAATAGTTAATCCTGAATAACGAGCAGTCACCAGACCATTTTTCATAAAACCAATGGTAGAATTGGAACAATATTCTATAGTGATCGTATTTCTAGGATGATTCAATTTTCCTAAATTAATTTTACCATACTTACAAGTAATTGTGGTAGGCGCATATAAGTCAGAAGTAGTAATGTTCCCGTATTTATTATCAAGAATTACACTTCCATTCTTCGGAATTTTGATGATATAATTGATTTCAAAACTATTATTTCTTCCTTTTGAACGATAATTGTTGTTCTGAATTTGTGTTTTTGCCGTCACCAATGATTTTAGCGCATTGATGTCAACGGTAATATCGTTCAAGCGTTGATTGACCCAATTTTCACTGTCGCCAGTAACTTTGATCAAAATATCCAATTCTATTTTATCTTCGTTCCAAGTGGTTACAAAAACGGTTCCATACGAATTTGTGATATCAATTCCTGCGTCAGCATTGACAATAAACGCTTTTTTGATGTTTTTTTGCTTGGAAATAATGATGCTTTCATTCGCCAAACAAAGCCATGGAAAAAGGAAAAATAGTAAGATTGTTTTATAAAGTTTTTTCATCAGTTATGCTGTTAAGTTGTTCTGTAGCTTCAATTTGATTCAATACGTTTTGTAAAAAAGAAATGCGAACTTGTAAGTTGCTAATCATCGCATAGATAAGTTGTTTGTTTTCTCCATTAGCAGCAATTTCTTCGGTTATTTTTTGGTAATCGCTGTCCAACTTTCTCATTTGCAGTAGGGCATCAGAAACCATCTTTTGATTTTTTGGTGATTTAATTTCTTTTAGCTTGTTCAATTCTTGTTGGATCATAACCGTAAAAATAGAATCCGTTTGTTTGGTTTCCACCGATGCAAAATTCAAATGTTTAGCCTTCGTCTCAGGCTTAAAAAAGAAAGACACGCTAAACATCAACACAACCGTAGCTGCAATTCCAATTGCGGTATATAGGTTTCTTTTTTTACGTTTTACACTTCTGTTTTCTAGTTTCTGCATAAAACGATACTCATGATTTTGTGGCGTCTCCTCAATATCCCATGTCGTATCCTTGCTGGTCAACCATTCCTCTAATCTATCCCATTCGTTTTTCATAGTCACATAATTTCGTTCTTAAACTTTCCTTGGCTCTGCTCAAAGTCGTTCTACAATTCGCATAACTTATTTTCAGGATTTCACTAATTTCTTCTTGATCGTACCCTTCAATGTAAAACAAAGTCAAAACTGTACTATAACTGCTTTTTAACGACTCTATAGCCAGTAAAACTTCTTTTACTTTTAAGGTTTCAAAGTTGAAAGTTTCGGTAAATTCGGTCTCTTTATCTTCAATTATGTAAAGGTTTTTCTCGAAATCATCCACTTTGAGTTTGTTATTCTTTTTACAAAAATCAATACTATAATTGATTACGATGCGTTTTAACCATGCACCAAAAGCCACTTCTTTTTTATACGAATCAATTTTGGTAAACGCTTTCAAAAAACTTTCTTGCATTACATCCTCGGCAAAATGCGCATCTTTTACCATACGAAACGCCACATTGTACATGGCCTTACTATACCTGCTGTAGACCTCAAATTGAGCCTTTTGGTTTTGTTGTTGGCAAAGTAGCACCAATGCTTCGATATGTAATGTTTGGTAAGACAAGTAGCTAGTTATGTTTTTAGTAAAGACGGTGGTATTGGCCTAGTGTTACAGTTTGGTCAAAAGTATTTTAAAGATATCAATAATATTCCTTTTTTTATCCGCTCAATTCTTGGATATAGGCAACTAAAATTTTGGAGCAGAAACATTTGGAGTATTTATCTACATCGTCCTGCTGTTCGTTGTATCTTTTTTTGGCTACTTCAGCTAATCGCTTTCGTAGCCAAAAAAAGGATGCCACTTCCATCAGGGCTACGAAGCAGCAATAGTCTTGATTTATTGTCATCTTCAAAAATAAAGAAGCTCATTTTTCGTTTGACAAGAGTGGCACAAAGATTGTCTTTATTATTAAGATTAGTACCCAGCACTATAGGTTAAGTACTGAATTCTAGATAAATAAAAAGTATAAATCATTAACTTTGCATTACATGATTTTTCATTTAATGACAAAATGACTTAATAACGATATGTCAAACCACAAAATACTTACAATTGACAACTTGTCACTTCAAGAATTTGATTCCGAATCCGATTTAATTCCACTTTTAACCCCCGAGGACGAAGAGGAAATGAACAACGAATCATTACCCGAAACATTACCCATTTTGCCTTTGCGCAATACCGTATTGTTTCCAGGCGTTGTGATTCCTATTTCAGCTGGACGCGACAAGTCGATCAAATTAATCAACGATGCAAACGCTTCGGGTAAAGTGATTGGAGTAGTAGCACAAATCAATGAAGCCGACGAGGATCCCACCAAAAATGACATCAATAAAATTGGAACTGTAGCAAGAATTCTACGTGTTCTTAAAATGCCTGATGGTAATGTAACTGTTATTTTACAGGGTAAAAAACGTTTCGAAATTGACGAAGTGGTAACCGAGCAGCCTTATCTTACTGCTACAATTAAAGAAGTAGCAGAGAAAAAACCTCGAAAAAATGATTCTGAGTTTTCTGCCATTATTGATTCGATCAAGGAATTGGCCATTCAAATCATTCAAGAAAGTCCCAACATTCCAACCGAGGCTACTTTTGCAATAAAAAACATAGAAAGCCACTCTTTTTTAGTGAATTTTGTTTCCTCAAACATGAATCTTTCAGTTAAAGAAAAACAAGATCTACTAGCAATCAATGGATTAAAAGAGAGAGCTTTAGCTACTTTGAAATTCATGAATATTGAGTTTCAAAAATTAGAGCTTAAAAACGATATTCAGTCCAAAGTTCGTTTTGATTTAGATCAACAACAACGTGAATATTTCTTACATCAACAAATGAAAACCATTCAAGAAGAATTGGGTGGCGTTTCACAGGAAGAAGAAATGGACGAAATGAGTCAGAAAGCCAAAACCAAAAAGTGGGACGAAAAAACACAACAACATTTTGAAAAAGAGTTGTCTAAAATGCGTCGCATGAATCCACAGGCTCCTGATTTCGGTATACAACGCAACTATTTAGAGTTGTTTTTGGAATTACCTTGGGGCGAATTCTCCAAAGATAATTTCGATTTAAAACACGCTCAAAAAGTATTAGATAAAGATCATTTTGGCTTAGAAGAAGTCAAAAAAAGAATGATCGAACACTTGGCTGTACTTAAACTAAGAAACGACATGAAGTCGCCAATTATTTGTTTGACAGGCCCTCCGGGTGTTGGTAAAACTTCTATTGGGCGTTCGGTTGCTGAGGCTTTAGGAAGAGAATATGTTCGTATTTCTTTAGGCGGTTTACGTGACGAAGCAGAAATTCGTGGCCACCGTAAAACCTATATTGGAGCCATGCCAGGTCGTATCATTCAGAGCTTGAAAAAAGCGGGAACGTCTAACCCTGTATTTGTGTTAGACGAAATTGACAAATTGTCTAGTAGTCATAACGGAGACCCATCTTCGGCTTTGCTAGAAGTGTTAGATCCAGAACAAAACAATGCATTTTATGACAATTTCCTAGAAATGGGCTATGATTTGTCTAAAGTTATGTTTTTGGCAACATCCAATAACATGTCGGCGATTCAGCCTGCCTTACGTGACCGTATGGAAGTGATCAAAATGTCCGGCTATACCATTGAAGAGAAGGTTGAAATTGCCAAGAAACATTTGTTTGGAAAGCAATTAACCGCTCATGGTTTAACCAGCAAAGATTTAACTATTGGTAAAAAACAATTAGAAAAAATTATTGAAGGCTACACTAGAGAATCTGGTGTTCGTGGCTTAGAAAATAAAATTGCACAAATAGTTCGTAACGCTGCCAAATGTGTAGCGATGGAGGAGGAGTACAACAAAAAAGTAACCGACGAAGATATTATTGCGGTACTCGGTGTTCCAAGATTAGAACGCGACAAGTACGAAAGCAACGATGTGGCTGGTGTAGTTACTGGTTTGGCTTGGACAAGTGTAGGTGGTGATATCCTTTTTATTGAATCGTTGATTTCTGCTGGAAAAGGAAACATGACCATTACTGGAAATTTGGGTACAGTCATGAAAGAATCTGCTACCATAGCATTAGAATACATTAAAGCCAATGCCGAGTTATTAGGGTTGAATCCTGAAATTATTGCCAAATACAACATCCATCTTCATGTTCCAGAAGGAGCAACACCAAAAGATGGTCCAAGTGCAGGTATCGCAATGTTGACTTCTTTAGTATCGTTATTTACGCAAAAGCGCGTGAAGAAAAATTTGGCCATGACAGGCGAAATCACCTTACGTGGCAAAGTATTGCCAGTAGGAGGAATCAAAGAAAAAATCTTGGCAGCCAAAAGAGCCAACATCAAAGAGATTATTCTTTGTCATGAGAACAAAAGCGATATTGACGAAATAAAAGCAGAATACCTTGAAGGTTTGACGTTTCATTACGTAAAAGAAATGAGCGAAGTTTTAGCCATCGCTATTACGGATCAGAAAGTTAAAAACGCTAAAGAGCTAAAATAAAGCCAAGAATTATAGTAATTCCAAATTCCTGCTGTGCATCAGTTTAGGGATTTGGAATTTCTTTTTTTATAAAGAAAAGCATATTTATGTTGGATATAATTTTATCTTCGTTTTGTCGTTTTAGTTAATCAAAAAAATGCCATTTTGAGGATCATAAAAAAGCAGATCGTTTTACTCGTCATTTTACTTAGTTTGCCTGTTTTTGGGCAAATAGGAGGAAGGTATACCTATCAGTTTTTGAATTTGATGACTGCTCCACGTCAAGCAGCTTTGGGTGGAAAAACCGTTACAATTTATGACGACGATGTGAATCAGGTACATTTTAATCCGGCTTCGATTAATCCAGAAATGCACAATCAGTTGGCTTTGAACTACGGTAGTTACTTCGGCGAAGTGAGTTATGGCACGGCATCGTACGCTTATACCTATGATCAGCATTTGCAAACATTTCATGCGGGTGTTAATTACATTAATTATGGACAATTTGAAGGGTATGACGAAAATGGCTTGGCTACGAGTTCATTTACTGGTAGCGAAGTAGCCGTTTCCTTGGGTTATGCCTATACGGTTCCTTATACTAACTTGCATCTTGGTGCCAATGTCAAAGTAATTTCATCTGTATTAGAAAATTATAATTCATTGGGTGGCGCACTAGATCTTGGAATAATATACATAGACGAGCCAAATGATGTGAATTGGGCGTTAGTGATTCGAAATATTGGAACACAATTCACCACCTATTCAGGGCTTCGTGAACCATTGCCTTTAGAAATTATGCTTGGGGTTTCGCAAGAATTGGACAATGTACCCATTCGATGGCACTTGACTTTAGAGAATTTGCAACAATGGAATATTGCTTTTTCAAATCCGATTCGAGGAGAGACCTCCATCGATGGCACAGTAACCGCTGAAAAGGTTTCATTTTTTAATAATGCCTTGCGTCATGTTATTTTTGGTGTAGAGCTGTTTCCTAGAAGAAAATTTAATGTGCGTTTGGGGTATAATTTTCGTCGTTCGGAAGAATTGCGTGTGGTTGATCAACGGCATTTTTCGGGTCTATCGGTTGGGTTTGGATTAAAGATGAATCGATTGACTTTTAATTATTCGTATTCACGATATACTTTGGCTGCCAACACAAGTTTGTTTGGTTTGTCTTTGAACTTGCAATAAGAGTTTGTTAACTTTGCAGCCTGATTTTTTTAGTTATGATTGATGGTTAATAAAGACCATTGTGGCTCTTTAACCCCGATAGCAGCGGCATCCTTTGTTTTTTTTTTTGCAAAAAAAACAAAGATATAGCGGATAGCGGGAACCCTGTTTATTAAAAATGCCCAGAGTTGCTGTTCCTAAAAAAAAAGCGCACTTAGGTAAAGATCTTTATTTTATAAATTCGTAATCCTATCCAGCAGGAAAGATTATCATAAATTATTTTCATTTTGAACACAAAAATCACCATTGCTATTGATGGCTTTTCCTCTACTGGGAAAAGTACTTTGGCCAAACAATTAGCGAAAGAATTAGGCTATATTTATGTAGATACTGGAGCTATGTACCGAGCCGTGGCGTACTTTGCCATGCAAAACGGTTTGATTACTAAAGAAAATTTTGACAAAACAGCTTTGATTGCGACCTTACCTAGTATTCAATTATCGTTTCAATTCAATGAATCGCTTGGTTATGCCGAGATGTTTTTGAACCAAAAAAACGTAGAAAATGAAATACGTACCATTGCCGTTTCAAATTTTGTGAGTAAAGTAGCTGAAGTTTCGGAAGTGCGATCAAAATTAGTAGAACAGCAACAAGAAATGGGCAAAAACAAAGGCATTGTTATGGACGGTCGTGACATTGGAACGGTTGTTTTTCCAGAGGCTGAATTGAAGATTTTTATGACTGCTAGTGCAGAAACTAGGGCGCAACGTCGTTTTGATGAATTGAAAGAAAAAGGAGATGAAGTGAGTTATGAAGCCGTGCTGCATAATGTAATGGAACGCGATCATATTGATACGCATCGAGAGGATTCTCCATTGGTCATAGCGGAAGACGCCATAGAAATTGACAATTCCTATTTAAATAAAAAAGAGCAGTTTGACATTGTATTTGATTTGGTTCAAGATGCGATTAAAGCGGTTTAATTTTTTGTAAATACCTATTTAAAATAGTAAGTTTACTGCTTATTTTTTTTACTACTTCAATTCAACTCTATGGGAATTAAAATTAGATTGATTATCATGAGTTTCCTACAATTTTTTGTTTGGGGAGCTTGGCTTATCACTATTGCCAATTTTTGGTTTGGCACAAAACAATGGGATGGTACCCAATTTGGATTGGTTTTTAGTACAATGGGGATTGCCTCTTTGTTCATGCCAACGTTATCAGGAATTATAGCAGATCGATTTGTAAATGCAGAAAAGTTGTATGGCATTTTGCATATTTTATATGCTTTAGTCTTGTTTTACTTGCCACAGATTACTACTCCAGACAATTTTATTTATGTGATGCTTTTGGCGATGTGTTGTTATATGCCAACAATTGCCTTGAGTAATTCGATTTCTTACAACGCCCTTAAATTAAACAATTGCGATGTAGTGAAAGATTTTCCGCCAATTCGTGTGTTTGGAACTGTAGGATTTATAGCCGCAATGTGGATTACTAATCTAACTGACAATAAAGCTTCGGCTAATCAGTTTTATATAGCAGGAATTGCAGCGATTTGTTTGGGACTGTATTCTTTTTCGTTACCCAAATGTAAACCTCAAAATTTACTAAAAGAAAATGCATCGTTCATGGAAATGATGGGCTTAGAATCATTTAAGCTTTTTGCCAATTACAAGATGGCTTTGTTTTTTATTTTTTCTATGTTTTTGGGAGCTGCGTTACAATTGACGAACGCTTATGGTGATGTGTTTTTAGATGAATTTAAACATTTTCCAAAATATGCTGATTCGTTTGTAGTGGAATATTCTACTATTATTATGTCGATTTCTCAAATTTCGGAAACTTTATTTATTTTGGCTATTCCATTCTTTTTGAAACGTTTTGGTATCAAACAGGTAATGCTGATTAGTATGTTGGCGTGGGTTCTTCGTTTTGGATTATTTGCTTTTGGTGATCCTGTAAATGGATTGTGGATGATAATTCTTTCCTGCGTAGTCTATGGAATGGCCTTTGATTTTTTCAATATTTCAGGTTCTTTGTTCGTAGAAACCAATACCGATTCAAAAAACCGTTCTTCTGCTCAAGGATTGTTTATGATGATGACCAACGGTATCGGTGCGGTTTTAGGAAGTTTTACTTCAGGTTGGGCGATTGATCAATTTTTCACGAAGTCATTCAAAAGCACTAGCGACTTAGCCGTTTTTTTAGAAACTGAAACTTCTAATCCAAAAATGCTTGGTTTTATTGAAAGTCAAGGCAAGAAGATCACTGAAAATGGGATCTTTGATTCTGCAATATTGATGAAAGATTGGCATACGATCTGGTTGGCTTTTGCTATTTATTCATTAGTAATCGCTATTGCTTTTGCGATATTGTTCAAACATGAGCATCATCCCAATGAAGTCGAATCGGTTAACCATTCATAAAAAAATAAGATCATTCAAAATCTAACTAGCGTAAAACCTAGTTAGATTTTTTTTTTGATGTGAATAATAAAGTAAACTATTTTTATCCTTTCAGTCTTTATGAAATAGTCTTATTGTAATTGGGATTAAAGTCATTTTAATCTTGAAAAATGGTTTAAAAAAGTTACTTTTGCACCGCAGACCGCCTTATCGTCGTTCCGTTTTTGGAAGGGAGGAAAGTCCGGACACCACAGAGAAGCATAGCGGGTAATTCCCGTCGGTTCCAATTCGTTGGGATTAGGACAAGTGCAACAGAAAGTATGTACAGGTAATGCTGTAGTGAAACCAGGTAAACTCTATGCGGTGAAATATCAAGTATATCAGCATTTAAGGGCTTCTCGTTCGTTGCTGAAGGGTAGATAGCTTGAACTTATGAGTAATTGTAAGTCTAGATAAATGATAAGGGTTTCGAGTAATCGAAATACAGAATCCGGCTTATAGGTCTGCATTTTTTTTACAAAAAAAAGCCTTTGTTTTACCAAAGACGCTCTTTTTTTATTCTTCCGAATCAGTTACATCAAAATCTCCTTCTAATTCTTCTTCTTCATCGGTATTGTTGAATTCAAAAAAACTGAAAAAAGACCCACCATAACTTTTTTGAAATGAAAAATTATCCAAATGCGACATTTTGGTGTATTTTGAATGCTCAATAACCATCATGCCTTCTTCGTTTAGTAAATTATTTTCAAAAACTAAAAGCACTACTTTTTCAAAAGTAGCTTGATCCAATCCATATGGAGGATCGGCAAAAATGATATCATAGCTGGTTTTGCAATTTTCTAAAAATTTAAAAACATCACTTTTTGTAGCGGCAATCGTAAAATCAAACTCTGCTGTAATTTGCTTGATGAATTTTACACATCCAAAGTCGCCATCTACCGAAGTGATAGGGGAGCATCCTCGTGAAGCAAACTCGTAGCTGATATTGCCAGTGCCTGCAAATAAATCCAAAACTTTTAAGCCTTCAAAATTGAAATGATTATTCAAGACATTGAACAAAGCTTCTTTGCTCATGTCTGTGGTAGGGCGAACCGGAAGATTCTTTGGTGGTGAGATGCGTCTACCTTTGTATTTTCCTGAAATGATTCTCATGAGTTGAAGAGTATAAAATGTTGTCTGTTGATAGCTTCTGAAAAAGTATTGTTTCGTTGTAAGGCACTCACATCAAAAAGAGAGATATTTCTAACGTATTGGTAAGCGATTTGATAATACAAACTTTCAGTAGTAATATTTCCAATAATTTCTAATGGGAAATTTTCTGGATTTAAACTCAGTTGTTCGGCTGTGAAAAGTATATAGTATAAAAAATCTTCGGGTGTAGTATAATCAAAGGAATTGAAGAGTAACAACTGTTGATTTTGCACTACAATAATTTCAAAATGGCCGGTATTAAAATGTATCACCATTTTCTTGGTGTCATTATTTTTGGAAGCTTCTAAAATTTTGGTTACCAAAATACTATTAGCATGTTTATAATCAAACGAACCAAATTGATCAATAAAAAAATTATTGATATTTACGTACGGAATATAAACGGTTTTCATTTCGTAATTGGCAATGGTATCATAGGTGAAAAAATCAGTTTCAAATACTTTAGTATTGTACTGCAAATAACTACCTAAATAGTTTTCGTCAAACAAGGGTGCTGGAACAAAAGTAGAAAGGCTGTTATTGTGAATTACCGTGATTTCATCATATTTTTCTTTTAAGACAGGAAACTGTTGAAAAGCATCTGAAAAAAGCTCTTCAATTTTATTCGCCTTGTGAAATGTATCGAAAAGTACTTCGTTAAAAGATAGGATCTTTCCATTTAAGGTATCGAAACAACAAAAGGATAATCCTGTCAAGGATACTTGAATTGCAAGTTTATTATATTTTTTCTCCGTTATACTCATTTTTGTGCTTTTGACCTCTAGCAAACTTACAAATTTAAATAGCAATTTTCACTTTGAAAATTGTTTTCAAACTCAATTTTATTAATAAATAAATATTCAATTAACGATTCAGTAAAAAAAGAATCTCAAAACCGATGTTGGCTTTGAGATTCAGCTTTTGTATTCTATAACCAATCGAAGTTCTGATTTTGGTTAAATGCATATTGTGTTTACAATAAATAAATTAGCGTAAAGAAGCTCCGAGTTCTGTTTCGAAATTTCGTTGCAATTTACTCATGATTTTATCAATTTGTGCTTCTTCCAAGGTTTTATTCTCATCTTGAATAATAAAACTAAGAGCATATGATTTTTTTCCTTCGGGTAAATTGTTCCCTTCGTAAACATCAAACAGATTAACTTCTTTTAATAAAGACTTTTCAGTTTGACGTGCGATTTTATAGATAGCATCATACGTAACGGCAGTATCTACAAGTAATGCCAAGTCTCTGCGCACTTCTGGATATTTTGGAATGTCAGTAAATTTAATTTTGTTAGACACTAGTTTTAAAACCAAAGCCCAATTAAAATCAGCAAATAAAACTTCTTGCTTGATGCCGAATGATTTTAGAATCGATTTTTTTACCAGACCAAATTCCACCAAGATTTCCTGTCCGATTCCTAAAGCAATTCCCTCAGCAAAAACATCGGTTGTTACAGGAATACTAGTAGCCTTTTGAATGCCTAGTTTTTCAAGAATGGACATTACATTTCCTTTCAATAAAAAGAAATTAGTGGGTTGAGTGGCGTAATTCCAATTTTCTTTGTTACGATTACCAGTTTGAAACAAAGTTAGATGCTTTATTTCTTCATAACCAGTAGGGAAATTATGATATGATTTACCGAATTCAAACAACTTCAAATCGGCATTTTTTCTATTGATATTATACGCTAAAGCTTCTAAACCAGAAAACAATAACGACTGACGCATAGTTGACAAATCGCTACTCAAAGGATTCAACATTGTAACGTTGTGCTCTTCTTTTAAGTTCTCTGAGAGTTGCGCGTAAGTTGCAGTAGTCAAGGAATTCGCCATCATTTCATGAAAACCTTGTGCATTCAACTGAGAAGCTACAGTGTTTTGTACCTTATAATCTTCCGTTCTTGGTGCATTGGCTACAGAAGCATTAAGTTTTTTGGATGTAGTAATATTGTTATAACCGTAAACTCTAAGAATTTCTTCAATAACATCAATTTCACGTTGTACATCTACACGATAGGCAGGAATAATAAGTCCTAACCCAGCATCGGTAACGCTATTGACTTTAATTTCAAGAGAAGCTAAGATTTGTTTGATGGTGTCTTTTGGAATTTCTTGACCAATAATTTTGGCCACTTTGTTGAAATTTAGAAAAACGGTAAAATCTTCTGCTTTTTTAGGATAAATGTCGATAATATCAGATGTAATTTCGCCGCCAGCCACTTCTTGAATCAAAAGTGCCGCTCTTTTTAAGGCATATTCAGTGATTGTTGGATCGATGCCACGCTCAAAACGGAAAGAAGCATCGGTGTTTAATTGGTGTCTCTTGGCCGTTTTTCGAATACTTACAGGATTAAAGTAAGCACTTTCTAAGAAAATTGCCGTTGTATATTCAGTAACTCCTGATTTTTTTCCTCCAAAAACACCCGCGATACACATTGGACCTTTGTCATCACAAATCATTAAATCTTCTTCATGCAAGCTTCTTTCTACATCATCTAATGTGATGAATTTAGTACCCGCTTCTAGAGTTTGCACGTGTATTTTTCCAGTAATTTTGTTGGCATCAAAAGCATGCAAGGGCTGTCCTAAATCATGTAAAACGTAGTTTGTAACGTCTACAATATTATTTTTAGGATTGATTCCAATGGCTTTTAAGCGATTTTGCAACCATTCTGGAGAACTTTTAACGGTAATTCCAGAAATCGTAACCCCACAATATCTTGGTGCTAATTTACTGTCTTTAACATTAATATCTATTTTAAGCGTACGCTTATCTACTCTAAAATTACTTACGGATGGAGTGATTAACTCTACATTTTGTCCACTTTGAATCATACCAGCACGCAAATCTCTAGCGGTACCTAAATGACTCATGGCATCAGCACGGTTTGGCGTTAGACCAATTTCAAATACTTCATCATTTTCTATTTTGAAAACAGTTGCTGCTTTTGTGCCAGGAACTAAGGATTCGTCCAAGACCATAATTCCGTCATGACTTTCACCAAGACCTAATTCGTCTTCAGCACAAATCATTCCATGACTTTCTTGCCCTCTAATTTTTCCTTTTTTTATGGTAAATGGATTTCCTTCTTTATCAAATAAAACGGTACCAATAGTAGCCACGGGTACTTTTTGACCAGCAGCAACATTACTGGCTCCACATACTATTTGAACGGGAACTCCATCACCTAAATCTACTGTAGTTACTTTTAATCGATCGGCATCTGGGTGCGGTACACAAGTCAATACATGTCCAATTACAATGCCTTCTAAACCTCCTTTTACTGATTGGTATTTATCAACAGTTTCAACTTCTAGACCTAAATCTGTAAGCAAAGCAGCTGTTTCTTCTGAATTCCAATCAATTTTAATAAATTGTTTTAACCAATTATATGATACCTTCATTTGTCATTTTTAATAAGAATGCAAATATAAGGATTGAACCTTGTAGAGAGAAACATTTTGCTTATTTTTTAGACACTCCAATCGTCCTTCTTCTAATTACAACAATTCTTCGATGTGTTTTTTAATATTGGATGCGATTTTTGCAGTAGGTAAATCGTTGGCATCCGAACCAAAAGGGTCTTCTATTTCTTCGGCAATCAATTCAAGACTAGCCAAGACATAAAAAATAAAAACGACTACAGGAACTACATAATACCCTAAGCTAAAAACATAACCAAAAGGCAAAGTAAGTACGTAGATAAAAATGAATTTCTTGATAAAGGCACTGTACGAATAGGGGATAGGCGTATTTTTTATACGTTCACAAGCGCCACAAATCTCAGTAAAAGACTGTAATTCTGTGTTCAAAATAATCAATTGATCACCTGTTATTTTATGAGATTGGTACAAATCATTTACTTTTTGAAACAACATTTGGGCGATTTGATTCGGGCGATGTCGTTGTTGATTAATTTGTAGATCGACATCGTCAAATAATTGTTGTGCAGTTTCATCATCGCTTAAATGTTTTTGCAAAATCGAAGCATAGCCTGGAATCATTTTTCTAAAAAACACTTTATCCTTATCGTCTTGCAAAATAGCCGATAACTTAATAGCTAGATTTCTACTGTTATTTACTAAACCACCCCACATTTTGCGGCCTTCCCACCAACGATCATAAGCTGTATTGGTGCGGTAAGCTAATAATAATGAAATCACAAAACCCAACATGCCATGCATTAGCGAAATGTTTTTGACATGACTACTATCCGGTAAATGCCAATATTCCATCTCTAAATAGGCAATTCCAGCTGAATAGCATCCTATTAAAATCATGATTGGAATTAATTTTCTAAAAGTATCTCCTTTGCTGAAAAAGAAAATAAATCGAAACCAATCTTTAGGGTTGTAAGAAGTCATAAAAGGATTGAAAATATTAATATGAAATAGTACCTGCCAACTCTTTTAAGGCTATTTCGGATAATTTGGCTTGATATTGTGCGTTGCTATTTCTAACTCTGGCATTCACATAATTCAATTGTGCGGCTCTAAATTCGATGGTGGTTATGGTACCAATTTTTAGTTTATCGATTGTAATGGCAAGGTTTTGTTTGGCAATAGCTTCATTGTTTTCTTCCAAAGTAACCAGTTCCAAATTGGTCAAATACGTTTGATAAAAAGTAGACAATTGCGATTCTAAAGCTTGAGTTTGTTGTTCAATCGCCAATTTGGTGTTTTCAATTTCTAGTTTTGCAATTTTCTCATTTCTATTTTGAGCAAAACCATCAAAAATATTTAAGGTAGCAGTAAAACCATAATTAAAACCTCTAGCCGAAGATTCTGTGGTAAATCCCAAACTCGATTCAGTATTTTGAAAATTATAACCTGAATTCAAACTAATCACCGGATAACGAGCAGCTTTAACTTGTTTGAGTTGCAATTCGGAAATATTTTTGGCAATAATCTGTGATTGTAATTGTGGGTTTTGCTTTTTAGCTAAATCGTTTAATTCATTTAAAATTAAAGAATTATCCACTATTACATCATTTAAAACTGAAAAAGAAGTTTGAGCATCACGTGCCAAAATTTGGTTCAATTTTATTTTGGTATTGGCATACAATTCTTTTTGTCGCAACAAAGCTACTTTATCGGTATTCAAATCCACTTGAGCATTCAAAACCTCCAATTTAGAAGCCTTCCCAATCTTGAAACGATTTTCGGCCAACTGTAATCGTTGGGTAGAAATCAACAAAGTACTGTCAATGGCAATCAATTGCTGCTGTTGTTGTACCAAATCAAAATAGGTAGCGTTCACCGCACCAATTTTGCTCAAAATTGTTTGTTTTAATTTGGCTTCTCCTAATTTTTGCAATTCTTTCAATTGATCGTATCTCGCGAACATTCGTAAGCCATCAAAAACTGTCCAATCCAAACTCACGCCATAATTCATGCTATTATTTTTAGCATCTTTGAGTGAATTCACTTGCCCGGATTGTAGGGTTTGCGAAGTATTTTGAATCCTATTATTATCAATAAAAGAGCCCGTTAAAGAAGGAAGCATGCCTGCATTTCCCTCAGAAACATTGACTTTATCAATACTTAGACTATTCTTTGCGATTTTAATCTCAAAGTTATTTTCCAAAGCAATCGCCACTGCATCTTGTATCGTCAATACATCTTGACAATACACCCAAGGACCACACAAAAGCAATAACAAAAACGCAATTATATTTTTTCTCATTTCTTATTTTCAACTACCAATTAAATTCTAATTTTCTAATTCAAGGAGCACCACATCTGTTTTCAAAACACGATTCCTCCCGCTATCCGCTATATCTTTTTTTATTTTTGAAAAGAAAAATAAAAAAAGGATGCCGCTACTATCGGGGCTATACGAGACTTCTCTTTTTCATAAGACGAATCAACGACTATTTCGATTCGGCTTCGTATTCTGCAATATGATCAAATTCAGGATAATGTTTTCTAGCTTTAGACCACATCAAATACAAGGCTGGAATTACAAATAAAGTCAACACCAATGAAAATATGGTTCCTCCCACAATCACGACTCCCATACCAATTCTACTAGTCGATGCCGCTCCAAGTGATAAAGCAATTGGCAACGCTCCTAACGAAATCGCCAAACTCGTCATCAGAATAGGACGCAAACGCGCTTCAGATGCTTCCATAATCGCTTCAAATTTCGGTTTACCTTGTTCTCGTAATTGATTCGCAAATTCTACAATCAAAATACCGTTTTTGGTCACCAACCCAATCAACATTACAGTTCCAATCTGACTGAAAATATTCCAAGTCTGATTGAACAACCACAATGAAAACAAAGCTCCAGCAACCGCCATCGGAACAGTCAAAATGATAATAAACGGGTCAATAAAACTTTCAAATTGTGCTGCCAAAATCAAAAATATCAAGATTAAAGCCAATCCAAAAGCAAAAGAAGTATTCGAACTACTTTCCACAAAATCACGAGATTCTCCACCTAAATCAGTCGTAAACGTATCGTCCAAAACTTTGGCTTTGATTCTATTCATCGCTTCAATTCCTTCGCCCAAACTTTTGCCTGGTGCTAATCCCGCCGAAACAGTGGCCGACATATAACGGTTGTTGTGATACAATTGCGGTGGATTACTTTGTTCTTGAATGGTCACCACATTATCCATCTGAATCAGTTCTCCTTTGTTGTTTTTGACAAACATAGAGGCAATATCAAGCGGTTTGGTTCGGTCTTCTTGGTTGAATTGTCCAATGACTTGGTATTGTTTTCCGTTTTGCATAAAATAACCAAAACGTTGTCCGCTCAACGAAAGTTGCAAGGTTTGTGCAATATCCAAAACCGAAATTCCTAAGCTTTCTGCTTTTTCTCTGTCGATGGTAACGGTGACTTCAGGTTTGTTGAATTTCAGGTTCACATCCGTAATCGCAAAAGTGGAATCTTTAGCGGCTTCTTCCATAAACAATGGAATTTTCTCTTCTAATTTTTTAAAGTTTGGCGCCTGAATAATATATTGAATTGGCAATCCTCCACGACGGTTCACTGCAATGGTTGGTTGCTCAATAACTGCTGTTTTAGCTTCAGGAAATTGTTTGGTGATTTTGGTTAATTGTTCTGCAATTTCCTTTTGAGAACGCTTTCTTTCTTCTGGTGCTTTCAAGGCAATACGAACACGTCCGCTGTTTACCGTAGAAGCTCCAAAACCTGGTGATGTTATGATAAGCGAAACATTTTTCTCTGGAATGGAATCGTCTACAATTTTAGAGACTTCCTGCATAAAACGGTCAGTATATTCATAAGAAGCGCCTTCTGGAGTCGTCATAGACATTACAATGGCACTTCTGTCATCATAAGGAGCTGTTTCTTTTTTCAAAAGCGAAAAGAAAAGGTAAATCAATCCAAAACAAGCAATTAAAATAGGGAAACTCAACCATTTCTTTTTCATAAAACGCCCTAATGATTCTGCATAGTTACTGTTTAATTTTTCAAAATAAGGTTCGGTCATCAAATAGAATTTGGATTTCTTTTGAACGCCACCTTTCATTAAATAGGCATTTAGCATTGGAGTCAAAGTCAAAGAAACAAAAGCTGAAATTAGTACTGCTGCACCAATCACCACCCCAAATTCCCTAAACAATCGACCAACAAAACCTTCCAAAAATATTACAGGAAGAAATACTGCAGCCAAGGTAATCGAAATTGAAATTACCGCAAAAAAGATTTCATTCGACCCTTTTATTGCTGCTTCAATAGGTGACATTCCTTCTTCTACCTTTTTGAAAATATTTTCGGTTACTACAATTCCATCATCAACTACTAATCCTGTGGCCAAAACAATCGCCAACAACGTCAATACATTAATCGAAAATCCAAAAAGCCACATAATGAAGAATGTTGCAATCAAGGAAACGGGAATATCAATCAATGGACGGAAGGCAATGGCCCAATCTCTAAAGAACAAGTAAATAATTAAGATTACCAGAATGATAGAAATACCAAGGGTTTCAGCTACCTCAACCACCGATTTTTTTACGAAAATCGTACTGTCAATGGCAATGTTTAGTTTGATGTCTTTTGGTAAATCTTTTTGTAAAGAGTTGTAGACTTTATAAAACTCTTTGGAGATATCTAAATAATTGGCTCCTGGCAGCGGAACAATAGCCACACCCAATAATGGAAGCCCTGATTGACTCATTTTGGTCTCTAAATTTTCAGCACCAAGTTCAGCATTTCCAATATCACTAAAACGGACAATTCTATCGCCCTCGCTACGAATGATGATATTATTGAATTCTTCAGGTTTAGAAAGATTACCAACTGTTTTTACTGTTAAATCAGTGTTGCTTCCTGTAAGTTTTCCTGAAGGTAATTCTACGTTTTGTTTATTAAGAGCGCTACGAACTTCAGCTACAGTACAACCATAGGCTGCTAATTTTACTGGGTCAATCCATAAACGCATTGCGTATCTTTTTTGTCCCCAAATTTGTACACCACTTACACCAGGAATGGTTTCTAGACGTTGCGCAATCACATTTTCAGCAAAATCACTTAATTCTAATGCGTTTCTCGTGTCACTTTGCACCGTCATTGAAATAATCGACTCCCCATTAGCATCAGCTTTAGAAACTACAGGAGGAGCATCTATATCTTGTGGTAAGCTACGAACAGCTTGTGATACTTTATCACGTACATCATTGGCAGCTTCTTCTAAATTTTTACTCAAATCAAATTCAATAGTAATGTTACTACTTCCTTGTATGCTCGAAGAAGTTACATTTCGAATCCCATCTATAGAGTTTATGGCTTTTTCTAAAGGTTCAGTAATTTGAGATTCGATAATATCTGAATTCGCTCCAGTATAATTCGTTCTCACCGATACTTGAGCAGGGTCGATAGAAGGGAATTCTCGAACTCCCAAAAAACTGTAGCCAATGACTCCAAACAAAATGATAGTTAGATTCAAAACTATCGTTAGAACGGGTCTTTTTATGCTTATGGTGGATAAACTCATTTGTTTTATTTTTTCTTTTAAAGTCCTTAGTGGTTAGTCCTCAGTGCTCAGTTCTTGGTTTTTAGTTTATAATCTTCTGTTGTTTATTACTAATCACTAATCACTAAGTACTAATTACTATAAACACTACTTAATTTTAACTTTTACAGGTGTTTCATCTTTCAGCGCCATTACGCCTGTGGTCAGTAAAGTATCTCCAGCTTTTAATCCTGAAAGAATCAAGATGGAAGCATCCGTTCTGGTTGAAGCTTCTACTTTTACTTCTTTTGCCATTCCTTTTTCGGAAATGAATACTTTTTTACCATTTTGAATCGGAACTATCGCTTCTGTTGGAACAATAATAGCATCTTTAATGACATCTAAAGGTAATTCGACATTTGCAAAAGTCCCTGGGAAAAGCTTTCCTTCTTTGTTATCGGCAATAGCTCTAACTTGTAAGGTACGGGTTGCGGTGGCCACTTCAGGTTCGATAGCGTAAACAACACCGTGGTATTTTTGAGTGGTACCAGAAACGGTAAAAGAAATGTTGGTATTTAACTTGATTTGTGAAGCATATTTTTCTGGTACAGAAAACGTGATTTTTAATTTCCCGATATTAACCAAATTGGCAACTAGAATAGTAGGAGTGATGTAGGTTCCTGGAGAGATGGAACGCAATCCTATTTTTCCAGAAAAAGGAGCTCTTACGGATGTTTTTGCAATTTGAGCTCTAATCAATTGCACTTGGGCTTGTGTTGATCTGTGCTCGGCTTTGGCTACATCATATTCTTCTTGGCTTATGGCTTCTTTTTGCAAAAGCAATTTAGCTCTTCTGGCATTCTCTGCGGCCAAACCTTCTTTGGTTGTCGCTTGAATAAGTTGCGCTTTTAATTCTTGGTCATTGACTTTAAATAACACTTGACCTTTGTTTACAAAACTTCCTTCTTGAAACGAAATGGCTTCTACAATTCCCGAAACTTCACTTCGAATTTCGACTTGTTCATTGGCTTCTATTGAACCTGATAGGGATAAGTTGTTCTCAAAAACTTGTGTTTTGATTACAATTCCACTTACGTTCATCGGTTTGTCTTTTCCTCCTTTGTCTTTTGAATCGCCTCCTTTTTTAGAATTCGAAACTACTCTGTAGGCGATAAAACCTCCAATGATAAGAACTAAAAGCGTGTAAACAAGGTTTTTTATTTTCATATGTAGTTATTATTTGTTTTTTTGGTAATATTTGGGTGTGGAAAGCTGTTTGTTTTAACCTTCTAAAGTAAGATAAATTGAATTTTAAACTTGCTTTTTTATTAATATAAGTAGATGAGACATCAGAAATAACCAATGGTTTAATTGGTTTGAAAAAAAAGTTCAAAAACAAAAGTAAAGCATTTGTAAGAAAGCGGTAACAAGAAAAAATAATTTAACATTTGTACATACAAATTAATAAAACAACTCGGAATCGTTTCGTTTTAAAGCATAAATTCTTAAAAACAAAGAGAATTTAATAATAGATTTAACCCGTTGGGTGAAATTCAAATAAAATAAAAACTTAACCACATAGAGTCATAGATTAATAGTAATCAACATAGAAAAAATAGAAATAGCACTATTTCTCACAATAGATGAGCTATGTGAATAGTAAAACGTCTATTTGTTTCTTTTAAAAACTATAAATTCTATGATTCTATGTGGTAAAAAATAATTTCACCCAACGGGTTAGATTTAACTAATATAGTTCCAAATATTTTTTTTCTTGGTAAGTTCCATAAAAACCATTCTAAGGATAGTATTTTCTGGTTTTTGCATAGAAGGGTCGTCATTCAATACTTTGAAAGCGTAATTTCTAGCCAAAAGCAATATGTCTTTGTCTTTGACCAAATCCGCAATTTGAAGGTTTAAAACCCCACTTTGTTGAGTTCCCATTATATCTCCTGGTCCTCGTAATTTCAAGTCTACTTCGGCAATTTCAAATCCGTCGTTGCTATTGACCATAGTTTCCATTCTGATTTTACTATCGCTGGTCAGTTTGTAGGAAGTCATCAAGATGCAATAACTTTGGTCCGCACCACGTCCCACACGACCACGTAATTGATGAAGTTGAGATAGTCCAAAGCGTTCGGCACTCTCAATAATCATTACGCTGGCATTCGGCACATTGACACCCACTTCAATTACAGTAGTTGCTACCATAATATTGGTTTTTCCTTCGGCGAAGCGTTTCATTTCGGCATCTTTTTCTGCTGGTTTCATTTTTCCGTGCAAAATCGAAATGGAATAGTCGGGTAGGGGAAAATCCCTAGAAATACTCTCGTAACCGTCCATTAAATCTTTAAAATCCATTTTTTCGGATTCCTGAATTAAGGGATAGACAATATAAATCTGGCGCCCTAAAGCGATTTCATCTCGAATAAATTTCCAAACTTTCAAACGGTTGGAGTCAAAACGATGCACAGTTTGAATCGGTTTTCGACCAGGAGGCAATTCATCAATAACCGAAACATCCAAATCGCCATACAAACTCATCGCCAAAGTTCTAGGAATAGGAGTAGCCGTCATAACCAAAACGTGAGGAGGAATGGTGTTCTTTTTCCACAATTTTGACCTTTGTTCTACACCAAAACGATGTTGCTCATCGATTACGGCTAAGCCTAAATTTTGAAACTGCACTTTGTCTTCTAATAGCGCGTGAGTACCAATTAAGATTTGCAAACTTCCATTTTCGAGTTCTTCGTGAATGATTTTACGTGCCGCAGTTTTGGTAGAACCCGTTAGAATTTTGATGTTGATATTTAAGGTAGTGGCAAATTCTGAAAGTCCAATAAAATGTTGATTGGCCAAAATCTCTGTGGGTGCCATCAAGCAAGCCTGAAAACCATTGTCTAAAGCCAAAAGCATACTCATAAATGCCACAATTGTTTTGCCTGAGCCCACATCTCCTTGCAACAAACGGTTCATTTGGGCATTACTACCCATATCGGTTCGGATTTCTTTGATTACTCTTTTTTGGGCATTCGTCAAATCAAAAGGCAAGTGATTTTGATAAAAATCGTTGAACAATTCTCCTACTTTTGAAAAGGGATGTCCTTTGATTTTGTGTTTGCGAATCAAATTTTTGGTAATCAATTGCAACTGAATGTAGAATAATTCTTCAAACTTCAGACGAAATTGTGCTTTGGCTAAGGCTTCACTGCTTTTTGGAAAGTGAATGTTGAAAAGCGCAGCATTCTTTGGAATCAATTTCAACTCTTCAAGCAGATATTGAGGTAAAGTCTCGGTAAATAAGGCCTGTGTTTCCAAAAACAATTGTTGCATCATTTTGTTGATGACTCTGTTGCTAATCCCTCTGTTGGCCAAAGTTTCGGTAGAGGGATACACAGGTTGCATAGCCGAACGCAAGCTTTGTTGGTGCTCAGCGAGTAATTCAATCTCAGGATGCGCTATACTGAACTGACTGCCGTATTGGGCACATTTCCCAAAAACAACACACATTTCATTGAGTTTTAAACTCTCTTTAATCCATTTGTGACCTTGAAACCAATTCAAATCCATTTGTCCTGTCTCGTCAACGAAAGTTGCGACCAAACGTTTTTGATTTTTACCAAACTCCACCGTTTTGATGTGGATGATTTTGCCAACGATTTGAACCTCGGCTGTGGTGCCTTGCAATTCATTGATTTTGTAATAACGGGTACGGTCAATGTATCGATTGGGATAAAAATTGACCAAATCTCCATATTTGTGAATCCCTAATTCTTTGCGAAGCAAAGTCCCGCGAGTGGGGCCAACGCCTTTCAAGTATTCAATGGGAGTTTCTAGGAGATTGTTCGACATTTTTGAGTTATCGGTTATGTGTTGTCAGTTATGAGTTATCAGTTATTTTGAATTTTTATATTCTTAACTCAAGGATTTTTTTTCGCAAAGCGAAGATAGTAGATTGTTTCTAGATTTGGAAATGGGTTTGTTTAGGAATTTCCTTCAATTCACAATATCTTTGGAAACTAAATACTAGAAATATGGTTATTGATAAAATTGAGAATTACCGATTATACAGCCAATTGACTAAACGTTTGGCCAAAGGTTTTGAGTTTATAACTACCACCGATTTAAAGGCTATTGCCTCAGGAAAGCACGAGATTGATGGCGAGGCTGTTTTTGCGATTGTGCAAGAATATGACACCAAAGATGAATCCGAATGTGTGCTAGAAGGGCATCACAAATACATTGATATTCAATACGTCATCAGTGGAGTGGAGTTGATGGGATTTGCTCCTTTGACCAACCAGAAAATGGTAGAAGAGGACTTGGAAAAAGATTATACTTTTTATGAAGGTGATACTTCGTTATTACGAGTGGAAGAAGGGATGTTTACCTTGTTTTTTCCTGAAGATTTGCACCGTCCTTGTATAAAAGCTGGAGAGGTTTCGAAAGTGAAGAAAGTAGTGGTTAAGGTTAAAATTTAATCGAAAGAGAATGACAACACATTTGGTATTGGGAGAATATAGCAATCTTATAGTTGTTTTTGTTAGTGGTTTAGTACCAACATTATTAACATTATACTTAAACGAACGAGTTAAAGGTAGTGTTAAAAATTCCTTTGATGAAAAAATTGAAAAACTCAAAAATGAACATTCAAAAGAACTTTCTCAATTTCAAACAGAGCTTAATCATCTAAAATCTAAAGAAAATTTCAAGTTTACTAAGCTTCACGAAAAGCGATTTGAAGTTTTACAAGAATCGTTTAAATACTTGAACACTAATTTAAATTTATTAGGAAACCATATTTCACCATTTAAGTTTACTGCAAAGGGTGAAGATTTTGATCAAAATGAGCAAAAAGCTAGCAAGGAATATCGTGAAGCTCATAATGAATTTTTGCAGTATTTTAACTTTAATTCGATTTACTTCGATGAAGAGACTGAGATCTTATTGCTTAGTTTTTTTAGGGAATCTGGTGAAATATTTAATGCTTATGACCAAAGGCAAATTTATAAATCGATGGGTGAAAAATTAGAAACAGAAGACAGGTTAGCGTCCGCCTTTACTTACAAGAAAATTCCAGAAATAATACATCCGTTAAAAAAAGAAATAGAATTAAAATTTAGAGAACTTTTAGGCGAATAATTTTATTTTTTCATAATTAATTAAAAATAATGACAACACACTTAGCGCTCCTCCGTGGCATCAATGTTTCAGGGCATAATATGATTAAAATGGAGGTTTTGAAAGCAACTCTTGAAGCCGTTGGTTTTAAGAACGTACAAACCTATATTCAGTCGGGGAATGTTTTTGTAGATAGCGAAGAGGAAAATCCTGCCAAGGTAGGTTTCATGATTAAGCAAGAACTATTTAGAGCGCTTGGTCTTGAAGTTCCTGTGGTGGTGATTGGGAAATCGGATTTGGAGGCTTGTTTTGCCCATAATTCTTTTTTGAAGGAAAAAGAAGTTGATTTGAAAAAATTGTATGTCGCTTTTGTTTCGATGGAATTGAAAAGTGACAGTATCAATGATTTAAAAATGAGTCAAGTGAAACCCGATGAAGCACAGATTGATGGTAGCAGAATTTACATTAAATACGCTGTGGGTGCTGGGAAAACGAGATTTGATCAAAAATATATTGAGAAAAAATTGAACCTAACCGCTACTATTCGCAATTGGAATACGGTGACACAATTGTTGAAAATGTTTGAGGAAAAGTAGTGCTTTTCAATTTCTTCTATTCAGCACCTAACGCGATGTTGTAGCTGCGTTAGGGATTGTAGTGGAAATCCTTTTTTAAGGCTTTTTTTGCCTTAAAAAAGATTGTAGCGAAAAGCCCGACCCTTGTGGTAACGCCCAAAATATTAAACCCAGAATCCGCATTAGACTTCGTAGCGAAACTGAATTATTCAATAAAAGCAGGAGCTCACGGACTATTTTTGAAGAAGGAATACTTTTGTATTTTGAATTTAAAAAT